>NZ_CP133188.1:1207201-2414403 GCF_030913635.1 Sedimentibacter sp. MB35-C1
ATCAGTATATGATGTGATATGGAGTTATGTAGTCCCTCTTGCAATTCCGCTACTGCTTCTTCAATGTAATATAAAGAAAATATGGAAAGAAAGCGGACGAATATTGCTGATTTTTTTAATAGGAGCAATTGGTACAGTTGCGGGTTCAACAGCAGGGTTTTATTTGCTGGGAAAACATGTTCCGTATCTTGCTGAAATAACAGGCATGATGACAGGCTCATATATCGGCGGAGGGGTAAACTTTGTTGCTCTGGCTGATTCGTTTGAAATTCCGGGAGAGATGGTATCTGCAACTATTGTAGCAGATAACATGCTGATGGCGCTGTATTTTCTGGCATTGATTGCAATTCCATCTTTAAAATTATTTAGAAAACACTTCAGACATCCGTATATTGATAAGGTTGAAAGTATTGAAACTTCTGAAGGTGAAACCAGTGCAGCAGCATTTTGGAAAGGAAAGGACATTTCTTTGAAGGATATTGCTTATGCAGTGGCTACAAGTTTTATTATAGTAGCTGTATCTTCTGAAGTATCAAAATTATTAGCGGAAATTATACCAACTTCTAATTTTCTGCTTAAACTATTTAATGTTATGCTGGGCAATCAATACTTGATTATTACTACGCTTACCATGCTGCTGGCAACTTTTATGCCCGGATTCTTTGGAAATATTCAAGGCGCTCAGGAAATAGGAACATTTTTAATTTACTTGTTCTTTGTTGTTATAGGAGTTCCTGCTTCTATTCCGCTGATTATTCAAAATTCACCCCTATTGCTTTTGTTCTGCGGAGTAATTGTTATCATTAACATGACGGTGTCATTTGGAATAGGAAGATTGTTCAATTTCAGCGTCGAAGAAATAGTGTTGGCATCAAATGCGAATATTGGAGGACCTACAACTGCTGCAGCAATGGCTATATCTAAAGGATGGAACGATTTAGTTGCTCCTATTATGTTAGTAGGAACCTTTGGGTATGTTATAGGAACGTATTCGGGAATTATATTGGGAAACTTTTTAATGTAAGGAGATATTTATAATGATTTTTGACGGCCATTCAGATATCTGGTCAGATGTTACCAAAAAAACCTTAGATGGTGAAAAGGATATTTTAAGAAAGTACCATTTAAAAAAGCTACGTAAAGGAAGGATATCGGGCAGTATTTTTGTAATTTGGGTTGATCCGCCTTATACGGATAATCCATATAAAAGAACTATGGAAATAATGGACTCAATAAATAAGGAACTAGAATTCTGCAAGAAAGAGTTAATAATTGCCAAATCTTATGAAGATATAGGCAAAGCTGTTGAGGAAGATAAGTTTTATATATTTATTGGACTGGAGGGGCTTAGCAGTATAGGCGGCAACCTTGAGTTAATTGATTCATACTATGATTTTGGTGCAAGACATGCATCGTTAACTTGGAATGAAGAAAATCTGCTTGCTACCGGAGTTAAGGGAAATCCGGATAGGGGACTCTCGGAACTTGGGAAAAAAGCTGTTGAAAAAATCAACAAAAAAAACATGCTTATGGATGTTTCTCACTTGAATGAAAAGTCGTTTTGGGATGTGGTTAGTACGACAGACGCTCCTATAATCGCTTCACATTCAAATTGCAGAGCCTTATGTAATGTTCCAAGAAACTTAACGGATGATCAGCTAAAAAAAATTGCAGAGACTGATGGATTGGTAGGCATTAATTCATTTAATCAGTTTGTCCATAAAGATAAGAATAAACAAAATGTAGAAATGCTTGTAAGGCATGTCGCTCATATGGCTGAAATTATGGGAACCGATCATATAGGTGTGGGCATGGATTATTGTGACTTTTTAGATGATAGCTCAATGAACAGCTTCAGTTCACAAGAAACTTCGTATACAAGAGGTCTTGAGGATGCTTCTAAGAGCTATAACATTATTGAAGAAATGAGGAAAGCAGGATTTTCAAAAGAAGAAATTGAAAAGATTGCATACAAAAACTTCCACAGAGTTATAAAAACTGTAATAAAGTAGCTGCATTTAATTTTATCTTTAAAGTATGCTATTTATAAATCTGAAACCCGCTTTAGGCGGGTTTTTCATTTTGTGAAAGCAATGTTTTGAATATGCTTGCAACAAAGACATATAATATCAAATGCACTAAAAAAATTGAATAAAGCACAATATTATGCTAAACTAAATGCATATTAAACAGAAAGGAAACATACTATGAACGCGACACAAATAATTTATCCGTTAATATTTATATTTGCTGTTTATTTTGTTTTTTCAAATTTTAAGAAAACTCTTAAGCAGAAAAAAGAAAATATGAAGCCGTTGCTTTACCTTGATCAGGATGATAAGACAAGACATAATATAAGTGCTATCGTAATCATACTTGTAGTTGCTTTAGCTGTATTTTTGATTTCCGGAGCAATACGTACAAACAGCTTAAATCTTGAAGGATTTTTTTCAATGGTACTTTTGCCGCTGCTTATGGTGTTTTTGTACATACCTTTGACAAAAAAGACCATGATTTCAACTTTAGGAATCCATAAGAGAGGAGCATTGATAAGGTGGGAAGAGATTAAAGGCATTAACTATTTAAAGCCTAACGATAAAAATCAGGTTAAGGCAAAAATAATATATGTTTTTGCAGGGAGAGATACAACAATGGAACTTACATTTAATAAGGGTGATTCACAGCTTGATATTTTTAAGGAGACAGCAAAAGAATACAGAAACATAAAGAAGAAGGAAAAGAAAAGTGGAAAATAAATTTATTGATAGTCATGTCCATTTAGATGATGAAAAGTTTGATCATGATAGAGAAGCTCTGATAAGCTCTCTTTATGAAAATGGAATCGAACTTGTTTTAAATCCGGGATCTGATTTAGATACGTCAAAAGCGGCAGTAGGATTAGCCGATAAATATCCGTTTATATTTGCAGCTGTTGGGTGTCATCCTCATGATTCAAGGCTTATGAATGATGATACAATGGATGCATTCAGGAGACTTTCTGAAAATAAAAAAGTATTGGGAATAGGTGAAATAGGTCTTGATTATTATTATGACAATTCCGATAGAGAAACACAGAAAATATGGTTTAGAGAGCAGATAAGACTGGCTAAGGAGCTTGATCTGCCGTACATAGTTCATGACAGAGATGCACACGAAGATGTTTTGAAAATTATGAAAGAAGAGCACTATTCAGGAACGAGAGGAATACTTCATTGTTATTCGAGCAGTGTTGAAATGGCAAAAGAATTTATTAAACTGGGGTTTTATATTTCTTTAGGAGGACCGGTTACTTTCAAGAAGTCAAAGACTCCAAAGCATGTGGCAAAAGAGGTGCCGCTTGACAAACTGCTGATAGAGACCGACTGCCCTTACCTTGCTCCAGAGCCGTTTAGAGGAAAAAGAAATGAACCTAAGCATGTTAAATTTGTTGCTGAGGAAATAGCACGTATAAGGGAAGTAAGCACAGATTTAATTGCGGAAAAAACAAAGGAAAATTTTTATAGGTTATTTAATTTAAAGCAGGAGAGTTAAGCTATGACATTGCTTCCAAGAAGTTTTTACGATAGGGATGCACGGTTGGTGGCAGAAGATTTAATAGGCAAGGTGATAGTGCGCAGTTATGAAGACAATGTTATTAAGGTAAGAATAACAGAAACCGAAGCATATATTGCCGATATTGATAAAGCAAGTCACGGATATGGCGGAAAAGTAACTCCTAGAACAAAAGTGATGTTCGGACCACCTGGTTATACATATGTTTATTTTATTTATGGAATGTATTACTGCCTTAATTTTGTTACTGAAAGGGAAGGGGTATGCAGCGCGGTGCTTGTGCGCGGAGCCGAACCGGTAGAAAATATACAGCAGATGTGTATTAACAGATACGGAAGGTTAATGGATGACATTTCAAAATTACAGTTGAAAAATTTATGCAATGGACCTGGGAAGTTGTGTAACGCTTTAAGAATTACAAAGGATCATAATGGCATCGATTTGTGCGGCGGCGAAATATATGTGGAAGATGATGGGTTCGAAGATTTTAGCGTCAACAGAACTAAAAGAATAAATATCGATTATTCAGAGGAAGCAAAAGATTTTCTTTGGAGATATATTATTTGTAAATAATTGTTGACAAATTTGTTAAAAATAAATATAATTTGATTATCAAAATAAATTGAGGTGGTTTAATGAGCAATCATGATACTCTGAATGAAATACTTGTTAGGCTTTTTGCAGATGTTCTGGATATAGAAGAAAAATGCTTAAAAGTCGGTGATTTTTCAGATCTATCAATATCTGAAATGCATGTCATTGATAACATAGGCATGGGCAGGGAAAGGACTATGTCGGATACTGCCAAGGATTTAAGAATTACATCGGGAACACTTACGACTGCTGTAGATAACCTTATTAAGAAAGGTTATGTAGTCAGAGAACGGTCGATAGAAGACAGAAGAGTGGTTAAAATTAAACTGACCGATAAGGGAATTGCCGCATACAAATCACATGAGAATTTCCACAAGGATTTGGTTATTAGCGCTCTACAGCAGCTTGACAGCAAGGAAGAAGAGCTTTTAATAAAGGTTTTATCCAACATAGATATATTTTTCCACAATAAATACAAGTTTTAGCACAGTAGAAATTCTAAATTATTTAGGGTTTCTGCATTCAAATACTTTTATTATCAAAAAATTTGATTATGAAAATGTGAGGTTAGCATGGGTATTAGAATAGTTATAGACAGTACTTCAGATGTTACAGAGGATATTATTAAAAAACATAATATAAAAATGGTTCCTTTGACTGTAAATTTTGGAGAGGAATCATATATGGACAAAATTGAACTAAGTTCTACGGAGTTTTTTAAAAAATTAGTTAATGCCGAGAAGCTCCCTACAACTTCTCAGGTTTCTCCCGGAACTTTCGTGGAAACTTTCAGTGAAATACTTCTTGAAGGGGATCAGGTTTTAGGAATATTTCTTGCTCCTGAATTAAGCGGAACATATGATTCTGCGCGAATAGCAAAAAACATGATAGGCAGTGATAACATACGGATTATAGATTCAAAAAGCGTGTGTCTTGGAGCTTTTGCCTTAATATTGGAAGCAATAGAATTAGTTGAGCAGGGTAGACAAATTGACGAAATAGTAGAAGAGTTGGAAAAAGCAAAAGAAAAGATAGTTGCTGTGGCTGGGCTTGATACGCTGAAGTATCTTGAAAAGGGAGGAAGGCTTTCAAAGGGGCAGGCAGTAGTAGGGTCGCTGCTGAATATTAAGCCCATGCTTGAAATCAAGGACGGAAAGCTAGCAGTAATCGAAAAAGTAAGAGGTAAGAATAAAACAATAAAGTGGTTTGATGAATGGATTGAAAAGAACGAGTTTGACTTATCGGATAAAACTTTGCTTTTATTCTATGCTCAAAATTATGACCAGTTGAAAATATTGAGAGAGACTTTGGAGTCAAAATATAAAATCAAAAATATTATTGAACAGGAAGTAGGTGCGGTTATAGGTACGCACTCAGGTCCGGGAGTTCTTGGATTAGGATTTTTAAACAAATAGCAATACATTTCTAAAAAGTCTGCCATAAGTAGAATGGCAGACTTTTAGCATCTTAGTGTGTCCCGGGTTATATTGCCTTAAAAAAAGGGCGATACATTATGACAATTTTAATCACTCTGCATCACCCACATGATTTATTTAATAGTTAATTCAGTTTTGTCTTCATCATTGATTGTAACAAAAACAGAGCTGTTTTCTGTTATTTCTCCTTTTAAATATGCTTCAGAAATTTCATCCTCAATGTATTTTTGAATAGTTCGTCTCAAAGGACGGGCACCATACTTTCTATTATATCCTTTTTCTAGGATGAAATCCTTCATTTTATCAGACACATCTATTTGGATTTTCTTTTCTGCTCCTATTTGAATAACTTCTTTTAACATAAGTTTAACTATTTGGGCAAGTTCTTCTTTTGATAATTCGCTGAATACAATAATATCGTCTATACGGTTTAAAAATTCAGGTCTAAAAGCCTGCCTCAGAGCATCTTTTACTTTTGCTTCCATTGCCTCATATTCTTTGTTTTCAAAGCCTATTCGGTTTGCTTTAATTGTTGTACCGGCATTTGAAGTCATTATAATAACTGTGTTTTCAAAGTTAACTGTTCTGCCTTGATTATCTGTAAGCCTGCCGTCTTCCAATATTTGAAGCAATATATTGAATACATCTTCGTGTGCTTTTTCTATTTCATCAAGTAATATAACAGAATATGGTTTTCGTCTGATTTTTTCAGTTAAAAATCCTGCTTGATCATAGCCAACATATCCAGGAGGCGCTCCGATTAATTTAGAAACTGTGTGTTTCTCCATGTATTCTGACATGTCAAGTCTTATAATTGTATCTTCATTTTCGAACAGTTCATATGCCAGAGTTCTTGCAAGCTCTGTTTTTCCTACACCTGTAGGACCTACAAATATAAAGGACGAAGGCTTTTTTCTTTTTCTAAAGCCTGATCGATTTCTTCTTATGGCTCTTGCGAGACTTGATACAGCAGGATGTTGCCCAATAACTCTTTTATGAAGTCTGCTTTCAAGGTTAATTAGCTTTTCAGCTTCAGCTTCATTTATTTTCTGAACAGGAATTTTAGTCCATGCTTCAATTACATAGGCAATATCTTCAGTCGTAAGCTGCACATTCTCACAATCCATTGCAAGATCCTTAATCTTTGATTCAACTTTTAATTCATTTACTTTAAGTTCGGCTGCTTTTTCATAATCATCATTTTCGGCAGCGTCTTCTTTTTCTTCTCTTATAGATTTCAATTCTGATCTTAGTGCCTCAAGTTCTACTAATCCACTGTTTTTAAGGTTAGCTCTGGAACCTGCTTCGTCTATAACATCAATAGCCTTGTCAGGTAAAAATCTGTCTGTGATGTATCTTTCAGACATTAATACTGCCTGTTCAATTACTTCGTCGGATATTTTCACATTGTGATATTGCTCATAATAATCCTTTATTCCTTTAACAATCTCAATAGAGTCGCTAATAGAAGGCTCGTCTATCATTACAGGCTGGAATCTTCTTTCTAATGCACTGTCCTTTTCTATGTGTTTTCGATACTCATCCAAAGTGGTGGCTCCGATTACTTGAACCTCTCCTCTTGCAAGAGCAGGCTTCAATATATTAGCAGCATTCATGGCG
Source organism: Sedimentibacter sp. MB35-C1 (assembly GCF_030913635.1). Classification (NCBI taxonomy): domain Bacteria; kingdom Bacillati; phylum Bacillota; class Tissierellia; genus Sedimentibacter; species Sedimentibacter sp. MB35-C1. The sequence goes on from NZ_CP133188.1 coordinate 1,214,404, forward strand.
CCGCCCTCAGCTTCCCCTGCACCCACAATGTTGTGTACTTCGTCAATTACTATAATTATGTTGCCGGCTTTTTTGGCTTCATCAATTATTGCTTTCATACGAGATTCAAACTGTCCTCTGAACTGAGTTCCTGCCACAACAGCTGTTAAATCAAGAAGATAAATTTCTGTGTTGAAAAGCTTAATTGGAACTTTATGTTCGGAAATTCTAACAGCAAGCCCTTCAGCTATTTTGGTTTTGCCCACTCCTGGCTCACCTATTAAAATAGGGTTATTTTTAGAGCGTCTGTTTAGGATCTGTATAACCCTGTCTACTTCTCTTTCTCTTCCGACAATTCTGTCCAGCTCTCCATATCTAGCCTGCTCAGTCAGATTAGTACCGTAAGTATCAAGGTATTTTAATTTTTTTCGTTTAACTTTCTCTTTTACCTTTGCTCCGGAAGTGCTGCTGCCTTTTGCAACATCCATTTCATTTTGTGCTTCTTCAGAAGGTTGAAATCCATTGTTTGAATTGGAAATGCCAGAAAATGCCGAATTCATTAAATTCATAATGGAATTCATATTTTCATTGTCATCGCCTTCTACATCTTGTGTTAATTTCTCTAAATCCATATCTCCTATAATTTCTGTGAGCTGATTATTAATATTTTCAAAATCCTCAGGTTTCATTCCACCCTGTCTCATGATTTGTTCCATAGGTGCCAGTCCTTGTTTTTTTGCACATGGAATACATAGACCGGTAGTCTGCATCTTGCCTTCAATTATTTTATTAACATATATAACAGCTACATTTTTTTTGCATACTGAACATAACATTTTTTTCATCTCCTATATTTGCAATACATAGTTTATAATTAACTATAACGAGTAATTTTATTTCTATAATACGTTTATTCACATTTTATTATTTTCCATAATTAATAGCTATACAAAGTCGATTATAATATACTTTTCTTAAAAATGCATTAAAAAATTTGCATTGTAACAGAAATTAAATATTTATATGTCAAATAATCATATTTATTACCGATTTAAGGAATTATTTCATAAATCCTCATATTTTTGTTTTACAACCTTAGTTTTTTTGCAATTATTGCAATATCTTATATTATTATGAAAATAAATTATTTATATATAAACTTTTTATTGACATATTTCACATAAGGCAATATACTGTATAGAAATTAAATATTTTCATGGGTATATTACAGAGGATGCGAAGATCAATAGTAAAAGAACAACTTTGAAAGGGTGATTCGCCGAAGGGTTTTCCCTGGGCTTACGTTTAAGAGATGTAATACTGTTTTTATAGGATGCTTCCCAATTCTATAAAAGAGAGCTGTAATGTGCTGGGCAGAAGGTTCAGTGTTTTTTGCAAGCGTCTGAGAGCCCTTTTGCTCTTATGTCGCTTTTTTTATTATCATTTTTTAAAAAGCGGCATGAAAATTATTTATAAAAAAATAATTTTATAAGGAGAAAAGAAATGATAGATTTTGTAAGAGGCTGCGGAGTGGCATTGGTAACGCCGTTTTCAAATGGGAAAATTGACTATAATACCCTGGAAAAACTTATTGACATGCATGTTGAACTGTCAGGATCAATTATTGTGGCAGGAACAACAGGAGAAGCATCAACACTTACCGATGATGAATATCATGAATTAATTAAATTTGTTGTTGACAGAGTTAACAAGAGAATACCTGTTATTGCGGGTGCAGGAAGCAACTGCACATCTTCAGCAATTAAAAAAGCTAAATTTTGCGAAGAGGCGGGTGCTGACGGATTATTGATAGTAACTCCGTATTACAACAAAACTACTCAAAACGGTTTGATAAATCACTACAGATTAATTGCAGAAAATACAGCGCTTCCCATAATTGTTTACAGTGTTTCAGGAAGAACGGGAATGAATATAGAGCCAAGTACAGTATTAGAACTTTCAAAGATTAAAAATATTGTTGGAATTAAGGAAGCCAGCGGAAATATAAGCCAGGTTGCGGAAATTATAAGGATTTGTCCTAAGGATTTCTTTGTTTATTCAGGAAACGATGATATGGTTATTCCTTTGATGGCCTTGGGAGGTCATGGTGTTATCTCAGTAGTTGCCAATATAATGCCGTCTGAAACTAAAAAAATGGTTGATGACTTTAAAGATGGAAGGCTTATCGAGGCGAGAGATGCTCAGGTTGGTATGAATGGGCTTGTTAATGCCTTATTTATTGAAACAAATCCTATTCCTATTAAAGAAGCAATGGGTTTGATGAATATGTGCAGTTCTGAGGTGAGAGAGCCTCTTTACAGAATGTCGGAAGAAAACAAAGAAAAACTGATTAGTGAAATGAACCGCTGCGGTATTATTATAACAAGCGGCGCAGGTAGAAGGTAAAGATATATGAATATAGTTATATGCGGTATCAACGGTGCTATGGGGAAGGTTTTGGTAAAAGAGGCCAAATCATATGAAAATATAAATGTTATCGGTCATCTTTCACCGAGAAATGGTTATTTAGGTCACGATATAAATGAACATGCAGATGTGGTAATAGATTTTTCCAACCCTTCCAATTGTAAATTTTTAATAGATTATGCTGTTAAAAATAAATGTGCTTTGCTGATATGCACAACCGGATTTACCAATGAGCAGAAATCTGAAATGAAAAGGGCAGGGGAAAAAATACCTGTGCTTTTGTCCTCAAACACCTCATTGGGTATAAATGCGCTCAGAAAAATAATTAAGTGCATATCTGCTGAACTAAACAGCTTTGACATAAATATTATAGAAAAGCATCATAATAAGAAAATAGATGCACCTAGCGGTACTGCCAAAACAATTGCCAAGGATATAATGAAGGCAACCGGAAGAGATTATGTAGATACACTTGCGATGAGAGCCGGCACAATTCCGGGAGAGCATACGGTTATGTTTTCCGGTGTGGATGAAATACTTGAAATAAAGCATACGTCATTTTCGAAAAATATATTTGCAAGAGGAGCCTTGGAGTTAGCTTCGAGGCTCTCCTTAAAACAGAAAGGATTTTATAGCACAGAAGACTTTTTTTAAAATGGCAAAAATAAATATGACAAGTGAACTAATTTTATTGACACGAATAGGTGATTTACAAGAGCAAATAAAAAAATCAGATTAAATATGGAGGCAAAAATGTTTTTACAAGACCCATACCAAATAGCAAAGTATATAAAAGATGCAAAAAAATCAACACCTGTTAAGCTTTATATTTCAGGGGTTACTATAAATTTGAATAATTATAACATGAAAATTTTTTCGTCAGGGGATATGGCCATCTGTATAGGAGAATATGGAGATGCTCAGAGGCTTTTATCAGAAAATCCTCAAATAATAAATTATCATTTGGAATATGATAGAAGGAACTCTGCTATTCCGCTTCTGGATACAAATGAAATAAATGCAAGAATAGAGCCGGGAGCAATTATACGAGACATGGTAGAAATAGGCCGGGATGCAGTTATTATGATGGGAGCAGTTATCAATATAGGCGCTGTAATAGGTGAAAAAACTATGATTGATATGAACGCAGTTGTCGGAGCAAGAGGAACAATCGGTAAAAACGTACATGTAGGGGCAGGATCAGTTATTGCCGGAGTTCTGGAGCCGCCAAGCAAGCAGCCCGTTATTATTGAAGATGATGTTTTGATTGGTGCAAATGCAGTTGTTCTTGAAGGAGTAAAAGTTGGGAGAGGTGCAGTTGTTGCTGCAGGAAGCGTAGTGACAGAGGATGTGCCGGAAGAGGCTGTGGTTGCAGGCAGCCCTGCAAGGGTAATAAAGTATAAGGATAGCGGGACAACGGAGAAAACAAAACTTCTTGATGATTTGAGAGGCTAACCATGAATGACGAAAGATATATATTAAAAACCTACAACAGGCTGGACTTAGAAATAGACAAAATAAGAGGAAATTATATCTATACGAAGGATGGCAGAAAATATCTTGATTTTTTTTCCGGAATAGCGGTTAATAACCTTGGATATGACAGAGATGTAATAAAGGCAATGACTGATAAGATGCAGGACTATACCCATATTTCCAATTATTTTTATGATTCAGACAGGGATGAGCTGGCAAGGATTCTAATAGAAAGTTCAATGGAAGGAAGAGTTTTTTACACCAATTCCGGAGCTGAAAGCACAGAAGCAGCTCTAAAGCTTATCCGTAAATGGGGAAAAGAAAACAAAAAAAATAAAATACTTACAGCGAAGAATTCTTTTCACGGAAGAACTACAGGGGCTCTGGCTCTCACAGGACAGAAAAAATACCGCAAGGATTTTGAACCATTAATAAGCGGTGTTGATTATTTCACGTTCAATGATTCTGAAAGTCTTGCTTCAATGGTTGATGAAGATACAGCGGCTGTATTTTTGGAAGCTGTACAAGGTGAAGGCGGAGTAATACCCTTGACTAATGAATTTGTTGAGGAATTAATGAAGCTGAAGAATAAATATAACTTTTTACTGGTTATGGATGAAATACAAACAGGCTTAAGGCGATGCGGAACAATGTTTGCGTACAAGAATTACAACATTAAACCCGATCTGATTCTGCTTGCTAAGTCTTTGGGAGGAGGGCTTCCTCTGGGAGCGGTGATAGTATCAAAGCATCTAGAAAATGTTTTGAGCGTAGGTGATCACGGTTCAACGTTTGGAGGTAATCCTGTTGCGTGCGCAGGAGGACTTGCTGTCCTTACAAAACTGACAAATCCGATTTTTGCGGAAGCAATAAAAGAAAATGCTTCCTACCTTTATAAAAAACTATTCTCTCTTAAAAAATCCTATCCTGAAGTAATAAAGGATTTAAGGGGTATTTCAATGATGCTTGGACTTGAAGTCGGAGAATATGCACTAATGATTAAGGAAAGAGCAATGAAGGAAGGAGTTCTTATAAATATAACAGGGGGTACAGTCATAAGAATAATTCCTCCGCTTACAATAACATCAAACGATATTAATTTATTTATAAATGTATTAGAAAAGATTGTATCAACAATTTAATGTGTTTGAATTGCGGACATGTGTTTTAAAAAAGTTGACATATTATTGGAACTGTGTTATTGTAATAAAGTTATATTTTATCAGGCATTGATAAAGGAGGGAAAGACGTGTTAAAGGTAGCAAAATTCGGAGGTACTTCAATGGCTGATGCAGATCAGTTCAGAAAAGTGAAGGCAATAATAGAAAGTGAAAAAAATAGAAAATATGTAGTTGTTTCTGCTCCGGGAAAAAGGTTTAAGGAAGATAATAAAATTACTGATTTATTATATTTGACTAATGCACATATTAAATTTTCGGTACCATACATGACCATATTTAATATCATTGAAGATAGATTTAATTCAATAAAGGAAGAATTAAAATTAACGATAGATCTTAAAAAAGAATTTGACACTATTAAAAAGAATCTGGACAACAAGTGTGATGAGGACTATATTGTAAGCAGAGGCGAATATTTAAGTGCAATGCTTTTAGCAGATTATATGCATTGTGATTTCATCGATTCGAAGGATATTATTTTCTTTAACTATGATGGAACCGTCAATATAGAAAAAACAAATGAAGAGCTTAAGAAAAGGCTAGAAAATTCCGAAAGAGCAATTATTTCAGGGTTTTACGGTTCATATCCTGACGGCAGCATAAAGACATTCTCAAGGGGAGGATCAGATATAACGGGTTCAATAATAGCCTCTGCCATAGGAGCGGATATTTATGAAAATTGGACGGATGTTTCAGGTTTTATGATAGCTGATCCGAGAATTATAAAAAATCCAAAACAAATAAAGAGAATAACATATCAGGAGCTTAGGGAGCTGTCTTATATGGGGGCTTCCGTACTTCATGACGAAGCTGTTTTCCCTGCACGCCAAGCAGGGATTCCAATAAACATAAGAAACACAAATGAGCCCGATAATTCGGGAACAATAATAGTCGGAGACGAAAAATCATATGAAGGCAACGGTGATGACCATGTAATTACAGGTATAGCCGGAAAGAAAAATTTCACGGTTTTCTATGTTCATAAGGAACATATGGCAAATGAAATTGGCATCATAAGAAGAGCTCTTGAGGTTTTTGAGGATAGAGGAATTAGCATTGATCATATACCTTCAGGCATAGATAGTTTCTCAATAGTGCTTCCTACAGAGAGTGTTGAAAGAATAACCCACGAATTGGTAGAGGAGCTAAAAGAAAAATGCATGGCAGAATATGTTCATGCTCATAAAAACTTGAGCCTTGTAACTACAGTAGGCGTCAAAATGGCTTTCAAACCGGGTATTTCCGCAAAGCTGTTTAATGCATTGGGCGAAAATAACATCAATATACGCATGATCGATCAAGGATCAAGCGAAATTAATATAATAGTTGGTGTTGAAGATAATGATTTTGAAAAGGCAATAAGAGCAATTTACAATGCTTTTGTAAAATAAATTCAGTAAAAAATAATTTAGGGCGCCGAAAGCGCCCTTTATTGTGCTATTTCAAATATCCTCCCAGCATTGTTTTGATATCATTGACTGTTATATATGCATTTGGAGTTGTTTGCTTTATAAGCTTAACTGCTTCAGGTATCTTTTTTCTCTTTAACTGAATAAATAGAAGAGCCTTTTTATTATCATTTTTACCTTTGCCATCAATAATCGTAACTCCATAGCCTTGTTCGCGCAGAATTTCAGCCAGCTTTTCCCCAGTTTCGGCAGCTACCACAACCTGAATTGACGCAAGCCCTACGGCTATTTTAGATTCTATTGTAACACCGATATAATTTCCAAGTGAAAATGCTGCTGCATAAACAAGAGCTTTAAAAGGGTCTTCGGTTATATTGTTAAGTACAGAGCTTACCACTACCAACCATATTGTTATTTCTATAAATGCAAGTATGGTTCCTTTTACTCGCTCACCTTTGTTAATGTATACCAGTCTGATAGTAGAAACAGAGACTTCCACTATCTTAGCGCAAAATATAATGATATACAAAAGAGGACCACTCATGTTCATTAAAAACTCCATATTTCACCTCATATTGTTTGTTACCGATATTCTACTTTATTTAGGAAATATATGCAATAGATAACTTTTGCCACAAATTAATATTGTTAATTAATTAAAAATAAGGTAAAATTCAAGTTAGATACAGATATATAAAGCAGCTGGGGGAGCCCTCAAGCTGGAGTCATCATTATGGTAAGGAGAAAAACATGCGATTGAGATACGTTCCCGGTCAGTATCAGTATTTAAAGGACTGTGAAAGAGTGATTACTGAACCGGAAAGTGCAGGACATAAATTAAATGAAGTATTTAAAAATGATTATCCTATACATGTGGAATTAGGATGTGGCAAAGGAGGGTTTTTAAGAAAAACTGCGTTGAAAAACCCTCATGTAAACTTTTTTGGATTTGAAAAAAGTGTTAAGGTTGCATATAGATGCGCAAAAGCTGTCTTTGAAAATGACCCGCCAAACTACTACATTGTTTATTCTAACGGAGATATATTAAAAGATGTTTTTAAACCGAAAACAATTGAAAGAATTTATTTAAATTTTTCAGACCCTTGGCCAAAACCTTCGCATTACAAAAGAAGGCTTACACACAAAAGTTTTTTGGATGTATATAAGTTGGTTCTTACAGATAGCGGAGAAATACATATGAAGACAGATAATAATGATTTGTTTGAATATTCTGTCGAGCAATTTAAAGAAAACGGTTGGGGATTTCTTATGATTACACGAGATTTGCATGGAAGCTCTTATCTTGAAGACAATGTTATGACCGAATATGAAGAGAGGTTTATAAATGAAGGTAAAAAAATTAATAAGCTTATTGTGAGGAAGACAAATGAATAAAGTAATGTTTGCAACAATATATTTAATTTGTATAAACCTAATATCATTTATTGTATTTTTTATAGATAAAGAAAAGGCTAAGAGAGACAAGTGGAGAGTTAAGGAGAAAACAATGCACACATTAAGCTTCATAGGAGGCGTATTTGGCAGCATTGCTGCAATGAAGTTATTCCACCATAAAACAAAGAAACGAGGATTTGTTATAATTACAATTGCTGCACTTCTTTTTAATATATATGTATATTATGAGATATACAATTATATCATTATGCTGTAATATAAAGAATTGAAGATTTGTATAGAATTGTAACTTTTTAATTTTTAGCGCACAAAAATTTTTATAAATTGAAATAGAGGTGATATTTTGAAAAAAGTCAATAAAACAAATGCTATGAGAATTTTAGACTCTATTAATATTGATTATGACTACATGAGCTATGAAAGTAACGATGGAAATATTGACGGAGTTTCGGTGGCCCATAAAACAGGTAAAGATCCTGAAACAGTGTTTAAAACACTTGTAGCAACAGGACACAGCAAAGAGTTGTATGTCTTTTGCATTCCAGTTGAATATGAACTTGATTTGAAAAAGGCTGCCAAGGCATCCGGCGAGAAAAAAATAGAAATGCTTCCGTTACGTGAACTTACCAAAAATACAGGATATGTCAGAGGAGGATGCTCTCCTATAGGAATGAAGAAACATTATAAAACATTTGTGGATGAATCTGCACTGTTGCAGGATAAAATTCTTGTAAGTGCTGGGGTAATAGGCACACAGATTATAATTAAGCCTGATGACCTGGTAAAAGCAGCGGAAGCTTCCTATGCGGATATAATTTAGGAAACATAGGCGAATATTAAAAAAAAATATCGGAGAACAAATGGAACTAAACATAATATACGAAGACAAGCATATACTATGTCTTGTTAAGCCTCAAGGCGTACCTTCGCAAAGCGATAAATCAAATGACGAGGATTTGATGACTGCAGCGATGAAATATGTACAAAAAAAAGACAATAAGATGTATTTAGGGTTGGTGCATAGACTTGACCGTCCGGTAGGTGGTCTGATTATTTATGCAAAGACGGAATTTGCAAATAAAGAGCTTTCTAGGCAAGTGCAGATGAGAGAAACACAAAAAGAATATTTGACAGTTGTTTGCGGCAGCGGGGAAACTGAAAAAGCAATTCTTCTCGAGAATTATTTGAAGAAATTGAAAACAATCAATATGTCAAAGGTTACAGTGCAGGATGATAAGCAGGGAAAACTTGCAAAACTTGAGTATCAAGTGCTCGACTCTGTGGAAACTGAAGAATATGGCACACTGTCATTGCTTAAAGTAAAATTATATACAGGTAGGCACCATCAAATTAGAGTGCAGCTTTCAAATGCTGGCTTGCCTATATGGGGAGATAATAAATACAACAAAGTTTTTGTTAAGAAAAAGGAATTTACTCAAATTGCTCTTTGGTCACATAAGTTTGGATTCAAACATCCTAAGACAAAGAAGGTTACAGAGTTTGTTTCGGAACCGTCTGCATATCCATTTACATTGTTTATGTTATAGGCAATTTAAAAAATATATTTTAGTAAAGCATAGTAAGGGCAGTTAAGATATAGGCTTGACCGCCTTTATTTTTAGTAAAAAACAATTATATTAAATACATGATATACCGTATAGCAAAATAGTGTTATAATATAGGTAATTTATTATTCAAGAAAGGACGGTAATATTATGGAATATCGAAACGCTTCTTTAAGAGACATTGCTTCAATATTACTTCTTCAGAAAAAATATCACGTATCTACAGTGAGCGAAGAAGACAAACAAGATGGATTTGTTACAACTTTATTTTCTGAAAAACAACTTAAAGATTTGATAGAAAAAGAAAACGGGCTTGCAATAGCATGCCATGGTGAAAGAATTGTTGCGTATGTTATGGCAGCTTCATGGCAGTTTTGGGAGCCATGGCCTCTTTTTCAAAAAATGATAGCAGATTTGCCTAATACAAGATACCTGGATACGGTGCTTTCAACGAATAATTCTTATCAATACGGACCGGTATGTATAGACAAAGAATACAGAGGCACTGAAGTTTTACCTAATCTTTTTGAATTTTCAAGATTGCAGATGAAAGAACGGTTCCCTATACTAATAACATTTATAAATAAAATTAATCCCAGATCATTTAAGGCTCATACTGAAAAACTGTGCCTTGATGTAATAAAATCATTTGAATTCAATAATAATCAATATTATGAATTGGGATATGATATGTCTAAGAAAACTAGAGGCTCTAACCTTTAATTGTATTCCACAATTGAAAAGTAAATTTCGGAGGAATTTATGAAGCGAAGTGACGGCACATTGGTAAAATCACTAAATCCTTTTATGAAAGTTATTCCTTATGTTATGGAAAAGCGCAGCGATGCACAGAATTTTTCTAAGCAGGTTTTTTGTGCAGATACAATTGACCGGTATATTGCAGAGAAAAAAGAACAAGGCTTTAATATCAGGTATATGCATTTATTTATAGCTGCTTATGTTCGACTTATTGCTGAAAGACCTCAACTAAACCGGTTTGTAATGAATAGTAAAATCTATCAGCGAAACGGCATTTTTGTTTCTATGGCTGTTAAGCGATCTCTGAGGGATGATGGGGAAGAAACTACGGTGAAATTAGAGTTTACCGGTCAAGAGGATATTTTTGCTATAACTGAAATAATAAATCGAAAAATATCTGAAGCAATATCATGTAAAAAAAATAATGATACAGATAAATTGGCGAAAAGAATAATGTCAATGCCGGGATTTGTTAAGAAAACTTTAGTCAGAAGTATAAAATTAATGGATAGGTACAATATGCTACCCAAGAGCGTTATTATGGCCAGTCCCTTTCATACGTCAATGTTTTTTACTTATTTGAAATCAATAGATACAAATTATATTTATCACCATCTTTATGATTTTGGAACAACAGGTATTTTTGCTGCTTTAGGCAAGACTGTGAAAATGCCAATGGTAGAAAATGATAAGATTGTTGTCAAAAAGTGCTGCATAATAGGTTATACTTTAGATGAGAGAATTTGTGACGGCTTATACTTTGCTAGATCGCTTAGATTTCTGGAAAAATATTTTAATAATCCACACCTCCTCGAAATATGCATCAATGAAAAGGTTGAGCATGTTAAATGATGGATTTTAAGTAAAGAGATGATAGTAAGGAATAATTATTTATTTAGACTGAAATGATATGCTATATTAATTTGAAAGGCTGAAATATGATTTTAACACTTGAAAATATCAGCAAAAGCTTTGGACTTAAGCCTTTGTTGGACAATGTAAATTTATATATAGAAAGTAATGATAAAATTGGTTTTGTTGGAATAAACGGAACAGGTAAATCAACTCTGCTAAAAATTGCTGCACAGATTGAAGAGCCTGACAGCGGAAATATTGTTTACAGAAATGGCGTAAGGGTTGGTTACCTTCCCCAGGTGCCTGAGTTTAGTGATAACTTGACGGTGCTTGAACAAATATTTCTAAATGCTTCTTCAGAAACAAAAGTGCTGATGGAGTATGAGGCAAAGACCATATTAAATAAGCTTGGAATAGATGAGTTTGATAAAAATGTAAGCCTTCTTTCTGTGGGGCAGAGAAAAAAGGTTGCAATTGCCAGTGCTTTGGTAAATCCGTGTGAGCTCCTGATACTAGACGAACCCACCAACCATTTAGATAATGAAATGATTGCATGGCTTGAAAATTACTTGATAAAATACAGTGGAGCAATATTGATGGTTACTCATGACAGATATTTTCTAAACAGAGTTTCCAACAGAATAGTCGAACTACACAGAGGAAATTTATATGCCTATGAGGGAAATTATTCGAAATTCCTTGAGCTAAAAACTTTGCGTGAGGAAAGTGAACAAAGTAGTGAGAGGAAAAAAAGGACGCTCTACAAAAAAGAATTGGCATGGATTCAGAGAGGAGCGAGAGCAAGGGGAACAAAGGCAAAGGGACGAATACAAGAATTTGAAAAGCTCAAAGAACAAATGGGAACAGAAATTGATGATAAGTTGGAGGTTGGCTCGGTATCATCAAGGCTTGGCAAAAAGACAATTGAAATTAAAAATATTTCAAAAAGTTATGGCGGGAAAAAAATAATAGATAATTTTGAATATATTGTTTTAAGAGATGCAAGATTGGGTATTGTAGGTGCCAACGGCTCCGGCAAATCTACATTGATGAATATTATTGCCGGAAAAATAAGCTCTGACAGCGGAAATGTTGAAATTGGCAGTACAGTCAAACTTGGCTATTTTGCACAGGAAGCCGATAATATTGATGTTTCTGAACGTGTGATTGACTATATTAAAAATATTGCAGAAATAGTGGAGACCAATGACGGTAAAATAACGGCTTCCCAAATGCTTGAGAAATTTTTGTTTTCTTCGGATCTCCAGTACAATACTATTGACAGGCTTTCCGGCGGAGAAAGGCGAAGACTATTCTTGCTGGGTGTTTTGATGAAATCTCCAAATATTTTATTGCTTGATGAACCTACCAATGATTTGGATATAGAGACTCTGACAATTCTTGAAGATTATCTTGAGAGTTTTAAGGGAGCCGTAATAACTGTTTCGCACGACAGATACTTTCTCGACAAGGTAGTTAATACTATTTTAGAACTTCCAGGTGACGGAATCGGTGAAATAAAAGAATATAACGGTGGATATTCGGATTATATTTCAGAAAAATCAGCTAATGAACGCAAAAATGTTGATGAGAAACAAAAAAAAGAAAAAAGTGTTACAAAAGAAATAAGAGAAAAACCAAAAAAGCTTAAATTTACCTATAGAGAACTGCGGGAATATGAAACAATAGATGATGATATAGCTCAGCTTGAAAACAATATATCTCATTTGGAAAACCAATTAGAAAAATATTCTACGGACTATGTCAAACTGCAGGAATTAATGGATGAAAAACATTTTCAGGAAAAAAAGCTTGAGGAAAAAATGAACAGATGGGTTTATTTGAATGATTTGGCTGAGAAAATTGAGAATAGTAAAAATTAAATATAAGAAGCAGAGAACTTTAGATATTAATAGGGCTAGTACATAGCCTTATTTTTTTGCTGAGTTTTTTTATGCATTTATTGACTGGATGGTCAATATAATGTATAATGAAATTGACTATATAGTCAATAATTAACTGGAGGGTTATGCGTGTCGTGTGAAACTAAAAAAGATAAAATACTATCGGCAAGCCTTAAAGAGTTTGCTGACAATGGATTTGACAAAGCCAGCACAGACAAAATAAGCAGGGATGCAGGTGTATCAAAAGGGCTTGTTTTTCACTATTTTAAAAACAAGGAAAATTTATATATAACAACTATAAATATGTGCATAGATGATGTCTTTGAAGCATATGAAGGGTTTGATTATTATGATCCGGACTTTTGTTCGGCTCTTACAAAGTTAATAGAATTAAAATATAATTTTTTTGTAAAGAATCCTTTGCATTACAGTTTGTTAGTTAAAAGTTTTTATAATTCTCCTAAAAAACTTCAGAAAAGGTTGGCAGTCAGATATTCTGAGATAAAGCAGATTGGTATAGATATTGTTGTTGATATGATAAGTCATTTGCCATTGAAGAATGATGTTGATAAAGAAGATATTGTAACTGTTATTATGGGGATAACAAATGTTATCGAAGGAAGGTATTTGTCTTATTTTATCGATAATGACAGCAATTTTGATAAATATTATGATCTTGTTAAGAATGACTATATTAAACTTATTAATATAGTTATGTTTGGAATTTTAAACTAGATTAAGAGGGAATGTATATGAATGAAAAGATACTGAGGGTTGAAGAGCTAAGCAAAAATTATCAGATGGGTGAAGTAACTGTGAAGGCGCTTAAAAATGCCAGCTTTGAGGTGAAAAAAGGTGATTTTGTTGTAATATTGGGACCGAGCGGTTCGGGTAAAAGTACTCTTCTCAATATAATAGGCGGTATGGATACTCCCACAGACGGCAGAGCTTATTTTAATAATGAACTTATAACAAATATGAGTGACAAGGAACTCACATATTACAGAAGAAATAAAATAGGTTTTGTTTTTCAGTTTTATAATTTAATGGCTACATTGACTGCAAAGGAAAATGTAGAACTTGCATCGGAGCTTTGTGAGAATGCTATTGGAATTGATGAGGTACTTGAGTCAGTAGGGCTTGGAGACAGGGCTGATCATTTTCCATCACAAATGAGCGGCGGAGAACAGCAGAGAGTTGCCATAGCAAGAGCAGTTGCAAAGAATCCACAGATTTTGCTGTGCGACGAACCCACAGGTGCATTGGATTTTGAAACGGGTATTCAGATATTAAAAGTACTAAAAGATGTAAATAAGAAATATGGAAATACCGTTATTGTAATAACCCACAATTCGTCAATTGCACAGATGGCGGATCAGGTTATTAAAATGAGAAGCGGAAAAATAACTGAAATAACAGTTAATGAAAATCCAATAGCTGCTGAAAGGATTGAATGGTAATGAAAAAGCTTGATAAAAGACTTTTTAGAATGATCAAGACTACCAAAGGTCAATACATTGCAGTGCTTGCAATCATAGTAACGGGTATTTTCGTTTTTACTGCGGTCAGTAATTCTGCTATTAACTTAAGAGACGCAATTGATGAATACTATGTGGAAGCAAATTTTGCAGATATCTTTATAAAAGGTACAGGAATACCGGGAAATCTAGAAGGAAAGCTCTTAGGAGATCACGAAATTAAGCAAGTAGATGCAAGAATTGTATTTGATACAAAGATGATAACTGACAATGAAAATAGCAATGTTGATATACGGGTAGTTTCTGTGGATAAACATGAGAATGAAATAAGTAAGTTGTTTATTAAATCAGGCAAAAGAGATTTGAATGAAAAAAATGTAATCGTTATAGAGCAGTTTGCTTCAGCCAGAGGTATAAAGATCGGTGATTCTATACAGATAAAAATTAACGGTAAACAGCATGAATATAATGTTTCAGGGATAGCATCAAGTTCGGAGTATGTGTATATGATGCAAAACGAGCAGACATTGCTTCCAGACCCTGAGGGGTTCGGCATTGTTTTTATTGAAGAAAATTATTTGAGGAATGTTTATGGGTCAGGCGGCAATTTCAATGAAATGCTGGTTAAACTTAATGAAGGAGGAAATGTAGAAAAAACTGCGGAATACCTTGAAAACAGGCTCGACGATTACGGCGTTACGAGAGTAATTAAGAAATCTGACCAGTTGAGCAACAGTATGCTTTCAGAGGAAATTTCCGGTTTGGAAATGATGTCGAAATCAATTCCGGTTGTATTTTTGGTTTTTGCTGGCATAATGCTTTCCACAATGCTGTCAAGAATAGTTAAAAAGGACAGGACATCAATAGGTGTATTAAAGGCATTGGGATTTATGAACAGTGAAATAGTTATTCATTACCTAAAATATGCTGCATCGGTAGGATTTATAGGAGGGCTTGCAGGGTCACTTATAGGAACTGCATTGTCAGGAATGATGACAAATTATTATCTTGTTTTCTTTAATATTCCAATGTTGACAGTAAAAGTTTATTATTATAGAATATTTGTTTCGGTTCTGCTATCATTGATGTTTTGTGTTGCTGCTGGTTTCTGGGGTGTAAAAGGAATTTTGAGTATAAATCCTGCTGAAGCTATGAAACCCGAGTCTCCTAAGCAAGGCAGGAGAATATTTATAGAAAATATAAAACCAATTTGGAATCATGTTCCATTTTCATGGAAGATTGTTTTAAGAAGTATATTCAGAGAAAAAAAGAAGTTTGTTTTCATTGGAGCGGCAGTTTCTATAACTTGCGGTATGATGATTATGACAATATGGATGATAAATGTAATGGATGTAATGTTTAACAAGCATTACGGCGAATTTATAAAGGCTCAGTATAATGTAAGCTTTGATGGATTTAAGAATGATGATGTTGTGAACGAATTTAAAGAATCCATAAGTATAAAAAATATGGAGGGCAGAATAGAAATACCGTTTGAAATAATAAACGGGAAAAAATCAAAAATTGTTAATATTATAGGCTTAAAGAAGGATACGGTTTTTTATGATTTTATGGACATGAATGGTAATAAGGCTTATATTCCTTCTGATGGAATATTAATTTCATCAAATCTGGCAAATGCTTTGAATATTAAAATGGGAGACGAAATATTACTGGACAGCTTTGTTGACGATGACAGCAACTATGTGAGAGTAAAGGGAATCATCAAGCAATCGTTGGGGATAAACGCGTATATAGATATTGATTATCTTAGAGAGTGCTTTCTTGACAAGAGAACTATTAATGGTGTTTATATAAATTCTGACGACGATGTTATTAATAAACTTGAAGATATGAAAAATATTACTGTGCAGTCACAGTACGATATGAAAAAAGCATTTGAGGAGTTTACTGCGATTACAGCTATGTCTATGGGATTTATGGTTGTGTTTTCAGGGCTTTTAGGTTTTATAATCGTATACAGCATGACGCTTATGAGTATAAATGAAAGAACATTGGAATTTTCATCGCTCAGAGTAATGGGTTTTTCAAAAAAGGAAATATTCAGCATGCTGATTCGTGAAAATATGATTATGACGGTAATAGGAATCGTGGCAGGTATACCGATGGGGTTGTGGCTGATTGCTTATTTAGGTGAATCATTTACTACGGATGTTTATACAATGAATGAGCCTGTCAATCTATCAAATATAGTTGTTTCAATAATTCTTACTATAGTATTTATTATGCTTGCTCAGTTAATGACGTATGCGAAAATAAACAAGCTTGATTTTATGCAAGCATTAAAAAACAGAATATCATAATTATAAATTGGAGGGCAAAATGAAAATAAGATATAAAAAGAAGTACTTAATATTAACAATATTCTTAGTGTTTGCTTTTATTGTTGCTTTTTCAGTATTATCAGGTGGACGGAACTCTTACGAAGGAAATACGGCAAAGGCAAAAAAAGGTACCATACAAAGTACACTGGAAGAAACAGGAACGGTTTTTTCAAAAAGAGTAAATACATTTTACTCGGATATGAGCCAAAGGGTAAAGGTACTCAATTTTTCAATAGGAGATAAGGTGAAAAACGGGGATATAATATTAACCTACGAAAACAGCTATGACCTGGAGATAGAAAGAGCAAACAAGCAGATTGAGGCGATAACGGCACTGTATAACGAGACAGTTAAAGGAGCGGATTTTCAAGAAATATCAAATTTAAGACTCAATATAAGCACTATTGAAAGCAGCCTTGAACTTGCTAAAGATAATTTAGAAAAGATCAAGAATTTGTACGAAAATAGTGCGGTTAGTGAGGTAGAATATAAGGAAGCGGAAAACAATGTTTCTTCTTTGGAAAATCAGCTTCAGGAAGCAAAAAATAACTATGATTTAATGATGCAGGGAGTATCCGGTAATGTTAAAAAGCAGTACGAAGCACAGATAGAGGAAATAATGGTTCAAATAAAAATAATTGAACAAAAGATTGAACAGTCATCTGTAAAAGCTGAATTTGACGGAATTATTACTGAGCTGAATGTACATCAGGGAAGTATGACAAAGACAGGTGTTCCGGTTGTTGAAATACAGGACGAAAACAGCCTTGGAATTTACGTAGAAATACTGGCAGAAGATACAGCTAAAATTGTTACAGGAATGCCTTTCATAATCAATGCGGGAAATAATTCATATGAGTTGAAAATCAATAGAATTTACCCTAAGGCTGAATCAACAATATCCGAGCTGGGAGTCGAGCAGAAAAGGGTAAGAATAGAAGCAGACTTCATAGAAGATATGAAAATAAAAATTGGAACTGAAGTAGATACCGTAATTATTCTGGAAGAGAAAAAAGATGTTCTTATGGTGGATAGAGATGCTGTATATGAGAAAAGCAAAAAAGAATATGTGACTGTTATAGAAGATGGAAATGAAGTTGAAAGAGAAGTAACTACAGGATTAAAAAATGATGACTATGTAGAAATAACATCTGGAATTAATGAAAATGAAGTAGTATTAATTGAATACTAAATCCAATATTTTAATGACACATTTGCACAAGAAAAGTATAATATTTATGTACTATTATAGTGACATAAAATTATTTTGATGCAAAATTAGAAACAGCATAACAAATACAAGGAGATTGTGATGAAATATAATTTAATTATTGTTGGGGCCGGACCGTCAGGCATATTTACTGCTTTTGAGTTTAACAGAAAGTACCCTGATAAAAAAATATTGTTGGTTGAGCAAGGGAAAGCCATTGAAAAAAGAAACTGCCCAAAGGATAAAACGAAAAAATGCATTAACTGCCAGCCATATTGCAGCATAACAACCGGTTTTTCCGGAGCGGGTGCGTTTTCTGACGGTAAGTTGTCGTTAAGTCCTGAAGTTGGAGGAGACTTACCGGAATTAATAGGATATGAATACACTCAGGAATTAATAAATTATACTGACGATATATATCTCAGCTTTGGTGCAGACACTAAGATAGAAGGAATCAATGCCAAGGAGGAAATAAAAGAGGTAAGAAGGAAAGCTATAGAAGCAGGGCTTAAACTGGTGGACTGCCCTATAAGGCACTTGGGAACTGAAAAAGCCCAGGATATTTATAGAAAAATACAGAATCATCTTCTGGATAGTGGTGTTGAAGTTAAATTCGGAACAACAACAAAAGATATAATAGTAGAAAACGAGTGTGTAATAGGTGTTGTTACAACAGACTCATTAAAGAAAAACCAGGAGGAAAAATTCTATGCGGACAATGTGGTAATATCAGCCGGTAGAAAAGGTGCCGACTGGGTAAAAGCACTTTGCGTAGAGCATAATATAAACCACCATGCAGGAACAGTTGATATAGGCGTGAGGGTTGAAGTGCGAAACGAGGTAATGGAAAGAGTAAATAACATTCTTTATGAATCAAAGCTGATAGGTTATCCTGCTCCGTTTAAGGATAAGGTAAGGACATTTTGCCAAAATCCGGGAGGATTTGTAAGCCAGGAGAACTATGACGACAGCCTTGCAGTTGTGAACGGGCACTCATACAAGGGAAGAAAATCTAACAACACGAACCTTGCTATACTAAGCTCTCATAATTTCAGTTATCCTTTCAATGAACCTATAAAGTATGGAGCCAAGGTTGCGGAGCTTTTAAATATGCTTGGAGATGGGAAAATTCTTGTTCAAAGATACGGAGATATTCTGGACGGTAAAAGGACATGGCAATCTGAGCTGTCCAGATCAAATGTTGTTCCAACGCTGCCTGACGCAGTTGCCGGGGATATAACATCTGCAATACCATACAGGACGATGACAAATATTATAAACTTTATAGAAGCACTGAATACGGTTGTGCCTGGATTTGCATCAACAGAGACATTGCTTTACGGGCCTGAGGTTAAGTTCTATAGCAATAAGGTTGAACTAAGTACAAATTTTGAAACAAGCATTAAAAATTTGTATTGCTTGGGAGATGCCAGTGGCTGGACACGCGGATTAATGATGGCTTCTCTCATGGGAGTAAGAATGGGACAAATATTAAGTAATAAATAGAAAATAACATAATATATTATACTATTGAATGTTGCAAAAGAAATTTTAACAACATCAAATTATTTGTTAGGGGGAAATAATTTGGAATGGTATAACAAAGGTAAAAAAGAAGTATTAAATGAACTGGTAACTAATTTAAGTTACGGGCTAAGCAACGAAGAGGCAGCTAAGAGGCTAGAGGAGTACGGAAGAAATGAGCTGGAGGAACAAGCAAAAAAGAGTTTTGTTTCAAAAGTTATTGCACAATTTGCAGATTTTTTAATTATTATTTTGTTGATTGCTGCAGGTATATCGGCATTTGTAGGCGAAAAGGAAGATGCTTTTGTAATATTGGCAATTGTAATAATAAATGCCATACTGGGTATCTACCAGGAGGGAAAGGCGGAAAAATCTGTAGAAGCACTTCAAAAAATGAGTGCACCGAACGCAAAAGTAGTAAGAGAAGGAATCGTTGTAACATTGCCGGCTGCTGAAATTGTACCGGGTGATGTGGTGGTTTTAGAGGCCGGAGATATAATTCCTGCTGACATGAGGCTGCTGGACACCTCTAACATGAAAGTCGAGGAGGCATCTTTGACGGGAGAATCCGTTCCCGTGGAAAAGGATTCAAAATCTCAGATAGCAGGTAGCGTCGGAATAGGAGACAGGCACAACATGGGATTTTCAAGTACCATTGTCACTTATGGCAGAGGTAAAGGTGTCGTTGTGGGAACAGGACATAATACGGAAATTGGAAACATTGCTACAAAAATTCAGTCCTATGATGATGAGGAAACCCCTCTGCAGGTTAAGCTGAACCAACTTGGAAAAGTGCTGGGTACGCTTACAATTCTAATATGTATAGTTGTATTCTTACTGGGATCTTTTCAAGGAAGACAGGTTCTGGACATGCTTTTGACTTCAATAAGCCTTGCAGTTGCTGCAATACCTGAGGGACTGCCGGCTATTGTTACAATAGTTTTGGCAATCGGGATGAACAGAATGGCAGGGAAGAATGCCATAGTTAAAAAACTTTTAGCGGTTGAAACATTAGGGGCTACATCCGTTATATGCTCAGATAAAACAGGAACACTCACACAAAATGAAATGACTGTTGTAAAAGCATTTGTCGATGATAGAATTCTTGATATAGAAGGAGGAGGATACGATCCTGTCGGCGATGTTAAGTGTGATGGAAGAAGAATAAATATAAACTCACTTCCCAATCTGAGAAACCTTGTATCTGTAGGTTCGCTTGCCAACGATGCACAGCTGGATAATTCGTCAGGCATATATAAAATAACCGGTGATCCAACGGAAGGAGCAATTATAACTTTTGCGGGAAAACTGGGACAAACTGCCGAACAGCTTAATATGGTATACCCTCGAATCGGAGAACTGCCATTTGATTCTGTACGGAAGATGATGACAACGTTTCATTCAAATTACATTAACAACAAAGTAGTCTCTTTTACAAAGGGTGCTCCCGACATAGTTATAAGCAGGTGCACAAAAATAGCTTTGAATGGAAAGATTGTTGATTTTACAGATGAACTTAAGAATAGAGTGCTTTCAGTAAATAAAAGGTTCGCGCGTTCTGCATTGAGAGTACTTTCGATGGCATATAACATATGGAATGATGTTCCAGAAAATCCAAGCCCTGATTTTGTTGAAAAAGACATGATATTTGTGGGGCTGGTTGGAATGATTGATCCGGCAAGACCTGAAGTCAAAGAGTCAATAAAACTTTGCAAAGCAGCAGGAATTGAAACGGTAATGATTACGGGTGATTACAAGGAAACTGCCTATGCAATAGCAAAAGACCTTGGCATGGTAGAATCTGAAACTCAGGCAATAATGGGAGAAGAACTTGATAATTACTCAGATGAGGAGTTAAGAGAAGTCGTTAACAAGACAAAAGTTTATGCAAGGGTTTCACCGGAACATAAGGTTAAAATAGTTACTGCACTAAAAGATAACGGATATATAACGTCGATGACCGGTGACGGTGTGAATGATGCTCTTGCTCTTAAAAAAGCTGACATAGGGGTTGCAATGGGAATTACCGGAACTGATGTTGCGAAAAATACAGCGGAGGTTATTCTTACGGATGATAATTTTTCAACAATTGTAAACGCTGTTGAGGAAGGAAGAATAATTTTCAGCAATATCAAAAAATTTGTTTTCTTTCTTTTAAGTTGCAATATTGGAGAGATACTTCTGGTTTTTTTAAGCATATTATTGGGGTGGGAAGTACCTTTGGTTCCTATTCAGCTTTTGTGGCTCAATCTTGTTACGGACAGCTTTCCGGCGATGGCTTTGGGAGTGGAGAATGCAGAACCTGGAATCATGAACCAGCCGCCTAGAAATACAAAGCAACCTATATTAGATAAAAGTATGATGGCTGGAATTGTATTTCAAGCAGTTGCAATTGCTCTTGCTTCGCTGCTCTCTTATTATTGGGCTTCAAGAATGTACGGCGTGGGAAAAGGCTTGATTCATGTCAGATCAGTTGTGTTTACAACGTTGATTACGGCAGAGCTTTTGAGGGCATTTTCATCCAGGTCTCAAACATACACATTGTTTAAAATTGGATTTTTTTCAAATATCAGAATGATTCAGGCTGTGCTAGTATCATTTGTGCTTACGGTTCTTGTACTGTATATTCCAATCTTAAATGAAATCTTTGATGTAATGCCGTTAACAATGTTGGACTGGCGTATAATACTAACATTTGCATTTATTCCAATGCTGGTGGGAGAGCTATATAAAGATTTGTTTAAAAATAAATAATAAACGGAGGACGGAATTTTTCCGTCTCCTCCATTATCGATAAAGCTGCCAAGGAGGCAGATTGTTGTTAATTTATATAACCATTTATTACATCTTTTTATTTAAAGAGCACTTTTCCAAGCTTGACAGTAAAGTCATGAATTTCATTTGCGCTTATTCCGCTGTAATTTAATGAAAATACTAATCTGTTGTTTTTATGGCTTATGATATTCAGCAGTATGCAAGAATTTTTTGCATCTTTTGCTATTTGAGATTCATTTTTAATTGTTTTTGCTTCGCATACTATGTGAAGACCTGAATCCGAATTTATTATTTCCAAGTTATCTTTATATTCTGTTTTTAAACTTCCTGTAAGAAGCATACTCTTCTTTTTGTACACTCTTTTTATTTTCCGAAGATGTTTCAGCATATATCCATCCTTCATGAAATTTGCCAATACAATCTGATCTATTTTGGAAGTTGACTGAGTATGTCTTGTTTTAATAAGACTGTATTCAGTCAGAAGTTTTTTCGGCAAAACCATGAAACTGATTCTTAGTGATGGCAAAAGCATTTTGGAGAATGAGCCGAGATATACAACACAATCGTTTTTATCCATTCCCTGAAGGCAAGGAATAGGCATCCCTCCGTATCTTATCATTGCGTCGTAGTCATCTTCTATAATAAGGCCATCATTTCTATATGCCCATTCTAAAAGTTCCATACGTTTATTTACAGGCATTATCGTTCCAAGGGGATACTGGTGTGACGGACTTATATAAATAAGCCTTGCATTACTTTTCAGAAGTTCATTAACAGGAAATCCATTATCTGTGACAGCTATATGTTCTATGTTGAACATGTAATCTTCAAATATGTATTCAGCTTTGTTGAATCCTGGTTTTTCAATTGCTACGGTGTTGTAATTTTCCTTAATTATTCCTATTAGTATTCCTAGAAGATATTGAACCCCGGCACCGACAATTATCTGTTGAGGACTTGTATGGCCTCCTCGCATTGTATTTACAAAATTTGCAATTTCCTCCCTTAAAATTTTTTCTCCTTGAATTGAACCACTGCTATAAATATCTGTATATTCATCAGAAATAACTTTGTTATACAGCCTTTTCCAAGAAGATGAATCAAAGCTGTCTTTGTCTACGCCGTCATTAATGTATTCTGTTTCATTTGAATGACTCAATATTTTTTTTTGAGGTTTGGAATTTATTTCAAAATAATATTCGCTTAAATCACATACATAGTAGCCTCTCTTTGGAGAATTTTCTATATAACCTTCAGCGACAAGCTGACTGTACGCGTTTTCTATAGTAGTCTTGCTCAAGTTTAAAGATGAAGATGCCTCTCTGATTGAAGGAAGCTTTGAATCCGGTTTTAATAAACCTGAGGTTATTTCTGATTTAATATATTCATACAGCTGTATGTATAATGCTTTTTTGCTGTTCTTATCAAAAACAGGCGATATTATCATAATTCCTCCTTATCTGACATGTTCAAATATATAAAATTAAACACATATAATAATTACACATTTATTTTAGCATAACATAAAAATAAAATATACATATACTTGTTCATCATATACAAAAAAAAATCAATGTGATATAATTTTGCATATAATATCAGTATTATTAATAAAGGAGCTGCCATGTACAGACTGAATAAAAAACAAGATTTTGAATATATCACTTTTCCGTCTTTTGAGAAATATAATAACCTGCTGCACTGCTTTACCACAAGAAAAGGAGGGGTAAGCTGCGGAGCATTTGAATCCATGAACATAGGGTTCAGTACGGGGGATAGTGATAAAAATGTTAAAACAAATATAGAAATAATGTCAAAAAGACTTGGTATAAGAGTTGAAGATATTGTGGAGACAAACCAAACTCATACGAACAATGTTAAGTACGTGTCGGAGGAACATAAGGGAAAAGCATTTGAAGAATCACCTTTTAAGGATATTGACGGTATATATACAGATAAAAAAAACTTAGCTCTCATGTCCTTCCACGCTGATTGTACCCCTGTTTTTTACTATGACCCTATAAAAGAAGTAATTGCCCTTGCCCATGCAGGATGGAGAGGGACATTGCTGAATATAACCGGAAAGATGGTCAGAGAAATGGTAAACAAGTTCAGATCTAATCCTAAAGATATAATCACTGCAATAGGGCCTTCGTTAGGGCAGTGCTGCTTTGAAGTTGATAAGGATGTTGCGGACATGTTTCTCAATGAGAATAAAGAATTCAGAAATTTTATGGAAACTAATAAACCAAAATATTTTTTTGATTTATGGGGAATAAACAAATACTTACTGATGCAAGAGGGTATACGAGAGGAAAATATCGAACTTTCCGGTATATGCACCAAATGCAATAACGACTTGTTTTTTTCACACAGAGGTCAAGAGGGCAGGAGGGGTTTGCTTGCCGGAGTAATTATGATG
Organism: Sedimentibacter sp. MB35-C1; assembly: GCF_030913635.1. Taxonomy (NCBI): domain Bacteria; kingdom Bacillati; phylum Bacillota; class Tissierellia; genus Sedimentibacter; species Sedimentibacter sp. MB35-C1. The sequence goes on from NZ_CP133188.1 coordinate 1,239,129, forward strand.
AAATAGTTTGTGCCTGTTATGGGCGCATATCAATATATAAGAGGTATAATATATTTAAATAAATTATTCATATCCCGGGTACATGCTAAATATAATAGTAAATATAAAGACGTGAGGAGGGTTTGAAAATTGGCTTATAATAAAATTATATCTCTGATATTGATTATTTGTTTGGCAGTAGGTATAACAGGATGCAGTACTTTAGATATGATGGTAGGTCTTAAGGAGGGCAATAATCCGGATATAGCAGAATTGGAAGACATGTCAGATTTTGAAATTGTAGAAGATGCCATAGGAGAGGAAGTTGACGAGGAACCTGTAATCGAAACAGTGACGGTAAATGCCGAAGATACGAAAATGGCTGATATACTTGCTTATTATGAGGACGAAAACGGATTTGTAGTTCCGGTAAATACAAAAATTCCATGGGAAGAAGGAATTGCAAAGGCTACACTTAGAAGCATGGTCGCAGGCAGTGAAACAGAAAAAAGAATTGCTCAGTCTGGACTTCATGGAGTATTGCCGGAAGGGACTGAGATAAGGGGTATGTCTATTAAAGATGGGCTTTGCAGAGTTGATTTTAGCAAAAATGTATTAAATTCTTCTTCATATGAACAGGAAGAAAATATGATTTCAGCTATTACATATACGCTTACTGAATTCTCTACAATAAATAAAGTTGAATTGCTTGTAGAAGGTCAGGCGTTGGCTTCATTACCTAAAGGATATGCTATAGATACTGCGTTTGAAAGGGAAAACATTAATTTGTACGGCTCTGCGGATGGCGTTAATCTAACGGTTTATTATAAAGCCCCTGATACAGAAGTTGCCGGTCATTATGTACCTGTTACTTTTTCTGCCAGTAAAATTGACAATCCAGCAGTTTCCGTCGTGGAAAAATTATTTAACGGTCCTCCCGAAGATACAGTGCTGAGTAATAATATTCCTGTAGGAATAAATTTAAGAGATGTAAATGTTAAAGGCGATACCGCGGTTGTAAATTTAGGTGTTGAAGCGGTTAATTTGTCTGAGGAGGAGTTTTCTGATATGGATGCAATAGTTGTTCTTTGCTTAGAACAATTTGGTGTTGCTGATGTAGAGTATAGCATTGAAGGGCTTTCATTCCAGGAGGCCGGCTTGGATTTCACCGATAGTGGTATAATGCCTGTGTTTAATCAGTATTAATTTAAAAGGAAGAATCTCTAAATGAGATTCTTCAACTTCGTATAAGGCTTCAGCATAGGCTGAAGTTTTTTAGTGAGCTACTTGTAGTTTTCTTTAGCTTTATTTGCAAATTCAGGTGTTTGAATTTTATCATATGGAGCGCCTTCTTCAATTTCACCTGCTGTTTTCATAATATCTATTAATCTGTTGTAGCCTTCCTCACCTAACACTAAATCTGGGTTCCAAGTATCTAAGTCTTTGTAAGTCTGTACTATCTTTGCTATAAATTCTGCATCTGAATCAGGGAATTGCGGCAGTATTGCTTCAGCAACTTCCTGAGAAGTATGCTCATCAACCCATACCATACCCTTATACAGAGCATTTGAAAAACCTTGAATTATATCAGGGTTTTTTTCGATATAGCTTCCTAAAGAGCTGTAGCAGGTATATGGTATATATCCTGCGAGAGATCCTACAGATTCAAGTACATAGCCGTTTCCTTGAAGCTCGAATGTAGATGCTAACGGCTCAAATAATGTGGTGTAATCTGCTTCACCTGATTGAAATGCTCCTGCCATCATGTCAAACTGCACATCTGTCCTGACATCAATATCTACTCCGGGTGTCAGACCGCTTTGCTTAATAACATATTCCAATGTCATTAAAGGAACTCCGCCTTTACGTCCGCCGAGTATGGTTTTGCCTTTTAGCTTATCAATTGTAAAATCATCATCTTTTTCTCTTCCAACTATAAAGGACCCGTCTCTTTGGGTTAACTGTGCAAAGTTAACTGCATGATCTTCTCTTCCCTGAAGATATACATATACGCTTGCTTCAGGTCCCATAAATGCAATATCCGCTTCTCCGCTAACCATAGCTGCCATACATTTATCAGCTCCGCCGCCGTTGGTAAGATCAATTTTCAGTCCCTGTTCTTCAAAAAAACCTTTTTCAATGGCCACATATTGAGGTGCGTAGAATATTGAGTGTGTGACTTCAATAAGTCTGACATTTGTCATTTGCTCTTCTTGCTGTTGGCATCCTGTCATTAGCAGCGAAGACATGAGCACAACAACAATAAGTAAAGAAATAATTTTTTTCATAAACACCCTCCCAAATTAAGTTTCAGTTATTATAATATTCAAATTAAACGCAAATAGTTACTGATAATATCGGATGTAAAAGCAAATAAAAATAAGTGGAAAAAGTGGTGCCGTTATGGTATATTTAGATTGTTTGTAATATTCGAGTTAATTTTATGTAAATTATATAAAAGTGTAATAACTACTTAAGGAAATGGGAGAAGGTAATTTTATGGATGTGACATTTTCGAGTTTTTTGGTGCAGATTACATCTAATCCTTTATTGCTGGTAACTACCTTGTTGACTCTGGGAGTAATCATGGTTAACGGTTGGACGGATGCTCCGAATGCTATAGCAACCTGTGTTTCAACACGTTCAATTACTGCTAGAAATGCAATTTTTATGGCAGCAGTTTTTAATTTTTTTGGTGTTTTTATAATGACAATGATAAATTCAAACGTTGCACAGACAATATATAATATGGTGGATTTCGGAGGGAACTCCAGAGAAGCGTTGGTTGCGTTATGTGCAGCTTTGTTTGCAATTGTTACATGGGCTACCGCTGCGTGGTGGTTTGGAATCCCTACAAGCGAAAGCCATGCTTTAATTGCCGGAATTTCAGGTGCTGCCATTGCATTGCACAATGGGTTGTCCGGTATAAATATTGCCGAATGGGTTAAGGTAATATACGGTCTTGTGCTCTCAACTTTCATGGGTTTTGGAATGGGATGGATTGTTGTTAAGTTAACGGAGTTTATTTTCAGAGGCTTCAGCAGAAGAACGACAAATATAATTTTTCAGAATGCTCAAGTAGCCAGTGGAGCGGCGATGGCATTCATGCACGGTGCGCAAGATGGGCAAAAGTTTATGGGTGTATTTATGCTTGGAATTTTTCTTGCTAATGGACAGGCAGGTGTGACAAATTTTCAGATCCCTGTCTGGATGATGTTGGTATGTTCAATTATAATGGGCCTTGGAACATCAATAGGTGGGTATAAGATAATAAAATCAGTAGGAATGGATATGTGCAGGCTTGAAAAGTATCAAGGGTTTTCTGCTGATATGGCAGCAACAACCTGCCTTCTTATCTCATCCGTTTCAGGTATTCCCGTAAGCACAACTCATACTAAAACCACAGCAATCATGGGGGTGGGAGCGGCTAAAAGAATAACTTCAGTTAACTGGGGGCTGGTTAGTGAAATGGTATGGACATGGATTCTTACTTTTCCAGGATGCGGAGTGATTGGCTATTTAATGGCTAAGCTATTTATGAATTTATTTTAAATGCAGAGGTGTACTATGGCGCGTAAAAACGAATATGATTATTTTGACAGTTTTGTACAATTGTCCGAATTTTGTTGTGATGCAGCTAAAATGTTAGATGAAATTCTTATTAATTTTGATGCATCAGCAATGGAAGAAAAGATGAAAAAAATGCACGATATAGAGCATTCATCGGATCTTCACGGACATGAAATTACAAGGAGACTTGCAAAGGAATTTATAACTCCTATAGAAAGAGAGGACATTGTATCTTTAGTGCATGAAATTGATGATATTACAGACAGCATAGAAGATGTGTTGCTACACATGTACATGTACAATGTCAAGGAAATAAGAAATGATGCACTCAGATTTTCAAAGCTGATACTTCAGAGTTGTGAAGAGCTGCAGCTTGCATTGATAGAATTTAAAAATTTTAAAAAATCAAAGGAAATTCATAATAAGATAGTTCGCATCAACAAACTGGAGGAAGATGGGGACAACCTGTATACGGAAGCTGTAAGGAAACTTCATATGACTTCTACAAATGCTATTGAAATTATGACATGGACAATTGCATTTAACAGACTTGAAAAATGTTGCGATGCTTGCGAAGAGGCTGTAAATGTAATTGAAAGTATCATTATGAAAAATTCATAGGATTTGTGAAAAAAAGTTTATTTTTTAAAAATAAAGGTTGCATTGCAATAAAAAGATTGTTAAAATAACAGCAGGAGGTTGCATTATGGATAAACACGAAAAAATATCACCTGCAGTTATCAGAAGGTTACCGAAATACTACAGATATCTGGGCGAATTAACGAAAACAGGAATTAATAAAACTTCTTCGAGGGAATTAAGTGAGATGACCGGTTTTTCGGCATCGCAAATCCGTCAAGACTTAAATAACTTCGGAGGATTCGGGCAACAAGGATTTGGGTATGATGTTGAAAATTTAAGGAATGAAATAGCAAAAATACTTGGCTTGGACAATAAGTACAAGATAATAATTATCGGTGCAGGAAATATCGGTCAGGCGATTGCAAATTACACAGGATTTTACGAGGCTGACTATGAAGTTGTGGCTTTGTTTGATAAAAATCCAAAGCTTATCGGATTATCTATCAGAAACGCTATAATTAAAGACATTGACGGGATAGAGGATTTTCTGAAACAGGAAAAAATTGATATAGTTGTAATATGTACTCCGAAGAGTGTAAGTCAACAAATAGCTGAGCTTGTGGTTCAGTGTGGTATTACAGCTATTTGGAATTTTGCCCCAAAAGATTTAAAAATGCCGGAGTATGTGCATGTTGAAAATGTACATTTAAATGAAAGCTTGTTTTCGCTAACATATTATTACAATGAAATGAATAAAAACAAAAAATAAAAACTAAACAGAGATTAATAGGTCTCTGTTTTTTTATGTAAAAATTGAGGCCAAAGCTAAATTTAATTATTCTAAAAATAAAAAGTAGTATTTGGGTAATGTTACAAAAAATTAATATTTAAATAATCTAAAATTAAAAAAAATAATTAATAATTAATAAAAACGATATGATGCAATTGCTTATCAACCTAAAAAGTTTAAATTACAAATAGTTAATATAAAATTAATTGTATTCGGAATACTATTTGATATAATGAATGGGTAAAACATTAAATTTCATGGAGGTTATACAAATGAATGCATATATTGAAAGAATCATCGACTCAGTTAAAAAGAAAGATGCTCATGAATCCGAATTTATTCAGACAGTAGAAGAAGTCTTATATACTTTAGAGCCAATGATTGAAAAGCATCCTGAATATGAAAAAGCTGGATTATTAGAAAGAATGGTTGAACCTGAAAGAGTAATATCATTCAGAGTATCATGGGTAGATGATAATGGACAAGTTCACGCTAACAAAGGTTACAGAGTTCAGTTTAACGGAGCGATTGGACCTTATAAAGGCGGTATAAGATTCCATCCTACAGTAAACTTAAGCATAATGAAATTCCTTGCTTTTGAACAGACTTTTAAAGATTCATTAACAGGTCTTCCTATAGGCGGAGCAAAAGGTGGTTCAGACTTTGATCCAAGAGGAAAATCAGATGCAGAAATTATGAGATTCTGTCAGGCATTCATGACTGAATTATTTAGACATATAGGACCGGACGTTGACGTTCCTGCAGGAGATATTGGAGTAGGTGCAAGAGAGATCGGTTATTTATACGGACAATATAGAAGAATAAGAGGAGCTTTTGAAAACGGAGTATTAACAGGTAAAGGCATTCCATTCGGCGGAAGCTTAGCTAGAACAGAAGCTACTGGATATGGTGCTGTATACTATGCTCAGGAAGTATTAAAACACTTCGGAGAAGAAGTTAAAGGCAAAACTTTCGTAGTATCAGGTTTCGGTAACGTTGCTTGGGGAGCTGTTCAAAAAATTAATCAATTAGGTGGAAAAGTAGTTGCTATATCAGGTCCTGACGGATATATCTATGATCCGAACGGTGTTGTAGGTGAAAAAGAAGATTTCATGCTTGAAATGAGAGGATCTGGAAGAGATAAAGTACAAGACTATGCTGATAAATTTGGTGTTGAGTTCGTTGCTGGACAGAAACCATGGGGAGTAAAAGCTGACGTTTTTATGCCATGTGCAACACAAAATGAAATTAATATGGATGAAGCTAAGAAAATAGTAGCAAGTGGTTCTAAGTACTACATTGAAGTTGCAAATATGCCTACAACAAATGAAGCACTGAAATTCATACAGAACAGCGGAATGGTAGTTGCTCCTTCAAAAGCAGTAAATGCTGGCGGTGTTGCTACATCTGCATTAGAAATGAGCCAGAATTCAATGAGATATTCTTGGTCTTTTGAAGAAGTTGATGCAAAATTACACGGAATAATGAAAAATATCTACAGCATGAGCGTTGCAGCTGCTGAAGAAGCTGGATTAGGTTATAACCTGGTTGCAGGAGCTAACCTTGCAGGATTTAAAAAAGTTGCTGATGCTATGATGGCTCAGGGTGTTATATAAGAAAATAAATTTATTAAAAAAGCAAGGTTTTGACCTTGCTTTTTTTAATGAAAACAATTAATTATTTGAATAAATGAATTTTTCCGGAGTCATTCAAATATTTTACGAGTATTGTTATTACGGGGGCAACCAATAGTCCGAAGAATCCAAACAACCTAAGCCCGGCATACATAACTGTTATTGTAATTATTGGGTGAAGTCCAATTTGATGGCCTACAATTTTAGGCTCTATAATATTCCTTATAACTGTTACCGCAAGGTATAAAAACAGAAGTCCAAAACCAAGATGGTAGTTTTTAAGGATTAATTCTATTATACCCCATGGTATTAATATACCACCTGTCCCCAATACTGGCAAAATATCAAGAATAGCTATGATTGCCGCAATAGGCAGAGCAAAATTAACATTTAGAAATGATAGACCGATTAACACTTCTATAAAAGTTATACACATAATTATCATATATGATTTAATCATTTTCCATACTGTTCCTGTTAGAAACAGACGCGATTCATCAAAGGTTGAACTGAATTTTTCAGGGAGCTGCCTTTTTATAAAGGAAGTTATATTGCTGTATTCCACGCTTATAAATATTGATAGTACAATAGTAAATATTACTGAAATTAAATATAAGGGGAAATTAGAAATAAGTTTGGTAACCCTCTGAACAATTGATATTGATGTGTTTTTAATTATGTCAGAGATATAATTGATACTGTTAGTAATTATTTGTGAAACTGTATTTGCCGCTTCCGTAGAAACAGGCTTTGTATTTGCCACTATCCAGTCATTAAATTCAAGAAGCAGCGGTTCAACGCGGTTGAAATACAGGTTAGGAATAATGTTTATCAAATCAGTCATCTGAGTGATTAAAAATGTTACAAAAAGCCACAGTATCAAAGCTACTAAAGCATAAAAAGAAGCTACTACAAATACTGCTACACCTTTGCCTTTGCTTTTAAAAAGTTTGTTAAGGAGCTTTGCGATAGGTCTTAGGGCAAGCGCTATCAAAAATCCAATTAAGAACGGCATTATCCAATGAATTACATAAACAAATATAAAGTATAAGATGGCATAAACCGTTACAATGAATGCAACATTTATTACAAATTTCTTCTTTTCATCTAAAGTCATTTTAGACCTCTTTTTCTATGTATTTATATAATTATAATATCTAATATGATTATTTGCAATAATGTAATAAATTATTATTTTTTTATTGAATAATAATGGTAGTTATAATATATTAGATGAAGAATGGTTATTATTACCGTTATAATATAATTAAGGAAGTTAGAAATGGATAAAATAATAGAAGTAGATTTTAACGACAGATCAATAAAGGAAATAACAAAAGAAGATGCACATAAGCATGGTACTATGCACCGCGCTTTTTCAGCAATATTGTATAAAGGGAGTAGCATACTGATACAGAGAAGGGCGTATGATAAATATCATTGTGGTGGTTTGTGGACAAATACATGTTGTTCGCATCCCAGATGGAATGAAGATCTTTATTATGCTGTAAAAAGACGATTAGAAGAAGAAATGGGAATAGCTAATGCTGAGCTTAAAGAAATTTTTAGCTTTACATATTATTATAAGTTTGAAAACGGCTTAGCCGAATTTGAATATGATCATGTTTTTGTTGGTGAATATAATGGTGAATTCAAGTTGAATTCAAATGAGGTAGCAGAAGCGAAATGGGTTGATATTGACGAACTTATGGAATGGATGAAATCTAAACCTCACGAGTTTACGCCATGGTTCGTAATTATTTTGCCGAAAATCAAAGAAGTTTTAAAGAATAATTTAGATTAGTATAAAATGGTGAAATACAAATATTTACAATCAACGTCAAAAGTAGTAACATTAATATAGAAGAAGTCAAATTCTTAATTTAACGTCTTTTTTACGTCTATAATATATTTGGAAGGTGATGAAAATGATTAAATTAATAGTTGACAGTACTTGTGACATAAATAATGAAATAACGGACAACTATGATGTTGATATCATTCCTTTGGGCATTGCAATTGGTGGGATATCTTATTTAGATGGAGTAGATATTGATGTAGATACTGTGTACATGCATATGAGGGAAGGAAAGGTTCCTAAAACTTCACAGATAACTTACAAATCAGTTGTTGAGTCAATTGAAAAATGTGTTGCTAATAATGAAGATTTTATTTATTTATCATTTTCATCAAAGATGTCAGGCACATATAATTTTGCTAAAAAAATAATTGATTCATATAAGGAAAAGTATCCGGAAAGAAAGATGGAGGTTGTAGATTCAAGGGGCGGAGGCGGAGGAAGTGCCTTGATTGCTGTTCAGATACTGAAAATGATCGAACAAAAAATACCCTTTGAAGCAATAGTGAAACAAGTTCATTTTATGGCAAACCACGTAGTATATTTTTTTACACTTGCTGATTTGGACTGGTTGCACAAAGGCGGAAGAGTTAGTAAGCCCGTGAGTTATGTTGGAGATATCCTTAATATAAAACCGTTTTTAACTGTAAAAGATGGCACTATAGTAGTATCAAAAATGGTTCGCGGAAGCAAAAAGGTAATACAAACGCTAATAAAAGAAGTATATAAAGGTACGGGGAAGTTTTCAAATCAAGTTATAGCTATCAGTCACGCAGACGATTTAAAAGCAGCACTTAAGGTTGAACAAAAAATAAAAGAAACAATTAAAGGATGCAGGACTACCATTTTTCAAATAGGAGCTGTACTTGGAACGCATTTGGGAATAGGTGGAGTTGGAGTTTTCTTTTTTGATGAAAGGCCGGAATTTTATGAATTATAATGTAAAAGCTATGTATTTCAGTCCAACCGGTACAACTGGGAAAGTAGTAAAAAAGCTTTCAGGAGAATTATCTAGGCACATAAATGAAAACGATAGCATTAAGTATATAAACTTTACTCCACATGCTGAGAGAATGGAACCCGTCTATTTTTATGAAGATGATATTGTTGTTTTTGGAGTGCCTGTATATGCTGGAAGAGTACCAAACATACTTCTAAAATATCTTAGGTCAATTAAATCAAAAGGATCTCTTGCCGTTGCTGTTGTGGTGTACGGAAATAGAAATTATGATGATGCATTAATTGAACTTAAGGATGTGTTGGAATTAAGCGGGTTTCGTGTGGTTGCAGCCTGCGCTTTTATAGGGGAGCATTCTTTTTCTGACTTGCTAGCTAAAGGCAGGCCTGATAAAAGTGACTTGCATATTGCCGAAAACTTTGCAAATAAAATATTCAATCGCATAAAGGATAGTGCATTGTCAGGTAATTTGGAGATACCAGGTAATAAACCATACAGACCGTACTATCGGCCAAAAGATAAAAATGGGAATTATGTAGATTTTCGTAAGATAACTCCTAAGACAAGCAGCAATTGTATAGACTGCAAAATTTGTGCAAAAATCTGTCCTATGAATTCAATAAGTTTTGAGGATGTATCAATTATACATGGCATTTGTATCAAGTGCGGGGCGTGTATTAAAAAATGTCCTGTCCATGCAAAGTATTATGACGATGAAAACTATTTGCTTCATAAGCATGAGCTTGAAATCGAATTTAGCACAAGAAATGAACCTGATTTATTTATATAATTTTAAAAAACAGCAGTATGCATCCTTTGCTGATGGAAGTAGATGATTTTTAACAATTGCAAGTTTAATTATTTAGTAAAAGGGTATATGTTAAGCAAATACTATAATAATTAAGGAGGCAATATGAGGCTGAAAGGCAAGACTGCGATTGTAACAGGCGCTAGTTCTGGTATGGGAAGAGAAATAGTATATCACTTTGCTAAAGAAGGTGCAAACGTACTGGCGGTTGCAAGGCGCGAAGAAAGATTAAAACAATTGGTTGATGATGTAAAAGAGTTTGAAGGAAGCGTGGTTGCATATGCAGCTGATATTACGGATAAAGAAAAGGCAGAAGGTATGGTTGATGAAGCAATACGCAGATTTGGCTCTCTTGATATATTGGTTAATAATGCCGGAATGATGGATGACATGAGCGGAGTAGGAGATATAAGTGATGAAATGTTTGACAAGGTATTCGAATTAAATGTTAAATCTGTTATGTTTTCAATGAGAAAGGCCGTTAAATATTTTGAGCAAAAAGGAAATGGAAATATAATAAACATTGCATCAATAGGAGGACTACATGGAGGTATTGCCGGTGCAACTTACACAGCAAGCAAACATGCTGTAGTCGGTCTTACTAAGAATACAGGTTTTATGTATGCAAAGAAAAACATAAGATGCAACGCAATATGTCCGGGAGGAATTGCTACTGAAATAGGTGAAGGTAAATATATGAAAAACATTAACAAAGAGGGTGCGGAACGCACAGGATTGGGATTAGGCCTGAATCCAAGATATGGATTTCCTAATGAAATTGCTGCGGTTGCTGTATTCCTTGCCAGCGATGAATCAGGATTTGTTAATGGACAATGCATTCAAGTTGACGGTGGATGGACTGCATACATGTAAATTTCAAACAAGTGTTTGCGGTGCCCAATTTAAAATTGCAGATATGAATCTACTTAAATAAATTATAAATTGTAAAATCACAAACATAAATTTAGATGCAGTATTCGACAAGTGCCGAATACTGCTTTCTTATATTGGATACCCAAGACTTTTACTACAAGCTATAAATTTTGTAGATTGGGTAAAAACTCCAGTCATGGTTGAGAGAATCTTCTAAATAGGTAGAGCATAGAAACTAAGGCAATGCATTTATGATTATCTTACTTCCGACCACACTGAGATTATCAATATTCATAACTTTTTTGAAGAAGTTTAGAGGAACATATGTGCTGCCATCTTTTAAAGATGTTGCATCTTCCAGTGATATGTAGGTTTCATTTGACAAGTAGTTGTTCTCACCCACTACAAATGAAATATCATTACCAACTGTCACTTCCCTTTCATCTCCATTCCATTTTACTTCGTAGCCTAAAGCTTCCGATATGACGCGAACAGGAATCATAACGGTTCCGGTTTCGCTTATATATACATTAGGGGTTTCAAGCTCTACATCATTTACAAATATTACAGGTTTATCTTCTGTCTGCTGAGACAATACAACTATTCTATTAGGTGTTGTCTGAGCAGGGATGCTTTTTGTGGTTACATCATAGTATACAAGCATTTGTCTATTTGAAAGGACTTTTTCAACTTCTTCTAAAGTCGGTTTTTTTATCCAATTAATTTCTGTGTTGTTTTCCCATAAGATTTCTGTATCTTCAGATATGTTAATCCTTAGCTGTCCATCTCTGCTGGTAAGATCAGAGTCAAATTTATCTGCCTTAACAAATCCATCTTCATAAACCGGAGTGACAATACAAATTGTATACTGTGGCGGATAAATTAAAATCATAGGCTTGTCAGATTCATAATATCCTGTTATTCTATCGCCTTCTTCAATTTGCATGTCATCTGCAAAATACGTATTTTCGTTGAACATAAAATATGCTTGCGAACCTTCTTCATTCTCTAAAAATATTTTTGTAATAACTTCGCCAGTTTTTTCAATTTCTTTTACATTACCAGTAAATGATAAGTAAAACGGCTGCACATGAGTATATTCGGCTTGAACTGCTAATGCCGTGACTATTGATATGCACAGTATCACCGATGTTATAGTGATTAATTTTATCCATTTTTTCATAAAAACCTCCCTGATAAATTAAAATGTATACTATATAGACGGGCCCACATAAAAAAAGTTCCTTCATGCAAAGTATTTATTTCTTAAGAGGAACAAGAAGTAAATAATTAAATAAAATAATATAATAAATATATTTCGGAGGTTAACATGGACAAAAAAACATATGAAGGATTTCAATTTCCTATTTATGACGACTCAAATTTTATAGCAGCTCAGAGGCAGAGAAATGCACAAGACATAGTAAGAAGGTTTAGGATTCAGAATGATGAAATATACAGAGAATTGGAGAGTAATGGATTAAACAGCAGTAGGGTTGATTACTTATTGCTTTTCTTAGTTTCATTTTTGATAGGTCAGACAGATGTGAACAGATCACCGGCACAGATATACAATCAGTTTAAAAGCAGGTATCCTTTGCTTGGTCTTATGATCAGACAATATAATATACCGAGAGATCTAGCTGACAGATATATGCTGAGAATTATTGAGATGCTGCTGCTTTTAATTAGGGATACACAGCCTGTATCTGAGCCTGCACCCGGAAGTGGATGGTCGCGATGGCAGAATCTTGGGGGTATGTTGACTACATCTCCTGCCGCATCTTCGTGGGGACCAGGACGCATTGATGTTTTTGCAGGAGGAACGGATGATGCTATGTGGCATAAATGGTGGGACGGAACGCGATGGACGGATTGGGAGAATTTAGGGGGAGTGGTGACATCAGCACCAGCAGCAATATCATGGGGGCCTAATCGCATAGATACTTTTGTAAGAGGAACGGACAATGCTATGTGGCATAAATGGTGGGACGGAAGGCAGTGGAGCAATTGGGAGAGTTTAGGAGGGATACTAACATCAGCACCTGCTTCCTCATCATGGGGACCAAATCGAATAGATACTTTTGCAAGAGGAAATGATAATGCCATGTGGCATAAATGGTGGGACGGAATAAGATGGAGCGATTGGGAAAATCTTGGCGGAATCCTCACGTCGGCACCAGCAGCGATATCATGGGAACCAAATCGAATAGACATATTTGCTCGGGGGGCTAATAGCGATTTAATTCATAAATGGTGGGACGGAAGGCGATGGAATGATTGGGAAAGTCTAGGAGGAATACTAACTTCCGGACCTTCCGTATCTTCGCGCAGGCCAAGACATATAGACGTATTTGCGGGGGGAAGAAACAACAGATTATTTAGAAAAAGTTGGAATGGTTCTCAGTGGAATGAATGGCAGGACATGGGTGGGAATATAAATTCAGAGCCGGCGTCAGTTTCGTGGGGAACAAATAGAACGGATGTGTTTGCAAGGGGCCAAAACGAAAATCTTATTCATACATGGCAAGAATAATAAATAACCTGCCTCATTTGCGATATATTGCAAATGAGGCAGGTTTCTATTCAACTTTAAATCCTGTGTTTTCAATACATTGTTTAATTTTGCCAGCATCTGTGTTATCATCATATCCCACTTCTACAGAACTTCTGCCAATATCTATATTGACCATGCTGACTCCTTCAATATCTTCTAAGACATTCTTTAATTGAGTTTTCATGTTTTTATTCTGAAGTCTCGACACAGTGTAATGCACTTTATTCATGATCACCATTCCTTATAATAATATATAATTTAGTATTTACTGTATGGCTATTATTATTTTGGAAAAATTAAACAGAATTTATAGTTTTTTAGTTTAAACACGCTTTTAGTCCATTATTATAATCGTTATAGGAGTGATTATATAATAAATTATAAAATGCCATCATCTTTTAAAATCATTTCAAGAGCAAAAACAACATCTTTGTCATAAAATTTTCCTATTAAACTTTTAAGCTCCTCAATTGCCTGGTTAGGCGGCATTCCGCTGCGGTATGATCTGTCAGATGTCATGGCATCATATGAATCTGCAACAGCAATTATTTTTGCTTCCATTCGTATCTCATTTTCTTTTAATTTATTTGGATAACCTGAACCGTCCAGCCTTTCGTGATGCTGCTCAACAATAGTTGCAACATCCTTTGAAAACTTTCCTTGCAAAAGTTCAGAGCTGTATGTGCTGTGTTTTTTTATATAATTAAATTCGTCATTGCTAAGCTTCGAAGGTTTATTTAGTATTTCATCCGGTATAAAGTATTTACCCACATCATGAAAAAGAGATGCAAGAGCTATTGTGTAATTAATTTCACCGGAAAGCCCTAGCTTGTCTGCAATTCTAACTGAATAATCTTGTACTCTGTTACTGTGCCTGTGAGTATATAGATCCTTTGCTTCAGATTTTTCCAATAAGTTTTTTAGGTCGTGGGTATATGCAGACAAAAGGTTGTAAACAGGCTGAGAAGTGATATATAGCATTTTGGTATCAGTGATTGTTCGGAAAGGAACAGTTTCTTTTATATTTTGGACATAAAAATAATCACCCTTTTGCATTTTTATGCTTTCGCCTCCGGTACCTATAACTATTGAACCTTCAATAATATAATAAAATTCCATTAAATCTTTAAAGTTTCCAGGAGTAATACTGTTTGGGCGATCAGCCCTAAATTCATACAGCATTATCTCAAAATCATCTTTTTTAGCAAGCAGGTTCAGCGTTGAAGTTCCTATTATCTGATCAATGCATTTGCTATCTTTAAAAATATACAAGCCTTCCATGTAATTGCTCCCTTATCAATAGTGTTAATCTATTATATCACTATATGGAAAAAAGAAAATATTTAGTTATAATTAGCGCTTTGTCTCTCTACTATGTCTTCGGTTATGACTTTTGCAGTGCCTCAGTTACAAGACAATTCTCCTTTCCAAAAACGGCATCAGCCTGGGGGGTATGCGTTATTTTTTTGGCAGTAGATGTGATTCAAACCCTTCAACAGTAAATACTCATCAAAATGCATCTATATTAAATAGGTGATGTATTATGTTTTTTTGATTAAATAAATCGTATAATAATTATGTTATTAAAGCAAAAAATTTAGGAGAGATTCAATCTCTCCTAAATTTTTTTAATGAGCATAGCAAGGGTCGACTAATACTACTCTGTCATAAATCTGAACTTCAACGTATGTCTTTGTTAATACTACACCTTCTCTTGCAGCTTTTTTAATTAATAAGTCTACTTTCCTGCTGGTTTTCCTTAACAGGTTTTCAATAATTCTATCAATTGACCTGTTTAACTGCTGCTCGCTTTGATCTTTGAGAACCTCTTTTTCTGCTTTTTCCACAGCCTTATCGATCTCTTTGTAAATGTAGTTATTTGTCTCTTCAATCATAATTAAAAGTTCCTGGCTTATGTTCTGCTCTGATTTTTGATAGGCTTGTGCAACAGGGCCAAGTAAAGCAAGAATTCCAATCATGATGACCAAAAGAGAAGCTGTTTTCTTAATTCCTTTGTACATTTTGATATCCTCCTTTAACGTTCTTCAACCTATATGAAGGAAATAAAATAAAAAACTTCCTTTCGGTAGCTGGCTGCCAGTTTAAAGGCCCTATAGCTTTGCGCCGCTAATTTTCATTAGGTTTGCCATTATCGGTTGAAGTGAAAATATAAGTTTTATTTAATTTATTTTATCATATAGTCCTATATATTGCAATTAGTTTTAGGAAAATTTATAATAAGTATGAAAAATATGGATAGGGACAAGATGTTGACAATCACTTTTATATGTGCTAAGATAACATTCCTTTCACAAGGAAATGCGAAGTAAACAGAGAAATAAAAAAATAGTTGACAACATCACTTGGATGTGATAAACTGTTCAAGCTGTTAGGGTAACAGCGAAGAGAACCTAGACAATAAAACAGCATAAGAAACCTTTGAGAGTTCAAAGAAAAAAAGAACCAAAGTAAAGAAAGACAAAGATAAGCTAAGCGCTATCTTGAGTATGTCCTAACCCGATTTTATCGACCAAAAGGGAGAAAAAATCGATGGTAGGTCAACCGCAACGAATTCCTAATTTATGCGACGCAAGGAGCAAATAAATTAGTGAATGAGACTGCGACAGGAATATAAAACGAGAGTTTGATCCTGGCTCAGGACGAACGCTGGCGGCGTGCCTAACACATGCAAGTCGAACGAGATTTACTTTTTCACTGAGAACTCGAACATCTACAACAAGCACAAAAGTGCATAATATAATAAGATGTAGAAAAACAGCGAGTTGCACATTTGTGCTTCACGCTAAACCCAAGTGACAACACACTTGAAATTCGAGAGCTAAGTGAAAAGGTAAATCTAGTGGCGGACGGGTGAGTAACGCGTGAACAATCTGCCCTGTACAAAGGAATAGCCTCGGGAAACCGGGATTAAAACCATATAACACTTGATGACCGCATGGTCGATGAGTCAAATCGTTAGAGGTATAGGATGAGTTCGCGTCTGATTAGCTAGTTGGTGGGGTAAAGGCCTACCAAGGCGACGATCAGTAGCCGGCCTGAGAGGGTGAACGGCCACACTGGAACTGAGACACGGTCCAGACTCCTACGGGAGGCAGCAGTGGGGAATATTGCACAATGGGGGAAACCCTGATGCAGCGACGCCGCGTGAGTGAAGAAGGTTTTCGGATCGTAAAACTCTGTCCTTGGTGAAGAAAAAAATGACAGTAGCCAAGGAGGAAGCCCCGGCTAACTACGTGCCAGCAGCCGCGGTAATACGTAGGGGGCGAGCGTTGTCCGGATTTACTGGGCGTAAAGGGTGAGTAGGCGGTAGTATGTGTCAGATGTAAAAGGCTAAGGCTTAACCATAGTTAGCATTTGAAACTGTATTACTTGAGTGCAGGAGAGGTAAGCGGAATTCCTAGTGTAGCGGTGAAATGCGTAGATATTAGGAGGAACACCAGTGGCGAAGGCGGCTTACTGGACTGTAACTGACGCTGAGTCACGAAAGCGTGGGTAGCAAACAGGATTAGATACCCTGGTAGTCCACGCTGTAAACGATGAGTGCTAGGTGTTGGCCAGCGATGGTCAGTGCCGAAGTAAACACAATAAGCACTCCGCCTGGGGAGTACGGTCGCAAGACTGAAACTCAAAGGAATTGACGGGGACCCGCACAAGCAGCGGAGCATGTGGTTTAATTCGAAGCAACGCGAAGAACCTTACCAAGGCTTGACATCCCCTTGACCAGTGCAGAGATGTACTCTCTTCTTCGGAAGCAAGGGAGACAGGTGGTGCATGGTTGTCGTCAGCTCGTGTCGTGAGATGTTGGGTTAAGTCCCGCAACGAGCGCAACCCTTATCCTTAGTTGCCAGCAGGTAAAGCTGGGCACTCTAAAGAGACTGCCGATGATAAATCGGAGGAAGGTGGGGATGACGTCAAATCATCATGCCCCTTATGTCTTGGGCTACACACGTGCTACAATGGTCGGTACAAAGGGAAGCGAAAGAGCAATCTGGAGCAAATCCCAATAAACCGATCCCAGTTCGGATTGTAGGCTGCAACTCGCCTACATGAAGTCGGAGTTGCTAGTAATCGCGAATCAGAATGTCGCGGTGAATGCGTTCCCGGGTCTTGTACACACCGCCCGTCACACCATGGAAGTTGGTAATACCCGAAGTCGCTGAGCTAACCGCAAGGAGGCAGGCGCCGAAGGTAGGATCAATGACTGGGGTGAAGTCGTAACAAGGTAGCCGTATCGGAAGGTGCGGCTGGATCACCTCCTTTCTAAGGAGAACTAAAGGACTTATGCTGTTTTATTGCTTGCTTTAAACAAAAGTAAAGCAAGACTGAAGGATACAGTATAAAACCACAGAACTTTGAAAATTGCATAGGAAAAAAGAGAAGATGCCTTACCCAATTTTTTCGACCGTAGGAAGAAAAAAATTGAAGGTAAGACATTCGCAACGAATTCCCAATTTATGCGACCATAAGGAGCAAATAAATTGGAGAATGAAACTGCGAGACATTGAGAAAAGTTAAATTCAAATTTTAAATAATAAATACAATTTAACCAAAAAAAAATGTTATGAAGACATAACAATGACAAACAGGTCAAGATAGAAAGGGCTAAGGGCGAATGCCTTGGCACTGGGAGCCGAAGAAGGACGTGGCAAACTACGAAATGCTGCGGGGAGGCGTAAGCAGCCGATAATCCGCAGATATCCGAATGAGGAAACTCACATAAGGTAAACCTTATGTATCATACAGTGAATAAATAGCTGTATGAGGGGAACGAGGGGAACTGAAACATCTAAGTACCCTTAGGAAGAGAAAATAAAAAATGATTCCGTAAGTAGCGGCGAGCGAAAGCGGAAGAGCCCAAACCAAGTAGAAATACTTGGGGTTGAGGACATATCAAAGAGACAGAAAACTGTAGCCGAAGAGAGCTGGAAAGCTCCTCCAAAGAATGTGATAGACACGTAAGCAAAACAGTTTGAAGCGAGGATATGATCCAGAGTACCACGGGACACGAGGAATCTTGTGGGAAGCAGGGAGGACCACCTCCCAAGGCTAAATACTACCCAGTGACCGATAGAGAACAGTACCGTGAGGGAAAGGTGAAAAGAACCCCGGGAGGGGAGTGAAAAAGAACCTGAAACCCTGAGCCTAAAAACAGTGGAAGCACAAAAGTGTGACCGCGTACTTTTTGTAGAACGGGCCAACGAGTTACAATATGCAGCAAGGTTAATAACCAAAGGTTAGGAGCCGAAGAGAAATCGAGTCTGAAAAGGGCGAAAGTTGTATGTTGTAGACCCGAAACCGGGTGACCTATCCATGTGCAGGTTGAAGCTAGAGTAAAATCTGGTGGAGGACCGAACCCATTAGCGTTTAAAAGCTACGGGATGACGTGTGGATAGCGGTGAAATTCCAATCGAACCCGGAGATAGCTGGTTCTCCTCGAAATAGCTTTAGGGCTAGCCTCAAGTAAGTATAGTGGGGGTAGAGCACTGAATGGTCTAGGGGCGTTATACGTTACCAAAACCTATCAAACTCCGAATACCATATATATGTTGCTAGGGAGTCAGACTATGTGAGATAAGTTTCATAGTCAAAAGGGAAACAGCCCAGATCACCAACTAAGGTCCCAAAATATAGATTAAGTGGAAAAGGATGTAAAACTACACAGACAACCAGGATGTTGGCTTAGAAGCAGCCATTCATTAAAAGAGTGCGTAATAGCTCACTGGTCGAGTGGTTTTGCGCCGAAGATGTCCGGGGCTAAAATCTATTACCGAAGTTGTGGGATGTCGTAAAGCTCTTCATCTGTTCAATGAAACGATAACTGAGGACATCTCAGTTCAAAATCCTTCATTAATTAAAATAGATAAAAAGGAAGGATTTTTGAAAAGCTCTAACGGGGCTAAAATCAAAATTGAGCGAATGAAGAGATTTACGACATCGGTAGAGGAGCATTGTGTATGGATAGAAGCACTACCGAAAGGAGTCGTGGACTGTACAGAAGAGAGAATGTTGGCATGAGTAGCGAAAGGTGAGTGAGAATCTCACCCATCGAAAGCCTAAGGATTCCTGAGGAAGGCTCGTCCACTCAGGGTAAGTCGGGACCTAAGCCGAGGCCAAAAGGCGTAGGCGATGGACAACTGGTTGAAATTCCAGTACCACCTTTAAGCGTTTGAGAAATGGGGTGACACAGGAGGGTAAGCTGGCGCACAGCTGGAAAAGTGCGTCTAAGTAAGTAGGGAGACGATACAGGCAAATCCGTAACGTCAATCCTGAGATACGAATGGGAGCGAAAATAAGTAGTGAAGCAGCTGAGCCCACACTGTCAAGAAAAGCCTCTATCGAGCAAGAAGGTGCCCGTACCGTAAACCGACACAGGTAGGCAAGGAGAGAATCCAAAGATGAGCGGAAGAACTATTGTTAAGGAACTAGGCAAAATGACCCCGTAACTTCGGGAGAAGGGGTGCCCTTCAGAGTGAAGACAGAACTGTTGGAGCTTAGAAGGGCCACAGAAAACAGGCCCAAGCGACTGTTTACCAAAAACACAGGTATCTGCTAAATCGAAAGATGAAGTATAGGTGCTGACACCTGCCCGGTGCTGGAAGGTTAAGGGGAGAAGTCATCGAAAGAGAAGCTTTGAACTTAAGCCCCAGTAAACGGCGGCCGTAACTATAACGGTCCTAAGGTAGCGAAATTCCTTGTCGGGTAAGTTCCGACCCGCACGAAAGGTGTAACGATTTGGGCACTGTCTCAACAATAGATCCGGTGAAATTGTAGTACTCGTGAAGATGCGAGTTACCCGCGGCAGGACGGAAAGACCCCATGGAGCTTTACTGCAGGCTGACATTGGAATTCGGTAGCAATTGTACAGAATAGGTGGGAGGCAGAGAAATCGGTACGCCAGTATCGGTGGAGCCAACGTTGGGATACCACTCTATTGTTACTGAATTTCTAACATGATACCGTGAACCGGTATATGGACACTGTCAGTTGGGCAGTTTGACTGGGGCGGTCGCCTCCGAAAGAGTAACGGAGGCGCTCAAAGGTTCCCTCAGCACGGTCGGAAATCGTGCGAAGAGTGTAAAGGCAGAAGGGAGCTTGACTGCGAGAGAGACATCTCGAGCAGGAACGAAAGTTGGACTTAGTGATCCGGTGGCACCGAGTGGAAAGGCCATCGCTTAACGGATAAAAGCTACCCTGGGGATAACAGGCTTATCTCCCCCAAGAGTCCACATCGACGGGGAGGTTTGGCACCTCGATGTCGGCTCGTCTCATCCTGGGGCTGAAGCAGGTCCCAAGGGTTGGGCTGTTCGCCCATTAAAGAGGCACGCGAGCTGGGTTCAGAACGTCGTGAGACAGTTCGGTCCCTATCCGCCGTGGGCGCAGGAAATTTGAAGGGAGCTGTTCCTAGTACGAGAGGACCGGAATGGACAGACCGCCGGTGCATCAGTTGTCACGCCAGTGGCATAGCTGAGTAGCTGAGTCTGGATTAGATAAGCGCTGAAAGCATCTAAGCGCGAAACTAGCCCTAAGATAAGATTTCCCATCACGCAAGTGAGTAAGACCCCCGATATGTTAACGGGTTGATAGGTTGCATGTGTAAGTGCAGCAATGCATTCAGCTGAGCAATACTAATAGGTCGAGGTCTTGACCTCAAAGATGCCCTAACCCAATATTTTCGACTAAAAGGAGAAAAAAATTGAAGGTAGGTCATTCGCAACGAATTCCCAATTTATGCGACGCAAGGAGCAAGTAAATTGGTAAATGAGACTGCGCAAAAATGTCTAATCTAAAAATTCCTATGCGATTTTGAAAGTTCTGAAAGAACTTTTATATATCTGGTGACAATAGCGAAGAGGACACACCCGTACCCATCTCGAACACGGAAGTTAAGCTCTTCAGCGCTGATGATACTTGGCGGGCAACTGCCTGGGAAAGTAAGACGTCGCCGGGTATGACCTAACCCGATTTTTCAGAGTTCTGTTCTGAAAAATGGCGGTAGGTCATCCGCAACGAATTCCCAAATTTTGCGACGTAAGGAGCAGAAAATTTGGTGAATGAGACTGCGATGTTGTTAGGGCAAAGGCTTTAGATAGTCAGTTCAAAACTTACAAAAACATTATCTGGTGACAATAGCGAAGAGGACACACCCGTACCCATCTCGAACACGGAAGTTAAGCTCTTCAGCGCTGATGATACTTGGCGGGCAACTGCCTGGGAAAGTAAGACGTCGCCGGGTATGACCTAACCGATTTTTCAGAGTTCTGTTCTGAAAAATCGACGGTTGGTCAACCGCAATGAGTTCCAGATTTGCATGAGCGACAGCGAGTAAGCAAATATGTGAAAGAAACTACGATGGCTATAAAGGCCCTATGGTCAAGCGGTTAAGACACCGCCCTCTCACGGCGATAACCCGGGTTCGAATCCCGGTAGGGTCATAGTTTAGGCTTGGCTCAGTTGTAAGAGTGTTTTAAAATCGGAAGAGTTCCCGAGTGGCTAAAGGGGACGGACTGTAAATCCGTTGGCACCGCCTTCATTGGTTCGAATCCAATCTCTTCCACCAATGCGGAAGTGGCTCAGTGGTAGAGCATCGCCTTGCCAAGGCGAGGGTCGCGAGTTCGAATCTCGTCTTCCGCTTCCAATATAAATTTATTTTGCGGGTGTAGCTCAATGGTAGAGCCCCAGCCTTCCAAGCTGGTCGCGAGGGTCCGATTCCCTTCACCCGCTCCAAGTTATGTTTTGGTGGATATGGCCTAGTCGGTTAGGGCGCCAGATTGTGGCTCTGGAGGTCGTGGGTTCGATTCCCACTATTCACCCCAATACTTAACATCGAGGCGCTATAGCCAAGTGGTAAGGCACAGGTCTGCAACACCTAGATCTCCAGTTCAAATCTGGATGGCGCCTCCAAAATTCTTTGCACCCATAGCTCAGTAGGATAGAGCAACGGACTTCTAATCCGTGTGCCGGGGGTTCGAATCCTCCTGGGTGCATTTTATTGGGGTATCGCCAAGCGGTAAGGCACCAGACTCTGACTCTGGCATTCGTGGGTTCAAATCCTACTACCCCAGTTAAAAATTGGGATGTCGCCAAGCGGTAAGGCACTAGACTTTGACTCTAGTATGCGTAGGTTCGAATCCTGCCATCCCAGCCATTTTAATTTATTATGATCCATTAGCTCAGCAGGCAGAGCACTTGACTTTTAATCAAGGTGTCCGGCGTTCGAATCGCCGATGGATCATTCAATATAAATGGAGAAGTACTCAAGTGGCCGAAGAGGCTCCCCTGCTAAGGGAGTAGATCTGACAAGGATGCGAGGGTTCAAATCCCTCCTTCTCCGTTACTACATATTCGGGGCGTAGCGCAGTTTGGTAGCGCATCTGGTTTGGGACCAGAGGGCCGCGGGTTCAAATCCTGCCGCCCCGATACTTAAGACGGGCTTATAGCTCAGGTGGTTAGAGCGCACGCCTGATAAGCGTGAGGTCGATGGTTCGAGTCCATCTAAGCCCACTATACCAAAACAATTTGTTTTGGGCCTTTAGCTCAGTTGGTTAGAGCGCCCGGCTCATAACCGGTAGGTCCAAGGTTCGAGTCCTTGAAGGCCCACTCATGACTCAATTTATGCGACGCAAGGAGCAAAAAAATGGGAAATGAGACCGAATTTGCCCAGATAGCTCAGTCGGTAGAGCAGGAGACTGAAAATCTCCGTGTCCGTGGTTCGATTCCGCGTTTGGGCACCAGAAGCGCAGCTGGAAAATCCGGCTGCTTTTTTACTGCATAATTTGATTAGGATAATTGGATAAAACAAAAGCTGTGAAAAAACACAGCTTTTTTATATTATCAGATTATTTAAGCGTTCTACTTTTACCTTTGATATGACCAAGTACAATTAAGTTGTAGCATCAAAGTAATATTTTGAAAAATAATTCAAATATAATTGTGTATTTTGAAATTATTTTCAGTTTTTGGGAGCAATAAGTTTATTATAGAAATTATTTTATTGAAAACATTTGCACAAGTGAATAGAATATAACAAAATTGCTACTTAGATATATTTATAGAAGAATCTAAATAATTGTCTGGTAGGCAGTATAATGATAGTCGTAATAATAATTAAAAAATATTAGGAGGTTATTGAATGAAGAAAGAAGAATTTTATGAAACTAATTATAGTTTGGATGAAATTGAAATGGACCCTCGATTTATTATTTGTGAAAAAGAAATGAAATTAGTTTTTGGAGTGCAAATTATTTTTACACTAGTTAGTATTATTGCAGCCTACTTGTTAGGCAGTGGAGATCCTAATAATTACAGTTATATTTTAGGATTGCCTACTTGGTGGTTTGCAATAATTGTCATTAGTGTAATATTTACTGGAGTAGTAATTTATATAACTAAATTTAAGTTGGTGGACATGGAATTAAGTGATGAAGTTGAGAATGACGATTTAGCAGTAAAATAATTACTAAACAAATACAACAATATTATTAAAAGGAGACATATAAATGGGTTATGAAATAAGTGCAAGTAGTCGTACAGCAATAATAATTACTTTTGCTATTTATACTTTGGGTATGATTGCAATCGGACTTTATTCAAAAAAAACAATGGATAAAACTGCAGTAGATAAATATGTTGATGAATTTTATACTGGCGGACGTGGTATGGGAGCTATAGTTGTTGCAATGATGGTAGCCGCTGGATTATGTAGTGCTGGAACATTTCTTGGAGGACCTGGTCTTGGTTACTCAGTTGGATTAACATGGGTTTTAGCTGGATTCTCTCAGATATTTATGAATTTTACAGTGTTTGGTGAAATAGGAAAGAAAGTTGGCATAGTTGCTCGAAGGATTAATGCACAATCCTATGTTGATTTATTTGTATCTCGCTATAACAGTAATAAATTTATTGGTGTATTTGCAATACTAGCTGTAATGATGTTTTTAGGCAGTTATGTTGTGGCACAGTTTGTTGGAGGCGCTAGACTGTTTGAATCTATGACGGGCCTTTCATACACATTAGGATTGGTATTATTTGCAGGACTTGTATTAGTTACAGCTGCATTAGGTGGTATAAAAGGAGTAGCAGCTGCAATTGTATTTCAAGGAATAATAATGACTGTATCAGTAATTATGTTATTTATATTAACCTTAAGTCATCTTGGACCATTAACTTCTGTATACAAAGAAATTATTTCAATAGATCCATCTGTTGTTACACCTTGGACATGGAGTCCAATGTATCAATTTTCTATGTGGATTGTATATGGACTTGTTTGGATTGGATTACCCCATGGAGCTATGGCTACACTTACATATAAAGATACAAAATCAATGCATAAGGCAATAATAATGGGAGTTTTATTTGTATTGGTTTGGACACTTGCATTAATTTGGACAGGAAGTTTAGGACGTGCAATGTTTCCAGACTTAGAGGTTCCAGATCAAATAATACCTTCTATTGCCATGAAAGTTTTACCACCATGGTTAGCAGGACTTACACTTGCAGGTGTTGCTGGAGCAATACAATCTACAGTAGGATCCATGGTTATTATTATCAGTTCAACTTTTGTTAAAAATGCATACCAATCAATGATAAATCCAAAGGCTGACAGTAAAAAGTTAAAAAAAGTTACAGTTATGTCAACAGTTGCAATATGTATAGCAATATTCATTCTATCCATTAATCCGCCTAATGCTCTTCAGTTTATGATAACATTTGCAGTTGGAGGATTAGGTTCAGCATTCTTCTGGCCGCTGCTATTAGGAATTTATTGGAAGAGAACCAACGAATATGGAGCTGCTGCCGGAATGGTTGGTGGAATGGTTACCTATATACTTGGTGCAGGAAACTACTTACCAATAGCTATGGGAATGAATGCAGTAGTAGTTGCTCTATTTGTGTCTTTATTGTTGACAGTATCTATAAGTTTGGCAACACCAAAGCCACCTAAAGGAATAATTATGATATGGTTTGGCAAGTATTATCCAAAAGAAGTATTATCAAAATAATACAATATTTATAAATAGATTAGAAAAATATGAACTGTCATATTTCTAAAATTTGTATAGGGGTGATAAATTTGTGTAAGTTTGATTTAGTAGTAAAAAATGCAAAGGTTATTGATGGTACTGGCAACCCATGGTTTTATGGATGTGTTGGCGTAAAAGATGGGAAAATTGCTTACATAGGTAATTTAAATGATGATATTGATTGTTGCGAAATAATTGATGCGAAGCACCAAATATTGTCTCCCGGATTTATTGATTGTCATACTCATTCTGATTTTGCGTTATTGAGAGACCCGGGAATGTTATCAAAATTGAAACAAGGGGTTACAACTCAATTAATTGGACCGTGTGGTATAAGTGCCGCACCCATAAGTCCAGATAGAGTAAATCTGTTGGATGCTTATGCTGGTTTTGCCAAAGCTGGTGTCGAACCTGAATATAATTGGGAAACCTTTGGAGATTTTCTTAATGTTATCGATAAGTTGCCATTAGGAACAAACATAGGTGCTTATGTTGGACATGGAACAGTTAAAATTAACGTTATGGGATTTGAATCAAGGAAACCAACTGAAGAAGAGCTTAAAGAAATGAAAAAACAAGTAAGAGAAGCGATGGAAGACGGAGCATTCGGTATGAGTTCTGGATTGATTTATCCTCCGGGAGTATATTCGGAGCCTGAAGAAATAGAAGAAATGGCAAAAGAACTTAATAGATTTAATGGTGTGTATCTTTCCCATATGAGAAATGAATCATATAATTTATTAAAAGCTGTTAAAGAGATAATTCACGTGGCAGAAGTTGCTAATATTCCAGTTCAAGTACATCATCATAAAGCTATGGGAATAAAAAACTGGGGACTGGTAAAAGAGTCTGTTAAATTAATAGAAGAAGCGAGAAAAAAAGGACTGGATATTACAATTGATCAATATCCATATACTGCATCCAGCACCACATTGAGAGCATGTTTGCCTCCGTGGGTTCATGAAGGTGGTATTGAAAAGATAATTGAAAGGCTAAATGATCCTTCAACTAGAGCGCGTATAATTGCTGATATAGAATATACTGACAATTGGGAAAACTTTTACAAAAATAGTAATGGAGCAAAGGGAGTAGTAATTTCGTATACACCATATACACCGGAATTTGAATGTAAAACTCTTTATGAGGCGGGTAAAATGGTTGAAAAAGAACCATTGGATGTTTTATGTGATATTATTGCAGCTAATAAAGGCAATGACAATGCTTGTTACCATATGTTAAGTGAAGATGATATTAATTATGTTATGAAGAGTCCATACACAATGATTGGGTCAGATTCAATTCCTGTTGCACCAGGTGCAAAATGTCATCCGAGAACTAACGGAACATTTCCTAGAGTCCTTGGAAAATACGCTAGAGAAGGTGGAGTTATAACTCTTGAAGATGCAGTGAAAAAAATTACCGGCTATCCGGCTGGCAGATTTAATATTATGGGAAAGGGATTAATTAAAGTTGGGTATGATGCAGACCTTGTTATTTTTAATCCTGATACAGTAATAGATGGTGCTACTTATGAAGATCCGTTTAAAGAACCTATAGGTATTAATTTCGTTTTAGTAAATGGTCAGTTGGCAATAAAAGAAGGTAAATCAACGGGTAATACCTCAGGCAGAGTTGTTAGAAGAAAGTAATTCATATGTATCTACGTATAGCAAGAGTGATTATATGCATGCACATAATCACTCTTTAACAATATAGGCCGAAAATGATTTCCTTGAAAAAGTATATAATGTAATATATAATATTCTCTATACAAAAAATACATGGTGATAAAATGATAACAGTTAGGGAAATACTAGACGCGGAATTTTTTAAAGATTATAAGGTCATTGCAGGCAATAAGGGATTAGACAATCAAGTAAGGGGTATAACCGTTCTTGACTCAGAGTGCGGTTATAAATGGACTCAAAGGAATGAATTTGTATTTACAACTGGATATATATTTTCAACTAATCCAAATAATCTTGAAGAGTATTTATGTTCTCAAGAAATCAAAAAACATGCTGCACTGGCCATTAAAGAAAGGTATATAAGAGAAGTACCTAATGAAATGTTGAAAGTGTTTAATGATAATAAAATTCCTTTAATATTTATACCTCCAACAGGACGTTGGGTAGAGATATTCAATGCTATTAATGCGGTTATTTTAAATAAAATTATTAAAAAATTTGATATTGGTAAAATTAGTAACGTTAAATATTATAACTTATCTTATCAGGAAAGAAAAATAAAAAAAATACTTAATATATTTGAGTATGAAACAAGTTTTCCTGCAATGCTGTTTGACTTAATAAATGAAAAAGCTTATTACAGTTCAAATAAATTCAAGGAAGAAACAATAAATATTAAAATAGAAGAATATTGGAATCCATCTTTTAGCTACAGTAAAGAATATTTGTTTAATAATAGCAGAATGGCTAGGTATAAGTTAGGTACAGGGAAAAATTTAGATTTTAGCTGGATTAATATACCTATAATGGTCGATGATAAAATAAAAGCATATTTTGTAATAATTGAACCTAAATGTAAATTAAGTTACTTCGATCAATTTGCTTTAAGCATTGGATTGGCTCAGCTCCAGGCCATGTACGAACAAATTTTAGTGGTTAAAGGGTTAGAATACACTCAATTTACACAGTTTATGAATAAGTTAATAAGCGGAGAAATCAAAGATAAGAAAACGATTATTTTAAAAGCAATACAATTTGATATAAATATATATAAGAAATATTGTTTTTTCATTATGAAGCAGAGCAATAAAGAAATAATGATCAATAATTATAAAGATATAATTAATTCTAACAAGAAGCGCGTATTTGGAAGTGATAATAAATGTCATATCATTGTTATTGACGAATATAGTTTTTTATTTTTGTATGAATTAACCGAAGGGCTTGAACTGGATAAAGAATTAGAGCTTTTGTATACAAAAATAGACAATTTTTATAAGAGAGTGTTATTGGACATTAGTAACATTAAGCTGTATTTTGGGTTGTCAGATATATGTGGAAATATAGTAGAGACTGAAAGAAGTTATATGAGGTGTCTTAAGGCTTTAGAGATCGGGCCTCATTTATTTCCAAATGATAATTTGTGGGTATATTCTAAGTTAGGTATTCTTGCATGGCTTGATATAAAAGAAGATGAAATGGAAGTTATGAAAAAAGATATCAACAAATTGAAAAAAATTGGTGATGTTGAGCTTATTCAAACATTAAAAGTCTATGTGGAAAACAGGATGAATTTCAGTTCTACTGCAGATAAAATGTTTTTGCATATTAATACTGTTAGAGCCAGAATTGAAAAGGTTAACAATATTTTGAATATAGACTTGAATAACGAGCTAAATAGATTAAAATTGGAATTGATTTTAAAGTTTTTAGAATAAATCTTTGCTACTCTTAGTCGTATATTTTTATAATTATAATAATCAATAGTACTATTCCGGCATATCCATTCAGTACATAAACAACATTTTTAAATATGTCGACATAATTTAAAATATATTATAATTATATATAAAAGAATTACATATATCAAATTTGTTAATAAAAAAATGTTATTTACAGGGCATTTTTTTTATGTACATGAAAATTCTATTTTTTTAATATATTATTTTATAAATAAATTAAAAATTTTATTTTTATGAAAAAAATGAAGAATTAAATAGTAAAATATTATCTATTTTTTCATTACAAAAAAAGAGATGTTGCTCTACTAAATCTTTATTTTAGTATTTCAACAGCAACATCAATAGTGCGGATGCAAATAGCTTAACTTTTAGTAGCAGTAGCACTTTGTGGAGATTGTGTAAACTCGCAAAATGCTCCATAAATCAACAGCTTAAACTTTTTAAATGTAACACATGTATTGTAATCCTACACCAAGAAAAATATTTATTTTATATAGCTATTGAAATTGTAGTCATTATGTAATATAATTTATAAATCACGGACCATTAGCTCAGGGGATAGAGTGGCAGACTTCGAATCTGCGCGTCGGGGGTTCGAATCCCTCATGGTTCACTAATTGCAAAGGTTGTAGCGTGTAAAATGAGTCGATAAAAAATTGATTCGCCAAAAATTCGCCAACTTAAAAAATAATAAAAAGAACCTGAGTGTATAAATTAGGTTCTTTTGTTATTTATTGACTGAATACATCATCTAAAACGGAGGTCGCTTCTATATTCGCTTCTTTCAATAAATGTAGATATATTTCTGTGGTTTTTATAGATGAATGCCCTAATAGTTGCGATACGGTCACTATATCAATACCATTGTTTAGCAAAGTAGTTGCAAATGTGTGTCTAAGAGCATGAAACTTTCTGTAAGGTATCTCAGCTCTTTTTAATAACCTTTCCCATGACCTTCTTAGGTTTTTAGCATCTATATATGTTCCAGTTGATGAAGGGAATAAAATAGTATTTTCTGTATAAGTTGGCCCAAGTAATAACTTTTCTTCAGCAATGAGCTTTTCAAGTTGAATTAACTCTTTTTCTAGTACTGCATTTATAGTCAGATCACGCTTTGATTTTTTAGTTTTGGTTTTAGTTAATTTTAATTCATAGCGATACTTAGTAGGGGATTCAAAAATTTTAACTCTGTTCAGAGTATTTCTTATCTTTATTAAATTATTTTTTATATTCTTTTTCTTGTTAAGAGCTAATATCTCACCCTCTCTTGCTCCTGTGTTAACAGCAAACATCATTAAATATCTAATCTTAGTATGTCCAGCTATCTTTTTTAATTTGTTTATCTCATCCACGGTGAAGACTTCTATATTTTTCATATCTTCTTCATCTTCATCGTCTATGATTTCATCTTCAGGTGGTTTTGGAAGCTTAAGGCCTCTGAGGGGATTCTTTGCAACATAGGATTCAGATTCAGCGTAATTAAAGAACTTATTTAGCAGCTTGTGCAGATTTTTAACTTGCGATATTGTTTTATTTTCTTTGGATAACATTTCATTATAACGCTTTTGAATCTGCAACTTTTTAATATCAGATACAGGAGCAATAGCGTATGGCAGGTCTTCTACATAGTTTCGATATATTGATTCATAGCGCTCAAACGTGGAGCTACTATTGCCATTATATCTCTCGATTTCCCAAATCCATACAAACATTGCTTTGCTTAAGCTTTGCTTGCCTAAGTCTGGATTTACACCCTGTGCAAGCAAATCAAGGTATTCTTTCCTTTTTCTATTTGCGTCGGACTCTGATGTTCCGTAAAAATTTTTATATACTGGTTGACCTTTATTGTTTTCGCCAATTTTCTCACGAATTCGGAAGTATTCTTTGTCTCCTGCCTTTGCATTTGTCTTTGGTTTGTTCGCCATATTCCATCCTTTCATTTTGCTTATAAACTTAATAATTTTGGTAAGTAATCTACATGTACAATGAAGTTAATCAAGATTTTTTTCTGGAGAACCGGATAGGCTTGATTGGTTGGCATCATGTAAAGTATCTTTGTAAACTCGTCTTGCAGCCATAATAAAATTAATGAAGTGTATAGGAAAATCATCCGGTAGCTCGTCTTTTTCAGCAAACTTTAAAGTTACTTTTCTATCTGGTAATTTAGCCATAATTAATCTCCTTGGTATATAATTACAAATTTATTTAAAGGTTAAATATTCTTTAATGATATTCGCATTATGTTGCGAAATGACGTTATTGTTTAATTTTATTTGTCTACAACTTCCGAAGCTTCTTCTAAAAATCGATTGATTATCCCTTTAAGTTTTTTATTTTCAGATTTGAGCTTTTTAATTTCTTTTTCTAGATCTGCTTTTTCTAACAGAGAAAAATTTTTAGGTTGAGATGCTTCTTGAGCTTTTCTTTGTAAATAATTTTGTATCTCAGGTAAATCAACACCCCGTGCCTCCGCCATTCCTACATACTCAAGAAATCTATTTTGGCAAATATAATATGTCCAGCGGTCTCCT
Organism: Sedimentibacter sp. MB35-C1; assembly: GCF_030913635.1. Taxonomy (NCBI): domain Bacteria; kingdom Bacillati; phylum Bacillota; class Tissierellia; genus Sedimentibacter; species Sedimentibacter sp. MB35-C1. Next base: position 1,270,743 of record NZ_CP133188.1, read on the forward strand.
TCATCGTCACTCTTCCAAGCTTCACCAAAATAGCTAAACTTCCCGTGTCTTAGTGCCACTCTAAGACCCATGGGTGACATTCTCAATATTGTCGCTGCTTCTGCTACGGTTATTCTTCCATCATCAGTTGTTAATATCTCCTTTGTCATAAATTCCTCCCAAATATATTTGTTTTTTTATTTAGTTTTATTCAATACTTATTTAATAATCTTTTTTATAATGTCAAATATACTGAATGAGGTTTTATTGTAGACTTTGTTGTACATTGCTTTCTTAGGGTTGCGTACCCATCCCATCCCTTTTTTACCATAGAAAGGGTTAATTGCTCCTTTTACTTCTCTTTTCAGCCTGCCAGTGGTACGAGATTTTATGCTTTTCTTAAGGCTTGGTTTTCTTAGTCCGAATTTCATAATTTTTTTATAACCTCCAGAATTAAATTATAACGGATAATTCAATTAAAGTTTACCACTTGTTTCTAACAATCGATTTGATGTCCAATACTTTTGTAATTCCATTTTTATTAAACTACATAACTAAAAGATATACATATCCTACTTATTAAAACTCTACTATGTGTAGCTAAAAGTTATCATTATCCATTGTATCATCATCTTGATTTTTGTATTTATGAATATAAGTTAGCTCTTCTATCCTTTCTACAGCTTCATTTTTCCCTATATCGTTCAGTTGATAATAACTGTTGATTATTTTTTTTACACCTTCATCTAAATACTCAGCAAGTAAATCGGCATACGTATGTAAGGCAAATTCTTTTTCATCTTCCTTTATTTCTTTTTCAGTTCTTTCCTTTTCCCAACCAACTAAAGCTAAAACCGATTTACCTAATGCATTGGCAATATCTACTATTTCTGAGACTATAATTTCAACTTCCCCGTTCTCTAATTTTGTTAAATAAGTAATGTCTCTATTAGTTAATTTCGACAGTTTTTCTAAAGAATAACCTTTGCTCAAGCGTGTGTTTTTTATATTTTGTCCCATAAATTTGTTGTCACCGAGCTTGGTTGGATCACTCTCCCACCCCATTAACCAAGTTGGCGTTGTCTCTAAAGCGTCAGCAAATATTTTTATTTTAGATTGAGGTATATCATTATCTTCTCCTTCAATTTTTGCAATCGTTGAGCGTGACTTATATCCTAATTTTGTTGCAAGTTCTTGTTGCGAATATCCTAACTCCTCTCTTCTTTGCTTTATTCTCTTAGATAGTATACTCACTGTTTTTCCTCCAAATTTGTTCTATATACATAATAAAATATCGTGTATTATAAGTCAACAAAAATTTAATTTTAAAAATAAATGTTGACTTTAAATCACCAATATGCTAATATAGAAATGTGATTAAAAATCAACAGATAAGAGGAGGTGCATAGTATTGACAGATACATATAAACTTAAATGTTTAATATTAAAGTCAGATATGAAACTTAAAGATATTGCTAAAAAAATGGGCATTTCATATTTTTCGCTTCAAAAAAAAATGAATAATGTTGTGGAATTTAAAGCAAGCGAAATAATGGAATTATCAAAAATATTAAACATCAAGGGTGGTAAAGAAAAAGAAGAAATTTTTTTTGTTAAATAACGTGATTTGAAATCAACTTTAAAAATTGATCAAGAATCTATAATTAATTATCAAAATATTTCATCAAGGTGATTGTCGAATGATATTTGGGTGCAGGGATTTGCAAAATATGAAATTATTTTACAAAAATTCATATAATAAAGATATGACATTTATTTTAAATAAAGAAAGGAAAAAGCCTGGATAAAGACTTGTAAATTTATAAAAAATAAATATTCAGTATGTGGACAAGCAGTTTAATATCATAATAATTTTTACTTGAACTATTTACGGGTAGTGGTGGTTTATTATAAAAAATAGAAGGAGAAAAGTATGAACGAATTAAACGAACCAAAAAAACTTATGTCAATAGTAGAAGCGGCAAAATATTTTGGAATTGGAAGGGATTGCTTATATGCACTTTCTCGAACAGAGCCGGATATACCAATCTTAGTTGTTAATGGCCGAAAAAAAGTTAATATTCCTAAGATGGCCGAATGGCTTGATAATGCGACTGCTGCAGGTCGTGAATTATAGGAGGTACCTTGATGGTGAAAGCGCAAACAGTGGAACAGTATCAAATCATAAAATGGTTGGAGCAAAACTTTTACATTGAAGCTCTGAAAATATCTCTTATTGATAAAGCTACGGTACTCATTGAGGATATAAATGGAGAAACGGCAACAGTTAGGTATAAAAGTAAAAATGATATCGTGTTAGAACAGGAAAATAAGTTGAATAGGGAGAGTGAACAAAGTGCCTGAGCACAGAATCAAAGCTTATAGGAATAAAATTAAGGCTGTAGGATTGCAAGGGGAAGAATTACGCCAGTACATAATTAAAAACTTTCAGGAACTGGGGTTCCCAAAGAAAGGAACGGCAATGTGGTTTTATCACAATTGTTTATAAAATTAATACATGTTAGATGTTGCATCAGATTTTCTTAAACATCACAAATTATTATTCGATGAATAGTGGTTTGTGGTGTTTTTATTTTCTTAAGGAATTAAAGATTTGATTAAAGGAGTGTGAAATATGAACGAAAGAGAATTTTTACAGGGAGAAATAAAAAAAACGGTTGATCGGCTGCATGATGTGAAATTTTTAAAGATACTATGTGGTTTGTTGAATGAAATTTATAGAAGGGAAGATAAAAAATGATTGGAGCAAAGGCAGGTTATGATATAAAAAAATATGAGGTTAAGAATTTTCTATCCGAAGGTATGCGAAAAATCGAAAGACAAATTGTAAATGTAAATTCTGAAATGGCAATGGATGTGTGCGATGAAGTTTATACAGAAGAAGAACAGAATTTTATGGCGATGCAAGTGACCAAGTTTAACATTATTGAAATGTTGTTAGAAACAGATGATAAAGAGCGCATAATTTTTCTGCATGATTTTCTCAATGCTTATTTGAAGGATAAAAAATCAAATACAAAGCAAAACACAAATAAAAGGGGAAATTTATATGAATGAAGAGATAAAAGAAATTACCGAGTTATTAGAACTACAAAAAGATTATATATTAGTTAAAAAAGTTTTAGCATATGTAAAAGCATATATTCATTATAAGAGCAAAAGGAGTGCATAGAAATGAGAGAAGAATTAATAAAGAAAATTATTCAAAATTTAGAGTTTGGAACTGATGAATTTTTAGAAGAAGTAAGCGAGATGTTGATTGGATGCCGGGAGGCAACCGAAAAAGTGGAAATTGAAAGAGGACTGCTGTTCAGCAGGGTTGCTGATATCATAACTGAAATTGCGGACATCTGTATTACTAACGAGAGTAACGACAGAGTTGAAGCAATCGGAGCAAATATAATCTGTGACAGCAAAGATAGCGTACTATTTATTCTCCAGCTATGTACTGATAAGATAATACTAGAGGTTAATGGCAAATTTGTTCTTGAGATTAATGCACAAAGCCCAGTGCTGATAGCGTTCAAAGAGTTGTTTGAACAATTGAATTATTCGTATCCAGAATATATGGGACAGGCTTAAATGCTTGTTTTATCACTTAAGTAGGTGATTATAAATGGCAAGACCAAAAAAACAAACAGTTGAATACTTTCCCCATTACACTACAAGCGGAAAGACGCTTTTTATATTAGAAAGTAATTACGGCAATAATGGCTATGCATTTTGGTTTAAATTACTTGAGTTGCTCGGAGGAACAAACGGAATGTATTATGACTGCAATAATGTCCCCGATTTAGAGTTCCTGTTAGCAAAAACTCATGTAAACAAGGAAACTGCATACAACATCCTTAATATACTGGCAGATTTAGAAACAATTGATAAAGAATTATGGTATAAAAGTAAAATTATATGGTGCCAAAACTTGATTAACAACGTAACTGATGCGTTCAAAAGAAGAATATCAGAAATACCAAAAAAGCCATTATTGCATACAGAAACCCCAATGAAAGAGAGTAAATGTATACAGAAACCCTCTGCAAGTGACATTTCTACCGACAAAAACGGGGAAAGTAAAGTAAAAGAAAGTAAAGTAAATAATAAAAAGAATAATGTGCATTCTGCGAATGCTACTGATGCATTTTTTGAAACCGTATGGAAATTGTATCCGAATAAAAAAGGCAAGACAGCTGTATCAAAAAAATCTAAAGATGCTATCTATAAACTGGGTATTGAAAAAATAACTGCGGCAATTGAGTCATATAAAAAAGAATTGGCAAAAGAGACATGGAAGCAACCAATGAACGGAAGCACATTTTTTAATGGGAGGTTTACAGATTATTTATCTATAGAATCAGAAAAGGCATCACCTACGGCTGCAGAAAACAAAACTTATAACAGCGATGACGAAAATCCATATGCTAATCCTGAACTTATGGAACAAATGGCAAGAGAAGCGGGCATTCCAAAAATTAATTTTGATGACTATGACGATTACGAGGGCTGATAGAATGGACGATTTACAGGAGCAATTATATAAAATAATACCTCACTTGGGGCAATACAAAGAAAAAGGCAATGAAATAATTCCGGTATATTGTCCTTTCTGCTACGGCGGGAAACATAAAGATAAAGAGACCTTTGCTATAAATAAGCTTACAGGTGCGTATAATTGCTTGCGTGGCAGCTGTAATCAAACAGGAAATTTATTCACGTTAGCAAAACATTTAGGGGTTGATATAGTGGCAGAAAGGCAATCATATTTCAGGGAATACAGGAAGCCTAAAAAAGCATATAAAATGCCGGAAGTAACATATAGGAACCTATCTAAGAATGTTATTGATTACTTTGAAAAAAGAGGTATATCTGAGGAAACATTAATAAAAAATAAAGTTACTTCTGATGAAAAAGAAAACATAGTTTTTAATTATTATCTCAATGGCGAATTGGTTTTTATTAAATATAAAATTCCACGAAAACCAAGAGGTAATGAAAGAAAATCATGGAGAGAAGCAGATACGCGTCCTGTGCTGTATGGTATGGATGATTGTGATCTCACATATCCATTGATAATTATCGAAGGTGAGCCGGACAAGCTGGTCTTGGATGAATGCGGAATAAGAAATGCTGTATCAATACCAAGCGGTACTAATGATTTCACCTGGATTGATGAATGCTGGGAATGGTTAGAAAAATTTGATGAAGTAATTATATGGGGTGATAATGATAGTGCAGGTAAGGGATTTCAACAGGAAGCCATTGCAAGGCTTGATGATTGGAAGTTAAGAGTAGTCAAATGCGAATATAAAGATGCTAATGATATGCTATACCGTATTTCCAAAGAAAAAGGGACAGATGAAGCTAAAAATGCTGTCAAAGAGCATATAAATAATGCGTCTATAGTCAAGAAAGAATACATAACAAATCTTGCTGATGTGAAACGAAAGGACTATAGAAACATAAAAGCAATATCCACCGGTTTTAAGGAATTGGATAACTTAATAGGTGGCATGTACGGTGGTATGCTAGTTATATGGACAGGCTATAACGGAAGCGGTAAAAGCACTATATTGTCAAATATAATTTTGAATGGCATAGAAATAGGAAGCAGGGCTTTTGTATATTCCGGAGAACTTCCAAAGGAAGATTTTAAAGAGTGGATGGATTTGCAACTTTCAGGAAAAAATTATCTGGCTTTATATGATTGTCCTGTAAAAAAGCAATCAATATCTATTCCGAACAGTAAATATTATAAATATTTTGATGAGTTTTATGATGAAAAAATATTCTTGTTTGATACAGAAGATTATGCGACGGATAATGAAATCATATCAGCTATGACATATATGGCTAAACGAGAAGGCATTAAAGTCTTTGCCATAGATAACATGCTGACAATGAACATAACAGAAGTAGGTGACAGCAACGAAAAACAAGCAAAGTTAATTATCAAATTAAAGGGATTTGCAAGAAAATTTAATGCAGTAGTTCACTTAGTTGCTCATCCAAGAAAGCCAGGGCAAGGACAAATAAGAGTAGATAAATATTCTGTCAGCGGTACGGCTAATATTACAGATTTAGCTGATAGAGTTATAGGGTTTCACAGATTAACAAAAGAAGAAAAAGAGAAAAATGAAATTTATTCAAATTATAATAATGCTTTGATTGTTTTCAAAGATAGAAAATTTGGTGTATTTGACAGAGAAATTTTATTCAAGTTTGACTATTTTTCTAAGAGGTATTATACAGATGTTTTAGAAAGAGACAAAGAATATTCATGGGTTGATAATATAAAAAAACAAGAGCCAAGGCAAATAGAGATTGAAAAAGCTCCATGGGATTGAGAGGTATTCAGATGACAAAACAAGAATACAATAAACATTTAGCAAGATATCACAAGGCTATGAATTGGTATCATGGTTCAAAGGATATGAAAAAGCAAGAAAAATATTTGCCTGATTTTGAAAAAATATTAAGCGACTTAGAACAGGGCTGTGCAGAGTTAAAGCCTAACGAACATGAGATTATAAATGGATTTAAAATATAATTTGGAAGGATTAGAAAATGAATACTATTTTATATAAAACAATAAAAAAAGCTGTAAAGAAAAATGAAGATAATATTAAAAAGTCAGGCGCATTTGTACCGTATTCTGTAAGCTTGCGGAATATGTGTAAAATTTATAACGTTGAAATTTTCTTCAATAAAATTTGCGATAACATTTTTGAGGAAATTGAAAAAGATGCATGTCAGGGTGAATTTGTAATGATAAAGTTAGAAAATTATGCAGATTTACGTTTTGACGAAAATGGATTATTGATATTTTCAAGTATTTTGTCTAAATACTTTGATAGACCTGAGCTAATAAAATTGCGTAAATATTTAAAATCACTGAATGATGCAAAACGAGTTAAGCAAGGGATTAGATATGAAATTGATAATCTTGACGTATATGAGTTGAAGCAATGTATTAAATTGCTGGAGAGTGGTGTTGTAAAAAACAGTCCTGAATTACTTGACATGTACAAAACGGCACTTGATAGAAAATCCAGCTTGCAATATAAAATAAAAAAAATCACAAATTGCACTTTGAGGAGTTCGATATCAATGTCCAAGCGGTTAATGCATGCAATACAAGGAGGAATGCATGACTAATTCGATAATCCAGGAATATAAGGATCTAACAGAAAATATTGCAACGATAGAATCACATATTAAAACTATAAAAAGAGAAATTCAAAAGCTGATGATGGTTTGGAGACCTCAAGGATTGACAGCCATAAATTATGAAAATCCGTTTATACAAGAATCAAGAAATCAAATGGAAGCTTATGAGGCATATTTAAAATTGTGTAAATATGAGAGGGAAACAAGTGATTTAAAAAAAGAATTAAACTTGCTATATAACCAGAGAAATGAGCTTGAAAAGATCATAGACGGATTTAGAGATGTTGAAAAAAAAGCGTTAATGCTGAGAATCAAAGGGTATTCTAATTCTAAAATTGCAAAAGAAATGAGCTATTCTCAAAGGCATATTGAAAGAATTTTTAAAAATATTAGAGAAAAAGAAAAGATGTCGGTGAAATGTCGGTCGGACATGTGCTAATATGATACTATGAAAAATATATTTTGGTATATAAACAATCCTTTCTTAATTAACATAAAAATATGAGAAAAAGCACTTTTTGAACAGGGACAAAGAGTGTTTTTTCTTTTTATAAAAACATATGGAGGTGAGCATGGGTGCTTGTTAAATGTTACACGCAATGGAGAAGCAATGGAGAATTAAAATGCTTGTGTAAATTGGACAATCCGGCCTGCGATCAATTTCTTTCTTGCTCAATTGAAGAATTTAAATATGATAAATATCAAGGCCTTAAAAGTTGCATGGGGCATGATTCACATAGAAAAGTTCGTAGAAAATGGCAACAAAAGATATGAGGGGGATAGAACAGAGTGAAACAAATAACTGATAATCAGATGAAAGAACTTTTTATTAAGATTCCTTTGCTTAAAAGCGTAAAAACTTCTTTAGAATCGGATTTAAAACGAGTTACTGAATACGATTCGTGGCAAGATGATGCAATAGATGCAATTAACTTTAATTTCATACTGTCGGATATGCCTAGAAGCGGCAATATTTCTGACAAAACATCAAAGGCGGCATTAAAAGTTGAAGACATTGCTTGTAAGGAAAAACGTGAAATATTACAACAAATATTGAATGAGATCCGATGCGTTGATAACTTATTACAAAAAGTTGATCTTGCACTTAATTCACTTTCAGAAGATGAAAGACTTTCGATTGTTTCAAAGTATTGGGAAAAGAAAACATGGGATGAAGTTGCACGGGAAAGCATGCTTAGCGTCTCTCAAACTAGGAGAGTTGCGGCTAAAGCTATACAGAAAATTAATATAATTGCAAGGATAAGGATTGAAGACTATGAAGTGTTAAAAATTAATTTTGGCTAGATAAGATTACCCACATTGTAATATTTTGTCATATTATCGTTGCAAGAAAATGTTTGCAGAGGTATAATGATGTTAAAATATTATAATTATTGGAGGAGTATATAATGTCAAAGTTAAAAGAAGCAGATTTTTATTATGGCTCTGTGCTATCTACGTTATTTACTAATCATATTACGCCTGTTTTAATAGAAAACGATAAAGATAGACAAGTGTATGACTATTCTACTGATAAAGGTGATTTTAGAGCATACATAAAATATCGCACTTCAAAGAAAAATTTAAAATCAGATAATTATTTTAGTTGGGACTTTGTTCTTACAAATGATATAGATGAGATAAAAAAGTACATAGACGACAATTATAATATTGTGCTGTTTTTAGTGTGCGGATCAAAGAATTTAAAAGAAAGCGAACTTGCAATTTTAAATAAAGATGAAATTAAATTAATTCTTTCTTTAAACAAGCAATCGATAACGATTAGCAGAAAAAAAGGCGAAAAGGCCTTTAGAATTTCTATAGGTGGCGGCAGGGATAAAGCTATGCCAATAAAAAGTAGCAGAAAGTTAGAAGATGTAATTTAACATACAATGTAAGAACTCCTAACAGAGTTCTTTTTTGATATATTTTAGGTAGCAGAAATTAATCTGTTGCTTCTTTAAATACAGACAATCATGCCTCATATGTAATATTTTGTCAACGATTGTAGACAGGTAAGGTTTTCCTTGGTATAATATTGGTAAATATTATATGTGGGGGAAATCATAAATGTCTAATATATCAATAGCATCATATACGATAGGTATAAAAAATAAAAATGATGACGAAAGTTATTCTTTAAATAATATTGACGGATTACAGTTTATAGATATATTCGATAACTTTATTACCGAAAACAATCAGATATATGAGAATAATGAAGTATTAGAAAAAATTTTTAAATTTGAAGGTTGTATTCAAGAAGAAAAATCACAGGATAATAATTGTTTATTTAATTATATAATTGGGAGAATAAAAACAGGTTCTTATGGCCAAGAGGCTGAGATAATCAATAGTACAACGGGAAATTTTAGGTTTAATAAGAATGAAGATGATGCGGAAGTTATGCCGTTTAATTTCATCTTAGCTATTCCACCTGGAGAAGTAAACAGGGGAATCTTAATTCTCCAAAAAAACGGAATATTTGGAATCAAAACTTTATTTGAAAAAATTTTGTCGGATTATTTGAAAACTGTAAGTCTCGATTATAAATTATTTTTAGGAAATGTTGCTCCAATGGCTTATTTAGAGAAACTCTTTGAATATGGAGTGTTGCAGAGAATTCGTTTTTTTAGATATGAAATTCCGAACGATATAGGTAATCAAATAGGATTATTAAACAATGGAGTTAATGAATCTTATGAGGAATATGTTATTAATAAACCGACTGGTTTTATTAGAAATAACATAGATAGAATTCGCGAATGTATAAGAGGACAAAGAAATTTAGCTACTATAGTTCAACTTAATAATTTTGAATATGAGAATATTAAGTTGGAATTTAAGTTAGGGGCAAAGTATAAAACTATTAATTTAAGTGACGTTTCGAGCATAAGCTTTAATGATGATATAACCAATTTGGTTACACTGAATGGGGGACATCCAACGGTAGAGAGTATGCAGCCTATACTTATTGAAACAGCAATGACTTATTTAGAAGAAATGGGTTTAATAGTAAGAGGGTGACAAATTGCGCTTATTTGAAATAATTAAAAATCCGTACACGCTAATTTTTATATGTGTTATAGGATTATTAATTTCAAAATTTATTTTTAAAATTGAATATATGAATTGTTTTAAAATAGTTAATAACCATATTAACGTTTTTAATAACAAAACTGGAAAACTTTTGTTAGTTCCATTTCTTACATACAATATTTTACCTTTTTTAATAGCTTTAGGGGTTAATAGAATTAAGGTTATTGATAGTGATATGGTAAATATTATAACTGTTATAATATCTATATTAACTTCTATGCTATTTACTTTACTTGTTATGTTGATTGATATGAAGGATAAAATCGATCTAAAAAAATTTCAAAATGCAAATCAAATAAATATAATAAAACGGGCGATAAAAGAAACGTATCATACTGTAATGTTTGAAATTCTAATTTCTATTTCTGTTTTGCTATTATCTTTTGTTTACTTGTTTACTCAAAAGATAAGTTGTATTATAAGTGCTATAATATATTATTTAGTATTTTTGTTAGTTTTTAATTTATTTATCGTTTTGAAAAGGATATTCAATATAGTTGATCATAATTTTTCTAATTAAAATTATTTATAATGTAGGAGAACTCTTAACCGGGTTCTTTTTTAAGTTAAGTAATATACATCTGTATGTAAAAAATGCAATATTATAGTTGTTAAAAAATGCTTTGCATTGTATAATATTGGTAAATTATTTAAGCAAAAGAGGAGAGTATAATGAATTATAGTGAGATGCTTGAATCATATCATAATATCAGCGAGGCATATGTCGTAGTAAATTTATATGAAATTTATATCAAAGCACAAAAAATTAAAATCAAGATTGAAAGAGATTTAAGGAGTGGTAAATATAGCTATTCAAACAGTCATCATTATCATGGTAGCGAGCAAGCTGCTCCATATATATCTTCAAGATGCGTAATGTTGGATTCTGAAAGTGAAGCATTAAATGCAGCTTTTAAGGAGCTAACTAGTTTTTATAATGAGAATGACGAGAAGGCTATATGGGTTGTCAATGAATGTTTTTAATATTAAGAGAAGAGTCTTTAAGATAAGGCTCTTTTTTTATGAAAGAATATTGGTTTCAAAACCGTTGGCTTTTTTATTGTGACGAAAGGAAGGTAAAGCATGGGTTTATCAAGATTAAGCAAGCAGTGCAGGGAGTGCAAGTATGTAGATATATGCGATCATAAAAGGATGGAAGCATTAGCCTATCTTGAAGCTTCCAGTAATGGAATGGCAGATGCTACTGCGCCTATGATACAGCAAAAGGATTATAGAAATATTAAGATAGGTGTCGATACGATAGAAACAATTGATTTGGAAGAAATAAAAAAGAAATTAACAAATTCAATATATCCAAACTTTTTACAATATGAAGGCTAATTAAATTGAGACGATGCAGGTATGACTTAGACTTCATAGGGTGAGGGGCGGGCAGAAATAAGGCAGGTGATTAATTGAGTTTCTACAAGACAAAGAGATGGAGAGATAAAAGAGTTATTATCTTAAAGCGTGACAGCTATCTATGCAAGGAGTGTCTCAGGTATGGCAAGACTACACCAGCAACTACAGTGCATCATGTAAATCCATTGGAGCATAACAGGCAGCTAGCATTAGTTAGCAAGAACCTGATCAGTCTATGTGAAACTTGCCATAATAAGATGCATGATAGAGACACGCACGAACTTACAGAGCTTGGAATCAGTTGGGTTGAAAGGATTGGAAAGATATAACCCCCCTGGTCTTAAGCTCTATTTATATAATTAAAAGGACCGGAGGGGGGAGCCATTTCCAATAGAGCGACTTTTTAAAAATATTTTTTGGGAGGTGATTTTACTGTGGCAGGAAAGGCAACAACATATGAAGGAATCAGAAAAAAGACAATTAGGGACATGAAAAAATTAGGAGTATATAAGCCGGAGTATGAACCAATTATAGATATATATTCAGAACTTCGTGAACAGTATTTCATCCTCACAGAAAAATTCAAAGACTCCGGATACGATTTCGAAGTTGAGACCATGCAGGGGGGAACTAAAAAAGCCCCGATTGTAGCTACGTTAGAAAGCCTGAGAAAAGATATTATAACTTATACAGATAGATTATGTCTCAATCCAAAAGCCGTAGATACTGTTAAAATACAGGTCCCTAAAAAATCAGCATTGGCAGAGGCGTTATCTAAGCTTTGAGTAATTTTGCAAATCACGATATAGTCTTTCAATATGCGAAAGATATTATAAGCGGTAAAGTAATCGCAAATGAAGAACAAAAACAAGGCTGTGAGAGATTCTTCCGGGACCTGGAGAATCAAGCATATTACTTTGACCCCAAACCGGCAGAAACAGTAATTGGAATAATCGAAAGAACATTCGTGCATAAACAAGGAGAAAATCTACAAGGCGAACCGATGAGAGGTAAGCCTTTTTTATTGCTTCCATGGCACAAGTTCACGATATACAATATCATGGGTTTTTATCATGTTGGTACAAAAATAAGAAAATATAAAGAGGCATTCATATTTGTTCCGCGCAAGAACGTTAAAACTACTTTTGCAGCTGCTCTCGCGTGGGCTTTATCAATCTATTACAGAAAGTCCGGCGCAAAATGTTATATTACAGCTAATGCTCTTAAGCAGTCATTAGAAAGTTTTGACTTTATTAATTTCAACATCAAATACATGGGTGAAGAAGAAAGTTTCAGAATAATCGACAACAATCAAGAACATAGCATACAGGGAGATTTAGACGGAGGGTCTATATACATTCAAGCGTTGGCCGCAAACCCAGACAGTCAGGATAGTTTCAATTGCAATCTTGCAATAGCTGATGAAATTCATGCATACACAAAGCCTAAACAGTACAATATCATCAAAGAAGCTATGAAAGCATATACAAACAAACTAATGATAGGTATAACAACTGCTGGCGATAATATGAATTCATTTTGTTATCGAAGATTGCAATATTGTACGAAAATTTTAGCCGGCTCTGTAATAGACGAGCAGTATTATGTCTTTATTGCAAAAGCTCCTGAAGGAAAGAATGGCAAAGTTGATTACACAGATCCATTAGTGCATCAAATGGCTAACCCTGGTTACGGTGTAACAATACGTCCTGATGACATAATGAATGATGCTATGCAAGCAGAGAAGGATCCTCAACAGCGAAAAGATTTTTTTTCCAAAAGTTTAAACGTGTATACAGCTGCAATGAAAGCATATTTCAATATAGAGGAATTTAAGACAAGCGATAGAAAATACAGTTGGACGCTTGAGGAGCTTACCAAGTTAAAAATAGACTGGTATGGTGGAGCGGATCTTTCAAAGATGCATGACCTTACAGCTGGTGGTCTATACGGAAACTATAAGGGCGTTGATATAGCAATTACTCATGCATGGTTCCCTATAGTTGCGGCACAGCAGAAAGCAGAGGAAGATTCAATACCGTTGTTTGGATGGCAGGATGATGGCTGGCTTGATATGTGCAATACACCTACAGTTAATTACTCGGATATTATAAACTGGTTTATTAAAATGAAAAAGATGGGATTCAAAATAAAGCAAGTTGGATTTGATAAAAAGTTCGGAAAAGAGTTTTTCTTAGGCATGAAAAAAGCAGGTTTCAATATTGTTGATGAGCCTCAATATCATTGGAAAAAATCACAAGGATTTAGGCGGATAGAGAAGCATGTTAAGGATGAACAATTTTATTATTTGCATTCATCGGCATTTGAATACTGTGTCCAAAATGTACTCGGAATAGAAAAAACAGATGACATGATACAGTACGAAAAAATAATGACTGAAATGAGAATAGACTTATTTGATGTTGCCGTGTTTGGAGCTGTCAGATTAATAGAAAATATGGAAAAATCAACATCAGCCAGTGACTGGCTTAATAGTTAGGAGGTAATAAATTGAGCAAAAACAAAGGCAACAAAAATAAAAGAACACGTGCTGAACCAGGCAGCCAAAAAAGAGAGACGGCCTTGAGTTGGTTCTTATCTACCGACGCATATGATACACTTGCAATTCCTGGATATACAAAACTAGCTGACAATCCAGAGGTAAAGATGGCTGTGAGTAAAATAGCTGATCTAGTTTCTAGCATGACAATTCATCTTATGGAAAATACAAAAAGTGGAGATATAAGAGTTAAAAACGAATTATCTCGTAAAATTGACATCAACCCATATAAGCTGATGACAAGAAAGACATGGGTTTACAATATAATTTATTCAATGTTGTTACCTGGCGATGGAAACAGCGTTGTATTCCCAAAGGTTGAAAATGGGTTGATTCAGGAACTTATTCCATTAAAGCCTTCAAGGATTAGCTTTTCAGAAATACAGGGTGGATATGAAGTGAAATATGGAAGTCAGACTTACAACTATGACGAGATATTGCATTTTATTGTTAATCCTGATCCTGAAAAGCCATGGAGGGGTACCGGTTATAGAGTTGTTTTAAAGGACCTTGTTACAAATTTGAAACAAGCAAATAAAACAAAAAATGCTTTTATGTCAGATAAATGGAAACCCTCTGTAATCATATCTGTTGATGCTATGACGGAAGAGTTTACCACTCCGGATGGAAGAGACGCGGTTCTAAAAAAGTACGTTGATGATACTGGAGAAGGAAAACCCTGGGTAATACCAGCTGACTTGATTAAAGTTGACCAAGTAAAACCTCTTTCTTTGAATGATTTAGCAATAAATGATGCTGTGCAACTAGATAAAAGGACTGTGGCTGGAATATTAGATATCCCGGCTTTTTTATTGGGTGTTGGAAGTTTTAATAAGGAAGAGTACAACAACTTTATCCGCACAAGAATAAAGAGCATTGCTGAAATGTTCCAACAAGTATTAACGAAAGGGTTAATTATAAATCCTAGCTGGTATTTTAAATGCAATGCTAAAAGTCTTATGGCGTATGACACAAAAGAATTGGCTTCCATGGGAATGGACTTGTATATCAGAGGAATTTACACTGGCAATGATGTATTAAATCTTATAGGCGATTCACCAAAAGAAGGTTTGGACGAGCTGATCATACTAGAGAACTACATACCAAGAGGCATGATAGGAGAGCAAAAGAAACTAATACAAGGAGGTGGTGCAGATGAGTAAGATTATAAATAGAAGCGCAGAACAAACTCGAAGTTTCCAAGCTGACTTCAAAGCGACAAGGGCAGAAGAAAACTCCGGAGACATGTTTATAGAGGGTTATTTTTCTGTGTTTGGAAAACAAACGGAATTATGGCCGGGAGCATTTGAGGAAATTTCGCCGGGAGCATTTGACAATACGCTTGGAAATGATATCAGGGCACTCATAAATCATGATACGACTTTAGTGCTCGGAAGAAATAAAGCAAATACTTTAGAGCTTAAGACAGATAGTCATGGACTTTGGGGAAGAATCCGAATAAATGACAAGGATTCAGATGCTGTTAATTTGTACGAAAGAGTAAAGCGCGGTGATGTGGACCAATGTTCTTTTGGATTTAATATCTTGAAAGAGGAAACAGACTGGAAAGATGATGGCACCGTAAAATGGACCATTCAGGAAATTGATTTGCATGAGGTTTCCGTATGCACATTCCCTGCATATGAGGAAACAGGAGTACAGGCAAGACAAAAAGAAGTTGAGCAGCATAAAGAAAAGCAACTAGAGCAAAGAAAAAACAAATTGAAAGAGAGGATTAATAAATGGCACTCAAACAATTAATGATAGCTAAGAAAATTGAACAGAGAAACGCTAGCTTAGCTGAATTAAGCACTCAAGAGGAAGGGCTGAAGACTAGAGAAGCGGAATTAGAGGTAGCTTTGGAAGAAGCTCAAACTGACGAAGAAATTGCTCTTGTAGAGGAAAACACAGACAAGCTTGAAACAGAAAAAGAAGAACTCGAAGAAAAGAAATCTAAGCTTGAAGGTGAAATCGCTGAGCTAGAAGGAGAACTCGAAAAACTTAACAGCAAGGAACCAAAGAGTGATTCAAAAGAACCCGAACAAATAAAATCAAATCCTAAAGGAGAGGGAATTATGAAGAGATACAAATTTTTCAGCGGAATGACAAGAGAAGCAGTGGACGCTCTACTAGTTAGAAATGAAGTTCAAGAGTTTTTAACCAGAACTCGTGAACTTATTGGCCAAAAAAGAGCTGTAACTGGTGGAGAACTTAACATTCCTGATGTTATGCTTGAACTGTTAAGAGACAATCTTCACAAATACTCTAAGCTAATATCAAGAGTTAATTTAAAGCCTGTAAATGGCAAGGCAAGACAAAACATTGCCGGCACTGTTCCTGAAGGAATATGGACTGAAATGGTTGCTAAACTCAACGAATTAAGCATTGTATTTAATCAATTTGAGGTCGATGGATACAAGGTCGGTGGATTTATCCCGGTAGCTAATTCATTATTGGAAGATTCTGATATTAACTTAGCGAATGAAATTTTAGTTACTTTAGGTCAGGCGATTGGCCTTGCAGTTGATAAGGCTATCCTTTACGGTAAAGGCGTAAAAATGCCGGTAGGTATAGTAACACGACTTGCCGAAACTGCTCAACCTGCATACTGGGGAACGAAAGAGAAAGATTGGACTGATTTACATACAACTAACTTGTTGCTGATTGATGCAGCTGCTAATACTGACGTTTTGTTTTACAAGGATTTAATTCTAAAACTTGGAAAAGTGAAAGCAAACTATGCAACTGGTGGAAAAACTTGGTGTATGAATGAAAATACTTTTGCTACTCTTCAAGCAAAGGCACTATCAATTAATGCCTCTGGTGCAATCGTATCAGGGCAAACAAAAACAATGCCTGTTGTTAGCGGAGAGATAGAATTCTTAGAATTTATTCCTGACAATGTAATAATTGGTGGATACATGTCGTTGTATTTGTTGGCTGAAAGAAAAGGAGCTACTTTAGCACAATCTGAGCACGCTCAATTTATAGAAGACAATACAATATTCAAAGGCACTGCTCGTTATGATGGCCGTCCAGTAATCGGTGAGGCATTCGTTGCAATCAATATCAGCCAGGAAGATTTAGAAACACCTCCTACGGCAACTGCAGTGACTTTTGCAGCTGATACAGCAAATTAATGGAGGCTAAATTATGAAGGTTCAAATATTAAAAACATTTTTAGATGCGGAGAATAAATGCATTCAAAAAGAGGGCAAAGAAATAGAAATAACAGAGGAAAGAGCGGAGCAAATTATATCTATTCGCCCAGATTTAATTGAAGTGATAGGAAACGCAGAAGGAGACACTCCTGAGTTTCCTAAACATACGGGCGGTGGATATTATGAATTATCCAACGGCGAAAAAATCAAAGGGAAGGATGCTGTTTTAAAAGCTGAGGAAGCACTAAAAAGTAAGGAATAGGAGCTGATATAATGGACACATCAATAGTGACAGGTTTAGTCAAAGCAAAACTTGGAATTAACGGGACAGTGAGAGATACATACATATCAGCAATAGTTAACGGTGTAATTACAGAATTAGAGGATGAGAAGGGGTTAGTGCTTGATGGTGCTAACCCTTATCATTTGATATTTGTAGTAGACTATGTTACTTGGAGGTACCAAAACCGAGACGGTGACAAAGGTATGCCTAGACATTTACAGTATAGGCTTCATAATCTTATCATTCATGTTGGTATTAAAAATCTTATAGTCAGCGATGTTCTGATAGTTGGCATATTGCCATTATTACCTGCTGAGAATACAGTTTACATCCTTCAAGACAGCTCAAAGCAAATGTATATCGATGGCGCATGGACTGCTGTAGATATGGTGAACGGGATTTGGACGGTGGTTATTGCATGACATACGATTGTGAGGTATTGCTAATTAAAGCCGTTAATGCTGTTGATGAGGGTGGAGATACGATTCAGACAGAAACTGAAAGAAGCGTGCTTGCTTCAAAACTTGATTACAGAAGCAAAGAATTTTATCAAGCTTTTACGAATGGATTAAAACCTTCTATTACCTTTGCTGTCAATAAATATGAATACGATAACGAAAGAGTGCTAAAATTTGAAGATGATAGATACAAGATCATAGATGTATACCCGGTTAAAGCAAAAGATGAGAGTGAATTTGAATCTCTTGCTTTGTTGTGTGAGGCGGTGGTATAAATGCCAATGCCTAAGAGTGTAACAAAATACTCTAATAAAAATGGTTTAACATTTACATCAGGTGTAGACCGCGCGAACTATACTATCAGGGAACTGTCTAGGGCGGCCCTTAAAGATGTTGCAAAAGTACTGCGTAAGAAGATGATAGCAAAACTGAAAAATCTTCCTGGCATGAAGAAAAATAAAAGGCTCTATAAGTCGACTCAGTACTGGGTTAGGAAAAAAGAGACTGATCTACAAATGGGATTCAAACACAACACCTGGTATGGAGTTTTACAGGAACTTGGCGGCAACAATCAGCCTAAAAGAAGCGTACTACGCGACACAGTATTTGAAAGTGTTGATGATATACAAAAAATAGAAGCACAATATTTATCAGCTGTAGAGGACGAAGTAAAAGCAAAATCGTTAATAAATGAAGAAGGGGAAACTGGAGATGAGCAAAACCTGGGCACTTAGAGTTGAATTACAGAAAATTTTTAAAGTTCTAACGAATAATGTCTTCTATGAAGGCAATCAGGACTTTAACATCTATCCTCGTCTGGTTTATGAGCTTAGCGAAGTGTCTTATAATTCAGGAAAGACCTTGTTTCAGCTTGAAGTTAATGTTATTGATTGCGGAACAAGTACACAGGCTGTCGAAGAATTAGCAGACAATATTCAGTATACGTTAAACAAGTGCTACTTTAGAAACGATAAAATACAATTCACTTCATATAGAGGTTCACGGCAAAATATCAAAGAGGATGATAAGGAAATAATCAGGCGTAGGTTATTATTCGAAATACATTTACATGAATTGAAGGGAGAATAAACAAGATGAAATACTCGGGAATTACAGATAAAACAGCCGATAATCTTTTGCTGGACGCCGGAGCTTTTTTTAAAAACTTCATTGTAGGTACAGATACTTTCGAGTCTGCAGTGACGGCAAATAAATTAATAGGTGCAACACAAGGTGGTGGCTCTTTTTCGGCGATACCTACAATTAGGAAAATAGATGTGGATGGAACTATGGGAGTAAGAAAAGGATTGCAACATATAGATGAATGGGTTGTTACTATATCCGCTAATGTGAAAGAAATAAGCCAAGATACTATTAAAATAGCATTAGGTTCTGGAGATGTTGTAGATGGGCCGAATAATTATAAAAAAATTACTGCCAACCATCAGATACGATTAACTGATTATATAGATAATATAACTTGGGTTGGTAAACTGTCAGGCAGCGAAATGCCGGTAATTATTGTTGTGAAAAATGCGTTGGCAACAAGCGGTCTGACATTAAACGTGGCAGATAAGGCGGAAGCAGTTATAGCAATGACTTTTACAGGACATTTTACAAACAATGACCCTTTGGTACCACCTTTTGAAATATATTATCCGAATAAAGAAGTTACAGGAGAAGAATAAAATGAGAAAATTACAAACACAAGATGTATTTAACGCATTAAGAGCAATAGGAAAGGCAAGCTTAAAGGAAGAAATAAAGCCTATATTAAAAAAGGCAAATGCAGGAGAAATGAACGTTGAAGATGTTGGAATTGAAGGCGTTCTTGGATTGATTGAAATTTTTTCACAGAAGAAATCTGAACAGGCTATATACGATATTCTTTCAGGGCCGTTTGAAATGAAAGCTAAGGATGTTGAGCAGATGGATATATTGAAACTTGCAGAGAATTTAGAAACGCTAGGGAAAGAGAATGACCTTAAGCGTTTTTTTACTTTATTGGCAGGTTTAATTACGAAGAAACAATAGACCTGCTTCTAAAGAGATACGGCTCTTTAGATTATATTTTAAAAACAGATATTGATTCTGCTATTTCTCTTGTTGAGTATGTATTCAAAAAATACCAAGATGAACTCTTGTTTCTAAGATGGATTCCGTACCAGGATACAGGTAGCTTTGATGATTTTAAAAAGCTGTTAATGCTAGGCGGTGCTATTGAGGAAAAAGATAATGAGGAAATTTTGCAAGATGTAAAAGATATCATAACCCTATTCAACAAGGGAAGGGGGTAATTGCTATAGAAATTTTCAAATTGTTTGGTAGTATTCTGGTCGATTCAAGCAAGGCAGAAGAAAGCATATCTAAAACAGAAAAAAGCGCTAACAGTTTAGGCACAAAGCTAGGAAATGGAATAAAGACAGCAGGCAAATGGGGACTTGCAATAGGTGCAGGAGCAACAGCAGCAGGAGTGGCATTACTTGGAGTAGCAAACAAAGCAGCTGAAACTACGGACCATATAGATAAGATGAGCCAAAAGATAGGTATGTCAAAAGAAGGGTTTCAGGAATGGGATTTTATACTTAGTCAAAATGGCGCATCTATAGATAGTATGCAATCGGGTATGAAAACACTAACAAATCAGGTGGATGAACTTAGTAAGGGCGGTAAAGTAGCAACTGATGCATTTAGTCAATTAGGGTTGAGTTATGAAGATATGGCAGGGCTAAGCCAAGAGGAAATCTTTGAAAAAACTGTTATAGCATTGCAAGGAGTAGAAGATACAACTAAAAGGGCAGCTATAGCAAATGACTTATTGGGAAAAAGCGGATCTGAACTTGCCCCGCTATTAAATGCTGGAGCCGATTCGGTTGAAGCTATGAAAAAACAGGCTAAAGATTTAGGTCTTGTTTTGTCTGATGATGCAGTTAATGCCGGAGTTAAATTTACAGATACAATGGACCAACTAAAGCGGAGTTTTGGAGCAGTGTTTACGCAAGTAGGTGCAGCAGTAATGCCTATGTTTGTAGATTTTGCTAACTGGATAATAAACAACATGCCAGTTATACAAAATGTTTTTAAAACAGTATTTGATGTAATTAATCAAGTAGTAAGCGTTGCATATAATTGGTTTAATGATTATTTATTGCCTATATTTGATGTGATATTTTCATGGGTTAAGAGCAATTGGCCGGCAATTTCAGGAATTATTAACACTGCATTTAAAAGTATAGCAGATATAGTCGAAAGGGTATGGCGAATATTCAATAATGATTTACTACCAATACTAAGAGCGTTATGGGATTTTATATCTCCTACATTTCCGCTTATACAAAAAGTTGTTGAAACAACATTTGGGGCAATTACGAATACTGTTGAGGGAGTTGTAAGTGTTTTTGAAAGAGTGGCAGGTGCGATTAGAACTGCTATTGATTGGCTTGCATCATGGAACAACACAGATGTGAAGAATAAGGATGTAAGTGTATCATCAACCAACAACCCAAGGATAGATGGCAGTCATGCAAGCGGATTGGCTTATGTTCCATTTGACGGATATGTTGCAGAGTTACACAGAGGCGAAAGAGTATTGCCGGCTAATTCTTCATCAAAGTTGGATGAATTAATAAGTATTATATCTCTATTGCTGCATAAATTATCTTCTGATTCGACTGATAAGACTCGTAAAGAAATTAAAATAGGAACATTGATGAACATTGAAAAAAACATAATGGAAGATGATGTCGATGTTGAAATTCTGGAAAAAGAAATGGGAAGATTGATTCGTTTATTATAATAAACATAGTATGTTTTTTAGGGGGCAACAAAATGGAGATACAAAAATATATAGAAGTTAAATCTGCTGATAAAACAGTGGCTTTTTTATCGCCGTCAAGCGATGGATTAAAAGAGGCTTACATTGATGCACGATTGAACGGAGAATCAGCATTAGAATTCAGTTTGCCATCTAGTAACGAAAAAAATGAATATATTACTTCTGAATGTGAGGTATATACTGGTGGCAAGGTTTATAACCTTCTTTTAGAAGATGCTATTGATGAGGTTATGGATGAATCAGGTTCCCTATGGACCAAGTATATGGCTGTTGAGCGCTGGAATCAGCTAAACGGTGAATTTATAGAACCGTATATAAATAATACATATGATTCTGCAGATCCTGCTTCTTTGTCTGTCAAGGTAATTGCGGAAGGTACAAACTTATCTAATAATTTATATACAACAGGAAGTGCTGCGCATGCATTGTATGCCGTATTGCAAGGCTCTGATTGGAGCATGGGTATATGTGATGTTACTGGCATACATAACTTGGAAGCGGAAAAAGTAAGCCGTTTGCAACTTATTAAGCAAATTCAGGAAATTTGGGGCGGTTATCTTGTGTGGGATAGTGTTAATAAAATTGCTCATCTTAGAGACGGTAAGCAATGGCAAAACTATACAGGCTTTCAAATAAGATATGCTAAAAACATGAAAAATATCACAAGAACACAGTCAAACAAAATTGTTACGAAGTTATATTGTTTTGGTAAAGATAATTTAGATATCTCGTCTGTTAATGATGGCAAGATGTATGTAGCTGATTATAGTTATACAAGCAGAGAATACTCTGCAGTGTACAGTAATCCAGATATTGAGAATGCGGAAGAGTTGAAGCAAAAAGGCATAGCCGAATTAGCGTTGAATTGCAGGCCTAAATATTACTATCAAACTAAGATGGTTGATTTGCGTACACTTCCTGAATACTCTCACGAAGAATTTGCACTTGGTGATATGGCTGACATTCTTAACTCTAAAATGAATATTGCTGATACCGCTCGTATTATCCGGCATAAATATAATGTTTTTCAGCCATGGCAATGTGAATTTGAACTTGGAGAACCGAATGAGAGATTTTCAAAGAAGTTAAAGGCTTCTTTTAATGCTACAAGTGTTATTAACAAAACTTTTAATTCGGTTGGCGAAATATCTGGTAAAAAACTTGTTGACGGCTCTGTTATTGCGAATGCGATAGCTGATTCAGCACTGGATGCTTCTAAATTTAATACAAAACAATTAATTCTCACCGGGGATGAATGGAGCAATAATACTCCTTCCGGCGGCCGTGTGTCCTGGAATTCTCATAAATTATTTTATGAAGGTACTGAATACACCATGAGCTCAGGAAACACAAATAAAAAGTATATTGTGTGGCAGAAGGATATAAGTGCTACGTCTTATCGAACATACACTCAAACGGAATTTGACGGCGTTACACTTAAAGATTATGACTGGGTAATTGCTGTAAATAACAGCGGACTTCATGATATAGCTTGGTATAACAGAATGGCTAGACAATTTATTGCAAGTGCATTTATTGCGGATGCAGCTATAAAGACTGCTCATATTGGATTGGCGCAGATTATTGATGCTCATATTGCTAATTTATCAGCTAATAAACTAATTGCTGGGATAATCAATACAACTGGAGCCATATATCTTGGTGACACAAGCTTTGCACTAGTAGCAGAAGATAAGCAGCTGATTATAAAAGATACTCAGGCAATGCCTAAAACCAGAGTTGTTTTGGGCTATAACGGAAATGATTACGGTATATGGATATATAATAAAAATGGGAAAGAAATTTTAGGAGCATCGGGGCTTGGGGTTAATGTTGTAGACACAAACCAGGTTGTTGATGGAGCTATAACAGATGCTAAAATCGAAAGTTTATCAGCTGATAAGATTAAGGCAGGAATTATCGAGGTAGTAATTGAGATGCTATCGCCAATAATTAGGGGGGGAGATATTTATGGCTCCAAGTTCTATGGACCTTATGAAAATTCTGCTTATGCAAAGATTGGAACAGGGAGCGGAGGAAACTTAGGAGATTTCACCTTATATAGAGGTGGAGATCATCCATCAATGGCATTTCAGATATATGATGATGCTACGAATATAACTTTAAAAGCAATAGGAGATAACCCATTTTTAAAAACTACCGGTGATGTTACATATCCTCAAAGGAAGTGGGATTTTTCTGAAGCTAATACAACAGGGATAGTAGCAAGGATTGCGCCGTAAAAAAATAATACATGCGTTGAGTGTCGTAAAACACTCCCTTAACTCTTAAAAGACGGATTTTTCCGTCTTTTTTTATACAAAAAATGAGATGAGATTTGAAAAATGAATGAAATAGAACAATTAGGATTATTCGTAAAGAAAGAAAAAGCCAGTTGTAAGCACAAGGATAATTGCAGAAAAATTTGATAAGGAACATTCAGATGTATTAAAAAGAATACACGGATACGACAGAGATTGCAAGCATGTAAATGGCATAATGGATGATTTTGAGCCAAGTGTAAATACACTTGGCTTGAAGATACAATTAGTACAGTCGAATTCTCGGCTCTATTCAATTTGACTTTGTACATGGCTTCTATTTGAACTATAATTTAATACTATCATAATTTATATCTCTTATTACTAAACGGATACGCCAAAGGTACACCGCTTGGTGTCATCATGTCAAAAAACATGTGTATTACACATCCAACCATCAATCCTACAGAAATGGTATTAAAACCAAACGCTATTATACTTGAATAGAACAATACCGTAATAAAAAATAAACTATGCGTTAATGTTCTATGTCCTACTTTTTTATTAATAAATCTAGCGAGTGGTTTAACTCTTTTTCCCAACTTAGATTTTGGCATATCAATATCGGGCAATAACCCACCAATTGGAATGCATATGAAATAAATTATACTTTCTACTAAAGTAAAATTCAATAAAGCAAATATCCACCAACCGACAAATAAAGCGAATATTGTATGTTCTAACCAGTTTAGAATAATCACCCTCTTTTTATTTTATAAAATGTCCACATTGCTAAATTATATTCATTGCATAATTTGTTGGAAATATCCGAGCATCAATTGCGCATAAAAGAATATATATGAAGTAAGAAAGAAGATAAAGCGAGGTGAATAAATGGTAAAGAAAATATCTGTTCTTATTGATGAAGATTTACTGAAGAAAATAGATGAAAAAGCAAAAGAATCATTAAGAAGCAGGAGCAAATTTATTGAGTATGTGTTAAGGGAATACATAAAGCAGGAAGAAGTCTTCAAAAAAATTTAAAACTCTCCTTGAACGCCTGGCAGCTATCACAAGGAGAGTAACACCGTGATGATGTTTTTGTTATATTAACATGCTGCCTAAAAAATGTATGTCGAAATGGGGAGGTAGTATATGTTTACTTTAGATTTATTAGCATTGAATTTACTTTCGCAACTTTATGCAAAAATATTTCAATGGCCAGATAATGCTTATCATGGATCAGGAGCGTATTTCAAATATATAATTTGCATAATGGTATTACAACAATGCTTTAATATCGCTTATTCTCATAGTATCAAAAAGAAAAGTGGTGAACATAAGAAATGATAGTTGAATTAATATTATCGTCCGGATGTTACTTTATAATGGAGGCCTATCAGAAACGAGGCTTTAAAAAATTCAAAAAACAATTTGATGAAATTATTACAAGAATACCGGACTTAAAAAATAATAAGAGTGAAACTTTGAATTTATTCAGTTATGATACAGAAGAATATGGATATAAAATAAAATTCATGTTACCTATCGGAGTTACAACAAATAAGCTCCAGGAGCATATATTAGATGTAAAACAAGCCTTTAATTTAAACTATACACACTTCACAAATGAAAATCGACTTATTACCCTATATGGAATAAAAGAATACAATTTTAAGCAGTTTAAGCCATACAAATTGCCACCAAATAAAATATTGATAGCTGAATTTATAGGTAAACCTATAGTAGTAGATATGAACAAATTTCCTCATGCTTTAATATGTGGAGATACCGGAACCGGCAAAAGCCGAATTTTATTTACAATACTTACAAATTTGATTAATAATTCTAATAAAATAAGCCTTTATTTGCTTCAAATAAGAAAAAATGATCTGGCCATTTTTAGAAATTGTAAGCAAGTTAAATGTTGTAGCAGAACTCTTAATGAAGTCTTGGAAGCACTTCAAGAAATAGAATTGGAACTACAAAGACGTGAACAGCTGCTTGAGATTGAAAAGGGTTATTTAAATATAGCTGATTATAACAGTAAGAGCAAAAGAACTTTAAAATATATTTATGTGGTTATAGAAGAATTCTCATTCCTTAACACTTCAAAAGCTGATAGTAAAGAAGAAAAACTAATAAAGGCTGAATGTATGAAACATATTAAGTCAATCGTAAATGTTGGCCGTTCTTCAGGAATATTTTTATTGACCTCACTTCAAAAACCAACATCTGATTCAATTCCAACGGACATAAAAGCACAACTAACCTCACGAATTGCATTAACCATAAAAGACAAAAGCACTTGTCAAGTAGTAATGGGAAATAATTCAGCTGTAAACTTAGGCTTAAGAGAATTAGTATGCCGAACTAAAGAGATAGAAACAGGATATAGCTATACTATAGACTTCCCGGAAATACAGGAATACATTGAAAATTCAGTAGTAGAGAAAAAACCAAAGACGGAGCCCCCTGTAGAAAAGAAAATTGAAAATGCTGTTGATATATTAAATGCTCTAGGCTTATGATCTTACAAGATAGAGATATTAAAATAATCAATTACCTGGAGCAAAACGGCGCCACAATACAGCAAATAGGGGATTTATATTTTAACGGTAGCTATGCAGCGGCTAAACATAGGTTGAGAATACTTGAAAAAGAAAGATATTTCAAAGGAGCTAAACATCCAATAATAAACAGAAAGGTTTATTTTAAAGGTAAAATACCAAGTTACCATAAAATTATAGCGCAGGATATTTATATTAAGAATAAAGATGTTATACAGGAATTTAAGAGGGAAGCTAAGCTAGATAAACACATCGTTGATATATTTATCCTAACTAAATATCTAAATATTTATATAATTGAAATCGACATTTTCAATAAAACTACAAATAAAAAAATTGATGCGGTTAAAAGATATATCAAAATGAAATTAGGTAAAGAAGCCAAGATAATTGTGTTGAATAAAAAAGATATCGAAAATGATGTTTTAAAATTGATTGAATAACAGAGGTACAAATTACACACTGTTTAGACATTGGGAAAGAATAACCAAAGGTTATTTCATGGAATTTTTAAGTAAAAAAAATATTGATAATTAAATATTATTTAACTATCTGGTTATTCCATATCGGGAATAAGTTAAGGAACAACTAAAAGAACAGGTATGCAGGTAGCTTTTAAAGAGGCTGCCTTTTTAATATAGAGGGTAGTTATTTATAAATTGGGTTCTATCTAATTAAATTTATAAAATTAACAATGTAAATAAATATTTTAGGAGGAATATAATATGAAAAAATCTTTAATTTACAAAAACGGAGTAATGGTTACAGTGTATATACAAGACAGAATGCCAGAATAGAAAGCTTTAAGAGAAAAGGAAAATAAAGAAATTTGGTAGCACTATCATAAGCTTTGATGAAGATGGAAAGGTAAATAATAATTTTATTAAGGGCATGTTAACTATTTAAAGAAACAGCGGTAGTCAGTGGTTAGGAAAAACTGAAAAACGGCTTCTGAAAATTATTTTATATGTATAAAATATGCTAATAAAGCATAAAAATAAAAGCAAGAATTTTTATGTCTATTATCAAAAAACACAATAAAATTATCATAAAATATAATAAAATTTATGAAAAGTATAAAAAAGATACTGAGTTTAGTAAATTGTGTTGCAAACTCCTTTAATCGTGATATAATAAATATACAGGTACAAATAGATTTATTTGACTTTACTAAACATTACATTTAATGTATCGGTAAAGTTATTTTTATAAAATAGGAGGGGATTTGCGTGTATGATGTAATAAAATTAGCTAATTATGTTATTAGTTTTTGTGTGAAAAACGGAAATCCGATAAGCAATTTACAACTACAGAAAATACTTTATTATATTCAAGGCTATTTCTACAAACATTTTGAGGAGTTCGCATTTGATGAAGATATAGTAGCGTGGAAATTAGGCCCTGTTGTTCCAGATGTTTATTATGAATATAATCATTATATATCAAGACCAATTAAAGAGGAATATAAGCCGTGCGAATTACCGTTGATTTTAGATAGTCATAGAGATGTTGTAGATAAGGTGATTTTAAAAAAATATAAAAAATCACCTTGGGATTTAGTAAATGATACTCATAGTGAATTGCCCTGGAAGGAAACGAAGGCTTTAGGCGGAATAAATTCAGTAATTGAAAAAAAATTAATAATTGAGTATTTTGAGAATAAAGATATATAGGTGACACATGGATGAAATTAATAAAGTGGATAATTTGATAGATTTGATAAAGCTAATTTCAACCGAAAAATTTGATATAGCATCAGTAATTGAACAACTAGAAATAATATATCAAGATGATTACAGGCATTCTTATGCCGATATAGCTGGAGTTGTTTTAAATTTGAATGATGACGAGGCAGACATACTATCATTAACATTAGAACAGATGTATGATACGGTGGGAACTGGTTCTGATAAAGTCCATCTTTCTGAAAAGTTATTTAAGCTTAAGGATCATGTTAATTTAGAAATAACAAGATTGAGATATCTTAAGAAGTATGATGAGGAAGGATATATAATTTCAAAAAAATTAGAAGAAGTTGAATCAAAGTCGCATAAAATTTCAAATGATTATGAAGAATTAAATAATAGCATTAAAGACAGTCAAACTAAGCTAAGTAATATAAATTCTATGTCTATTACCGTCTTAGGTATATTTTCAGGTATAGTTATGGCTTTTTTTGGAGGAATCAGCTTTACGGGAACAGTTATAACTAATATGGCGGGAGTATCCATATACAGATTAACGTTTATTATATTGCTAGTTGGGTTTATTTTATTTAATTCTATATTTTTATTGTTGTATTTTGTAGCTAAATTAGTTGAAAGTAGCGTAGGATCAAAATGCAGAAAATGCACTGATCAAATAGCAATGACTTGTGATAGTAATGGAACAAATAATATATGTTCTGAAACATGCGGCCCTGTTGAAAGACTAAGAAATATTTATCCAATACCTTTTTATTTTAATGTAGCTATTTTAGGCCTAACACTAATCGATTTTTGCATTTGGACATACCTAAACGCAAATTATGTTTTACTAATAATCGCCGCAATTATTTTTGGATTGATATATTTATTATTTAATAAATAAAGATATTTACATAAGCAAGTCTTAAATATAATGCAGCTAGGAACATTTTTTAAAAGGCAAAAATATAGAAATAATTTCGCCAAAAATTCGCCAATACACTTCGGTTTATTATGGTAATGCAAAGTATACGCAAGTATAATAATATTGAAAATTCAATGATTCTAGTAAACTATAGAATGCCTTAGTTCGTAAAAATAGTCTCTGCGCGTCGGGGGTTCGAATCCCTCATGGTTCACTAATATAAAAGCATCGCAATAACTAAATTGCAATGCTTTTATACTTTTATCGATATAAAACAAAATATTAATTTAGGGGACTATTTGGGGACTTATGTTCACCACTTTTCTTTTTGATACTATGAGAATAAGCGATATTAAAGCATTGTTGTAATACCATTATGCAAATTATATATTTGAAATACGCTCCTGATCCATAATAAGCATTATCTGGCCATTGAAATATTTTTGCATAAAGTTGCGAAAGTAAATTCAATGCCTTTTTCTCTTACAATAAGTTTGCCTCTTAATGCTTTTTCCACTGCATTAATAAATTCACCATTCGGTAACGTTCCAAAAGGATTAGGCAAAATAAAGGTTCTAATATATGCGCTTAATAACATTACTAGCCAATACATGATGTCCCCCGTAAATTCATTTTATTTCATCTTTTATTTATTTAATCAACGGCAATATAGTAGTTTCGTAGTAATCTTTAGAAATATAATAATTTACATTAATTTTTATATAATTGTCCTTATCTACTTTTATAAATTCAGTAGGAAAAGTACCATCTTTATTCCACAATGCAAATTCATTAAAACCATAAGTTAAGTAAAAATCAAATTCTTTTATTAATCGTGCAATTTGAATCCACGAATAATACTCTTTCCCGTCTTTTTCAACAATCAAAAGTTTTTCATCTTCATCTTTTTTTATAACTTTATAATTTTCTATCGGTTGTTCTATCACAGAATCACCTTCTTTTATTTCTGTTTTTTCAATTATATTAGCTGTTTTAGTTTCTTGAGTCCAATTAACATCTTTGCCAACTAATTCAGCTATTTTACGCATTGGAAGGTAGGTTGATCCATTGTATAAAATGCTGTCAACCTGAACATCTTCTCCGTCAACTTGAACATTTATTCCGTTTAAAACCACATCTATTTTCGTTAATATACTATCTGCCAACACAGGAGTAGCTACAAGCATACATCCTATTAAAACGCCAATAAAAATGTCTCTAAATCTTTTCACAAAAACCCTCCTCTTTTGTTTTATTGTATTCTTATTATATCCAATTTGACAAATTTACGCAAAGGTTTTTGTAAATATTTTCCTTATTGATATTTATTTATGGAGCAATTCTAGCCACAATTCCTGTTGTATTAGCTTCGGAAAAGTTCCAATTACCTTGCGGTTTAACCAAAGGTTAAGTCGTTGAGGCCGATAAAATTCTATTTAGAGCCTCATTATTTCTGATACCATTAAATGTACATACCCTCCAGTATCAGCAGCCAAAAACACAGGCAAATCTTCATCACCTCTATAAATTAAGGCATCTAATTTGCTTTTTTAATACAGAAAAACAATTTTCATTGTAATATTTTGTTAAACGTTTTTGGAGAAAATAGAAAACGTATTTAGAGAAGATGTAAAAGAAGTTATTACGAACGTTGCTACAGAAGTTATAAAAGAAGAAATAAGAAACATGAGAACATAAAAACTCTTAACCGAGTTCCTTTTATATATCAAAAAAATAGAATAGGATTTTAAAACAGTGGAAAGATAAAGCTATAATAAATTTTTATCAGAGGGTATAAAATTGGACAATAAAGTAGAATTAATAAAATCACTTAATGAACTATTGCAGGGCGAATATATGGCAATAGAGAGTTTTAATAATTTTATTAACAGAGTAGAAGAGAAGAATATCAAAACAGCTTTTCAAGACATTCAAAAACAACACAGGAAGAATACCGAGACTTTAGCAAACTACATTCAAAACATAGGAGGTAGACCAGACGAAAATCTCGGTATAAAAGGAAAGATGGGAGATATTATGCTAAATATGGAATTAGGCTCAAGTTTAGATTATGAAGTCATTAAAAAGGCCATTGTTGGGGAAACAAAAGGCGTAAATATGGCAGAAAAAGTTTTAAGAGGTAATTTAGATAATGAATCGAGAAATGTAGCAGGTGAAATATTGCAACATGATAGAGAGTCAATAAAGAAATTAAAGGGGCTAAGATAGATAAAATTTTTAGTTAGAAGCAGCAGAAATCAATCTGTTGCTTTTTTAATACCATAAATTTTGTGACGATGCAGGTATGACTTAGAATGCATAGGGTGGGGGCAGGCAGATAAATTATGGCAGATTTAATTTTACGCTTTTTTAATTATATAATTATTTTTAATCTGCATAGCATGATTGGCTATAATAAAAAATAGTTTCAATTCTTATTAACATGGCATGTCAAGTTAGCCATGGAAAAATATAATTGTTACAAGCAATACTAAATTAAGCAGTATATCAACTATAAGTATTATCCACAATGGCTGCTATTAGTATTAGTTTTTAAATTTATATTTACAAACTGTAAGAGGATTGAAGTATATACAGTGATTGTCCACTTCCGTGTAAAGACCATACTTGCCTTGATAGTATACCAATGCTTCTTTAAGGCATTCTTCTGTAATATCCAAGTACTCTGACAATTCATACAGATTTGTACAGCCGGCAAAGGAAGCTTTTATAATTGATTTTAACGGCAGGAGTTTCTCAAAAGACCATTTTCTGGCTTGCTTTTCCTGTTTTCGGTTAGTAATATTTTTTAAGTCTATAATATTTCCTTCAGATGTATAATAGTGGCCAAGTTCTTCGGCAAGTACGCATTTTTTTTCTTTAGTAGTATTCAACTTACGGCTTATTGCTATGCAATTATCAGAATATAATCCTTTGATATCACTTTTAAAGGTAAATTCTATTACTTCAATACCTTCATCATCTGCGGTCTGCAATAATTCTTCATATGAAGTCATGGTTGTCCTCCCCCCAAGAAGTTATTCCCTATTTTTTCGTTTACTAAGAACATATTTTTTGAAATTTTCAATATCTTCTAGCTCTTCTTCTGTCCAATCAACATCAATTTCATTCTTGTGTGCAGCTATGGTATTAACATGTCTTTCATGTTGTTTGTGTTCAATTCGGCCTTCACCAAGAGATTCTGTGTCAATATTTAGTTCTTTGCATATCTTTATAATGTTGTTTATATTTGCCTTATCAACCCCTCTTTTCAATATGGTATCCATTGTTGAATAGGGCATGTCAATTTTAATTGCAAATTCTCTTAAGCTTTTATATTTATTTAAAATTAAATTTTTCAATTCTGATTCTACCGACACAGTATATTCCTCCTAAAAATTAATTACAAATGTACTATAACATATTATATACGTAAAAACAAGAATAATTTACGAAAATTCATAAAAATATATTGACATAAACGTAAAATCGTATATAATAAATAATATTAACGAATATTCGTATAAAATACCAAATAGAGGGTAAAAAAATTGAAGAAAGATCATATAAGAGATTATGCAACAGAAGCATTTCTATATTATGCTTTTATGGGAAAGCCTCATAAAGAGGACTTAGAAAAAAAATATTATCAGGAGGCACTTGACAGTTATCAAAGGAGGCAGCAAGTAGGTGGAACAGGGATAAGCAAGCCAACAGAGCAGGCTGTTATGTATGCCGAAGGTGTTTTAAGGCAAAAGCAGGCTGAATTATGGGATATATTGGCTGTAGAAAAAACAATTGTACAATTACATCCACTTGAAAGACAAGCCGTAGAAATAGTTTATTTTTCACATGCGCAATCTGATATAAAAAAAGGCGATATTCAAGATAGAGTTAATAAGGCAAGTATTGAAATTCCAGTCGGTACTGCTACAGTATACAGATATTTAAAAAAAGCAAGAGATTTATTTGCATATGAAAGGGGGCTAAGAAAATAAATTTTACTAGGTTGATAGTAGTAAGGGGTATAAATCTGATATTATGATATTATCCAAAGCGATGGCTGATAACAATGCGGTATATAATTTTACGCAGTTGCCATATTCTATTACAACCATAAGTACATAACATGTACCAAAATTACGGTTTCTGTTAATTAAAGACACTGCTGCTTTTAATGCGGTGTCTTTTGAGGTATACAGATAAATATTTTATTAGGTTGATAGTAGTAAGGGGTAAAGATCTGATATTATGATATCATCCAAAGCAATGGCTGATGAAAATTAGGTATAAATCTGGCACAGCTGACGCATTCAGGTATAATAATAAAAATAATAGATATCTGAACTGCTGCTTGACATCAGCTAATGACACTGCTTCCTCCAGCGGTGTTTTTTTATTGCACTTTGTAGCTTCGCTTTGGAAGTAACCGCAGCATGCTGAAGTAATAGGAATTTTTAAAATAAGTGAGGCCTTAGTTTAGCTAAGAAATACGCGGTATAAAGAAAATTTAAAAAAGCAAAAAAGAAAGAGAGGTAAAGTTTATGATTAAAAAATAGTTAATATTATTCAGTATAATCTATGTTTATGAACAGGAGCAGGAGGACAGTTCATACATTAATAAATTTGAAGTGAAGTTGTTGAAAAGAGGTGAAAAGCATTAAGTAAAAGCATGATAGAAAATTTAAAACAATCTATTGTTGATAAACTTATTGAATTGTATCCGGAATATGCAGTTTATGACGAAGAAATGCCGCAGGGCACTAATGAAAAATCATTTTTTATAGCCATTACCGGTCAAGATTACGGTAAGAGGTTTAATAATAAGTTCAAGAGCTCAGTGTCTTTTGATATTGCATATTTCAGCAATGAGGAAGCAGGGAAAATAAAAGCAGATTGCCAGAATGTTCAAATATCCTTGCTTAGAAATTTTGATTCGGCAGGAATATACAGGGTCTTAAATAAGAAGGCAGCAATAACAGATAATGTGCTGCATTTTACTTTTAATGTCACTTTTTATGAAATAAGAGAAGAGATATCAGATAAAATGCAGAGACAGCAAACAAATACAAATAATTAAAGAAAGAAGGTAAAAAAATGGCAGGAACATGGGAAAATCAAAATAAAATACTACCGGGAGCTTACATGAATTTTCTTACCAGTGCACCGTTATCTATTACACCGGGTGACAGAGGAACTGTAATTTTATTGCAGGAAATGAGTGCAGGCACAGTCGGAGAAATGTATAACGTTACGGCAACGGAAAATAACTATCCGGATGGAGTGGAAGAATCCGATAGAATTTTGGCAAAAGAGGCATTGAAAGGGGCAAAAACCGTAATAATATATAATTTGGGGTCAGAGCATAGTGCGGAAGATATTACAAATGCATTAACAGCTCTTAAGACCGTTCAATTTAATGTTATGGCATATCCGTATGATGGAACGGAATATGATGCAAACAAGCTTACAATAGCTACATGGATAAAATCAATGCGAGATGATGAAGGAAAGAAAATACAGACAGTATTTGCAAATTACGAAGCTGATTCGGAAGCATCAATAAACGTTACGCAGGGAGTTAAATTGTCCGACGGAACATCTTTAACAGCATCACAGGCTGTAGCGTGGGTTTCGGGCATAACAGCGGGAGCAGGAATAAATAAATCAAATACAGGCAGAAAATATGCGGGAGCTGTTGATATAGTACCTCGCATGACAAAATCAGAAATGGAAGCGGCTGTTACCGCAGGCAAATTTATTTTTAAGGTTGATTCTGCTCAGAACGTTACAGCAGTATATGATATCAATTCACTTATTACCGAAACTGTGGAAAAAGGAAAAATGTTTAAGAAAAACCGCGTCGTAAGAACACTGGACGGTATAAATAATGATGTTGTTGAGATCTTTGAATCAAACTATGCAGGAAAAATCAACAACAACGCTGATGGCAGATCCTTGCTTCGCGCGACGTTGATTGAATATTTCAATGAACTTCAAAGACTAAATGCAATTCAGAATTTTACTGCAGAGGACATAACAGTATCCTCAGGAAATGATTCGGATGCGGTTGTTATTGATTGCTATATTCAGCCGGTTGACAGTGTGGAAAAGATTTATATTACTGTCAATTTGGCATAAAACAAGGAGGTAAATTTTTATGGATAATAATTATACTAGATTGGCTGATACAATATCTTCGAAAGAAGGAAAGGCTTATATAACTATTGATGGAATTAACAGAGAACTTTTTGAAATATCCAGTTTGTCAGCTCAGTTAGAGCTTAATATTCAAGCAAGAAGAATGCTGGGACATAGAATGACACAGCACAAGGTTACTGGAGCAGAAGGTACAGGGAGTATGACAATGTACTTTATGAACAGCAGCATGCTGAAGCAGGCTCTGAATTATATAAAGAAAGGATCATACGGCGGAATAAAAATACAGGTAAAAAATGAAGACGAGCAGTCTACAGTTGGGGCCCAGGAGGTTATGCTTTTAAATGTATTGCTGGGTTCAATACCGGTTGCAACGATTGATGATCAGTCAGATGATCCTGTTACTGTTGACGCTGATTTTACTTTTGATGATATAGAAGTATTAAGTTACTTCAATTTGCCTGAAAATTACAGATAACATCTGAATTAGGCAGCGTAGATTATAAGTTTTTAGAGAGAGCTCGTTTTTATGATTTTAATAGGAGAAGCACATCAGATAATTTTACTGTACTTCTGAATTTCATCAGACGAGCTTTCTTAAAAACAATATATGTATTTATAAAAAATTAATTTAATTAAGAAAGGAAGAGTTATATGAGTTCATTAAATGCATTTTTAAATCCTGTGAAGGTAGAAAATCAAGAGGTTGTTATTTCAAACAGATTTATTGAAGACGGAAAGCCGGTTCCATTCATTATCCGACCCATATCTCAGGAAGAAAATAAGCAGCTTATTAAAAAAGTTACAAAAAGAGATAAAAAGGGTATGGAAACATTTGACAGGACGGAATATGTTTCAGCATTAACTGCAAGTGCCGTTGTTTTTCCGGATCTTAAGAGCTCGGAGTTGCAGGGGGCATATGGTGTATTAGGCGAATCAGCATTGCTTCAAAAGATGCTGCTTGTCGGGGAATATGCGGAGCTGTCGCAGGCAGTACAAAGACTAAGCAGTCTAGATACGGACATAAACGAGGATACAGAAGAAGCAAAAAACTAATAAAGCAGGGTGATGCGGAATTAAATCTCGCGCATTTTGCCCTGCATAAGCTTCATATTCTTCCATCGGTTCTTAATGAAATGTCTCAAAGAGAAAAGGCCTTCATCTATGCGAGCATACAAGTACGAACCGAAGCGGAGAAAAAGGAAACAGCCAAACTGAAACAGAAAGGAGGCAGAAAGAGATGGCAACATTAGAAGCGATGCTTATGTCATTTGAAGGCTACTCTTCAAATATTGATAATGTGATTAAAAAGACATATCAAGCATCGTCAATGATAGTAAAAGTAAGCGGACAAACAGATAACTTAGGGAAAAAGCTTGAAAAAACAGGAACAAGTGCAGGAAAAGCAGGCCTGGGAATAAGTAAGCTCTTTAAATCATTGATTAGTATCGAAAATATAAAAAAAGGTATGGATATTGCAGATGAATATACCAATACCTCAACTAAGCTTTCATTAATAAATGATGGACTTCAAACTCAGGAAGATTTGCAGAACAAGGTATTTGCAGCAGCAGGACGATCAAGGGGATCTTATGCTGACATGGCCAATTCTATATACGACATGAGTAATATGGCGGGAAATTCATTTGAATCAAATGATGAATTAATAGCATTTGCCGAATTGGCGCAAAAATCGTTCAAGATGGGAGCTGCCGGTGCGTCTGAGCAATCTGATGCAATGCAAAAGCTCGCTCAGGTTATGTCAGAAGGCAGCCTTAGCGGAGATGACTTCCTTTATATTACCCAAAATGCTCCAATGATGGCGGACGCAATTGCAGAATTTACCGGTAAATCAAAAAGTGAGCTTCAAAAAATGGCAGCCGAAGGTGAGATAACATCGGACATTATCAAGAATGCAATGTTTATGTCATCAGATGGTATAAATGATAAATTTGAAACCATGCCCATGACTTTTGCTGACTTGGCAGATAAGATAAAAAATCATTTATTAGAAAATTTTGGGTTCATAATTCAGGCGGTTGCACAGATTGCGCAGTTTATAGGAGATAACTTTGATAATATAGTGCCTGTTTTTTATGGTGTTGCAGCGGGTATGCTTGCATTTGCTCTTGCTACTACTATTGCAGATATTGCTAACAAAGGATTGACCGTTACTTTGTCTTCTAATCCTATTATGTGGGTAGCACTGGGTATAGGTATTGTTGTTGCAGCAATATACAAATGGGTTCAAGCTGTAGGAGGTTTGGAAATAGCTTGGATGATGGTTAAAAACGTAATTTTTACTGTGCTGGATCAGATAGGATTGGGTATTTTTTCAGCCGGTGTGGCAATAAGTAATTTTTTTGGTGATATAGGAGTCAAAGTATTGACTAATGTAGAAACAATGGCTAATGGCTGGATTGATGTAATTAATGGCTTTATTAATACTATAAATAAAATATTTGGAAAGTCATTCGATACTTTAGAATATTTTACATTTGGAACAACTGCAATGGAAGGGCATGAAGCTAACAAAGCTGCACTGTTAGATGAATTAAAAAACGCAGAGTATGATGCTAAAATAAGAGCCAGCACCAGACAAATAGAAATTGACATTGCAAAACAAAAATCAGAAGAGAAGGCCGCAGGAACACAACCGGGATACGATTACAGCGCTTCTTCAGACGTTGTAAATGCGGACTCAATTTCAAACAACGGAATGAATGTAGATAGTATCGAGGATGAAGATTTGCAGTATATGAGAGATATAGCCGAGAGAGACTATATTAATCAATTCAGTACTGCAACACTGGCTCCAAGCATACAGGTGTCATTTGGAGATGTACATGAAGAAGCAGACGCGAATAAAGTAGCAGGAAGTATAAAGAGAATATTACAG
Source organism: Sedimentibacter sp. MB35-C1 (assembly GCF_030913635.1). Lineage (NCBI taxonomy): Bacteria > Bacillati > Bacillota > Tissierellia > Sedimentibacter > Sedimentibacter sp. MB35-C1. Next base: position 1,309,164 of record NZ_CP133188.1, read on the forward strand.
GAAGAAATAGTAATGGCGGCAGAGGGGGTGTATAGCTAATGAGCTACTCAGTATCTTTTAAATATAACAATGAAACACATATATTGCCTGTTAATCCGGAGCAGATAGAAATGTCAATTGTGCAGGCCAATGAAAAATATAATATATTGAAGCTGGGGCAAATAGTTGTGCCAACGCATATGGAGCTTACAAAGTATAGCTTTGATGCAGAATTTCCGTATAACCTGCGCCATTATGTCGAGAACGCGGGAGATTTTAAAACATCAGATTATTATTTAAAGCTTTTTTCTGATTGGAGAAAAGAACTTAAGCCTGTGTTGTTTAAAGCAAGCAATGAATTGGGAGAAGCCATAGATTCCTTTGTATTGATTGAAGAGCTGACAATAACGGAAAAAGCGGGAGAAGAGGGGGACAAGTATGTTTCCTTTAAACTATCCGAATATAAGGAATTTAATTATAAGCCGATTCAATCCGAAGCAGGAATTATTTTTGGAAAGTCATCAGAAGCAGAAAAGAATCCTAAAGGAACAGGTCTTTATGTAGTCGTAAGCGGAGACAGTCTCTGGGCTATCGCAAAAAAATATTACGGTGACGGCTCAAAATATAATAGGATTGCAGAAGCAAACAATATAAAAAATCCAAGCTTGATTTATCCGGGGCAAAAGCTGGTGATACCATGATGGAATTATTAACAGAAATAGACGGACAAAAGTATGATATCAGTGAACTAGTAAGAGAAGTAACATATACCGACAAACTGAATGACGGTTGCAGTAAGCTTGAATTCTCCTATATTGATGATGAGCTGAAAATACAAAACGGAAGTATCGTAACATTTAAATATAACGATACAGGCATATTTTACGGTTATGTCTTCAAACACGGCAGAAACAGCAAAGGAGAAATATCTGTTACTGCATATGACCAGCTCCGATATTGTAAGGCTAAAGATTCAATAATAATTAAAAATAACACTATAGCGGATTTAGTTAAGAAGATGTGTTTGTATTTTGAATTGAAAACAGGTAATTTGTCTGATACAAGTTATATTCTTGCCACAAGTGCTCAGGATGATAAAACATGGCTGGATATAATCTATGACGGTATAAAAGATACATTGGCCAATAAAGGAGAATGGTATTCGCTGAGGGATGAATTCGGCAAAATTTCTTTGCGTAAAATCACGGAACTTAAACTTAATCTTGTATTGGGAGATGAAAGTCTATGTTATGACTACAGCTTCGAAAAGTCCATAGAAGATAGCTTTTATAATCAAATAAAGCTTGTAAGTGATAATGAATCATCAGGAAAGAGAGATTTATATATTGCAAAGGATGAAAATTCAATTGATAAGTTCGGAATGTTGCAGTATTTTGAAGTCCTTGACAAGAATTTAAACCCATCCCAGGCAAGATCGAAGGCAGACATGTTTCTTCAATTATACAACAAGGAAGTCGAATCATTAAGCCTAGAATGCTTGGGCGATACAAGAGTCAGAGCAGGAAGTAGTTTTTATGGCAGAATTGAAGATATAGAGCTTGACAAAAGCATGATAGTTCAATCTGTTACCCATAAATTTCTTCCTGTTCATACAATGTCGTTAGAGGTGTTTATATGATTAATGAAATAAAAACAATTGTTCAAAATTATCTTAGCAATGCAAAGCTATGCAGCCTGATGGTCGGAACAGTGTCATCCGGCGGAATTAAAATAAGTGATAAGCTTATTATTCCGAATGAGTTAGTAGTGGGGAACCTAAAAGGCTCCTTAACTGCCGGCCGCAAGGTAAGATTGCTGAGAAATCACGGCGGCCAGCAGTTCTATATTCTGGAGGTGATAGAAGAGTGATACCAAGAGGAAAAATCGATGCAGATGCAAAAGTTACAGAGGAAGTCAAAACAACCCGGACATATAAAATGTCACAGGCAAGTATTCAAGGATTTACGGACGGATTGAAAGCTCTCGAGCAGGCTATATATAAGGTGCTTAATACGGAAAAGTATGAGTATCCCATATATAGCTTTTATTATGGGATTGAGCTGGAAAGTCTCATTGGCAAGGATAAAAATTATGTAAAAACTGAGTTGAAGAGGCGAATTCGAGAATGCCTGCTCCGGGATGAAAGAATTACAGAAGTTGATAATTTTCAATTTACGGAAGACGAAGATATATTGAATTGCACCTTTGATGTACATAGCACTTACGGCAATTTGACCGTATCAAGGGAGGTGAATATTTAATGTTTGAGGATATGACATATGAATATATTCTGGCTGATATGCTCTGCAGGGTTACAAGCGATGTAGATAAGAGGGAAGGTTCCGTTATTTATGATGCTGTTGCTCCTTGTGCGTATCAATTGGCACAAGCTTATTTCAATTTAAATAATTATATTGATTTGTTTTATGTAGATACCTCTATGGACGAATATCTGGACAGGAAAGCTGCCGACTACGGAATTACTAGAAAGGCTGCCTCCTATGCTGTAAGACGGGTTGAAGCTACAGGGGCAATAGACGTGGGAACAAGATGGGGGATAGGAGAAACTACGTATAAAATCATAGAAGTACTAGGTAATGATATATATAGTGCTGTATGTGAGCAGCCGGGAGAAATAGGAAATGCGTACAATGGAGTGATGGAAAATATTGATAACATAAACGGAGTTACAGCTGTTCTGACAGATATAATTGCAGCAGGAAATAATGAGGAGAGCGATGACAGCTTAAGAAACAGAATTAAACAATATCTGACTATTCCTTATCAGAATGGAAATACAGCTCAATACCTTAAGTGGGCTACAGATTTTGAAGGTATCGGCACTGCGAAGGTATTTCCCCTCTGGGCAGGCGGAAACACTTTGAAAATTGCGATAACAAATGGCCAATATCTCCCGGCAGAGACTTCATTAACAGAAAAATTCCAGAAATACATGGACCCTGGCTGCACAGGTTTAGGAAATGGAGCTGCTCCGGTTGGGTGCAAGGTGGTTGTTACCGGGGGAACTCAGTTAAATATATCAGTATCAGGCTCAATTGTATTAGCAGAAGGATATTCAGAAGCAGAGGGGGCGGCAGGCGCAATAGCAGATTACCTGGCTTCAATTACATATGCCAAATCAAGTGTAAGCTATATGAAGATAGGAAGTTTTTTATTAGATTGTCCCAGTATAGCAGATTTAAGTAATTTAACAATAAACGAAGGCATAACTGATATCCCTATGGCAGGTGATGAAATCCCTGTTTTAAACAGCCTCAACCTGGTGGTGGCAGAAGTATGATCGATTATATTAAATATACCATAGACGGAGTTACATACAGCCTCACTAATAACGGCGACAATACCTGGAGCAGAGAAGAAACAGCTCCAAGCGTAGCAGGCAATTATCTTTTGACATTGATTATAAGTGAAAACGGAATTGTCACTGTAATCAATAGTTCAAATGACCTGTATGAAACTTATTTGAATGTAATAATGGAAGCAGAAAGAGTAGCCTGTCTTGAAAAATATGTTCCGGATTTTATGGCTGGAACAAAGCAGTTCAGAACCATATTTGATATTGAAAATGAAAGTCTTGACGACTTATATTTTCAAATTAAAAAGATAAAATCTGATGCATTCATTACAACTGCATCTAATGATGCAATTGTCAGGCTTGAAGATTTTATGAGTATTAAAGGACTGGGCACACTTGAGCAAAGGAAAAGCTATTTAATTTCCATGCTCCAGAAAGGAAACAAGCTTAGTGAAAACAGCATAAAAAATACAACTAATGCAATAACAGGAAGTAACTGTATAGTTACTTTCTTTGGATCTGACGAATCAAGCAACCCTGTCCCAGGCTACGGACTGCTAAGGGTCCAGGTTCTGAGTCCGGACAATAGTAAGGATTACCGTTATGAAGATATTTTCAGGGCTTTAAAGCCTTTAGTTCCCGGACATATTAAACTGTTGGTTATAAAGTACTTTTCTCTTTGGGCAGATGTAAAGAACAATTTTGCTGACTGGAATGCCGTAGCTTCCATGAACGACTGGGAATCGGTCAAAAGCTATATCCCTCCGCAATAAGGGAGGCAATAATGATAATAAGAATAGAAAAATCAAAAACAAGGATAGTTGATACGGTAGTATCTATGATTAGCGATAACCATAATACATAAAACATGGTTAATGTAGGATAAAACTACGTTATTACCGTTGATATATTAGATTAAGGAGTGTGATAGAAAATGAAACAAACAACAAATTATAATCTTGTAAAACCGGAGCTAACCGATAGCCCACCCGACATAACAGTCATGAACCCAAACTGGGATAAGATTGATGAAAGATTGAAAGAAATTGAGGAAGAAAATGATAATTTGGATGCCTACAAAGCAGATTTAGTAGATGGGAAAGTGCCTAAAGAACAGCTTCCGGAGATGAATTATTTATCATCCACTGGTGATGGTAAGGATGTTACAGTCACATTTACCGAATCTGGTTCAAGAATAAATATTAATACAACGGAAAAGCTATCTGTTTTATTTGGCAAAATAAAAAAATATTTCACAGATTTAAAAACAGTAGCGTTTACAGGTAGTTATACAGATTTAAGCAATAAACCTACTTCATTGCCAGCTGACGGTGGTACATCTGCGGCATGCAGTGGCAATTCGGCAACAGCAACAAAGTTGCAAATAGCAAGGCAAATAAACGGAGTCGCATTTGACGGAACTGCAAATATAACCATAGCAGACGATACTAAAGCACCAAAATCTCATGCAAGCACTGGAACAACTTATGGTGTTGGAACTACGTCTAATTACGGTCATGTAAAGACGATAAACAGTTTAACCCAATCAAGTCATGCAAATGGTACTGCATTAAGTGCTTATCAAGGTAAAGTGTTGAAAGACCTTGTTGATGCAAAACCTGATGTTGTAACTGGAGTATACGCAGGTGATGGCACATCTTCAAGAAATATAACTTTAGGCTTTCAACCAAAAGCAGTGTTTTTATCGAGGTTTGGTTCTGTTATGGGTGAAAATAGAGCAGGCAATTTACTAGGGGGGTTGGCACTTAGTAGCTACCCTACCACACTTCAAGATAGGGATGCACTTACTATAACAAGTACAGGCTATACTGTAGTTAATAATATTAATTACGATATTTTGCTAAATTCGTCAGGTAATACTTATTATTACACGGCTATTAAATAACGTAGGAGGTTGTTAAAGTTGATTATTTATAAAAAGACTAAGGGTTTTGAACAGCGTTCAGATAAACCAAATGAAAATTGGGCAGATGAAGATTGTTTTGTTGTTGAAGACAATTCAGAATTGGCAGGTAAAATTATACAAGCATACCCATATTATGAATTTATAACAGATAGTAAAGGAAATTTAATCGACGTTGAAGTTTTAGACAATCCTAATATACTAACAAATTCAAAGGAGGTTAAGATAGCACAGTCAAAACAACAGCTTGCTGAATTTTTGCAACAAAATCCATTGCAGTTCACAGATGGAAAGCTTTATTCAGTTACGGAAGAAAAACAAACATTATTGGCAAATGCTATTCAAGTGTATCAAATGAAAGTTCAAGCAGGGCTTCTTGCCACGTTAAAGTGGAATGCAACAGGTGAAGAATGTACCGAATGGACGCTTGAAGAACTGTCCACATTGGCACTGGCAATTGCAGAATATGTTGAACCTTTGGTTGCCCACCAACAATCATTGGAAGTTCAAATTAGAAATGCCACTACTTTGGAAGAACTGGAAGGAATTGAAATCAATTATGAAATGGTTTAAGGGTTTAATTCTGTTCTTGATTGGTGGGGGTGCTTATTACACAATTGAAATTCTATGGCGAGGGCATTCCCACTTGACTATGTTTGTACTTGGTGGTGTGTGTTTTATTCTGATTGGTTTAATTAATGAAAAATTTTCATGGAAAACAAAACTATGGAAACAACAGCTAATTGCAACAAGTATTGTAACAACTTTGGAATTTGCTTCAGGGGTGATTTTAAACTTATTATTAGGCTTAAACATTTGGAATTATAGCAACTTACCATTTAACTTATTTGGACAAGTTTGCTTACAATATACAATCTTATGGTTTTTTCTGTCATTTGGGGCAATTGTCTTGGATGATTATATCAGACACTGGTTTTTGGGGGAAGAAAAACCACGTTATAAACTAATATAGGCAACAAAAGAAAAATTTGGCGTCTTGAAAGAATTCCTTTACGGCAATTTAACTGTAACAAGGGAGGTGAATATTTAATGTTTGAGAATATGACATATGAATATATTTTGGGCGATATGCTCGGAAAAGTTACAAGTGACGTGGATAAGCGTGAGGGGTCTGTTATATATGATGCCCTTGCTCCTTGTGCATACCAGATTGCACAAACTTATTTTTATCTTAATAATTTTATTGATTTGGTAAGCGGAGATACTGCTGTAGGGAAATATTTGGACAGGGTGGTTGCGGATTATGGTATCAGCAGGAAATCTGCAAGCTATGCTGTAAGGCAGGTGGAAACGACAGGAGAAGTCACTGTCGGAACAAGATGGGGATTGGAAGATACAACCTATGTTATTACAGAATCAGTTTCAACAAATATTTATAAGGCTAGGTGTGAACAGTTGGGAACGGTAGGTAATCAATATACCGGCACGCTTGAAAATATTGATAATGTGGCGGGAATTACAGCTTCATTAACAGGAATAATTGCTTCAGGATCAGATGAGGAAACAGATGAGAATCTGCGTGAAAGATTCTATGCTCAGATACAATCGCCGAGTACATCCGGCAATGCTTATAATTATAAAATGTGGGCTCTGGAAGTACCGGGCGTGGGGGATGCCAAAATATTTCCCCTATGGAACGGGCCGGGAACGGTTAAGGTGCTTGTTATAGACGGCGATATGTGCATAGATACTTCATTGCCGTCAAAGGTGAAGTCACACATTGAATCTGTCAGACCGATTGGGGCATCAGTTACAGTTTCAAACCCTTCGGTTCTGACCATTGATGTTGCCGCGAATGTTGTGCTGGACAGAACTAAGACAATGAATGATGTGCAGTCAGCGTTTGACAGTTCATTAGCTGAGTATCTAAAGGATACGGCATTTAAAATCTACAATATTAGCTATGCTAAAATAGGAAGCATTCTGCTTTCGACAGAGGGAGTTCGTGATTATGATTCGCTGCTTGTGAATTCCGGTGTTACAAATATAGAATTAGACGATGAAGAAGTACCTGTTGCCGGAGCTGTTACACTGACGGAGGTGATGTAATTGAATCTTATGACATTATTGCCTGACTATTATAAAGGCAATGTGACTATGGAAGAGCTGCAGAACATTTTGGGCAAGAATATAAATGATCTTGAAGACAGCCTAAATGAAACAATTAACCAGTGCTTTGTCAATACTGCATCCGCTTTACTGTCAAGATATGAAAAAATATATGGCATACAGGTGGATGTGAATAAGTCTGATGATTTCCGAAGAGAGCGCATAAGAGCAAAAATACAGGGAACCGGAACAGTAACTAAGCAAATGATAGCCAGTGCGGCAGCTGCATACAGCAACGGCGAGGTCGAAGTAATTGAAAACCCTAAAAGCTACAGCTTTATAATCAAATTTACAGGTGCAAAGGGAATCCCGGCAAACATATCAGATCTGGCAATTACTATTGAGGAAATCAAGCCGGCGCATTTGACGTTTTCATTTGAATATACATGGATAACATGGAATGAGTTTGATAATTACAACAAAACGTTTGATGAGTGGGATGAGTTGGATTTATCATGGGACGAATTTGAAACATACAGGGAGGTGGCATAATGCCAAGTGAAATAAAAACAGAAAACTTGGGGCTCAATAAATGGGAAGGAAACGAGTATCCAAAAAGAACAGACTTTGTTAGTGACAATGAAATAATAGACGAAGCAATAGGAAAATTAGAAAGTCTTAAAACAGAGAATAAGTCAAATTTAGTTGCAGCAGTTAATGAGGTTAGGGAACAAAATGATAATTTGACAGCCTATGCAGTGGCAAGCGGAACAAATACCTATACAGCAACAATTGTAGGAATAACAGCATTAACAGAAGGTTTCAGTATTAAAATTAAGTTTACAAAAGCAAATACAGGAGCAAGTACTCTTAATATTAATAGCATTGGAGCAAAATCAATTTTAAAAGGAAATGGCAATGCTCTATCAAGTGGAAATATTAAAGCAGGTCAAATATGCAACCTTGTATATAATGGCTTAAATTTTCAATTATTGGGTGAAGGGGGTGAGTATGGAACAGCAACAGTCTCAGAAGTGTTGTCAGGAAAAACAATTGGGACAGATGATGGATTGGTCAATGGCACAATGCCCAATCGTGGAGCTGTAAATCAAAACCTTACAGCAGAGGCTCAAGAATATACAATTCCGCAGGGGTATCATAACGGTTTAGGTAAAATTAAAGCTGTTATAACAGGACTTGTAGCAAGTGTAATAAAAGCAGGAGTTACGGTTGGCGGTATACTTGGTACATTTACAAATGATGCTACAGCAACAGCGGCTCAAATACTGAAAGATAAAATTGCTTATGTTAAAGGAAATAAAGTAGTAGGTACAATACTAAGTAAAGGAGCACAAACATATACACCTGGAACAACAAATCAGGTTATAAATGCAGGGCAATATTTATCAGGTGCTCAGACAATTCAAGGTAGTGCAAATTTTATAGAAAGCAATATAAAAGATGGGGTTAATATGTGGGGAAAGGTAGGAACTTTAAAACAAGTTAAAACATATTCACCATCAGATATAACAGTAGAAACACCTCATTATAGTGATGAAATAGGAGCTACATCATTTATAGAAACTCCTGCAACTGTATTACTAAGCTTAATGAAAAAGGATACAAGATATATAAATTATTTAACTTTTGATGGAAATGGGAGTATTTTTTTAAAAGAGCTATCTTCTAATGGTAAAGTTATTGAAGTTATATTACCATATGTTTTTACGGTATCAAGTACATCAACTATTTTTTTAATATTCAACCCTTATGGAAATACATTTACCATTCGTGATTCAAATGGAAACATTCTAAATGTTCAATTGTTTATAAATTAGAAAAAAAAAATAATATTGATTAAGATAGGAGAAAATTAGGATGCAAAAAGCAATAAATATTGAATGTAGTAATAAGAATGTAGTAAGAATTCTATCAATAGCGGAACCAGAAATAATCGAAAACAATCCTACAGGATTAGAATATTTTATCATAGAGGATTATGTCGAACCATTTGTATTAGACAATCCGCTAGCGATTAATTACCCAATGTATGATAAAGTTAATAAAACTTTCAAGTGGGCGCAAATCCAATATCAAAACACAGCAACAGAAGAATTATTAGAAATAGAGAATTTAAAAATAGAAAATACGAATTTAAAAAATGAATTACAAGTAGCAAATGGAAACATAGATATGTTAACAGAAACATTAGCGGACATGATTGGAGGAGCTATCTAATGACTGATATTCAAAAGAAAATATTAATAGCAGGAATTAAGATAAAACTAGCACGAGGTGAAGAGCTTGAAGATATTTTGATATCTTATGTTAAATTAAACGAAACAGAAAAGCAAGAAATAAGAGGGGCTTTAATAACGGCATAGGCAACAAAAGAAAAATTTAGCTTCCTAATTAATTCAAATTAAAACCGTATTACTCAAGAAGATTTGGAAAGTCTAATAACAGACTACAATGAAGCTTGAGGTAATGCACATGAGAAAAATATTTAAGTATGCGGTACTGCTTATATACGGCGGTGTGATATATTATTTTATAGAGCTAATTTACAGAGGGTACAGCCATTATGCTATGATTTTGGTAGGTGGGCTGTGCTTTATATGTATAGGGCTTTTGAATGAACTTTATACGTATAAAATTCCGCTTATAAAGCAAATGTTTATATCTTCTTTTATTGTTACGGTAATAGAGTTTATTGCGGGAGTGGTATTAAATATGTGGCTGAAGCTGGATATTTGGGATTATAGTACTTTAAGGTTCAATATATTAGGGCAGATAAGTCTGCAAACAAGCGTTGTATGGTTTTTCCTTGCTCTGCCTGCAATATACTTGGATGACTATCTGAGATATTGGATGTTCGGGGAAGCAAAACCGCAGTATAAGTTAATATAGGGAACAAAAATAATCTACTATTTATTAAAAGGGTCTCAGCAGAGGTCCTTTTTTTAATTAAGTAGAAAAACATACAAATTACTCAGTACTTATATCAAAATAGAGAAAATTAAATTATGCCAAGTTAAATGAATAAGTTGCCGGAGTTCGGGTAATTGCGGCAGCTATAGAGCATGTACAAGATAATGGCATATAATATGATAAGAGATGAAATGCTCTTTTAAGGGGTGAAATAAATAATGGAAAATTTAAACAGATATACAATGGAAATTATATCAGGATATAACATTTTGATAGGCGTAGTGGTGACCATAATGACAGCAGTGTTTGGAGAATTTTGGTATTTATTTGCTGCGTTTTTGGTTTTTAATATAATAGATTGGTTAAGTGGCTGGAGCAAAGCAAGAAAGCTAAAGATTGAAAACAGTGAAAAAGGACTAAGCGGTATAGCAAAAAAAATATGGTGTTGGGTGCTCATCCTGGTGGCATTTATGATATCAAATATATTTATAGTTTTAGGAAATGAACTTTTAAATATTGAACTTGATTTTTTAACATGGTTTGGATGGTTTACTTTAGCCAGCCTGACCGTAAATGAGGTAAGAAGTATTCTTGAAAATTTAGTTGAAATAGGTATTAATGTTCCATTTTTTTTGATTAAAGGTCTGGCTGTTACAGAGAAATTGATCAACAGCAAGATTAATATACCGAATGATGGTGACAGTGATGATTAAGATACTCATAGACCCCGGCCATGCGCCGGGGAATACCAATAAAGGACCTACTGGTTATTACGAATATCAGGGAGTATGGACAATATCTTCTTATCTGAAGGAGATGCTCGAAAATAAAGGAATTCAGACCGAGTTTACCCGTACATGGGACCAGAATCCTGATCCCTATGAAAGAGGTCAGAAAGCGGCAGGTTATGATTTATTTATATCGGAGCATACCAATGCCAGTGGTGACGGCAGGGCACGTGGAGTAGAAGTGTTTTATGATTATTCAAAGCCTCAAGATGTTGAATTTGCACAACAATTAGCTGACAATGTTTCTTCGGTAATGGGAAATTCAAGCAGGGGTGCAAAGACGAGAGTATACACCGAAAGCGGTAAAATATACAACTATTACGGAGTTATACGAGGTGCAGGAGCTACAGACTGCAAACATATATTTCTTATTGAGAGCGGTTTTCACGATAATGCCGATGATGAAGCATTTCTAAAAGTTGATGAAAACCTGAGGAAAATAGCGCAGGCACAGGCAGAGATGATTTTGAAATTTTTGTGGGTGAATGATATGACGGTGCAGGAAGCAGAAAAGGTAGTGAAGGAAAGAGCAGGACTTGATGATAATACTATGCAGTATCTTAAATATTACAGGTATGGAGAAGCTCTGCTGATAAAGCTTGCAGAAGATATGGAGCATTAATATTATATATAATTACTTTATTTTGTCCGGGTATTTCCCGGACTTTTTATCTTTTGACATATTACTAAAATATGGTATAATTGTAGAACCAACAAAGTGAGGGGGAAATATAGTGAAGAAGATAGGAATTTTTTTATTGATAGCGGTATTACTGATGGTAACAGGGTGCAGCAAGGGAGAAACGGCAGAACAGGCGACTGTGAATGCTCTTGATGCTGTTAAGACATTGGATAAGGAAACTCTAGGCAAATACATGAATTATAATGAGCTTGTTGAGTCGGACGACGGCAGTGAATCAGAATACATAAATAAAATATTTGAAAATTTAGATTATAAGATTATATCTTCAGAAGAGAAAGAAAACGAGGCTGTTGTGAAAGCGGACATTACAAACATAGATATGGAAAAAGTAATGGGTGAAGCAATGAAAAACTCACTTGCTGAAGTGTTCAGCCAAGCTTTTTCCAATTTAGGGGAGCAGCAGAGTGAAGCAGAAAGCGAAGATATGTTTAATGAACACTTTGAGCAAGCAATTGAAAATAACAAAGACTCGAAGGTTGTAAACACTGTTGATATCAAGCTTACGAAAGTTGATGAACAGTGGAAAATAAATATGGACAGCGATCTGCAGAATGCACTTATGGGAAACCTGTATAGAGTTGCAAATCAGCTCAAGGACATATTTGAATAAAGCATGTACAAGTAATAAGCCCCTCTGGTTTAATGTAGAGGAGCTTATTTTATTTCAAGAAAAATAATTTTAATAATATTACTTGCTGTTTCTCAGATATTCCAGCACATCCTTAGCGTTTGAGTCAGGTTTTACTTTGGGCATTACATCTTCGATGATTCCATTTTCGTCAATTATATAGGTTGTTCTGACTACTCCCATGCTTGTTTTTCCGTACAGCTTTTTTTCTTTCCATACATCATAAGCAGTTATGGCTTTGAGTTCAGGATCTGAAAGTAATATAAACGGCAGATTATATTTATCCACGAATTTTTGATGTGATTTCATGCTGTCTTTGCTTACTCCTATAACTGTTACACCGAGCTCGGTAAATTCATCGTACATTCCGGCAAATCCGCAGGCTTGTTTTGTACATCCCGGAGTGTTATCTCTGGGATAAAAGTATAATACTACTTTTTTGCCGGCAAAATCTTCAAGAGATACTTCTTTTCCATCCTTGTCAGGTAAAGTAAAGCTTGGTGCTTTAGTGTTTTTTTCCAACATTGTTGTTTCCTCCTTTTATAAAAACATAGGTATTGTCATCAGATAGTTTTTCTTTATATAAATAGTTAAGCCTGTTAAAATTTTTAATGCCTTGTGCATCCGTAACTTTATTTTCTGCCATATAACGCACCATTTCCCCTCGGGCCATTTTAACCTGCGTTCCTTTTTCAATAACTTTTTCACCTTTAATTTCGCCGAAAACACATGTGATAAACTGCACATCAGGCTCAAGGTAATCTGATATGCATCTGCTGTATTCCTTGGATGCAAGATTTATAATGCATCTGCTTTCTGAAAATAGTCTGTCAGCAAGCTTTCGTCCCCAAAAATCATAAAGCGAATTTAATTCTTCAGTGTTCAGTCTTGCCTGCATTTCTAATCTGTATGGTGTAATGCCGTCAAAAGGCATAAGCAATCCGTAAAAGCCTGACATTATCCTTAGGTGTTCGTCTATGTATGTGAATTCTTCATTGCTAAATATATCTGGAGACATATATTTGTATTGTATTCCTTCATATGAAAGAATAGCAGGTGTAAGATTTTTGTATAAATTCATGTTTTGAAACCGCTGATAATTTAATGCAGCTATTTTATCGTTACACTTCCATATTTCTTTTAACTTTTCGTAGCTAAGACATTTAATATGCTCAGCTAGTAACTCTGCTTCCTTAATAAATTGCGGAAACTTTACATCAGCCGGAAAATTCGTGTCAGTTTTCATTTTCTTGGCCGGCGAAATAATAATTCTCATATATTTCTCCAATATGCAAATATTCTATACTAAGCTATCTTTAATTTTTTAATAGTTTTTGTTTAATAGATAATCCCATTAATTGTATATCTATATTAAAAATGGTATCATAATAAACATAGATGTCAACAGTTTAATTTTAAATGCTAATTTATGGACAAAAAAATTAATATTATATAATTAATATTATAATAAATAAATTGCTATAAATATAAAGACAGAATAAAATATATTTATTTTAAATTCATACTTTAAATATAAAAATAATAAACTAAATATTTTTATTTAGAACAATTTGTGCTATAATAACACAGATGTGCAATTTAAGGTTGTATTAATTTAATAGGATAAAATAATACGGCGTAGCATATAAATAATTATAAGCGTTTAATTTGAGCTTAACTTTAATTGTCAGGAGTGAGTATATGGTATCTAAGAAAAAATATATTCTTACGATTATCGTGGTTTTTTTTGTAACTGCTTTTTTGACTTTTTCACTGGGAAATGTATTTTTAGTTGAAGTAGGGCAAAGGGTAGTTTTATCTGATGAAGCATACACTGAAATGAAAGAAATATATGAAAAGTATGCAAAGCAAGAAAGTGTAATGAAAATTGCACAGAGGGATTTCCTTTATGAGGCTGATGAGGGAAAAATGCTTGAAGGAGCATTGGAAGGCACACTGAAAGCCTTGGGAGACCCGTATACGCAGTTTATGACCAAGGAAGAATTTGAAGCACTTATGCAGGATACTGAGGGTACATATGAAGGTATTGGTGTATACATTACTGCAAGTGATGATAATAAAATAATGATAGTATCACCGATTGAAGATACTCCGGCTGAAAAAGCAGGGCTAAAGACAGGAGATAAAATTATCGGAATTAACGGAACCGAATTTACTGCTGACAAAATTGACGAAGCGGTAAGTATTATGAAGGGAGAGCCCGGAACTAGCGTAACTCTGACAATACAGCGCCTTAAAGATGATAATACAAGTGATATTTCCGACGTGGTTGTTAATAGAGAAAAAATTAAAATTAAAACAATAAAGCAGGCAATGCTTGAGGATGGAACGGGCTACATTAGAATAACAACATTTGATATGCATACAGCAGAAGATTTTAAAGCAGCATATGCAGAGCTTAAAAATCAAGGTATGAAGGGACTTGTAATTGATCTTAGATATAATCCCGGTGGAATAATTGATGCAACAGTTGATATTTCTGATATGTTCATGGGTGAAGGAATAGTGACCTACACTAAGACTAAATCTGGAGAAACTGAATATTTTAAATCGGATGCAAATGCTGAGGATATACCGATTGTTATGCTTATAAACGAGGGAAGTGCCAGTGCTTCTGAGATTATGGCCGGAGCGATGAAGGATACCCAAAGAGCAACTCTTATAGGAACAAAATCATTTGGCAAGGGTATTGTACAGAGAGTCCAAAGATTCGGAAGTGATGGTGAAGGAATTAAAATGACTGTTTCCGAGTACTTTACTCCAAATGGGATAAACATTCACGGTATAGGAATAGAGCCTGATATAGAAATAAAATTATCTGAAGATTCGTTAGGATACGGATATGAATACTATGATACAGACAATCAGCTGCAAAAATCAGTAGAAGTATTAAAAGGAAAAATGAATCAATAATAGCAGAAGAGATGGATTATTTTTAAATAATCCATCTCTTTTTATTTTAATTATCTTGTGAAACTGATAAATCTTGTGCCTTGGAAATTAAGCGTTCCTACGTCGCCCTCTGCAAGCATTCCAAACTCTCCGGACGGAACTTGAAATTCCATACGTTCGCCGTTGGTAAGTTCAAATGTTACATAGTACAGTGTTCTGCTTGTATGAAGATTCATATTCATATTATCTGTCCTGTGTCGATGGCGGCTTGTAACATCATATCTTTTGGAAATTATTTTCGCTTCTACAGGTATTATGGGCTGTTTGTTATTGTGCATATTTGTCTGAATATTTTTAATAATTGTATAAACTATATACCCGAATACAAATAAAAATATAATTGGAAACAGGCTGAACATTATACCGTGTCCCCAAAAATAATTAAAATGTGCCATAATAATTTCTCCTTTAATATATTAATACTGTCTTGTCTGCATCATCCCATATAACAGTCTTATTAATCGATTCACTAATAAATCTTAAAGGTACCATAATTCGATCGTTGACTATTCTAGCAGGTACATCCAATGTGCTTTCTTCGCCGTTGATGTAAGCGGATTTGCTGTTTGACGGAATAATTATTGTTTTATCCTCATACTGAACAACAGCTGCACTTTTTTCATTATCCCATGATACAACACAGTTCATAACTTCGAAAACAGCTCTTAATGGAACCAGGGTTCTTCCATCTTGAATGAAGGGCCATTGATCAATAGAGCTGAAATCTATATATTGATCATATACTTTTACATTTACAGGGTTGTCTGGTTTTTTGTCTGTTATATATTCAAACGCCTGAGAATTTAAAGCAGTAATTGTTACAGCTTCCTGTATTCCCTGATATTCAAATTGTATTGTGTAGCTGCCGGGTTTCTTAAATGTTACAGTACCGTTGTAAATGCTTATACCATCGCTGTCGTACGGATATATAAGCACATTTTTGGTAATGTTTGTTTTTTTATCTCCATACATTGCATACACGTTGAATTTGAAATCAGTAGCTGTGTTATAGATTTTTTTGCTAAAATCATGTACGATGCTTTCAGGTGTTTCCTTATATGTATTGTATAAATTTAGAATATAATATTCGCCTGTGCTGTCGCTGTTAAGCTGACCATAGCTTATCAACGATATGTAGTCGTGCTTGCTCAGCAGTTTTGACATTGCATTGTAAATAGTGTCTTGTGACAGTGACTTGCTGATTCTTATGGATATTCTTAATGGTCTGTGGCTAATTTTATATTCAAGTATATTAGACAAATCTTTTTCTGTTTTTGCGGTATTTACATCATCATACACGTCAAGTCCTGTTTCCATTAATAATTTATTGTATGATAATTCTTTAAGATATTCATAGTAACTTTTGCTTGCTTCAGGTAAATCTAAGCCTTCGTCAATTATGTGATCCTTTAGAATTTCTTTGTCGGTAAGCATATAATAATTGTAAGATACCCTGTTTACATCTGGAAGAGGATCATTCCATGTTGTGTCTAAATGAAACCACCAATCTCCAAGTTTAACCATGTTCCAAATGTGGAGTTCTCCATTTGCAGTTCCTGTAACCAATTTTACCGGTATATTCAGTTCGTTTAACATATTATATGTTAAAAGAGCATAGCCGTTGCATACAGAAGTCCCCTGTGTAAGCAGGTCATAATCAGAATACAGCTGCATGGATTCATCATACTTGCCATGAAGCACTATGTAATCATGAACGGCCTTAACCTTTTCATGATCATTCATGGATGGATTTATGATTTCAGATAAAATGTTTTTAATTTGCTTGTCAGCTTCGGCTCTTTCGGAGCTTGTGATAATATAATCCACATTCACGTCAATTTTACTTGCCTTGGCTGTGCCTGTCACATCCCATCCTACAGATTTAACGTAAGAGTTAATATGAGGATATTTATCAACTGAATTTTTGAGTATTTCCTCTATGCTGTCCCATGATCCGTTATATTTTATTTCAAAATTTTGATTGTACTGGATTAATTGCTGCAATAAAATATCTTCCAATTCATTAGTGCCTGCAGCATTTAATTCAGCTCCGAATACATTGCATGTATGTGCTATCAACACAGAGCTTAGAGCTAATGCTATGATGTATTTTTTCATTTTATCACCTTCCCAAATTTCTCATTCAATTATATACTATATTTTGGAAAATATAAAGTGTAATTAATTGACAGCGTATGTGTTGAAAAATAAATTAATTTAATGTAGTATATTTAATATTATATAAATAAATGAAGTATTAAATTAATAGACGTAATTTACATAGAAAAAGTTTCATGTGAGGAGAAAATATGTATAAAAAATTTTTAAACAATATATTGATGAGTGAAAAGCCTTCGAAAGGCATTTATAGACTTATAGAAACAAATGAAATTATGGAAGTCATTCCTGAGCTGATGGAACTGAAGGGGTTTGATCAGCGTACTCCCTACCATGATAAAGATGTTCTTGATCATACCATGGCTGTTCTTGATTCAATTAAGCCAAAGCTTCACTTGAGGATGGCAGCTCTGCTTCATGATATAAGCAAGCCTGAGTGCTTTACAATTGATTCTAAGGGAAGAGGTCATTTTTATGGACATCATATAAAATCAGCAGAAAAAAGTGAAAAAATACTTAAACGGATGGGGTATGATGAAAAGTTTATAGATGAAGTCACTATACTTATTAAGTATCATTACATAAAAGAAATTATTTCAAATGTAAAAGAAAACGGAATTAAAAAATTCATAGATTCAGTAGGAGAAGACCGTCTTGACGATATGCTTGAGCTAATAAGAGCAGATATGTCAGGCAAGCCGGATAACGGGAATTTGAAGGTTGTACAAAAGCTGGCGAAGCTTACTAAAGAATATATGAACGAAAAATATGACGAATAAATATTGCAGCAAGTTAAGGGTCAGCCTAATGGCTATCATTATGCTGACATTTCCCAGAGAACTTTTTTGCAAAGATGATTTTTACATTAAATTCATATAACATTTCCATTGCAGAATTCTCAATACAGATTCATTGATTCTATCTTTAGAGACATCGCCTGCTTCTAGTGCATTCAATAACACATTAAAGCTATTTTCAAAATCAGTTACGATAATCATGTCATTTCCGGCCATCAATGCCATAACTTCAGGGGGCAGCTCAGTGTTAAGCTGTGCTATTGCACCCATGGAAAGGTCATCTGTCATTATAATTCCTGTAAAATTCAAATCATTTCTCAGGATATCAATGACATTTTTTGATAGAGAGGCAGGCAGATTTTTACCTATTGCTTCGACTATGTTGTGAGAAACAAGAATGCTTTCTGCTCCTGCTTCAATTCCGGCTTTGAAGGGAAGAAAATCACTTTTTATAAACTGCTCGTATGGGCGGGAATCATGCGCCGAACTGTTATGAGTATCGGTGTTGTTTCCGTATCCTGGGAAGTGCTTTAAGGTTGAGGATATGCCTGTCTCCTTCATGGCTTCGACCACGTTTATTACATACTCAGATGTTTCATCAGCACTTTTTCCTAATGTTCTTAAGTTTATGAAATCCGATTCGTTTTCAGATACGTCAGCAACAGGAGCCAGATTCAAGTTTATTCCAAGGTCTAGCAAAAGCTGCGATTTTTCTTTCGCGTCTTTTTTTATTTCCTCAAATCCTCCTATTGCATAAAGCTCTTGAGGAGATTTGAACTTTTCAGTGGCAAGAAGTGGATTTAAACTTACTCTTACTACTGTTCCTCCCTCTTCATCAACGCCTATTATCATAGGTATGCTGCCGCTTTTCTGATAGTAGCTTATATTTTCTGTTACCTGTTCTTTTGTTTTCTGTAAAAAATCTTTTCCAAACAATATAAAGCCGCCCGGCTTCATTGAAAGAAAATTATCGAGTTGTTCTTCATCCGGGCATCTAACAAGGAACATTTGTCCGATTTTTTCTTCTGTTGACATTGAGTCTAATATGTTTAATGCCTGTTGTCTGTATTTGTTAAAAATGCCTGTATCTTTCTGTTGAGAATCTTTCTCGGGTTCTTCAGGTTCCGGCTGCTGTGCGGGTTCTTCTGCCGGCGGAACAAAAGTATCGTTTCCTCCATCTGTATCCGGTGGTGACGATATCAATGAGCAGCCCGACAATACTAAAGTTATTATGAGTACTAAAATTTTATTCATGTTTTACTCCGATTATAGTGATATCAATAATATTACCATACAAAATAACTTTATCAAATTAAAAAAATATGGAAACAAAAAGCGGGTACTTTTAAGTGACCCGCTTTAAAATTTATTGAATTGTATCTTCTTCAGGTTCAGTAGTTTCAGTTTCAACAGCAGTTTCAGCATCAGTTTCAGTTTCAGCTTCAATCTGATCTTCAAGTTCCTGCATCATCTCTGATATATCAGTTGCATTCAGAGCTTCTTCAGGAATTTCAAAGTCCTCTGCTTCATTAATATTTTTTATTTCCATCTGCATTGTTGCTTTCATTTGCTTCAACATTTCCAATTCGCTCTGAGGTACTTCTCCCATCATAGCAGTCATATTATCCATCATAGAAAGTACAAGGCTGCCTAAATCAGCTTCATATTTAACAATTTCACCTGACTCTTCGTCAATATATACGATGTATACTAAATCTCCGATTCCTCCATCTGCAAGTCCCTTAATCATTTCTGCAGTTAATATATCCTGCTCGTTTTCTGAAGCAGACATTTCGTCAATATATTCTCCGAAGATATCCTTGAAGATTTCGTTTGAAAGTGTATATTGCATTCTCAGCATTGACTTGCCTGATTCATCCTCATATTTTCCGAAATATTTTATATCTTTGATGTATTTTTCTGATAATTCTTGATTTGCTTTTATTGTTTCAGCGTTGTATTTAAGCAGACCAGAAAACATTTCGTCTTCATATTCGGATTTCATCCATGTGGTAGAATCGTCTTGGTCTTTTATTCCCATATATGTAGTAAAGGTTGTATCATCAGAAACCATGTACATGTCCATTACAGGCTGAGTGATTTCTTGATCCATCACATTCATCACAATGTTTGAATTAATCTTTGCCTTTAATGCCGGCTCCATAAATATAGTCATATACATTTTCATATCCATATCTACTGATTGAACACTTCCAGCATCATCTGCAACAGGTATTGACATATTTACCAGTATATCGGCATCATAGTTTTTCCAGTCATATGATTTGTTGGTAGCTTCTTTTAAGATTGTTTCAGCATCAACAGGTTCGGTAGCTATAACGACTGTTTTTAAGTTCTGATCCCATTCAACAGATGAACCGAAGGCTTCAACAACAGCTCTTATGGGAAGGTATGTCTTGCTGTTGACAATTTTAGCTGCTGTGTCATTTGCTTTCTGTTCTCCGTTTACTATTATGTAATCTTGGTCAATTGGAACTTCCACAGTGGTATCATCTTTAACTGCTGTGGCAATGCGGTTGTCATTGTCCCATTCAACATTTGCGCCATAAGCTTCAAGAGCTTTCCTGAACGGAACAAGAGTTCGTCCGTTTTCATCTACGAATGGCATACCTGTATCTTCTGAAAATTCAACGCCTACAGAATCTATTCTCACAGAAATTGTATCTGTAGTTTGTGCAAAGGCTGTAGCCTGTGCTAATGCTAATATTAATACTAAACTTAGCAATAAAGTAATTTTTTTCATATTATCCTCCTATTTTTGTTGCTTTATATAATGATATATTAATGTCAAATAAAAATCAATACATGATTTATTACAGAAAACGGTATTATTTATAACATTTTACATAATCTTTGAATGAATTACTTTTTTGGTTATTTCGTTGATTATTTCAATTTTGAAGTATATAATTGAAGTAATATTTGTTTTAGGAGATTCTATGAATAAAAAATATGTACTTGCACTAGATCAGGGAACTACGAGTTCTCGAGCCATACTTTTTGATAGAAACGGAACAATAATAAATATAGCTCAGCATGAATTCAGACAGATATATCCAAAGCCGGGATGGGTGGAGCACGATCCGGTAGAAATTTGGGAAACGCAATTAAATGCTGCTAAAGAGGCAATTGCTAACATTGATCCATCTGAAATATCATGCATTGGAATAACAAATCAGCGTGAAACTACGGTAATGTGGGATAAGAATACGGGCAAACCTGTGTACAATGCCATTGTATGGCAGAGCAGGCAGACGTCAGAGATATGTGATGAGTTGAAAAAGGAAGGACTTGAACCTTACATAAATGATACTACAGGTCTTGTAATAGATGCGTATTTTTCTGGGACGAAAATCAAATGGATTCTTGACAATGTGCCGGGTGCAAGAGAAAGTGCTGAAAAGGGAAATATATTGTTTGGAACAATAGACACATGGCTTGTTTGGAATCTTACAGGAGGCAGGCTTCACATAACGGATTATTCAAATGCTTCCAGAACTATGATATATAATATAAAAGAGCTGAAGTGGGATGAAACCATATTAAGTGCTCTTAATATACCTTCTTCGGTATTGCCTGATGTAAGGCAGTCATCGGAACTTTACGGAGAAACAAATAAAGAAGTATTCAGTATAGGAATACCTATATCTGGAATCGCAGGTGATCAGCAGTCAGCATTGTTTGGTCAGATTTGTTTTCAGGAGGGAATGGTTAAAAACACATATGGAACAGGTTGTTTCATGCTCATGAATACAGGTGAAAAAATAGTAAAATCTCATAACGGGCTGGTGACCACCATTGCATGGGGAATAGGTGGAAGAGTCGAATATGCCTTAGAGGGTTCAATTTTTGTTGCCGGTGCGGCAATTCAATGGCTGCGAGACGAATTAAAAATAATACATGATGCCGCTGATTCTGAATATTTTGCAAAAAAGGTCAGTGACAGCAACGGAATATATGTTGTTCCGGCATTTACAGGTTTGGGAGCTCCATATTGGGATATGTATGCAAGAGGTGCAATTATAGGACTTACAAGAGGAACAAATCGAAATCACATAATAAGGGCTACACTGGAATCTATTGCATATCAGACAAAAGATGTTATTGAAGCTATGATTGACGATTCCGGCATTAATTTAACAGCACTAAAGGTAGACGGAGGTGCCACGGCAAATAATTTCTTGATGCAATTTCAATCAGACATACTGAATGTAAAAATTGAAAAACCTGAAGTTACAGAAACAACAGCTTTGGGGGCGGCTTATCTGGCAGGCCTTGCAGTAGGATTCTGGAAATCTAAAGGTGAAATTTCCCAGAATTGGAGCATGAGCAAAAGTTTTAAACCTCAAATGGATAAAGAAAAAAGAAAAGAACTTTACAGTGGATGGCAAAAAGCAGCTGACAGATCAAAGAATTGGATATGACGAGGTACTTCATAAAATATATGAAATTTACTATATATGAATTTTTTAATTATTGAAAATAATATTGGAGGATTTATAATGGACACAAATTTTTTTGTTAACAACAGGATGAGATTTTCTGAAAGAATGAAGGATTGTTCATCTGCGGTATTTTTTTCCGGCAGAGCACCAAGGGAAAGCGCTGATCAATTGTATGACTTTTCAGTGAATAGAAATTTTTTCTATCTTACAGGAATAGATAGAGAAGACATGATACTTTTAATTGAAAAAATTAATGGGAAGATTACAGAAACTTTGTATATTCCTCCTGTTGACGAGCACTTTGAAAAATGGTTCGGAATTTTAATGAGAAAAGACGAAGCGACTCAGGTATCAGGGATAAAATCAATTCAGAATAAAAATGAATTCATGGATCAGTTTGCAAAAAAACTTTCATCTTCTGACAGACCGGACAATGTATATGTATTTTCATATATAACAGGTGCAGATGAATCCTATGACCACGACAGAAAGCTTGCACATTGGATGAAAAATCAATTCCCAGCTATTAATATAAAAAATTCGCTTGATTTGATGATTGAGTTAAGAAGCTCCAAAACAGAAGATGAAGTGAATGAAATTAAGACTGCAATAGGGTACACAAAGGAAGCATTGGAATTTGTAATGAAGAATTTGAAGCCAGGGAAATTTGAATACCAGGTTAAGGCAGATTTTGAGTACCAGTTGCAACTCAGAGGGTCAAGACCAAGCTTCAAGACAATTGGAGCGTCTGGCGAAAAAGCGGTAATTCTGCACTACGTAGACCTGAAACAAAAAATAAAGGACGGAAGCCTGATACTTCTTGACTTAGGAGCTTTATCCAACAACTATGCTTCAGATATTACAAGAACTTACCCTGCAAACGGAAAATTCAGCCAGAGGCAAAAAGATATATATAACATAGTATTGGAGGCACAGGATGTAACCATAGATGCCATGCATGTGGGAGCCTCAGAAATTGCTGTGAATGATGCGGTTAAGAAGCATTTTGCAAAGGGGCTGAAAGCTTTGAACATTATCAGAGAAGATGCAGATGTAGATAAATATTATTATCACAGTATAGGTCATCCTTTAGGACTTGATGTACATGATTTGAGAAGAAGAGACAAAACTATGCAGGAAAACAATGTGTACACTGTTGAGCCGGGCCTTTATATTAAGGAAGAGGGCATAGGCATAAGAATAGAGGATGATGTATGGGTTACTAAAAAAGGTATAATCAATCTCTCTAGCGATATTATTAAGACTGTTAATGATATTGAGAATTTTATGAAATAAAATTTCAGAATACGTAATTCCTATATTAAAATTATATATAGAAGGCTAATTAAAAACATATAAAAAACGCGGGAAAAATATTTTTCTGCGTTTTTTATATAAAAATAAAGTTGATGACATAAACTGTTAGTTGATACAGATTGTGGACTTTAGTGTTATATAATTAACATATACAAAATTATGGAGGTTTATAATGGCTAAAGTTTATAAGGATTTAAGAGAATTCTTAGAAGTGCTTGAGGCAGAAGGTCAGCTTGTAAGGGTGAAAGAAGAAGTTAACCCAGAACCGGACATTGCCGCAGCAGGACGTGCCGCTTCAAATTTAGGCAAAAACCAGCCGGCAGTACTGTTTGAAAAAGTCAAAGGATACAAGCATAGCGTAGTAACTAATGTTCACGGATCGTGGCAAAATCATGCTCTTATGCTGGGACTTGACAAGAACACATCAACAAAGGATCAATTCTACGAATTAAACAAAAGATGGGACAAGTTTCCAGTGCCGCCTAATGTAGTAAAAAGAGAAGAAGCACCATGTAAGGAAAATGTTATTGACAAAGATATTAACTTGTTTGATGTCCTTCCGTTGTACCGAATAAATGATCAAGACGGTGGTTTCTATATATCAAAGGCATCTGTAGTTACAGCGGATCCTGAATTTCCAGATGATTTCAACAAGCTAAATGTCGGAACGTACCGCATTCAGGTAAAAGATAAGGACAGAGTTGGAATACAGGCTCTTTCAATGCATGATATAGCAGTGCAGTTGGAAAAAGCAGAAGCAGAAAACAAAGAGCTTCCTATAGCTATTACAATTGGTAATAACCCGTTAGTTACTTTTATGGCAAGTACTCCTGTTGGTTACAGCCAAAATGAATATGAATTTGTAGGGGCATTGCAGGATGGAGTTCCAACAGACATAGTTAAATCAGATTTATATGATCATTTATATGTTCCAGCAGGTTCAGAGGTTGTTTTGGAAGGACATATAATTCCAAGAGTAAGAACTGTTGAAGGACCTTTTGGAGAATTCCCTGGTTCTTATTCAGGATCAAGATTGCAGTGTGAAGTTCAAATAGATAGGATAACACATAGAACAAATCCAATATTTGAAAATCTCTACTTAGGTATTCCTTGGACTGAAATTGATTACTTAATGGCATTAAATACAAGCGTTCCGTTATATAAGCAGTTAAAAGAAACAATGCCGGAAGTTGTTGCAGTTAACGCTATGTACACTCATGGTATCGGAGCTATTATATCTACAAAGGTTCGTTACGGAGGGTATGCTAAGGGTGTTGCATTTAGACTACTGTCAACTCCTCACGGAATGCCTTATTCAAAGATTGTAATAGTTGTTGATGAATTTGTTGACCCATTCAATCTGGAACAGGTTATGTGGGCATTAACTACAAGAGTTCATCCAAGCAAGGACGTTTCAATAATTGAAAACTGCCCTGGTATGCCTCTTGATCCATCAACAAATCCTCCGGGAATGCATACGAAAATGATAATTGATGCAACTACTCCTGTTCCGCCGGAACCTAATCCTAGAGAAACACAAATACTGGAACCGCCTGCTGGAACTGATGAGTGGGAAGAAAAATTAAAAGAGTTACTAAAAAATCTTAACAATTAATAAGGAGGCAATTATTATGAAGTGTCCACGTTGTGAGTCGGATAAAATAAAAAAAATTACCGATGCCCCGAAAGACAATGCATGGGAAGTGTATGTTTGCGAAAAGTGCTGGTATTCATGGCGTTCAACTGAAAACCCTGTTGTAATAGAAAAATTCAAATTGGATGATGAGAAAATTGCTCATATGGGTTTAATACCGCCAATTCCACCGCTGAAAAAGTAAATATAAGAGGGCTTATGCCCTCTATTTTTTGAAAGGATATTATTATGAATAAGAATAAAAAGCTATTAGGATTATTATTAGGCATTCTTGTAGCAATTGTTATAAACATTCTTCCATTGGAAGGCTTGTCAGCTCAAGGTAAAATGTGCTTGGGATTAACACTTATGACAGTAGTGTTCTGGGCTTTTCAAATCGTTCAGTCAGGCTATGCATCAGGACTTTATCTAGCACTGCTTGTTATATTTAATGTTGCTGAACCATCAGTCGTGTTCTCTCCTTGGGTTGGGAGCACAATGTACTTAGTAATCGGCGCGTATCTAATTGCTTCTGCCGTAAAAAGTTCTGGATTAGGAGAAAGAATAGCATATAAGTTTATAATAAAATTCGTAAGTTCTTATAGAAGTATTATTATATCTATATTTGTGCTTACTTTTATTTTAAGTATACTAATTCCTCATCCTTGGCCAAGAGCTTTTCTAATTATGTCAGTTATGGCAGTAGTAATAAAAAGCGCAAATGTTCCTAAGGAGGATGCAATTAAAATAGGATTCACTGTTTTTGCATCATCTGTTCCTGTTTCAATGATATTTTTAACCGGAGACAGTGTTATTAATCCTCTGGCAGCACAGGCATCAGGAGAGTTAATAAGCTGGATGCAGTGGTTTGTCTACATGGGACCTCCCAACATTGTTGCAAGTATAATAACCTGCTTACTGATTCTCGTATTATTTAAACCGACTAAAGAAATTATAATAAATAAAGAAGAGATAAAAGAAAAACTAGATTCTCTGGGACAAATATCAGGTATAGAAAAAAGAACAATTATATGGCTTGCTATTGCAGTTGTGTTGTGGATGACAGATTCCATACACGGTATAAATATAGGATGGATTACACTTCTCATAGCCATGCTGATGAGTTTACCTGCTATTGGAGGGGTACTTACACCGAAGCAGTGGGGGGAAGTACCGGTACATGTGCTTTTGTTTCTAACCGCAGCCATGACAATAGGAAAGGTTGGAGGAGTAACCGGTATGAATACATGGATAGCAGACACTATCTTGCCTTCATCAATTCCTGAAAATCCGTATATACTGGCAGTTATAATAGCAGTAATATCCATGGGAATACATATGTTCTTGGGAAGTGTAATAGCCGTAATGGGAATAGCTATTCCAGCTCTGTTAATATTTACTGAACCTATGGGAATAAGTCCTATAATAACTACATTACTGGTATATACTTCAATCGGTATACACTACATTCTTCCTTTCCACCATTTGAATATGCTTGTGGGACAAGGAGAAGAAAACGGTATGTATGGGCAAAAAGAAGTAATGAAGCTGGGAATCCCATTGATTGCGGTAGTTTTTATAATTGTTTTGTTAGAAGTGCCATATTGGAAAATGATAGGTTTATTTTAATAAATAAAGAAAATATGTTTTATATATAGAGGAGAGATTATGAGATTAGTTGTAGGAATTTCAGGTGCCAGCGGAGTAATACTTGGATACCATATGTTGAAGGCTTTAAAGGCTTACCCAGAATGTGAAACGCATCTGGTAATTTCTGAGGGAGCAAGAGTAACATTTGGACTTGAAACAGAATTAAAGATTGAGGATGTGGAAAGCCTTGCTGATGTTGTTCACAGCAACAATAACCTGGCGGCTTCTATTTCAAGCGGCTCATTCAGGACGGATGGAATGGTTGTTATACCCTGCAGCATGAAGACTTTATCAGGAATTGCATGCGGGTATGCAGAAAATTTGCTCATACGTGCAGCTGATGTATGCTTAAAAGAAAATAGAAAAGTTGTGTTGGTTCCCAGAGAAATGCCATTTGGAAAGGTACATATAAGAAATATGAAGGAAGTTTCGGATTTAGGATGTGTTATAATTCCTCCTCTATTAACATTTTACAACAATCCTCAAACAATTGAGGAACAAGTTAATCATATAATAGGGAAAGTGCTCATGCAGTTTGGATTTGACCACAAAAAATTTATCGCATGGGAAGGTAAAAGTTGTGGTGATTCGAAGCTTTAAGCTGAGTGCACGCAATATATTGTTAATATAAATCACATAAAATTTGAAGATGTTCCCATTTTTACAATGTGCAAGTCTTATGTTTATAATATCATCTATGTGTCATATAAATTAATGAATGGGATGGTGTATATTATGAACTATAACGACGAAATAAAAAACATGGTTGAAAAATCCAAAATAGCATTGCAACAACTTGAAGATTGTACTCAAGCTCAAGCTGATAATATGTGTAGAGTAATTGCTAAAGCTGTAGCAGGTGAAGCTCGTAAGCTTGCTGAAATGGCTGTAAAAGAAACTGGTATGGGCAATGTGGAGGACAAAGTTTTAAAAAACTCTAATATTGGAGATGGCATTTGGACAACAATGAAAAACCAAAAGTCGGTAGGCATCATTAGAGAAGATGAAGAACTTGGGTTGACATATGTAGCAAAGCCAAAGGGAGTCATAGGTTGTGTAACTCCTACAACAAATCCATCATTGACTTCACTTGGCAACGCTATGCTAGCTCTTAAAGGAAGAAATACGGTTATTATTGCTCCACATCCTAGAGCGAAAAACGTTACCGAATATACAGTTGATCTTATGAATAAGGCGCTTAAGAGTATTGGAGCACCTGAAAATGTTATTCAGATTATAACAGAGCCTTCTATTGAAAAAACTAAAGAACTTATGAGCACTGTGGATGTTGTTGTTGCAACAGGAGGAATGGCAATGGTTAAATCTGCTTATTCCAGCGGAAAGCCGGCATTTGGCGTAGGGCAAGGTAATGTTCAGGTTATTGTAGGCGATGATTGTAATGATTATGATAAGGTTGCACGCGACATAATTATGAGCAGAAGCTTTGATAATGGTATAATATGCGCAGGAGATCAGTGTGCTATAGTTCATAAGGACTGCGAACAATTGCTTGTAGATGCGCTTGTGAGAAACGGAGCTTATTATAGCGATAAATCTGATGTTATAGAAAAATTCAAATCGGTTATATTTGAAGATGGACATACAGCAAAAGAAGCAGTTGGCAAACCGATACTTGAAGTGGCTGAAAAGGCTGGTGTAAAGATTCCTGAAGAAACTAGAATTGTGGTACTGAAAGCTTTCAGACACGGAGCTGAAGAACCATTGTGTTCTGAAAAAATGTGTCCTGTGCTTACATTACTGACATATGATGACTTTGAGGAAGCTGTTGAAATTGCAAGAACAAATTTGCTGTTCCAAGGAGCCGGTCATACTGCCGTACTTCATTCAAACAATAAGGAATATATTGAATATGCCAGCTTGAGAATTCCTGTGTGCAGGCTTCTTGTCAATGTTCCCGGAATTGCTTCGACTGGTATAGGTATGATGGCAAACATTAAACCTACACCAAGTATAGGATGTGGTTCGTGGGGCAACAACAGCATTTCTGAAAACCTTACATACGAGCACCTTATTAATGTTTCGGTCATTGCTTTACCATCAAAAAATAAAGCTCAGACTTCCGAAGAAATTTGGGCTGATTAGTTTAAAAAATAAAATTGCGGTATTTTACTCGGTTTCATGCCCTTAAAATGACAATAATTAATTCAGCTGCATTTGTAATAGCATAAATTGATTCAAAATGTTATAGTTTATAGAATATTGATATGGAGGATTAATTCATGATAGTTGCAGATATGAAAAAGATTATGGCAACAGCTCCGTCACAGATCCAACCATGGGTGAAAGCAGAAGCAATAGATTACATAGAATCATGTCAAGAACTAAATCCAATATCTATTAAATCGAATGCTTTGTTTAGTCAATTTACAACAGGAAAGGGAGAAAGCGCAAATCTTGAACTCATAGCAGATGCTTCAACAAATTTCGTATTTGAGTGTATTCCATCAGAGCCAAAGGCATATTTCTATGGAACAAGTTTATTACGCCAAACGATCCCCTTGAAACCTAATACTACATATTTTATTGTCAAGCCATACTCACTTTTTGGTGTAAAAGGCTGGAAAATGCCGCCGACAGAATGTCGCGATCAGCATACACTTCTGAATAATTTGTTGGAAACAAATGATATTGAATATAAAATAATTCAGGCATCAACTTTTCAAAACAGAATAGATCTGTTTAAGGAGCATTATATTGATAATTGGTTGGACGTTGATTATTCAGTTTGTTTTGAAGAGTATCTAGCCATAATTCTGTATATGAATCATCTTACAATTACAATGGATGAGATTGCAGAGCTTTCAGGCTACAGCAAACGTTATTGCAGAAAAAGATTTACATCGGAATATGGTATTTCACCACAGAAATATATAAAAATATTTCGATTTCAAAACACTTTGCGTATGCTGCTTGACAGAAGATTTAAACGCAGCCTTATTCAAATATCAAATGAGAATGGGTATTTTGATGAGGCTCACTTTATCAAAGATTTTAAGGCGTACATGGGATTAAGCCCTGATAGCTTTAAAAACAAGTATGCAAGCTTGGTTGAAAAGGAGAATTAATCATGTATGTAAAAAATTTTGCACATCTTATGGAACTTTCAAGGGAAAAAAAATCAAAAAAAATAGCAGTAGTTGCCGCAGATGATAATGAGGTCCTGGAGGTAGTTGCTAAAGCTGAAGAGAATGGACTTGCTGAATTCATATTAATAGGCGATAAAGCAAAGATAGAAAAATTAATTTCTTCAAGCGATTTGAAGTTGAAATCAGAAATTATAGATGAAAGCGATCATAAAAAAGCCGCTGATTTAGCAGTAGATTTGGTGGTTAAAGGTAAAGCCGGATCTTTAATGAAAGGGATGCTTCATTCATCGGTATTTTTAAAAGCTATACTAAATAAAGAAAAGGGCTTAAATACCGGCAGGCATATAACTCAGATTTCTATTTTGGAAAAGAAAAATAAAGATGGATTAATGTTTATTACTGATTGTGCTATTACAGTTAATCCTGATTTATTAGGCAAAAAAGAAGTTCTTGAAAATGCAGTGGATTTAGCTCATAAACTGGGTAATGAAAAGCCTAAGGTTGCTGTATTGGCATCACTTGAAGTAGTAAATCCTGGTATGCAGGATACTATAGATGCGGCAGTATTAAGCAAGATGGCTGAAAGAGGACAAATTAAAGGATGCGTAGTTGACGGCCCGTTTGCTTTTGATAATGCAGTATCATTGGAGGCAGCAAAAGCGAAAGGGATTTCAGGCCCTGTTGCCGGAAATGCGGATATAATTGTTGTACCCAATCTTACGGTTGGAAACGCATTGACTAAATCAATTACATATGTTGCCAGAAAGACAGTTGTTGCAGCAACAGTTGGTGCAGCTGTTCCAATTGTATTTACTTCAAGAACAGAATCTACTGAAGGGAAACTTCTTTCAATAGCATTAGCATCTTATATATCATAAAAATATAATGTATTAATGAGGTGGCAATTTGTATAAGATATTAGTAATAAACTTGGGTTCTACCTCTACAAAGGTAGCATACTATGAAGATGATACTTGTGTTGTAAAGTCCAATATAGAACATCCTTCTTCGGAAATAAAGGAATTTTTAAATTTTTGGGAGCAAGATGAATATCGTACAGACATAATAGAAAATTTTATGAAAGAAAATAATATAGACAGAAATTCTTTGGATGTAGTCGTTAGCCGAGGAGGTCATACAAAACCTTTAGAAGGTGGAGTGTATAAAGTAGATGAGGAAATGCTGCGGCAGCAGGCAAGCGGTAAATGGGGACAGCATCCATGTGACTTGGGTAGCAAAATAGCATACCAGATGAGCCAGAGTTGTAAAGCTACTCCTTTAATAGTTGACCCTCCAATAACAGACGAATTTGAACCTGTTGCAAGATTATCAGGACATCCTTTAATAGAGAGAAGAAGCAGCTTCCATGCTTTGAGCCATAAGGCTACTGCAAAAAGATATGCAAGGGAATATGACCTGAAATATGAAAATTTAAATTTAATAGTGGTTCATTTAGGAGGAGGAATTTCTGTTGCTCCTCATAAAAATGGACGTATGATTGATGGAGATAATGGACTAGAAGGGGATGGGCCATTTTCAACAAATCGTACAGGTGCATTGCCGGTTGGAGACTTAGTAAGATTATGTTTCTCCGGAAAATATACTTATAATGAAGTAATAAAAATGCTTAACGGCAAAGGTGGCTTGATGGCCTATTTAGGTACAGCTGATTGCAGAGAAGTAGAAGAAAGAGCTGTGACTGATGAAAAAGCAAGGTTATGTTTAGATGCTATGATATATCAAGTATGTAAACAAATAGGTTCAATGGCTGCAGTTCTCCAAGGTAAAGTAGACGCTATTTTAGTAACAGGTGGTATTGCTCACTCTAAAACGATAGTACAAAAAATTAAAGATAGTGTAGGATTTATTGCGCCTATAGTTGTCTATCCAGGAGAAAACGAAATGGAGTCATTGGCGAGAGGAGCTTTAGAAGCCCTTCGAGGAGAAAGTAAAGCGAGTTATATATCCCATAAATAGTTAACATAAATAATTTAAGAAGTACTAAAGGCATATTATACTAAAAAGTAGGAATAAATCCTGCTTTTTTGATGTTAAATATCGATTCATGTAAAATACAATAAAGTTTGGATTCAAATTTTAGTGATTCATGGTATAATTATGGCTAATAATTGTTATAAGAGAAAGGATGTTTGTATGGATACAAAAGATTTAAACAGTTTTTTGCAAGTGTGTCGTGACGGAAGCATAACAAAAGCTGCTAAGTCCTTGTACATAACGCCTCAGGGATTAAGTAAAATTATTATTAATCTTGAGCAGGAACTGAATATACCTCTTTTTTACAGAGCTGCAAACGGTTTAACTTTGACAGAGCATGGAGAAATATTAGCAGAAAGAGCTAAGCATATTATCTCGGAGTTAGAAGAAATGGAGAATTATTATACAAATTATATTAATATATCTGGACAATTAAGTCTGGCATCTGCTTATGGAGTTATTGCAGCTTTTTCACCTAAATTTCTTTTTGAATTTAAGAAAAGGTTTCCTAATATCAATCTAAAATGGTGGGAGTATTCAGATTTTAAGGCTGAAAGAGCAATTTTGGATGGGGATGCCGATTGCGGGCTGATAAAAGGTCCCATAAATAATGAAGAACTTGACAGCGAACTTATAGCTTCATACAAACCTATGGTTTTAGTTCCGAATGAGCACAAATTATCATCTAAAAACAAACTTAGTATAAATGATTTGAGAGATGAAAAAATTATACTTGAAAGCCGCGAATTTAAGATATATCATAATTTTAAAAAGGTATGCAAACAAGCGGGTTTTTCTCCTGTTATAGTTTTTGAAACTACTGAGCTGAGTCTTGCTCATAAATTATGCCAGCAGGGGCTCGGATTAGCAATAACAGTTGATTTTGCTGTTGAGGATATGCCATTGACTGGTTTTAAAGCAATACCATTTAAGAAAGACGGGCCCGTATGGGAAGTTTATTTTGTTACTAAAAAACATATAAGTAAAACTCATACGGTCAAATGTTTTGAAAGCTATATAAAGGAATATGTTAAAAATGATATAAGTAACAGTATTTTAGGTAAGTAAGTACATGACAAGATGTGGAACACTGCGGATAAGGTAATATTTTTTGCGGTTTTTTGTGTGAAAATTCATTATTGTGAGGTTATAAATATGCTTGAAAGCTGTAAATTAAGAGCAGGAGCTGGTAAATGCGTTGTTGAGGCAATGGTAGTAAAGTGTGGAAGGGATATAAATGTTGCAATCGGAGGAGGAGAAAAATATCATTTGGGTGCCGCTGCTGTTGCAGTACCCAGATTCGATTACAAGAAAGAAGTGAAAAGAACAGCATCGACAAGCGTCATATGTGTTCAGGGACACAGAGAGGATGAATTAACATATAAGGCGGCAAAATATTTGGCAACTGCACTTGACTGTACTGTTGTTGCGGCAATGGGAATTCATATTGACAATATTACAGAGCAGGAATATTGCCAGGTGATAGATAATGTAAATAAGGTACTTGACAATATTGTAAAAAAGTTGCAAGAATAAAAAACAAACCGGAGGATGGCATTTTTTTAACATCCTCCGAAAATAAAATCAGTTAAATTTATTCCATAATCTCCTATTTCAACATTCCATGTTGTTAGCTCTTCACCGTGCCAGTCTGTGCCGCCTGTTTTGATTAATTGATGGGCATCGGCAAACTTTTCATATCTTTCTACCAGTTCTTTATTGTGGTAAGGATAATATACCTCAACACCGCCAAGACCGTGGGGCAAAAGTATTTCCATTTCTCCCATATCTGCATTACCGATTCGTGCCGGATGAGCAAATACGGCAGTTCCTCCAGCCTGTCTGATGACTTCCACTGCTTCGGTGGGGTGAACAGGATAATTTTCTCTGAAATGTCCATGAAAATGCATTATTTTTTTTTCTAAAAATTCAGGCCAGTCCTTTAGAGTATAAGGGGCGCCATCAGCTATCATGGCTTTTAATATGTCTGACAAGGCTATGGATTGTTTGTATGAGGCATACTTTATCACCTTGTTAATATCAAAATCCAAAATGTGGTTTTTATAAAGCCAGTTATAATGCTCTGTAAATGTTTTGCCGAAGTAGTTTGAAATAGTGCCTAGAAGCTCCTGAAGCTGATTGTTATCAGTGTCTATATTATAGCCGAGTATATGGATTATGTGGTCGTTTGATACAGTGGATATTTCAACTCCCGGAACAACCCTTATATTTTCTTTTGAGGCTTTTTCTTGAATTTCCTTTACTCCGTAGGTAGTATCATGATCTGTTAATGAAATAGCAGGAATATTTTTTTGTTTTACGATTTTAATTATGTCATCTATAGTATCGGTTCCGTCGGAAAAAACGGAATGAATGTGTAAATCAATCATCGCATGCTCCCAAATTATATTACTTTATTATATCATTTTTTAATACTTTTTGCTAATTATTTATATGTCGAAAAGAGTATGCTCATATATAAACTTTTTTAATCATATTTTAATTTTATACTAATATATCTTGAAGCTTTCGCGCGTAATATATAAAATATAATATATAATATGATTTAATAAATGGGAGATGTGCAATGGAAATATTAATAGGATTAGTTGTGTTTTTTATATTTATATTTGCAGCAGTAAATATAGGAGTTATATTATTTAAAATTCTGTTTACGATTATAGGCGCTTTTGTAGGACTTGTAGTAATTATTGCTTTAATTCCACTTGGAATAGGATTATTGATAATTCCGGCTATAATTATAGGTATAATTGTGGCAATAGTTAAGTGTATACAATTTATATTTTAGTTAAAAAATATTGACAAAAGTTTGAGATTTATGTATAGTCTTACATAAGATAAACAATAATAAATAAAATAACCAGAAGCGATGAAAAGAAGAGTAGTTTTATAATCATGACATAGAGAACCGGGTATGGTGTGAGCCGGAGATTGGTTATAAAATGAATATGGCCTTGGAGCTTTGTGCCTGAGCTGATGCTAGGGCATAACGTGAGTACACGTTACAGTACACGGGTTTTTTGACCTGTTGAGGCACATATTGCGAGATATGTGCGAAAAAGAGTGGTAACGCGTAACTTCGCCTCTTTGCCTTTTGGCAAAGAGGCTTTCTCTTTTTATTCGGAGGCGCAATGAATTGCAAAAATGAAATATTAATGGGAGGAAAATATGAACAAGGGTAAATATTACTTAACGACTGCAATTGCGTATACATCAGGCAAACCTCATATTGGAAATACATATGAGATTGTACTTGCTGACAGTATCGTAAGATTTAAACGACTGAATGGATACGACGTATATTTTCAAACCGGAACAGATGAGCACGGCGAAAAAATACAAATTAAAGCGAAGGAAGCAAATAAGACTCCTCAGGAGTTTGTCGATGAGATAGCGGCTGAGATTAAGCGCATATGGGATTTGATGAATACAACATATGATAAATTTATACGTACCACAGATCCGATGCATGTTAGAAAAATTCAGGACATATTTAAGAAACTTTACGACCAAGGAGATATATATAAAGGATACTACGAAGGATGGTACTGTACTCCGGATGAAGCTTTCTTTACTGAATCACAGCTGGTTGACGGAAAATGTCCTGACTGCGGAAGAGAAGTACATATGGCAAGAGAAGAAGCATATTTCTTTAAGATGAGCAAGTACGCAGACAGACTCATGAAACATATAGAAGAGCATCCTAAATTTATTCAGCCCGAATCACGAAAAAATGAAATGGTAAACAACTTTTTAAAACCCGGATTACAGGATTTGTGTGTTTCAAGAACATCATTTGACTGGGGAATTCCTGTGACATTTGACGAGGGGCACGTAGTTTATGTATGGATTGATGCGTTGAGCAACTATATTACATTCCTTGGGTATGAAGCCGACGGAAACCATAGTGACTTGTATAAAAAATACTGGCCTGCTGATGTTCATTTGATAGGAAAAGATATTTTAAGGTTCCATACAATTTACTGGCCTATATTATTGATGGCATTGGGAGAAGAACTTCCTAAGCAGGTGTTTGGCCATCCTTGGCTTTTAGTCGGAGAAGGTAAAATGAGCAAATCAAGGGGAAATGTTATTTATGCCGATGATTTGGTAGATTTGTTCGGCGTAGATGCTGTAAGATACTTTGTGCTTCATGAAATGCCATTTGCTAATGACGGAACACTGACATATGAATTATTAATAGAAAGAATCAATTCAGATTTAGCAAATATTTTAGGTAATCTTGTTAATAGAACTATTACAATGACTAACAAGTATTTTGACGGTGAGATTCTGCCGCAATCGGAAAGCGAGCCGATTGATAATGATCTGATCAATCTTGCGCTGGAAACTCCGGCCAAAGTTGAAAAGAAAATGGATGAGCTCAAGGTATCAGATGCAATAGATGAAGTATTTACTTTGCTGAGAAGAAGCAATAAATACATTGATGAAACTCAGCCTTGGATTCTTGGAAAAGATGAGAACAAAAAAGCTAGACTCGGAACTGTTTTATACAACCTTCTTGAGTCCATCAGAATATCTGCTGTGCTTTTGGAGCCTTTTTTGCCTGAAACTGCTCAAAAAATATTTACTCAGCTTAATACAGACAAAAAGGATTGGGAGTCACTTCAGAAATTTAACGGTATGGTTCCAGGCGAAAAGGTGGGAACACCGGAAATATTATTTGCAAGGATAGATGCTGCTAAAAAAATGGAAGAAATTAATAAAATGAATGAAAAGAAAACTGGTGTAGCCGAAAAAGTACAGCCTGAAAAGAAAGAAGAAAGCGAAGAAGAACTAATAACAATTGATGATTTTGACAAGCTTGATTTGAGAGTGGCAGAAATAATCAAAGCAGAAAAGCATCCGAATGCTGATAAGCTTCTGGTATTTCAAGTGAAGGTAGGAGATGAAACCAGACAGGTCGTATCGGGAATAGCGAAGTATTATAAGCCTGAGGATTTAGTAGGTAAAAAGGTAATATTAGTTTATAACTTAAAACCTGTAAATCTAAGAGGTGTTGAATCAAGAGGAATGCTTATGGCAGCAGAAAAAGGTAAGAAACTAACTATGCTTTCTACGCTTGAGGACATCGAAAGCGGGGCAACTGTATCTTAGGATTAGGGAAATAATATGAGAGCTGTACATGTACAGCTCTCTAATAATATTGTTAAATTTCTTTTTTCCATAAACCATGAAGATTGCAATGCTCATAAGCGGCAACTGCTTTGTCTCCGTCATTCAGTGTGAAGACAGCTTTTGGTTCATCTCCTGGGTTAAGACATTTTCTCTGAACGCCTTCCTTAGTTTCAAGGTAAATCCATTGAATCCAATGTTCTTCAGCCATAGGGTGAGTTACACTTCCAACCTTAACTGTCACTTTATTACCTTCAACTTCCACAACCGGTACATGCTTTTCAGTAGCAGCATCTACTGTGTTAGGAGTCAATTCTTTCATATCACTTCCGCAACATACAAGAGTTCCTCCACCTTCATTTAATAAACTTACTAAATTTCCGCAAGTTTCACATAAAAAGAATTTTACTTTGCACATAATACCCTCCTATAAATTATATCTAAATTTTAATTATTGTATCAACCAACGATTATTATATACCCAATAATATTTGATTAAAACATATATTAATTTTATCAGCCAACTTTTTTTACTTTAACTTTTACTGCGATTAAACTTACAAGAGCCATTGCTACTGCCATGCATCCAATATTGAGGATGGTGCTTACACCTGTTTCAAGAGCAAGAAATATGTCATCCTGAACAAATGCAAGTATAGTTTCATAAAGCCCAAGCCCAGGTACGATAGGAATTACTCCAGGAAAAATAAATATAGTTGCAGGCATCTTAAGCTTTCTGGCAAAAACTTCCCCAAATGTAGCAACAAAAACAGTTCCCAGGAAAAAAGCTAAAAAAGCGCTTCCTTTTAAAATAAAATATTCATAAATAATGTATCCCAGCGAAGCCGTCAATGAAGAATAAATAAGAGTTTTTTTTGGAGCATTCATTAAAACTGCAAAAAAAAGTGTGGCTGCAAAACAATAAAACATTTCTGCTATAACATACATAATACCCTCCTATATTCCTAAGAACCCCACGGAATAAGCCGTGTAAATAACAGCACCGGCTCCGGCAGCCAATGAAGATGCAACAAGCATGGCTTCAGCAGCTCGTGCTATACCTGAAATCAAATCGCCTCTAATTGTATCTCTAATTGCATTGGTCATTGCAAGACCGGGAAGCAGCGGCATTATTCCGCCGACAATAATGTAATTATAATTTCCTATTCCCGAAAGCGTAGTAACTGTAATGGCAGTGAAAGCTAATACAGCTCCTGACATAATATTTGAGAAAAACTGATACGACTGAAGTTCTTCAAATCCTTTCGATATGGCGGAAATCAAAATTCCGGTTAAAAACGCAACCATAAACTCGAATGCACCGCCTCCGAAAAGCACCGTAAAAAAAGCGGAAGAAACTCCGGTATACAATAGCGGATATTTATATTGATCGACGCGGTTGCTGCTAATATTTTCTAATTCTTTCAGTGCATCGTTCAATGAAATGGAATATGAAGCTATTTGTCTGGATATATTGTTTACATCATTAATTTTTTGGAGGTTTATAGTTCTTTTTCTTATTCTTTTTACAATTGTATAGTGATCATCTCCGTTTATGGATACAGTTAGGTAAAATCCAGTGGGAGTTGCAATAGCGTCAATTTCTTTTACTTTAAATGCTTTGCATATAAACTTGATGGTTTCTTCTGCTCTGTAAGTTTCTCCTCCGTTTTCAAGTGTTATTTGAGCGGAGAGTTTGATTACCTTTAACAGAACATTTGCGTTTACTTTCAACATATCACCTCCACATATGACTAATTATAGCACACGGTTTTTATTATATTAACATTTTTTTATGATTATTATGTAAATATATTTATTCTGTGATATAATGTCTAAAATGCAATCTTGGAGGAAAAACATGAAAGAAAGGGAAGTTAAAGTTCTTAATATAGATAAAGATGAGATTGAAAAAAAGCTCATTAATGTGGGAGCGAAACTCATAAAGGATGAGAATCAGGTTAACTATAGATTTGAGACTGGTGACGGCTTTCTTAAAAAAACATACAACGGATATTTAAGAATCAGGATAACAGAGAATTTATTGAACGGAGAGAAAAAACACACCTTGACATTTAAGAGAAGCTTAAATAGAACTACATTGAGAGTAAATGAAGAAATTGAGACTGAGATATCTGACTGGGAAAGTACGGCAGAGATATTGAAGCTTTTAGGGTATAAACAAAAAAAACCGGGATATAAGCACAGAAGATCCTATGAATATGACAATATTATATTTGAAATAGATACATGGGACGAGAAAACATATTCAAAACCGTATCTGGAAATAGAAATGTCTTCTGAGGAGGATCTGGAAAAAGCCATTACACTTTTGGACTTGGATAGAAGCCAGGTTACTACTAAACCTATTGATGAACTTAGCAAGGAATAAAATTATTTGAATTTATAAAAAAGTGTGGTAAAATATCATAAAAAAAGTCTTGTATCTGCTTGCAGAACGAGAACAGGAGGAAATTTAAATGAATAGGAAATTTGAAACAAGCAAACTCACTTTTTTAGGAGTTATGCTGGCACTTACTATTGTCTTTGTTGCTTTGACGGCAATTCCCACAACTTCTGCATCAATGGCACTTTTGCTTTTTTTGCCGACAATAATAACAAGTGTTATACTCGGGCCTAAATCAGGAGCCGTTATGGGTGCACTTGCAGGTTTTGCAACACTTATTAGAGCTTTGACTGCACCGGCATCACCGCTGGACTATCTTTTTTTAAACCCACTGGTTGCTGTTTTGCCAAGAATATTTATAGGTGTTATCCCATACTATATTTTTAAATTGTTTAATAAAATAATCAAAAATGAAACGGTGTCTTTACTTGCTGCAGGAGTGTCAGGAGCGCTTACGAATACGGGACTCGTTATTTTTATGCTTTATGTTGTTTACAGTGATGAGATAGTTAGGTTAAGTACAGAGTTTGGAATTGGAACCACATTTGCGGCATTTGCCATTTTTTTAGTAACTACAAGTGCTTTGATAGAAAGTACCGCCGCAGGAGTTGGAACAGCAGCGGTAGTTAAGGTATATAATAAAATCAACAGATAAGGAGAAGTTCATGATATTAGCGGTCGATATAGGAAATACAAATATAGTTGTTGGTGTTTACGACGGGGATAAAATCGTCGGAAACTGGAGAATGGTAACCAGAAGTGAAAAAACTTCAGATGAATATGGTATATTTATATTGAATCTATTAGATCACAACAACATCGATAATAAAAAAATAAAGAGTGCTATAGTTTCGTCAGTTGTTCCCAATGTAATGCATTCTTTTGAAAATGCGTTAAGAAAATATTTTGGCATTGATCCTATAATAGTGGGCCCGGGAATTAAAACAGGAATAACAATATCTACTGATAATCCTCGAGAAGTAGGTGCAGACAGAATTGTTGGTCTTGTTGCGGCATATCATATGTACGGCGGGCCATTACTTGTAATTGATTTTGGAACTGCAACAACATACGATGTTGTCAGTGAAAAAGGTGAATTCAAATACGGAATAACATCTCCGGGAATACAAATAACCGCAGATGCTCTGTGGCAAAAAACAGCTCAGCTTCCCAGTGTTGAAATAAAAAAACCTGATTCAATACTCGCCAAAAATACTGTTACAAGTATTCAGGCAGGGTTAGTGTACGGATATATTGGACAAGTTGAGTACATTATCAAAAAAATAAAAGAAGAAATGAATACCCAGTGCATGAAAGTAATTGCTACAGGAGGCCTGGGAAGAATAATATATGATGAAACAGACACGATAGATGTATATGACTCTCAGCTTTTGTTCAAGGGACTTAAAATAATACACGATAAAAATCAAAGATAAAGATTGCAATAATAGCCTGTCATTGTTAAAGGACAGGCTATTATTTTCTTGTTTTTTCTACAGTAATTTTAAAATCCATTGTAAAATTATTCCACAAATGATATTATGTATATAATTGTAAAAACAAATGGGGGGATTTAAAATTGTTTGTATACTATTTATCGTATTTAGTAGTATTATTCATATTTTATAAAGTCGCAATATTTGTATCTAATTATCTCATGAAAAAAAGCCCTAAAACGGCTATATATGCACATTTAACATTGTTTTATATAATAGGTATTCCGTTCTTTATTTTTTTATTTTGGAATAATCTAGAGCCGATTATATTTTATAACTTATTTTATTTATATGGTCTTTGTAGTTTAAAAAACTTTGTTTATTTATATAAATATTTGAATACAAAGATTAAATATTCTACTTTTGTTTCAATTGTTATAATTTATTTACCTATATTTTTTATAACCTTAAGCCAAATAAATAACTTAAGTAAATTTATTATAATTGTTGAAGGCATAATTATAGTATTATTATCTATCATGCATCTATTTATTAGCATTAAATTATCAAAAAAATAAGTTAAGGACTTAATAAGTTCTTGATTCAGAATGTAGACAAAGTCGTAAGATTAGAATAGAATATTTCTAAGGGCAGTGTGTTTTGCTATTATGAAAATATTGAAAGTTATGCGGATAATATTTTTAATAAAACTTAAGGGAGAAAACTATCTTATTAATGCAGGACAAAATGCTATATGTGATAGGCTTTCTTTTTTTATGAGCGAAATAAATGCCTGCATCCTTTTAGAGAAGGTAAATGGCCGTTCACAAAGAGTATTTATGTCATACTTGGCAAAAGTCGCAGGATATGAGCTTAGCTTTGATAAAGTCACACGTGATGAATATTACGAATATCATAAATATATAGAAGCAAAAAAAGATGAAGAATTAAGTAAGTTAAATATCCTAATAAATAAATACACAGATGAAATAGAGTGAGTTTAAAACTTCATAAGAAGATTTTAAACTCTATTTTTGTTCAGAAATAATAAATTTTACAAATGGTTATGAGTTGAATCTTCCAGAAGAAAATGAAAAAGAAATTTCAAGGCTGATTGAAAAAATAACAGGAGAGAAAGATAAACATAAGACAAAAAAAGACTAAATATTATAAAAATTATAATAAAAAATTAATGTTTGTATTAACCCTTAATTACAAGGAGATTTTATTATATGAAATACATTTTTTAATTATAAAAGAACTACAATTTGTATATATATTATATCACAATAATTAACTTTATTACAGTCTTTAAATTTATGTATTATTGCTATATTGTTATATAAAAGTTAGTAGTAAGTAGAAAAAAATATTTTAAATAGCCAAGGAGGATTCTTATGATATTTGTATTTAGACAGACACAGTTGTATAAGTTTTTAAAATATTGCAACGAGGTTAATTTAGAGAAAATTGTATTAGATTGCGGAGCCGGAGGAAACTGTCCACCACTTGCCCTTTTTTTAGAATGTGGATATAAGACATATGGAATTGAAATAAGCAATTCACAAATTGAAAAGGCTAACACTTTTTCTAAAGAACATAATGTTGAACTTAATATTTCTAAAGGAGATATGAGGGAGCTTGCTTTTGAAGATAATTCAATTAGTTATATCTATTCCTATAATACTATTTTTCATATGAAAAAAAGAGATATTGCAAAGGCTATAGAAGAAATAAAAAGAGTCTTAAAACCAGGAGGAATTTGTTTTGTGAATTTTCTTTCCGTAAATGATTGTAATTATGGCCAAGGTGAAAAAGTGGGAGAAGGAGAATTTTTACAGAGCGAAGGTGACGAGAAAATTATTCATACTTATTATGATATTGAAGAGGCCGAAACACACTTTAAAGATATGAGAATATTATTTAAAGAAAACAGGATTTTAGAGAGAATATATGAAGGCGAAAAAATAAAACAGGGATATATAGATTATATAGTTCAAAAAATTTGAGATAGAAATATAAATATTGTATTGAAAGCATTAATAAAAACTTATTGGTTTGTCTATTTTAGACAAACCAATTTTTATATTCAGTTATCCTAGATATTGTCTAAAAAAGTTAAAGGTGGAAAGGTAATGAAATACAAAGAAATTGAAAACTATGTGTACGAAGAAATAATAAACAAAGAAGGAACAAAGGAGTTAAGAGAAATACATACTCAGAATCTTATAAACTGTTCTGCAGGCAATTTATCAGCAAAACAATATGTAAAAACATTAATTAAAAATATCTTAGGAGATATAAAAGTAGGACAGGAAAGATTAGAAGAACTCACTAATCAAATATATTCTA
Source organism: Sedimentibacter sp. MB35-C1 (assembly GCF_030913635.1). Classification (NCBI taxonomy): domain Bacteria; kingdom Bacillati; phylum Bacillota; class Tissierellia; genus Sedimentibacter; species Sedimentibacter sp. MB35-C1. Next base: position 1,352,911 of record NZ_CP133188.1, read on the forward strand.
ACAAATGGGGACTTGGAATACTTGAAAAATATGATTTGCCGGATGATTGAATCAATTTATATTTGTTATAATTGTGACTTAAAATAATAGAAAGGAAAATATTGTATTTATGTCTATAATGTAATAGAATAATGCAGGGTGATTAAAATCGACTTATCTAATTGGATTAATAGCAGATCTTGTAAAAGGGCATTACAAAAAAGATGTAAGTTACAATATAAAGAAATATATGAATGTAAATACCTTTGTTTTCAATTATGAGTATAATGTTGCTAAATGAAAGAAGGACTTTTCTAACTATACTTTAATCGTTTTGATGGCATATATAGGAGCAAGCCTTCTTCTATTAAATAAAGTTTTAGTGCCGATATTTGAGGGTGATAAATATTTTAGAATCTGGATAATGGTGTTGCTTGTGCTACTTATTTTAATTATGGTAATAATAAGTAAAAAATTGTTTAGGTATTTTCTTGGTGATTTGGGAGATTTAAATAATGTAGATATGACAAAAAAAGAAGCATTAAAAAAGCATAAAGATCTATTAGCAATATTAACATACTACATTATATCATATACATTAATTGCCATTAGCATAGTAACTGCAAAAACAATTTTTTTAATTATACCAATACTAATGTTTTTTTTAATGATTCCGGTTAACGAAATCTATGAAAAGAGGTTTCAAAAAATACAACGTTCAGTAAAAGAATATTATAAAGATTTGATAATTTGCAACATGCTAAAAAAAAATGCAAGACAAATAATTTATTTAATTGTTTTTGCTTGTGGGGTGAGATTAATTTACTTATCGTTTTATGCAAAAGATAACTGGATAAATATTTTTAGTGGTGTTGGAACGGGGCTACTAACTTCTTTAGTAGTGAGTGTAATTATAAATGCCTAAAATAACGCTCGTGAGAAAAGAAAAAAGGACGAAGAAAAACGATTTGTGCTAAACGATATAATTGAGATTAGCATAGATATTTATATAGATGTGATTTACAGAATTAATGAGTTTATAACATTAACTGATGTATATGATAAAACTATCACAATAATGTTAAAACAGACAGTTTGATGCTATCTGTTTTTTTGATTGTAAATATAACTTGCTCACTGAAAGAAAAAGGCTCTAAAACATTGCAAAATCAATAAAAATCTAAACTTAAAACTTGCAAAAATGTTGAAAATATGGTAAAATATATGTGAATAGGTAGTAGCAGGGTATGGCTGACTCATCCTAACGAAAGGAGGTAAGAGTCCTTCGAAAGGTGGTGATGCCTGATGTTATCGGTGTATGAGACATTAACGCTAATGATTGCATTTGCAACATTAGTTGCGATAATCATTAAAGATAGCAGAAAAAAGTAAATACCCTGCTGGCACAGAGTATTTACTAACGACTTTTAACTTATTTTATTAAAGGTCAGCCAACTTAGTTAGCTACCTATTCATATCTTATGTATATTATAACTCATTTATACTTAAAAATCAATAGTAAATGCAAATATGAGTTACATTTAAGGCACAAAGTAACTTATAAAACATTTTAATATAAAAATGCAGATAAATTAGAAGGACAGTGAATGAAAAAAATAATTACAGTATTTATAACAATGTTATTAATATTTTCTTTTTCTGTATGCTATGCTGCTGAAATTCCTTCAGATATAATTACTGTTAAAATTAACAATGAAGATATAGTATTTTCACAAGATCCTATATCTGAAAATGGTAGAATTTTAGTTCCTATGAGAACAATATTTGAGAGTCTGGGGCTAAAGGTTAGTTGGAATGAATATTCTCAGAACATTACTGCATCAAACGGTGATATAGTCATAACTTTAAAAATTGGAGATAATATTGCAAATGTTAGAGATATAAACGGAAATAATACAGTTATACTGGACAATCCTTCAAAATTAATAAACAATTCAACTTTTGTTCCTATCAGATTTATCAGTGATAGCGAGATAGAAGTCAAGAAAATGATTATTGCGCATCTTATTGATCGGATAACAGTATCTACAGATTATATAATAGATGTTGAATTCAATATTAGTGTAGAACAATTTATAAATTACAAAATACAATAAAAAAGGTTCATAACAAAGTTACAAACCTTCATTTATAATGATGGAGATAAGGGGGCTCGAACCCCTGACCTCTTGAATGCCATTCAAGCGCTCATCCCAACTGAGCTATATCCCCAAATACGGGAAACCATAATTTTATGTTACCATAAATAAATTTTTAGTGTAAACCCTTCATTCGTGCTCCCAGCTGAGCTACGCCCCCATATAATTCTAATAGACAATAAATTTATTATAATACACAAAAAATACTTTATCAATACTTTAATATCAAAATATTTATTTTTTTGCTATGGTACAAACACAGGTGAGTTATTTGGAAAAATAACTTTATTGTAATAAAAAATTTAAGGTGATATAATATAACGTACTTTATAAAGGGGTGAACATGTGAGCGAATTAGATGTATTGGCAGTGAATGCTAAAAATGATGAAAATTCAATGAACATACTTATATCCAAATATGAAAATTTCATATTGAAATGTGCATCCTCGTCAGCTCGCAGCTATATTTCAAAAAGTGATGATGAGTGGTCAATCGCTTTGGCAGCATTTACAGAGGCAGTTAGGAGCTATTCCTGTGAAAAAGGAAGCTTTTTGAATTTCTCTGAGTTAGTCATCAGAAGGAGGATTATAGATTACATACGAAGCAAGTCAAGATATGCTCCTGAAATTTTGGTCAAGCCTTCATTATTTGAATCGGAAGTTGAGGATGATACAGACTATACACTTCAATCGGAAATAGCCGAAAAAGTTTCGTCATCATCTGATAATTCTTTAAAGCTGGAAATATATCTTATTAATGAAATATTTTCTGACTATGGTTTTTCATTCATGGATTTGTCTGAATGTTCGCCGAAAGCATATAAAACAAAAAGGTCATGTGCAAAAGCGGTAGCATTTATGTTAAAGAATCCTATTTTAACAAGTGAAATGAAAGTAAAGAAGCAGTTACCGCTAATTTTAATTGAAAGAAACACAAAAGTACCCCGCAAATTGCTGGAACGTCATCGAAAATATATAGTAGCAGCAGTGGAGATAATGACGGGGGATTATCCTCATTTGGCAGGATATATGCGATTTATTCGTGAGGAGTTGGAAAAATGAAGGCAGTAATAGTAGAAATTCGAGATAAATTTGCAGCAGCTCTAGGTGAGGATGGCAGAGTTATAAAAATTAAAAACAAAAATTATTCCATAGGGCAGGAGATAGGATTAAGCAACCGCAGCAAGTACATGAAAATTGCTGCTTCAGCGGCTGCAGCTCTTATATTGTTTGTAACTCCTGCATGGGCATATTTTACTCCTTATTCATATGTAAGTTTGGATATTAATCCCTCATTTGAATTTTCCATAAACAGGTTTGACCTTGTACTTGATGTTAAAGCTCTTAATAACGACGGAGAAAAAGTTGTTGAAAGCATGGAAGTGGGAACTCTTAAAAACAAAGAAATAAAAGAAGCTGTAAAAAGTGTGTTATCAGAGCTTAAGGATCAGGGTTATATTATTGACGGAAAAGAGGGCGGTGTGGTGGTTGCTGCATCAAGTAAAAGCAGCGAAAAAATTAATGAGCTTGCCGCTTCTTTAAAGACAGCGGTAGAAGAAGAAGTTTCCGTCAAAACAGAAGAAAAAGAAATTACTGTAGAAGAAAAACAGAAAGATATAGATAAGGCGGAAAAAGGAGATTTAAGCGAAGGCCCTGATGAAAAAAAAGAAACTGAAGTTAAACAGCAGGAGCTAGAAGAACCTACAGCAAAATCTGAGGAATTAAATGAAAGCAAAGAAAACGAGGCTGAAAAAGAATCCTTATACAGTGAAGACAAAGATAAACTGAAAGGCCCTCGTAATGAAAAGGAAAAGAATGATAAAAAGCAGAAAAACAGTAATAACTATGAAAAATTTGAAGTGGAAATAATTGAAGTTAGTCTTGATGAGGTAGACAATGCCAAGATCATGGGAATTACTCCGGGCAAGTGGAGTTTAATAGAAAAACTTCAGGAGAGTTCAAAGAGTGATTTTGATGAAAAAGAGATAGAAAAATGGCTTGAAAAATCTGTAAGTGATATTATGAAGGAAATAGATAAAAACAATAAAGAGTATAATAAAGAAGAAAGAAAAGAATATAAGGAAAAAAAGAGTAACGTCAAAGAAACTGATAAAGAACTTGATGACGAAAAAAGAGACGGAAAGAATTCTAACAAAAGAAAGTAATTGATGGGGAATTTTGAAAGTGTTGACAAATTTTTTAGGGTATAGTAAGATATGAAAACAGGTATTACCTGTGGGATGGTAATTCCCACAGGTATTTTTTATTTTAAGGGGTAAGTATGATAGAAATTGGTGTTAGTAATTTGGCTAAGGCTTTTGGCGCGGATAAAATATTTGAAAATATAACTTTTGATATAAAGACAAAGGATAAAATAGGATTAATAGGAAGAAATGGTATTGGGAAAACAACACTTATGAGAATTCTGGCGGGGTGTGAAGACTATCAGGCAGGTCAGGTTAACAGACGCAAGGGGCTTACAATTGGTTATCTAGAACAAATTCCAAGTTGTGATGATGGCGATACAGTATTGGATGTATTGAATGAAGCCTTCAGTGAATTGAATGAAATAGCGATTCAAATGAAGAAGTATGAAAAATCCTTTGATAACCTTAATGATAATGATTTGAAGAATGCCGTGGACAAGTACAGCTTGCTTCACGAACAATATGAAGCTTTGGGCGGTTATGACATAAATGAAAAGCTTGGCAGGATACTAACAGGTCTGAAAATATCAGATGATTTGCAAAAAAGGAAGTTCAATCTTCTTAGCGGAGGCGAAAAAACACGAGTTATTTTGGGAAAAATATTGCTTGAAGAGCCTGAGCTTCTGCTGCTTGACGAGCCTTCAAATCATTTGGATATTAAATCTGTTGAATGGCTTGAAGAATATTTAATATCATATGTCGGAACAATAGTTATTGTATCCCATGACAGGTATTTCCTTGACAGAGTTGTTAATAAAATAATTGAAATAGAGCCTGACTGTGCACAAATATATTATGGAGGATATTCCAAATATGCAGCTGAAAAAGAGCTGAGGTTTCTGCAGGCTATGAAAGAATATAACAGTCAGCAGAAAAAAATAAAGAAGATGGAAGAACAGATTCAAAGATATCGCATATGGGGCGAAATGCGTGACAGTGATAAAATGTACAAAAGGGCTAAGGAACTTGAAAAGCGGCTTGAAAAGATAGATAGGATAAATAAGCCCGTGTTTGATAAGAAGGCTGCAAAATTTCAGATAAGTAATACCGAAAGAACAGGCAAAGAAGTAATAAAGGTTACGGAAATTAAAAAGGCATTTGGTAATAATAAATTATTTGATGACGTGAGTTTCACGCTGTACTATAAAGACAGCCTTTGCCTGCTCGGTGAAAATGGATCCGGGAAATCAACTATTTTGAAAATTATTATGAATGAAACAAGTCCGGATTCAGGAGAAGTCAGAATAGGAGCTAAAGTAAAAATAGGATACTTGCCTCAAGAAGTAGTTTTTGACAGAGAAAACATTTCAATAATTGACTATTTTTCTTATCATTATGGTATTTCCCTAAGTGATGCCAGAAGAGAGTTAGCCAAACTATCATTTGTGGACGAAGATGTATACAAAATAATAGACGATTTATCCGGAGGAGAAAAATCTAGGCTAAAGCTGGGAATGCTTATATATGAAGATGTAAACACACTTATGCTGGATGAACCCACAAACCATCTGGATATTGAATCACGAGAGATGCTGGAGGAAAGTCTTATTAAGTTTGAGGGAACACTTCTTTTTGTATCGCATGACAGATACTTTGTAGATAGAATTGCCACATGCATAGGTGAAATTGAAAATAAAAGATTTAGCATATATAGATTTAATTATGAGGGATATAAACAGGAAAAACAAAAAAATGAAGTTTCTTACCAAGAAGCTATGACTAGTAGCCAAGAGGTTAATTGTTCAGGTAAAAAAGCATTTGATAAAGAAAAAGAAGAAAAAAGAGCAAGAGAGAAATTAAAGAGAGACTTGGCTAGACTTGAAGGAAATATTATTGAAGCAGAGAAAAAAGTAGCTGAGCTTGAAAATATACTGAATACTGATTCCAGTGAATGGGATATATCCGAGTATAACAATAAATACAATGAATACACTCAATTGAAAGATAGTATAGAATACATGTATGCAGAATTATATAAATTATCAGAAGAGGTAGAAAATGATTGACTTTATAATTAGAAAGTTTATAAAATCACATGAAAACGTGAAAGATCCCTCTGTAAGAGAGGCGTACGGTATGCTGGGAAGTGTTGTGGGTATATTGCTTAATATAATACTTAGTATAAGTAAAATTGCTATAGGGACAATATTCAAAAGTATATCTATCACAGCTGACGGTGCTAATAATTTGTCCGATGTAGGGTCATCGGTTGTTACATTTATAGGTTTTAAAATATCAGGAAAGCCTGCTGATAAGGATCACCCTTTCGGTCATGCAAGAATTGAGTATATTACTGGGCTTGCTGTGGGAGCGATCATTTTCATTTTGGGTTTAGAGCTTGTAAAATCATCTGTTGATAAAGTAAGGAATCCTGAAATTACAGAGTTTTCGTGGATCATGGTTTTTGTGCTGTTGTTCTCTATTGCTGTTAAGGTTTGGCTGAGTTATTTTAATTTAAAACTTGCTGATAAGATTTCTTCTTCTACAATGAAAGCAACTGCAATGGATTCCAGAAATGATTGCATTTCAACGGCAGCTGTTCTTGCTTCACTGTTTGTATCAAAATATACTGGACTTGAGATAGACGGATATATGGGAATTTTAGTTGCTTTATTTATTATGTATTCCGGTTTTTCCATATTAAAGGATATTTTGAGTCCGCTGCTTGGAGAGATGCCTGATCCCAAGTTTGTTGAAAAAATTGAAAATAAGATTTTATCTTATGAGGGTGTAATTAATATACACGATTTGGTGATACACAATTATGGGCCAAACAGGTATTTTGCCACTGTTCATGCTGAGGTAGATGCAAATGAAGATATTATGAAATCACATGATATGATAGACAATATTGAAAGAGATTTCGCAAGAGACATGGACATAAATTTGGTTATACATCTAGACCCCATAATAACGAACGATGAAGAAATAAACCACCTTAGAAAGATGACAGAGGGAATTATCATAAAAATAGATGAAAGGCTCACCATGCATGATTTCAGAGTCGTAAAGGGAGAAACACATACTAACATAATATTTGATGTGGTAATTCCTGTAGGTTATGATATGAACTCAAGTGATTTGGTCAAAAAAATTGAGAAGTCGATTAAAACGGTAAACCAAAAATACTATGCTGTTGTGACTGTTGATAAAAATTATGTGTCCACATACGTAAATGACCCTAAAATGATGTAACACTACTGCAAGTTATTTTTAATAACTTGCTGGTATTTTTAGAGAAAAAGCTAAATATTTGTATTGCATAACATTGAAATTGCTATTTATGCAACTTCTCGCAAAAAGCTTGCGAAAAGTTGAAAAATAGCGATTTTTTGCAATATTTTCTTTAAGTTTTAATGCTTATGTGCTATAATTATGCAGTAGAAAAAACTTTTTACAATTTTTGCGAACGTTATCAAATAAAAAGCATAAATGGAGGATAATATGCCTGACAAAATTGATGAAATGTTATTAAGGAAAGAAAAGATTTATGCCGGAGGCGGAGAGAAAAAAATTGAAAAACAGCATAACCAAGGAAAGCTTACTGCTAGGGAGCGCCTTTCGTTATTGTTTGACGAAGATAGTTTTGTGGAGACCGGCATGTTTGTAAAGCACAGATGTGCAGACTTTGGAATGGAAAAAATTCAGGCCTCTGCCGAAGGGGTTGTAACAGGCTACGGTACAGTTGACGGAAGATTAGTATTTGCATATGCTCAGGATTTTACGGTGCTCGGAGGATCACTGGGTGAAATGCATGCGAAAAAAATTGCTGAGTTAATGGATATGGCATTAAAAATGGGAGCTCCCATAATAGGATTAAATGATTCAGGAGGAGCCAGAATTCAGGAAGGTGTTGACGCCTTAAGCGGATATGGAAAAATATTTTACAGAAATACAATTTCATCAGGAGTAATACCTCAGATATCAGTAATAATGGGTCCCTGCGCCGGAGGAGCGGTTTATTCTCCTGCAATAACAGATTTTATATTTATGGTTGACAAGACAAGTCAGATGTTTATAACCGGCCCACAGGTAATAAAGACGGTAACGGGAGAAAATATCAGCGCTGAAGAATTAGGAGGAGCTAATACTCATAATTCCGTAAGTGGAGTTGCACATTTTATAAGCGCCGATGATAAAAGCTGCATGGAGGATTTAAAAAGACTTTTGAGTTTTCTGCCTTCAAATAACATGGAAACTCCTCCAGTTTATGAAACAGGGGATACTCCTAACAGAACAGATGAGAGCTTGAACACAATAGTTCCTGAAAATCCTAACAAGTCATATGATATGAAGAACATAATAACTACTTTGGCAGATAACGGAGAATTTTTAGAAGTTCAGCAATATTACGCAAAGAACATTATTACCGGATTTGTAAGAATAAACGGACAATCTGTAGGAATTATCGCAAACCAGCCAAGCGTTCTGGCCGGCTGTCTTGATATAAATGCATCAGATAAAGCCTGCAGATTTATAAGGACATGTGATTCGTTTAATATTCCTATATTGAATCTGGTAGATGTTCCGGGATTTTTGCCAGGAACGTCTCAGGAATTCGGAGGTATAATTAGGCACGGTGCAAAAATGCTTTTTGCATATTCTGAGGCAACAGTTCCTAAGGTTACTCTTATTGTAAGAAAAGCATACGGTGGTGCATACCTAGGAATGTGCAGCAAGGAGCTGGGAGCAGATGTTGTTCTTGCATGGCCTAATGCAGAAATTGCTGTCATGGGTCCGGACGGAGCTGCAAATATTATATTTAAGAAGGATATACAAGAGGCAGAGAACCCATCAGAGGTTCGAAGTGAAAAGATAAGCGAATATAGAGAGAAATTCTCTAATCCGTATATTGCGGCTGCAAGGGGATATATTGATGATGTAATAGAACCTGCAGTAACAAGGGTAAGACTGGCAAGCGCATTTGAGATGCTGTCAGGTAAGAGAGAAAGCAGACCTGCTAAGAAACATGGTAATCTGCCTGTATAATACATAAAAAAGAGGTGTTAACAATGATATTTTCAGAATCCATGCCTATTGGAGAGAAATTATTAAGCGCATTGTCCATAACAATTTTGGGCATGTTGGTTGTGTTTGCTGTGTTGGTAATACTTTCGTATTCATTGGGACTGCTAAGAATAATCTTTGGAGATAAGCCAAAGGCAGTACCAGCACAGAAATCAGAAGAGTTAAAGACAAAAACGGAATATGATACGGCAGAACACGAAGTTCAAAATAAAGATGAGGATGCCGAGCTTGTAGTTTTAATAACCGCCGCCATTGCAGAATTTGAAGGTACACACAACAATAACATAATAGTAAAAACTATCAGAGAACTTCCGCAAAAGAGAAGTATATGGGCATCGGCAGGAAGACAGCAGCTAATGGCCGCAAATAATATTGCTAAAATAAGGAGATAATCATGAAAAAGTATTTGATAACTGTAAAAGGTGTTTCATATGAAGTTGAAGTAGAGGAAATTAAAGATGGAATAGCAGCAAGTAAAACAGAAAGTGTTCAGGCAAAGCCTGTTTCGCCAGAAATTAAGGCTGCTGCTCCAAAACCTCAGGCCAGTGCTGCAAAGCCTCAAGCATCGAGTTCAGACAGTGCAAACAGCGTTACATCTCCAATGCCAGGAACTATTTTAAAAGTAATGGTTAAGGCAGGAGACACAGTTAAAAATGGAGATGTGCTGTTAGTGTTGGAGGCTATGAAAATGGAAAATGAAATAATGGCTCCAAGTGATGCAGTAGTTGCTTCTGTGGCAGTTGCTGAAGGATCAACTGTTAGTACAGGAGATGTCTTGGTGACTTTTAACTAAAATTACGGCAGAAAGCGGGGAAATAAAATGTTAGATACATTATTTATAGGTCTGCAAAAATTTATTGAAGGCATGGGATTTACTACAGTAACAGGTGGTCAGGTAATAATGATTTTGATATCTTTTGTTCTTTTGTATTTAGCGATATCAAAGAAATTTGAGCCATTGCTGTTACTTCCCATTGGCTTTGGAATGTTTTTGGCTAACATTCCTTTTGCAGGGCTTATGGCGCATCCGATAGGAAGCTTCGGAGAAGAAGGATTTCAAGCCGGAGGACTTTTATATTACTTATATATGGGAGTAAAGCTGGGAATCTACCCTCCATTAATTTTTATGGGCGTTGGAGCAATGACGGATTTTGGCCCGTTAATAGCGAACCCTAAAAGTATATTGCTGGGAGCTGCGGCACAGTTTGGTATCTTCGCAGTTTTTATAGGGGCAGCGCTACTTGGATTTTCAGGACCTGAAGCTGCATCCATAGGCATAATAGGCGGAGCTGATGGACCGACTGCTATATATCTTACTTCTATGCTTGCCCCTGATTTACTGGGGCCGATAGCTGTGGCGGCATACTCTTATATGGCACTTGTCCCTATAATACAGCCTCCTATTATGAGAGCTCTAACAACAAAAGAAGAGAGAAATGTTGTTATGGAACAACTTAGACCGGTATCCAAAAAAGAAAAAATAATCTTTCCTATATTTGTTACGGCGCTGGTTTCATTTATATTACCGTCAGCAGCTCCATTAGTAGGTATGCTTATGCTGGGTAATCTGCTTCGTGAATCAGGAGTAACGGAAAGATTGTCAAAAACAGCTCAAAATGAACTTATGAACATTGTTACCATATTCCTTGGAATATCAGTGGGAGCAACAGCAAACGCCGAAACATTTTTAAGACCTGAAACTTTGATGATAATAGGACTGGGATTAGTGGCTTTCAGCTTTGGAACTGCAACAGGAGTTATTTTTGGTAAAATCATGTACAAAGTTTCCGGAGGAAAAGTGAATCCATTGATAGGTTCAGCGGGAGTATCTGCTGTACCTATGGCCGCAAGAGTTTCACAGGTTGTAGGTCAGCAGGAAAACCCTGGGAACTTTCTTCTGATGCATGCTATGGGGCCCAATGTTGCGGGAGTTATAGGCTCAGCCATAGCGGCGGGACTATTGTTATCAATATTTGGTTAATATAAATATAGGAGGTTTTTATGATTGAACATAAGATTTATGCAGGATTATCAGCATCCTATGAGAAAGTCATAACTGCATCTGACTCATATTTGTCAAATGCTGTAATGATTGACAACCTTATGTCTACTCCTGCTCTATTGTCAACGGTGATAGAAGCGTCGTGGAACATGCTTAAACCTTATATACCCACAGAGCATATAACAGTCGTAACTGATTTTTATTTGAATCATCATGAACCTACACTTGTTGGAGAAAAGGTAAAATTTTCATTAGTAGTTGAAAAAATTGAATATGACAAAATTCATGTTAATTTTACTGGAACAGACCACATAGGAGAATTTTGCAGAGGAACGTTGGTTAAGGCAATTGTTAGATACGACAAGCTTTTAGAAGCAGCATACAAAAGAGTAAAAATGTAATAAAAACTTACCTGAAAACTATTTATTATGAACAGATGAGATTAGTAAACAACAGAGGAACAGAAAAAAGCAACAGATAGGTAGCTTTTCAGCTCCTCTGTTGCTTTTATTATATTATTTATCTTTTTGAGCTGCAGCCAAGAACATTTTTCATTTTGTGCGCTACCATATCTTTTATGGCAGTTCTGCCAGGGCCGAGGTACTTTCTTGGGTCAAACTCAGATGGGCTTTCAACAAGCAGCTGTCTTATGCAAGCTGTCATAGCAAGCCTTAAATCAGTGTCTATATTAATTTTGCACACTCCCATTTTAGAAGCTCTTCTTAGCATTTCTTCAGGAACACCTGCTGCTCCCGGAATTTTTCCGCCGTACTTATTGCACAAATCTACAAATTCCTTTGGAACAGAAGAAGAACCGTGAAGAACCAGTGGGAAATCAGGCAGCAACTTTGAAATTGTTTCAAGTCTTTCAAAGTCAAGGTTTGGATTTCCCTTGAACTTGTAGGCTCCGTGACTTGTTCCGATTGCGATTGCCAAGGAGTCAACTCCTGTTCTTTCAACAAATTCAGCAGCCTGTTCAGGATCTGTGTATGTAGCATCTTTTGAGTTTACTTTAACGGCATCTTCTACGCCTGCCAGTTTTCCGAGTTCGGCTTCGACTACGACTCCCTTGCTGTGGGCATATTCAACTACCTTTTTTGTAAGCTCTATGTTTTCCTCGAAAGGATATTTTGAACCGTCAATCATAACAGAAGTGAATCCACCATCTACGCATTGCTTGCAGATTTCAAAATCCTCTCCATGATCTAAATGAAGACAAATATCAAGGCCGGAATCTTCTATTGCAGCTTCAACCAGCTTTCTCAAGTAAATAGGATTAGCATATTTTCTTGCTCCTGCAGAAACCTGAAGTATTAATGGAGCATCCTCCTGCTTCGCGGCATCAACAATACCTTGAATTATTTCCATGTTGTTTACGTTGAATGCACCTACAGCATAATTCCCTTCATATGCCTTTTTAAACATTTCTTTTGATGTAACAAGAGACATTTTATTTCCTCCTAATATATTATTAAATGTGTTATACTATTAATAAGTTTATTATACTATATCAATATGTAAAAAACATCAAATATTTTTAAAAATTTATTTAATTTTTGAATACTTTTAATTTTTCCGATATAAAATATGTATAATAGAATTAAATAAAGAAATAATGAGTAAGTTAAAGTAAAGATTAAATTTACTCACAAAAATGGAATTATTAATGCAAAATAGAGTAAAATTAGATAATATGGCACTTGAAAACAATTCTGCTAATGGTTATTATATACATTATAAGTGTTAGCACTCTAAGTTGCCGAGTGCTAACAATAATCTGGATAATAATAACATTAAATAAAATAGGAGGAATAAGATATGACAGTTAAACCACTAGGTGAAAGAGTAGTAATTAAAATGGTGGAAGCAGAAGAAAAAACTAAAAGCGGCATTGTTTTGCCGGGTACTGCTAAAGAAAAACCTCAGATAGCTGAAGTTATTGCGGTTGGAGCCGGAATTACTTCTGATGAAAAGAAAAAAGATGAAATAAAAGTTGGAGACAAAGTAATTTTTTCTAAATTTGCAGGAACAGAAGTTAAGATTGATAGTGAAGAATTAATTATTATCAAATTATCTGATGTTTTGGCAGTTGTTGAATAATAAAAAAGAGAGGTGTATGAAATGGCAAAAATAATAAAATTTGATGAAGATGCTCGCCGCGCAATGGAAAAAGGCGTTAATGCGCTGGCAGATACAGTAAAAGTTACATTAGGACCTAAAGGAAGAAATGTTGTATTGCAAAAATCTTTTGGATCACCTGTAATAACTAATGATGGTGTTACAATAGCTAGAGAGATAGAATTATCAGATCCATATGAAAACATGGGTGCTCAGTTGGTAAAAGAAGTTGCAACTAAGACAAATGATGTAGCTGGCGATGGAACTACAACAGCAACACTTTTAGCTCAGGCAATAATCAGAGAAGGATTAAAGAACGTAGCTGCCGGAGCTAACCCAATGATTTTGAGAAGAGGAATCAAGGCTGCAGTAGAAGCTTCTGTTGCAGAACTTAAAAGTTCAACAAAGACAGTAGAAACTTCCGAGGAAATCGCACAGATTGCTTCTATTTCTGCAGGAGATGAAGAGATAGGAAGATTAATAGCTGATGCTATGGATAAAGTTGGAAAAGACGGAGTTATTACTGTTGAAGAATCCAAAACTATGGGAACTGAGTTAACAGTTGTAGAAGGTATGCAATTTGACAGAGGTTACTTATCTGCTTACATGGTTACAAATACAGAAAAAATGGAAGCTGTTTTGGAAAACCCATATATACTTATAACTGATAAAAAAATTACTAATATTCAGGAAATTTTACCTATATTAGAGCAAATAGTTCAGGCAGGAAAATCACTTGTAATAATAGCTGAAGACATAGAAGGTGAAGCACTTGCTACACTGGTTCTCAATAAGTTAAGAGGAACATTCAACTGTGTAGCTGTAAAAGCTCCAGGATTTGGGGACAGAAGAAAAGAAATGTTGAGAGACATTGCTATATTAACAGGTGGTCAGGTAATTACTGAAGAATTAGGATATGATCTGAAAGAAGCAACTGTAGATATGCTGGGAAGTGCCGGAACAGTTAAAATAGATAAAGAAAATACTATAATTGTTAACGGTGCAGGTTCACAGGAAGAAATCAGCGAAAGAGTAAAACAGATAAAATCTCAATGGGAAGATACAACTTCTGAATTTGATAAAGAAAAATTGCAGGAAAGACTGGCTAAATTAACAGGTGGAGTTGCTGTTATAAACGTAGGTGCTGCAACTGAAACTGAAATGAAGGACAAAAAATTAAGAATTGAAGATGCTTTAAATGCTACAAGAGCAGCAGTTGAAGAAGGACTTGTAGCAGGAGGAGGAGTTGCTATGCTGGCTACTGCAAAAGCTGTATCTAAAGTTGCAGAGTCACTGGCAGGAGATGCAAAGACAGGTGCAAAAATTATAGAAAAAGCATTAGAAGAGCCAATCAGACAAATTGCTATTAATGCAGGTCTTGAAGGATCAGTAATAGTTGACAAAATTAAGAGCAGCGACAAAGGTGTAGGATTTGATGCTTTAAATGAAAAATATGTAAATATGATTGAAGCAGGTATTGTTGATCCTACTAAGGTTACAAGATCAGCTCTGCAGAATGCGGCTTCAGTAGCTTCTATGCTATTGACAACAGAGGCTGCAGTTGCAGATGAACCTAAAACAGAAGAGCCGGCTATGAACCCAGGCATGGGCGGCATGGGCGGTATGGGTGGAATGGGCGGCATGATGTAATAAGTGTCCAAACCGCTGAGAACCAATAACTATATATAAAAATTTAATTTAATAATATTTAGAGGCGTTTCAGAATTATGTAATTTTGAAATGCCTCTTTTTTTATGAATCTAATATATGAATTAGCCGTAATATTTTATATTTTCTTTAAAAAACAAATATGATATAATGTAAAGCAAAATTACTATTAGGGTGAAATTTATGTATAACTTGTCTAACATTGCTGAGACGGTCCAAAAGTATGCGAAAATTACGGCTGAAATTGCCAAGGTTGATGTAGAGGTAGTTAACTCAAAGTTAATAAGAGTTGCGGGCACAGGTATATTCAGTGAAGGAATAAATACGGACGTATCTGAAAATTCTCATGTCTATAAAAATGCCATAGCAACCGGTGAAAGACAAATAGTGCTTGAACCCGGGAAAGATGAAAGATGCAAAAATTGTAGTCTTAAGGAAGACTGCGGCGAAGCATTTGAAATATCAATGCCTATAAATATGAAGGGACAAATAATAGGTGTAATAGGTATGGCCTGTGCCAGTTTGGAATCAAAGAAGTTTATAGTGGACAATCTGGACAGCTACCTGGATTTTTTGTCACAGATTGCTGATTTCATTGCTGCAAAAGCTTATGAATATGAAGAGGAAAAGAATAAAGTAGCAATTATAAATATGCTTAAGCTGATAACACGAAGCATGGATGAAGGGGCTATTATAATTAACAACGAAGGAAATGTAGACACTATAAATCTCAGTGCTAAGAAACAGCTGGGGATATCACGAGTAATAAATAATGAAAAAATTTTTATAGAAGCAACAGGAGACACTGTCAATAACAGTAAGGAGTACAGGGTCAGGATAGGAGAAAATGTAAATACGGTTATCGGTGACATATATGATGTTTCTGAAAACCCTATGTATAAGCAGGTAATGCTGTTCAAAGATTTAAACGACATTCAGTCAAATATATATGCTATGACTTCAACGGTTAATGCGCTGAATACTGACAAAATTATAGGGAGCAGCAAAAAAACGATTGAGCTTAAAGAAGAGATTATAAAGGTTTCAAATTCATTTTCAACAGTTCTTATAACAGGAGAAAGCGGAAGCGGAAAAGAAGTCGTAGCTACGGCAATATGGCAGAATTCAGATAGAAGAAATAATAGGTTTGTGGCTATAAACTGTGCGGCAATACCTGAGCCTCTGCTGGAAAGTGAACTGTTTGGCTATGTGAAGGGAGCATTTACAGGAGCAGATCCTAACGGAAAAATAGGAAAATTTGAGCTGGCAAACCACGGTGTGATTTTTTTAGACGAAATAGGTGATATGCCTATTTATCTTCAATCAAAACTATTGAGAGTTATTCAGGATAAAAAGGTAATAAGAATAGGCTCAAACCAAGTCATTCCGCTTGATGTGAGAATAATAGCTGCCACAAACAAGAATTTGAGACAAATGATTACAGAAAATAAATTTCGCGAAGATTTGTATTACAGGCTTAATGTTATACCTATAGAGATTCCTCCCCTTAGAGAAAGGAAAGAGGATATTAAAGATCTGATTTATCATTTTGTACATTACTATAGAAAGATGTTCGGTAAGAATTTTGTTAGAATTGAAGATAAAACCATGCAAAAGCTTATTGAATATCCATGGTACGGCAATGTAAGAGAGTTGGAAAATACTGTTGAATTTATGGTAAATATGATGGAGAGAGGTATCATAAACGATAATGCTCTTCCTATTAATATAAAGAAAGAGGATTACAAAGTAAGTATAAAAAAAGATAAAATAAGAACTTTAAAGGAAATGGAATATGAGGAAATTAGAAAGGCAGTAGAATATTACGGAAATACAACGGAAGGCAAGATTGAGGCGGCCAACGCCCTGGGTATAGGAATTGCTACGTTGTACAGGAAGCTGCAATAAGATTGAACCTTCGTTGCGCATTAAGCGACGGAGGTTTTTTTATTATGACACGCTTTAAAAGATTTTAATAATAAATATTGTTTGTAGGGGCTTTTATCTGTGTATGTAGTAAAAATAATCAATATTTTTTGTCGAATTTCATTTGCTTTTAATAAAAATTATCAAAATGATAATAATGTTTATCAAAATTTGTTTGTGGCAAAATAATATTATTTAATTTGTTAATTATTAATCAATGAAAACCATATGAAAACTGCACTTCGTAATAATATCATAAAATTATTGTTAATAAAATTCAAATCTTAAACCGTTTATCAAAATGATAAATTTTTATCAATTTGATAAAAAGCGTTGTAATATAATATTTCTTGTAAGAATTGAATAATTTGAGCAAAATTTAATGAATAGTGCACATATTGAAATATCAAGGAATAAAAATTACACTTTGTATAAAACTAAAAAAATAAAATTGAAATGCGAAAAAAAGCTGGCACGTATTTTGCTATTAATATTACTGTAAAATTATTTAAGAAAGGTAGTAGAAATGACTGTTAAATATGATTTAGTACAAAATAACGTCTCTAAAAGAGATAAAACAGATTTAAGTTTTTTAAATGAAGATGTAGCTAAAAAGGTTTTAAAATATCATTCAAGTTTTGATCAATATTCTGAAACTCCACTTGTTGAATTAAAGGAGTTAGCAAAATATCTCGGGTTAAGTGATGTGTTTGTTAAGGATGAATCTTATAGGTTTGGCCTAAATGCATTTAAGGTTTTGGGCGGAAGTTTTACAATTGGACAATATATAGCAAAGAAGCTTGGGAAGGATATCGATGAGCTTCCGTATAATACACTTATTTCCGATGAGGTAAAAAAGAAATTAGGTGAACTTACATTTATAACGGCAACTGATGGAAATCACGGCAGAGGTATTGCGTGGACGGCTGAGCAATTAAAGCAAAAAGCCATAGTATATATGCCAAAGGGCAGTGCTCTGGAAAGGCGTGACAGGATAAGAGCTCACGGAGCTGTATGCGAAATAACTGAGTGGAACTATGATGATACTGTAAGGTATTGCAATGAATTAGCTGAAAGAAACGGCTATGTGATGGTTCAAGATACATCGTGGCCAGGATATGAGGAACTGCCAAGGTGGATTATGCAGGGATATATGTCAATGGCATATGAAGCTTATTTGAAACTAAAAAAAGAAAATAAGAAACCGACTCATATCTTTCTGCAGGCAGGTGTTGGTTCTATGGCATCGGCCGTGTGCGGATTTTTTTCATCAATATATGCAGATGATAAACCTTTGATAACTATTGTTGAGCCTAGCAAGGCGGCGTGCTTGTATAAAACTGCTAAAGCTGATGATGGTAAACTGCATCCTGTTACAGGAGAAATGAATACTATTATGGCAGGTCTTGCGTGTGGAGAGCCGGTCACAATAGGATGGCCTGTTTTACATGCGTATGCAGATAACTTTTTGTCAGTCCCAGAAGAAACGGCTGCGCATGGAATGAGAGTTTTAGGTAATCCTCTTAAGGGAGATGAAAGAGTTATATCAGGAGAAAGCGGAGCAGCTACTATGGGAGTTGTCTCACAGGTAATGAAGTCAGGAGAGCTTAAAGGTATCAAAGAAGTTTTGAAGCTTGACCAAAATTCTGTTGTACTTATGTTCAGCACGGAAGGCGACACATATTTCGAAGGATACAGGGATATTGTTTGGAATGGATTATATCCAAATAAATAAGAATAATCCAATATATAAATAAAGTTCAGGTTCTATTAAAAATTAAATGACTATTAAGGAGAGAGAAATGAATAAGAATTTCAATGAATTGTTAGAAAATTTAAAAAAATTAGATTACAAGGATCTTTATCACAACGATTTTTTCTTGACATGGGATAAAACTCAAGAAGAATTGGAAGCTATATTTACAGTTGCTGAAACTCTAAGGTACATGAGAGAGAACAATATAAGCCCTAAAATATTTGATTCAGGCTTGGGTATTTCATTGTTTAGAGATAATTCAACAAGAACAAGATTTTCATTTGCTTCTGCCTGCAATTTTTTAGGACTGGAAATTCAGGACTTGGATGAGGGTAAATCACAAATAGCTCATGGGGAAACTGTAAAGGAAACTTCAAATATGATTTCATTTATGGCTGACGTAATAGGCATACGTGATGACATGTATATCGGGAAAGGTCACACTTATCAGAAGTCTGTTGCGGAATATGTTGAAGAAGGCTACAAGGATGGCGTGTTGGAGCAAAGACCCACAATTGTTAATCTGCAGTGTGATATAGATCATCCAACTCAAACAATGGCAGATGCTCTTCACTTGATAAATGAATTTGGAGGAATCGAAAATCTTAAGGGCAAGAAAATAGCTATGACATGGGCATATTCACCTTCATACGGAAAGCCTCTGTCTGTTCCTCAGGGGATAATCGGATTGCTTACAAGATTTGGAATGGACGTAGTTCTTGCTCATCCTGAAGGATATGAAATAATGCCTGAGGTTGAAGAAGTTGCAAAGAAAAACGCCGAGCAGTACGGAGGGTCATTTACAAAAACAAACTCCATGGCTGAAGCATTCAAAGATGCTGATATAGTATATCCTAAGAGCTGGGCTCCTTTCGCGGCAATGGAAGAAAGAACAAATCTTTATGGTGAAGGCAAATTCGATGAAATAAAAGAGCTGGAAAAGAAGCTGCTGGCTCAAAATGCAAATCATAAGGACTGGGCTTGTACTGAGGAGCTGATGAAGACTACAAAAGAGGGGAAAGCTCTGTATCTTCACTGTCTTCCTGCTGATATAACTGGTTTGAGCTGTGCGGAAGGTGAAGTTGATGCCAGTGTGTTTGACAGATACAGGATTCCTCTTTATAAAGAAGCAAGCTACAAACCTTATATTATAGCATCTATGATATTCTTACAGAAAATTAAAAATCCAGTAGAGACATTACAAAACTTGGTAGATAAAAATAAAGCAAGATTAGAAAGATAGTTGGAGGAAGAAGAAATGGCAAATTTAGATTTTAATAAAATTAAGCAGGCTGCACAAGGATATGAAAAAGAAATGACTAAATTTTTAAGAGATTTGGTAGCTATTCCCGGTGAGTCGTGTGAGGAAAAAGGCGTAGTTGACCGCATTGCACAAGAAATGAAATCGGTGGGATTTGATAAGGTTGAGATAGATCCTCAGGGAAATGTTCTCGGATATATGGGAACAGGAAAAACATTGGTTGGGTTTGACGCTCATATTGATACCGTTGGTATAGGAAATATTGCAAACTGGAATTTTGACCCGTATGAGGGATTTGAATCTGAAACTGAGATAGGCGGGCGCGGTACCTCCGATCAGTTGGGAGGTATTGTATCATCTGTTTACGGAGCAAAAATTATGAAGGACTTAGGCCTTTTAAATGATCAATATACAGCATTGGTTGTCGGATCTGTTCAGGAAGAAGATTGTGATGGTCTATGCTGGGAATATATAATTAAAGAAGGCAAAATAAGACCTGAGTTTGTTGTATCAACAGAACCTACCGATGGCGGTATTTACAGAGGTCAAAGAGGACGTATGGAAATCCGCGTTGATGTTCAGGGCGTATCTTGCCACGGTTCGGCTCCGGAAAGAGGAGACAACGCAATTTATAAAATGGCTGAAATATTAATGAATATAAGAGATCTTAATGAAAATGATGCTACTGATGATAAAGAAGTTAAAGGCCTGGTAAAGATGCTGGATGAAAAATACAACGGCGAATGGAAAGAAGCTCGATTCCTTGGAAGAGGAACTGTGACAACTTCTCAGATTTTCTTTACTTCACCAAGCCGCTGTGCAGTTGCAGACTCATGCTCGATTTCATTAGACAGACGTATGACTGCCGGTGAAACCTGGGAAAGTTGTCTTGAGGAAATTCGCCAATTGCCAGCTGTTAAAAAATACGGCGCAAAAGTAAGTATGTATAATTATGATAGGCCAAGCTACACAGGATTGGTATATCCTATTGAATGTTACTTCCCAACTTGGGTAATTCCTGAGGATCACAGTGTTACAAAAGCAATGGAAGAAGCATATATGGGACTTTATGGAACGATCAGAAGCGGTTCTCCGGAAACGGATGAAATGAGAAAGGTTCGTCCACTTACGGACAAATGGACATTCTCAACAAATGGAGTTTCTATAATGGGGCGAAATGGTATTCCTGTAATAGGCTTCGGACCGGGAGCAGAAGCACAGGCGCATGCACCTAACGAAAAAACATGGAAAGAGGATTTAGTTAAATGTGCTGCGGTATATGCTGCACTTCCTACAATATACACTGATAACAAATAATTAAATAGGTTCAGGCTAGGGACGGAATTTCCGTCCCCCGTCTCGTTACTGAAGAAAGGCGATTACTATGAGCGATATAATGAATGCGTTACCATTTGAATATCTTGTTGAAAATTGCCTGCAGGATTATTACACAAAGAGCAGGATATTTGAAATTGACAAGAAGGACTTTTTTACGGATGTTAATGATAGGCTTAAAATGATCTTTAATGACGAGTATTTAAGATATCCATTGGGACCGGCTGCAGGCCCCCACACCCAATTAGCACAAAATCTGCTGGCTGCTTATGTAACAGGAGCGAGGTTCTTTGAGCTTAAGACCGTTCAAATAATCGACGGTGAACAAATGCAGGCTATGATTGAAAAACCGTGCATAGATGTAAAAAATGTAGGTTATAATGTTGAATGGTCCACAGAGCTTACTGTAGAGGAAGCGGCAGCAGAATACATTAAGGGATCGGTTTTAATTCAGGCAATGGCAATTGAATTGGGGCTGTCCGATATAAAGGACTTTGTATTTAATATTAGTGTGGGATACAACCTTGAAGGCATACAGTCCAAGAAGATATCTGATTTCATAGATAATTTGAAGGATGCAAAAAACACAGAAATATACAATGAATGCATGTGTATTTTAAGAAACAACATAAGCAGATTTAAAAAACTGCGAATTGAGGACTTGGATAAAATTACCCCCAAAATTACGAATACCGTGACGCTTTCAACAATGCACGGTGCTAAAGCGGAGGAGATTTTAGACATAGCTGCTCATCTAATTAAAAACAAAAAAATAAATACGTTCATTAAATGCAATCCTACGCTTTTAGGATTTGAAAATGTGAGACGCATATTAGATAATTTAGGTTATAACGATGTTGTCATAAGGCAGGAAGATTTTGATCATGATTTGAAATTCGATATGGCAGTGGATATTGTTAAAAAGTTAAAACAGATTGGCAATGAACATGGTGTGCATACAGGTATAAAGCTGACGAACACTTTGCCCGTATATAATTCCAGGAAAGTTCTTTCCGGTGACAGTATGTATCTTTCCGGTAAGCCGTTATATCCTATAGCTATGGGAGTGGCAGCAATGTTTGCCGAGGCATTGGAAGGAAATGTACACATATCACTATCAGGGGGAATTGACAAAAACAACGTGTCGACTGTTCTTAAAACTGGAGTTGCGCCTCTTACTGTTTCTACGCTTTTACTGAAGCCTGGAGGGTATAAAAATCTTAAAGTATTGATGGAAAAGATTTTAGAAGAGCAAATAGAGTTAGGCGAACTTGATGTTAAGGCTGTAAAATACGTTGCTGAAGAAGCAAAGACTGATTTAAAGTATAAAAACAAAGGAAACGGAAGATTTTTAGATAATACTCTTCCTGTGTATGACTGCTTCAAGGTTAATTGCGGAATTTGTGTAGACGTTTGTCCGAATCGCGCTAATATAAAGGTGTACGATGATAGATTTGATGCTCCGTATCAGATTGTGCACATCGAAAACAGATGTAATGAATGTGACAACTGTCATACATTCTGCACCAGAGGAGGATTTCCTTATCTTAAAAAAGTAACAGTATTTGCCGATAAGGATGAATTTGAGAATTCTGAAAATGCCGGTATCCTTAAAATGAAGGATAATAAATTTTTATTAAGAAATGAAGATAAAAAAGAGTATGTATATGATTTTGAAAACTCAGGTGAAAATAAGAATTTAATTGAGAAGATTCTTGAAACCATGGTAAGAGAACACCCATATTTATTACAATAATAATGTTATTGGAAAATATCTGAAAGGAAGAAGTTATGAATAAAAAAATAGTAATAGCTTTGGGAGGAAATGCTCTCGGAAGCACTTTGGCTGAACAGATGGAGGCCGTTAAGCATACCGCTTCAGCCATAGCCGATTTGGTAGATGCAGGATATAATGTTGTCGTGGCACACGGAAATGGGCCTCAGGTAGGCATGATAAACAATGCATTTTCTGAATACGGAAAGATAGATAAGAAATTTCCGTTTATGCCGTTATCTATGTGTGTTGCAATGAGCCAGGCATATATAGGTTATGATTTGCAAAACACATTGCGCGAGGAATTATTAAGCAGAGGAATTAAGAAATCAGTAACATCAATTATTACTCAGGTTGTAGTTGACGAAAATGACCCGGCTTTTGAAAGACCTACAAAACCTATAGGGCCTTTCATGACAGAGCAGGAAGCAGAGGATGCTCGCTTAAAAGGCATTACAGTTGTTGAAGATTCCGGTCGCGGATACAGAAGAGTAGTCGCTTCTCCAAAACCACAGGATATAGTAGAGATTGAAACTATTGAAACATTGTTAAAGGGGGGTGAAATCGTAATAGCCTGCGGCGGAGGCGGAATCCCTGTTGTTAGAGAAGGAAATCACTTAAAAGGAGTGGGGGCTGTAATTGACAAAGATTTTGCCAGTTCATTACTGGCTGATAAAATAGATGCAGACAGCTTTGTTGTTCTAACAGCAGTAGAAAAAGTGGCAATTAAGTTTGGAAAGCCTGATCAAGAATGGCTGTCAGATTTAACGTTGAAGCAAACAGAAAAATATATTGCTGACAAGGAGTTTGCGGAAGGATCTATGCTTCCTAAAGTTAAAGCTGCGATGTCATTTGTAACATCGAAACAAGGACGAAAGGCATTGATTACTTCGTTAGAAAAAGCAGCTGACGGACTGGCTGGAAAAACCGGTACATGGATACACTCGTAATGAAAAGGAGTTAATTATGATTATAGGCAATGGTAAAATTATTACTAATGATTCATTTAATACATTCATTGAAAATGGAGCAGTTCTGGTTAGGGAAAACATTATAGAAGATGTTGGTGAAACTGCAATCATCAAAGCAAAATACCCGGAAGAACAATTCATTGATGTTAATAGCAAAGTAATAATGCCAGGTATGATATGTGCACATAGTCATATATACAGTGCTTATGCAAGAGGGATGTCAATTTCAAAGCCTGCCGTGGACTTTTTCACCGTGCTGGAAAATTTGTGGTGGAGCTTGGATAGAAAACTGACTCTTGAGGATGTAAGACTGAATGCATTGACTACCTATATAGAATCAATTCAAAATGGTGTAACAACCCTTATAGATCATCATTCTGGACCAAATTCAGCTACAGGGAGTTTGTTAGCCATTGCAGATGCAGCAGAGAAGCTGGGGATAAGAACTTCACTATGCTATGAGGTGTCTGACAGAGATGGAAAAGAAACTGCATTAAAGGAAATTGAAGAAAATATTAACTTTATTAAAGCTTGTCAAAATAATGACAGTGAAATGGTAAAGGCATTATTCGGCCTACACGCATCGTTTACATTGTCAAACGAAACCATGTATAAAGTAAGAGAAGCTATGGAAGGATTGTATGACGGCTATCATATTCATGTGGCTGAAGGAATTGAAGACCAGTATGATTCCCTGAAAAAATATGGCAGGCGGGTAGTTGAACGATTACATGATTTTGGAATACTGGGTGAACGAACTATTGCAGTTCACGGCGTTCATACAAATCAAAGAGAAATTGAAATATTAAAAGAGACAGATACAAGTGTGGTTCACAATCCTGAATCAAATATGAACAATGCGGTAGGATGTCCGCCCGTGTTGTCAATGCTTAGGCATGGGCTGAGAGTAGGACTTGGTACAGATGCATATACTAATGATATGTTTGAGTCAATGAAGGTAGCAAATATATTGCAAAGCCATCATCTTTGCGACCCTACCGCAGGTTTTGCGGAAACTAAAAAAATGCAGTTTAATAACAATCCTAAAATTCTTGAAAAGTATTTCAAAAGAAAATTGGGAGTTCTAGCTAAAGGTGCATATGCGGATATTATTACGATTGATTATGATCCGCTTACACCGATGAATGAAAACAGCTGGTTTGGGCATGTCTTGTTTGGAATATCCGGAAGGCTTGTAAACGACACTGTTATAAACGGTAGATTTGTTATGAGAAACAGGGAAATACAGACAGCAGATACAAAGAAAATAATGTCTGAGTCGAGAGATAGGGTAAAGAAAATCTGGCCGTTGATGTAATTATGAATGAAGCATATTAATTATTCTGCAAAGCAGCATGATATGGGCATGTATGAGGCTTGATATGCAGCCGCACACTTTTATTGTTTGAAAGCATGCATGCCAATACTAAAAATAAGGAGAAACAATTATGAAAAATAACAATACAACTGCTAACAAATCATTGTTCAATCTTGACAGTAACCCAGGATTGAGTTCGGCAATGCCAATGTCGTTGCAGCACTTGCTTGCAATGATAGTAGGTAATGTACTGCCTGCATTGGTGTTGGCGGGGGCTGTAGGATTTAGTCCGAGCCAGCAGATTCAGCTGGTGCAGGCAAGTATGTTCATTGCAGCAATAGGAACACTTATTCAAACCTTCCCTATGTTTGGAATAGGGTCCAAGCTTCCGGTTATTATTGGAGTTAGCTTTGCATATATACCTACAATATTGGCTATAGGCGGAGAATATGGAATAGGTGCTGTATTGGGAGCACAGATGATAGGTGGTTTTACAGCTTTCTTGGTAGGTGTATTTATTAAGAAAATCAGAAGATTTTTTCCTCCCATGGTAGCAGGAACAGTGGTGTTTACTATAGGGTTGTCTTTATACAGAGTTGCTGTTAACTATATGGCAGGAGGATTTCAATCTACGGATCCAAGATATGGAGGATTAGTATATTGGGGAATTGCTTTATTAACACTTGCTGTGGTTTTATTGTGTAACATGTTTGGAAAAGGATATATAAAGTTAGCTGCAATATTAATGGGTATTGTTGTAGGATATATAGCAAGCTTAATTGCAGGAATAGTATCATTTGATTCAATATATTCGGCAGATTGGTTTAATCTTCCTGCTATAATGCCGTACAAATTGGAATTTCCGGTTGCTGCGGTCATAAGTATGGCGGTGATGTTTGTAGTGAATTCAGTGCAGGCTGTTGGAGATTTATCTGGTACAACAGTTGGTGGGATGGACAGAGAAGCTACAGATGAAGAGCTTTCAGGCGGTATTAAGGCAAACGGAGTAACAAGCATTATAGGTTCTTTAATAGGGGCTCTTCCTACGGCTACATACAGTCAAAATGTTGGGATAGTAGCAATGACCAAGGTTGTAAGCCTTAAAGTATTCAGAATTACTGCTCTCATGATACTGTTCGCAGGATTCATACCGAAATTTGGTGCTGTTATGACTTCAATACCTCAGTGTGTAATCGGAGGTGCAACTATTTCTGTTTTTGCTCAAATTACCATGACTGGTATGAAGTTAATAGTTCAGGACGAAATGTCTGTAAGAAATACAACTATTGTAGGCCTTGGTATTGCACTTGGCATGGGTATAACTCAAATACCTAGTGAGGGACTTCAATATCTGCCGTCATGGTTTAAAATGGTATTTGCAAGCTCCCCGGTTGTTTTAGCAACAGTTGTAGTATTTATGTTAAATCTTTTATTACCTAAAAAGACCATAGCAGAAGAAAAAGCAGAGCGTGAAGCTATGGAAAAGAAATAGCGAATAAAGCAATATGCATTGTTAATTACGGATGGTGAAGAATCAGACTGTCAACATCATTCAAAGAAGGCCAATACGCGTATTCTTGCGCGTATTGGCTACCTGAGGCTATATATGATGCAGCAATATTTTTGACAGCGTGCAGTATTGTAATTGATAAAGTGTGCTTTTTATTAGGAGGTTACCTTGAATCTATTAATAAAAAACGGATTAATAAGGAACAACAGTGAAGGTTATGAAGCCGATATACTGATTGAAAACGGTACAATAAAAACAATAGGAAAAAGTTTAGATAATAAGAATAATTATAAAGAAATAGATGTATCCGGAAAATTAGTAATTCCAGGAGGAGTCGATGTTCATACTCATATGGATCTGGATTTAGGAAATTACAGGGCTGTCGATGATTTTAACTCAGGCACGACAGCTGCGGCTTTTGGAGGTACAACAACGATTATAGATCATATTGCTTTTGGGCCCGAAGGTTCTAATTTGCATTATATGATTAACGAATATCACAAGCTTGCAAAAGAAAAATCATTAATTGATTACAGTTTTCACGGCGTTTTTCAGCATGTTGATGAAAACATTTTAAACGAAGTGCGGGAGCTTACTGATGAGGGAATTTCAAGCTTTAAAATATATATGACATACAGCCATATGCTAAGCGACAAAGAAATATTAATGGTTTTGTCTAAGGCAAAAGAAACTGGCGCTGTAATTGCAGTACATGCGGAAAACGACGGAGCTATACAATATTTAAGATCATACTACGGCAGACTGGAAAAAACAAAACCGATTTACCATGCTGTTACCAGGCCTGATTTTACTGAAGCAGAGGCTATTAACAGGATGATATACTTAAGTGAGATTGCAGGGTATCCGCACCTGTATTTTGTACATGTATCTACAAAAAAAGGTCTTAATGAAATTATTTCAGCAAGAAGAAGAGGAGTAAAAAACATATATTGTGAAACATGCACGCAATATTTAATTTTGACAGAAGAATGCTACAGAAAAGAAAACAATGAAGGTTTAAAATATATAATGTCACCTCCATTGAGAAAACAGGATGATGTTGAGGCTTTATGGATGGGAATAGAGAATAACGATGTAGATGTTATAGCGACAGATCATTGTCCATTTTTGTTTAATCAGAAACTAGATGGAAAAGCTGACTTCAGAATTGCTCCGGGAGGAGTACCGGGAGTCGAAGAAAGAATGGAAATTGTGCTGACGGAAGGAATAAAAAGAGGTATATCGATTAATACACTTATCGATAAACTTTGTACTAATCCATCGGTAATTTTTGGATTATACCCTAAAAAAGGCAGCCTGCAAATAGGGGCTGATGCCGATATCATAATTTTAAAAAAAGAAAAGCAAAAAATAAGTCAGAAAAACAGGCATGGTGCATCTGATTACTGTGCATATGAAGGCTTTGAAATAGATTATGTTGTGGAAACAACAATACAGAGGGGAAATATTATCGTCGAAAATGAAAAGTTGAAGATACAGGAATGTACCGGTAAATTTATTCAGAGAATAAATAAAAAAGGAAAGGAAGACTAATATGTATTCTTTAAATATAAACGGAGTAGTTTATGAAACAGATAAAGATAAAAGTCTTATGGATTACTTAAGAGATGAATTGAAATTAATCTCTGTGAAAAACGGCTGTGATGAAGGTGCTTGCGGTGCCTGCTCAATAATTGCAGATGGAAAGGTTGTAAAATCGTGTGTAATGAAGCTGTCCAAGTTTGAAGGCAAGAAAATTGTGACTGTAGAAGGCTTGTCGGATAGAGAAAAAGATGTTTACAGCTATGCATTTGCAAAAGCCGGAGCTGTGCAGTGCGGTTTTTGTATACCAGGTATGGTTATATGTGCTAAAGCACTTATTGATGTAAACAGTGATCCTTCAAAGGACGATGTTAAGAAGGCAATAAGAGGAAATATATGCAGGTGCACGGGGTATGCAAAAATTGAAGAAGCTATTATGATGGCGGCAAAAATTTTAAGAGAAAATACTGATATACCAAAAGAAGAAAAAAGCGTAAGAATTGGTCAGGATATTTTAAGGATAGATGCCAAGGATAAGGCTCTTGGAAAAGCAAAGTATTCAGATGATTTCAATTTTGAAGGTATGCTCTACGGAAAAAATGTATTCAGCAAGTACGCACGTGCAAAAGTGCTGTCTGTAGATACTTCAGAAGCTTTAAAAATGCCGGGTGTTGTGGCGGTGTTTACAGCAAAGGACATTCCGGGGAAAAGATATATAGGGCATCTTGCTCATGACTGGCCGGGTATGATTGATGTGGGCGAGCAGACAAAATTCATTGGTGATACCATTGCAATGGTTGTTGCAGAGACAAGAGAACAGGCAGAAGCAGCTGTTAAAGCGGTTAATGTATCATACGAAGAGTTAATACCGATTACAAACCCCGATGAGTCAGCAGCTCCCGGGGCTCACCAAATTCATAGTGAAGGCTTTATGCAGTTTGGGAAAATGGTTATCCCTGAAAATAATTTGTTTTCGCATCAAGAAGTTAAAAGAGGGGATGCAGAAAAGGCGCTGAAAAATTCTAAGTATGTTGTGGAAGGTACATTTGATCTTCCGCCTACCGAGCACGCATTCCTAGAGCCTGAAACTTCAGTCGGCGTACCTATCGGGGATGATGGTGTAGAGGTAATAACAGGAGGACAGGGAATTTATGATGAATATAATGAATTGGCACTGTATCTTGGAATACCAAAGGAGAAAGTGAGAATAAAAAGTGCGGCTGTCGGAGGAGGGTTCGGCGGTAAAGAAGATATGAGCGTGCAGCATCAGGCGGCTCTTTGTGCGTTTCTTTTGAAGCGCCCTGTGAAAGTATATTTCAGCAGGCAGGAAAGCATAAACTATCATCCCAAGCGACACGCAATGAAGATATACGCATCAATAGGGTGCGATGAAAATGGAATCTTTCAGGGAATGAAGGCAAGACTTACATCTGATACAGGTGCCTACGGTTCTTTGGGTGGACCTGTTCTTCAAAGGGCGTGCACTCATGCCGGAGGTCCGTACAATTACCAGAACGTAGATATAGAAGGTAATGCGTACTATACAAACAATCCGCCGGCAGGAGCATTTAGAGGCTTTGGAGTTACACAATCCGCATTTGTTATAGAAAGTTTAATTAACCAGCTTGCCGAAAAAACCGGTATTTCAGGATGGGAAATAAGGTACAGAAATGCAATAAGGCCGGGTCAATCGCTGCCTAATGGCCAGATTGCAGATGATGGAACAGGAATGGCAGAAACACTGGAGGCGGTAAAAGCAGATTTTGATAAATATGAAGAAGATTTAAATTACCATGTTGGCATAGCATGTGCTATGAAAAACGCGGGATTGGGCGTTGCGGTGCCTGATGCAGGCAGGTGTAATCTTGAGGTTATTGACGGAATTGTTCACGCAAGATCCTCAGCAGGTGCAATAGGTCAAGGAGTTCAGACTGTCATATATCAGATTGTATGTGAAACAACAGGGCTGCCCAATGATAAGATAATTGTTGACCATCCGGATACAAGTCATTCGCCTGATGCAGGAACTACCACGGCATCAAGGCAGACGGTATTTACCGGAGAAGCAGCTCGCGTGGCTTCGTTAAAACTCAAAAAGGATATGGATAGCGGGATGAAGCTTGAAGAGCTTGAAGGTAAAATTTACAAAGGCGAATTTGATTTCAAAACTGATCCTCTTGGTTCAGATAAACCAAATCCGGTAAGCCACATAGCATACGGATATGCAACTCAGTTGGTTATAATAGATAATCAGGGTAAACTGGTCAAGGTAATTGCGGCACACGACGTAGGAAGAGCAATAAATCCTGTTGCCGCAAGAGGCCAGATTGAAGGAGGTGTAGCCATGGGGCTTGGATACGGCTTAACAGAGGATTTGCCGCTGAAGGATGGAGTCCCACAGGTCAAATACGGAACTCTTGGACTGTTCAGGTCAACTCAAATGCCTCCGGTTGATGTTCATTTAATTGAGAAAAACAATCCTAACAGTGTAGCATACGGAGCGAAGGGGCTGGGTGAAATAGTGGTTATACCAGGTGCTCCGGCCTGCCAGAATGCTTACTATAAAAAAGACGGAAACTTTAGACATAAACTCCCTTTAGAGAATACAGCGTATAAAAAATAACAGAGCCTTATTTTGTATGAATGTCATCTAATTACGAAATATTTCGTGTTGCTAAAAAGGCCTCTTGCTATGTTGCCGTTTACGCAGCCAATCCACACTTATTTACGAATATGGTGCGAATGCCTGCCTGGACGGTGCTTGCATGGCTAAACTTTTAATTACATGGCATCCAAGGATGACATTTATATATATTAATGTTAAAATATTATTGGTGATAGCATGAAGGAGATCAAAGAAATATTAAGCATAGAAAAAGGCGATGTAGTATCAATAGTAGGAAGCGGCGGTAAATCAACGATGTTGTTTAAGTTGGCAAACGAACTTAGAAATGAATACAGGGTTCTTGCGAGCACAAGCACAAAAATAATGATGCCATCTGCAGGAGACTGCGATTATTTGTATTGTAATATAGAAAGTTATTTTATGAATAAACCAAATGCCAATAATTCAATTACCGTTGTGTCAAAAAAACTTGATTCCCTGACAAACAAATTAATAGGCATTGACGATGATGATTTGGAATGCATAGTTAAAGACTTTGACATAGTGCTGTTGGAATCAGATGGATCCCGCAATCTTCCTATTAAGGGCTGGAAGGATCATGAACCTCCTGTGCTGAAAAGAACAAACAAGACCATAGGTATTTTTCCTGCTGATTATATAAATAAAAGGGCAGAAAAAGACTTTATATATGGAATTGATGAATTTAATATATTAACTGAAAAAAGTGAATATGTTGATTTTGAGTCAATAAGGAAAATCTGTTCAAATAAAAATGGAATATTTAAAAACTCAAAAGGCAGTCTTTATTTGTTTTTTAATAAAGCTGAAACAAGAGAAGAAATAAATGTGGTGAAGGAACTATCAGATTATCTTAAAAAAAGTGCGGTAAATAAGCCTTATAACTTTAAAATTATTCTTGGCTCTTTGGAAAAAGGAGTATATTATGAATGTTGATGCAATAATAATGGCTGCAGGCTTATCAAAAAGAATGAATCAAAATAAGCTTAAGATGAAAATCGGCGACAAGCATATTTATGAATATATTTTTGAAGCAGTTAAGAACTGCACAGGTTGCTTCAAAGATGTTATTGTTGTTGCAAAAGATAATGATGTTTTACGAAAGGCTTCTGAAACAGGCTTTAATTATGTAAAAAACGAGGAGTCATTTTTGGGGCAGAGTGTTTCTATAAGGCTGGGAGTTCAAAAAGCCGGACTTGTGGATGGATTTATGTTTTTTGTTGCGGATCAGCCATATATAAAAGAAAAAACCATAAAAAAACTTTTAAAGGCATTTGAAGAAAATCCGGATAAAATTATTATTCCGTGCTGTAATCAGACTAATGGAAATCCAGTGATATTTCCGTATGTTTTTAGAGAGCAGCTAATGAATTTAAGTGGAGACGCTGGAGGGAAGTCTATAATTAAAAAAAATTCGGACGGTTTGTTAAATGTTGATTTTAAATCTGATTATGAATTTACAGATATAGATACCATGGAGGATTATGATAGAGCAGTAAAAAAGAAGGTGAAATATTGAACGGAGAAATAGTTGTAGTTAGAGGCGGCGGAGACATTGCGTCCGGTGTTATACAGAAACTTCACAGAGTCGGATTCAGGGTGCTGGTACTTGAACTGGAGAAACCGACTTCAATCAGAAGGACAGTATGTTTTTCTGAGGCAGTATACACAGGCAGAACAGAGCTGGAAGGAATAACTGCGGTTCGTGCGGAAAGTATAGTTGAAATTTACCACGCATGGGCAGAAAACTGTGTTCCGGTTGCAGTTGATCCGAAGGGTTCATGTATAAATTCTTTCAAGCCATTAGCTGTCGTGGATGCTATTATTGCAAAGCGAAACACGGGAATGCACAAGGATCTTGCTCCGGTTACTATAGCCATAGGACCAGGTTTTACGGCAGGAAAAGATGTAAGTGTTGTAATTGAAAGTAATCGCGGGCACAATATGGGAAGATTGATTTTTAATGGAAATGCGGAGCCAAATACCGGCAGGCCAGGAAACATTGCAGGATATACGATAGAAAGAGTTTTAAAATCTCCTAACGACGGAATAATAGAAGTAGAACACAGCATAGGAGATACTGTCAAACAAGGAGATATAATTGCAACCGTAAACGGCCACACCATAAGCGCACAAATTGACGGCATAATAAGAGGAATTATAAGAGGAGGGACATATGTTACAAAAGGATTTAAGGTGGGAGACATAGATCCTAGGATTGATCAGTTAAAGAATTGCTATACAATTTCCGATAAGGCGAGAGCAATTGGAGGCGCTGTTTTGGAAGCAATTATTATAGAGATAAAAGAACTTGATACTAAAGAATAAAAATTTATCCATTCCTATGATTGTATCATCAAGCCTAAGATTAAAAATCTGTTAAGATTTTTAATCTTTTTGTATTGTTTAAATGTAAATTTTTTGTTACAATTTAGAAAACATAGTCAAAAATTGTAATAAGGAGTTTGAATAAATGGCTAAAGTAATTTCTGTTACAAATCAAAAGGGCGGGGTTGGAAAAACAACTACAACAGGAGCGGTTGCGGCAGGTTTTAAATTAAAGGGATACCAGGTTCTTTGCGTGGATTTGGATCCGCAATCTAATTTAAGTTTTAGCTCAGGTGCTGAAACGGAAGACTGTGCCACAATTTATGAAATATTAAAGGGTGAGACAAAGACTTCGTTTGCAATCCAGAAAACGCCTTCATTTGATATTATTCCATCAAATATTTTGTTAAGCGGGATAGAGCTTGAATTTACTCAGACGGGAAGGGAGTACCTCCTTCGAGAAGCTCTAAATTCGGTAAAAGATAAGTATGATTATATATTCATAGATACACCGCCTGCATTGAGTATTTTGACAGTTAATGCATTTACTGCATCCGATAATATTATTATTCCCATGCTGGCAGATATTTTCAGCCTGCAGGGTATTGCCCAGCTTTCTGAGACAATTGACAGAGTGAGAAGGTACTGTAATCCTAGTCTGAAGGTTGAGGGGATAATTCTTACAAAATTTAACAAGAGAACAATCTTAAGCAGAGAAATTAAAGGTACCGCTGAGTTAATTGCTGAAAAGTTGAATACGGGGATATTAAACACCACAATAAGATCAAGTGTGGTAGTAATGGAGGCACAGACAAATCAACAGGATATTTATAGCTATGCACCTAAAAATGCGGCGGCAAGAGATTACATGGGTTTAGTTGAAGAACTTTTTGAAAGAGGGTTATAAGATGGCAAAAATCAAAAAAACTTTTGACAGAGAATTAATGTACAAAAAAATTATGCCGACAAATTTAAAAAGGGAAACAGAGCAAGTGCAAGATGCCCCTGTTGAATACGCACCAAATATTCCTGAAAAAAACAATTCTAAAGAAACAATTTTTCAAAACAAAGAATTAAATTTAATAAAAGAAGAAAAAAATAATGTGATTTTGTACAATGTTACAGAAAAACTTGTATTAAATAAATTGGATGCAACTCTTAAAAAAATGAATTGCTGCAGGTGTGATCGCTGCAAAGAGGATATTATAGCCATAGCACTAAACAATCTTAAGCCAATGTACATGGTTGCTACTAAGGATGAAATAACGCAAAAAATCCATGAAATAAGAGATATTGGAAGTGAAGTTACCACAGAAGTAATAAAAGCTGTGCTTACTGTCAGAAAAAATCCGAGACATTGAGACATTGATATAAAAATTAATATTTAACTAATATTTTATATCAATGTGACGATATAATAATTATGAATAATTATTATGAGGTGATCGTGTGCAGGATAATGTAAGTTCAATAAAAAATAGTTCAAATGAAGAAACATTAAAAAACAAATATCTTACTTTTTATACGGAGAATCAGCTGTTTGGAATTGCTATAGCTGATGTTGTTCAAATAGTCGGAATGCAAGAAATAACAGCCGTTCCAGAGTTCCCGTCCTATGCAAAAGGAGTAATTAATTTAAGAGGAACTATTATTCCCATCATTGATGTCAGGTTGAGACTAAAGAAACAAGAAATTGAATATAATGAAAGAACCTGCATAATAGTTACCGGTATAAACGGTGCTTATATAGGTTTTATTGTTGACTCTGTTAATGAAGTTGCAAATATTTATCTTGATAATATTTCAGAACCTCCGAATATGGGTTCGGATTACACAAATAAATACATTACAGGAATAGCTAAATTAGATAACAATATTGTATTGCTTATCGACTTGAAAAAAATACTTGATGAAAAAGAAGTTGAATTTATTACTTCGGCGGGGAATTAATATAATATTACTTGTTTAAGGAGAATAAAGTGAGTATAAAAAAAAGAAAACCAAAGATTAAAAGGTCTAATAAAAGAAAAATCAATATTAGCAATATTAAAATTTCAACAAGGTTGACTGTTGGTTTTGGAGTTGTATTTGTAATATTTGCGTTATCCATGGCGGTTTCGCTATATAACATAAATAGCATTGCCGGAGATATCAATGATTTTTATGAAGAATGTTACGAATCGGAAATATTAGCCTGGGAGACGAAGTTTTCTCTTGAAAATGTTGAAAAGTCGATATATAAATCAGCTACTACTCCTAGCAGGACGTTGATAAAGGAGTATACTGCGGAAATTACCAGCGGGATGAAATCAGCTAATGAATCTTTTGCACTTCTGAAAGTAATGTTGCATGATTATCCCAGTGTAGTAAGTCAAATTGAAAGTAATTTGAAAAAGGCTACTGAATTAAGCGATAAACTTGTAATTTTATTAAGTGAAAGCAGAAATACGCAGAGCCTGGAGATTCTTAATGAAGAATTAGCTCCCATATTGGATTCAATAGATTACACAATGACTGAGGTAAGCAAAAATCTTGATATAATTGCAAAGAATTTTGTTCAAAGTTCCAATGAAGCAAGCAGAAATTCATTGATAATATTGTCTTCGCTGGCGGTGTTCAGTTTTTTAATGTCTTTACTCTTAGGAGGAATTATTATAAGAAGCATAAATAGGCCTGTAAAAGAAATATCAGATGCAGCTAATGCAATAAGTGCCGGAGACTTAAATTATCAGGTTGAATATACATCAAGAGATGAGCTTGGAGAAGCTACCGCAACAATAAAAAGAACAATAGAGACATTAAAACTGTATGTAGGTGAAATAGATAGAGTATTGAATGAAATGGCTAAGGGCGATTTTACCGTCCATGTCAAAGAGAATTTTATAGGTGGATTTGCACCTATTAAAACATCTTTAGAACAAATTATAGATTCATTTAACGGAACTATGACAAAAATAAATGAGGCAGCATCACATGTCGAAAACGAATCAGAGCAAGTAGCAGGCGGCTCACAAGCATTATCGCAAGGAACAGCTGAACAGGCAAGTGCAATTGAGGAGCTTTCTGCAACCATAAATGAAATATCAGAGCAGGTAAAATTAAATGCACAAAATGCGAACAATGTAAGCACAATTACTCAGAATGCAGAGCAGGAAGTTAAGAAAAGCAGCATCCAGGTTGAGCATATGACAGATGCAATGTATGATATTAAAAAATCAACTGATGAAATAGCAAAGATAATAAAAGCAATCGATGAAATAGCGTTCCAGACAAACATACTTGCGTTGAATGCCGCTGTTGAGGCTGCAAGGGCCGGTTCAGCAGGAAAAGGGTTTGCTGTTGTTGCCGATGAAGTCAGGAATCTGGCATCAAAAAGTGCCGAGGCAGCACAGAGTACGGCGTTCTTAATTGAAAATTCAGTAAAATCTGTTGAAAAAGGTGCTGAAATTGCGGACGAAACAAAAAAATCTTTTGAACTGATGGCTAATGAAATAAGAAAATCAGTAAAGATGGTGGATGATATAACAGAGGCATCTAACGAACAGGCCGGCTCAATAATGCAAATTACTAAGGGTATTGAACAAATATCGGATGTAGTCCAGACTAATTCAGCTACATCTGAAGAAAGTGCGGCGGCGAGCGAGGAACTGAGAAGCCAGGCTGTGCTCTTAAAAGAACTGGTAGACCAGTTTGAGTTGAAAATATCAGAAGACGCAGAAAGCGCAGTATAAGGAGTGATATTATGAGCTATGATGTAGAACAAATAATAGAAGAAATAGAGTTTCCGTGGCTGATTTTTAAACTTAAAGGCAGCTTATATACAATAAATAGCAAGATGATTACATCGATTGTCATGAAGCCTGATGAGATAACTTATGTTCCGGGCGTTCAAACCTATATGAAGGGACTGATTCACTTAAGAGGCAATGTGGTTCCGCTGATTGATTTAAAAATGCTTTTTGAATTAGATAAAAATGAAGAAGATGATTTAAAGAGCGATAAGGAAATGGTTATAATTCTTGAGAAGGACAATTCGTTTGCAGGACTTGTTGTGGATGAAGTGCTGTCAGTTGAAGACATAACTGAATTTGAAGAGACTGAGGAAATAAAGAAAATATGCAGAGACGGTTTTGTAAAAGGTGTAGCTAAGGGAGACAAAAACGAAGACGTGCTGTTAATAGTAGATGAAGAAAAAATTATAAACGCGGCATAAAAAAATTATATATTCGGTTAATTTTTTGTATTCAAAGCCGATATTATTAACAGATGTCAGATAGGGGAAGTATTTATGAAAATCCAAAATATAAGTAATTATATGAATTATAAGGCAAGTACGAGAACTGTAAAAAATGAAGAAAGTGTAAAATCTAAAAAATTTGATGTCATAGAGATAAAAAGCAGTACTGATCAAGATGAGTTGAAACTGACTTCAATAAAAAAAGATGTTACCAATAAAATAAATAAAGAAACAGATGCGGAAAAAATAAACAGAATAAAAGAAAGTATAAACAATAGGACATACAGCGTTGATGTAGAAGAAATAGTCAATAAACTATTAAAATAAGAGGATTATATGGACGTTTTAATAAAATTGTTGGAAGAAAGTTCTAACCTATATAAAAATTTTCTTGAATTAGAATATAAAAAATATGATACGGTCATAAAAAATGATATTGAAACATTAGATGACATTGTTTCGAAGGAACAGGCATACTATCTGAAAATCAGAGGCATTGAACAGAAAAGAGAAAAGCTGCTTGATTCAATGGGATATAAAAATATGACGCTTAAGGAAGTTATAGAAGCTGCTGATGATAAGAAAGCAGCGATGCTGAAGGAAAAATATGAAGAGTTTGCTAAAATTATAGCTGAAGTCAAAAAGATAAGCGATTTGTGCAAAACAATTATTAAAGTTCGTATGCACAGAATAGACAGAGCGATAAAGCAACTGGGAGAAAAGGAAAATACGTACACGGTGCAGGAATCGAAAAACAAAACAAAAAGCCTGTTGCTTTCAAAAAAAATATAGCAAGGAGTAATACATGCTTAGATCAACATTTTTAGGATATAAGGTTGCTACAAGTGCACTAACAGTTAATCAAAATATGATCGATATTGTGGGACAAAATTTATCAAATATTAAAACCAAGGGTTATACCCGTCAACGCCTTGATATAACTTCTTTTTCTCTGAGTACCAGCAATATAAAGTTTGGCACAAACGGTGTTGTTATAGGACAAGGAGTGCAGGCTATAGGTGTGAGTCAGTACAGGGATTCATTCCTAGATTTGAGATACAGGCTGCAGGCTGCAAAGGCAGGAAGCGAAGATGTTCAGTTAGAAGCATTGAGCGATTTAGAAGAAGTATTCGACGAGATAAAAACAGACGGATTAGATGCGCAATTTTCTGATCTTTTAGAGCAGCTTCAATCTCTTACATCAAGCCCTTCAGATCCTGTTTTAGAGGGAGTTGTTCGCAGTTCTGCTCAGATGCTCACTCAGATGTTTAATAATTATTCTGAACAGATAGATACTATTACCAACCAGCAAACAAACTATTTGCAAGACGGTGCGATTGTAAAAATTAATCAGCTGACTGAAAACATTGTTAAGCTTAATGAACAGATAAAAGCTGATAACATCAGCGGAAATCCGGCACTTGAACTGAATGATGAAAGGAATATGCTGATTGATGAGTTGTCAAATTATCTGGATATAGAAGTGGATTATGTACCGCTTGATATAGGCGGAGGTAAAACTATAGATGAGATGGTTATAAGGCTCAGAGGTACGTCCGAAGAAATTGTAAACAGAAATGAGTCTTACGAAATAAAAGCCGAAGCAAATGCAAACAATGAAATTCTAATATACAAAAAAGATTCTTCTGGAACAGAAAATGATATTAC
This sequence comes from Sedimentibacter sp. MB35-C1, assembly GCF_030913635.1. Lineage (NCBI taxonomy): Bacteria > Bacillati > Bacillota > Tissierellia > Sedimentibacter > Sedimentibacter sp. MB35-C1. Next base: position 1,392,342 of record NZ_CP133188.1, read on the forward strand.
ATCTTCCATAAACGGAGGACAGCTGGACGGTTATTTAAAATTTCTTAATGGAAAGGGCAGTTTCTCAACATCAGCGGATACATATCAAAATTCTGATGTAAACGGAATTCAATATTATAAAAATATGCTGGACATGCTTGCAAATAAATTTGCTGAAAATATGAATGCTTTAAACGAAACAACCGATGGGCCCAATGATTTGTTTGCTTCCAGAGGTGGTGGAGATATTACTGCGGGAAACATAAAGATAAGTGATGACTGGCTGAATTCCTCAGGTTCATATATAGTCAACACCACGAGTACTTCAGAAGGAGATAATGCAGGAGCCACGGACAATATATTGAGAATGATCAATAGCTTTCAAACCGACGAAGACTATGTGCCGAATGTTGATATAAATGATGACGGAACAATAGATGAAGGTGATTCAATATTTAACGGAACATTTCAGGAGTTTTTGTCATTTACGACAACTAGATTGAATTTACAGTTAAAAGACGTAAAAACTTCATATGAAACATATTTTGATTCACAATATCAGTTAGACTTTGCACGCAGCAGCATATCTTCTGTAGATTTGAACGAAGAAGGAGTAAACCTGCTGCAATACAGTAAATCGTATAATGCAGCTGCGCGCTTGATGACAACTTTAGATGATATGCTGGATACGTTAATTAACAGAATGGGAGTATAGGAGGGATATTATGAGAATAACCACTGGTATGATGTCAAGTAAGTATATAAGAAATTTGGGTAAATCTGCTTATGAAATGAATTACTTAAATGAAAAAGTTTCGACTGGCAGGAAATTCTTTAGAGGCTCTGAAGATCCTGTTTCTGCTATCAAAGCGTATAAGTTGAGAAGAGAGTACAGATCAACTGAAATCTATGATACGAATATAAGCGATGTTGATTCATTTCTAACTATGGCTGAAACAAATTTAACTGAAATAAGTAATAATGTGGAAAGAGTATATACATCTTATTTAAAGGGAATAACGGGAACGATGGGTTCCGAGGATAGAGAGGTTGTTGCGAAAGAACTTGAAAATCTTCAGGATTCAATAGTAACCTCGCTTAATGCAAAATTTGAGGATAGGTATGTTTTTGGAGGCACAAGCAAGGATGAACTGCCTTTCACTGTGAAGAACGGAGAACTATATTTCAAAGGTGTAAATGTTAACACACTAGAAGATGAGGACGGGAATCTGGTAGATTTAGAAGAACTTAAAAATGAAACCATAAACGTAGATTTGGGATTGGGAATGACATTTGACAGTTCGGGAAATTTAAACACTGATACTGTTTTTAATATGTCCATGTCAGGTATAAGTTTTATGGGGTTTGGAGAAACAGACGGAACACCGAACAATTTGTATACATTAATAGGAAAAATAAAGGATGAGCTTAATAATCCGGATTTTTCATTAGATAACATCACTCCATATATAGAAAAATATGAAGAACAAAAAAAACAGGTGCTGGTGGGTATTACAGATATAGGGGCTAAGACAAATTATCTTGATTTTTTAAAGTTAAGAAATGAGGATGCCCAATATAATCTTAATGATAAAATACTTGATGTGGAGTATGTTGATTCTGCAGAAGCAATAATGGATTTTAAAATGCAGGAATATTCATACAACGCAGCATTGTCAATGGGTAATAAAATTCTTCAAAACAGCTTTATAGATTTTATGAATTAGCAAGGAGTGTTTGAAATGATAGAACCGCTGTTGGAAATTAAAGCTATACCAATGTCTATAGAATTTAAAATAAATCGAGCGCGCTATGAAATTGCAAATGCCAGTGCTACATTTGAATTGAAAAGGGATGAAGGCGGGCTTCAAATGGAGATGAAGCCGACAAGGCTTAATATCGATACAGTTGAAGCAAGGTATTCGGCAGGCATCAAAAGTGCAATGCGTTCAGTAGAAGATTTTGCTAAAAATGGTGTTCATGCTGCATACGAAGCTACTGCCACATATGCGAGAGATGGAAATCTTATGTTGGATATCAACATTAAAGATAATCCCATAGCCGAAATTGCCATGAAAAAATTCTTCAGCGATGTGGAGTTTAACCTTGGATTTATTCCAAACACAGGCCCTGATATCTCATGGGATATTGGAGGAATTTCTATGAATTTTGAAATGGATAAGCTTGATTTTGATTGGAATATTGAAAGACCTGTTATAAATTTTATTCCCGGAAGCATAGAATTTACTATTAAAGAATATCCAAAAGTAGAAATTAATTATATAGGTACCCCTATTTTTGTGCCGCCAAGTGCGAATCCTAATCATAAGGAGATAGATACATTTGCCTAAAAAATATATAAACACAAGAGATTTCGGAGAAATTGCGGTTGAAGAAAATGATGTTATAAGGTTTGTATGCGGCATGTATGGATTTGAAAAATATAATGATTATGTAATATTAAAAGATGATCCTGAAGACGATTTTATGTTTTTGCAGGCAATTGACAATACAGATTTGTCATTTGTGCTTGTAGATCCATATGCTGTTATCAGAAACTATGAGCCAATAGTAAATGAAGAAGACTTAAAGGAATTGGAAGTTAAAAGTGAGGCGGATCTTAAATTTTTGATAATTGCAATTATAAAAGAGAACGTTGAGGATTCAGTTGTCAACTTGAAAAGTCCGATTGCGGTTAATCCTGAGACTAGAAGAGCTAAACAGGTAATATTGCAAAATTCATATCCTCTCAGATACAATATAATAGTAGCTGGGGAGGAGAGAAAATGCTAGTTATAAAAAGAAAAGTCTCAGAATCAATACTTATCGGAGAAGATATAGAAATTATTATTTCTGAAATTTCTCAGGATAAAGTAAAGATTGCTATTGATGCTCCTAAAGAAATAACAATCACAAGAAAAGAATTAGCTGAAACATGTAAGTTTAATATTACAGCTTCTGAGAAAGTCAGCAAAACAAAGCTGAGCGATATAAAAAAGCATTTAAAAGAACATAAATAAGTAAATTTTTGTAAAAAATTAATAAAAAGTTTAGAAAAATTTCTTCTAAATTATTTATTTTTGTATATGTTTTTATAATATAAATTAATAAAAACATACGCGTATGAATAGATATTCGCGTATGTTTTTTTGTTGTTTGTAAAATTTCAGGTATTTGCGCTGCAAAGCAGGATATAGAAAATTACATATATATACAAAAATAGAAAAATATAAAATAAAAAATAATCAATAGACTGAATATTATGCAATGTCAAAAAAGCTTGCATTTTGTAGCATTTTATCATATAATAACCATATTAAAATATTATTAAAAAAAAATTAAGAATTGAAAAAGGTAAAACTGCCGAAAGACAGTGACACAAAACTATAGGACCTAAGGAGCAATCTACGGTTGCCAGTTGCCAATACTGATTATATATCTAAAGAATATATATATAATTTATTATGCAGCTGTGCAAAAACTAATAAATTATATTTTTTGTACTCATTTTTAGTGATAATTTTAGTAAGGGGAAGGTTACCATGAATATAAGTGAAAGCAATAATTTAAATCTATTGAATAAGAGTCTAAACGGGCTTTGGCTCAGGCAGCAAATCACTATGGAAAACATAGCGAATTATTCTACTCCTGGATATAAAAGCAAGTACGTAGAATTTGAAAATTTGCTGAGATCTAACTTGGAAAATATAGACGGAAAAACAAAATCACAAATTAATAATCAAATAAATTCCAGCAGTATTTTGATTGATGAGAATGAAAATTTATCATTGAGGCTGGATGGAAATAACGTAGATTTGGATAAGGAAAATCTTCAACTTGCAAAAACACAGATTCAATATATGTACAATGTAGCAGAAATGAATTCATATTTTTCAAAGCTCAAGTCGGTAATTTCTGAAGGTAAAAAATAAAAGGAGGTAATTCATGTCGTTTTTAAGATCGCTTAATATCAGTGGTGCAGGTCTTACTGCCCAAAGATTGAGAATGGACATCATATCAGAAAATATAGCAAACATTGATACAACTAGGACAGAGGAAGGCGGTCCGTACAGAAGAAAAATAGCGGTACTCTCATCAACTTCTAATTTCAAAAATATGTTAATCCACAATTTAGATGAATATGAAGCCGGTAATGTTGAAGTAACAGAAATAGTTGAAGATCAAAGCGAGTTTAAGCTGGTTTATAACCCGGAGCATCCGGATGCAGATGAAAATGGATATGTAAGCATGCCTAATGTTGATTCGTTGAAAGAAACGGTGGATATGATGGAAGCTTACAGAGCATATCAGGCAAATATAACTGCATTGAATTCTATGAAACAACTGGCGGTTAAAGCTCTGGAAATAGGGAGGTAGAAATGTTTATAGAACCAATAAAGCCTATTCAGGTAATAAAGCAGCCAGGTGAACAAATAAAACAAGACAACAAAAAAGGTGAAACCTCATTCAAATCCATATTTAGCAATGCGCTTGAGAATTACGTGGAGTCAGAGGCTAAGGTTGAGGAAGACATATACAGGCTGAGCGTCGGTGAAAGTGATGATTTACACAGCATGATGATTAATGCACAAAAAGCTGAAATATCGCTGGATTTGGTGGTGCAGCTCAGAAATAAAGCCTTAGATGCTTACAATGAAATAATGCGTATGGGAGTATAGCTTGATTCCATAACTAATTTAGGAGCTACAAATGGCAGAACAATTTAGGAACATTTGGAAAAACACAACAGAGTTTTGGGGAAAACTCAGTGGCAAGATAAAGAAGTTAATAATCGGCGGACTTATTGGATTAGTAGCAGGGGCACTAGTAATAACTATTGTTCTAAACAATAAAGGTTATGTAGTTCTTTTCAGCGATATAGATGAACAGGAAACTGCAGAAGTAATGAAGCAGTTACAAGAAAATAATGTTGATTATAAATATGAAAATGACGGAACTATTCTTATACCCGAAGATAAAGAAAACAGCCTGAGAATGCAGTTAGCACAATCAGGTCATCCGCGTACCGGAGCAAATTATGATGTGTTTACTCAAAACATAGATTTCATGACTACAGATTATGAAAAGAGAAAATATGAAGTTTTTCAATTGCAGGAAAGACTTCAAGCTTCCATAGAAACCATAGACGGAGTAGAGGAAGCAATAGTTACCGTAAATATACCTGAAAATGGAAATTTTGCGTGGGAGACAAAAAAAGAAGAATCTTCAGCATCGGTAAAAATAAATCTTTCTACCGGCCATTCATTGTCGCAGTCTCAGACAAATGGCATTATGCAGCTTATAGTTAAAAGTGTGGAAGGGTTAAAAGAAGAAAATGTAGCAATTATTGATACCGAAGGAAACAGCCTTGTAGTAAGCAGTGAGATGAGTCAGACAAATACTATAAAGCTAAAGCTTGAAATCGAGAAGGAATTTGAAAAAGAAACAGAAAAAAATGTCACAGAGTTCCTGGCAAGAATCTATGGCCCGGATAATGTAAAAGTATCTGCGAAGTGCACTATTAATTTTGATAAAAAGATAAGCGAACTATTGCAATACTTGCCAGATGAACAGACAAATCTGGGAGTTCCTGGTGAGACGAAAAGTGACAGGGAAGTTTCAGGACCTGGCGAGACTGTAGGGGGAATGGCAGGAACAGAAACAAACGCTGAAGTTCCAACGTACCCTGGAGTAGTAATTGAAGGCGAAAACATATATTTCAAGGATTCCAATTCAATTAATTATTTGGTGAGCCAGTTAAAAGAGCAAATAGAGCATAACCCCGGAAAAATTGAGCAGCTTACAGTTGCTGCAGTAATTAATAAAGCAAGCATCAGAGAAGAAGAGATAGATGAAGTTAAAGAACTTATTGCCTTTGCCGCAGGAGTAGGTACAGAGGATATTTCACTGCACAATATGATGTTTTATGATCCAGAGGCACCTGTGGTTCCTGTAACTGCTGAGCCAGGTGAACCAAGAGGATTACAGCTGAGAGATATACTTATCTATGGCGGAATAGCGCTGGCTGTGATAGCAATTTTCTCGCTTATATTGACTTTAATCTTGAGAAAGAGAAAAAAGGCTAAGAAAAGTCAGGAAGGAGCTGAAGCTGAAGCAGCAGCAACAGATTATTCGTGGGCTGATATACAGGATGAAATAAAACTTCAGGAAACACCTGAGCAGGTAATTAAAAAGCAGCTTAAGGAATTTACAAATTCTAATCCTGAAATAGCGGCGCAGCTTATCAGAACATGGCTTAAGGGGGAAGATGATTAATGGCATCAACAAAGTTAACAGGCAGACAAAAATCTGCGGCGATTATTATTTCACTCGGTGCTGACGATGCTTCAAAGATATACAAATATTTAAAAGAAGATGAAATTGAACAACTTACATATGAAATATCCAGATTGCAGCATTTAGATTCCCAAACAATGGAGGAAACTCTAAAAGATTTTTATGACTTATGCTTGACTCAAAAGGTTATAACTGAGGGCGGACTGGAATATGCGAAAAACGTGCTTGAGAAAGCATTCGGTTCTCAAACAGCTGCAAGTCTTTTAGAAAGAGTAACCAAAACACTGAGATCCAAGAGCTTTGACTTTTTAAGAAAAGCTGACTATAAGAATCTATTGGCTATTATACAAAATGAACATCCACAGACAATAGCCCTTATATTGTCATACGCAAGAGCAGATCAAGCATCTGCTGTAATATCGGAGCTTTCAAAGGAAAAGAGGATTGACGTAGTAGAGAGAATAGCAAAGATGGACCGAACATCTCCCGAAATTATTAAGTATGTTGAGCAAGAACTGGAGAAGAAATTTAACTCTATTATATCCGTTGACTTTACAGAAATTGGCGGGGTTAACTATGTTGCGGATGTTATGAATAATATGGACAGAGGAAATGAAAAATACATTTTCGATGAATTAAGTAAAAAAGATGCAAAACTTGCTGATGAAATCAGAATGCGTATGTTTGTATTTGAAGATATTGTTACTATGGATTCAATGAGTATTCAAAGATTTCTCAGAGAGGTGGACTCAAAAGACCTTGTTTATGCAATTAAAGGCTCGAACAAGGACGTTGCGGATATGCTGTTTAGCAATATGTCCACTAAGATGGGTGAAACTATCAGATCAGAGCTTGAATATACTCACAACTTACGTTTGAGAGATGTGGAAGAAGCTCAGCAGCGAATTGTATCTGTAATCAGGCGTCTCGAAGAAGAAGGGGAACTCATTATAGCTAAGAGCGGAAAGGATGATATTATTGTCTAATATAATCAAGGCCGAATATGTTATCTTTGATAGTAATGCAGATAGTCAGTTAAATTACATTAAAAAGACAGAGCTGCCTGAACAGGAAATAATAAGCACTTCAAAAGAAGATATATATGATATATATAACCAAAGAGAAATTATTTTGAAGGAAGCTCAAGCGGAGGCACTAAAAATTATAAGTGCAGCAAAAAGAAATGCTCAAAATGAAATAGCCGAATGCAAAAAAAGAGGCTATGAAGAAGGTTACAATGCAGGTGTTGAAGTAGGCAAAAATAAAGGCTATGACGAAGGATATGAGACTGGGAAAGTGAGCGTTGAAGAAAAGCTTAGCTTACAAAATTCTGCGAAGCTTGAAGAGCTTAAAAAAATGTTTGAAAAAATAGAAGAAGAAAAGGACTCGATTATTTCAGAATATGAGAATGGGTTGACAAATCTTGCAATAGATATATCAGAAAAGATACTGAGACATAAAATCAGTGTTAAGGACAATGTAATATCAGGCATAATTAAAGATTTAATAAAGAATTACAGAAATGCAGAATGGGTTAAGGTGTATATGTCTAGCAAAGATGACGCAATTTCAGTTCAAACAGATAAGGAACTGATAAATGCTTTAAGCAAAATATCAAATGATGTAAAATTTGAAATTTCAGAGGATATTGATCAAGGCAGCGCAATAATTGAAACACCGGACAGTGTATTGGATGCAAGTATAAATACGCAGTTAAAAAATCTTAAAGAGATGGTTTTAAATAAAAATGCAGTCTAAAATTCAATTAGCTAAAATACAGGAAGTGTTGGCAAGAGAAGATCTCTGCACATACATAGGAAAAGTTAAGAGAATATCAGGTATGATGATTGAGGCAACTGGAAGCAGGTATAAAATCGGTGAGGTATGTGAGATTGAAACTGACATACTAAATCGAAAGGTACGGGCAGAAGTTGTGGGTTTCAACGACGGAAGGGTCTTGCTTATGCCCTATGAAGACATAAAAGGTATAGGTCTGGGAAATACAGTTAAATCGACTAAAAATAAATTAAAAATTCCGGTTGGAGATTTTTTGGTAGGAAGAATTGTTGACGCTACAGGTCAACCGATTGATGGAGGTAAAGAATTTGATGGAAATGAATACTGCTATGTGGACAATGACTACATTAATCCTCTGTCGAGACCTAGGATAGACAGTGCTCTTAGTTTTGGCGTAAAGGCAATAGACGGACTTTTAACTATAGGCAAGGGACAGCGTATGGGAATTTTCGCCGGAAGCGGTGTGGGTAAAAGCACATTGCTTGGAATGGTTGCTAAGAATGTAAAAGCAGATATAAATGTTATTGCTCTTGTAGGTGAAAGGGGTAGAGAAGTAAGAGAGTTTATCGACAAGGATTTAGGAGAAGAAGGATTAAAAAGATCCATACTTGTGATTGCAACATCAGATCAGCCGGCTATGCTTAGAGTTAAATGTGCATTGGTTGCAACAACAATTGCAGAGTACTTTAAGGATAAGGGCAAGGATGTACTTCTCATGATGGATTCTTTAACAAGATTTGCAATGGCTCAGAGAGAAATAGGCCTTGCGACAGGCGAACCACCGGTATCAAGAGGATATACACCATCTATTTATGCTGAGCTGCCGAAACTTCTTGAAAGAAGCGGCAACTTTCAAAATGGTTCAATAACAGGAATATATACTGTATTGGTTGAAGGTGATGATACAAATGAACCTATTTCAGACACAGTAAGGGGAATTCTGGACGGGCATATAGTACTTACAAGAAAGCTGGCGAATTCCAACCACTATCCTGCAATAGATATAAATGCAAGTATATCAAGACTTATGAATGACATTGCAGCAAAAGACCATAATGACAGTGCTAAGAAAATAAGAGATATTTTATCTGTATATTACGCAAATTATGATTTGATTTCTATTGGTGCTTACAAAAAAGGTACAAACTTAAAGCTGGACACTGCAATTGGAAAGATTGATAAAGTTAATGAATTTCTGATTCAGGGTATAAATGAAAACTATACATATGATGAAACACTTTCTTTGATTAAAGATATATAAATTTTTTCACAATTACATTTAAAAAGGGGATTAAATTGAAAAAATTCAGCTTTACTCTTCAGAAAATTTTAGAAATAAAAGAGCAGATGCTAGATAACCTTAAAATTGAACTTGGAGGGTTAAATAATAATCTTGCTAGGATTGAAGCCAGCATTAATAATCTGAAGGCACAACTTCAAAAAATAGAGAAAGAATTTATAGAAAAATCTTCTGTATTAATTTCTGTTGGAGAGATGACGTATTACAAGATGCTTACAAGCAGTATATTAAAGCAAATTGAGAACAAGGAAGAAGAAAAATGCATCGTTCTAAGAAAAATTGAAGCAAAGAGGCAAGAAATAATAAGCATGAATATGGAAATATCAAGTCTTGAAAAGCTCAAGGAAAAAGAGAAGGATAAATATAACAAGACTTTGAACAGAAACGAGGAAATATTTATTGAAGAATTCGTTTCAAACAATAGCGTGTCAAAAAGATATGCAATATAGTAACTAGTTATTGAAAGGAGGTGAAAAAAATGAATATCACAGCAAATCTTAGCGGTGTCATGCCTGAAAAAGCCTTGAATAATATGTTTACCAGCAGCAAGGGGCTTAAGGGTAATAATGGTGCTTTTCTAAAAATACTGTCGCAGCTTAATGATGGGGAGGCTGGCAGCAACATTTTAAGCCAGGTAGAACCGGCGGAGCTTTCTGAACTCAGCACTGTGGATATGATTTCATTATTCCGTCTTATAGATTTTGTCCCATTGCAGGATGAAGGTTATGAGGTTAATAGTGAAAAAACAGAGGATGAGCCTGAAGCCAAAGAGGACAAAACATCAGCAAAATTATTAAACTTCATAAGCATGGTGAATTACGAGATTCAAGTAGATGAAAATGCTGAACTTGTGAAATTATTTCCTGAGAATATAGGCTACTTAGAGCCGAAAACAATAGTATCAACGAATGCAACCAACTACGAAAATCTTGATCATTATGTGAATAAAGAAATTTCTTTATCGCCTAAGATAATGAATTCTTTGGATAATAAACAAATTTTTACAGAAATTCAATATGAAAAAAGTAATAATGAATCGTTTGTGCTTAATGAGCACCAGAAAAATGGAACAGATTACAACCCTGAGATGATATCTCCTGATAGAATATTTGTTCCGCAAGACACCAAGATTATTCAAGTGTCGGATGAGTCTTCTATGATAAATCCTCAGGTATTGAATCAAGTGAAGGACAAAATAATATTCATGAAAGAGGATTGCAACGGTAAAGAGAATATTAAGTATGTAACCATGGAGCTAAAGCCTAAGCAGCTGGGTAAGGTTGATATCAAGATGACAATTGAAGACGGCAAGATGACTGTTGAAATTAAAGCCCTGAATAAGGATACACAGAACATACTGCATTCAAAGGTATCTGAACTTGCAGAGGTTTTGAAAGGCACAACAAATTCATCGGTTAATATTATTGTAAAGAGCCATGAACTGCCGAATGGTCATCAAGTGATGCAAAATGAGAATAACGAGCACAGATACAATGAGAACTATGACCAGGAAAACGGACACGGAAGGCAAAGAAATTATTACAACAGACAAGAAGATGAAAATGACACTGATGAAGAAGATGTGTTCGCAAAGCTTATGAATTTGAGAAGTGCAAGGCTATAAAAGGAGGCTAATATTGGAAATTAATGCTTATAATTCAACATATAGCGTGAACAGCTCAGGCGGAACAAACAATCTTAATGTTCAAAATGAAAGTGAATCACTGGATATGCAGGATTTTTTGAACCTGCTTGTTGCGCAACTTACAAATCAAGATACAATGAATCCCATGGAAAATACGGAATTCATATCACAGATGGCTCAATTCTCGTCATTGCAGGCAATGTCAGATCTTACTGAGATATCAATGCAGGGACAAGCTACATCATTAATTGGAAAGCAAGTGGTTGTTGCGGAATACAACTCGCGCGGCGAATTGGATATTGAAGAGGGAGTTGTTCAAAGAGTTACTATTTTCGGAGGAGGATCAACCATTTATGTAAATGATAAAGAGTACAGCTATTTAAATGTTATGGAAATAAAACAGGCAGAAGAACCTGAAACTGATCCGGTTCAGGAGATATTAACAGATATTCTGGAAGGAATTAACGGTCTTAATGATTCTTTACAAAAACATGAGACAACTGCTGTTGATTTGGGGGGAATTTAGCCAAACAAACAAGTAAGGCAGGTGGTAATATGACAGATGTTAATTTTATAAGAAAAATTAGCAATCTAAACAGCATGCAGACAAGCAGCGCCGTTAAAAATAAAGAACATATTGATTCGGTCTTTAAAGAAGTATTAAATCAAAAAATTAACAATGAAAAGACTGAAAGCGGAGTAGTTTTTTCAAAGCATGCAAATGAAAGAATAAGAGAAAGAAGTATAGATGTGAGTACCGATGTAACAGTTAAGCTAAATGAAGCTGCTGACCAGGCAAAGGAAAAAGGTCTGAAAAATGTACTTGTGATGATAGAGAACCAAGCTTTTATTGTAAGTACAATTAGTAATAAGGTTATAACTGCTGTAAACAGCGAGGATTTAAAAGAAAATATTTTTACAAACATAGATGGAGCTGTAATAAAATAGCCGGTCCTTTTTAGGAGGCTAAAATCCTGATTTCCTGATGGATTTAAACAGCTAATAAAAAAAAGGAGAATAAACATTATGATGAAAGCACTTTATTCTGGTGTTTCGGGAATGAGAAGCCACCAGACAAAAATGGACGTTATAGGTAATAATATCGCGAATGTAAATACATATGGTTTTAAAACGCAAAGAGCTACATTTAGAGACATTTATTATCAGACTATAAAAAATCCGGGAGCACCTGGTGATGACAGAGGCGGCACAAATGCATCGCAGGTTGGTTATGGTGCACAAATTGGTTCAGTTGATACAATTCATACAATTTCGGGATATTCCCCTACTAATAAATCAACGGATATATATATCAACGGAGAAGGATATTTAGCTGTGAAAAGTACAAGCGGTGAAACGCTTTATACAAGACTTGGAGCACTTAACTTTGATGAAGCTGGAAATTTAGTAGATGTTAATGGTTATCGCGTACTGGGATGGGATAATGATGGTACTAATGAAATAGATACTGATACCGTTGACGGAAAAGAAAAAATAAATTTAGAAGATACATTAGGTGTTGATTTAGATGTAATTATAATTAATGATTACGATAAATACAACAATATAACGATAAATAGCGATGGTTCAATAACAGCTGTTGATGAAAATGATGTAATTGTTCCGATAGGAGCTATTCCTGTTTTTAAAATACCTAATCAGGATGCTCTGAAATTAGAGGGAAATTCTTATTATACAGCAGGAAATAATACTGGTACACCAATAGTAAATACACCGGGTGCGGGCGGAACAGGAGCTTTGGTAACAGGTGGGTTGGAAATGTCTAACGTAGATTTAGCCAACGAATTTTCAGACATGATAATAACACAAAGAGGATACCAAGCTAATACAAAAATAATTTCGGTAGTTGATCAGATGCTTGAAGAATTGGTTAATCTTAAGAGATAAATTTAATAATATGCAGGCGGATGTATACCGCCGCCTGCATATTGATAGAGGAATTAACTATGCTTACAAAAGTTTTGTGAATATAATTAATGCTTTTATTAATTTACATGGGAGGATATATGGTAGAAGTATTGGGTATTAACGGAGAGGCTTTTTTAATCAATGCAACATTGATAGAAAAAATTGAATTTATTCCGGAAACTAAAATTACCTTAACAACAGGTAGATATTACTTAGTTAAAGACTCAAAAGAAGGAATAGTAAAAAAGATTATTGAATATAATCAAAAAATCATCAGAGGAATAACTGCTGAATAACAAAGGAGTGCATCATGAACATATCATTTTTAGTAGGATTGCTGGCGGGAATTGGACTGGTTGCTTATGGCATTCTTCAAAGCGGATCAAGTACCTCACAGGTTGTGGCGAGTTTTATTAATTTTCCGAGTATGTCTATAACCTTTGGCGGTGCTATAGCTGCAACAGTTATGTCAGTTCCCATAAAGTATATAAAAGATGTGCCTAAGAATTTCAAGGTGCTCATGAAAAGGGAAAAAATAGACCTTGGCGTGTATATAGACACAATAGAAGAACTGGCCAAGGAGGCAAGGCTTAAGGGCCTTTTGGTTCTTGAGGAAAAAGTCACTAATATAGAACTTCAGGATGAGTTCTTAAAATACTGTGTTATGCTTATAGTTGATGCAATTGAACCAACAAAGGTGAGGTCACAAATTGAAAATGAAATTGACTGTATTGAAGCGAGGCATTCTTCAGCTTGGAAATTTTTTGACACCCTCGGTTCTTTCGGCCCTTCATTTGGTATGATAGGAACATTGATAGGACTTATAAACATGCTTGCGAATATGAATGTAACAAATGGAGCCAGTTCCTTGGGTCAGGGAATGTCTGTAGCGCTTGTTACGACATTTTACGGTTCCATGCTGGCAAATCTGATTTGTGCACCAATATCAAACAGGTTAAAAGCGAAGCATGACGAAGAGATGATTGTTAAAGAAATGATTATGGAAGGCGTTCTTTCTATACAATCAGGAGAGAATCCGAAATACATAAGGGAAAAACTAAATTCGTATATAACATACGAAGAAAGAGGAAGCAAGGATAACTCGGATGAAGAAGGCAAGGGTAATAAAAAAGACAAAGGTAAGAAAAGAGGCAAAGGCAGAAAGAAGGAAGCAAATGCCTAATATTTTGAATAGTAGGGATTATTATGGCTAGAAGAAAAAAATTAAAAAGAGGCGGCGGAGCCAGTTGGCTTGAAACTTACAGCGATATGGTAACATTGCTTCTGACGTTTTTCATAATGCTTTATGCGATGTCAACCATTGATGCAGCTAAGTATGCAGCAATTGTAGCGTCATTTTCAAAACAGATGAATCCTGAGGTATATTATACGCAAGGTTCGCCTTCCGATAGAGAAGGGGAAAGTGAAGCGGTTGAGATGAACGATGATGAAGAGGAATCGGATGAATTGGATGCACTTTATTCTCTTCTTAAGCAATATGTTGATGAAAATAATCTTACAGAACAGGTAGAAATAAGCAAGACCAAAGAATATGTCTTTATTAGGTTTTCGGACGCGGTTACATTCAGAGGATACAGTGATGTATTGGAGCAAAGCGGAAGAGATATCTTAGATGTGTTGGCGCAAGGGCTTGTGCTGGTGGATGAATATGTTGAAGAAGTTATAATAGCAGGTCATACTGCTGAGGTAGAATATGATAAGACCGATATTGACCGTTCACTGTCTACGGATAGAGCGAATGTGGTATTAAAGTATCTGGAGGATAAGGACGTCATAAGTCCGGCCAAGTATCTGGCCATCGGATACGGATTGTATAGCCCTATAGCTGACAATTCAACTCCGGAGGGAAGGGCAAAGAACAGAAGAGTTGAAATTTACATTTCCAGAGCTGGATATCCCATAAGCTATACGAAAAAAATTCAGGAAACTATAAACAGTAATGATCAATCAGATGAAAATATAGAATACAAAAAAAATTCATATATAAATTAGCTAAAAATACGGAATGAGGGAAGTTATGGCAGAAATACTATCGCAAAGCCAGATAGACGAGTTGCTGAACAACTTAAACAGCGGTGATGTTAATATACAGGAGCTGGAAGCGGCGGATAAAAAGATAAAAGAATATGACTTCAGAAGTCCTAAAAAAATAACCAAAGAAACAATAAAGTTGCTTAAAGGTATCTACGAGAACTATTGCCGAATGTTGACGTCAAGGCTGACTTCAATGCTTAGACTCATGTGTGACGTTTCGGTGGAACAGGTCGAAGAAAGCATATTTCACGAATATAATAATGCGTTGGATGATTATGTTCTGATGGGGCTTATAGATGTTGAGTATCCTGATGATACGAAAGCTGACAATCAAATACTAATGGAAATATCAAAGCCTTTGTCTTTTGTGATTATAGACAGACTTCTCGGAGGAAGTGGTGAGGAGTACGATAACATAAGAGATTATACGGACATAGAATTATCTCTTCTGAACAATATGATTAAACAACTTGTAAAAATGATGGGCAGCACATGGGAAAGTACTTTGCAAATAGAAACGAATCTTTCAAAGATAGAAACTAACTCGAGATTTATTCAATCGATAAATTACAACGATTCAGTGGTAATAGTGGTTCTGAACGTAACATTAAATCAATCAAGCGGGAAAATTACCATATGCGTTCCATTGAATATTCTGGAAGAAATATTAAAAAAAGCAAGTATAATATCAAAGTCTATGAACAAGAAGTCCGAGCAGAGCATAGAAGAGCAAAAGTCAGCAATAATGGATTCATTGAGATCTTCAAAATTAACAATTACGGGAATATTGGGAAAATCAAATGCAACATTGCAGGATATTGTAAATATGCAGGTTGGAGATTTAATAATATTGGATAAAAGCATTAATTCAGATGTTGATGTTAATGTGGATGGAGAAAAATGGTTTGAAGGGAAATGGGGAACAAGGAAAAATAAGGGTGCAATAAAGATAAATAAAACTATACATTAAATGAGGAGCTATTATGGTAAATGGAAATATTTTTTCAGATATGGAACGGGATGTAATAGGAGAAGTTATGAACATAAGTCTTGGCTCTTCTGCTACTTCGCTGTCCACACTGTTAGGTAAAAGAGTTGAAATAACAGTACCAAGGGTAAATGTAATAGAGGCTGTTGAGTTCAACTACGAAAATCTTGAACCTGCTATAGGTGTTGAGATAAACTATATAGAGGGACTGAACGGTGTAAATCTGATGATTTGGAAAAGGATGGATGCAAAAGCAATCATAGAAATTTTGCTGGGACAGACCATATCTGATGATGAATTCGAAATGGATGAAATAAATACAAGCGCCATATGCGAAGTTATGAATCAAATGATGGGGTCTGCGGCTACAGCTCTTTCAGATTTTTTAGGAAAGTCTATAAACATATCGACACCTATGGCGTATGAAATTGACAACAAAACAGAGTTCAGAAGCAAATATTTTACAGAAGAAGATGTTATTGTTGCAGTCAGTTTTGACCTATTTATAGAAGGCAGTGTTAAAAGTCAGTTTGTTAATGTAATGCCGGTTTCTCTTGCAAGAGAAATAATTTCTAATTTCCTGAAGGGAACTGAAATGCCCTCGAATGATGAAAAAGAAAGTCTTATAGATCAGGCGAGAGAATCGGAAGATTCTAATAAAAGCAAAGTAACAGCTGAGGAAGTCAAAAAATCTACAAATGTTATTGAAGATGATGACGATAAAGAGATATATATTGAGGAAAAGCCTGAAAAAAGTAACGAGCCTAGGAAGGTTAAGCAGAAGCAAAAACAGCAGGTTCCTGTAAGTGTAAGACCTGTTAGAATTAATGAATTCAGCGAAGATGAAGAATCTTTTTCACAAGAGCAGCTGTCGAATCTTGAATTGATTATGTCTGTGCCGCTGGAAATAAGTGTTGAAATAGGCAAGACGAAGAGACAGATTAAAGAAATTCTTGAATTTTCTCAGGGAACAATAATAGAGCTTGATAAACAAGCAGGAGCTCTTGTTGATATAATAGTCAACGGCCAGTTGATAGCAAAAGGAGAAGTTGTGGTTGTTAACGACAATTTCGGTGTTAGAATAGCAGAAATAATTAAGAAAGACGAATTGATGAAAATAACTTTATAAGCACATAATGGAGGGAAAAATGGCAGGTAAAATTTTAATAGTAGATGATGCAGCATTTATGAGAATGATGATAAAGGATACACTTAAAAAGAATGGGTATGACGACTTAATTGAAGCAGCTGACGGAGAAATTGCAGTACAATCATTTAAGGCGGAAAATCCGGATCTGGTAATAATGGATATTACGATGCCAAATAAAAATGGTCTCGAAGCATTAAAAGAAATAAAAGAAATTGATCCAAACGCAAAGATAGTAATGTGCTCTGCAATGGGGCAGGAATCCATGGTTGTGGAAGCCATACGGAATGGAGCAAAGGACTTTATAGTAAAACCATTTAAAGCAGAAAGAGTATTAAAAACAGTTCAAGGAATACTGGGATAGGGGCTGGTTAAAATTTACAAGGATATATTATCCCTCATATTTTCAATAATAGGAATAGTACTGGTATTGTTCCTGACTTATTACAGTACAAAATGGCTTTCAGCTAAGACAAGCATTGGCATGAAGTCTAAATATATTAACATAGTCGATAAAATAATGCTGGGACAAAATAAATTCCTTGCAATTGCAGAAATAAATGGTAAATTTTACCTGATTGGAATTACAGAAAAAAATATTAACGTTCTCAGAGAGCTGGATGATTTTTATCCTGCAACAGATGAGATAACTGAGCATCCAGCGGAGTTCGGTAAATTAATTGATAAATTTCTTAAAAAATAGTATCAACATAAATTATTGCGTTCCGTTTTGTCTGAAAAGAGGAAGTATGATAAGAAAATTCATAAAAATATACAAGATATCGATAATACTGCTTTTAATTGCGCTGTTAAATGTACAACCCGCCTACGGTGGCGTTATAAATATGGATATAAACGGCGATGCACTTGAAACAGTTGAAATTTTGGTTTTATTAACCGTTGTATCACTGTTGCCTTCAATATTGATCATGATGACAGCCTTCACAAGGATAATAATAGTTTTGTCATTTATGAAAAATGCTTTAGGGTTGCAGCAGACACCGCCTAATCAGGTTTTAATAGGAATAGCATTGTTCTTAACTTTGTTTATTATGTCTCCTGTAATAAATGAAATAAATACTGAGGCATATGAACCATATAAAAATGAAGAAATAACGCAGAAAGAATTTTATGACAGAGCTACGGATCCTCTAAAAGAATGGATGCTGAAACAAACAGGCAAAAATGAATTGAAGATGTTTGTTGATATGTCTGGCGACCAAGAAATTCAAAATTCCGAAGGCGTTGAAAATCTTCCTCTGACTGTTGTTATTCCGTCATTTGTAACTAGTGAATTGAAAAGAGCATTTATATTGGGATTTTTGCTTTATATACCATTCTTAATTATTGACATGATAGTTTCAAGTGTTCTCATGTCCATGGGAATGATGATGTTGCCTCCGGTAATGATTTCAATGCCTTTTAAAATACTTTTATTTATTCTTGTTGACGGATGGTCATTACTGTTTAAAACGCTTGTTACTACTTTCAATTTTTAAAAGGGAGAAAAAATGAGTATTTCACTTGCTATGGAAGTCATGCAGGCAGCTGCAGGAGCGGCTATAAAAGTAGGAGCTCCCATATTGCTTGTTAGTTTAACGATAGGGTTGGTGATAGCCGTTTTTCAGGCTGCAACTCAAATACATGAACAGACTCTGACATTTGTTCCCAAACTTTTTGTAACTGCAATTATACTTATTATAATGGGACCGTGGATGGCAGAAATAATGTCTGATTTTACGCATTATGTTTTTGACTTGATGCTCACGGTTTATTAGGGGATAATATGACATTTTCAGGGGATTTTACGTATTTTTTATTAATATTAGCAAGAATGAGCGGCTGTATTTTTTTTAATCCGCTATTTGGAAGGGGAAATATTCCTGTATTGGTTAAAACATCCGTAAGCTTGTTTCTTGCGGTGACGGTTTATGGAGTGCTTCCTCCGGAAAAAATAATAGCTATTGGATCATTAATTGAATACTTTTTATTAATTGTAAAAGAAATTTTTATTGGATATTTAATCGGATATCTTATGAATTTGTTTTTTTCCACCGTGGTTATTTCGGGAGAAGTTATTGATATGCAGACAGGTATGTCCATGTCCAAAATTTATGATCCAAGCAGCAGTATGTCGACCGGTATATCGGGAAGTTTTTTGAATGTAATACTTATTTTAGTATTTTTTAGTGCCAGCGGACATTTGACCTTGATTAATATATTTATTACCTCCTGCAAATTAATTGAGATAGGTCATTTTTCAATACCTGAGGAATTATTTTTTAATATGGTTGACTTGTTCAAACAGATATTGATACTCTCATTGAAGCTTTCAATGCCTATATTAGCAGTAGAGGTAATACTTGAATCAGGTATAGGTATTTTAATGAAAGCAATACCACAAATACAGGTTTTTTCTGTAAATGTTCAACTTAAAATTTTGCTGGGAATGCTGATGATAATTGTACTTGTACCGACATATGCGACATTTATAGATAATATAGTGACACTTATGTTTGATACTATGGAAAACAGCTTGATGGCGTTGATCTAATAGAAAAAGGATAGCTATGGCAGGAGAAAATAAAACCGAAAAAGCCTCTCCCAAAAAGAGGCGCGATGAAAGAAAAAAAGGTAATGTATTTCAAAGTAAGGACATTGTAACAGTAGGGGTAATAGCTGTTTCATTTGTAATTCTTAACTTTTGGGCTCCGCACATTTATATTTATACTGCCGGTGCTTTTCAGAAATACATACACTTGATGGAAATAACATATGACATCAACGATACTTTAATCAAGCATATGTTCAAGGATATGGCATTTACGATTTTTGCCTCCGCAGGATTGCTGATGGTTTCTGTGATGGCAGCATCTATTATATTTACAGGTGCGCAGACAAAGTTTCTTATTACCAAGGAAAATATAAAATTTAAGTTTTCCAAGCTTAACCCTCTGACAGGGATTAAAAAGATGTTCTCCATACGATCTCTTGTTGAGATTACTAAAAATATAATTAAAATTGCAATATTGGGATATGTAATATATTCTTCAATCATAGACAAGCTGTTGCAGGTTCCTAAACTAGCTTCAGTAGATCTTGCAATCGGTATTGAATTTATTTTTTCTTCAATTATGGCTATTGTTAAAAGTGTGATTATTGCGTTTGTGGCTATCTCGGCGTTTGACTTTTTGTATTCGTGGTGGGAATACGAAAAAAATATCAGGATGACAAAACAGGAAGTTAAGGAAGAGTACAAACAGTTGGAAGGAGATCCTCTAATAAAGGGTAAAATAAAAGAAAGGCAAAGGGCAGCTGCAATGACAAGAATGATGCAGCAGGTTCCAAAAGCAGATGTAATTATAAGAAATCCTACACATTTTGCAGTTGCTATTAAGTATGATATCGACAAGGATAATGCACCTATAGTCCTTGCAAAGGGAATGGACAACATTGCCATGAAGATAATTGAAAAGGCTGAAAACTTGAATATCAGCATTGTAGAGAACGTGCCTCTTGCAAGAGCTTTATATGCTTCAGCCGAATTAAACCATGAAATACCATTAGAATATTATGAGCCTGTGGCAGAAGTTCTGGCATGGGTTTATAGGCTCAGGGAAAAGGAAAAACATTAATGAGACGCATATTAAACAACTCTATTTCTTTATTTATAATTGCAGTAATACTAATGATAATAATACCATTGCCGCCATTTATGCTGGATTTAATGTTTATTATCAATATTTCAATATCAATAATTATTTTACTTACAACTATGTATATTAAAGGAGCATTAGAATTTTCGGTATTTCCATCACTACTGCTCATAACTACATTATTTAGATTATCTTTGAACGTTTCGTCTACAAGGCTGATAATGACAAACAAAGGAGCGGCGGGAGAAGTTATAGCTACATTCGGAAACTTTGTTCTTCAGGGTAATGCAGTAGTAGGGTTTGTAATATTTTTAATTATTGTACTGGTTCAATTTATTGTTATTACAAAGGGAGCGGAAAGGGTCGCAGAAGTTACGGCGAGATTTACTTTGGACGCAATGCCCGGTAAGCAGATGGCTATTGATGCAGATTTGAGCTCAGGTATCATAACAGAAGTAGAGGCTAAAAAAAGAAGAAGCGATATACAGAGGGAAGCTGATTTTTACGGAGCCATGGATGGTGCTACAAAATTTGTAAAAGGCGATTCCATAATGTCCATAATAATAACTGCAATTAACTTTCTCGGCGGTGTTATTATAGGAATGGTTCAGGGTGGAGCTACATTTTCGGAGGTCTTGCAGACATACTCAATTGCAACCGTAGGAGACGGGCTAGTTTCGCAGATACCTGCCCTATTGATTTCAACTGCAACAAGCATGATAGTTACAAGGGCGGCATCTGAATCAAGCCTTAATGTTGATCTTACAAAACAGATAAAATCGCAGCCTTTGGCATTAATAATATCAGGAATAGTTCTTTTATTCATGGCAGTTATACCCAATTTTCCTAAGACGCAGACTATTATTCTTGCTTCTATATTTATTTTCCTTGGGAGCAGGCTGCTTAAGTCCAATGAAAAATTAGCGCAAAGTTTGGAAGAACATGAAGAAAACGAGCCTGTAACGGAAGCTGCTTCGGAAGATGAATATTTCAGAAATATTGACAACATATATGAGCTGATTCAGATTGACCCCGTTGAGATGGAAGTAGGGTACAGCTTGATTCCACTGGTTGATGAAGCAAGCGGAGGAAACTTTATAGACAGAGTTGTTATGTTCCGCCGCCAGTTTGCACAGGAGATGGGAATGGTTATTCCTTCTGTGAGACTGAGAGATAACGGGTATCTCAATCCAAATGAATATGTTATTAAACTTAAAGGGGAAGAAGTTGCAAGAGGAGAAATTTTAGTTGAATACTATCTTGCTCTTGACCCAGGGGGTCTGACCGGTGAGGTTGACGGAATTGAAACAATTGAGCCGGCATATGGTATACCTAGCAGATGGATAGCAAAGGATAAAAAGGAACTGGCGGAGATATACGGTTATACGGTTATTGACCCGCTATCGGTTCTTATAACACATTTGTCCGAGGTTATAAGAGTTCATGCCCATGAACTTTTATCAAGGCAGGACATGAACCAGCTTTTGAGCAATGTAAAGAAAATTAATGAATCGTTGGTTGAAGAAGTAGTTCCTGGGATTTTGTCTACTGGGAACCTCCAAAAAATATTAGGTAATCTGCTTAGAGAGGGAATACCGATTAAAGATATGGAAACTATTTTGGAAACCATAGGTGATTATGGTACGTCAGTGAAAGATACCGAGATGCTTACAGAGTATGTAAGACAGTCATTAAAGAGAACAATTACGCATAAGTGGTCCGACGGAGGACAAATTAAGGTCATAACATTAAGTACAGATGTTGAAAAATTAATAATAAATTCAATAAGCAAAAATGACAGGGGATCATATCTTTCAGCCGACCCTGAATTGATGCAGAAGCTTGTAGGTCAGCTGATAGAACAAATAAATAAATTGAAGGATGAAATAAACATACCAATTATCCTTACATCTCCATTTGTGAGAGGATATTTTAGAAAACTGCTGGATCAGTTTTATCCTAAGGCAGTGGTTTTATCCTTTAATGAAATTGACAATTCTGTCCAGATACAGGCAATGGGTAATATAGCAATCTAAATGAAAGAGTGATGCATATGATTTTAACTGATAATAATCAGGTACAATCCAATGAAGATAAATTATGGGAACATTATTATGCTGCAAGAGATATCCATACAAGAAATTTAATAATTGAAAAATACAGCTACTTAGTTAAAATAATAGCTTTGAAACTGAGGGGTATATATCAGCAATACGGAGATGTGGAAGATATCGTAAATGAGGGAATGATTGCTTTAATGGAAGTAATAGAAAAGTACGATACTTCGAAGAATACAAAATTTGAAACATATGCATCAATACGTATTAGAGGATCGATTATTGATTATGTCAGGAAACAGGACTGGATTCCGAGAAAAGTAAAAAGTGACTATAAGGTAGTGAAGGAAGCTGAGAATGAATTATCTAATAAGCTTGGGAGAGTTCCGTCTGATACTGAAATAGCAGAATATCTTAAAATGGATATGAGTCAATTTAATCAAATTGTCAACAATGCATATGGTACAAGCATTATGTCCTTTGAAGAGCTGTTGGGGGAAGCAAATTTGAGAGACAATGAGCTTAACAGTGCATACGAACTGCCTGAGCAAAAAATGGAATCAAAGGAGCTTCGACAGGTTTTGATTGAAAGCATTAATAATCTTAAAGAAAAGGAAAAGCTGGTTATTTCACTTTACTATAAAGAAGAACTTAAACTGAAAGATATAGCTGATATTTTAGCTATAAGCAATTCAAGAGTTTCGCAGATACATACGTCAGCATTGCAGAAATTAGGGAAAAATATAAAAAATTATTTAAATGATAATTTTGAGAAGAACGAGAGGTGACAATATGTCAAGAGGGTTGTATTCTTTAACATCAGGAATGCTTACACAGCAAAGGAAAATAGACATTTCGGGTAACAATATAGCAAACATGAACACAGCCGGCTATAAAAGAGAGCAGGCTGTTACATCAAATTTTGGAAACATGCTGATAAATAAATACAAGCAAAACGGAATTTATACAGAAGCAGAGGAAATAAACAATGTTTCCATAATAAGAACTGTAACCGAGAATAATACCATACATTCTCAAGGAACATTGGAAGAAACCGGAAGTAATACCGATTTTGCCATTGTAGGAGCGGGGTTTTTTGCAGTTGATAATAACGGGCAAATTTCATACACAAGAAACGGAAGCTTCAATATTGATGAAGAAGGGTATTTAATTCTTGAGGGGGCCGGAAGAGTTCAGGGTGAATTTGGAGAAATATATATAGGAGGAGACACATTTGATTTCTCTGAGGACGGGAGCATAATAGTTGATGATGAGGTTATTGACAGTATTGCTGTTTACGATTTTGAAGACTATGCCGATCTTAGAAAATTCGGAGAAGGAATGTTTATATCGGATGTTGAACCTGATCTTGTGGACTACCCTTCAATAAAGAATAAAACTATAGAAAGATCAAATGTAAATATGACAGAAGAGATGACTAATGTTTTGTCGTCTCAAAGGGCATTACAGACAGCAGCCCAAGCGTTGAAAATATATGATATGATTAATGATAAGGCGGTTAACGAAATAGGAAAAATTGGATAGCGGGAGGACAAGGATTAATGATTAAAGCATACTATACGGCGACGAATGGTGCATTGAGTAGCCAGAATTATCTCGATGTATTATCTAATAATATGGCTAATATGCAAACAGAAGGTTTTAAGAGATCTAAACCGGAATTTTCTGATTTATTGTATACTAATATAAGAGGTGTGCAGGGAGAGAATACCGATCTAAAGTCAGGTAGCGGAGCAAAAATCAGCAAAGTGGACGTAATACATACTCAAGGTGCACCTGTAAGAACAGGAGTACCTACGGATTTTGCTATTCAAGGAGACGGATTTTTTGCTGTACAGTTTGAAGAAGAAAATATGTTTACAAGAGGAGGTAGTTTCGAACTCACAAATATTGACGGTGAAAAATACCTGACATTTCAGGGAGGTTATGTACTGAATGAGGATGAAGAGCCTATAATTGTAGAAAATGTTGAAGATATAAATGTAGGAGTATTTATATTCAGCAACAGAGGTGATCTGGCCCAGGCCGGTGGCAATCTGTTCAGAATTGCAAATGATGATGCGGAATACAATCTGTTTGAAGAGGCGAATGTTGCAAAGGGATTTTTAGAAGCTTCAAATGTTGAGATGTCGGAAGAAATGATAAAACTTATTCAGACACAAAAATCATTTCAACTGAATTCAAGTGTAATTAAGACAGCAGATGAAATAGAACAGACTATAAATGCTCTAAGAGGATAAAATGTAACAGAAATCTTATTGATAAAGGATATGCCATGAATAATTCAAATAATATAATTAAAGATGATACTGAAGAAACTGCATTTGTACAGGAGGAAGCTGTTAGATGCAAAATCAATCACCTTATTTCTGCAGATGGATTAAAGGCTTATATTAGAATTGAGTCACCTGATAATCAGGCAGAGTTGTACTGCGAAGAAGTACTTGATTACTTGGCAGAGCAGAATATTGTATACGGCATAAGAAAAGATGAGATTAAGAATTACTGTATCAAAAAAGAATATTCAAAAGAACTTGTTGCTGCATCAGGTAAAGAGCCGGTTAACGGAACAGATGCTCAACTCGTTTATGACTTTGATATATCAAAAGAGAATATTTTTATAGAAGATGAGGACGGAAGAATTGATTTCAGAAATCTAAACAATGTAATAAATGTAACTAAAGATACGGTATTATGCCATATAATTCCGGCAAAAGAAGGAGAAAATGGAATCGATGTCTACGGAAAGCCTGTTTATTACAAACCCGGCAAAAATGTCTCGTTTAATTACGGTAAGAACACACACATATCTGATGACGGACTTAAACTTCTTGCATCAACAGAAGGTTGCGTTGAATTCAAAAACAATAAAGTCTTTGTGGAAGGCGTTTACAGAGTAGAAAATGTGGACAACTCAACCGGAAACATAGATTTTTTGGGAAGTGTAATCATTAACGGAGACGTCAAAGAGGGATTTTCTGTAAAGGCGGTAGGCGACATTAAGGTAAGAGGCATGGTTGAAGGCGCATTTATAGAATCAGACAGTGATATCGTAATAAGCAAAGGAATGAATGGAATGGGCAAAGGAACTATTTATGCGAAAGGTAACGTAACAAGCAAATACATTGAAAATGCTAATATAGAAACCTTAAAGTCCGTATATGCAGAAGTATTGATTAATAGCAATGTAAAAGCTGCTGATTCAATAATACTTAGAGGCTCCAATGCTGCCATAATTGGTGGAACTAGCGAAGCTGTAAATGTAATTTACGCAAAAACAATTGGCAGTAAAACAAACTTGGAAACAAATTTGGTTATTGACCTTACAAAATATCAGGAAGAGCAGAAAATAATAGACATAAAAAAGAAATCGAACTTTAGACTTGAAAAGGATTTGGTACTAAAAAAGAAAGAACTAAAAGAAATAGATGAGAAAATGGATTTAATACTAAATTCATCCTTGGATAGCGAAAATAAAAATAATGTTCATAAGCAGCTTGTGCTAATGAAGATCAAAGCTAACAATGAAATTTATGAAATAGAAAGACAGCTGACAGAAATAATTCCAACGGATAATATTGCAAATCACAAAATAATATGCAAAGGTATTATGTATTCTAATACAAGAATATCAATAGGATGGATGAAGTTCAGGGTCAGACAGGATATCAGCTATAGCAAAATTTATAATGACGGCGATGACATTTCCATAGTGACGTTAAATTCGGCTGACTTGGAAATATAAAATTTTCTTAAAGCGATATCCACTTATATATTTTAGAGGAGGGCAGTACTTTGGAATTAAATGATATGCACATAGATGTATTAAAGGAGATAGGTAATATAGGGGCAGGAAATGCGGCGACGTCTTTATCCAGTATGCTTTCCAAACGAATTGATATGAACGTTCCGGAAGTTAGTCTTTTAAATTACAATGATGTGATTGACTCTATCGGAGGTGCCGAAAATGTTGTGGTAGGAATTCTTGTGAGCTTTGGCGGAGATATTGACGGTGTAATTTTATTTTTGCTAAAAAAAGAATTTGTTCATCTTATAATAAATTCTTTACTTGGAACCGAACTACATAATTTTGAGGAAATATCTGATATGGAGATGTCTGCGTTATCAGAGATAGGAAATATAATGGTCTCTTCGTATGTGAGTTCAATTTCGTCTCTTACCAACATGAAAATAGATATAACAGTTCCATCATTGAATATTGATATGTCAGGAGCGTTGCTTGATGCTGTTACTGCTGAATTTTCTGAAGCAGCTGATAAAGTAATTTTTATCAAGGAAAAATATTTTTGTCAGGATGAAACGGTATACAGTCATATGCTTTTACTCCCAAGTATTACATCCCTGCAGATTTTATTAAAGAAGTTTGGATTGGATATATGAGCCAGGAAGTAAGTGTAGGAATCTCAGACATGAAAATAGTAACTTCTCCCAAGGGATTAATTTCTTATGCTTTGGGCTCATGTGTGGGTATTTGTATCATAGATAAGGCGGCTCAGCTGGCAGGGATGGCTCATATAATGCTGCCGTATAAAAATAATTCCAATGAAACGAACAAATTCAAATATGCAGATACGGGGATAACGGAAATGGTTACGCAGATGGAACAGTTGGGTGCAAAAAGAGCAAGAATGATTGCAAAAATTGCAGGAGGAGCTAAAATGTTTGATATAAAAAGTAATTCTTCTTTGGGCAGTATCGGTGAAAGAAACATAGGAGCTTCAAAAGAGACACTGCGTGTGCTTAACATAAGGCTGTTTGCTGAGGACGTTGGGAAAAATTATGGGAGAACAATTATATTTGATAGTACCACTGGTTATTTAACAATTAAATCATTCGGGAAAAATTTAAAGGTTATATAAATATTAAACGACAAGGAGGCAAAGTTAATCTCCTTGTCGTTTGTTTTATGATATAATATTTTGATCAATGACTGGGATGCTTTGAAATAAATTCAATAGCCTTAATCACTTCTGCTATAACTTCTGCCTGGTGTTGAAATTCTAGGGATGAATATTCTGCATAAACCTCTCCCTTTTTCGTTGTTATGTAGTTCGGCTTGAGATTGTTAAGTGCTTTTGCTGTTATATCGTCAATACATTGCTCACACTTGCAGATTTCTTTGTATGCAGGGTCATTTTTAAGTAAGCCGGTTAGACAGTTTTTTACAATTTCTTCTGTGTAATTAATTACCATTATAATCTCCCTGATTATTGTATTTTTTCTCTGTACATTCCTACCACTGAAATAATTATGTCATTGTAGTATTTATGTTTTGCAATATCATGAAAGCTGTAATACTTATTATATAATGAACTCACAAAGGACAGCTCTAAATATGACGGGTTGTATCCGTATAACATGTTAATCGCATGTACCACTTCCCCTCTTGTTATAGGCCTATCAGGATAAAATTTATCAGAATTGCTTGTTACAAGGCTTCTGCCCGCTATTTTAATAATTTCTTTTTCTGCCCAGTGATCATGTATATCTGAATAATCAATATTATTTGAAGCCGGAAGGCTGTTAAGCAACGATTTGTAAGAGCTTATCTTTGTCAGCATCTGGCAGAATTCAGCTCTTGTTACATTATTATCCGGCTTGAAGGTTTTGTCCTTATAGCCTGAAACATATCTTTTTGCGCTGCCCATAGATATATAGTCGCGCGCCCAATGAGTGCTTATATCGGTGAATTTTGATTTTAAATGGGCACTTGTATCGTAGGGGAGATCGTTAAGTCTGCAGAATATGGTGACCATTTCAGCTCTTGATATTGATGAGTCCGGGCTAAAACTTACCGGGCTCTTTCCATTCATATACGCCGGAAGTATATTTTCAAATATTTTTGGCTCATCAGGCTTTTCGTATCTAGAACCTCTATCTTCAAACAGCTTTTCTGTACCGCCGAAATCATGTACGTCAAGATTAATTTTGTGCTTGCTCCTAGGGGTTCGTGCCCCTTTTTTTACAGTAATTGTTTCAACAGTTCTGTTGCCGCTTTTATCAACCACGGTAAATATATATTCACCTATGTACTTTATTTCTGAAGAATGGATGTATTCTGCCTCAGTTCCGTCGATGTCAACATATTTTCCATCATAAGTGATAATGTAATCAAGACCGAAATCATCTTCTGCTTCCAAACTTAAAGTATCGTCATTTACTAATGACAAATCGACATTAGGTCTTCGGTAATCTATCCCTGTGATATTAAAGTTAAATATGTGCTGAGAGTTTCCCGATTTAACTAAGACTACATAGTTACCGTTGTCGTCATAAATATCCTTTGCGGGTACAGCTTCATAAGATTCATTGTTCGTGAAGTTGTATCCGAAATATTCCACAACTGTGCTGTAATCATTATAGTTAACAGGTGAAATGTGTATTAGTAGATAAAATTCACCAGATTTTATAATTTTATAATTATACATCTTTCCTTCAACATCTATGGAAAGATCAAAGGGCACATTGTTTTTAAGTTTGTCTATGTAGTAATTAACCTCGTTTGTTACAAAATCTCCATTTGGAGCGGATATCTGCCTCTGTCTGTCAAGATGCATATAAAAAAGAGGGGATTTTTTTTCGTAATCATACTTCAGTTTAAAATCCGCATGTATTTCATCCGCTTCATTATCCTCTTCATCTTCAATTTCGTCAATATCATCTACGATGTATGTAAATGTTTTTTTATATTTACCGTCATACACCGTAAAAGGATATTTACCGTTTCTGTCGGCTATAAAAGAGGTACTTGCTGCTTCTACGAAGTATCCTGTGGGCAGATATATGTAATACGTATATTCCTCGTCGTCATCTTCATCATAATATTTGCTGCCATAAGGAGTGATTGTAATTTCTTTAAACTTTGTATCTGAAACATCACTTTCCGTAAATTTTGCTTTTATATTGTTGCTTACAGCACCGTAGCATGTGCTGATGATGCTTAATGCTAAAATTAATATACCTGTTATAATTGCTGTTTTTTTCATTGGTACTCCTATCTGTTTTTGTATAATTGCAGCTGCCTGTCGTACAAGTATTTTGTAATTACGGATTCATTGTATGAATTTAATTTTTTAAACATACAGCCGTAATTTTTGGCAGACAGTTCCTTTGTGTATGAGTCGTAAATCTTATCTATTCTTATTACTTTTGCTTTTAATTCAATAACCTGATATTTTTCATATTGAAATTTGAAAACAATTATGTCATTTATCAGCAAATCGTAATTTGAGGATATCATCATACCGCCTATGCTAAGGTTTAGAATGGTAATTTCCAAATTTGGAACATTTTCTGTCACATCCTCATCATTTCTATATAAGTAGTCTATATATAATGATAAATCAGTGCGTACCTTTAGGGAGTTTCTTCTTTCAATAATAGGGTCATTTCTCAATATCATAGCATTAAGCTGATTTATTGAGGCAAGGCTTACCTTGCAGTAATATGGTTTTATACCTGAAAACTCATTGTAAATTTCAATGTTAATTTCAGATCCTGATTTTAATATTGGCAGGTCATTTCCTTTAACCTTTATTACTGAGCTTCCTATGCTTAGCAGCATTCCCACACCAATTAGTTTTTTATTTTTATCATAAATTTTAACCTGCTTTTCTGTGCTTTTCATTTTATCCCATCCAATTTATTTTGTATATTCAGAGTCCCATTTAATAACAATATTGTCATCTTCGGCTATGGGGTTAAGGTAAGAAGCTTCATTTCCGTTATGAATGAGCACAATATTGCCTTTTGGGTTCGAAGGATCTATATTTGTGAAAGTCAGCATGTCGGCAAATATGTATGGGGACCCGTTGTCACGCTTTGGAAGTTGTATTTTTTTGCCGTTAACCGTAACACTAATGAAAGAATCAAGTATCAGCTCCTCCTTTGGAACTTCTTTTTCAGCTTTATTTGCAATTACGGGCTCAATTTTCAAAATATCTACCTTTAGTCCGTCATAAAGCTTGTATTCTAAGTCTGCTTCAATGCCATTGATATAACTCTTATATTCTTTTTCATCTAAATTGTATAACTTGTACAAATCGCTTATATTTTTTAGCTGTATAATTTTCAGAACATCTGAATTTCCTATTACGTAATCCTTGTCAACTTCCGTATCGTTAACAAAGAAATTTGAGCATAATTCTGTAGGTACTCCGTTGAAATAAACAATTCCACTGTTACTTTCTTCAACAATGTCGGAAATTTTAATAACGTGAGTAGCTCCGTCTTTAGCGGGAATAATTTCAATTGTATCTCCGGGCTGTATCTCAGATTCAATATTAGCAGAGACTGAATTAACATAAATCTGACATGGAGTAGAAAATTCTCCTGCATAATAGTGCTCTTTGCCGTCGACAGTAAATCTCAAACTTTTTCCTGAAAAGCCAATCAATTTCTTCGTATCAAATCCCGACATAAGTATGGCATCCATAACCTTCATTTGCTTTATCCCATAAAGCCTTACTTTTTTATTGTTTACCTTAACGCTGAAAAAATCGTAATTCCTGTTAAGAATTACTGAATAAGCGATTCCCAAAGGAGTAATAAGCTCGGGGCCAAAATTGCTTAAGGAGTTTAAATCTACATTGCGAAGGCTTTTTTTATCGGTTAATGCTATTCTGGAATTCGGAATATTCAAAAGTTCTGATAAGAATTCTCTAATAAAGGGAGTTTTACTGCCTCCGCCTGCTAAGAAAACAGCGGCGGGTGTTTCTTTGTTCATTTTTGATATTTTTTCAGCTAAATCTGCGCATAAATCATAAACGGCAGTTTTTATTGATTCGAGTATCTCGTCTTTGCTTATATCCTGTGTAATTCCCAAAACATTTGTTACCGAAATATATTCATCCACCTCATTGAGCATAAATTTTATTTCTTCTGCCGCTTTAAAATCAACCAGATAATTTTTCATTATGCACTCAGTGATTTCGTCACCGGCAATTGTTGCCATGTCATAACCCACAACACTTCCTGCTTTAGAAATGGCTATGTCTGAAGTCCCGGCTCCGATATCAACCAATACTAAATTTAGGAGCCTCAATTCTGGCGGTATAATTAAATCCATTGCAGCAATTGGTTCCAGTGTCAGATTACATACTTCAAGCCCGTTGTTGTCCATGCATGAATATAAACCTTCAATTACAGTGTGCGGTAAAAAAGCTGCAATGATTTCTACCGAAACCATATTTCCCCTGTGCCCTTCGATATTAGACATTGTTTTGCCGTCAAGTTTGTATCCCAGTACGCTGTACCCGACGCAATAAAATAAGTCTTTTTCTGAATTTTTTATAAATATATCTTGTGCAAGCTTTAAAGCTTCTGTTTCCATGGCAGAAATAAATTCTGCGGTTAAGGGAGATCTTATATCGATATTTTTTTCCAGCATGATTCGTTCGGTTTTTAAGGCTCTTCCTGCTGCAGCTATGCTTACTCTTTCAAGCTCGATGCCCAGCTCTTCTTCAAGTTCGCCTTTAACTGTACCTATAACCCTGCTGACTTCTTTTATATTCTCAATCTGACCGTCGACCATGGATCTTTGCTTGTGCAAAATGCTTTTAATGCTTCTTATTTTTAATGTATTTTCTTCATTATCACATACAACTCCAACAACAGAACGGGTACCAATGTCTAAAGAAAATATATAATCATTCATTTTCAGCACCATCCTTTTGTAGTTTGAAGTTAAGAAAGTAAACATAAATATCAACTATTGCACTAAAAAGTTCCTCCGGTATTTCACTTCCCATATCAAGTTGCGACAGCAGAACGGCAAGAGAATCATCCTTGTATACGGGCACTCCTGTTTCTTCAGCAATTTTTACTACCTTATCAGCAATATACCCTGCTCCGGAGGCTATTACAACAGGAGAATTATTTTTATTTGGATCATACTTCAAAGCTGCTGCGCGCTTTGAATTGTCGTTATATTGTGACATCTACACCGCTTTTCCTTTCAGATAGATTTGTAAATACATCGCTGAATTTTCTTTTCTTTACGCTTTCCTGGATATTAATTCCGGAAACACCTATGTTATTTTTGTTCAGCAGATTGTTTAAATCATTCTTAATTTTATCAACATGCTTCGATATGCTGCTAGGTACATATATGTCCAGGTTAAGTGAGGATTCTTTAAGTACAACAGTCGTTTCAAAGTAACCGATATTCTGTATGTCAAAGGTTATAAAGACCTTGTAAGTCGGCGTATATTCCTGCTTTCTTTTTTTTGAAGGACTATCCTCGTATTCTTTGCCTATCCACAGTTCAGAAAACATAAGCATGCCGTTATAACTTAAAGGCAGGAACATATGAATCAATGGAATGTGCACGTTTTGCACAAACAGAAGTGATTCGGTCATATCGTTCATAACTCCTTTGTTAACATGGCTTTCACTGTCCTTTACTCCGGATTCGAGTAGCTTTACAAATGAATCAACAGCATCGTTTTTAAGAGATGACGAAGCTTCATAAGCAGTTATTAAAGAAGCCTTCAATGATTCCATAAACTCTTCTTTTACATCAAAATTATACTTTATATATTCGAACAAGGTTTCAAGGCTGTCGGCAAAGCTGTCTTTTGATGCTGATTCCAGTCTAACGATATTATGGACAAGAACTGATACATAGTCTCTTATCGGTCCAAAATCGTTCATTTTAGAAATGTACCGTCCCATAAATGGAAGAATTTCATTTTTCAATACATTCAGGTTTAAGTCAATACCTTTTGAATTATCTGATATTATTTTTCCGGTCATTTCATTAAAAGAATTTTTAAGTATCTCAGGTATATTTCTTTCTATGTTTTTTAAAGCTGATGTGATTGAACGAGTAGTTTCGTCAACAGATGCAAAACAATCGTAGCTTCTCAAAAAATTGCGTACAACATATTGAAAATCTTTGTTGTTTGGATTACTGTTTATAAGAGTTCTTAAATTGTCAAAAAACTCCCCGTGAAATTTCGTATATGTATTCTGCTGAAACTTGAGAAAATTTAAAATTTCGGCATCATTCATTTCTATGTCATGCAAAAGTGTTTCAAACAAAACGCTTAATATCGGATCGCTTTTTATGTTTGCGTTAATAAACTGTCTGTTAAGCAGCAGCTTTTTTGCCCCATCTGTTAGAACAGGAGAGTTCTGCAGGATTTTTATAAATTTTTCGAACACAGAGTCAGGATTGTAGTTAAAAAGGTTCTGACCGGTTTGATTGCTTGGATCCTGCTTGGACGGTTTTGTTACTTTGGTAGGATCTATTACGTCAAATGGTGTAATTTGTTCTGTTTTTAGTTTTGGTTTACTGTATGAACTATCATTTACCGTATTGCCTGTTTTAATATTTATATTGTTGTCAAACATAATGTCTCCTGAGTTAAGGTATATTTATTATACTATATTATCAAATAAATTTAAACTCTATAAGTAGTATATCGGCAAAAATATGGTTTAAATAAGTCAAAAAATAAAAAACATACTCTAAAATGCTTAATAATTTATAAAAAATGCCGATATAAAAAACAAGAAAAGGTTCGAATAATTCGAATAAGGAGATTAATATGGATAACAATTTTGATTCTGTACTGGACATGTATCTTTTTGAAGCAAATTCTCTGCTAGAACAACTGGATGAAATTTTACTCAGGGCAGAAAGCGAACAGGCATTTGATAAAGAGTGCGTCGATGAAATATTCAGAATAATGCATACAATTAAGGGCTCATCTGCAATGATGCAGTTTAACAGCATTATGACAATATCACATAAAGTAGAAGATTTGTTTTATTATATAAGGGAAAACGGAGTAGAAGCCAAATATAATGAAGACCTGGTAAATCTGGTATTCAAGTTTACGGATTTTATAAAAGATGAAATTTCTAAAATAGAAGAAGGGCAGGAACTTGAAACAAATCTACAGCCATTTGAAAAGGAAATACTGGATTTTTTGAACATAATATCTGGAAAAACGGCTGCAAAAAATACCTCACCAAACGAAGAAGCAGCATTGACTCAATCTTCGGCTGTTCTAAAAAAAGAGGAAGAAATTGATGAAACGGCTGCGAAAACAAATTTTACAGGCAATGCATATGCTATTAAGATTATTTTTGATGATGATATTGGAATGGAAAATATAAGGGCATATCTAATAGTTAATCAATTAAAAGAAACAGGAGTTGATTTTTCGTATAAACCGGAAAACATAGAAAGTATTTCGGAAACATCTCAGGACATAATAAAAAACGGATTTTTTGTATACGTTGATGATAAGGAATCTTTAAATGCTGCTGTGGGCGTAGTAAGAGAAGCTTTAAATGTAAAAAATTATACAGTTATAGAATACTCTAAGGAACAAAAACAAAGTCCTAAGGAAGAGCATGCAGAGATTAAAGATAATTCCGGGAAC
This sequence comes from Sedimentibacter sp. MB35-C1, assembly GCF_030913635.1. Taxonomy (NCBI): domain Bacteria; kingdom Bacillati; phylum Bacillota; class Tissierellia; genus Sedimentibacter; species Sedimentibacter sp. MB35-C1. Next base: position 1,427,629 of record NZ_CP133188.1, read on the forward strand.
TCAGGTGCAGTTGTAAAACCCGTTAGTACTGCAAGGGTGGAATCAACAGCAAAGCACAGTAAGCAGAGCTTAATTACTGTGAACCTTTCAAAGTTGGACAAACTGGTGAACATCGTGGGAGAATTGGTTATTGCGGAATCAATGGTGGCTTCAGATAATGAGATAAAAAAGCTGAATTCTGAAAATTTCACAAAATCAACCAGACAGATGCGAAAGCTGACAGACGAACTTCAGGACATTGTAATGTCTCTCAGAATGGTGCCTGTATCGGGCGTGTTCCATAAAATGAAAAGAATAGTACGAGACATGGGAAAGGAATTAGATAAAGATGTTGAACTGATACTTTCCGGAGAAGATACAGAAATAGATAAAACCATTGTTGACGGAATTTCAGATCCAATAATGCATTTAGTTAGAAATGCAATGGATCACGGAATTGAATCGGGCGGTGAAAGAATACAAAAAGGTAAAAACGAGAAGGGTATAATAAGACTGTCAGCTTCAAACACAGGCGGAGAAATTCACATAACTGTTGAAGACAACGGAAGAGGATTTGAAAGCGAAAAAATTCTCATAAAGGCTAAAGCAAAAAATATGCTGACCAAACCTGAAAGCGAATATACTGCGAAGGAAATCTATCAATTCTTGATGCTACCGGGATTTTCAACAAACGAGGCAGTTACGGAATATTCGGGAAGAGGAGTTGGTATGGATGTTGTTAAATCAAATGTAGAAAAGGTTGGCGGAACTGTTGCTCTGGACAGCAGAGAAGGTGAAGGGACAACTATAACATTTAAAATACCTCTGACGCTTACAATAGTTTCCGGCATGCAGGTAGTAGTGGGAGAATCGGAGTTTATTATACCGATTAAAAATATTCAGCAGTCATTTAAAACAACTGAAAAGGAAATTATCAACAACACTGACGGCAGGGAAATGATTTTAATCAGGGAAAAATGCTATCCCATTGTCAGAGTAAATGAACTGTACGGCATATCATCCGATGTTACAAGTATTGATGACGGAATACTAATTCTTGTGGAGTCCGGAGACAGCAGCATATGCTTGTTTGTAGATCACATAATAGGAGAACAACAGGTTGTGGTTAAGCCGCTGCCTCAAATATTAAATAAATATAATTTAAAAGAAGCAGGAATTTCCGGATGCTCCATACTGGGAGACGGAAGTATAAATTTAATCCTTGATATAGGAAATTTAATAGAAAGTATGTAGATATGGTAAAATTAACAGACGGCGAATTTCTTGAATTTGTTCATTATATGCATAATAATTACGGAATAGATCTTTCTAAAAAAAGAATATTGATTGAGGGAAGACTATCGAACATAATAGAAAAAAAAGGCATGAAAAGCTTTGGTCAATACCTCGAAAATGTTAAGAAAAATAATAAGGATGAAATTACAACACTTATAAATAAACTTACTACAAATTATACATATTTTTACAGAGAAGATAATCACTTTAAATATTTAAAAGATGTGATACTTCCTTACGAAGAGAAGAATAATAAATCAAAAATACTGAGCATATGGAGTGCAGGTTGTTCTTCGGGAGAAGAGCCGTATACACTGGCCATGGTAATTGATGATTATTTTAAGTTTTCAAGAGGTCAGTGGAAAATTCAAATATTGGCTACAGATATATCGGAAAATGTCCTTTCAAAGGCTCGTGAGGGAGTTTACGCCGAAGATTCGTTAAAGAATCTCCCAGAAGCATATAAGAAAAGATATTTTGCAAAGACTGACGACGGTAAATTTCGGGTTTTGCCTAATATAAGAAAATATATAACCTTTAATGTGTTTAATTTGATGAATCCAATAGCTGTTAAAAATAAACATGATGTAATTTTTTGCAGAAATGTAATGATATATTTTAATGCTGAAACAAAAATAAATATGGTAAATAAATTTTATGAGGCGACAAAGCCCGGTGGGTATTTGATGATTGGACATGCTGAAACCATACAAAGGAACCAATCAAAATACCAATATATAAACCCGGCAATCTATAAGAAGGTATAATATGATAAAAAATAAAATAAAAGTACTTATTACAGATGATTCGCTCTTGTTCAGGAATGTATTGAAGAATGAGTTGAGCAAGGACAACTATATAGAAGTCGTAGGAACTGCCATAGACCCAATTGATGCCATGGAAAAAATTAAAATACTTAATCCGGATATTCTTGCGCTGGATGTAGAAATGCCAAAAATGGACGGATTAACTTTCATAAAAAAGCTTATGGCTGAACACCCAATGAAAGTTGTGCTTGTAAGCTCAATGAATATAAGCGTATTTGATGCTTTGCATTCAGGTGCGGTTGATTTTGTTAAGAAACCTGATATGTCATCAGGCAATGATCTCGAGATGTTTTTCAGAGAACTTAAAACAAAGATTAAAATTGCTTCAATAGCAAAACTTGTTACATATGCAGGGCAGAAAAAAGAATATATACCCAAGGAAAGTATAAAAACTGATAATACAAAACAAGTAATGCATAAGCTTTCAAAAATTACAAAAATAAAAGTTATTGCGATAGGAGCATCTACAGGAGGAACAGAAGCAACACTAAAAATTCTTAAAGCTTTGCCTGCAGAAGTTCCTGGAATACTTGTAACCCAACACATGCCTCCCGGATTCACAAAAATGTATGCGGACAGGTTAAATAAAATTTGCAATGTTAACGTGCGAGAAGCGCAGGATGGAGACCGAGTCGAAAATGGACTTGCGCTGATTGCTCCGGGAGACAGGCAGATGAGGATTGCCAAAGACCAAAAGGGTTACTATGTAACATGTAAACCTGGAGATAAGGTCAGCGGTCATTGCCCGTCAGTCAATGTATTGTTTGATTCAGTTGCGAAAGCTGCAGGAAAAAATGCAATCGGAATTATACTTACAGGCATGGGCAAAGACGGAGCACAGGGACTTTTGAATATGAAAAAGGCCGGGGCATATACAATAGGGCAGGATGAAAAATCTTCTGTTGTTTATGGAATGCCTATGGCTGCGTTCAACATAGGTGCAGTAGAAGTGCAATCATCAATAGATAATATTGCGGATATATTGCTCAAATATCTGAACAGATAATAATTACAAGGCATTAATTGCATTGAACTATGAATGAGGCTGTGCAATTACTCAGAAAGGAGAATCATATGTCATCAATTTCATCAAGTATTTACGGCTCGTCCGTAAGCAAGGGAGTCGGAGGTCTGCTGTCGGGACTTGATACTGACGAATTAGTAGAGCAAATGACAGCAACCACAAGAAATAAAATAAACAGACAGTATCAGGCAAAACAAAAATTATTATACAAACAGGAAGCATATCGTGAAATTAGTTCAAAGCTTCTATCATTTAGCAACAAATATCTTTCGTATTCGACGGGTTCAAAAACGAACATTTTAAGTTCGAGCTTCTTTGAATCCTACACCTATAAGTCATCATCAGATTACGTAAATGTAACAGGAAATACAGATAACATTAAAAATTTTTCTATAAACAGTATAACAAGCGTTGCATCAGCTGCCAGTTTATATTCTAATAAGAAGGTAACGAGTGAAATATTCAGCAGCAGCGATATTAAGGATAAAGTTTCTACTCTTGCAGGTGAGACGTTTACTGTTAACTATGAGGGTAAAGACTACAAAGTTACTATTGATAAAGAATTCAGCGGAGAAACACTCGCAGACGTTGTAAACCAGCTAAATGTTCAGCTCGGGGAGTTGAAGGATTCCGAAGATAATCCGCTTAACATTAGTTTTGGATTAAACGGAGATAAATTTGAACTTTCAGATGGTTATATCTCTGCCGGAAGCACGAGGTTTTTGGAAACTTTAAATTTAGGTACGGGAGAAGAAAACGGCAAAATTTCTTCAGAGGCAGTTTTGGAAGCCGACCTTGTAAGAGAAAAATCAGAAGTTTTAAGTGATACATCATCATATATAACTTTTGAATACAACGGAATTGCAAAAACAATAAATCTTGCAGAAAAAGTTGAAGTTCCAAAAGAAGGCGGAGGTACGGAAGAAATAACGCTGGATGATGAAAATGCATTAACAAGATACTTACAAAATGAGCTTGATAAAGCTTATGGAAAAGACAGATTAAGTGTTGAGCTAAATGGCAGCGCTCTTTCGTTTTCTGCCATAGGAGATACAAAGGATACTGATGTTTTCGGTATAAAGTCTATAAGCAAGGACTTGAGCAGACTAACCGGCCTTAAAAGCGGAGCAGGAAATAGAGTAAATTTGTATGCAACTTTGGAAGAATCAGGGATCGAAGGCTTAAACACTCCTGTTGGTGAAGATGGCAAATATTCAATTACAATAAATGGTACAACATTGGAATTTGAAAAAACAGCTGCATTGAATGATGTCATAAAGGCTATAAACAACAATTCGGATATGAAAGTAAATATTACTTATTTAAATACTACAGATACATTTTCGGTGATTGCCGACGAAACGGGTTCCCATATAGGTATTGACATACAGGATGATGGAGAAGGAAGCCTGGCATATGCTTTATTTGGCAGTGACAGAAATGTTACAGAAGGAAATGATACAAAGATGTCATATACGTTAAATGGTGTAGATGTTGAAGTCACTCGAAGTACAGCAAATTTTACTGTTGATGGTATAAATGTTGAATTAAGCAGTAAAGCCCAAGGAGCTGCAACATCTGAACAGCCAATTACATTTGACGTAACCAATAATACCGATGAAATTGTAGAAAAAGTAAAGGGGTTCATTGATGAATACAATGAAATAATTGAGCTTATAGGTACACAGACCAGTGAAAAACCAGACAGAGACTATCAGCCTCTGACACCTGAACAGCAAGATGATATGAGTGAAGATGAAATTAATAATTGGACTGAAGAAGCAAAAAAAGGCATACTCTTTGGCGACTCTAAGATAAATTCATTGTTGAGAAATATGCGAGAGGCAATGTCGGGTTTTACGGATGTAAGCAGTTTGTCTATGTCAAGCATAGGAATTAAAGCTGCAAGCATGGATACTAGCGGTAAGTTGATTCTAGATGAAAAGAAATTTAAAGAGCAATTATTTGAAAATTCTGATGAAATTGTAAATTTATTTACTGCGTCAGCAAGCGGTGCAGATTCTGATGCAAAATCAGGAATAGCATTGCAGCTTCAGTCAATATTGAGATCGAACGTCGGAGTTTCAGGAACTAAAGGTATACTGATAGACGAAGCAGGTATGGCAGGAGGATATACAGAAGACAAAAACTACATTTCTGAAAGAATTGAGGATTACGAAGATAAGATGGATGAGCTCAAAGTAGACCTTAAAAATGAGAGAGAGAGATATTGGAATAAGTTTACGGCTCTTGAGCAAGCACTAAATAATCTGAATGCACAAAGCAGCTGGCTAACAGATATGATGGGATAAATCGGAGGAATAAAAAATGTTAAATCCATTTGAGCAATACAAAAAAACTTCAGTGAATACTATGACAAAAGGAGAGCTTCTTATATTGCTGTTTGATGAAGCAATAAAAAAACTTAATCAGAGTAAAATCTTGCTAGATAATAGCGATTATAATAATGCCAGTATAATGCTTGAGAAAACCAGAAAAATTTTTAGCCATCTTATTGTTACTTTAGATGATAACTATGCTATTTCAAAGGAATTGGAGGATATGTACAGGTTTTTTATAACCCAGACAATCAAAGCATCAGCTATGAAATCATCAGAATATATAGATGACATACTTCCAATGATTAAAGAATTTAGAGATACGTGGGCAGAAGCAGATAAAATAACAAGAACTTCAAAAAACTAAGGATGGAATATGGATAAATTATTGGAAGAAAAAAAAGAGGCCGCCATAGAATTGAGAAACTTTACCAAAGAAATAATAGCAGTTTCTTTGAAAACGGAGTATGAGAAAGCTAACTCTATGATTGATGAAAGAAAGAAGCATATAGAAAAAATCAATTCTATAAACACAGCGATAGAAGAGTATTACAAGGATTATGACTATGCTGATTCGGAAAGTGCTATAAAAGCGAAGAAGGAAATAAGAGCAATTTTTGCAGAAATAGCGGAAATGGATAAAACAATACGAAAAAAAATAAATGTTGAATTAAAGGATATCAAAAATATATTAATACAACCTGAGCAGCATTCAAAAAAGACGTTAAATATTAGAGCATAAAAGAACAGGGATAACCTGTTCTTTGACCTTATTCTTATAGAAGTGAGATTAGTTCATCAATTGTTACGTTAAAAGGAGGAAGTATGAAAAATAACGTTAGAGGGAAAAACGATTTCAAAGCACATAAGAGTATAACTACAAAGTTTATATTAACACTTTTTATTGTATGTTTCATAATGCTGGTTGCAACCGGAGGCATAATAGGGTCGACTATAAATTCAAGGTTAATTGAAAATGAAAAAATAATATTGAATGAAACATCAAGCAGCGTAAGTAACAAAGCAGAAGTGTTTTTTGAGAGATACATTGCGATAGTTGAGCAAATAGCTCAGGATAAGAATTTGCAGCAGTTTCTTGTGGATGCAAAGGGAAGAAGTACACTGACACAGACAGAGGGATTTATGACAGCTGCAAAGACAATGGAGGATACGCAGAAAATGGATCCGGAGGTTATACTTTCTGCATATATAGCAGAAGATGACTATTACCTAGTGTCACCTACTGTACAATCAAAAGTAGGTTATGATGTATCTTCAAAGGAGTATTATAAAGCGGTTACAGAAAATAGAATATGCATAACAGATCCGTATGTAGATGCAATAACCGGCGGCATAGTCATAACTATTTCCGGGCCTATTACGGTTAACGGTAAGATTGAAGGATTGGCTGCTGTAGATATAGCAATAGAAAAACTTACAAAAATGGTTGGGGAATATGCTTTGGGAGATACAGGGTACTTTTCTTTAATTACAAAGAACAATATTGTTGCAGCACACAAGAATGAAGAAAGTCTATTAAAATCAATAGATGAAATAGGTTTGAGCGACAGCATTATAGCATCGATTAACAGTGATTCACAGGAAGTTTCAGAATATGTTTATAAAAATGAGAAACTTTTTGGTAACAGCGTATCTATAGGGAGTACAGGCTGGAAGATACTGTCATCGATGCCTGAGAAAGAATTTATGGCTGATACAAGGCAGCTGCTTACTACAATCATTACTGTTTTCCTGATAGTACTTATTATTCTGCTTATAACTCTGGCTATACTGATAAACAAAATGACAAAGCCTATAAAGAAATTAACTGAAACTACAAATAAGCTTGCAAAAGGAGACCTGAATGTAAGTCTTGAAATAAAAAGCGATGATGAAATAGGTGAACTGGCAAAATCTGTTGACAGTTTAACATTGAGATTAAAATCTTACATACTTTATATTAATGAGAGCGTAAAAGTTCTTAATGAAGTTGCTGACGGCAATCTGGCAATGGAATTGGAGAATGATTACGAGGGAGAATTTGCAAAACTAAAAGCAGCGTTAATACATGTATCAAATACACTAATAGATACAATTGGAAAAATAAAAAATTCATCCAGCTCAATAAATATGAACGCAGAGCAGGTATCAACAGGAGCTCAGACATTGGCTCAGGGAACGACAGAGCAGGCCAGCGCCATAGAGGAATTATCAGCTGAAGTAAATGAAATATATCAGACAATAGTAGGAAATGCTGAATATGCTGAAAATGCGGGAGACAAAGCCACAGAGGCATCAAGAGAAGTAGAAATAGGCAACGGTCATATGAGAGATATGCTTTCTGCCATGGATGAAATAAGCAATTCCTCAAGCGAAATAGGAAAAATTATAAAAGTAATAGATGATATAGCTTTCCAAACTAATATACTTGCATTAAATGCAGCTGTTGAAGCAGCAAGAGCGGGCTCTGCGGGCAAGGGATTTGCCGTAGTTGCGGATGAAGTAAGAAATCTCGCACAAAAATCTGCTGAAGCGGCAAAACAGACAACCACATTAATAGAAAATTCTATACAGGCAATAAATAAAGGAACCGTACTGGCAGACGAAGCAGAAAAATCGCTGGCAAGTATAGTGAGTAAGACAAATGAAACAAATGAATTGATCAATGAAATTGTTAAAGCATCTTCACAACAAACTGTTTCCGTTAATCAAATAAGAAGCGGAATAGAACAAATTTCTTCTGTAGTGCAGGAAAATGCAGCAACGGCGGAAGCAAGCGCTGCTAATAGTGAAGAGCTTTCTGGACAATCACAGATACTGAACGATTTGATAAGCCGTTTTAAAACAAATGCTCCGGCAGAAAATAATTAGCATGAAAACCGGAAATATAAAAATTTCCGGTTTCTTTATACATTTTACTGCGGTGGTATACTGTATTAGTAGAATTGATTTGAATTAATCTGATATGGAGGTTTTGTATAGGAATGGCAATTACAAAAGGGATGAAAAGCAAAAACAAAATAAATAGAAGTAGAGGCAATAAAGAGTCAAGGGTTAGGAAAGGAAGCATTAAAACAAGAATATTTTTGAGATCGATATCTCTCGTTACGGTGGTTGTTATAGTATTGGGAGGATTTTCCGTCTACCAAAACTATAGTTCAACATTTGAGACTCTGAAACAGACAATGGTGAATCTTGCACAGGTATCCTCAGATGTTATTGCAAATAAGCTGGATGTTTATAAAACAGTTGCGTCAGAGTTTGGATTAAATCCTGTGCTGTCGGATTTGTCGTCACAAAAAAAGGATAAGCTGAAAATCATTTCTCAAATGGTTGAAAGATATGAGCTCGTAGATGCCTTTACAGTTAATGCAATGGGAAGAGGAGAATCACCGGTAACAGGAGAATTATATGTTGTAAATGATACAGAATATTTTGCTTCAGCAATGGATGGGACTGTATACATTACAGAGCCTGAATTAAATAAAAAATTAGATAAGGTAACACTTACAGTTGCAGCACCGTTATGGAAAAACGGATCTTACGGTTCATCTGTTAACGGAGTTGCTGTTATAGTTCTGGATGGAAAAGTTTTGTCAGATGTTTCCGGTGCGGTAAAAATAGGGAAAAACGGTTACGGGTTTATTTTAAATAATGAAGGCTTGACAATAGGACACCCGGAATATGAGAAAGTATTAAATGGAGAAAATGCAATAAATTTATTTGAGACTGATGCAAACTTTAAGTCAATTGCTGAGGCAGAGAAGAAGCTTATGAATGGAGAAATTGATTACGGGGAATATTCTTTTGACAGTAAAAAGAGCCTTATTGCATATTCTCCGATATCAGGAAGCAATAGCTGGGGTTTTTTTGTAAGTGCTCCGGAATCAGAATATTTGAAATCAACTAACACGGGAATTGTATTAATATTAATCGTATCGGCATTATCTTTAGTTGCAGCATACTTTGGCGGCATGAAAACAGCAAAAAAAATTGCAGATCCTGTTATTCAATGTGCCGACAGAATTAAGAAACTTTCCGAAGGAAATTTACATAGTGAAATAAATTTGTCAGACAGAAACGATGAAGTGGGAATTTTAATAGAATCTTTGAGAAATACAATTAATGGAATAAATATTATCATAAACGATATTTCATGCCAACTTGGAGCTATTTCCGAAGGGGATCTATCAAATGAAATAAATATGGAATACATCGGCGACTTTAATTCAATAGCCGTTTCAATGAAAAAAATTAATCTTTATCTTAATTCTATTGTAAGTCAGGTTAATGAAAGTTCAGAACAGGTTGCAATTGGTTCAGAGCAGGTTGCATCAGGAGCTCAGTCATTATCTCAGGGTGCCTCGGAGCAGTCTGCATCCATAGAAGAGTTGTCAGCAACACTTAGCGAGATATCCAAAAAAATAAAAAGCAATGCATCCAATGCAGAAAAGGCGTCAGAAGCATCTCATGAATCATCAAAGCAGGTTGAGGCGGGTAGCAGCTATGTAAAAGATATGAATAAGGCAATGAGCAATATCAGTCAGTCATCGCAGGAAATTGCGAAGATAATTAAAGTTATAGACGATATAGCTTTCCAGACAAATATACTTGCTCTAAATGCGGCTGTAGAAGCTGCAAGGGCAGGAGAAGCAGGAAAGGGGTTTGCGGTTGTTGCCGATGAAGTTCGAAATCTTGCGTCAAAGAGTGCTCGGGCGGCAAAAACTACCTCTGAGCTTATTGCAAACTCATTGAAAGCAGTTGAAGATGGATCAAAGGTATCAAAGCAGACAGAAATGTCATTGGATATGGCAGTAGAAAAATCTGAAGCAGCTTTATATATGATAGAAGAAATTTCAAGGGCTTCTGTTGATCAGGCGTCAGCTATATCTCAGGTGTTGGAAGGTGTTGAACAGATTTCTTCAATAATACAGACAAATTCGGCGACAGCTGAGGAAAGTGCTGCTGCCAGTCAGGAGTTAAGCGAACAGTCACAGAAGTTGAAAAAGCTGGTTGAGTCAATAAAGCTAAGAGAAAGGCTCAAGGAGTCTAATTTTTAATGTCAGCTAAGGATTATTTCTATAAATATCAAGTGAATTTTTAAAATATTTTCCCGATATAGTATTTGTAAGGATTTAAGGAAGTAAACTGTGAAAAGAGGTAAAAAATATATTTTTATAGTTAAATAATTCCTCATCACAGAAAAAACTATTAAAAATAATTTAAAATATATAAGAGCACAGCTCTCATAAAATCAGGAGGAAGTTATGGCATTGCTATGGACTAAAAACTTAGAGGTTGGAGTTGACTTAATTGACAACCAGCACAAAAAATGGTTTGAAAAGGCAGATAAGCTTTTTGAGGCAGGAAAAAGCGGTAAATCGAAGGAATATATAATTCAGATGTTCGATTTTCTTGACGAGTATACAAAGACTCATTTCAAAGACGAGGAAAAGTATATGACAAGTATTAATTACCCAGAATTAAGTGCTCAGAAACAAATGCATGAAGGGTTTATAAAAAAATTAGCAGAACTCAGAAATCAGTATGAGACAGCAGGGGCAAATTTGACAGTGGTAATAAGCTCGAACCAGTTTATATTAGAATGGCTTACAAAGCACATTTCATCAGCGGATAAAAAAATCGGTGAATATGCAAGATCAAAAAAATAAAAATATTGCGGAGTTAATTTCTAGAGAATTACTTTGTTGTTGAAACTTGGGGACGAGCCTTTAGGTTTTTGAAAGGTGCGTCCCCAGAGTTTTTTTATAAAAATGTGAGTGAAATTATATTATAATGTGAATATATATTTGAGAAGCTTCTTGATAGGAGAACATAATGAACGATAATAAAGGAAAGCGGCCAGAGCTTTAGGTGATTTTAAAGGTGAGGCTGATGCAGAAAAAGAAGAAAATATTTACAAACTAGCACCGAATTATGTATTGCCCTGGAAATATTCCAATATTTTTGTCGAAAAATATAATTACGATATATATGTTGATAACATAGGCTTTGCGGAGAACAAACTGTGCATAAGATTTGCGCTTACGGATTTGGAAAAAAGCTCTTTAAGTGAAATATAACGAATTCTATATCCTCATCAATAAATTTGATGTTCAAAAAACCCATAGACATAACGCAAATCGAAAAGGTAGCAATAGGAAGATTTGAAATAAATCTCGCAGTGGATGGCTCTGTTAAAAACTGATGTTATAACAGCTAAAAAAAGATGAATCTTTAAGAATATAAAAGATTCATCTTTTTTATATATCAAATTTATAAAAATCAGTTATTTATAAAGTAAATTGACACTAATGCAATTATTAGTCCTAATATGTCTTTTTTGTAGATTTTTTCTTTAAAAAAGAACAAGCCAATTATAAGGATTATTATAATTGATATAAGACTGGAGAGCATATAGGCTATGGATGTGTCAATGTATGAAAGTGCCAATACTAAAAAAGTAGTATTAAATAGGTTAGGTATTCCAAGTGTAAGACCTATAATTACGTCTTTTGCACATATGTATGATTTATGCCTCAAAAGTAATATAAGGCTCGTGATAAAAGATGATAAAAAAATAAACAGTGTGAGAATATCACGGCAATCGACAGAACCATATTTTTGATATACTTTAGCTGTAAATTGAGCCAAACCTCCCAATATTATTAAAAGAATTAAATTTTTGTTTAACTTGAAATGCCTAATATTTTCGAAGTCAAGATTAAATATTAATATTGATATGATGCATAAAATAATACCGGCAGACTGCATCAAAGAAGGATATTCTTTCCAAAAAAGCATTGAGATTATCATCGGAATTACTACACTAATTTTCATAAATGTGCTTGCAATGCCCATTCCGCTGATAGATATATTTTTTTGATATTGAAAAAAAGAAAAACAGAAAATAGGGCCAAACAATGTTCCGGTTATTATTGCCCATCCGGCGGAAGCTTCAATTGATAATATGCCGGTGCTGCGAAATATAATGTTATATTCGTTCATAAAATTATGCAAACTGCTTAGTGAAATAAGATTGAACATATTTTTATAAACAACTATTATAAGACTTACAATTAATGCTGATATGTAGTTAAAAGTTATAATAACATGAAGATTAATTTTTTGATTTTCAAACATTCTAAATATAACAGCAACAAGTATGCCGCATAGAATTGAAAGTGCAAGATATATCATTTTATTTACCTGTCCTAATTATATGATGGAGGGTTAAAAGAATTTAAACTATAACCCATTTTTTTCGATAGATTTCCAATCTCTTCTATAGCCTTATGTTTAAATGAATTAATAATTTTTTCATTAAACCTAAAATCCGGCCCCGCTATGCTTATACTGCCTAACACATGCCCATCATGACCAAGTATTGGTACAGCAAAGGCGGTTACACCGTCATCAATTTCACTTGTTGTAAGTGCATATCCATTTTTCCTAATTTGCTTAAAATCATTTTTAAGCTTTGGGAGATAATATTGTTCTTTAAATTCTCTTTGCTGAAAGTTGACGCATTTTTCCAGTTCAGCATCTGTAAGGAAGGCAGCTATACTTTTACCTGTAGCTCCTTTCATCATAGGCAAATTTACACCTATTTCAGAAGTGATTTTTAAAGCATTGGTACTCTCTATTTTATCTAGGCAGATTACTCTGCAGTTATCATATTTGACTAATATAATAGTTTCGCCTGACAGCTGTGCCAACGACTCCATTATACTATATGATCCTTTGATTAAGAAATCATCATTTTGGCGAATGTTTGCTAATCTAACAATTTCATTTCCTATTATATATTTTCCGTCAATAGTGGTATCTACAAATCCTGCATTTTTCAAATTAACTAACAATCTGTATACTGTACTTTTGTTTAGTGACATTATTTCTGAAATCTCAAGCAAGCTAATTTCTTTTCTATTACTGTTAAAACATTTCAATATGGATAAAGCTCTTTCAACAGCTCTTACATTGTATTCCATTTAAAAGCCTCCGGTTTTATAAGATGAAATATAAGTTTTATAATATATAATATATAGCAAATAACCTTAATTGTCAAATTTATTATAATATTTGGATAGTAGCTAAAATACTGTAAAATTTTAACCGCTTTATAGTAATTATACAAATTTATAAAATTAAAACTTGGTTTTAGTATATGAAACTGACACCAAGAGTTATCAGATTCCAAAATTTCCTAAAAATTAATAAACATTGTTGAAAATGCATGTATTATGCAATATAATGGAGATAATAAAAACCTAGTTTCATCAAATAAATATCGAAAAATTTAAATTGATTTGCTTTCGGTTGTAAGACTGCCAAGTATTTTTACATTGCTTTATTTATAAAATTTAGTAGGCCAAATGCAAAAATTAACAATTTATTTTAAAGGTTTAATCTAAATAATGACATTTTACAGCCGATAAATATACAAGATTAAAAAATATATTAATATAGTTAATGTGATAAAAATAATTAAAAATAAGGATGGTTTTATTTAATATGCATGTATATATTAAAGACGAAATTTTAAAATATAGCAATGACACTGAAAATGTTGAAAAAATATTTAACAATATCAATGTAACTCTGGAAAAGATGGGATTACAGTTTTCGCATCTTATAGTAGATGATGAAGTAATATATGATAATTACTATAACTACATTACCGAAAATATTAGGGGCGTAAAAAAGATTGAAGTTATTGCTGTAACCATTGTGGAAATGATTAATGAATCTATCATATTAGCTGAACAATATGCAAAAAATGCAATCCCAATAATTAATAGATTAGCCGAGGGTTTCTATCAAAAGCCAAATCAAAATATATGGTCACAACTTACAGACTTATTTGAAGGAATCCAGTGGATTATTCAATCCATTTCACAGATAAATCTAATTGAAGCTTCAAAGGATGTTGTAAGTGACTATGGAGTATGGAATGAATATGTTCAAGAGGTGTCTAAATTGAATGATATTATTCCTGAATTAGAGAATGCAATTCTTAATAAAGATAACATATTAATTGGGGACATGCTCTTGTACGAAATAATTCCCGTATTTGAAACTATGACAGAAAAATTAGGTGTATTAAAATCTGAGGCGGTAAATTAAGATGCTAGAAGATAATATTATTTATTTAAAAAAGAACTATCCCAACTTGTACGAAGAAATAGAAAAAACAGAAGCAAAAAATTTTCAAAGCAATATTTCCATAGAGCATACAAAAAATAATCAAGAAACCATAAAAATAAAAAAAGACGAAAGAGACTTTTATCTTCACAGCAAGTATAATCCATTACGAGAAGCTGAGGCTATAATAAGTAAACTTGAAGAAAAAGAAAGCATAGATGATAATTCGCATGTTGTTTTTTATGGATTAGGTCTCGGTTATCACATAGATATATTTACAAAGAGACATCCAAATACGTCCTTTTCACTATATGAACCATCAGTTGAAGTGTTTCATAAATTTTTAGAAAAGATAAACTTTAGAAAATTATCCTCTGATAAACTAGAAATTATACAATGCGAGTTTGAACCTAAGTCAGAAGATGTTTTTTTGAGGGCGTTGATCAATAAAACGAACAAGAAATTTATCATAATGGATTTACCGATTTATGAAAATGTATTTGAAGAACAATATAATAAGTTTTTTAGCAAATTTAAAGAATTAATTAAGAGTAAAAGAGAAAACATGCATATAAACTATGCTTACCAAAAAAGATGGATAGTAAACAGCATGAAAAATTTAAAAGAGGTATTATCAACTCCAAACATAGTATCAGAAAAGACTGGCGCTTTTAAAAATAAAACAGCCATTTTGGCAGCGGCAGGGCCATCTCTTAATGAAGAAATTGAAAATTTAAGATATATCAAAGATAATGGATTAGCCTATATATTTAGCGTAGGATCAGCTATCAATACACTTATTTATAATGGCATATATCCCCACGCGGCATGTACAATTGATCCCAGTGTTAAAAACCAAATGGTTCATGAAATAATAAAGGAAAAAGGAATAAATGAAATCCCTATGATTTTTGGTTCATCTGTAGGGTATGAAACCTTGGAAAATTATCCAGGAAATAAATATCATATGATAACAAGTCAAGATGCCGTATCATTGTACTATTTAAAAAACAATGACGGAAGTGCAGTAAATATAGTTCATGATGCTCCCACGGTTGCTGCAATAACACTGCAGCTGTTATTTATATTGGGGTTTGATAAAATAATACTAGTTGGGCAAAACTTGGGCTATCGTGATAAAAGGCGGTATTCCGCAGGTATATCATATATCAATGATGAAATAAGTGATAAGGAATTAGAAAGTGCTGTATGGGCAAAGGATGTCTATGGCAATGATATATTGACTACAGATGTATTTAACTTGATGCGTAGGCAAATTGAAAGCTATATTAAACAATATCCTAGTACAAGTGTGATAAATTCCACCAAAGGCGGAGCAAAAATCGAAGGTGCAGAATTTATTGAATTGGAAGAAATAATCAAAAGATATTTAAATGAAAAAATAGTGGAGAAAAACTGGTTAGAGGTTAAAAATATTGAATATGATAAAGAATATCTGAAAAATCAGTCAGCAAATATGGATAAATCCCATAGAAGTGCTTTAAAGATTAATAAAGAGTATAGAGAGATATTAAACAAAATTGAAAAAACTATTAATATCAGGAGATATACTCAAGTACAAAACTTATACGTAAAGCTGGATAAAGAGTTGAAAAGGATAGAAAACAATAGTTTTTACAAGACCTTTATACTTCCTATGAACAGAGTTCAATACAAGATATTGGCAGATAGCATAGAGAGTTTAAACGAAGAAAAAGACCCATATGAACAAGGTAAGAAAGTTATAAAGAGCTTCGGCAATTTTATAGATATTTGTACTAATGATATAAAAATGATAGAACCAATTTATGATGAGATGAAAGACAGCATTAATGAATTTATATTGAAATAAAAAATATTGAAATCAACATATAGGAGTGGACGATGAAAAAGGTTCTTGTAACGGGTGCAGATGGTTTTATAGGCAGTCATTTAGCAGAAAAATTAGTTCAAGAGGGTTATAAAGTAAAAGCATTTGTATATTATAACTCATTTAATTCATGGGGCTGGTTAGATTCTTTTTCAAAAGATGTACTGTCGGAGATAGAAATATTTACCGGAGATATCAGAGATCCTAACGGAGTTAGAGAATCTATGAAAGGAATAGACGAAGTATACCATTTAGCAGCGTTAATTGCTATTCCATTCAGCTATCATTCTCCTGATACGTATGTTGACACTAATATCAAGGGAACACTGAATATACTGCAGGCAGCAAGAGATTTAGAAACTTCAAGGATTCTTATTACATCAACTTCAGAGGTATATGGAACAGCCCAATATGTGCCCATAGATGAAAAACATCCGTTTCAAGGACAGTCTCCATATTCAGCTACAAAAATTGGTGCGGACAGGTTATCAGAATCATTCTATAGGAGTTTTAATACACCCATAACAATAGTAAGACCTTTTAATACTTACGGACCGAGACAATCAGCCAGGGCTGTAATACCTACAATAATTACTCAATTATTATCGGGGAATAGAGAAATACAGTTAGGGTCATTAACCCCAACCAGAGATTTTAACTTTGTTAGAGATACTGCCAATGGCTTTATTGAAATAGCTAAATCAGTTAAGACAATTGGTGAAGAGATAAATATTGCAACTCAACAAGAAATATCTATCGGTCAGCTTGCTGAAGAGCTGATACGTCAAATTAATCCTAGCGCTAAAATTGTATGCGATGAGCAAAGGTTGAGGCCAGAAAAGAGCGAAGTTAACAGACTGCTTGGTTCCAATGAAAAGATAAAGAGGTTAACCGGTTGGAAACCTAAATATACTTTTGAACAAGGATTAGCTGAAACAATTGAATTCTTCAGAAACAATTTAGATAAATATAAGACAGATATTTACAATTTATAGGAGAAAATATGGAAAGAAAATTTATTCCGCTGTCTGTTCCTAACTTAAAGGGTAAAGAATTGGAATATGTAATTCATGCTGTTGAAACAGAGTGGGTTTCTACAGGCGGGCCATATGTTAATGAATTTGAAGAAAAAATAGCGCAATATGTTAATGTAAAGGGTGCCGTATCTTGTCAAAACGGAACATCCGGATTGCACATAGCGCTTCAGGTATGCGAAGTAACAAGGGAAGATGAGGTAATAGTACCTGCATTGACATTTATTGCTGCAGTTAATCCGGTTAAATATATTGGAGCAGAACCAGTATTTATTGATTGCGATGATTCACTTACCATGGATGCGGACAGGCTCATGGAATTTTGTAATAACGAGTGTAAGTTTATTGATGGAAAACTTATTAATAATAAAACACTGAAACACATAAAAGCGGTTATTGTTGTTCATGTTTTTGGAAATATGGCTGACATGGAAAAGATAATGAATGTGGCAGATAAATTTAATTTAAAAGTAATTGAGGATGCTACAGAGGCAATAGGAACCTACTATACCAAAGGGAAATATAAGAATCTATTTGCCGGGACAATAGGAACGGTTGGTGTATATTCTTTTAACGGCAATAAAATCATTACAACCGGCGGTGGTGGGATGATCGTATCTAACAATGAAGAACTGTTAAAGAAATCGAAGCACCTTACCACTCAAGCTAAGAGCGACGAGTTGTACTATACACATGACGAAATAGGATATAACTATCGTATGACTAATTTGCAGGCGGCACTTGGACTAGCGCAAATAGAGCAGCTTGAAAAATTTATTGAAATAAAAAAAGATAACTATTACTTGTATAAAGAAAAAATAAACGAGATACCCGGGCTATCGATTTTGGACTTTAAAGATAATATCAGAAGTAATTATTGGTTTTATTCATTAAAATGCGAAAATAGCTATTTGATGAGCAGAGATGAAATAATTAATTATTTAGCTGATAAAAAAATTCAGACAAGACCAATATGGGGATTAATTAATGAACAAGAGCCATATATTAAAAGCCAATCATACAAAATAGAAAAAGCAAAATACTATATAGAACGCATAGTAAATATTCCGTGCAGCTCAAATTTAGCAAAAGAAGATTTGCTATATGTGGTTAAATGCTTGAAAAATCCAAGATTATAATCTTACTTACAGGGAGAGAGCATTATGGATATAAAAGATTTTTTGATAGATGAAGAAATTACTATGCTTAAAGCTATGGAATTACTTGATAAAGTTGCTAAAAAGGTTTTATTTGTTTCCAAGGAAGGAAAATTAATTGCGGCTGTTACCGATGGAGATGTAAGAAGGTGGATTTTAAAAAAAGGAAACCTTGATGCAAAAGTTAAATACATTGCTAATTATAATCCAAAGTTTGTATATGAAAAAGACAAAGATAAAGCCAAAAGCCTTTTAAAAAAGCACTCCGTTGAAGCTTTACCTATAGTTGATAGTGATATGCATATAATTTCTGTCATATTTTGGAATGACGAAGAAATTATCAACAGAAAAAAATTGAATATTCCCGTTGTTATTATGGCGGGAGGTCTTGGTACGAGGCTTTATCCATACACAAAAATTCTCCCGAAGCCATTGATACCCATTGGTGAGATACCAATTGCAGAGCACATAATAAACAGATTTTATAAATCCGGATGCAATAACTTTTTTTTAATTATTAATCATAAGAAAAATATGATTAAAGCATATTTTAATGAAATAGAAAAGGATTATAATATTAATTATATCGATGAAGAAAAGCCTCTTGGAACCGGTGGAGGACTGAGTCTGCTAAAAGGAAAGATTGATTCAACATTCATATTATCTAACTGTGATATTTTAATAGAAGAGGATTACGAAAAAATTTATAGATTTCATAAAAAAGAAAAAAATTTAATAACAATGGTTTGTTCTTTAAAAACTATTAAAATACCTTATGGTGTAATTGATATAAGCATAAATGGCGAAATTGAAAATATGAGAGAAAAACCTGAAATATCCTTTTTTACAAATACAGGCATGTATATAGCAGAACCTAAAGTTATTGAAGAATTGGAGAATAATACAGAGATTGGATTCCCTGATATAATAGAAAAATATAGACAGCTCGGTGAAAAGATTGGGGTTTATCCTATAAGTGAAAATTCCTGGATGGACATGGGACAGTTTGATGAGATGGATGAAATGATAAAAAGGTTGAATTATAATGAATAAGAAAATACTTTTAATAGGTGGAGGAGGACATTGCAAATCTGTCCTTGATAGCCTTATACAAGCAGAACAATATTCAGAAATCGGTATAATTGATAAAAATGAAAACATAGGTAAGCATGTTCTAGGCATTTCTATTGTAGGCTGCGATGATGACTTAATAAAATTGTATAGAAGCGGATATAACAATGCATTTGTAACGTTGGGCAGCATCGGAGATGCAAAACATCGCATTAAATTATTTAGTATGCTTGAGGAGATAGGTTTTGAAATCCCTAATATTGTGGATTCAACTTCTATAATTAGCAAGGACGTAAATATGAGCGGCGGTATTTATGTTGGGAAAAACGCTGTTGTTAACGCAGGGGTATCCATTGGTAAAGGTGTCATTATTAATACTTCCTCTATAATAGAACATGATTGTAAAGTGGAAAGTTTTTCTCATATTGCTACTGGTTCAGTTTTGTGTGGAGAGGTGCATGTTGAGGAGAATGTACATATAGGGGCAAACAGTGTTGTCAAGCAACAGGTTAAGATAGGTGCAAATACAATTATTGGTATGGGGAGTGTTGTCTTGCATGATATTGCCTGCTCTATGATTGCATATGGTAATCCGTGCAAGGAGGTTAAATCAAGATGAGTGCTTATATAATAGCAGAAGCAGGTGTTAATCATAATGGGAAACTGTCAATAGCTAAATTACTAGTTGATAAAGCAAAGCAAGCCGGTGCTGATTGTATTAAATTTCAAACTTTTGTTTCAGAAAACATTGTTACTAAGAATGCAACTAAAGCGGATTATCAAAAACAGCTGACAAATTCTAATGAAAACCAGTTAGATATGCTGCGTAAGCTTGAACTGTCATTTGATGACTTCATAGAATTGTATAATTATTGTAAACAAAAACAAATTGAATTTCTTTCTACGGCATTTGATTTGGACAGCATAGATTTTTTGAATAGCTTAGGTATAGCGAGATGGAAAATTCCGTCTGGAGATATTACAAATCTTCCTTATTTAATTAAAATAGCAAAGCTGCATAAACCAATCATTTTATCTACAGGAATGAGCACGATGGATGATATCAGATTGGCTCTAAAAGTTTTAAAGGATAATGGGAATAGCGATATAACTGTGCTTCATTGCACTTCAGAATATCCGGCACCCTATGAAGATATAAATTTAAAAGCAATGCTTACAATAAAAAATGAATTTAATATACCCGTAGGATATTCTGATCATACCATGGGGATTGAAATACCTATTGCTGCAGTAGCTATGGGTGCTGAAGTTATCGAGAAACATTTTACTCTCGACAGAGATATGATTGGACCTGATCATAAAGCCAGCTTACAGCCTGATGAATTAAAAGCGATGATAACTGCCATTCGAAATGTAGAATCAGCAATTGGTACAGGAGAAAAAAAACCAGCTAAATCAGAAATGAAAAATATAAATATTGCAAGGAAAAGTATAATTGCAAAAACTGCCATAAAAAAAGGTGATTTATTTACAGAAGAAAATATAACAGTAAAAAGACCTGGGAATGGTATAAGTCCTATGAGGTGGTTTAATGTTCTTGGGCGTAATGCTAAAAGAAATTTTGAGGAAGATGAGTTGATAGAAATATGAAGAAAAATAAGTGCATTTTTCTTGATAGAGATGGCACGATTAATGTATATAAAGGATTGATATCTAACAAGGACGAAATAGAATTAGAAAAAAAAGCGTCCGAAGCAATCAAACTTATAAACAATAGTGAATATTTATGTATTGTAGTATCGAATCAACCTATTGTTGCAAGAAACTTATGTTCGTTGGAACAAGCGTGGGATATAAACAGTGAATTAGAAAAGCTTTTATATGAGGCAAACAGGGCGTATTTGGATGATATATTTATTTGTCCGCATCATCCGCATAAAGGATATCCGGAAGAAAATAAAGAATATAAAATTGACTGCGATTGCAGAAAACCCAAGATTGGCATGATTAAGGAAGCAGCAAAAAAATATAATATTAATTTATCTGAATCTTATATTGTTGGGGATACAACAATTGATATAATGACAGGAAAAAATGCAGGATTGAAAACTATAATGGTTAAGACAGGCTTAGGCGGGGACGACGAAATATATGATGTTAATGCTGATTTTATTGCAGAGGATTTGTTGATTGCAGTAAACTATATATTAAATATAAAACATTATTCATAACGGAGGGATATTACTTTGAATATTGGATTATTAGGTGCAATAGGAGTAGAAGACATAGGGGATGTAGTTATGCTACAATCAACTATTGAGTTATTAAGAAAAAATAATAATATTAATAAAAATAATTTAAAGCTTACAATGTTTGCCTTAAACAAAGATATTGCTAGAGAACAAATGGACGATAATGAGCTTGAAACAGATATAGTTGATGCTATTACTATAGATGATTTGCCAAATGAAATAATTGAAAACATTAATTTTTGTAAGCTTGTAAAAGAAAATATACTGGAGCATATTGGGAAAAAAGAATATTTAAACAAAATTTTAGATTGTGATGCTTTATTTTTTATCGGAGGAGGATATTTTAATAAATACTGGGGGGATAAACTAATACCTAGCTTTATTATTCCGATAGCGATAGGCTATAAGCTGAATAAACCAATATATATATCTGGGGTTAATATCGGCCCGTTTGATAGTGAACATATTGACAAATTTTACGGAGTATTTGAGAAGGTGAATACAATTATTATAAGAGATAGAAATACTTCGTTAGATACATTAAAAAAGCTAGGAGGAACAAGAGGAGATATAATCTTTGGCGGGGATGATATTTTATCAAGATGGTATAAAGATATAGATAATATTAGATGTGATGAAATATGTGCTGAAGGAAAAAAGTATGCTGTAGTACAACTGCATCATTGGGTGGAAATGTATTCTGATAATTATATAAAATTTTATAAAGCTCTAGCAAAATTTTTGGAAAATCTATTAGATAATAAATCAATAGAAAGAGTATTTTTTTTACCGTTTAGCCTTTTTAAAGGTGTTGATTATGAATGTGGAAGAAGACTGGGAACGTTTATAGAAAATAGAAAAGAGTACATAGTTTTTGAACCTACCAAGGATTATATATTTATGAGACAGTTAATTAGCGGTGCGGAGTTTCTTATAGGGTCAAGATATCACCCAGTCGTATTTGGAATAGGAGAACAGGTTCCTACAATAGGCATATATGTGAATGATTTATATAAACAGAAGATATCAGGAGCATTTCAGGCAGTTGAAATTGACCATAATTCAAATATGATATATGTTAATGACTTGACATTTGAGAAATTGGTTAAGTGGTATGAGGATACAAAGGCAAAAAATTATATGAACAGTGATAAAATAAAAGAAATAATGGACAAACACAACTTAAACAGAAGATTAAGTATAGAGGACTTTATTTACAACTTGGATGTAAAATGATATATATGCTAAATGATAATTAAAGTCATAAAAACAAGCGTTAAAGAAAGGAAAAACTATGATAAATTTCCAAAAAACTTCGTTCTATGAGGTGCTGCAATGAATGTTTTAGTTGAAGGCATAGGAAGCATGGTATTTAATACACAGCTTAAATACTACAAAGAAATGGACTGGAATATAATAGGCATAGACATTGATAATAAATCTAGCGGCATGTACTTGGTTTCAAAATCTTATATTGTACCAAAGTATTCAGATGTTAATTGTTTTGAAGAAATTGAAAAAATAATAGATAATGAAAATATAGATTTAGTATTTCCGTCAATAAATGAAGGATTATTAGAGTGGAGCAAGAGAAAAAAATATTTTTTTGATAAATATAAAACAAAAATAGTAATTTCTGACGAGCCATCTATAAACATTTGTGCTGATAAGTGGAATACATACAACTTTTTTTATGAGAACAATATACGAACTCCTAAAACTTCACTGCTGTTAGAATACGACTTAATAAAACCAAGGATTGGAAGAGGCAGTGCAGGAATTTATTACAAGGATAAAATAAAAGATAATTTTAATATGGAAGGTAACATATCTCAAGAATTAGTTACAGGCCAAGAATACACTATTGATATCCTTTGCGATTTTAACTCAAACCCAGTATATATTATTCCTCGCAAGAGAATAGGAGTGGAATCAGGGGTATCAGTAAAAGGTGTGACTGTATATGATGAAGAAATCATTGAATATTGTAAGATAATAGTAGAAAGACTTAAACCAATAGGTATTATAAACATTCAATGTTTTAAAGATGGCGATAATATATATTTTATAGAGATTAATCCTAGAATAGCGGGCGGAAGTTCTCTTTCTTTTGCAGCGACAGAAAATTGGTTTAAAGCTTTAGAATGTTTTATATTAGGAAAGACTTATACACCTAAAAAAGTTGTGTATGGCAGATATATGTTCAGAACGTTTGAAGATGTAATAATTGATGAAGATAATTTAATCAAAGATAGGGAGCGATAATTTTGAAGAAGGTATTAGCAGTTAGTGGGATAAGATCTGAATATTTTATATTACAACCTATATTAGACGAAATTATTAATAGGGATGATTTACAATTGAAGCTTGTAGTTACAGGAACTCATTTATCTCCTATATATGGGAATACATATAAATATATTAACGATTCATATGATGCAATTAAATTAGAAACATTGCTTTCTACAGATTCTCTGTCAGGAAGAAGTAAATCCTTAGGTATACAGATAATGGGACTAACAGATATAGTGATAAGAGAGAAACCAGATTGGCTGCTTGTTTTAGGAGATAGAGAAGAAAGCATTAGTACTGCCACTGTTGGAACATATATGAATATTCCAATCGCTCATGTTTGTGGAGGAGATAAGGTTGTTGGAAACATTGATGATTCTGTAAGGCATGCAGTTACAAAATTAGCTCATTTACATTTTCCTACTACAGTTGAAAATGGAGAAAGAATTCTAAAGATGGGGGAAGAAGCATGGAGAATTCATGTAACAGGTAATCCTGCTTTAGATTCGATTAGAAAACAGCCAGACTTATCTTATAATTATATAAATAAAGAATTAAATACTAATCTTTCTTCTGAAAAACCATTTATTTTGTTAATTAAACATCCTCTAAGTTCGGAAATAGAAGAAGCTGGCGAACAGATGAAAATTACACTAGAAGCAGTTTCGGAACTAGGAGTTGATACTGTTATAACATATCCTAATTCAGATGCAGGAAGTTACGATATGATTAAAGTTATTGATGAATTTACCAAACAGTTCAATTTTATAAAAGCTTATAAAACTTTGCCAAGAGATATTTTTGTAAACCTGCAAAGAAAAGCTTCATTACTATTAGGTAATTCTAGCTCAGGTATATTAGAAGCGCCATTTTTGAAACTTCCGGTTATCAATGTAGGAAATAGACAAAAACAAAGACAACATTCCGAGAACATTATTTTTGTTCCTCATATTAAAGAGTTAATAAAAGAATCAATTCAAAAGGCAATAAGTGATGAAGATTTTAAATCGGTGTGTAAAAATTGCAGTAATCCGTATGGAGATGGATATTCGGGAGAAAGAATAGCTAAAATAATAGCTGAGACTGAAATAAATAAAAAGCTAATTAACAAACAGATAGTTTATTGATTAATAAATTAAGGATTATTTTTGAGGTGGGTAATGGATAAATATCTAATCGTTGCCACGCACCCTGATGATGAAACATTAGGAGCCGGTGGGATGATGCTCAGAAAAAAGGCAGAGGGTAATCAAGTTTATGTTTTAAACATGACACATATGGATGCAGCATTTGGGTATGATGAGGACAAAATTATACAACGTAATAATGAAATCGAAGAAATGATTAAAAGATATGATTTGGATGGATACTACAATCTAAAATTAAGACCTTCAGGTTTAGATTCATATTTAGAAGGAGAATTACTTCAAAAAATAGGTTCTGTGATTAATGAAATTAAACCAAATGTAGTTATACTGCCATATTATAAAGACGTGCATTCTGATCATAGAATTACATTTAATTTATGCTATTCCTGTACTAAAAATTTCAGGTACCCCTTTATAAAAAAAATATTAATGATGGAAACTCCTTCTGAAACAGATTTTGTTATGTTTGAATATACTTTTAAGCCAAATTATTTTGTGGATATTTCAAATTTTATTGATGAAAAAACAAAAATTGCTAAGATTTATAGCAGCGAAATTTCGGAGCATCCTTTTCCAAGAAGTGAAAAAAATATAAAAGCTTATGCAACCATAAGGGGAGCTGCCATAGGTGTCGATAGTGCAGAAGCATTTGTTTTAATTAAAGAGATAGAATAAAATTTTAGGCGGTGATATTTTTGATAGATAAAAAAATAATATGCATTATTCCGGCAAGAGGGGGTTCTAAAGGAGTCCACAGGAAAAATCTTAGAAATTTGGGCAATAAACCTCTGATTCAATGGACTATAGAAGAAGCGAAAAAATCAAAATACATAAATAGAATAATAGTATCAACTGAGGATAAAGAAATAGAAGATGCTTGTATGCAAATGGGAGCAGAGGTAGTTGAGAGGCCAAAAGAACTTGCCGCTGATGATTCGCCTACTATAGATTCAATGCTCTACACATTAAAGGTATTGGAGGATAATGAAAAATATTTTCCAAACTATGTAATGCTATTGCAATGCACATCGCCTTTTAGAACGGTTACGGATATAGATACTGCAATTGAAAGGCTGTTAAGTAAAAGTAAAGATTTTAAGTCCTTAATATCTGTTACAAAAGAAGAAAATCCACCATGGTGGTTAAAAAGTATTAATGAGGATGGAATTATAAAAGATTTCATAACTTATGATAAAAAACAATATTCAAGGAGACAGAGCTTTCCGCCTTTATATAGACTGAATGGAGCTATTTATATTTGTGACATTGATGAATTTAAAAAACATAGAACATTTGAAATAGAAAATACTTTAGCATATATAATGGACAGTAATTCGTCTGTAGACATAGATACGGAAGATGATTTAGAATTGGCTGAATATATATTGACGAAAATATTAAAAAAATCATAAAAAGAACTAAACTTTTTTATTAATGTTTCGATATATAGTTCATAAAGGAAATGTTTCTGGTATCAGGGCCCGATGCCGGAAATGTGACCAATAAAAACTAAGCTAAAGGGAAGGATCCCGATAAATTACACGGAGGTAAAAAATGAGAATTCAACACAATATCAACGCATTAAATTCATTGAGACAATTGGGAATGAATAACAATAACACAGGAAAGAACATTGAAAAATTATCTTCAGGCTATAAAATCAACAGAGCCGGTGATGATGCAGCAGGTTTGGCTATTTCTGAAAAAATGAGAAGCCAGATAAGAGGTCTTGACATGGCTGCTAAAAATGCTGATGACGGAATATCAATGATTCAGACAGCAGAAGGCGCTTTAAATGAAACCCACTCTATTTTACAGAGAATGAGAGAATTGGCTGTTCAGTCTGCAAGTGATACTAACACTCAAGCTGACAGAGCTGAGCTGCAAAAAGAAAATGAGGCACTTATTGCTGAGATTGACAGAATAGCACAGAACACTGAATTCAACACTCAGAAATTACTGGATACAACTACAGCTAGTGGTAAGTTTACTCTTCAAATAGGAGCAAACAAAGGCCAAACTATAGAAGTAACTTTTGCTGATATGCAATCTGCAGCGTTAAAGGCATCTGGCGGTAGTGCTAGTGGTGTAGCTGGTCTTGACATAAGCACAAGATCTGGTGCAAGCGGAGCAATTGCTGCTATTGATGATGCTATTGCATATGTTTCAAGCGAACGTGCTAACATGGGTGCTGTTCAGAACAGACTTGAACACACTATCAACAACTTGAACGTTACTTCAGAAAACTTAACAGCTGCTGAATCTCGTATCAGAGACGTTGACATGGCTAAGGAAATGATGACATACACTAAGAATAACATTCTTACTCAGGCTGCACAAGCAATGCTTGCTCAGGCTAATCAACAGCCACAAGGTGTATTACAGTTATTACAATAATTTATAAAAACATAGCAGGGGTGCAGTATGCTGCACCTCTGTTTTAGCTTTACAAATAAGATAAAATAGAATGGGCATTAATACTGATGGTGTAACTGAACAGCACACAGTTATTGACGGAGGTGAATGAAATTTTTGAAGGATGACATTTCAAAGTTTAGACCGCATATAAATTATTTCATTGCTATTGCTGCATTTTGTGCCGCTTTTGTATTGCTTGAGACTATACATGTGATTGCAGGAGGAGACAAAACTCTGATGTTGAAGATTTTTGCTTCGCTTAACATTATTTTTATTGCAGTTATTTTTGGACTGTACAGCAATATAAAAAAGGAGTTCAGGTTTATAAGAAAGAACATAAGAAAATCAAACAGAAATAGAGGCGACAGGAAAAATGAGTTTATGTTCGATGTAAGCTATAAATCTGAGTTTATAATAGATGCGGAAACAATAATAAAAAGCAATACTTCAATAAATTATGCACTGGTTCATTATGATTTAAATAAATTTTCCATTATAAATAGCAGTGTCGGATATAAAAAGGGTGATGAGATACTCCGTCAGATAGGAAAGGTTTTAACTAAGAGCCTTAAGAATGAAATTATCGGCAAGGCTGAAGGCGATAATTTTTTTGTATTATTAGAATATGAAGAGCAGGAGGAGCTGATCAAAAGAGCCTGCGAAATATCAGATAAGATAGAAAAAATGGGTGTATGGAACAAACTAAATCTTGCACCGGTTGTAAAGACGGGAATATATTTTATTGATAATGACAATTTGGATATAAGGGTTGCAATTGATAAAGCATATTTTGCAAAAGTGAACCTTAAAAATAGTTATAAGAGTGGCTGCGCAGTATATGAGGACAGCATATCAGATAGAATGATTGAAATCAAAACAATTGAAAATGATATGCACAAGGCCTTGAAAAACGGGGAATTCGTGGTGTATCTGCAGCCAAAGGTTGATCTGCAGACAGGAAATCTTTCAGGTGCTGAGGCGCTTGTCAGATGGGTTCATCCTGAGATGGGGCTGCTTTCTCCCATAAGATTCATTCCTGTTTTTGAAAACAACGGTTTTATTGTTGATTTAGACAAATTTGTCTTTGAAGAGGTATGTTCCAGTATCAGGAAATGGATTGATTCGGGTTACAACGTGCATCCTGTTTCTGTTAATGTTTCAAGAATTCACTTTACGAGCAGCAATTTTGTATCAGAGTATAGAAAAATCAGGGATAAGTATAGAATTGGGGACGGTTTTATAGAAATAGAAATAACTGAGTCTGTGGTTTTCAGCAATAAAAATGAAGCCGAGATTTTTTCAGTCATGAGAAAATTTAGGGATGACGGATTTGAAATTTCAATGGATGATTTTGGTTCAGGATATTCAAGTCTGGGACTTTTAAAGGAAATGCCAATTGATACATTGAAGTTAGATAAAATGTTTTTGAGTAATATTGAGGAAAATAATTCAAAGATAATCGTCAGCAATATTGTAAATATGGCTAAGAATCTTAAACTGAATGTTGTATGTGAAGGCGTGGAAACAAGCAATCAGGTTGACTTTCTTAAAAAAATAGGTTGTGACATGGCGCAGGGCTTTATATTTGAGAAGCCTAAACCAATGGATGAATATGAAGAATTAATTAATAAAGAAAAGGTTAATTACTATAAATTAGCTATATAGATGAACGAACTTCTTGCTCCACTTACTGTATGCGGTTAGTTAATGCATATTGTATTGAGGGGCTTATTTTTATTGAAAAATATTGTTCCTTTGATTATTGAGGTGCAATTTAAATTTGCTATAGAATGTCTCATAGTATATAATATGTGTTAATAAAATTGAAATTATATAATATTAATATTAATTTAAGATTTAAATAATAATATGGTACTATCATAAATGGCAAAATGGGAGGAATGATTTTGAGAATATTAATCGTAGAGGATGAAGTTAAAATTACCCAGGCCCTGAGTTTTTTGTTTGGAAAGCAGAAAATTGACGTTGATATTGCAAATGACGGAGAAGAAGGGATGATTCTATCAGGCAAGGATATATATGATGTAATAGTGCTGGATATAATGCTTCCAGGAGTTGACGGCATTCAAATATTAAAATCAATAAGAAAAAACGGCATAAAGACACCTGTTATAATGCTTACGGCAAAAGATACGGTTGATGACAGGGTGTTCGGCTTGGAGAATGGAGCTGATGATTACCTTGTTAAGCCTTTTGCTACAAAGGAATTGATTGCAAGAGTAAAAGCTTTAGCAAGAAGAAAGAGCACGGAGTATGTTGGCGAAATATATGAATTTGAAGATATAAAGTATGATGTAAAGAATTATCTGATATATATAGAAGGTAATGAACATAAGCTGCCGCTTAAAGAAGCTATGCTTATGGAAATGTTTATAAAAAAGCCGAGACAGGTTTTTACCAGAGAACAGATTATTGACAGAATTTGGGGACTTGAAGCGGATATACTGGAAAGCAATATAGAAATTTATGTTCATCATTTGAGAAAAAGGCTTGAAAAAACAAATGCAAAAATCGAAACAGTGAGAGGCGTAGGGTACATGCTTAAGGAGAAATAAAATGTTTAGAAGACTTCATTTTAAACTAACAGCATACATGGGGCTGATTCTGGTTCTGTTCATGGCTTTTATTGCTGCAGGAATTTATAATTTTACGCGAATTGTTTTTGAGGATGGAAATAAAGAACTCATGAAATCAGAAGCTATGAGAATATATGCCTACAGGAGCATCACATATTCGAATTTTAGAACAACAGAGGGAACAGTGCTGCAAAGAATAGGTCCGTCTGTTGCTCTTATGGGAAGCAAGAGGCTTGATGCCTGTTATGTAATATATAACGGCAACATGGAGGTAGTTTATTCTGAGGAGGACGAAGTTAAAATTTCCGATGATATACAGAATCTTGCTTTGGAATCTCTTGAAGAAAAAAAGGATTCATATGTGGTAAGAAAAATTGGACGGTTCAATTACAGGATATATACAAGATATTTTGACACCAACGGGCAAAGTGTGGTACAGGTATATCAAAATACAGTCAATGAAGAAATACTCTGGTCATTCCTCAGAACTGTTTTGTATGCTACGGGTTGCAGCGGAACTGCAATATTGCTTGTAATAAGCTTTATATTTACCGGTGAAGCTTTGAAGCCTGTCAAAGAAACATGGGGGCGCCAAAAGGAATTCGTTGCTGATGCATCCCATGAGCTTAGAACTCCTTTGACAGTAATACAGACAAATCTGGATGTTGTACTGAGCGATGAAGAAGGTACAATTGAAGAAAATGAAATTTGGCTTGATAATGCATATTCCGAAACACGGGTTATGGCTAAACTGATTGATCAGCTTCTGATACTTGCTAAAGCAGATGCGAACGAAGAAAAGCTGGATATGACAGAATTTTCTTTTACGGAAGTTGCGGAAAATGTGTGTCAGAACATGGAGATAATAGCTAGAAAAAAGGGGCTGGATTTTCAGTTTGATTTGGAAGAGGACGTTAAAATAAAAGCCGATTATGATAAAATAAGAAGACTGGTTGTAATCCTTGTGGACAATGCTGTTAAATATACGGAAAATGGAAAAGTTTCTGTCAGATTGTTTACAGATAAAAATAAAAGAAAAATGTTCACTGTTGAGGATACAGGTATAGGTATAGCTAAAAAGGATTTGGAAAGAATATTTGATCGCTTTTATAGAGCTGATAAAGCTAGGCACAGGGAAGGAGGCACCGGTTTGGGATTGAGTATTGCCAAATGGATTGCCGATGTGCACAAGTATTCTCTTTCCGTTGAAAGTGAGCTAAATGAAGGAAGTAAGTTTACATTGAGAATGTAAGAAGCCGGACACTGTGTCCGGCTTTTATTTTCATTAATAATTTATAAACTGTCTGCCGTCTCGGTGCTGAGTTTAAAGACGGATATCTGTTCTTTTAATAAGTTCGCCTGACTTGATAATTCTTCGCTTGCGGCCGCACTTTCTTCTGCGGAAGCAGAGTTAGTTTGAACAACTGAAGATATTTGTTCAATTCCTATATTTATTTGATTGATGGAGCTTGCCTGTTCGCTAGATGCTTGGGTTATTTTATCCATAGAAGATGCTACAAGGTTGGTATTTTCAATTACTTTGTTCAGATAACTTGCGGTATCTTCTGCAATGCCTGTCCCATCCTTTACAGTATTAATGGATTTTTCAATTAAAACTGTGGTTTGCTTTGCAGCGTCTGCACTTTTAGTAGCCAGGTTTCTTACTTCATCGGCGACTACGGCGAAACCTTTGCCGGCTTCGCCGGCTCTTGCGGCCTCTACGGCAGCGTTAAGTGCAAGTATATTTGTTTGAAATGCTATATCGTCAATAACCTTTATTATTTTTGCTATTTCTCTTGAAGAATCGTTTATATCATTCATTGAAGAAAGCATTTTCTGCATTTGCTCATTGCTTCTTATAATCTCATCTTCGGCGGATTTAACATACTTTTCAGCGAGCTTTACGTTTTCATCGTTTGAATAAATTTGATTTGAAATCTCGTTGATAGATGCAGAAAGCTCTTCAATTGTACTTGCCTGTTCAGTAGCGCCCTGAGATAATTCCTGTGCGCCATAAGATAATTGATTGGATCCTTCTAATACTTGCAACGATGCTTCGTTTATTTCACGCATAGTACTATTTAAATTTTTTATGGTGCTGTTAAGAGAAATTTCCATTATATCCTTATCAGATCTTGGGGTAACCGTAAATGATAAATCTCCGTCGGCAATCCTTGAAATGATACCGACCTGTTCTTTTATTCCTTCTATTACCTTATTAAATGCTTGAGAAAGTATAACAACTTCATCTTTTGATGTTTCGTCGTAATCAAGGTTGATGTCTGTATCTCCGATAGCAAGCTTATCGGCGACAGAGACCATTTTATTGACGGGTACAGATATAGTTCTTGACACAAATCTTCCGATTATAACTGAGGAAACAAAAATTGTTATGATAATTGCAATCATTATAAGCGATAAAGTTTTCGTCAGTCTTTCATTTGATTCGCTAGTCGCCTTAGCACTGTCTACCTTTGAACTTATGTTATTATTTAAATATTCAAATACATAATCTACCGAACTTGATATTGAGCCTGCAGTAATATATGCATTGGTTAAATCTCCGGACTTGGCTAGGTCAAAAACTTTTTCTGTGTATGGAATATATAAATTATTGATCATCTTCTCTATTAAAGATAAATCATCTAAATCTTTGGCAGATGTTAGATTTGCCTTATAGGATTCCAAAGAAGTATTAAAAGTCTCCAAATCCTCATTAAAGCTTTTCTCGTAGGTTTCTATTGCAGACAATTTGCCTGAGCTTATTATTCCTTCTCTTATGTCAAGTTGCATATCATTTAGACTGTTCAGCATATATGATAGGTATATCAATGGCTCTGTTTCAACTTCATATAGCTTTTTATCTGCATTACTTAGGGTGTTCATACCAAGTATGCCGACAAGTCCGGTTATAGTTGATATTATAGATAGAATTAAAAAAACTGTTATTAATTTTTTAGAAATTTTTAGTTTTTTAAAATTAGCTAACAGATTAAAATGGCGGCCAGAAGCTTTTTTATTATTGTTTTTAATTTTAAGCTTTGGCAATTTTTTAAATTTTTTCATTTTATGCCTCCATGTGTATGTTATTATGCTTAGACTTAAACGTTTACTTGCGAAACAAACGTAGTTAGCAAGACAAAATAGTATTCGACATATTTTTTAGAAAAGTTATTAAAATTTGAAAATATTTGCTAAATATAGAAAATTATTTTGCTGCATAAAAAAAGGCTTACAATAAACTTCATTTTCCAGAAATCTATTATATGCCTGTTACGCTGTTTATTTTTACAGGAATTTATCCTTAATGACATGCCAGTAATTGAATGTACCTGTGGAAAGTTTTTTGATTATTTTTTTTGATGTTCGAAAATGTACGCATTCAAGTACATCATATTCAATGGTTTCACCGTCAGCAAGCAGCGCTACGTAGTAATCCTCTTTTCTTTCAGGATAAATGGTTATTTCGAATTCAGGAGGAACAATGATGCTGCAATCCAAGCATCGGTATGCATTTGAAATAATCGGAGATAATGGAGTAATCTGCAGTGTTTTCAACGATGGATATACAAGGCATCCTCCTGCTGATTTGTTGTAAGCCGAGCTTCCGAGGGGCGATGAGATTATAAGTCCGTCGCCGCTTATTTTTTCTAAATGATTTGAGGCTATATAGACGTCCATATGCATGGTTTTCATATCCTTCCTCTTAAGAATGATATCATTGACCGCATAGATTTTTTGGGATTTTTCCGAAGAACATATTTCGCATTCTATCAGATTAATATTATTTATTGCATAATTTCCGGATACGAAGTCAGAAACAAAGCTTTCAAGATTTTCAGGAATGATTTCTGGATAGAATCCAAGAGTTCCTGTGTTTATACCCACAAAAGGTATTCTAGAAAAATTACTTTCCCTCACACCTCTTAGGAAGGTTCCATCGCCGCCTATTGTTATATTAAGGGCACAGTTATTTCTAAAACCGTCATGATGTTGATAACCATGTTTTTCGAAAATTTCTATTAGCTTTTCCTTTATTTTCAAAGTATAATCATCATGGCTTGAGCTGATACATATTACCTTTTGATTCATGATTAATCCCCTTTACATTAAATCCGATTTATATTATATTTATATCGAGGCACACTGCCTCCATGAAATTTCAGGAGCATACAATGACTAATTATAATATTCTTAATTATACAATACAAGAAAACGGCAAGACTGTAAAGGGCATTATGTCCGAAAATTTAAATTTTTCAAGACGCCTTTCAAAAAAGCTCGAACTTAACAATAAATTACTTATAAACGATAAAGTGACAAGGCTAAATAAAAAAGTTTACGAAGGGGATGTGTTGTCTGTAGAGTTTGATGAAGATGAGGATGAATATATGGCGGTAGAAATACCAATTGACATAGTTTATGAGGATAATGACCTGCTTGTGGTTAACAAGCCGCCGAACATTGTTGTTCATCCTACTCGATCTCACCATGACAATACCATAGCTAACGGTGTAGCATACTATTTCAGAAAGAATAATATCAAAAGAAAGGTAAGACTTGTGAACAGATTGGATATGAATACTTCCGGCATAGTTATTATAGCAAAGCATCCATATGCGCATAATGAGCTTGCTAATCAAATGAAATCAAATACTGTAGACAAGTATTATTATGCAATAGTAGAAGGTATTGTTGAAAATGACAGCGGAACTATTAATGAACCTATTACACGGTTAAATCCCGACGATATACTAAGGGTGGTTCACCCTGAAGGCAAGGAATGCATAACTCACTATGAAGTGCAAAAAAGATTTAACGGCATGACTCTTTTAAAGCTAAAACTGGAAACAGGCAGGACTCATCAGATAAGAGTCCATTTAAAGTATATAGGACATCCCATAATTGGGGATACTTTATACGGAAGCGAAAGCAGCTTAATAAACAGACAGGCCCTTCACTGCTATGAAATGAAATTTGTTCAGCCTATTACAGGCAGAGAGACGATAATAACATGCCCGCTGCCTGAAGATATGAAAAGAATTCAGGGGGAAGTATAATAATGAAAAAAAGAATATTGTTAATTGCTACCGGAGGCACCATCGCTTCTAAAAAAACTGAGGAAGGGTTGTCACCACAGATAACATCGGAGGAACTCCTGGAATTTGTACCGGAGATAAAAGGATTTTGCGAAGTTGATACAATACAGCTGTTGAATATTGATAGCACAAATATTCAGCCTGAGCACTGGATTTTGATGACTGAAGCTATAGAGAAAAACTATAGCAAGTATGACGGCTTTGTCATATCTCACGGAACGGATACGATGTCCTATACATCTGCGGCGCTGTCATATTTTATTCAGAATACTGATAAGCCTATTATAATTACTGGTGCCCAAAAACCAATAAATGCAGATATTACAGATGCAAAAAAAAATCTACTGGATAGCTTTCGATTTGCTACTGAAAAAGATGTTAGCGGTGTATACTTGGTATTTGACGGTAAAGCAATAGTAGGAACAAGAGCCAGGAAAATTAAGTCAAAGAGTTACAGCGCATTTGAATCCATAAATTTTCCTGTTGCTGCAATAATTGATGACAGCAGGATAACAAAGTATATAAGGAATGATAAACTTACGGGACCTGTAAGGTTTTACAAGGATATATTTCCTTCCATATTTTTGCTAAAACTTGTACCTGGAATGGAGCCGGATGTTCTTGACTATATAGGGGAAAAGTATGAAGGTGTGGTTATTGAAAGCTACGGTGTGGGAGGACTTCCGTTTCAGGATAAAAGAAATTTTCTTGAAAGGCTGGGCAGCTTGACTGAAAATGGAAAAATAATTATTATTGCCACACAGGTTATGTTTGAAGGCAGTGATATGGGTATATATGAGGTAGGTGTCAAAGCCCTTAAAAAATTTAATGTGCTTCAGGCATATGATATGACAATAGAGGCTGCTGTAACTAAGTTGATGTGGATAATGGCGCAGACAAAAGAATTTGATGAAGTTAAAAGAATGTTTTACACGAGAATAAATGAAGACTCACTTTACTAGAGGTAACATGAAAAAAACAGATTTACACATGCACACCTGTGCCTCTGACGGCACGTGGGATGTATCAGAACTAAAGAATGAACTAATCAGAAACAGAATTAGAATTTTTTCGATTACGGATCATGACTGTATCGACAATATTAAGAACATGCAGGATATTTTAAATCCTAAAGATAACTTACTGTTTATACCCGGAACTGAGCTTACTGCAGAGTACCAGGAAAGAGAATACCACCTGACTCTTTATAATTTTGATATAAGAAATAAGAAACTCATGGATATGATGAGCTGGACAAATAATAATAGGCTAAATACAAACAGAGAATATATTAAATCGTACGCTTCAAATAATTTTAAAGAAGTAAGCTTGAGTGACTTTGAAAAATATGATTACGATAGAAAAAGGGGAGGCTGGAAGTCGCTCAATTATATGATTGATAAGGGAGTTCACAGCGATATTATATCACATTTAAAGGATTTCGGAAAAACAGGAATGAAAGCAGAGCTGAAAAAACCGGAGGATGTAATTCGCATTGCAAAAGAAAGTGGTGGTAAAATATTTCTTGCACATCCGTCATATCATTACAGAAACAGCCGTATGCCGGAAAAAGAGCTAAAATACTGGACTGAATTAGGAATAGACGGAATAGAGTGCTTTTCGCCATACAATGCGGGAGAAGAAAGTTATTATATTGATTTTTGCAAAAAAAATGATCTTATGATATCCGGAGGTTCCGACTGTCACGGTTTGTTTATACCTGCCAGAAAGCTTGGAGTTCCGGAAGTGACATTAGATGATTTAAGCATAAAAAAACTGTTTAATTAAATATGTGCAGACAATATGCCATATGGCAATTGTCTGTTTATGATTCTGTAAAGGGGACAAAATGTATAAAAATAAATATGTTGCTGCAATTATAGTTGCGGCAGGCAGAGGAACAAGGATGGGGGCTGAAATACCTAAGCAGTATATGTCAATTGCGGGCAAGACCATTCTTGAAACTACGCTGTATAAATTTGAAAAAAGTAATGAAGTTGATGAAATCATTCTTATAGTCGGTAAGGATGATTTGGAGTATGTAAGGAGTGAAATAGCTTCTGATTATGAAAAAATTACAAAAGTTAAGGCAGGAGGTTCAACGCGCACCGAGTCGGTGTACGAAGGGATAAAAGCAGTAAGCGAAGATTGTGGAATAGTCCTTATACATGACGGGGTGAGGCCGTTTGTTTCATATAATCTCATAAATAGCTGCGTTGAAGGAGCACATGTTTATAAAGCATGCATACCGGCTACGGATGTGGTAGATACAATCAAAGAGGTATCTGATGACAATACTGTGAAAAAAACTTTGAACAGGTCTGCATTAAAGTCTGTGCAGACTCCTCAGTCATTTGAGTATGATCTTATAAGAGATTGTTATATCAAAGCGATGACGGAGGAAGTTTCATTTACTGACGACGCCTCCATAGTTGAATATTATGGGCACAAGGTAAAGGTTATTGAAGGCTTGATGCGAAACATTAAGATAACAACGCCTTTGGATTTAAGAATCGCAGAAATTTTTGCAAGCATTTATTAAGGAGATGTCTATGAAAATTGGAATAGGATATGATGTACATGCGCTGAAAGGAAACAGGAAACTGATAATAGGCGGAGTGGAAATACCTTATGAATTGGGACTTGACGGTCATTCTGATGCTGATGTTCTGATCCATGCGATTATGGATTGTATTCTTGGAGCAATGGGAATGGGAGACATAGGAAGTATGTTTCCCGATACAGATATAAAGTTCAAGGATATTGACAGCAGAATTCTTTTAAGGTATGTTGTCAAACAGATGAAAATTAAAAATTACAGGCTTGGAAATCTGGATGCTGTAATAATAGCGCAAAAGCCAAAAATGAGCCCATACATTGATATTATCAAAAAAAATATTTCTGAAGATTTGGAAACAGATATCTCAAACATTAATGTAAAAGCAACAACGACAGAGCACCTGGGTTTTGAAGGAAGAGGAGAAGGTATAGCCGCGCAGGCTGTCTGCATACTGGAAGTCAAGGAAAAACAATGAAATAAAGCAATATATTTAGTATATCCATATGTATATCCATATGTTAAAATAAGTTAACATATATAAAGAAATTAGAGGACAATCAAAACTTATTGTTTGTCAAAACTTGATTAGTTCCTTATTAT
Organism: Sedimentibacter sp. MB35-C1; assembly: GCF_030913635.1. Taxonomy (NCBI): domain Bacteria; kingdom Bacillati; phylum Bacillota; class Tissierellia; genus Sedimentibacter; species Sedimentibacter sp. MB35-C1. Next base: position 1,466,297 of record NZ_CP133188.1, read on the forward strand.
TTCAGGGGGTATACAATGGAAACTTATCAGATAATAGCGGTAATCGGTGTACTGATTTTTGCTTTTTTTCTTTTTAAAAATAAAAAGTCAGCGCAGAAAGAAATAAACAGCTTAAATGAAATTGAATATTTAAGCTCATCAAGCATGAAATTTGCTGATGTTGCAGGCAATTATGAGGCTAAGGACAGCTTGTTGGAAATAGTTGATTTTATAAAAAATCCTGAAAAATACAGCCGATTTAATGCAAGAATGCCGAAGGGAGTTCTTTTGTACGGAGCACCTGGAACTGGCAAGACGCTGATGGCAAAAGCTCTTGCCGGAGAAGCGGGAGTACCGTTTTTTGCTGTGTCCGGCTCAGATTTTGTGCAGGTTTATGCTGGACTTGGTGCCGGCAGAATCAGGAGCCTTTTTAAGAAAGCCAAAAAATCCGGGAAAAGCGTAATTTTCATAGATGAAATAGATGCCATAGGCAAAAAAAGAATGAACGGAAATATGCGAGGCAGCGATGAGGGAGACAGAACTCTTAATGCACTTTTGACAGAAATGTCTGGGTTTTCAGATGGATCTGGAACGGTTGTAGTTGCAGCCACAAACAGAGTAGACGTTTTGGACTCAGCTCTTTTAAGGCCTGGGAGATTTGACAGGCAAATAGAGGTTATGCTTCCAGATAGAAATGCCAGAAAAGATATTATAAAGCTTTATCTTTCCAAAAAAAATGCAGATAAAAATATCAATTTGGACGATATTGCAGATCTAACCGTTTACTTTAGCGGCGCGATGATCGAAAATGTGATAAATGAAGCTGCGCTTGCCGCAATTAGGGAAAATTCAAATGAAATAAAAGATTGTCACTTAAAGAAGGCATATCTTGAAGTATTAGCCGGTGCAGAGAAAAAAAATCCGGACGACAACAGCAGGCAAAAAGAAATAACCTCATACCATGAGGCAGGACATGCCTTTATATCAAAATATCTCATGCCAAATAAAAAGATTATTAGAGTATCCGTTATTCCTACCAGCAAGGGCGCAGGAGGATATACGCTCAGCACTCCTGACAGCGATGGTGTTGTAACGAAAAAAAGAATAAGAGATCAACTGGCAGTTTTGATGGCAGGAAGAGCGGCAGAAGAAATTTTTTTTGGAAGGGATAATATTACGATCGGTGCACAAAATGATATTGAAAAGGCAACTTCGCTTGCAGTTGATTATGTGGCCAAGTACGGAATGGATGACAGTTCATCATTTGTCAATCTTGGAGTTTTATCAGAGAAACTCAATATACCGTTAGCTTCTGCCGAAAAAGCCGTAAAAAGTCTCTCTTCTGAAATATATGAAGATGTGTTGCGCATTGTAGAAAGCAACAAAGAAAAAATTGAAAAAATTGCTAATCTGCTTATAGAAAAAGAGATAATACACGAGGAAGATCTGCGCGAAATAATTAAGGACACATCAAATTTTAATTAGCATTCCAGGGAAAATTAGTTAATATAGCATAGTAATGCTTATAAAATACAGTTGTAAAACTATGCTTGCTGTGGTATAATTTCATTAAGCAGAAAGCCTGCGGTGTACGGAAATCTTTTAATTCAACCGACATACTGTAAAAGGGAATTCGCGTCCGAGTGCCTATGGCAGGCCCGCATTGACGGGAAACCAGAAACACTTAGTAGAGCTCCCACCTGCTTAGGTGCGGGTATGAATTAATGATTTGCGGCTCTCGCGGGTTTATTAAAATTAAATTTAAAGCGGTGAAGCATTTGTGCTCTTCCGCTTTTTTCTGTGCTGGGAAAAATTTTTAAATTTTGCAGGAAAATCAGGAAAAAACGATTGCTAAAACTTAAAAATACATATATAATATTATTAGTGGGAAAAAATCCAGGAAAACTATCATAGGAGGAAAAAATGATAACGATTAAAGACGTTGCGAGACTTGCAGAGGTTTCAATATCGACCGTATCAAGAGTCATAAATGATTCTAAGCCAGTAAGTCCCGAAGTTAGGAGAAAAGTATTAAAAGTTATAGAAGAAACAGGCTATAAACCGAATGACGTGGCAAGAAGCCTTGTTACAAGGAGATCATACCTTATTGGTGTTATAATCAACAACCTTGCACAAAGCTATGTTGCTGACATAGTAAGAGGAATAGAGGAAATAGGGAAAATGTACGGATATGATATTCTTCTTTGCAGCAGCTATTCAAATAAGGAAACTCAGGAAAAATATCTGCAGCTTCTGGATAGAAAGCAGGCAGAAGGCTTATTCCTTGTTGGAAATAAATTTGACAGTGAAATAATAGAACTTGCCGAAGGTTTGAATAAGCCAAGCGTTTATTTCACGAGAGATGTTCATGATAATATGAATCATATTTCAATAGATTGCAATTCTGCAATTTATGAAATGACTAAGTACCTTGTTCAGGAAGGCCATAAAAAGATTGTATATGTATCAGACTTTGAGGACAGAACCTCAGTAGAAAACGACAAAATTGAAGGATATATGAAGGCTGTTGAAGATAATGAGCTTGGATATTCTAAAATATATGTTGTTGGAGGAAGCAAGCACGGCAAAGCATATGAGCAGGGCAAAGAAATTGTTAAAGATGCCGGAGAATTTACAGCTGTGGTATGCAGCAACGATGAAATTGCAATTGGAATTATGGATAGTTTCATCGACAATAATATTAAGGTTCCAGAGGATGTATCAGTAGTTGGATTCGGAAACATAAGAGAAGGCAAATTTGTGCGACCTGAACTTACAACTATAGGAGAACCATACTATGACGTTGGCGCAGTAGGAATGAGAATGCTCATTAAAATGATTAAAGGCGACAAAATTCAGCAGGGCCTTATGGAGCTTCCATTTACTTTAGAAAAGAGAAAAAGCGTTAAAACGATTGGAAAATAGCAAAAATAGGTGCGGATGCGTAGGGTTAATCGAATCATATATATAAATAATTTGTTGAAACCAAGCGAAAACTAACGTCCTACAAGTGACAAATAACGATAATAAAATTAACAGTGTCCCTCTATAATATTAAATGCACTTTAATATTTAGGGGGATTACATATGAAAAAAAGATTTATTTACATAATGCTGGCATTGTTGCTTTTTAGCTATAATTCCATTAGCGCATATGAATACCATGAAGAAATATCAGAGATTGAATGTTTGCTGAACCAAAGAATTGAAATTATGAACGACTTTCTTTACGGAGTCAAGGATATGAGATCCTTGGAGAATAAACTCGGGGAAATTGAGACAGGAAAACTTCTTGAAAATGATTTGGATATTTTAAGTAAAGTTGTTGATAATCCTACAGATTATGAACTTGCAATGAATGTTAAGGTGGATAAAATCAACAGTCTTGAACGAGTTGAGGATGGCATATGCATAAATGCAGATTTAATTTGGCAGATGAGAGGATATGACGGAGAATTCAACGTGGTAAGAAGCTATGATGTCAAATGTGCAGAAACAGAAAATAGACTATATTTATCTGCCCTGGTGATAATAAATGATTAACAATTCATTTTAAGGGGCATAACTAAATACATACATATAATATTAATATTTAGGAGACTAGAATGGATAACGATAAGCTGTTTTACAAAAAACATTTTATTTGGGAAAAATTAAATACCCAAGAAAAAAACGATGTCTTTAAGCTTTCTGACGATTACATGGCATTTATGGATGCCTCCAAGACTGAGAGATTGTCAGTAAAAGAAATTGTAAGAAGGGCTAAAGAAAGAGGTTTTATCTGCCTAGATGATGCAACTGAAATTAAACCCGGATCAAAAATTTACTATGTTAATAAAGAGAAAAATGTTGTTCTTGCCGTTATAGGAAAAGAAGACATTGAAAAAGGTATGAACATTGTTGGAAGCCACATAGATTCACCGAGAATCGATCTAAAGCAAAACCCGTTGTATGAAAAGCACGGCATGTCTTTGCTTAAGACTCATTACTACGGAGGAATAAGAAAATATCAGTGGGTTACTATTCCTCTTGCTCTTTACGGCACGGTTGTCAAAGCAGACGGAGAAGTTCTCCATATATCCATAGGTGACGATGAAAATGATCCTATATTCTACATAACTGATTTACTGCCTCACTTAGCTAAGGATCAAAAAGATAAAAAGCTGTCCGAAGCTATTGAAGGAGAAGGACTAAACGTAATAATAGGAAGTTTGCCTTCTTTAGGTGAAAGCGATGAAAAGGAAAAAGAAAGCAGGAAATTTAAACTTAATGTACTTAAAATATTAAATGAAAAATATGGAATGATTGAAGAGGATTTTCAAACTGCAGAGTTTGAGATAGTTCCTGCAGGCAGAGCAAGAGATGTAGGGATTGACAGAGGGATGATTATGGCTTACGGGCATGATGACAGAGTATGTGCATATACGTCTCTAAAAGCCATACTGGAGCTGGAAAATACTGAAAAAACAGCCATTGCACTGTTTGTAGACAAGGAAGAGATTGGAAGCGTCGGTAATACTGGAATGCATTCTTTGTTCTTTAGCAATATGGCTGCTGAATTGATTGCAATGCAGAATAAAGGTAATTACTGTGAGCTTAAGCTTAAAAGAGCTTTGGCAAACAGCAGTATGCTTTCGTCAGATGTGGCGGCAGGAGTAGATCCTACATATCCTCAAGTTTCAGAGCTGCAAAATGCGCCCATTATGGGTCAAGGTGTTGCAATGGTAAAATATACGGGAAGCAGAGGCAAATCAGGTGCTAATGATGCAAATGCGGAATATATAGGAAGGCTGAGAAAACTGTTCAATGAAAACAATGTTATTTGGCAGACGTCAGAACTTGGAAAGGTAGACCAGGGAGGCGGAGGAACAATCGCATATATTATGGCAAGGTACAATATGGATGTGGTTGATCTCGGAGTTCCTGTCTTAAGCATGCATGCACCGTTTGAAATAATTTCTAAAACAGATTTGTATATGACATATAAAGCATATAAGGCGTTCTACAACAATTTTTAGTACGAATAACAATATATGGAATAAAATCTAAGGGGCTGTTGCACAGTGAAGTGCGCAGCTCTTTTTCTTGCTAGCAATATTTTTAAGCAAAATGGGGACAGATTTCACCATTGAGGATGTTTTGAAGCAATTTTTATATAAATTAGTAAAATGTCAAATTTATTCTAAAAATATTTCCATACATCGTTATTGATTGACATTTTTTATTGCTGAATATATAATATAGGTTGTTTAATATTTTTAATATGGAGGTCAATAAATTGCAGAATGAATTTATACAATCAAAACATAAAGAATTTTCTGAACTGAAAAAATTCATTGATTCGGTAAAAAATTCACAAGGAATATTAATGCAAACGCTTCAAAAGGCACAAGATATATTTGGATATCTGCCGCTGGAAGTACAGCAGTTTATATCGGATGAAACTAATATACCTTTAGCAGACATTTATGGCGTTGTTACTTTCTATACTCAATTTACTATAGAAGAAAAAGGCAAGCACCGGGTTGGTGTCTGTCTAGGAACGGCATGCTATGTAAAAGGTTCACAGGATGTTATTGATAAGCTGGCTGATGAATTGGATATTAAGGTAGGGCAAACAACAGAGGATAAAATGTTTACTCTTGAAGCAACAAGATGTCTGGGATGCTGTGGTTTGGCTCCTGTTATGACAGTTGACGAAGATGTATACGGCAACGTGGACCCTAAAAAGGTCCCCGAAATAATTGCTAAGTATAAGAATCAGGAGGTGTAAGCTTGAAGACGCTAGATGAATTAAAAGCTTTGAAGGAAGAATCCATTAAGAATTTAGACAAAAGCGGTAACGATAAAGAAATAAGAATAGTTGTCGGAATGGCAACCTGTGGTATATCAGCCGGGGCTAAACCTGTTTTAGATACGCTGGTAAAAGAAACAGAAGATAATAATTTGAACAATGTTAAAGTTGTTCAGACAGGATGCATAGGCATGTGCACATACGAGCCTATAGTTGAAGTATATGTGCCTGATAAAGAAAAGGTAACATATACACATGTCACTCCTGATAAAGCAAAATATATAATTGACGAGCTGATGGAAAAAGAAGCAGAAAATACTGCGGAAAAAACATCGCTTATGGACAGTGAGTTCTATAAGAAACAAAAAAGAGTAGCTCTCAGAAACTGCGGAATCATTAATCCTGAAAACATATATGAATATATAGCTAAAGATGGCTACATGGGTCTTGGAAAAGCTTTAACCGAAATGACTCCGTCGGAAGTTATTACATTAATGAAAAACGGAGGATTGAGAGGAAGAGGCGGAGCCGGATTTCCTACAGGTGTGAAATGGAGCTTTGCTGCTCCCAATAAAGCGGATCAAAAATACATCATCTGCAATGCGGATGAAGGCGATCCAGGTGCGTTCATGGACAGAAGCGTTCTTGAAGGTGACCCTCACGCTGTGCTTGAGGCAATGGCTATTGCTGGCTATGCCATAGGTGCTACAAAGGGATTTATATATGTAAGAGCTGAATATCCGGTAGCTGTAAAAAGACTTGAAATAGCTATTAGTCAAGCAAGAGAGCTTGGACTTCTTGGTAAGAATATATTTGAGTCCGGATTTGACTTTGATATTGAAACCAGACTTGGAGCCGGAGCGTTTGTTTGCGGAGAGGAAACAGCGCTGATGCAGTCAATAGAAGGTAAAAGAGGTATGTCTAGAGTAAAACCTCCATTCCCTGCAAACAAAGGTCTTTGGGGAAAACCATCTGTAATAAACAATGTTGAAACACTGGCTAACATTCCTCAAATTGTGTATAACGGACCGGAGTGGTTTAGAAGTTTCGGTACTGAAAAATCACCGGGAACAAAAGTGTTTGCATTGGGCGGCAAAATTAAGAACACGGGTCTTGTTGAAGTTCCTATGGGAACTACATTGAGAGAAGTAATTTACGATATCGGAGGCGGATGTCCAAACGGCAAGGAGTTTAAAGCTGTGCAGACAGGAGGACCTTCAGGAGGATGTCTGACTAAGGATCACCTTGATACTCCAATAGAGTATGAAACTCTTATGGCAGTAGGCTCAATGATGGGCTCAGGCGGAATGATCGTAATGGATGAAGACAACTGTATGGTTGATATAGCTAGATTCTTCCTGGAATTTACCGTAGACGAATCATGCGGCAAATGTACTCCATGTAGAGTCGGCACAAAAAGAATGCTTTCAATATTGGAAAAGATAACGTCCGGAAAAGGAACAATGGAGGATTTGGAAGAACTTGAAAGCTTGGCTCAAAGCGTAAAAGATTCATCGCTGTGCGGGCTTGGACAGACCGCTCCTAATCCAGTTCTATCAACACTGAGATATTTCAAAGATGAATATATTGCCCATGTTGTGGATAAAAAATGCCCGGCTAAGCACTGCAAGGCATTGTTGACCTTTGAGATTGACAAGGATAAATGTACGGGATGTACTTTATGCTCCAGAAAATGTCCGGTTAATGCTATCGATGGCACTGTTAAGAATCCTCATGTCATCAATCAGGAATTATGTATAAAATGCGGTAATTGCTACAGCGTATGTAGATTCGGCGCTGTGGAGAAGAACTAAAAGGGAGGAGCTAACGTGGCTATAGTTAAACTTAATATAAACGGAAAAGAAGTAACGGCCGAAGCTGGGAAGACTGTATTACAGGCGGCTTTGGAAAACAATATAGAAATCCCGCACCTGTGTTTTGACGAAAGACTGGAAGTATACGCAGGCTGCGGATTGTGCTTGATTGAAATAGAAGGACAGCCAAAAACAGCAAGAGCCTGTGCTACACCCGTTTCAAACGGACTTGTGGTAAGAAGCGATACTAAGAAGGTTATCGAAGCGAGAAACACTGCTTTAAATCTTCTTGTGTCACAGCATATAGGCGACTGCAAGGCTCCTTGTACCTTAAACTGTCCGGCTAACACTGATGTTCAGGGATATGTTGGGTTGGTTGCAAATAGGCAGCCGAAGGAAGCGTTGAAATTAATAAAAGAAAAGCTTCCGATGCCGGCAAGTATAGGAAGGGTATGTCCCCATCCTTGCGAAAAGGCATGCAGGAGACAACATGTAGAAGAACCTGTATCAATAGCATGCATAAAGACATTTGCTGCGGATTATGATTTGAATTCTGATGATGTATATATACCAAGTCTTAAACCTTCTACAGGTAAAAAAGTTGCAGTTGTTGGGGCAGGTCCTGCAGGACTGTCTGCTTCATATTTCTTGCTTAGAGACGGGCATGACGTAGAAATTTTTGAAGCTATGGAAAAGCCTGGCGGAATGCTGAGATATGGAATACCTGAATATCGACTGCCGAAAAATGTAGTTGATGCAGAAGTTGCGGTAATTGAAGAAATGGGCGCCAAAATAAACTATGGTGTAAAAATAGGAGAAGACATATCATTAGAATACCTTCAGGAAAAATATGATGCAGTATTTTTAGGTATAGGGGCATGGAAAAGCTCATCAATGAGATGCGAAGGAGAAGATACTCCCGGAGTATTGGGAGGAATTGATTTCTTAATAAAGGTTGCACAAAACAACCCTGTTAAGATAGGGAAAAAAGTAATAGTAGTAGGCGGTGGAAATACTGCAATGGACGTTGCAAGAACAAGCATACGTCTTGGAGCGGAAGAGGTAAGAGTTGTTTACAGAAGAACTGAAGCTCAAATGCCTGCAGAAGAATTAGAAATTAAGGAAGCAAAAGAAGAGGGCGTTATATTTTCATTTTTGTCCGCACCTGTACTTGTGGAAAGTGACGGAAAAGTAACAGGGTTGAAGTGCGAAAAAATGGTTCTGGGGGAGAAAGATGCATCCGGAAGACAAAGACCTGAGCCAACTGGTGAATTCGTGGTGTTTGAAGCCGATACTGTAATCGCTGCAATAGGCCAGGAAGTTGACTGCGGAAAAATCGATGTTGCACAGGGCAAGAAGAAAAATATCGTAATAAATGAAGGAACTTTTGAAACAAATATCAGAGGAGTGTTTGCAGGCGGAGACGCTGCAACAGGACCTAAAATAGCAATAGATGCAATTGCTCAGGGACAGCAAGCTGCAGGAGTTATCAGCAGCTACCTGGACGGCGCGATTATTCCTTACAAAGATATTCCTCTTGTATACACTGAAGTTACAAAAGAAGATTTCAAGGACAGAGAAGTAGTTCCAAGGGTAGAGCACAGAACAGTTGAGCCTGAGATAAGAAAATTCAACTTCCAGCCAATACTTCCTACAATGACAGAAGAAGAGGCAGTTAAAGAAGGTTCAAGATGTCTCGAATGCGGCTGTAAGGATTACTTTGAGTGTCAGCTTGTAGATTATATTAAGAAATATGAAGTTGATACTGTGAAATACCATGCTGATAATGAAAAGAAATTCCATGAAACAGATCATCCGTTCATTTCACAGAATGTTGACAAATGCGTGCTATGCGGATTGTGTGTGAGAACTTGCAACGAGGTTGTTGGGGCGTCGGCTCTAGGCTTTGTTGAAAGAGGAAATGAAACTTTCGTTGCTCCGGCATACGAACAAGGCTTAAAGCTTACAAGTTGTATATCCTGCGGACAGTGTATAGATGTGTGTCCAACAGGTGCTTGGCTTGACAGAAGAGAAAATATAAAAGAAATACCACTTGATTTAACTGAGACAAAATCAGTATGCAGTTACTGCTCAGTAGGATGCGAAGTGGTTTACGAGCATAAAGACAATGTAGTATACAAGGCTTCAAGCCCTAAGGAAAATGAAATTCCTATGTGTGGTAAGGGAAAATTCGGAATTGAGCATATTAATAACGAAAATAGACTGCTTGAAGCTAAAGCAAGAGTTAAGGGTGAGCAGACATCTGTATCGTTGGATACTGCTTTATATGAGATTGCTAAACGCTTAAGAAATGTACAAAACATGTACGGAGAGAATCAGGTGGCATTTGTAGTTTCTCCTAAACTTACCAATGAAGAGCTCAAGAAGCTTAGTTACGTTGCAACTGAGTTGGGTACTGAGTACATGGGTTCGTTTACAATAGATTCTGAACCGGGAATTGAAACTGTGCTTGGAGAAAACAAATCAAATGTAACTTTGAACGAGTTGGATGCAGCTGACTTGATAATTTCAGCAGGACAATTGTATGAACATCATCCTGCAGCTGGAATGAAACTTAGAAGATTGTCTGTTTCAAAGCCTGTTATATCGGCATCAACGGTAAAAACAAAGGCGGAAAATTGGGCAAAGAAGGCAGATGTTAAGGAATATGAACTTTTCTTTGCAGCTGTTCTCAAAGCTTTGATTGAAAACGGAACAATCAAGAAAGAAGCTGTAAAAGGCTTCGCAAACGGAGAAGAGCTTCTTAGTTCAATTGATAAACTTGAACAGAACAAATCCGCTGAGGAAGTTGCTGAAAGCATCAAGAAATCTAAAAAACCTGTTATAGTAGCCGATGAGAATACTATTGGCAGCAAGGCTCTTAAGATTTTGGCTGACATAACAGTATTGATGGGCAATAAAGATAAACCTCACAGAGGTCTTATAGTTCTTAAGGCAAAAGCAAACAGTCAGGGAGCTTGGAACTTAGGATTCAGAACTTCAGGAAAAGCGGTTAAGGATGCCCTCATAAACAATGAAATAAAAGGCCTTGTTGTAATAGGTGAAGACATAATAGGCAATGTACCTGAGCTTAAGAAGGCAGCAGAAGGATTGAAATTCTTCGCGGCAGTTGATATAATGGAAAATGACACAACAAAAGCTGCGGAATATGTTCTTCCTCTTTGCAGTATTGCTGAAAGCAGCGGCACAATAACAAGTGCGGACGGAACAGTTAAAAATGTTGTTGAAGCTATAAAACCGCTTACGGGTATGTCAAACATGCATATGTTTGAGAAGCTGGCAGAACTGCTGAATGCAAAATCTGTTGCTTATGAGGCTCCGAAATATGAAACGGCTTTATATGTTCCGGAATTTGAAGGAAAAGAAAAAGAATATGAAGTATATGATACTGTAGAAAAAGCATTTTTGGAAAAATTAAAAGAAAATTGCGTAAAAGCTAATTAATTGTTAAACAAATCCGCATAAAGAACCGTACAATGAACCTGTTAAGCTTCATTGACGCTGCTTTAAAACATAATTGGGACGCATAAAATGACTCCCTGTTCGGGTTTGAATTAATTGATGAGATTTCCTAGTAAGACGGTGTAATACGTTTTGAGGAAATCTCATTTTTATTTTAATTATTCTTTAATAATAGGTAAAAATAAGCTATAATAAACTATCATTACAAGGAGGAAGTATGGAACAGTATTTTACAAAAAATCCGTCAACAGAAAAGGAATTATATAGATTTGACTGGAACATAGGCGAGAAAAGATTTTATTTCAATACAAGTAACAGCGTATTTTCAAAAAATGGAATGGATTTTGGCTCGATGCTTCTTGCTGAAACAGTAATAAAGGAAAATAAAGAATTTGACGGACATATATTGGACCTTGGATGCGGTTATGGGCCCGTAGGTATTGTCCTTGCAAATTTTTTGGGAAAATCTACAGTAACTATGTCGGATGTTAACGAAAGAGCACTTGAGCTCTGCAAAATGAATGCGAGAGAAAACAATGTTGAAAACAGAGTGAGAGTATTAAGCTCGTCAGTATTTGAAAATATAACTGATAAGTTTGACATGGTGGTTACTAACCCTCCAATCAGGGCAGGAAAAGATGTGGTATTCTCATTTTACGAAGGCGCGTACGATCACTTAAATCCCGGCGGGAAACTTTATGTGGTTATACAAAAAAAGCAGGGAGCTCCGAGCACAAAGACAAAATTAAAGAGCCTGTTCGGCAATTGTGAAACAGCTGATAAAAAATCAGGATATTTTATATTAGTATCAATAAAATCATAAATGTCTTGTGCTATGGCTTATTTTTAAATACATCTGATTTTTTTCTATTCATCCTTACCAGCAGGCCGTTTATTTCTGCTCCGGTCAGGAATATTGCCGAAAGTATAAAAACCCAAATTAAAAATACTATCACACCGGATAAATTTCCGTAAATAAAATTATAATATTTTGCCTTTGTGCTTATATAATTTGAAAAAATCATTGATCCCAATATGAAACCTGCTGTTGAAAATACAGATCCCGGAAAGACAAATGAAAATTTCACCTTTTCATATGTAAGAAACTTGTACGCCGCCGAAAATATAAAAAACATCATAAGAATAGGCATCAGGTATCTGAATACATCGATAGTTGGTAAAATAAGCTCAGAAAATAAATTAATGCTTTTAAGTAGCAAAATAATTTCCTTCCCCAGAACTATGAGAGTAAATATTACCATGGTGATGAACATTAATGCTACCGTAAATACAATTCCCTGTATCCTCATAAACAGATAGTTGTTTTTTATGGTGAAGCCGTAGGCTCTGTTTATACCGTTGATTATCGATGCGCTTCCCGCTGTAGCAGACCATAAGATAACAATAAGGCTGGCTGAGAAAACAGGCTTAGAGCAGCTGTCTAAGGTGCTGTGAACTACATTTGATATGATACTGTATGCATCGGCTGGAAATATTTTTTCCGCGGAGTCTAATATATAATATATGTAGCTGCTGAAATTGCACATCATTGACATAGCCATAATGAGAAACGGAAATATTCCCAGTACGATGTAGTATGAAAATTGAGCGCTGAAAGAAAAAATATTATCATCTTTAATTCTGGATGCTAAATTTGATATAAATACAAATAGTTTTTTCCACATAAGTCACCATTAAATACAATATTTTATAAATATAATATAACAGTTAAGCAAGCAGAAAGCAAAAAAAATTAGCGATCTGCTTATATATTATGAGCAGATTTTAAAATTATATCAATTGAAGGAATGCTAAAAACATCAATTGTAATTATTGCATTTAATAAAATTGAATGCTATAATAATTTCAGGCAAAAAATGAATATTTAGGAGGATTAAATGGAGATTAAGAAAATTTGCGTTGCAGGAACAGGAACGATGGCAAAAGGTATTATACAAACCTTTGCACAGGCAGGATATCCGGTTGTAGTTAAGGGAAGACAAGGGAAATCATATGATAGCTTAGAAGATACAATAGGCAAAGGGCTGGCTAAATTGGTTGCAAAAGGCAGAATGGAACAGTCCGCTATGGATGCAACATTGGCAAACATAACTAAGGTTACTGATTATGCTGAATGCAAGGATGCTGATTTGTTTATTGAAGCAATAGCAGAAGATATGGAAATAAAGCATAAGGTATTTGCAGAAATTGAGGCAGTTGCAAATGAAGATGCTATATTATCAACCAACACATCTTCACTGTCAATAACAGAAATTGCATCTAAATGTAAAAGACCAGGAAATGTTATAGGAATGCATTTCTTTAATCCGGTTCCTGTTATGAAGTTAGTTGAAGTAATAAAAGGAAAAGTTACGGAAGAAGAAGTCCACAGTGCTATAGTTGAACTGTCGAAAAATATAGGCAAAACTCCTGTAAGTGTTGATGAAGCTCCTGGATTTGTTGTTAACAGAATACTTATTCCTTTGGTTAATGAAGGTGTTGGTATACTGGCTGATGGCGTTGCAACTAAGGAAGAAATTGATGCAGCTATGAGACTTGGAGCCAACCATCCTATGGGGCCGCTTGAGTTGGGAGATTTAGTAGGCTTAGATGTATGCCTGGCAATAATGGAAGTATTGTATAACGAATTTGGTGATCCAAAATACAGACCGCATCCGTTGCTTCGCAAAATGGTAAGAGCAAATCTGCTTGGAAGAAAAACAGGTAAAGGCTTTTATGATTACAATAAATAATACAAATAAAAATTAGAGAACAGCAAACGCTGTTCTCTAATTTTTATTTGTAAATAGGGTTATAATAAGCATAATTGGAATTTTTAGCTTGAAATAAATATTGCCATTAAGTATAATAAAGAGAAATTACAATTTATAAATAAGGTTAATTAATATATTACAAGGAGGAAGAAATGAGCGATAACAATACTGAAAACAGGGAATCGGTTAATTTCATACAAAAAATAATTAATGAAGACCTTGAAAATAAAACATACGGAGACAGGGTACATACTAGATTTCCTCCGGAGCCAAACGGTTATCTTCATGTCGGCCACGCAAAGTCAATATGCCTTAATTACAGCCTTGCAAAGAAAAACAACGGTATTTTTAACTTGAGATTTGATGACACAAACCCAACAAAGGAAGATGACTCATTTGTTGAATCTATAATAAAAGATGTTAAATGGTTATGCCCAGACTGGAAAGAAAGAATATTTTTTGCTTCTGATTATTTTGGCAAAATGTATGATTATGCTGTTGAACTGATAAAAAAAGGGCTAGCCTATGTTGACGATTTATCAGCTGATGAAATAAGGGAGTACAGAGGTACACTTACAGAACCGGGAAAGGAAAGCCCATACAGAAACAGAGAAATTGAAGAAAATCTTGAACTATTCTCTAAAATGAAGAATGGGGAATATGGAAACGGCGAAAAAGTTCTCAGAGCAAAGATCGATATGGCAAGTCCGAATATAAACATGAGAGATCCTGTTATTTACAGAATACTCCATGAGGATCACCACAACACAAAGGATGAATGGTGCATATATCCTATGTATGACTATGCCCATCCCGTGGAGGATGCAATTGAAGGAATAACACATTCAATATGCACGCTTGAATTTGAGGATCACAGACCATTTTATGACTGGGTTCTGAGTAATCTTGACGATTTTAAGGCTGCTCCTACGAAACAGATTGAATTTGCCAAGCTGTTTTTAACAAAGACAATGATGGGTAAAAGATACCTGAAACAAATGGTGGAAGAAGACTATGTAGACGGGTGGGATGATCCGAGAATGCCTACCGTGGCAGCTTTGAGGAGGAGAGGTTACACTCCTGAAGCTATACAAAATTTCTGTGAAGCCATAGGGGTTTCAAAAGCCCAGAGCGTAGTAGATATAGCTATGCTTGAGCACGCGGTTAGAGATGATCTCAGCATGAAAGCTCCCAGAACAATGGCGGTTTTGAATCCATTAAAGCTGATTATTACCAACTATCCAGAGGATGAAGTTGAATACATGGAATCCGAAAATAATCCCGATAATCCTGAAATGGGAACCCGTATGGTGCCTTTCTGCAGGGAATTGTACATAGAAAGAGAAGACTTTATGGAAAATCCTCCGAAAAAATATTACAGACTGTTCCCGGGAAACGAAGTTAGACTGAGAAATGCTTATTTTGTAAGGTGCGAGGATTTTGTTAAGGATGCTGATGGAAACATAACAGAAATTCACTGTACATATGATCCGGAAACCAGAAGCGGATCAGGATTTAAGGGAAGAAAGGTTAAAGGAACAATTCACTGGGTATCGGCAAGGCACAGTATTGATGCAGAAGTAAGACTGTACGATTATATGATGGAAGATCAGGATTATGACAAGACAAACTTTTTAGAGAAATTAAATCCAAATTCCAAGATAATTCTTAATAATTGTAAAGTCGAGCCTTCAATGAGAGAAAGAAATGTAGGTGACAGGTTCCAGTTCATGAGACACGGATATTTTATAATTGACAGGGACACTACAGATAAAACACTGGTGTTTAACAGAATAGTGCAATTAAAGAGCAGCTATAAATAATTTGGACATTGGACCTCTCGGGGACGGTTCTTTTAGGAACGTCTCTGAGAGGTCTGTTGATACCGAGAAGGGTGATATTTTGAACATACAAGAAATAATTGAAAGCAGCCTGGATGAAAACAAGTTCATATACTGTGTTTTTACAACTCCAAGAAACAAATCAGAAAACCCATACAAAAAAATAATCGCAAGACCCATTTCCATTAAAAATGAAAATATAATTCAATTTGAGAAATTTACCGAAAAACAAGCTTTTCACGATAACCTTGCATACGAGCAGGCTGCCGGCGAGATGGTTAATTTAATAATAAATGAGTATCGCAATATAAATTTGTTCACTGAAGATGCGGATTTTCAGCTCATGGTGAGCAAAAAAGGAAGAGTGAAAGTTATTGAAAAGGAAGCTACAAAGACATTGGAAATTGATAGTCACAACAAGAAAAAGAAGTATATAATCAATGAGAATGAACCGTGTGACTTTTTAATAAATTTGGGAGTTATGACAAATGACGGAAAAGTATATGCGAAGAAATACGATAAGTTCAGGCAGATAAATAAATTTTTGGAAATAGTTGATGATTCCTTGAAAGGAAAAAATATCAAGGATGATTTCATGATTATAGATTTTGGCTGCGGCAAGGCATACCTGACATTTGCCTTATATTATTATTTCTATTTTATAAGAAAAATCAATGTTAAAATCATCGGACTGGATTTAAAGGATGAAGTTATAGAATTTTGCAATCGTACGGCAAAAAAACTTGAGTACGGAAATCTTGAATTTATTTACGGAGATATACAAAATTTCCAATATAAATCTGATGTTGACATGATAGTAACTCTCCATGCCTGCGATACCGCAACTGATGCAGCATTGGCTAAAGCTGTTAATTGGAATACGGATATAATTTTGTCCGTTCCATGCTGCCAGCATGAGTTTTATGATAAAATAGAGAATAAACACCTTGAGCCCATGCTTAAACACGGTCTGATAAAAGAAAGAGTTTCATCCCTTGTAACGGATTCGCTTAGAAGTTTATTTTTGGAAACGAAGGGGTATAAAGTTCAGCTAATGGAATTTATAGCAATGGAGCATACGCCCAAGAACATACTGATACGTGCCGTAAAAACAGGCAAAGGCAACCCGAAGGCGGTAAAAGAATATGAGAATTTCAAAAATGTTTGGAATTTGAATAATCTATTCATAGAAGAATATTACGAAAAAATTCAAAATGATAACAGTACAAATGTCTAGCTTATCATGAGATTGCAGGTGGTTTTATGACCTTTGAGCATAGTTTTAACAAGCACGACAAAGAAATATTTGAATATATATTTGATAATATTCCGGATTCAATAACTATTGTTGATATGAGCGGAAAAGTAATTTTTTTTAATAAAATGGCAGAGGAATACTTCGGAGTTCTTAGAAACAATATTATTGGCAAAGATATTAGAGAATTTTTTCCAAACGCTATTCTTCCTAGGGTTCTTGAAAGCAGGACATCATTCCATAATATTTATAATAATCCAAGGGAAAACAGCTTTGTTGTATCAAGTGCAGTACCGCTTGAAGACAAGGGCGGCAATATGATGGGTGCGCTGGTTATAGACCGAGACATAACAGAAATCTTCAAGTTGAGCGAACTTCTTAATAAAACACAATCAAATCTGCTGAAACTGGAAAAGGAATATTCAAAAATCAAATCTGCTGGAGAGGCGTATTTTTCAAAAATTATAAGCAACAATGCTAACTTTATTGAAATAATTAATCTGTGCAAGAATATATCAAAATCACCTTTAAACGTTTTGCTGAAGGGAGAGAGCGGAACAGGAAAAGAACTGTTTGCGAAAGCTATCCATTACGAAAGCGGCAGGCAGGGAAAGTTTATTCCTATTAACTGCAGCGCCATACCCAGGGATTTGTTTGAAAGTGAACTTTTTGGATATGAAGCAGGAGCATTTACCGGAGCTAGAAGTGCTGGAAGAAAGGGAAAGTTTGAAGAGGCTGAGGGTGGAAGCCTTTTTCTTGATGAAATTGCAGACATGCCCATAGAGCTTCAGCCAAAGCTTTTAAGAGTTTTGGAGGAAGGTGTGGTAACAAGAGTCGGTGGAAATAATCCGAGAAAAATTGACGTGAGAATTATTTCTGCTACCAACAGAGATATAAGGGCATTAATCAAAGATGAGAAATTTCGCAGCGACTTGTACTACCGCCTTGATGTTTTTCAAGTCAATATACCGCCTCTCAGAGAGAGAAAGGGAGATGTAGTCCTTTTGGCGAATAAATTTATACAAGAATTTTGTATGGAGCAGGGTATAAATATCATAGAAATTCCCAATGATATTTTAAATATATTTTTTGAATATCATTGGGAGGGAAATGTCAGAGAGCTTCGGAATGTAATTCAGCGGTCAGTAATATATGCATCCCAAAGAGGTAAAAATAAAATAGAAATAGAATTTCTGCCTCACCACATGCAAGATATAAAGGTTGATGAAATCAAAAAAGTTATAGATGTAAATGAAATTAAGAGACACGAAATCGGTTTGGAAGAATATCTTGAAAAAATAGAAAAAAGAATAATACAAAAGACCCTTGAGGAGTTGAATTTCAACAAGACGGAAGCTGCAAAACACTTAAAGCTTCCAAGGGCGACGCTATATTACAAGATGGAAAAATACAATATAAAAATAAATGTATAATAGATAATGGCTGAGAAGTAATTGCATTACAGCAACAAAAGTTTGTCGAATTACGCTTATAGCGATGTCGTTATACGATTAAATTGAAAGGATTACAATGGAAAAAATAAGATTAGCTGCCATATCTGCCTTTGGTTTAGAGGCAATAGTTAAAAGAGAACTTCATGATTTGGGGTACGATGACGTAGTGACAGATAACGGATGGATGTACTTTGATGCCGAAATTGATGATATTCCTAGAACAAATATAAACTTAAGGTGCGCAGACAGGGTGATGCTTGTTATGGGTCAGTTTGACGTGTACACGTTTGAAGAACTGTTCGATAAAACCTATGAGCTTCCCTGGGAAAAATGGATTTCTGAGGAAGGAAAGTTTACGGTAAAAGGGAAGAGTGTTAAATCTAAATTGTACTCTACCCCGGACTGCCAGTCCATTGTTAAAAAAGCAGTATCCAAAAAATTGTGCCAGGAGTATGGCAGGGAATGGATGCCGGAAACTGGAGCTGAATTTACAATACAGATATCAATTCACAAGGATGTTGCAACTCTTACAATCGATACAACTGGGGCAAGAGAAGGATTGTTCAAGCGAGGATACAGAGAAAAGTCTACAATGGCTCCATTAAAGGAGACTATGGCTGCTGCATTGGTAAAGCTCAGCTATTGGAATAAGGACAGAGTTTTGTACGATCCCATGTGCGGTTCAGGAACAATTGCTATTGAAGCTGCCATGATTGGAAGAAACATTGCGCCGGGACTTAATCGAAAATTTGCATCTCAGGGATGGCCAGTAGTCAAGGAAGAATATTGGAAAAATGCAAAAGTTGAGGCAAGAAGGAAAATTGACCTTGATTCTGACATTAAAATTTTTGCCTCTGATATAAGCAAAAAAGCAATTGAAATCGCTAAGGAAAATGCAATAGAAGCCGGAGTTGACGACTGTATTGATTTTTTTGTGAAGGATGTTACGAGGATAAGAGAGCCTATGTGTCCTAACGGAATATTGATAACAAATCCTCCGTACGGCGAGAGAATAGGTGAGACAGAAGAAATACATAAGATTCATAAAAAACTGGGGCAGGTATTCGGCAAAGATAAGACATGGTCCACATATGTAATAACGTCAGTTGATTCTTTTGAAAGAGACTTTGGTAGGAAAGCAGATAGAAAAAGAAAGTTGTTTAACGGCGATGTAAGAGTGGATTATTATCAGTACTATGGAAAAAAGCCTGAAAGAAACAATGACTAGGTTATATCAGCGAAAATTTTCATTATAAAAAAGTTGAAATACAATCATTTTTATTGTACACTGTAAATATATATTTGATTTTTTTCAATATTGTGATATTATATAAACTACAATATTGAAAGTTGGAGCAAATATGGTTGTAGAAGTAAGTGCCGGAGGAATTGTTTTTTTCAAGAACAGCATATTGATGTTAAGAAAATTTAACAGAGATTGGGTCCTTCCAAAGGGAAGAGTTGAGAAAAATGAATCCTTGAAGGAAGCAGCTTTGCGTGAAGTTTATGAGGAAACGAGGGCAAAGGTTACTACCATTAAATATCTGGGAAAAATAAGCTATGAGTTCAATAGAACCTGCTATATGGACAGAGTCCATATAAACAAAGAAGTACATTGGTATTTAATGATGGCACGAAACATGAACTGTGTCGCTTTAAAAAACGAAGGATTTGTGGAAGCAAAATTTCTTCCGTTTGAAAGATCATTGGCAATTGCACGTTATGATGATGAAAGAAAAATCATAAAAAAAGCTGTTGAGGATATAAAATTTCATTGTTACAAGTAGGGTGATTACATGACTTTTTCATCTAAACTAAAAGAAGAACTGTCAAGAACAGAAATAAAAGATATAGTCAGTGCAAAGGCTGAAGCGGCAGCTTTTGTAAGAACAATGGGTTATATTACCCTTAAGGGTTTTAATAAGATGAAAGTTGAGTTTTCTACAGAGAACGCTGCGATTGCGAGACGTATTTTTAAGCTTCTTAAGGTGGCATTTGAAATTACTACACAGGTAAGCGTTGAAAAAACCAACAGATTGAAAAAGCATAACAATTACATCATAAAAATTGAAGAAAATCTTTCAAAGAAGTTTTTGCAGGAAACAGGATTAACAGGTAATGATCTTAATATAATGACTTTTGACTATGGAGTTCCCAAAAGTATTGTAAGAAGTGAAGCATCTAAGAGAGCTTATGTTAAAGGAGCTTTTATGGGATGCGGCAGTGTAAGCGATCCTGAAAGATCTTATCATGCTGAGTTTGTAAGCAATAAGGAGGAGCACAGCAGAGGAATTAGAGAATTGCTTAAGAGTTTTGGCATAAATGGTAAGACTATATTTCGTAAGAACTATTATGTGACTTATATAAAGGAAAGTGAACAGATTTCCGACCTGCTGGCATTAATGGGTGCTAACAGTGCAGTACTTGAATTTGAAAATGTAAGAGCAGTTAAAGAAACAAGAAATCAAATAAACAGAGTTATAAATTGTGAAACTGCTAACCTTGATAAGATAGTTGACACTTCGATGAGACAGATTAACAGCATTAAGGTATTAAAGAAGCATAAAGCTATTGATAAACTTCCGGATCACTTGAGAGAGCTTGCTTATTTGAGACTGAAGCACACCAATGCGAGCTTAAAAGAACTGGGCGAAATGCTAGACCCACCCCTTGGAAAATCAGGTGTTAATCATAGATTAAGAAAAATTGAAGAAATTGCTAAAGATTTTGAACAAGAGAAATGAGGTGAATATAATGAGATCACAAAAAGTAATTTTGAAAAATAAAATTGGACTACATGCGAGACCGGCAGCTATATTTGTAAAAAAAGCTAGAAACTTTGACAGTGAGATAATTATAAAAAAAGGCATTCAGGAAGCTAACGGCAAAAGCATAATCAGTATTATGGCATTAGGTGCAATGAAGGGCGATGAACTTATAATATTAACAAAAGGTTCAGATGAAGACAAATGTATTTCTGAATTAACTAATCTATTAGAGTTCATGGAAGAAGAAGAATAAAAGGAGGGTATTGCCCTCCTATTTAATTGATAAGGGAGAAATAATGGATAATAAAATATTGGCAAAAGTAGATGGAAGAGAAATAAGGGAATCAGATTTAAATAATCTGATGAAGAATTTAGGACAGAACGCAGCATATTTCCAAGGTGAAGAAGGAAGAAAAAAACTGGTTGATGAGCTTGTTATGCATGAGCTTATGTATTCAGATGCTGTTGAGAAGGATCTTGATAAAGATGAGGAATTTATTGAAGTAATGGAAAACATGAAAAAATCCATGCTTCAGCAGTACAGCCTCAGAAAAATGTTCAATGAAATATCAGTTTCGGAAGAAGACATAAAAAACTATTATGATAGTCACAAGGAAAAGTTTGTAACTGATGAAATGGTTCAGGCAAGTCATATACTTGTAGATTCAGAAGAAAAAGCAAACGAAATACTTGAGGATATAACAGATGGTCTTTCATTTGAGGATGCTGCAGCACAATATTCAAGCTGTCCTTCAAAACAGGCCGGTGGATCATTAGGAAAGTTCGGAAAAGGACAAATGGTTCCTGAATTTGAGAAGGCTGTTTTTTCAATGCAGGTTGGAGAAATCAGTGAGCCTGTTAAAACACAATTTGGTTACCACATAATCAAACTTACAGATCATACTACAAAAAGAAGCTCCAGTCTTGAAGAGGTTCATCAGGAAGTTAAAGATGCATGCTTCATGGAAAAACAGGAACAGTTATATGCGGACAGAAAAGCAGAGCTAAGCAATAAATACAGCGTTGAAGTCATAAAATAATCATCTAAAACAACCGCTACACAGTCTTTTTAGACTGCGCCTCCAAGCTTAAATTATCAAGTAGATTTTAAGCATAAAATTATTAAAATGTCAATAATTTTATATTAATGTATTAATGTAGAATTTATTCTGTAAATATATTATAATAAAGATAAGTTAGGATATATACAATTATTACATGACATTATAGAGGTGTAGTCTAAAACAGCACTTAATATAATATAGTTTAGAAATCTAATGTAGTGGTGAAACTATGAAAATGTCAAATATACTTGAGCTTGTCAAAGTTATGTTTATCCCGGTCAATAAACTTAATTTTAAACACATTACTAAAAAAAACCTTCCTTTTTTTATTGGTTGGATTAGTATGTTTATTTGGCTTTACTCATATTTTTTGCCATTTGGAGAATTTCGCTTTGAAAGTAATCTATACAATGAAAAGGTGGGAAATCCATTTTTATTCACCTGCGTGTGGCTTATTGTATGCCCATTTATCACAGTTTTATTTGACGGACGTAAGTACGTTCCAAAAACATTTTATAGTGTTATTATTGCTATAGTTTGTTTTTTAGGCATAAGATTTGTTCCCAGCGGAATGGTATCACAAGCTATCCTGGTTCTTGGTTCTGCCTGTATAGGACATGTTTTTGCCTCAAGTTGCTATTCTTTTTTTATGGTGTTAAATAATTCTGAAAAATTTTATGCTATGATATTGGCTGTATTGTTACCAAAGTTACTTATGTTCTTTCGACCGATGCTAAGCAGCCCTGAATCCAAGGTTGACGGTGCTACAATTTTTATAGCCTTAATTCTAATAATTCTTGCAGTTTGTTCGTTTTTATATAGAAACAATATAGATAATATGCCTAAATCCGGCACAGTTAAAGTTCCATCTAAAGCCTACTACTTGATGCCGGTTGTTTTTATTGTACTTGGGCTTAATGATGTTTTAGCTCCTGCGACCATACGAAACCTTTCGGGATTGGCATCTCACAACGTAGAAAGTCTGTACTTTTACGGAGTGCTTATAGGATCTTCTTTTCTTATATTTGTTCAAAAAAAATTTTCCGTAAATATTTGTAATATGCTTAATGTTTCGTTTGCTCTTACTGCCATCGGTTTCGTTTTCAGTCTTATACACCATGAAAATTTAGTAATGGGTTGTGCTTCGATTATTTGCTTTGGAGCGGCATATATGATTGGCTTAACTAATATTTATTATTTAGCCGGTTTTATGGCTAAAAAGTTTCAAAGCGTCTTGTTTTACCGTATAGGTATTGTATTATCATCGCTTTATTACTTCTCTGGGTTGTCAATTGTCGCACTTTCAAAAAGTACGATTTATATTATACCCGGTAATTTCATGGCGCTGTTTTCTATTATTGTTATCATTGTGTTTTTTGCTTTATCGCCGGTATTTCTTGAAATGCTGTATGGTGGAGAGTGGATAGACGATACATACCGCCTAGATGTTACAATGTGCACGCGTTTAGAAGCTAAACTTAAAGATTTTAAACTGACACCTGCCGAAACAGAAGTTTGTAAGTTGCTGCTTAACGGATATTCCCTAAAACAGATTGCAGCTATAGAAGGCAAAGCGTATGCAACTATAAACACCTATTATGTTTCGGTTTACAGAAAACTTGGCATACAAAGTAAAGCTGAGTTGATGATTTTATTCAAAGAATATATCACAACTAGTTAAATGCTAAAATTCAACCATTTTTAGCCCCTCAATAATTCTATTGAGGGGCGTTTTTGTGTGTATCAATAAAACTCATGAATTGTTGGAATAAGCTTTTAAAATTAAAATGAAATTACATTAGTATAGTAATGGAGGTGATTTCAGTGGGGTGATTAAAAAATTTAAAAATATATTTACAAAGAATAAAACAAAAAAAGAGAAAGAGAAAGAGGAAGCAAAAAATGAAGAACATTTGGAAATTACAGATCAAAAAATGCTCCTCTATAGCAAAGGATTAGAACTATCAGTACCAGAAAAGAAAAAACTGGTGAAAACTTTAACGTCCAGAGAAAAGGACACTTATTTGCTGCTTATTGAAGGATATACATTAAAAGAAATCGCCGAACAACTCTCAGTTTCATATTCAACTGCTAACACGCATCAGGCTAATATATATAGGAAGTTAGGAGTTAATACTAAAGCTGAGATAATTATTAATTTTAGAAATATAAAATGACGAAAGGAGGTTTTATTAAGTGAAAAAAATTTTAGGAGCAGTCTTAATTGTATTTATGATTGTTGGAATGTTTACAGGCTGTGGGGAAAATATAACTATTGATGTTCCCTTAACATCTGAAAATGAGGAAAATGAAGTATCATCGGCGATTGATAAGATTTCTGAACCAGTCAATCCTGAGCCGGATAATTCTTCTAAAAGCAAGAGCTTTGACAAAATATCTGATTTCATTGATGCTGTAACAGAAATCGAAGGAATACATGAGAAGGTGATTAATGAATATGAAAATATACCTGTTATAGAGATACCTGCTGCCTTTATGCCCTTGGCGACAGCGTCAATGTATGAATTGTTAAATATGGATAACAAAGATGGTCGTTTTGAGGGAACGGGTATGATTTCCGGTTTTCAGGAGTTTATAGAAAAGAATGGAAGAGTATATAGCTTTGGACGTGATGATGTACGAGAAAAAGACGGCTTTACCCCTTATGACAAGGCGGGTGACAGATTGGTTGAAAATGGCTCGTTTGACGGTAACAAAAACCTTTTTCATACAGAGAGCTACTCAGAGCGAAATAGTGCATTAATCCAAAAAACAAGTGTATACTGTCTGTTGACGAACGATGATACTGTCATTTTACTTTATCAATTCGGTAATAATTTTGATTCAAGAGGAGAAGCAATTAAGGCTGATCATGCTGTATTCCTGACAGTAAGCAAAAACCATTATGATTTTGTTTTGGCTCAAAATACTACAGGAGCAGACTTTCAAGTTTTACCGTTTAGCATAACTACCACAGAAGAAGCTAAAAAGCTTTTCATGGATAATGGTTACAAAATTGATAAGACAGGTGGAATTTATGACGGGAAATATGAAGTAACAACAAATTAATTTTAAGGAGTGAATGAAAATGAAATGTAAATTATTGAGCTTTTTTTTAACTTTTTTGATGGTGGTAGTTCTATTACAAACTACTGCGTTTGCATTACCGGACGATGTGCCGTCAAAATTAGAAGCGCCAAAACTGTTAAGTGTTGAATTAAAAACAGAAGAAAGTGGTGATCATAAAGGTCAACCATATTTTGAATTTCAAGTACAAATACCACAGAGCATTATCGATTTGGATAAAGCACAACCAACAGACGGATTTGTACTTATTGATTATTTTGCTAATATAGATAATCAAGGGTTTGAGAAAGCTGACGGAGGTCATTTGGAAACTTTGACGGATACAGAATATATAGTTCCGGGCAAAACAAATACGTACTATTTTTATTATTATCCTGATGATGAAGGAACGATGGAGGAAGTATTAATAAAAGACAGGCAGCATGCTTTTAAAGCTCAATTCTTTTATCAATATTATTATGGAGAACCTAATGAAGACGGAGAATATGCATGGGATTATATTGAATCTCCATTTTCTAATGAAGTATCCATAGGATCTGGCGACTTTTATTCAAAGGCTAATGAATGGGCAAAACCTGAGCTACAAAAAGCCGCCGATTTGGGGCTTATACCGGGTATTCTTAATGGTGCAGATATGACAAAACCTATTAACAGAGAGGAATTTTGTGAGCTGTCTGTATTGCTATACGAAAAGGTGGCAGCTGAAACAAGCCAACCTGTTTCAGTAAATCCATTTACAGATACGACAAATACACAAATTTTAAAGGCGTATAAATTAGGAATCACATCTGGCACATCAGCGACTACCTTTTCTCCAAAGGTGTTAATAAACCGTGAGCAATGTGCAGCTATGCTTTTCAGAGCAATTAAAGCCATTAAGCCGGACGAAGATTATAGTATTGAGGGAGTGAAAGATTTTCCCGACCAAAATAATATTTCAACATGGGCGGTTGAAGCAACAAAGTATATGTCTAAAGTTGGTATTATTACAGGGGATGCGCAGGGAAACTTTATGCCGAAAGCCATCACAACGGCGCAGGAAGCCGCAAGTTACGGCATGGCTACAAGAGAACAGGCGATAGCTTTAAGTGTGAGAACGTATGAGAAGTTAAACTAAAGTATCAGCTCCAGACATCTGAGATATTCTGATAAAAAAACATAGCAATACGGATATTAAAATATCCGGCGAGGTAAATAGCCAGCCACAAAACGTGGCTGGTTTGATATTTTACTTTCTGGATTATTTTCCAAGAGAATTTTCCTTAAATTTTTGCAAAAAAAAGGTTGATTAATTTATTTAAATATGATAATATACTTGAGCGACATAAATTATGCGGATGTGGCGGAATTGGCAGACGCGCACGGTTCAGGTCCGTGTGAGAGCAATTTCATGCAGGTTCAAGTCCTGTCATCCGCACCATAAATAAAAATACAGTTTAAGGATTATCCTAAATTGTATTTTTTATTTTTGCATGTTATAATAAGGTGAAGATTATTTATATTAGGTGGTGGAAGATTGTGAAAAAAGATTTTACCGATGTTACAAGTGAAAGCGAATCAGAAAGGCTCGGTAAATTGTATCCAGTAGTACTTTCAGAATACAATCCAAATTATATACAATCATATCTTGAAGAAAAATCATTTTTACAACAGTGTTTTGGTGACATGATTTTGCGTATTAGCCATATAGGTAGTACTGCTGTACCAAATCTTATTTCTAAACCTACGATTGACATTTTAGTTGAAATAAAAAAAGATGTCAGTCTAACAAACATAACTGAAAAGCTAAATAAAAAAGGATATATTGTAAATAGACCACCAAATGACCTTATTATGTATATTAAAGGTTATGGCGAGAAAGGTTTTGAGGGGCAAGTATTTCACATACATGTCAGAGAATTAGCTGACCATAACGAACTGTATTTTAGAGATTATCTAATTGCACATCCTGAAACAGCAAAAGAATATGGTAAACTTAAACAAGCCATACAGCAAAAATATAAACATGACAGAGATGGTTATACTTTTGCTAAAAGTGAGTTTATTTCTCAAATCACAAAATTAGCAAGATGTGAATTTAAGGATAAATACAACCCAATCTAATGAGCATAATCTTGCGTTACAGTTCAAGTCCTTTTGTTAAACACGCACTCGCATCTACAATTACCAACTCACTCAGAAGATTAGGTCAAAATGGATACAGGGCTGAAAAAGCCAGTGTTTATGCGGCCTTGCGAGGGTTTTGAATGAACTCACGCAGAAAAAGTTGTCAAGGAGGTCGTACATGAAAAACCAAATCATCAAGTTCTTACATACCTATTTTGACCACACCCTTGATTTGCGTGTGCGTATTTTTAATGTGATGGTGCTAATTAGCGCCTGCTTCTGTCTGGTCATTGCCTTTGTAAATACCTTTGCAGGCATTGGGATGGTGGGTGTGTTGGTGGATGTAGCGGCGGCAATCTTTTGTATCATGCTCCTGCTTCAAGCAAAAAAGCCGAGGCGAGCTGCAGTTTGCCGTTTGATTTTTATCCTTATTTCCTTTTTTGCGCTATTTCCTTATCTCTTTTTCAATATGGGCGGCTACCACGGTGGCATCCCGACCTTCCTTATTTTTGCCCCTGTATTTACGGTCTTTCTTTTGGAGGGAAAAACTGCTGTCATTGTAACTACATTAGAACTTGCCCTCTATGCTGGGCTGTATCTGTTCGCCTATGTAAATCCCCAGAGCGTGACCATGTTTGCTGAGGAAAGCGGCTTTCTTGTCAGCAATTTGATGGATCTCTTGGTGGTGAGCATTGCTTTGTGTACGACCATGTACGCACAGGTCAGCCTGTACCGAGCGCAGCAGAAACGAGTGGACGAGCAAAACGCTGTTTTGGCGCAAGTCAATCAGGCAAAGACGCAGTTTTTGGCGAACACCTCCCATGAGATGCGAACACCCTTGACGGTTATTTCAGTTAATATTCAAACGGTGATGGGACTGCTCAAGCGGATGGACTGCGTGACCGAGGATGGAGAAGCACAGGAGCTTTTGCAGGATGCGCAGGCAGAAATTATGCGCCTTAGCCGCATGGTTGAGGGAATGCTCTCCCTCAACGTCATTGCCGATAGCACGGAAAAAATTAAAACCAATTTCTCTGCACTGCTGGGGAACACAACAGAGATGATGCGACTGCTGCTTGCCAAACATGACAATGCGCTTGTTGCGGAAATCCCCGATGAGCTGATAGTCTTTGGAAATGCCGATTTACTGTCGCAGGTCATCATCAATCTCCTGCAAAATGCTACCGCACACACTAAAAAAGGCATGATTTGTCTGAAAGCCGCGCTCAATGACGGTGAAATAGTCATCACAGTAAGCGACAACGGCTCCGGCATTTCGTCCCAGCTCCTGCCCCATGTGTTTGAACGAGGTGTCAGCGAGGGTGGCACCGGCTTTGGCCTGTTTCTCTGCAAGACGGTGGTGGAATCCCACGGCGGCAGAATTGAAATTGAAAGCGAGAAAGGTTGCGGCACAACGGTTACCTTTACGCTGCCCATCTATCAGGGACAATTCGGAGGTGAGGATGCATGATAGAAAAGAAAAATATGAACAAGCGGATCATGCTTGTGGAAGACAACGAGAAAATTATGCAGGGCAACAAGCGGATGCTGGAATGGGAGGGCTACACCATTGATACCGCTGTGACCTTGGCTGAGGCATATACAAAGCTGAGAGAAAATCGCCCGGATTGCATCGTGCTGGACATTATGCTTCCTGACGGCAACGGCCTTGACCTTATGCGGGAGCTGCGGGAAAGCACAAACGCAGGCATTCCCATTTTGCTGCTCACCGGACTGAATGCACAGGAGGATATTCTGCGGGGACTTCGCAGCGGCGGTGACGATTACCTCACCAAGCCCTACGACTTTACCATTCTATTGGCACGGGTGGAGGCGCTGCTTCGCATGGCAGAGCGTGTGCCGGAGCGCATCACAAAAGGCCACCTGACACTGGATGTGTCGGCAGGCATTGCCCTTTTGGATGAAACCGACCTGCTACTGGCAAAAAAAGAATTTGCCCTGTTGCTGATTTTTGTGCAGAACCCTGAGCGCATGATTGACGGGGAATATCTCTATGAAAAGGTATGGAATCAACCCATGAGCGGGGATGCCAACGCCCTCAAAAGTACCATCAAGCGCCTGCGCAGCAAAATTGAAGGCAGCGGATGGCAGATTAAGTGGTCACGAGGTGAGGGCTACTGCTTTGAAAAAGAATAAGAATTCGCCCGTGATAAAAACTTTCCGGTGGCGAGAGTGTCATTTTTGACACTCTCGCCACTTTTTGCTTTCTGCTCTTATATAATGGTTTTGTAAAGAGAATCACAAAGTGATTTGTTAGGAGGAGATAGAATATGACATGGAAACCGACAGAAGTAGAACTGCCTACCATTACAAAGGTGGATTCGCTGGATGGGGATTGTTTCGACATTTTGCTTTCCAACGGCCACAGCATTTTTTTAGAGCTGGGTGACAGGATAAGCGAACCTGCCTTTCAAAGGCTTATTGAAAAGCGGCTGTTTGACCGCCCACAGACAGACGGAAAGCGGCTCTATTGGGTGGACGGTCCCTCGTTCACAGTGGCGGAGATTTTCGCCATGCTGGCGAAGGACAAAGAGAAGCAAGAAACACAAAATTTGAAGGGAGATGAAACAAAATGAAAAAAACACGAGCAAGATTTTTAAGCCTCCTGCTGACGGTGTGCATGGTGATGAGCCTGCTGCCAACGGTGGCGTTTGCGACGGAGGGCGGTACAACCATCGGTGCGTCCAGCCTGTGTGAGCATCACGAGCATACAGAGGATTGCTACACCGATGAGCTGACCTGCGACATTGTGCGGGACAGCGGGGAGCCAGAAGCTACAGAGAACAATGCAACTCACATCCACGGCGCGGAGTGCTACGAAAGCACCCTCGACTGCAAGTTTGTCTGTGAGGACTGCGCCGCAGTCCCAAGCGACAAGCAGATGCGCAGCGCTGTCCCCACCGGCAAGAATATTGCTCTGGCGGAAACGAGCGGAGGAGGACTGACCACCGCCGCAGACCTTAAAGCGGCGCTGGAAAGCACCACACCCGCAGCCATTCAGGTGGCAGCAGACATTACAATGAGCGCCGTCGGCATCAATGTAGGTGCAGACCACACGCTGAATATCGCAGAGGGAAAAACGGTTTTAACTGATGCCGGTACGCTCACAATCCCGGACGGCAAAACTCTAACCCTTGCCGGAACGGGTACACTAAACGCAAATCCGGCAACAGGCGGGATTGGCATTATGGTTGTCGGAACATTGAATCTCAGAAGCGGCAGTAAGCTGTCTGCAACTAACGCTGCCGATGGTAGTGTTGGTATCCATCTGGATTCTTCCGGTTCGCTGATAAGTGAGGGAGGTAGTATTACCGTATCTAACATTTATGGCGACGGCATTTCCGCCGTTGATGGGGCGCGCATGATCCTTAATAGCAGTAACGTTATAGTGGAAAACAGCGGTATAAACAGCAAGGGTATCTATGTTCCCGACCTATCCCTCACCGGTAGCACGGTGAATATCGTCAATACGGCAGGGACAGGTATTGAGGTTGTTGGCGGCACTATGACCATTGATAATTCCACCGTCAGCATTGATATAGGTGGTGACACGGGAATTTTGATAGACTACGCTACCCTCATCGGTGCAAACGGGGGCAAACTGAACCTTCATCAGGGAGCAAAGCTAAAAGTAGGCGCAAGTGTGCTCATGGATGGTGCCTATATCTATCCAAATAACAACGTGGTTACGGTAGCGGCGGCAAGCGACACACCAGCTAACAACAAGGTCACAGCAGGTGAGTATATTTGGGATGGCACCTACTTTCACAAAGAGGCCGTTGCAGCACCTGCCTACACCATAAGTGGCACGGTGAGCGATGCAAACGGCGGTCTTGCGGACTCTTTGGTACAGCTATATGACTATCGAGGCGCCACTGTGGGCAGCTCTGTCACCACCGACAGCAATGGCGACTACACTATTTCGAATGTAGGAAATGGCACTTCCTATGCAATAACTGTCAGTAAAGCAGGCTATAAAACAGGTTACTTTAATTATTTTGACGTAACCGACGCCAATGTAACAGGCAAGGATATTACCCTACAACCCCTTGGAACCGCAAGCTATCTCCTCAAGCTGGGCGCAACAGAAATTGACGCCGACAGCGCCACACAAATTAACGGCGAGGGCTATTCCTATCTCTACGATGCCGATACCTATTCGGGAACGCTGACCTTATACGGATATACCAACAACACCATCGGCACAACAACCGACAGTGATGATTATGTGGTTCAGTCCGCCCTTTTTGCTAACTTCCCCCTTACCATCGTTTTGCAAGGTGAGAATAATCTTCATTCAAGTAATACCACCGATGCCGAGAGTGCAGGCATTTATATGGATAACGCTCCCTTGACTATCCGAGGAAGCGGCACATTGTATGCATTTGCTGACGATGCTGCTGGCAACGACAGTAGCAGCTATGGCATCTATGCTCAGGAGCTTACCGTTGAAGGTGGAACTACCCATGCCCAAAACGGCAATTCAGATATAGCCATGGGCGCCATAGATTGTGGCGATATCACCGTCACCGGCGGCACAGTCTCCGCAACGGGCATGGTTGTCGGTATCTCCTGTGCGAACTTGACGGTCAGTGACACCGGCAATATTGAGGGACGCTCCCGGACAGAAGTTGGTATCGAGGCAACA
Source organism: Sedimentibacter sp. MB35-C1 (assembly GCF_030913635.1). Taxonomy (NCBI): domain Bacteria; kingdom Bacillati; phylum Bacillota; class Tissierellia; genus Sedimentibacter; species Sedimentibacter sp. MB35-C1. Next base: position 1,498,385 of record NZ_CP133188.1, read on the forward strand.
GGTACGCTCACCGTCAGTGGCGAAGCCATAGTCAGCGGAGTCAGTGGAGCTAACCGCAACAGCATTGGCATTGATGCCAAGGCAATTACCCTCAGTGATAATGGAATAATCGTTGGCACAGGCGGCACAGCCGATGGTGATGGTGCCGGAAGCTACGGCGTCTATGTGAACAGCGGCACTGTCCGGGTGACGGGTGGTCAGCTCCAAGGCACAGGCGGAAATACCACAGGCACAGATGGTGAAAGCTATGGTGTGTATTTTGTAGTTAGTGGAACCTCCTCCATCAGTGGTAGTGGTGAAATTTTGGGCATTGCAGGGCAAGGTACAGGTACTTCCGTAGGGATTTCTTTAAAAAGCAAGGAAACTAATGCCATGAACCTTGTAAGCCTAAATCGTGACGGCTCAGATCTAATTGAGATACCTGCAGACAAAGAGATAACCGACTACCCTTACGCTATTCAATATATCCCGGTTGCTACCGGCTTTGCCTTTTATCGAGATGGTGTAAAGCTGGAAGCGCAAAGCAATTCCATCAAAATCCCTGCTGAATCCTCATCAACGGTACGCTATCTATACAAAGACCTTGACCAGTTTGGCATGGCAATGGACACTGCCGTTGGCTGGGTACAGGAGGGTACACTGCCTAGCGATGTAACGGTGGGCACAGCAAATAGCTATGGTATTCCTGTTACGGTGCCAAAGGGTGCCTCTACAGGCAGCTTTGACTTGCTTGCAAAGAAGGATGGCAAAACCCTCGGAACTCTGACAGTCAATATTGTGGATAAGGTTGATGTATCAAACGATATCACCTTTACAGGCGGCACTGCCACCTACACAGGAAATGCGCTTTCCCACGAAACAGCCGTCTTTAACGGCACAGAAAATGGCACAGGCACATTTACCTACACTTACACCGTTGTTGGAGGCACTACAGGTGATTTGAACGCAGACGGCAAGCCTGTGGGTGCAGGCATGTATAGTGTAGACGCTGTCTATGAGGACGATACACAGCGAGGCGAAGAGTGTGCCTTCCTCACTGTAATCAAGGCAACCCCTGTTATTACAGGTGTCAGCGTGGAGAACACCCCCATCTATACCACCTCGGTTGTGATTTTAAGCCATACCGACAGCAATTCGGGCATACTGGCATTTGACTATGGGCAGATTCTTACCGTGGGAACAAAGGATTATAACTGGACATTTACCCCGACCAATACGGAAGATTACAACAATGTAACAGGCACGGTATCCATCACCGTGGTGGAGGATGATATTGTCAGCCTTGCAGTGACCACTCCACCCGCAAAAACTACCTATCAGCATGGTGAAACCCTTGAACTGACAGGGCTTGTGCTGACCGCAGCCCTTACAAGCGGTTCCACTGTAAGAGTGGGATATAACGACATGAGCGTGACCTACCAAAACGGAACTGCGTTCCAAGCAGGTGACACTGCTGTCACCTTGGGCTATGGCGGTATGACTGCCACTCAAGCAGTAACGGTTAACAAGGCGGAGTACACAGGCCTCAAAACTGCCACAGGCTTTGTGCTTACCACAGGGGAAGTAGCTGAGATGACACTCCCTAACTTGCCCGACGGTGCAAGCTATGGCGCACCAACTGACGGTGGCGGTACCATCACCATGACCGATATGACCCTCATTGGCACAACAACTATCGTCTACACTGCCTCTGCAAGCACAGCAGGGCAAACAGGCACCATCACAATCCCTGTAACAGGGGGAAGCTACTACAATGATTACAGCGTTACAGTAACGGTGACCTCCACCGACAAACAGCTACAGAATATCTCCTATGCTGTGGGAAGTGTAAACAAAACCTATGGAGAGATATATACCAATGAGCTTACCAAAACAACCGTAGACGGTGAAATTACCTACGCAAGCAGCAATACCAGCGTGGCAACGGTAAACAGAAACACAGGCGAGGTAACCCTTAAAGGTGTAGGCAGTGCCACCATTACAGCAACCGCAGCCGAAACAGCAACCCACGCACAGGCGACTGCAATATATTCGATAACGGTGGCGAAAAAAGACATGGTTGTAAGACCTTCCAGTGGCAGCATTGAATCCAATCAAAGTATGCCAATCTTTGGCTGGGAGATAGAAGGTAGATTACCAAATGATATTCTCAACCCAACCAATCCCGATGCCATTGCAATGGAGGCACAGGAAAACGGAGTGCCGCTAACCACTGTCAAGGTAGGTGTATTTGATATTGTCTTTACCACAGAACCAACCTTTGGAGAGACAGTAACGAAAAACTATAACATCACCATCGGAACAGGCACTCTGACCGTAACACAATATAGCTCGGGCGGCGGTGGCTCCACAGGCGGCGGCAGCAACACAACAGTAACCACCCCACCTGCTACCACCGAAAATCCGAACCCGCCTACCCAGGTCACAGCAACCGTAAAGCCGACAGTCTCTGGCGACACGGTAAGTGCGAATGTGTCCGAAAAGGCGGTGGATAACGCCATCGCAAAGGCGCAGGCGGAGGCTAAGAAAAACGGCACAACAGACAATGGTATTGTGGTGGAACTCAAGGTGGATACCCAAAATACCAAAGCTGAAAACATCAGCACAAGCCTGCCGAAAGGAAGCGTAGACGCACTGGTGAGGGCAGAAGTAACGGAACTTCGTATCACAAGCGGAATTGTTAAGATCAGCTTGAATCTGGACGCCTTAAAGGAAATTCAGAAGCAGCTTGGCTCTGATATTTCCGTTACAGCGAAAAAGATAGATAACAGCACCCTTTCCGCAGAAGCAAAGAAGATTGTAGGCGACAGGCCTGTTTATGACCTTTCTATCACAGGCAACAACGGCAAAAAAGTCACAGACTTTGGCGATGGCAAGGTTTCCGTTTCAATACCATACACCTTAAAGCCGGGTGAAAACCCTGCCAATGTGGTGGCTTACTACATCGACAGCTCCGGCAAGGTACAGGAAATGCCCAACTCGGTCTATGACCCTGCAACCAAAACACTCAGCTTTGTCACCGATCACTTCTCCAAGTTTGCGGTTGGCTATAAGTCCGTAAATGTGAGCTTTACCGACATCACAAACCATTGGGCAAATGAGAGTATCGAATTTGTGGCCGCCCGTGGGCTGCTGAACGGCACAGGAGAGGGTAAATTTTCTCCGGATATCTCTATGACAAGAGGAATGTTTGTTACAGCTCTTGGCAGACTGGCTGGCGCAGATGTTATCAGCTACAAAACCAGCAGTTTCACCGATGTCAAGGCTGGCAGTTACTACCTCGGCTACATTGAATGGGCAAGCAAGAACGGCATCGTAAACGGCACTGGCGACGGTAAGTTTGCACCGGATCAGGCCATCAGCCGTGAACAGATGGCAGTTATCATGGCAAACTACGCAAAGGCAATCGGCTTTGAGCTTCCAAAGGTACACGCTGAAAACATCTTTGCAGACAACGCTAAAATTGGAAGCTACGCAAATGACGCAGTAAAACAAATGCAGATGGCTGGCATCCTCGCAGGCAAAAACGGCAATCAGTTTGACCCGCAAGGGACGGCTACCAGAGCCGAGGTCAGTGCAGTCCTCAAGCGTTTCGTGGAGCTTGCCATCAATAGTGACACCGCACAGGGCTGGACGCTCAATGACAGCGGCAAGTGAATGTACTATGAAAATGGGAAGGCTGTTACAGGCACGAAGAACATTGACGGCATCACCTATACCTTTGACCAATATGGCGTGACCGCCGATGCTCCAAAGAACAGAAAATATACCACCTATGTTGTGCAAAGGGGCGACAGCTTCTGGTTGATTGCCTACAATGTAGGCTGTACAATGGCAGAGCTGGAACAGCTCAACAATCAGAGCAGGTTTTCCATCATTCACCCCGGGGATGTGTTAAAAATTCCAGCGAAGTAATATTGGCAATGACACTCTAAGATGGCTTTGGCCACGCAGTAAATAAAAAAGAAGCCAGTGAGCAGCATTAAAATGGATCCTATAGAGTAGACAATAAAAAAAGTCTATTACTATAGGATTTTTTTATGTACAATATAATAGAAAGGTTGTGAATATAGTGAGTAAGAAATCATTTTCTGATGAAGAGATTGATATATTATCAAAGAATAAATATGTAAAGTCAGCAAGTAAACGTGGGATTACTTATACAGATGAATTTAAATCGTTGTTTATTGCTGGCTATAGTAATGGAATTTTGCCAACTCAAATTTTTATTGATGCAGGATTTGATATAGATTTATTAGGTAATGATAGAATTTGGAGTGCAAGCAAAAGATGGCGTAAATCATACAAGAAGTCTGGTGAGCTAGGGCTTAGAGATACCAGAAAATTTAATAGTGGTAGACCTTTAAATCATGAGTTATCTGTGGAAGAAATAATAGTTAAAAAAGATGCCGAAATAGCATACTGGAAAGCCGAAGCTGAATTATTAAAAAAAATCGAGCTGCAAGAAAGGCAGGTGAAAAAAGGTAAATTGAAAGCAGCTATTATCTTTAAACTTATTCAGAAAATCATATCCAAGTACAACTTTAAAAATATGGTTACCCATTTATGCAAAGTAGCTGAAGTATCAAGATCAGGTTATTATAGTTACATAAAATCATCTGAACATAGAAATATACGAGAACAAAGAAATCTACAACTAAAAGAGGTGATTTTGAAAGCTTTTAATCACAGAGGATACAAGAAAGGTTCTAGATCAATTAAAATGGTTCTAGATAACGAATTCAATTTAATAATTAATAGAAAATGCATACAGAGAATTATGAGAAAGTATAACATCAAATGTCCTATTAGAAAAGCAAATCCGTATAGAAGGATGATGAAAGCAACTAAAGAACATACTGTTGTGCCTAATCTTTTGAATAGAAACTTTAAGCAAGAGATTCCTGGGAAAGTTCTATTAACGGATATAACGTATATTCCCTATGGAACATCTTGTATGGCATATCTATCAACTATTAAAGATGCATCAACAAATGAAATACTATCATATAATTTATCTAATCGTATTACTCTTGATATAGTAACTGAGACTATAGAAAAATTAATGATATTACATAAAAACTTATTGCATAAAGGTGCCTTTATACATTCAGATCAAGGAGCTCACTATACTAGCCCAAGATTTCAAAAACTACTGAAGATATATAATCTTGGACAATCCATGTCAAGAAGAGGGAATTGTTGGGATAACGCTCCTCAAGAATCATTTTTCGGTCATATGAAAGATGAGATAGATTATAAAAATTGTTCCACATTTGAGGAATTACAGCTTAAAATAGATAATTATATGGAGTATTATAATAACTTTAGATATCAATGGGGATTAAAAAAGCTGACTCCTATACAATATAGAAATCAGCTTTTAGCTGCCTAGACTTTTTCAAAATGTCCTTGACTTGGGATCCATTTTACATTTGCCACTGGCTTCTTTTTCTGTAAGTGCAAATCGCATTATGCTACACGCTATTGGCAAAAGAAAATTGAAAACCATTACAGCAGACCATCTGCAAAAGTTTTTTGATTCTCTTTCCTCTGCTCAACCATTATCAAACGGAAAGAAGTCAACCCCACTGTCGGCAGGCAGTCTTAATGTTTATGCAGCAGTGATGAGAGGTGCATTTCGCTTTGCGGTGTTCCCAAAACAACTGATTACCTTTAATCCTATGCAATATGTAGTGCTTAGAGGAAGTCAAGATGATTTTGAAATGTTTAGCAGCGATGGAGATGGAGAAGTAGGAAAATCCCCAGTAGTGACTGACGAGCAATTTAAGCAGATGTCAGAGTATTTGCAGGGAACGAACAATCCGGCATTGCTCCCTATACAAATTGCTTACTACACAGGATTAAGACTTGGCGAGGTTTGCGGCTTGACTTGGCAGGATATTGACTTGGAGGGAAAATACTTAACAGTTCGGCGAAGTGTATGTTATAATAATACTCGAAAGGCTATGACAATCGGACCGACAAAACGCAAAAAGATACGCACCGTGGATTTTGGGGATACATTGACAAGCATACTAATACAGGCAAAGAAAGAGCAGCAGAAAAATAGAAAGCAGTACGATGAGTTATATCGTCAAAACTACTATACCATAGAAAAGGTCAAAAACCGCACTTACTATTATCTACATTCGCAGCCTGTGACAAGCAGTGTGCCGGAAGAATACAATGACATTTCCCTCGTTTGTCTGCGACCAGATGGAACATTAGAAGCCTCAAGAACAATTACAGGTATGTGCCTTACCCTAAAGAAAAAAGTTGAAGGCTTAGAGAATTTTCATTTGCATCAGCTCAGACACACATACACCAGTAAGTTGTTATCAAATGGAGCTGCACCAAAAGATGTGCAAGAGTTATTAGGGCATTCTGATATTAACACAACGATGAACATTTATGCCCATGCTACAAGAGAGTCAAAACGGAACTCTGTGATGCTACTCGAAGCGGCTACGATTTAATTTGAAAGTATAGTTTCCCTTATAGATTTCTGATAAGAGAAAAAACAAGGGAAATAAGGGATAAAACCCCCAAGAAAAACCCGATAAACCCAGTGTTTTCAAGGGTTAAGGCGAAAGGGGTAAAGATAATTTATATAATGTGGAGAATATAGTATGTATAATAATGATAATACATGGAGAGAAATGCAATCTTTCCTGCCTGTTGAAAATAGATTGACCTCGAAAAATATGCCAGATGAGTATTATTATAAAATAGATAATATTAATCTGCACATCGACCATTATAGAACAGACAAGCCTAAAGCAACCATAGTTATATTTCACGGTGTAGGTGGTAACGGGAGGTTACTCTCATTCATTGCTGTGCCTTTGAGCCAACAAGGATATGAAGTTATTTGTCCAGATTTACCCTTATACGGCTATACGAAGTATAATGGTGAAATTTCCTATCAAACATGGGTAGATTGTGGAACTGAAATCGTTAGCCATTTTCGTAAAAATAATATTCCTCTTTTTGTATTTGGGCTAAGCGCAGGTGGTATGCTTGCATATCAGGTAGCATGCAGATGTTGTAAATTAAATGGCATAATAGCTACTTGTTTATTAGATCAACGTATTCCACTTGTTACGCAAAAAACTGCCATCAGCCCATTGGTAGCCAAACTATCTAAGCCATTTTTAAAATTATTAAATCAGCCCCTTGCAAAAGTAAAGCTACCTATGAAAGCCGTGAGTAATATGAAAGCAATTGTAAATAATAGAGAGCTTGCAAAACTGCTTATGGCAGATAATCGCTCATCAGGAACTAAAGTATCTATTGCTTTTTTATACACAATGCTTAACCCACAAATTGAAATAGAAGCAAATCAGTTTCATAAATGTCCGTTATTGTTAGTTCATCCAGAGAATGACCGATGGACGGATATATCTTTAAGTCGACTTTTTTTTAATAAGCTAAGCTGTAAGAAAGAACTAATTATGCTTGATGGTGCTGGGCATTTTCCTATAGAAACTGAAGGTTGCAAGAATTTAGAAATTGCTTGCATAAGATTTATTGAAAAATACAGCTAATGAGCATAACCCTTACCTTGCGTGTGAGTTTAAATCTCGTCGCTAAAAGTGTACTCACATCGTTTTACTACCAACTCTTTCAAGTTATAAGCTACATTTTTGTTGGTGATAAACCAATGAAGGTGTAGTTTTTTTTATTTTAAAAGGATAAGGCAATGCGAAATCTCCAACTAGAATATTTAAGAATACGAGTTTTTTGTATAGAAGGAGTAAGCTTAATTAAATCCTTAGAATTAGGAGTAGATTGAGCATAAATACCATAATATCTAACCATTTTAAATTGTCTATCGGGAATATGAATAATAAGTGTCTTGATAAAATCAAAGGCAGGAATAGAAACAACAACTCTTTTGCAATCGATAAAACGTGTTACGCAATCCAGTAAAGGATCATGTACTGATTAATTGCTTTACGATAACACTCATGATACAATCAAGATACATTTGAAAGGAGTTGCCTTATGATTAAAATTCTAATTGTTGAAGACCAAGTTGCTATACGTGAGTTAATTGCAATTAATTTAAGCAGAATGGGATATGACTGTGCAGTTGCTCACAATGGGAAAATTGCTGCAGACTTGATTGAAAAGAATACATATGATCTCATTCTGCTGGACATTATGCTGCCTGAAATTGACGGATATGAATTGATAAAGTATATTGAACCGACAGCTACCCCAGTTATTTTTATTACTGCCAAAGGCAGCTTAAAAGACCGTGTAAAAGGGCTGCATATGGGAGCTGATGATTATATTGTTAAACCCTTTGAAACGGAAGAGCTAATGGCTCGGGTAGAAGCTGTGCTACGCAGGGTAGGCAAGGGAAAAACATTGCTCGAAATTGATAATGTTAAAATAGATATTATCCAGCGAACCGTAAAAAAGGATGTGCAGCCTGTTCTTTTAACAGTTAAAGAATTTGATTTACTTGTAATGCTCGTGCAGAATAAAAATATTGTTCTTTATCGTGAACGGTTATATGAAAAAATATGGAATGAAGAATGGCAAGGAAATACCCGCACGATTGATCTCCACATTCAACGCTTGCGAAAAAAGTTAGATTGGGCGAATAAAATTCAGACGGTTTACAAATTAGGATATAGGCTGGAGGTGGAATAGTGAAGCTATGGGCGAAGCTGACATTAGCCATATCACTGATTGTTATTGTCTTGTTTTCTATATTTGGACACCTTATCATTCAAAAAAGTTTTGATTTTGCTATGGAGCAGATTATACGCCAGTATCAAATGCAGCATGCGAATTATCGCATTTTTATAGAAAAAGAAGTATACGGAGATGAATCGAATTTCGATGACAATTTACAAGCACTCTATGAAACAATGAAGCTTATAGGCGGCTTAAATCGCACAGCTCTTTATACCGATGAAAATGAAATGTTGTATTCTTCGTATGAAATGATTACGGATATAGATTTCATAGAAAAACTGATTGACTTAAAAGATGGGTACCGAATAAAAGAGTATTCTGATAGCTTTATTTTAGGAGTTATCTCGACATTCATTGTAGAAAAAAAAGAAGTTTATTTTATCACAGTCAATGATATCAGCGATGTGTTTGTACAAAAAGAAATACAATATAGACAAGCTCTATTGCTCGATATTGTGTTGCTTATCTGTGTCATAATTTGCGTATGGATTTTATCTAAATATATTACTTATCCGATTCAGAAGCTATCCAATATTAGTGAACGAATAGCAGGCGGCTCCTACGGTTACAGAACTCATATAACCTCCAATGATGAGGTAGGAGTGCTGGCGCAGAACTTCGATAAAATGGCAGAGGCCGTTGAAGAAAAGATAAACTTTTTAGAGCAGGCGGTTTGTTCCAGAGAGGACTTTGTTGCAAATTTTTCTCATGAACTGAAAACACCCATGACCGCAATTATGGGCTATGCTGATATGCTGAGAAGCCACGAAAACAGCCCTGAAGTTCAGATCAAGTCTGCCGATTACATCTATAAAGAAAGCAAACGAATTTCCGAACTTTCCTTGAAACTGATGGACTTAATGGGGTTATCCGATGAGCATATTTCCATAGAGCCGGTAGATGTCCAAAAGCTAAAGATCAATACTGGAGAACACTTTATTTGGAATATGCAGCCTGCTACTGTTTGTGCAGATAAAATCCTCATTATTTCGCTACTGAAAAACCTTTGCGACAATGCCGAAAAAGCAGAGGCAACCGAAATCCTCATCAAAGGATATTTAGAAGAAAACAAGTATAAAATAACGGTTAGTGATAATGGAAAAGGCATTTCTGAAAAAGATATGTCCAGAATAAAAGAACCGTTCTATACAATTGATAGATCTCACGCCGGAATAAATGATGGCTTCGGTTTAGGGTTGACACTTTGCGAGAGAATAGCAAATCTCCACGGCACCTCCCTAATACTCGAAAGTGTGATTGGATTTGGCACGACTGTAGGGTTTGAACTCCAACTACATGAACCGGAACAATGATTCCAGCGATTTTATGATACAAGTTTGAAACAACTCTTTGTTAAACTGTTTTCAGTTGCAAAGAGTTGTTTTTTTAAGGAGTGGATATATGAACAGGAATCTCAAAAAATCAATCATTTTTATTCTGTTGATCGGAGTGCTCGTTTTGAGTGGCTGCTCCAATCAAGAATCTGATGAATATAAAAGAACAGAAGAAAACAGTAAAGTTGAGGCTTTATCCGGAACCTTGACGGTCAGCACCTACTATGATGCTGTGATTATGAACCATGCACAGGATTTTATGGCGCTTCATCCCAATGTGAAAATTGAAATGGAAGTGCCGGACATGGGCGAATGGGAATCTGAAAACCTTGAGCAGTACGGTGTGCGTACCGCCATAGAAATTATGAGTGGAAACGGAGCCGATCTCATAGACCTATCCCATTTTTCAGCATATCGGTACGCCGGAAGTGAGCTGCTCTGCAATCTATATGATTTTATGGATAGCGACCCTAATTTTAATAAAGCAGATTATTATACGAACATTTTTACCGCAAAAGAAATTGATGGCGCACTGTATACAATGCCCTTTTATTTTACTTACGACATGATGTTGGTCAGCCGTCCTTTAACAGAGCGACTTTCCGTCAATTATGATGTATTGGATTATGAATCCATACTTGATATATACGAGTCTGTACTTTCTCTTGGACTTTACCCGGAGCCTCGTATTATGCCAGGGATTGTGAAAGAATATTTTTGGAGATATGAATTTCCGGCATATTACAATGCACAATCAGGAGAAGCATGGTTTGACAGTGACGAGTTTGTAGAATATTTAGAAAAAACCAATACGATTGTAACTCCCTATGAACCTGTCTATAAAGAGTGGGACAAGACTCGTATTGCCGGCGATGACAGCTTTATGAAATCTGACTATGTATTCTGCAGCTTAGAGGTTACAGCCATTGATGTCTATAATCTTTTAGCCGATTATACCAACATACCGGCACCAGTTCCGATTGTAAGCAGCGGTGGGGATGCTATGTTCAGATCAATGCAGGCTGAATACGGCATCCCAACGAGCAGCGCCAACAAGGAGCTTGCATGGGAGTTTTTGAAATTTTGTGTGGGGGAGAAATCTCCTCCCGACTCTTCTGACAGAGAAAGGGCACAAGAGTATGTTATGAATTATCACACTTTGGTGCCAATCAATATTAACAATTTTCGGCATGCATTTCGCTTGCAGTGCGAACTGGATATCGATATGTTCGGAGATTCTATCCAGTGGAAAGAGATTAATCCCAAAGATGGAATAGATGAGATGCTTGCCCTTGTCCATGAATGGAACTTACAGCGCAACAGAGAAGCATCTGAAACGGAACTATACTTTTTGATCAATTCAGACTTAGAAAATTATTACTATTATGACCTTGCTACAGCCGAGGAAACCGCCTCTATTATTCAATCCAGAGTTGCTGCCTATTTGGGAGAGCAGAGATAAGAGGTGCGCTTTAGGTGTAAAATAAGCGGGAAAGGAGTAACTAATGAAATTTAAAAAGAGCCTGCCGTATCTCCTGCCCAGCCTTGCTGGATTATCTGTGTTTTACCTCATTCCCTTAGTGCTGTCACTTTATTATGCATTGATTAATAATATGGGCAGCAAAGAATTTATCGGATTGCAAAATTTCATAAATACGGTTCAAAATCAAATGTTTCAAAAGGGTTTATTTAATACCGCTGTTTTTATGATTATTAGTATTCCAGTTTTGATTGTTATTGCTTTGCTCATTGCACTGCTGCTAGAAAGAATGCTGCGTGGACAAGGTATCTTGATGACTGTATTGATGTTCCCGATTATCATTCCTTCCGGTGTAACCGTACACTTCTGGAAGTCAATTTTTGATATAAACGGGCTAATCAATAAAATATTGTATAGCCTTGAATTTCCTATTATCAATTTTACAAGCAGCGGGTGGGCAATCTTAATTCCGATTATCATATATCTCTGGAAAAATACAGGATTTGCAGCGGTGGTTTTTTACGCAGGGATGAAAAGAATTCCGATGGAATATTACGAGTACGCCAACTGCACAGGAGCAAGTCCGTGGCAGCAATTTTACCACATTACATGGACTTATCTTTCTCCGATCACATTTGTTGTTTTGGTTTTGTCGTTTATAAATTCCTTTAAAATATTTAAGGAACTCTATATTCTCTATGGGAATTACCCTCCGGATCATCTGTATACGTTGCAGCACTATATGAATAACCAGTTTTTCAGCTTTAATATGCAGAAGCTGACTGCCGCATCTTATATTCTAATTTTTTTGGTTGGCATGGTAATTTTTGCTTTGTTTTACAGACAGAAAAGGCTGTCGAATGCCTTTACCTCTCTCGAATTAGGCGGACATCTACCAAAGACTCAGACAAAACGCTCATCAATTATCAGCCATTTACCCGCTGTTATGATTGCACTTGCTATATTGCTTCCTTTGCTTTTTACAATTTCTAACTCTATCATGAGCAGTCATGAGGTTGTGAACCGGTATACGACAGAAGTAACGGCCTTTAACGCTTTGGATTTAGCAAGGAATGGTATGCATTTTGTAAACATAGGATTTTACCCGAACAATCCAACATTGGAGCAATACCAGAACCTTTTGTTCGATCATTCTACATATTGGCGGTTTTATGGAAATTCCATCTTTATGACCCTGCCTATTGTGCTGGGGCAATGCATTGTTTCATGCCTTGCGGCCTACGCATTCGAGAGGATGCAATGGAAATATAAAGAAGTTCTGTTTTTCGGATATATTGCAATCATGATGATGCCGCTGCAGGTCCTATTGGTGTCCAATTATTTGGTGGCAGACTTTTTGAATCTTCGAGATAGCTATGCTTCCATCATTCTTCCGGGAATTTTCAATCCGTTAGGTGTCTTTTGGATTCGGCAGAATATAAAAGGATTTCCGCAAGAATGCATTGAAGCAGCAGAGCTAAGCGGCGCTTCCGAAGGTCAAGTGTTTCGCTCCATTGTTTTGCCGAACTTGAAACCGGCCGTTATCTCCCTCTTCGTCTTGACATTTGCTGATTATTGGAATGTCATAGATCAAGCGGTAGTGTTAATAAAATCTATCCATAAACAGCCGCTATCTATGCATTTGGGCAGTATGCTCAGCACGGAACCTGGGATGTTTTTTGCGGGAGCCTGCCTATATCTTATCCCCGCTGGTTTTGTCTTTTTCATAGGTAAAAATTATCTGATTGACAGCTAGATAATTCCTGTTCATAGAAATAAAAAGTAAATCTTATTTTAGTAACTATCATTTGAAAGGAGAGGAGCAAATATGGCAAATTTATCACTCAATCATGTTTATAAAGAATATCCCTGTGGGTTTGCTGCTGTTTCAGACTTCTGTTTAGAAGTAGCAGATAGGGAGTTTATTGTTTTGGTCGGGCCGTCCGGCTGCGGCAAATCTACGACACTTCGAATGATTTCCGGCCTGGAAGAAATCTCAAAAGGCGAGCTTTATATCAATGGTCGCATGGTTAATAAACTTGCTCCCAAAGACCGTAATATTGCTATGGTCTTTCAGAATTACGCCTTATATTCCCATATGACTGTGTTTGATAATATGGCGTTTGCCCTAAAGATTCACAATACCTCCAAGAATGAAATAAAGCGACGTGTAGAGGAAACGGCAAATATGCTAGGTATACTCAGCTTGATGAACCGTATGCCAAAATCGCTGTCTGGAGGGCAAAAACAGCGTGTGGCTTTAGGCCGTGCCTTAGTTTGTGAATTTGAAGTTTTCTTGTTTGATGAGCCTCTATCCAATTTGGATGCTAAACTTCGTGGGCAGATGCGGACTGAGCTGATTAGGCTACACAAAAAGCTGAATACCACTTTTATATACGTTACCCATGACCAGACAGAGGCTCTTACTATGGGCGATCGCATCGTGGTAATGAAAGACGGATTTATCCAACAGGTTGGTACACCGCAGGAGCTGTACTATTCCCCGTGCAACTTGTTTGTAGCGGGATTTATCGGTTCTCCGTCCATGAATTTTATAAATGGTATCCTAACGCATGACGAAAGCAGATACTATATCACTATTGACAGCAAAGGACACTCTTGTGAAATAAAACTTCCGGAAGATATCAGCAAGGATCAGTCTATAAAAGGATATATCAGAAAAGAAGTTGTTATGGGTATTCGCCCGGAAAATGTATATGTGGATGGTTCATTCGTTTCCGGTTCTGACGCCGATAGTATTACCTGTCATGTTGATATTGCGGAAACAATGGGCGCAGACAGCTTCCTTCACCTAAGCTTTGGAAACAATATCATAATTGCGCGGACATCCTCGCACACAGATATTTGTTCCGGAGATACTATAAAAGTGCAGATGGATGGTACCCAAATACATATTTTTGATAAAAAAACCGGGAAAGCCATTTTATGATTAATTCGTTGTGATCAAAATAGTAAAGAAATTTTTATGCTTCTACATTTGCTGTTTAAGCAAAGCCCTATAAACGGTAGATTTCTTACGTTTCTACTAAATTATGATGCTCTATTTGAAAATAGTTTTATTGGAATTCAAAGCTGCATCTATTTTGTACTAACGACACAACAAAAAGTTATGTGCGAGAACTAAACTCATATATTACTTTTTTCTTTTATATATGATAAAATTAAATAAAGATTATTTACATATCATGTAGGAGGTCCGTATGCATTATATATATTTCTTTTCTAAGTATGCAAAGTGGTTGGGTATCATAGCTTTTATAGGAACACTGTTTAGCAATTCACCTATTTTAAAAATGCTTTGTTTATTTGGATTATTTGTGCTTATAGAAATGACACTTGATTTTTCTGTATATAAGTGTTCATTCTTGCAAGTAATAGGTATGTTTAAAGTGAATAAAAAATATAAAAATAATATGCCGTCGGTGGATAATTATAAATGTAAAGTTGAATACGATTTACCGTTCAAAGGGAAATGGACGGCTGTAAATGGTTGTTTCACAAAAGAATACTCTCATTCATGGGGTATTCCCACACAGCGATATGCTTATGATTTTATTATCTTAGATGAAAATGGAAAATCATACAACAGAGCCTTCAATCAAAGTGAAAATTATTATTGCTATGACAGAGATGTTTTATCTCCTGCCGATGGTGTAATTGTGGAAGTTTTGAACAATGCCAAAGACAGCTTAATTTTCAAAAGAGGTCAATTTTATTCTAGAGCCAAACATATTGCAGGAAATTATGTTGTAATAAAACACGATAAACAAGAATACAGCACATTAGCACATTTAAAAGAAGACAGTATAAGTGTCGAAGTTGGAGAAACTGTTTCACGAGGACAACCCATTGCTAAGTGTGGTAATACAGGAAATTCAACCGAGCCACATCTGCATTTTCAACTACAAACAGGGCAAAGCTTTTATAGTAGTGCTGGGCTTCCGATACATTTTAGAAAGATTCTCCTTTCAAATGTTGAAAATTATGAAAAATTTGACTCAAGACCACACATGGAAATTAGTCAAATTCCTGCTGGATATGTGACAAGGGGTTTTAATGCAGAAAATTTGCAATAGCTATTATTAGCATAATCTCTCATATGTCAGTTCAAGTCCAGTTTCCAAAATGCAATGACAAAATTATTAACCGTTAAACACAAGTTATAAACTGTATTTTTGTTGGTAGAGACCAATGAAAATGCAGTTTTTTTAAGTGAGAAATATTTTAAGGTAGAATTCAAAGTGGGTTGCATCTTTGAGATTAAGGGAGTTTTAATGTGATGGTTTTAGGTGATTGTGCAGTAAAATTAAAGATTTTAAAAAAGTTCTTGCAATCAATTTTTAATGGCCTTATCCTTTATTTGAGGATATCCTTCACAACTCAAAGGAGGAAATTAAATTATATGAATTATGAAAAAATGAACGAGCTTGAAAAAACAATCAACAATGATTATAACAATATTACTGGTATAGTTACGTTAAAAAACGGTGAAGCGGTATATGAAAATTATTTTAACGGATATACAGCCGATAACGCCATTCATGTATATTCGGTGACAAAAAGCATTTTTTCAGCGCTGATTGGCATTGCCATTCATAGGGGGTATATTAAAAGTGTCGACCAGAAGGTATTAGACTTTTTCCCGGATTATACGGTAGCCAAAGGCGAAGAAACGATACAGCGTATTACGATCAGAGATATGCTGACCATGACCGCACCCTATAAATATGATTCAGAACCGTACGAAAAGTTCTTTACAAGTCCGAACCCAATTCGAGATGCACTCGATTTATTAGGCGGAAATGGAACTATAGGGGAATTCAATTATTCTGCTATCGGTGGAACCCATATTTTGTCGGGCCTTTTGGTAAAAGCTACGGGGCAACAAATACTTAATTTTGCTACAGAACATTTATTTTCACCACTGGGAATAAATGTTCCTCAAAATATTGTATTGCGGAATCAAGAAGAGCATATCGCCGTTATGAATGATAAAAGCACCTATGGCTGGGTTGTTGACCCGCAGGGAATCAACATGGCAAGCTGGGGCCTTTTTCTAACACCTGCGGACATGGCGAGAATAGGTCAGCTATATTTAGATGGTGGCATGTGGCAGGGAAAACAAGTTGTACCGCCCACGTGGATAGACGAAAGCACCAAAGAGCATAGCCGCTGGGGAGAGTTGTCTTATGGCTATCTATGGTGGGTTATTGACGAGAAAGAGCATATTTACACCGCTTTGGGAGACGGTGGAAATGTAATTTACATCAATACAAAGAAAAAATTGGTGGTTTCTATTGCTTCTCTTTTCATACCAAATGCTAAGGACAGGATAGAGTTTATTAGAGAGCATATCGAACCAATATTTGAGGATTGAGTGTGATGAATTTTCATTTATCATAGAATATGCTAGATTTTTCATAGGTAAAATCGCCCTGCTGATTGTAAATTAGCGGGGCGGCCCTCTTTTTGACATATAATTAGCTCTTACGCTCGCTTTGTACGAAATATAAGTGACATAAAATTTGTGCAAGCAGAATAATATTATTTTTCTTTTATCTATGATTAAATTAAGTAAAGATTATTTTTATTTGGCAAAAGAGAACAAACATGAGGAAACTGGCGTTCTCATACCTGCAATAATTTTCGCGATTTTCTATGGCTGGGTAGCTTTAGACGGAATAGGTTCTATACCCCCTATTGTTATAGTTTGGTTAGTTTTATTTTGTATTGCAGGTGCCTTGTTTTTGCGCTTAAGGAAGTTTTGAAGGAATTAAGTAAACAAATTACTACTATTCTTGTAAAACGAAATAAATCGAATAAAAAATTAAAAAGTAAATATAAAATTAATTTATTTCTTGAAGCAGGTTTTCTTCTATCCTTCAGCAAACTTAAGCATAATACTGTAAATATTCCCATTATTTGCACAAAGCTAATTGCTTTATTCATCGGTGCAATATATAATATATACAATACTAATTCGGCAAAATATATTTTTATGGGCTATATGACAACGAAAGAAACAACGGAAAAATGGGCAATCACTCTACGCTGGGCACAGGTGATTTGCGCTTAGGGAAGATATTGGATGCTATTTGGCCAACGTTGTGTAGTGAGCTATTGATATAGAATTGAACTAGAGAGGTAGATGTCGCATTATGGCTAAGATTGAAACCATTAAACAAAAAATACGCACATTAGATGCAGGATCATTTCAAAATCTTTGCGATTCATATTTATATAAAATAGGCTATCCTAATATAGTATCTCTTGGTGGAGAAGCAGGAACGAGAAAAACAACTTCGGGTACACCTGACACTTATTTTAATACATCAGATGGAAAGTATATTTTTGTAGAATATACAACTCAAAAGACAAGTTTATTTACAAAAATTAAGGATGACCTTGCAAAGTGCCTGGATGTATCAAAAACAGGTGTTACTCATGATAAAATTGCTGAAATCATTTATTGCCATACTTCATCTAACATTACACCTTTACAAGATGATAAAGTAAAAACTTTATGCGAAGATGTTGGAATTAAACTTACAATTATTGGAATTGACAAACTCGCAGAAGATTTATATCTTTTATATCCCATTATTGTTCGAGATTTTTTGGGAATATCAATAAGCACTGATCAAATTCAATCATGTGACGATTTTGTGAGGTATTATAACTCAAACAGGATGGCAGCACCAATTGACACTAAATTTTTATTTAGAGATAAAGAAATTGATAATATTAATAAAGCATATCAAAAATCTGATATTGTAATACTAAGTGGTGCGGCTGGCACAGGAAAAACTCGGTTGGCTTTGCATTATGCGAAAAGTTACTCGAGTACTCATAATGAAAAATTTTACTGTATACATAGTAATGCTTTACCTATCTATGAAGATTTAAAGCTTTTCATAGACAATCCTGGCAACTATTTTCTTTTTATTGATGATGCAAATCAATTGTCAGGACTACAACATATAATTCGTTATACAACCATGAAACCTGATGGATATAATGTGAAAATACTTATTACAGTTCGAGATTATGCACTTCAAAAAGTGACAAACGATATTCGTGAAATCACTTCATATGAAAATATAAATATTTGCTCATTCACAGATGATGAAATTAAGAAGTTACTTGAAACAGTATTAGGAATTACTAATTCGGATTATCAAGGAAGAATCATAAAAATTTCTGAGGGAAATGCCCGAATTGCCATACTTGCAGGAAAAGTAGCTTGTAGTTCAAACCGTTTGGACTCTATTAATGATGTATCACAATTGTATGAAGATTATTATGGTTCTTCTTTAAAAAAACAACAATTACTTATTGATAATAATATGTGCGTAACTGCTGGTATAGTTGCATTTTTGGAAGCAATTCATTTAGAACATATTGATTCATTCTTACCAATTTTACAAGAAAAGGGATTAGGCAGAGATAGGTTTATTGAAAATATCCGTAAGCTTCATGAACAAGAAATTGTTGATATTTGCAATGATAAAGCGGTTCGTTTTTCTGAGCAGTGTCTGTCCAATTATTTACTTAAATATGTTTTCTTCGATAAAAAGCTACTTAGCCTGTCAGCAATGATTAAATCATGTTTTCAAAATTATAGAGAGAGAACAATCTCGTCCATTAACACATTACTAAATATTTTTAGAAATGAAGATATATTTTGTTTTGTTGAGAAAGAAATTAAAATGCTGTGGGATGAGTTATCACAAGAAAAATCTCTATATTTCTTCGAATTTGTCAAAGTATTCTTTCGCGTTAATCCCACTGAAACACTTCTAATTTTGCAGAATAAAATTGAATATGAAGAAAATGTGATTATCGGCAGTTTTGATTTTGATACTGAAAAAGGAAAGAACTATCAGAATGTAACAAATGATATTATTATAATTCTTGGTGAATTTGCAGATACGCCTGATCTACCAACGGCATTAGATTTATTTTTTCAGTATTATTTAAAACGCCCGGATTTGTATATGCAATTTTATCACGCAGTTATTCGATACTATGGTATAAAAAAAGTTTCTATGAGCTATGGGTTTCAAACACAAATAGTTTTTTTAGAGAAGATAAAAGAATATTCAGATGATTGGAAACAAGAATCTGTTGTCATTCTTTTCTTAGAAATAGCAAAAGAATTTTTGAAATTGCATTTTTCTTCTACTGAGAGCGGGAGAAGGAACACAATTATTATCTATCAAATCCCGTTAATTATTTCTGAAGGTGTTGAAAGATATCGAAAGCTCATTTGGCAGTACTTATCTGAACTTTGTAAAATTGATAAATACAAAGAAGAAATTAGGAAAATACTTGATTCTTATAGTGGTACAATTGAGGAAATAAGCCTTCCTGTTTTACAATTTGATTTGACATATATTAAAATTATTTTGGAAGCAGATTTTCCATCAAATGAGTTGCGAAATTGCCTATTGGCAAATAGATTAGTACAAATTTTTGAGCGTATGAACATTTCATGTGAATCATTGTTTGTTGAATATTTGGTAGGAGAGCATTTTCACTTATATCACCTTCTTGAAGGACCTGATTATAATGGAAAAATTGATTATAGCAAATATGGAAATCTAAAAAGGAAATCAATTGAACAATACGTTTCTAATTGTGATTTAGTAATGTTTAAACGGTTAATTGATGTTTGTTATGACATAAATTGTTTTAATGATTACAATGCTTGTGAAATTGGAAAAGGGTTAGGTATTGCCTTTAATGCTATTTCTCACAAAAAAGATTGCTATGTTGATGCAATTAAGTATTACATAGAAAAAGATACCCCATACAATTTGCATCCATATTGCTTAGTAAGTGTTCTTTTTTCCTTGTTAACTGATTCGGAAGTGTATAATCTAATTGTTGGTAGTGAATACAAGCAAAAAAATGCGTGGTTATACGCTTATTATCATGAATTACCATCAGAGTTAATTACAGAAAAACATTTATATGGACTTTATGAATTTTTGGAAGATACTTCTGATGGAATTATTACTTCAACATCATTACGTGATGTGGATTTTTTTGAGAAGTACAGTGTTGTAGACGAAGATGCTTTGATAAAGGGCTGCAAAATTATTTTAACTAAAATGGAATATTCACCATTTATAGTGCATATTTATTTTGATTTGCTATTTGATTACATTCATAATACACCACGGGATGTTATCCGAAAATTTAATAGAAACTTGGAGCTGCTCGAAGAAATCTATTGCACAATGTTGTCATACGATAGCAATCATGATTATAATGGCAAATTCTTAAAAGAGCTTTATTTGGTTAGACCATCTGTGTTGGATGAGTATATTGATTATTTAGTTAATAAAAACAGAGGTGCTTTTAGTGATCATCAAGAAATGCATAGATGTTTCTTTGAATTGGATGATTTCTTAGAAATTTATAATACGATTTTTATACAACTAATAAAAAATTGTCAGTATCCCACAATTTCTGTGCCGTATTTTTTGGAGTCCATACTGTTACCAGTTCAAAATGAGCAAAACTTATTAGAAAGACAAGATGAGTGGATTCGAAAATGTATTCAACTGTTCTCTAATGATGGAACAAAGATGCATTGTTTGTTTTCGGTTATATCCAAATTGAAAATAGAAAGAAAAAAAGAATATGTTCTGCTGTTCCTTGAGAATAATCAATTATTTGAAGACTTTAAGAGGATTCCTTTAACTCCTATGACATGGGGTTGGTCAGGAAGTGTGGTACCTATGTATTCTGGTTGGATTAAATTTCTCGAATTGTTGCTTTCAAACTTCACAGGTTTAAAGTGGATAAAGCATAAAAATTATGTTGAAACAAAAATTAGTTTTTTAAAAAAGCAAATTGAATCTGAACAGGTTGAAGAAATTTTAAGAGGATGATCTTTCAATCATATTAGATATTTATATGGTGCATTTAGAAGTGTAAATTAATAAAAACTTGGCGTAATTCAAAAAATGTTTGCAAATGAATAAAGCTTATTGTATAATACGAGTATAATAACAACAGGAGGATAATCATGAATACAGTCGATACTGCGAATAAAATCTGTAAATTCAGCAGTTCTGTGTCCAAAAATGGTATTTTTGCGCATTGCGGGAGAAGTGCGTCCATTTTTAGGCTGAATACAGACGATTGTATAAATCTATGATGTCTTTGCAGTGTAATAAATATAATTATATTATATGTATTAACCATGGACTCTGATTTATTTTGAGTCTTTTTATATTGCTATAAATTTGATGCCTTTCTCCATAAGCCTCAGATGATTATTTCTTTGTTTATCCAAAGAAATGTCAATAGGGCTTTTTTGTTTTTTAAAATAAATTTGGAGGAATTAACATTGAACATAAAATTAAAACGAAATATATCAATAGGTTATGCATATAATTTTTTCTTGCAGTTGAATATTACTTCTGCTATTTGGGTTTTATATCTTTCATTTAAAGGAATGACACTAGCTGAAATTGGAATTCTTGAATCACTTTACCACATAACCGGGTTGCTCTTGGAGTTACCAAGCGGTGCTTTGGCAGATTTGAAAGGAAGAAAGTTCTGTGTTGTGGCAGGCAGAGTGGTTGAATTAGTATCATGTTATCTTATGATGACGTCAAACAGCTTTTTTGGTTTTGCAGTTTCTTTTATTTTAAGCAGCGCTGCGATGAATTTAAATTCAGGTGCAGCGGAAGCACTAATCTATGACAGCTTGAAAGAGCTGGGGGAAGAAGAAAAGTACAAAAAAATATGGGGTCAGTTAGTATTTGCCATGTCTATTGCGCAGGGTGTTGCAGTTTTGCTTGGCGGAATTTTAGCTGATGTTAGGTTCTTGTATGCATATATGTTAGGAATGGTTGTACAGACGGTAGCATTATTATTATCCATAAGATTTACCGAGCCGCCAATTCATAACAAAGGCATTGAAAAAGATAATGAAAAAAACGAACAAGAAAAATTAATCATTAAGCAAGTAAAAACAAGTATTAGTGTTATAAGAAAAAGAAAAATTGTATTGTATATAATATTATTTTCGGCTTTGCTGGGAAGCCTTCAAACAACTGTGTTTTTTTATAGCCAGAAATATTTTTTCGATATTGGTTTTACAAAGACCATGATTGCTGTCATTTGCGCAACTGGAAGTCTAATTGAAGCAATAAGCTCAAAGTATGCTTATATTTTAGAAAGCAGGCTTAAATTAAAAGGGACTTTGATAACCGTATCTTCTGTGAATATATTTGCTTTAGCCGGTTTGACATTGTTCAAAGACTTATCTGTATTTTTTTATCTGCTGACCGCTGTTTCAGGAGGTCTTGCATTTACGATACTCAGCGACTATATAAATACCGAAATTCCGTCTGAATACAGGGCAACAATATTGTCATTTGACAGTTTGTGTTTCAGCATATTTATGATATGCATATTTCCGCTGTTTGGATTAACAGCCGATTACGCAGGTTTTTCCGCAACTTTTGGTGTGACAGCGATAATATACATTCCGATAATGGTTTTTTTGATAAATAAGTTATTAAAACAAAATAGAAAGGATACTGCTGTGAGTAACAGTGCTATTAGCTAAGGGCAAAGAAGGGTTATGTAAGTTGGTTATTCTGGGGGGATAATTTAATATTGGAAAAATGTTTTCAAAAGAGTATACTATTATTATAGTATACAATTTTAAAAAAGAATGGAGATAAAGGGATGAAGCTATCTGAAAGAATAGAAAGAAATTTATTGAATTATCTGCAGACTAGGACGCATACCGGAACTGAGCTTGAAAGGAATAACGAGATGTTCTTTAAGAAGTGGTTTGATTCAGTGCCGTATCTGAAAAGGGACCCGGAATATTGCGGATTTTATGAAATGAAAAATGATATTTTAAACAGAAGCTGTCCGTGGGCGCTGCTTAAGGGAGAAGGAACTAAGACTATAGTGATGATTCACCACACCGATACGGTTGATACGGATGATTATGGGAAATACAAGCAGTTTGCTTATACTCCGGATGAATTAGAAAAGCATTTTAAGTCTGAAAACGTTGAGATGGATGAAACTTCTAAAGAAGATTTATATTCGGGAAAGTGGATGTTTGGCAGAGGCGCTTCAGATATGAAAGGCGGAGCAAGCATAGCTTTATCATTGTTTGAAGAATATTCGGGAGAAGAAAATTTTGCAGGTAATATACTTTTGATGGGTGTTCCGGATGAGGAGAACCTGTCTGCCGGTATGAGATCGGCAGTGATGTTGATGAAGGGGCTTAGAGAAAAATACGAATTGGAATATGCATTGATGTTAAATGTTGAGCCTCATGAAAGAAGCAACGAAGATGAAATAACAATTTATGACGGTTCTGTTGGAAAGATGATGCCCATATTTCTTGTGCGTGGTAAGCTTGCCCATGTCAGCCAGATTTACAATGGCTTTAATCCGGTTACTTTGCTGTCAAAAATAGTGGTAAAGACCGATTTGAATCCTGATTTTATGGAAAAAGCAGGGAATACGGTGACTCCTCCTCCAACATGGCTGTATTTTAAGGATAGAAAATATGTGTACGATGTGTCACTGCCTTTAACAGCCGGAGGATATATGTCAGTTCTTACTCTCACAAAATCTCCCAAGGAAATTTTGGATCAGCTTAAAAAAGTAAGTATTGAGGCATTTAAAGAAGTTATATCCAGTATGAGGTTAAGCTATGATAAATATAAAAGTTTATCAGACGTGGATTCCAATGCAGCGGAGTGGAAGCCCAACGTAAAATTTTACGGTGAAGTTTATAGAGAAATAAAAGATAAAAAGGGCGATATGTTTACGACGGAATTGGCTGAATTTCAAAAAGAACTGGAGATCAAGATTAATAAAAACGAAATTAACAGAATTGACGGTGCTTACCTTCTTATAGAAAAAACTCTTGAGTATTACGATGATTTATCTCCTATGGTTATAATAGCACTGGCACCTCCTTACTACCCGAGCATCAATAATTCTATGCTTAAAAATTCAGATGAAACTAATGAACTGCTTATTAAGCTGGACAAATTTGCAAGAAGTGAAATAGGCAGTGGAATATATACTCAAAATTATTTTACGGGAATATCTGATTTAAGCTATGCAGCATTTACAGCTGACAGCGAAAACATAGATTATATCAGCAGCAATATGATATTTTGGGGAGATACGTACTATATACCTCTAGATACCATAAAGGAACAGTCAGTTCCGGTTCTTAACATAGGCCCATGGGGAAGAGATCTTCACAAATATACCGAAAGGGTTTATAAGAAGGATTTATTTGAAAATATACCAAAACTGATAGATTTCACAGTCAGAAATGTATTAAGCAGAAACTTTTAGCTTTGTTGCAGCCCGGCCATTATTGGAAGAAGCTGCTGCCGAAATGACGGGCTGCTTAAATTTATGACTTTACCATTAATTCGGAAGGTTTGTATTCACTTTTTTAGCTTGAAAATATTATGATTTTAGTGTATAGTCTGTATAGTAAAATTTGACATTGAGCCGGAGGAGTAATTGAAAAAGCTATCAATAAAAAGATTATATATATTTTTTGGGATTTTTGCAGTATTCAGCAATTTAGCTCATCCGGTTACACCGACAATGTTTATTGAAAAGGGTTTTGAAGATTATCTGTTCGGAGTTTCATTTGCTGCAATGTCGTTATGCTTTTTTATTGGTTCACTGATTTGGGGAACTGTAGGGGACAGGTATGGGCATGTTAGAGTTATGGCTTTTGTTGGACCTATATATGGGGCTTCACAGCTTTTATTCGGTTTAACAAGCACGGTGCTTATGACAATTGTTGCACGGTTGATTGCTGGATTTTTCAGTGCAGGCATGTATGTGTGCAGTCTGGCTTATTTGGTTAATTTGACTGACCAGAATAACCGAGGACGGAACATGAGCTATTATGTAGCAATAAATTCTGTGGGAGCGGCATTTGGATATTTTATAGGGGGAATGCTGGGAAACTATTCAATTACTCCAGTGTTTATTTTGCAAACTTCAGTAATTGTATTGAACGGTATTTTTACATGTCTTATGCTTGAAGATACCAGCTCGAAGCATACAAAATTTGTTTCAGGAAAGTCGTTGAATCCTTTCAAAGCATACAGCGCAGTAATGGGAAAGATGCCTTTGATACTGATAACATTCTTATCTGCGGTATTTTTAACAAGCTTTGCAACAACTGCATATGACAATGCTTTTAACTATTATTTAAGGGATATGTTGGGACTTCCGTCGTCATATAACGGTGTGATTAAAGCTGTAATAGGCGTTGTGACATTGACGGTAAACTTTACGGTAAACATATACATTGAAAAATATACAGATTCCAGAAAATCTCTGATAATTGTACTGCTTTTATGCGGTATTTCATCGCTTGCAGTTCCGTTTATTCCGGCACTATATCCATTCTTTATTGCAAATATTGTGTTTTTTATGTTCAACGCAATATATCTTCCAATACAGCAGGACATTGTTACCAGGGGACAGGACCCAAGCATAGGAGGAATAATATCAGGGATATTTAACTCAGTAAGAGCAGCCGGAATGATTTTCGGATCGCTGTTTTCAGGATTCATATATGAACTTGGGAGTATACTGCCGTTTTTTTCGGCAGCTTTGGTGTTTTTTATAAGCTCAGCAATATCTTTTGCAAACCTGAAACAGTATAAATCTCAAAATACAGAGGTGGCTAATGGATTTACAGATTAAAATTATAATAGTAGTAATGTTTTTTGTAATATTGATAAGCATGCAGTATACATTGAATAAAATATTGCTTGCATTGAGAGAGATAAAAGTAATATTGTTGACAAAAAAAGAAAAGCGGGAATAATTTATATTATTTCAATCATAATAATCTTGTGATAAGGAGGTAATTATGGCTGAAAAAAATGCAAAAAAGAAAAAGGAACTCACGCCTGATGATTTAATGAAGCTTGAAATAGCAAAAGAAATAGGTCTGATGGACAAAGTAAAAGAGCTTGGGTGGGGAGGACTCACTGCCAAGGAAACCGGCAGAATAGGCGGTTTGATGACTGCTAAGAAAAAACAAAGGAAGAAATAGGATGCTCAATAAAAGCTACAAAGAATTTTCGCAAATTTATGATTTGCTGATGGATGACATAGATTATGAAAAATGGACATCCTTTATAATAAATAATACCGGAAATATCGGAGGCGGCAAAAAAATTCTTGAGGCTGCATGCGGAACCGGCAGTATAACAAAGTTACTGGCAGAAAATGAGTACAAAGTTACTGCATTTGACCTTTCACAGGACATGCTTATGAGAGCGTACGAGAAGCTGGGACGCAGTCCGGTTGTTAAGCTGCTCAACATGGATATGGCAGATTTTAAAATTGACGACAAATTCCATGCTGCCATATGTTGTTGCGACGGAATAAATTATCTTACTTTTGAAAAAACTGAAAATTTTTTTGCAAATATATACAATCATCTGGGTGATGATTCCATATTTATTTTTGATATGAGCACAGAATTTAAGTATAAATCAATGTTCAATGAAACTTATGTGTATGATGACGGTGAAATTTTTTATGTTTGGGAAAATATGGCGAATGAAAAAAATAATTCTGTAGATATTGAAATAAATTTTTTTGTTAAGGACTCGTCAAATAAATATACAAGAATAAATGAAATTCAGACTCAGTATGTACATAATGCAAAAAAAATTACGGAACTTTTAAAAAAAATCGGCTTTTCACATATTGAAGTTTACGGTGATTATAGTGATAAGATGTATAATAATACTTCTATGAGAGCGGTTTTTTGCGCTAAGAAAGAGAGGAAACAATAATGGATTACATGATAAGGGCAATAGATAAGAAGCATACATTTAGATTATTTATGATTAAATCCACAAATACGGTTGAGGAAGCGAGGAGGCATCACAATACGACGCCAACAGCATCAGCTGCATTGGGAAGGACGCTGACTGCGGCCCTGATGATGGGTTATATGATGAAAAATGAAGATGATAAACTCACTATAAATATAAATGGCGGAGGTCCAATAGGTACTATTTTGACAGTTTCCGACAACAGAGGGCATGTAAAGGGCTATGTTGATAATCCTAATGTTGATTTACCGCTGAAACCAAATGGCAAGCTTGATGTGGGCGGAGCAGTAGGAGTTAACGGCAAAGTTACGGTAATGATGGACTTAGGACTAAAAGATCCTTATGTAGGCAGTACAGACATTGTTACAGGAGAAATAGGGGATGACATAGCTATGTATTACTGTCAGTCTGAACAGCAAAATTCTGCTGTAGCACTAGGTGTATTAATTGACAGAGACTATAGTGTCAAGTCTGCAGGCGGTTTTATAGTTCAGACTCTTCCGTTTATTGAAGAAGAAGATTTGGCAAAACTTGAAGTGGTGTTGGGAAGCCTTAAATCGGTTTCTGAATATTTTGAAAATGATTATGATGTCGAAAAGATTGCAAAGGAAATTTTCAACAGCTTTGATATTGAAATAACGGATAAGATTCCAGTTGGATTTAAATGTGATTGTTCTGAAGAGAGAATGGAGCAGGCGCTTATGACTATAGGCAAAGATGATTTGAAACAGCTGATAGAAGAGGACGAAAAAATAGAAACAGTATGCCATTTTTGTAATGAAAAATATGTTTTTAAAGGTGAAAAGTTAAAGAATATTTTAAAATTTATTGAAGAAAATTAACTTTTCTGAATTTTCATTTATTGTAAAATTATACAAACAATATAAATTTTATAAGAGGCTTTCCAATTAAATTGCGAAAGTCTTTTATTGTATTTTAATACATAAAATACAATAAAATTTCTTTGCGGGTGATTTTTAAAAAATGGAATTTAAAACATTAACATTAAAATTTTATAAATAGTTTTTTGGAAATTTTTTTTGTTTGCAACTCACCATCCAGCTAGCTTTGAGCCTTTTTCAGCATGAGATTTTTACTGAAGAACCTGAAACAAAAATAAAATTAGACTTCCATTTGCAAAAAAAAGGTGATAATATATTAACAAAATCAAAAATACAAATGCATAAAATATAGAACCATTAATGGAGGCTAGATTATGTTTAATGTACCTATGAAATTTGTTGAACTTATATTTGAGCAATCGGGAATTGTTTCTGTAACAGACAAAGAAGGCTGTTATATTTATGTAAATAAAAAATGGCAGGAAGATACCGGCATATCTGAAAAAGAAGCCATAGGAAAGTACAATCATGATCTTATTGAAGGATCGAGAGCATTATCAGCCATAAAATCGGGGAAAGTGCTTACTGCGGATTTTTTTATTAGAAGAATAGATGGGAAAAGCCTGCCGGGGATTATGACTTATGTTCCTATACATGATAAAAAAAATGATATTATAGGCTGTTATATTTCTTCATCATTTTCATGTATAGAAAAGGCGTTGGAATTTTCGGAGAGGCTGGAGGCTGTTACTGAGGAATATGAATTCCTCAAAAAAGAAATGCGAAAAAGAAGTGGAGTTAAGTACTCTATAGATGATATAATAGGCCAAAGTGATGCTGTAAAACGCTTGAAAGAAAACATTTATCTTGCAGGAGCATCGGATTCGACAGTCCTTATAGAAGGTGAAACAGGTACAGGAAAGGAATTAGTGGCTCATTCAATCCATAGCTGCAGTCTGAGAAATATTTTTTCGTTTGTTAAGGTTAATTGTTCTGCCATTCCGGCAACACTTATGGAATCAGAGTTTTTTGGATATGAAGAAGGTACCTTTACGGGAGCAAAAAAAGGCGGCAAACGAGGGAAATTTGAGATGGCACACCTTGGGAGTATTTTTCTTGATGAAATAAATCAAATGGATCTCACCATCCAGCCAAAGCTGCTGAGAGTTCTTCAGGAAAAAGAAATAGAAAGAATTGGCTCAAGTGAAAGTACGCCTATTGATACAAGAGTTATTTCGGCATCTAATGTTTCACTTAGTGAAATGGTAAAGCACAGCAATTTCAGAGATGATTTGTTTTACAGGCTTAATATAATAAATATAGTTATTCCTCCTCTTAGAAAAAGAAGAGAAGATATACCAGATTTAGCAGACAGCATAATATATAAACTTAATAAAAAGTTGGACAGACCTATAGAGGGAATTTCATCTAGAGCTTTGACATATCTTAAACAAAGAGATTGGCCGGGAAACGTGAGGGAACTTCAGAATATAATCGAAAGAGCTATGAATGTATCTATGGGCAGAAGTATTACTTTGGATGATATTAAAAAAATAGAAACTGTGAATATTCATAAATGGGATAACAAATCTGATTCTAGCGAAATACTTCGCAGCTCAGATGCTTCGCTGGCGGATAAAAAACAAAGTATAGAAAAAGATGCAATTATAAATGCATTGAAATCATGCGATTATAACAGAACAAAGGCAGCAAAAGATTTAGGCATTTCAAGGACTTTACTATATCAAAAAATTAAAAAATATAATATTGATCTCTAAAAGGATGTGTAAACATAAGTTTACAAAAATGTGTAAACATAAGTTTACAGTGTACACGAGTGTGTGCACTTTTTTTTTGCTTTTTGATAAGAAAACAGTCTTATAAAAAATAATTTTATAAATGATAAAACTGCTAATTTATAATGTTTGTTTATTATCTAACGATTTTGATAAAATGAATTATTTATTTATTGGCATGCTAATTGCTTATTTTTATATATGTGTTATGAAATTAACAATAAACTGTAAACAGCTTTACAGCTTGTTAGCAGAAAAGGAAGGAAGGTAGTAGAAATGTTTGATTTCACAGAGAGCCAGCTGGAGCTTCAACAAACAGTACGTTCATTTGTTAAAGAACATCTTGATCCAAACCTTGAATTAATCGATAAAGGTGAATATCAAAAAGAGCTTTTTAAGGAATGGTGCAAAACAGGACTTGTATGTTTAGTGGCTCCGAAGGCTGTAGGCGGAATAGAGCTTGATACCAAGAGCTGCGCAATAGTGATGGAAGAACTGGGTTACGGCGATGTAGGAATAGCTACTGGCTTTGGGGCCAATAACCTTGGATCGTATCCACTTTTGATTTCGGGCAATCTTGAGCAGCAAAAGCAACACTTTGGACCCATACTTGAAGGTAAATTCGGAGCATTTGCTCTTACAGAACCTGGAGCAGGCTCAGATGCAGGTGCAGTTGCTACAACTGCAGATCGAAAGGGCGACGAATACATACTGAATGGAAACAAATGCTTTATTACTCAGGGAGGATATGCCATTGATATGGAATCATCAATGGTTGTGTTCGCATCTACAGACAGAACTTTAGGGAGCAAGGGTCTGAGTGCTTTTCTAGTAAAAGGCGGAACCCCTGGATTAAAACTTGGAAAAATAGAAGATAAAATGGGAATAAGAGGTTCTCAGACTGTTGAATTGGTAATAGAAGATTTGCATGTTCCTGTATCAGCACGACTTGGAGAAGAGGGCGAAGGCATGAAAATAGCCATGAAGACCTTGGATTCAGGAAGGTTAATGGTTGCAGCTCAGGCAGTTGGATGTTGTCAGAAAGCATTAGATTTAACAGTAGAATTTGTAAAGAGCCATATGGAAGGGCAAAAACCTCTGCACAAACAACAGGCTATAGCATTTAAAATTGCAGAAATGGAAGCTACAACAGTAGCTGCAAGACAGCTTGTTCACAGAGGAGCATTCTTGAAGGACAGTAAGCAGCCATATTCCCACCATTCGGCAGTTACAAAATTGTTCACTACTGAAGCAGCAATGAAAGTAGCAAATTCAGCTATGGAAATAATGGGCTCTTACGGATATACAAAAGACTCAAAAATAGAAAAAGTATGGAGAGACGCAAGAATTCTTTCTATCTATGAAGGAACCAACCAGATTCAAAGGCTTGTTATTGCAGGCGGATTGCTGAGAAAGTAGAAAGGCGGGAGGTGTAGATATGAAAATGAAGTTAACTGAAAAGCAAAAACTTATGAAAAAAGGATTTGCAGATTTTGCAAAATCTCAGCTGGAACCAGTAGCATTCGAAGATGACAGAAACGCAAGATTTCCAGAAGAGGTAATAAAAAGCGCTGCAGAAAAAAATTATTTTGGACTTACTATTTCAAAAGAATATGGCGGTATGGATTCTGATTTTACAAGCGTAGCATTAATGGCAGAAGAATTCGGGAAGTACAACGGCTCTATTGCTGCTTCAATCGTAGCTCACGTGGTTATGGCCGAGCAGACAATATTAAAATACGGTACAGAAGATCAGAAAAAGAAATATTTGCCCGAAATGGTCAAAGGAAACAAATTGGGAGCATATGCCTATGTTGAACCGGGAGCATCTTTAGGGTCAGGTGAAAACAAAGTAGTAGCAGTAAAAAAAGGAAATGGTTACGAGCTTACAGGTAAAAAGACTTTTGTTGCAAACGGTGGAGCAGCAGGAGTATATGTTGTTATAGCTCAAGACAGTCAAACAGAAGGTAAAAATAGCTATTCTGCATTTATTGTGGATTCAAGTGATATTAAATCAGTAAGAAATGTTGACAAACTCGGATTGAGATCTTTCCCGACTGCAGAAGTTGAGTTCTCAAATGCAAAAGCTCAGCTTTTAGGACAAGAACACGAAGGAATTAAGATTGCAGCTGAAATTCAGTCAAGAGCAGATATAGCATTTGCAGCTGTAGGAGTTGGAATTGCCGGAGCAGCATTGGAAAAGAGTGTTGATCACAGCAAACTGCGTGTTCAATTTGGATCGCCTATAGGAAGGCTTCAAGCTGTTCAGTGGATGCTTGCCGAAATGGCATCAGAATTGCACACACTTGATATTTTGACCTGTAATGCTGTAGCAGAGGTTGAAAATGGCAGTGATTATGTTATGGATGCTGCATATCTTAAAATGTTTGCTAATAAAGCTGCATTCCAAATTGGTACAAATGCTGTTCAGATACATGGAGGAACAGGATACAGCAGAGAAGCAGAAATTGAAAGATATTTCAGAGATCTCAGAGGGTTGTTTAACTTTGATGGTATAAACAACTATCCTGAAAAAATTATAGCAGGCAATTTATTAAAATAAATAACTTAAATTGAAGGAGGTGCCTTAATTGAATATTTTACATGATTTTGAATATTTTAAACCGGGCAACAAAAAGGAAGCCTTAGAGTTAGTGAAAAAATACGGAAACAAGGCAAAAGTCTTGGCCGGAGGAACAGACCTTGTCATTATGATGAAGGAGAAAATGATAAAACCAGACTACGTAATTGATATAAGTGATCTTAATGAGCTTAAAGGCATTACGTATGAAGAAGGAAAGGGTGCTGAAGTATACGCATGTACTAAAGTTGCGGATATTGAGTCATCAGA
Organism: Sedimentibacter sp. MB35-C1; assembly: GCF_030913635.1. Taxonomy (NCBI): domain Bacteria; kingdom Bacillati; phylum Bacillota; class Tissierellia; genus Sedimentibacter; species Sedimentibacter sp. MB35-C1. Next base: position 1,531,317 of record NZ_CP133188.1, read on the forward strand.
AGACCTTAAAAGAAAATATCCGGCTCTTGCTTATGCAGCAAGTCAGCTTGGTTCACACCAGGTTAGAGTTATGGCGACTATGGGAGGAAACTGCTGCCACTCATCACCAGCAGCTGAAACACCTGCTCCATTGTCAGCACTGGGAGCTAAAGTAGTCATTGCCAGCCTTGAAGGCGAAAGAGAAATGCCTATTGAAGATTTCATACAAGGAAACAGAAGGAACGATTTAAAAGAAGGAGAAATATTATATAAATTTAAACTTCCAGAACCTGAAAAAAATTCTGCATGCCGTTACGGACATATTGGATTAAGAGATGCAATGGAAATAGATTGCGCCAACATGGCAGCAAATATACAGCTTGAAGATGATAAAGAAACAATTAAAAAAGTTAAGCTAGTTATGGGATCAGTTGCTATAAAACCGCTGATTTCAAAAGCTGTTCCTGCTCTCCTTGAAGGAAAGAAACTTACAGAGGAACTAATTGAAAAAACAGGCGAAGCAGCACAAGGTGAAGCAAAGCCGATTTCTGATGTTAGAGCTTCTGCTGAATACAGAAAAGATGTAATAGCAGCTCTGGCACGCAGACTTGTAAAAGAAGCTTATGAAGCTGCAAAGGAGGCGTAGAAATGAAGAAGAAAATAGTAAAACTGGATATTAACAATCATGTATATGAAGTTCTGGTATCTGCAACTGACTTGCTTGTAGATGTAATAAGAAAGCAAATAGGGCTTACAGGTACAAAAAAAGGATGCGGTCAGGGAGACTGCGGAGCATGTACTGTTCTTGTGGATGGTGAAGCTCAACTGTCATGCTTAATGCTGGCTATTGCATGCGAAGGTAAAAAAATTACTACTATAGAAGGAATTGCAAATCAAGAAACAGGGGAGTTGCATCCACTTCAACAAGCATTTCTTGATCACGGAGCTGTTCAATGCGGTTTCTGTACTCCAGGTATGGTATTGTCATCTAAAGCTCTGGTTGATAATAACCCTACTCCGACAGAGGAAGAAATCAAACATGCTCTTGAAGGAAATCTATGCAGATGTACAGGATATGTGTTGATTCTTGAAGCAGTTGAATCCTATGTGGATTCTCTTGCAAAAGGGGAGGTGTAAAAATTGACTAAACTGTATGAAGTATCAAATAAATATAACAACTATAAAGAATATACTAGAGAATTTACTGAAGTAGGTAGAAACATACCTAGATTGGATGGACCTGCTAAAGTTACAGGAAAAGTTCAATATACTGATGACTTGGTATTGCCTAGAATGGTTTACGGAAAAATTTTGAGAAGCCCTCATGCACATGCCAATATAAAAAGTATTGATTACAGTGAGGCTTTAAAATTAGATGGTGTTTTAGGTGTAATAACTGGTGAGGATTGCCCAATCGCTTATGGTATAGTACCACATAATGCAAACGAGCATGCTCTTGCAGTGGGAAAAGTTAGAAACTGGGGTGAAGGAGTTGCAGCTGTTGCAGCTATTGATGAAGCTACAGCAGAAAAAGCTCTAGAACTTATAAAAGTTGAGTATGAAGTTTTGGAAGCTATTGTAGATCCAAGAGAAGCAGTAAAGAGAGATGATTTAAGAATTCATGAAGATCATCCTAACAACATAGCTTATGAGGGTGTTCAGGTATATGGAGATCCAGATAAAGCTCTTGCTGAATCTGATTATGTAATTGAAAAAGAATTTTATTCTTCATATGTTACTCATGCGTTTATTGAACCACAGGCAGCTATAGCAGATTTCGATCCGAATACTGGAAAGCTTCATCTTTACGCAACATGCCAGGTTCCTCACTATACTCACCAGCAGTTAGCTAAGGTTCTTGAAATGCCTATGAACAAAATAAGAATTACTGTACCTCTAATAGGCGGAGGCTTTGGAGGAAAGGGAGTTGCTTCTCAAGCTGACTTCTGTTCTGCACTTTTATCAAGAAAAATAGGAAGACCAGTTAAGATCACTTATGAAAGAAGTGATGTATTCGCAACTAACAACGGACGTCACCCATGCTATATGAAATTCAAAATGGGATTTGACAAGAACGGAAAAATTACAGCTGTTGACTTTAACAACCTAATGGATGGTGGAGCATACTCAGGATGGGGAATAGTAGTACTGTTCTACACTGCATCTATGGTTCATATTCCATATGCTGTTCCAAACGTAAAATTTGATGGTAAGAGAATTTTCACAAACAAACCTACATGTGGAGCTCAGAGGGGTCTTGGAGGAGTTCAGCCTAGATTTGCTATGGAACAGTTGCTTGATGAAGCTGCTGAGCATTTTGGAATGACTCCTTATGAAATTAAGAAACTTAATGCTGTTGAATCAGGATACACTGCTAAGAGCATGATGTATGTACCTCACTCTGAATACAAGAAATGTCTTGATGAAGTAGTTGAAAAATCAGAATACATGAATAAAATCGGCAAACTTCCTTACGGAAAAGGAATAGGCTTGTCAGGAGGATATTATATTTCAGGTACTTCATATACACTGTATCTTTCATATAAACCTCATACAGTTGCAACTATTAAAATAGATGATGAGAATGGCGTTACATTATACTGTGGAGCTACTGACATAGGTCAGGGTGTTGATACAGTTATGGCACAGATGGCAGCTGAAACTCTGGGAGTTAAAACAGAGGATGTAAAGGTTGTTCCTAGAGATACACAAATATCTACATTTGACCTTGGTACATTTGCAAGCCGTCTTACATTTGCAACAGGCTGGGCAATCAGACAGGCAGCTGAAAAAGTTAATGCAGAGTTATTCCCGGTAGCTGCTTCTATGTTAAGATGCAGAGGCGATGAAATAGCTGTTAAAGACGGATACTTCTACTCAATTTATGAAAGACATGGAAGACACGGTAAAAAAGGTAAGGAAGTTGCTTGGGCAGAAGTTGTTGATGTGTATATGCAATCAAACGGTCCGCTTTCATGCTCAGGACAATTTACTCCACCTAGACGTAAGGGAATTCAGCAGGGTGGTAATATAGGACACTCACCTACATTTGGTTTCAGTGCTCAAGTTGCAGAAGTTGATGTTGATCTTGATACTGGAAAGATAAATGTTGTTAAAATAACTGAAGCAGGTGACTGTGGACAGCCTATAAACCCAATGAGCGTTGAAGGACAAGTTCACGGTTCAATCCAGATGGGTCTTGGCCAGGCACTGTATGAAGAAATGCAGATAGCGCCTGACGGAAGATTCCTTAATCCTTCACTTCATGATTATAAGATGCCTACAATTAGAGATATGCCTAAAGTAGATGCTAACATTGTAGAAGCATACGACCCATCAGCTCCATACGGTGGAAAAGAATCAGGAGAAGGTCCTATACAGCCTACTATTCCGGCAATATTCAGTGCAGTTTATGATGCTATCGGCGTAAGATTTACAGAAATGCCGTTAACTCCGGAAAAAGTTTTAAATGCTATAAAAGCTCAAAAAGCTAGTAAGTAATTCAGTTTATATATGCTTTACACTTCGCGGCAGCGGGTATTCTGCTGCCGCAATATTAAATATATGATCATAAATGTTAATGCTTATACTAACAAAGGAGAGTGTTATGAGAGAAATTAAATTCAGAGCTTGGGATGATGAAGCAAAAAAAATGTATTCACCGGAGGATCTGGAGCAGCCTGATGTGCGTGATGATACTAAAAAAACAATTTATTGCTATTTATCATACGGAGCCCTGCAAATTTATGATTTTAGAGAGAAAGAACCCGTACAGTTTGTTCCAATGCAATCAACAGGGTGGTTCGATAAGAATCAAAATGAAATTTACGAGGGTGATGTAGTACAGATTGAAAATTCAATAAGTCAAATTATTTGGAGTGAAGAAATTTCAGGATTTATTCTTTTATCAACAGATGGTGGAATAATGATGGGAGGAGACTACATAACCTCTGATATTGAGGTTATAGGCAATATTTACGAAAACCCGGAGCTTATAAACTATCGATATTAGGAGGGACATAAAATGAGACTTAATGACAAGGAGTATCTCTTGAGTATCATTGAAGGAAAGAGGATAGATTTCTACCTTGAAGATGATATGTTTGAAATTGAAGGAAAAGTTATAAAAAAGGACGGAGATATGGTGGTGGAGGTCCTTGAAGCTGTAGGACATGTGTTAGATATTGTCGGCAGAAGTCTTAGACTTAGATTTGATTATAAAAAACTTTATGCTGAAAGACTGGACACCGGAAAAAGTTTTGAAATGGAAATTAACCGTGTGTATGATCTTATAGCTAATCCTACCGCGGAAGATTTTAGTGAAAAAATAGAAAAGGGAGCCAAATGCTTTTTTAGAAAACAGTCAGATACTCTTTTATGGCGTGAAGCAGATAAATGGGTTATCGAATTAAATAAGATAAATATGTACTTTAATGGTGACAGATATTATTATAATTCGCTGCAGGAGCTGTGCAGCTCAAATGCGGCTCAGATGGCTGGAGACTGGCAGGCGATATATTACAGTTCCGAACCCGAACTTGAGTGAATGGAAGGTGAGCATATGAGCAAGATTGTCGTTGAAACGAACTACAGTAGATTTAAACCTGTTGGACAGAATGATATGTGTGCAACATGCCCTTCAAGTTGTAAAACGTCATGTGCAAGAGTACTTATGCAAAAACATGATATTAATGAAGAAGAAGATTTTAAAGATTTTAACGAAGAAGAAGATTTTAAGAAATTTAAGGTAGAAAGTAATTTAAAAGAAGGAAAATAATAAACATATTTAAAAAAATAAAATAATTATGCAAATAATTCTAATTTTAATTGTTAAATAAAAAACAATCCTATGGAGGTCAGTATGGATCTTAAAAAGAAAAGATGGTTTGTTCTTGGAGCAAGTTTGTTAATAAATTTGTGCATAGGTTCGGGTTATGCATGGAGTGTTTATGCCGGGCCTTTGATTAAGACATTTGGATGGACAGCTGCGGCTACAGCAATGACATTTACAATTTCAAATGCGATTAGCCCCGTATGTATGATTACCGGAGGTAAAATTCAAGATAAATTTGGACCTAAGTGGGTTATCTTTGCTGGAGGTATACTTTTCGGAGGCGGAATATTTATGTCAGGTCTGACAAAATCATTGCCTTGGATATATGTAAGCTATGGCATAGTAGCCGGTTTTGGTATGGGAATGGTTTATGGATGTACAATAGCTAATACAGTTAAGTTTTTCCCTGACAAGAGAGGCTTGGTAGCTGGATTGGCAACTGCAGGATATGGGTTTGGACCTGTTCTTCTTGCTCCTATATCTCAGGGACTTATTTCAAGCTATGGTGTTTTATTTACATTTAGAGCACTTGGTGTGGCATATTTAATAGTTATTTTGGTGGGCTCCCAATTTATAATGAAAGCTCCAGCAGGGTATAAGCCTGAAGGATGGGAACCTCCTGCAATAACAGCAACGTCAGCAGTAACCGGAAGCGATAAAACCTGGTCTCAAATGCTCTCAGATTCAAAATTCTATTTGTTGTTTATCATGCTTACAATAGGAGCTACGTCTGGTTTGATGATAATAAGCCAGGCATCACCTATAGCTCAGGAAATAGTGAAGGTAAGTGCTGAGGAAGCTGCTTTTGCAGTAAGCATGGTGGCTATAGCAAACATGGCCGGACGAATTGCCTGGGGTGCAATATCAGATAAAATAGGAAGATACAATACTCTGCCTATAATATATGTTCTGCTGGCGGCTGCAATGTTCTTATTAACAAATGTGTCATCAGGCGGCTTTGCACTTTTCCTTGTAGCAACTATGATGGTTGGATTTTGTTTCGGAGGTTTTATGGGAGTGTTCCCGGCTCTTACAGCAGACTGCTTTGGCGCAAAAAACAACGGTGTAAATTACGGGATTATGTTCAGTGGATTTGCACTTGGAGGTTTTATAGGGCCGGTTATGGCAGCAACAATTAAGTCAAATAATAACGGAGATTATACAATGGCGTTTATTATTGCAGCTGTAATGAGTTTGTGCGGTATTGCAGTTACTTATATTATCAGAAAAACGAGCAAGAAATCAACAGAAAGTTTATCATAAAAATTAAGAAATAAAGCTTCAAAATTATTTGAAGCAGTTAAAAGGATGTGAGGCCATGAAAGAAATCAGCAGAAAAAGAAAAATTATATTCACTGTGCTTAAGGTTGACAGCATACCATGTAGCCTTGTAGGGAAAAAAATGATTTTCAGCTACAAGGGGGAAAGGTTATCTGAATCTTGGGACTTAAGATGGCCGATGCCCTGGATTGAACAGGAATTTAGAAAAATTGTCCTAAAATATGAACTGGTTTCAAAAGAGGAGATATCCAGAATTTATAACCCCGAAGAGCCGGACCAGTATGTGGAAGTAAGGATAAGGAGTTATATAGATATGACAGTGCCTGAGCTTTTAGGTGAGGCGGTACAATGCTATTGTGGGCAAGAAGCATTAATAAGCAATACCGGAAGCAGGCGCATAAATTACCATGACTTATACAGAGATTCGAGACGTTTGGCTAAAGGGCTTATCTCTCTTGGCGTCAAGAAAAATAATAATGTTGCGGTTTGGGCAGTTAATTCGCCAGAAGTTGTAATAAGCCAGTTTGGAATAAGCAATGCAGGTGCAGTGTTTGTTCCGTTAAATGCATATGAGAAACAGCTGAGAATGCAAGCACTGCTTAAACAGTCAAATACGCACACCTTAATAATGCAGGTAGGGGCAAAAGGCACTGAGAACATAGAGCTTCTATACAAGATATGCCCAGAGCTTTGTGACGCAGAGCCTGGAAAATTAAATTCTGTGACATTTCCCAACCTGAAAAATGTCATAGTAATAAGCGGTGACGAATATCCAGGTACATATGGGTGGTCAGATGTCCTGAGCATAGGTGATTCTGTGGAAAATCAAATATTGGATGAGCGTCAGAATCAGATAGACATCGATGATGTAGTTCATATTATATATACCTCCGGGAGTACAGGAAATCCTAAAGGAGTAATGCTAAGCCACGGAAATATAATCGAAAATGCTAATTCTATGGCAGAACTGATGAAACTAACTGAAGAAGATGTAATGTGTGTACAGGCTCCTTTATTTCACTGTTTTGGAAGTATTGCATGTGTAATTGCCGGAGTTATAAGCGGAAGTTCTATGGTAATGGTAAACAGGTTTAAGACTTGCATAGCACTTTCGTTGATAGAAAGAGAAAAATGTACCATATTATCCGGAGTGCCTACACTTTTCATCTCTTGTATGGAGCAGCTCAAAAGCGAATATTACGACATATCTTCACTGAGAACCGGTATAGTGGCAGGGGCTTCCTGTTCGTCTAAAACCATTGAAACAATAAAAGATATTATGGGTATTGAAAATTTAATTTTATCATACGGCCTTACAGAGGCATCACCTTGTGTCAGCGCACTTAAAGGCACAGATGAATCGGCAGCGGGAACAGTGGGCAAACCCATACCCGGAGTTCAGGTGAAAATCAGTGCCGATGAAGATTCATATATGAGCGGAGAAAGTCTGGTAGGAGAAGTGCTTGTCAAGGGCTACAATGTAATGAAAGGTTATTACAATTTGCCGGAAGAAACGAGCAAGGTCATAAACAGTGATGGATGGCTCAGAACAGGTGATCTTGGATGTATAAACGAGGATGGATATTTATGTATCAAAGGCAGAAAAAAAGACATTGTCATAAGATGCGGAGAAAATATAAGTCCCAGTGAAATAGAAGATTTTATGGTTACGTGCCCGGATATATCAGAAGCATATGCCGTTGGAATACCGGACTGTCTAACAGGTGAAGAAATTGCAGTATTTATAAAACTTAAGGAAAACAGTAAAGCAACAGATGAGGATATAAGAAGCTGCTGCAGAGGAAAGCTGGCTACAAATAAAATTCCGAAATACATTATTTTTGTAAAAGAATTTCCATTATCAGATACCGGCAAGGTATTGAAAAAGGATTTAAAAAAGGTAGCAATGGAAACAAAAAAATATAAAGAATCTCAAAAGATTTGGACAAATTAAAGGAGGAATTAATAAAATGGCGCAGGTAATTACGGCAAAAGAAGCTGCAGAGTTATTTAAGGATAATGCAACAGTCTGTACTGCAGGTTTCGGGCTTGCAGGGTGGCCTGAAGAAGTTGCTCTTGCAGTAAGAAAGAGGTTTGATGAAACAGGACATCCTAAAAATATTACACATACACACGCTGCTGGACTTGGAAACTGGGGCAAAGGGCCTAAAGGGGAAAGAGGAGAATGCTTATGGGTAGCTGATGGATTAATGACAAAATTAATCGTTTCTCATGCAGGTTCATCTCCAAGTGTTATTAAGCAAATAGTCGATAATAAAATTATGGCATGGAATTTCCCACTGGGCACACTGATTCAACTTTATCATGAGGCTGGCAGAGGGGCACCGGGTTTACTAACTAAGACAGGTTTGGGAACATTTATCGACCCGCGATATGATGGAGGAAAACTTAACGACCTTACTAAAGAAAAAGGAGAAGAGCTGGTAGAATATATCCCGGATTTCATGGGCGAAGAATATCTCTTCTTTAAGGCATTTCCTATTGATATAGGCTTTATGAGAGGAACAACAGCAGATGAAAACGGAAATATAACATGCGAAAAAGAAGCTCTTAACTTAGAAATGCTGTCTGTGGCACAGGCTGCCAAGGCATCAGGAGGAATAGTAATAGCACAGGTAGAATCCCTTGCAAAAGCAGGATCTCTAAATCCAAAGCTTGTAAAAGTTCCAAGTATATATGTGGATTACATAGTTGTTGCTGAGCATCCGGAAGACATAATGCAGACCCAGGGAACTTTCTACAACAGGGCATTTACCGGAGAAATCAGAGTTCCGATTGAAGGAAGCATGGAAGCAATGCCTCTTAATGAGAAAAAGGTAATGCTGAGAAGACTGACTATGGAAATAAAACCAGGATATAAATGTAATTTTGGTATTGGTACTCCAACATATACCGGAAATGTAATGTCTGAGGAAGGCTGTGCAGATGAAATCACAATGATTTCAGAATCTGGAAGTATAGGCGGAGTTCCGGGAGGCGGCAATGACTTTGGCGCTCACTGGAATATAGAGGCTTCTTGTGATCAAGGTGACCATTTCAGTTTCTTTGATGGAGGAGGACTTGATTTCGGTGTATTTGGACTAAGCGAAGTTGACAAGGATGGTAATGTAAATACAAGTCTTCTCAATGGTAAGATAATGGGTGTCGGTGGTTTCGCAAACATTGCTGCAACAGCTAAAAATGCAATATTTGTAGGAACATTTACAGCAGGCGGCATAAAATGCAGAGTAGAAGACGGAAAAATGATTATCGACCAAGAAGGTAAATTCAAAAAATTTGTTAAAAGCTGTCCGCAGTTAACATTTAATGCAGAACAATCACTTAAAAAAGGTAACCGTATTTTATTTATTACTGAAAGATGTGTTATAGAAAGAACAGATAAAGGTATGATTCTTACTGAAATTGCACCTGGAATAGATTTAAAAACTCAGGTTCTTGATCAGATGGAATTTGCACCTATAATACCTGAAGGCGGTCCAAAGCTGATGCCTAAAGATATCTTCAATGAAAGATGGGGAAAATTAAAAGAAATAATGGAAAACAATAAATAATTTGCTCTCAACTCTCTCAAATAGTTGGAAAACCGTTTATTAACAGCGGTTTTCCGACATCTTTATTTGTTAGCGAGATTGTATATTCGATATAATGAATGGAGATTTTATATGAAAGGAATTCACAGTACACGCAAAATATACTTGGTAAGGCATTGCCGGCCTGTAATAAGCAGCTCTAAGAAGATGTGTATAGGCAAGAAAGATATTGCTCTAAGTGATGCAGGAAAAGAACATGCAAAGTATATTAAATATTTTTTTGAAGATGCTGACTTTGATGGTATATATACAAGCCCGCTAATAAGGGCAATGGAAACCGGCAAAATAATCGCCGGAAAAAAGTATGAAATAAAAACCATGGATAACTTTTCTGAAATTGATATGGGAAAATGGGACGGGTTATCCTTTGAAGAGATAAAAAAGAGATATCCGCTGGAGTATGAAGAACGGGGAAAAAGTTTTGAAACATATAAAGTTGAAGGCGGAGAGAGCATGTCGATGTGCAGAGAAAGGGCAATGGCAGGTCTCTATAAAATTTTGAATCAAACCCAGGGAGATATACTTGTTGTTACTCATGCAGGTGTTATAAGAGGAATAATGTCGTACATTTCGCGTATAAGTATGAACGACATATTCAAATATAAAATTCAATACGGGAGTATAAGCAGCATTAATATTAGAAACGGCTTATTAATTCCGGAAGAAATCGGGCTAAGCATACTTGACTCGGAATCAAAAATTCCGGCTTATGTATACGCGTCCAAAGAATATGAAAAAATCCTGATGAGCAGAAACTGATAAAGCATATAAGAGGATAAAACATGTCTTTAAAAATTATTGTATGTGTTAAACAGGTTCCGGATATTGAACATATTAAAAAATTTACCGAGGAACTAATATCAGATAAGACTGATTATATTTTAAATAAAACTGATGCTAAGGCATTGGAATTAGCCCTTAAAATAAAAGACGAATATGGTGATGCGCATATCACAGTCATAACAGCCGATTGCTCGAATGCAAAGCCAATATTGCTTGAATGTCTGGCACTTGGAGCAGATGATGCTATACATATATGTGATGATAAACTGAATGATTTAGATACTCTTGCCATGTCAAAAGTTCTTGCATCAGCCATAGATAAAACAGGGAGGTACGACATTGTAATAACAGGGTGTCAAGCGCCGGGAGGAGAAACTGGACATATAGGTCCACAGGTCGCTGAAAATCTAAATTTACCGCAGATAACCAATGCTGTCGATATAAAGCTCAGCTCTGATATGGAAGAAATTACTGCAGTAAAACCCTGCGAAGATAAAAATATGATTGTCAAGGTAAAAATACCTTGCATGATTACAGTATCAAGTGATGCAAATAAACCGAGAGATATGACAATTCAGGGAATAATTGAGGCGGAAAACAAGCATATATCCTTATGGAATTTGGAAGAATCGGGAATAGACGAGGGAAAATCCGGCAGCGGTATGTCAGCTGCAAAGCAGGTTAAAACATTTTTACCATTACACAGAAAGAAAGGTATTAAGATAATTACTGAAACAGATATTGAAGCGGCAAAGCTTTTATTTAAGGAAATAAAAAAAATACATATATAAAAATAATAGGAGGAAACCGTGAAGTATTGCATATTAATGGGAAGCCCAAGAAAAAACGGAAATACAGCATCACTTTTAAATGTTTTTGTGAATGCGCTTGAGAAAGCAGGTTCAGATGTATCCTGCATATGGCTTTATGATAAGAATATAAAGCCATGTATCGGCTGCAAGAACTGTCAAAACAATTGGGATGGATTCGGGTGTGTATTAGAAGATGACATGCAGGACATATTTGACCAGGTTTATGAAAGTGATTTCTTAATTTTGGCTACGCCTATATATTCATGGTACTGCACATCTCCGATGAAAGCATCTCTTGACCGGCTGGCATACGGTATGAACAAGTACTATGGCGAAAAAAAAGGGCCTTCATTGTGGAAAGGCAAAAGGTGCGCGATTATAGCTACATGCGGATACAGACCGGAAAAAGGAGCAGATGTTTTTGAAGAAGGAATTATACGTTATTGTAAGCACTCATCGTTAATATATTCCGGAATGTTAAGTGCAAGGGATAAAGGAGATCAGAGCTCGTTTATGAGCAGGCAAACAGCAGAAAAAACTGAAAAATTTGCTGAAAGCCTATTAAATATGCGTCTTGACGCAAATAATTAATCGAGGTCCTATATGAAAACGAAAATAATAGGAGCGGTAATAGTAGCTGGAGGATTATCCTCAAGAATGAAGGACTTTAAACCGCTGCTTAAAATAGATAAGAAAACTATGATTGAAACCACTGCAAGTAATTTTATTAAAGCCGGTGTTGGCAAGATAGTTGTAGTTACCGGTCACAGGTCACAGGACATTGAGAACCAGCTTGCGGGCTATAATATAAAATGCATAAAAAATGAAAATTACCGGACGACACATATGTTTGATTCGGTTTGTATTGGACTAAAAGAGCTGGGACAGGACACAGATATGGTATTTGTGACTCCGTCGGACAGCCCATTTGTTCAGCAATTCACTTTAAAAAAAATGATTGATGAAGTAGATTTAAAAAACATAAAAGCAGCTCAGCCTTCGTATGAAGGAACGGACGGTCACCCAGTTCTGTTGAGCGCACAGGGAGTGAAGGAAGTTTTAGGCTACAACGGAGTTAACGGCATGCAGGGAGCCCTGAATAACATGGCAGAAGGCTTTTTGAATATACCGTTTGTTGATCCGGGAATAACTCTTGATGCAGATACACCTACGGACTATTTTAAGCTTTTGGAGTTCGGCTCAAACATTCATATTCCGCCTACATTTTTGTGCCTTGAAATGTATGAATATTTCAATGTGCCGCAGGATGTAAGAGAGCACTCTGTAAGAGTTGCCATGGAAGCGATAAATATTTGCGAAATATTGGACAAGAAAGGAATACGGCTCAATCGCAGACTTGTTGTATCAGCATCACTGCTTCATGACATAGCTAAAGGGCATCCTCGTCATTCCAGCTTAGGTGCAAAGTGGCTTTTAGAAATGGGATATGAAGAAATATCAACTATTGTACGCAATCATGCAAACCTTGAGTATATTTCAGAAATTCCTACAGAAATGGAAGTAGTATATCTTGCTGATAAAATGGTAAAAGGAACAGAAGTTGTTTCTATTAAAGAAAGGTTTAAAGAAAAAGAAGAACTTTATAAAAATGATAAAGATATTTTAAAAAATATAGAAAGAAGAGAAGCTTGTGCAATGAAGCTTTTTAATGAAGTATTTAGTGCGTAACTATATGGCATATTAATATTAGTTGCATATGTGATGTAGATGTAGGACAAGCAAATTTTATATACGATAGCAGACTTGATATAGTCTGCTATTTAATTCTTGACAATATCGATAATCGATGTTATTCTACAAACATAAAATATCGATTATCGATGTTAAGAGGTGAGTAGATGGCTCGAGAAAAATATCAAACCTTAACAGAGCAAATGTTTTATATTCTTATTTGTCTAACACAAGAGAGCTGCGGTGTTGATATTATGAAAAAGGTAAAAGATCTTACAAATGAGAGGGTTATCATTGGCCCAGGAACTTTATACAGCTTATTGGACAACTTTGTTAAAGAAAAAATCATTATTGAAACTAAAATAGAAAATCGAAAAAAAAGCTATGTCATAACAAATTTAGGTAGAGAAATGATTGAAAAGGAATATATAAGATTGAAAAAATTAGAAAGAGATTATGAAATGCTGGTAAAAGAGGTGAGCAACAATGAATGACAAAATTAAAAAATTAATGAATTTTAGGTTTGACCGTTATGAAGAGATGGAAATCAAATTAGAGAAACTGGCTGCAAAAGGTATTTTTTTGGAGGAATGCGGATCTTTTTTTTGGACATTTAGAAAAGGAACACCGCAAAGATTAAAATATACGGTCACATATTTTCCTGAAGGCTCTGTTTTTAATCCCGGCATAACCGATAACCAGCAAACATATTTCGATTATGCAAAGGCTGCCGGTTGGAATTTTGTAACTCAATTTAACCAAATGCAAATATTTTGCAGTGAAAATGATAATCCGATACCATTTGAAACAGATGAAAAAGAGAAATTCAAGAATATCAAAAGATGTATGAAAAAGAGTTTTCTTCCATCTATGGTTATTTCAATTTTAGTGTTTATATTAAATTTGGTTGTACAGTTCAATTCATTTCAACTAAATCCTATTGATTTTTTATCAGACTACACTCGTATCTTTCCTGTTTTTATGTTCTTAGCAGTTATTATTTATGAAGCATATTCCCTGCTTAATTACCTCATGTGGTGCAAACGCTCGGAGAAGTCTATTGCCAATGGCGGTGGGTGTGACAAAAGAAGAAACATAGTTCATAGAATCGTCGATGTACTTTTTATGAGTTTTATCTTCGGAAGCTTGGGCTACTTTCTGTTTTACCTTGCTTATGAAACAAGTTTGTTCGGTCTATTTTTAGCTATTGCACAAATGCCAATTTTGATGATTATATTTTGGTCATCAATTAAATATCTAAAGAAGAAAAAAGCATCTGCTAAGTTAAATAAAGTAATCTCAATTGTGGTGCTTACAATTGCTAATTTTTCCTATCTTGCGCTTATTATGGTGCTTATTATGAAATTTGGATTTAGTATGGATGATGGCTCGGCTTATCGAACTGTTGCTTGGTCCATGGGTTCAGCATATAGCCACGAGTACAAGTTATACAGCGACACCATTCCTCTCACCTGTGAGGATTTATACGGCCCAATTGATTATGACTATTATTCATATAAGGAAGAGATAGATAATACTTTTTTTCTTTCAAAAAGTGCTTATGAGCAAGATTCTCTGCCGGCAAAAGATGCCCCACCAGAAATAGAATATGAGATTTTAGAGCCTAAGTTTGATTTCGTCTACAAGCTTGCAAAAGAGCACCTGCTTAAAATACCAGAATGGCGAGACAATACAAGCTTTGAGTCCATTGATAACAAAATTTTTGGCACAGTAGAAGCTTACCAATTCTATTATGAGTATACTCCTACAGGTGAGTATATATTGCTTTTTTTAGATAAAATTATTGTATTGAACATGGAAGAATCGCCAACTCCAGAACAGATTTCAATTATTGTAGAAAAATTAAACTTTTAGCTTAACTTAAATAATCCTTATAGATCAGAAAAAACCCCAGACACTTTAGCCACGGTGTCGTATGGTACAACTCAAAAATCAATAGTTTCTTGCATTGAGGCAGACAGTTTTTCGTGAACTGTCTGCCTTTTGCTGTTCTTAGGCTATTTTCAGTTTCTCCGCTAATGCTGAGGTGTCTGTCAAATCCATCAGACCAATCTCACGATATACGATTTTTACTTTCTGTGGGATGGTGCGAAAATATCGTTCTTCCTTTTCGGATACAATGATTTTGCTGATGACATGATTTCATCAAGCATTTTCTTTTCTTCTTCATTCAGTCGCTTATCCAACTCCTCGACTAAATTAAAAAGTTTCAGCTGTGCCATCCTGTAATCACTACCTTGCACAATCTTTTTTTCGGCTGGGCGAATGTTTCCGTGGTACAGTTCACTGAGTATTTTTTCTTTTTGCATTTTCATCACCTCCTCAAGCACAACACAATACCACAAGCTGTTGTCAATAGCTATTCAGCATTGTTCACAATTTGAGAGTTGAAGCCATCACTTTAATATGGTAAACTTATTTTATATATCTACCGAAGAAAATTTTTGTGAAATGGTAGTGGTCGAAAAAATACCCAGTGGGTAAATTTTATATTTTGCGTATATTACAGTTGCTAATACTGCCTAGTTGCCCACCCATTTGAAAAAGTGAAATGAATTGAGTAAGGAGGATTCACTTATGAATAGAAAACTCATCATTACCCCTATCAGTGTCTATGACCCCGTTGCCTCCACTCAGTGGCTTACCGCTTTGGCAAAGGAGGGTTGGTACCCCCAGTGGATTGGCGATAATCTCTCCTTGCTCCGACGCGGAACCCCAGAAAATAAGCGGTATTTCTTAGTACCCAGAGAAACGCCAAAAGCCGAACCTCCCACCTTGGAGGGAGGCACTTATTTTGGAAAGATTTCTCACTCCGCCTATATTTATGAGCAAACCCTAGAGAGTGAAACATTTAATTTTAAAGAAGAATGGGAGCGTTGCCACGTTGAATGGCGCAAATCTGCGAAACGTCGACTCTGTGGGGCCATCTGTACGCCCTTTGCTTTGATTGTACTTGGGTTGGCACTTTCTTATCTACTTCCCGCTAGCAAATTTGATGTACAGCCAGACCCACACATGAAATTCCTAGCCCTTTTATTTGTGTTGAGTTCTCCGTTTCTGGTGATGGTTTCTGTCTTGGGCGCAGTTAGCAATCTCTCTTTTTTGCGAGATTGCAAACAAAAAAACAATCGAAAACTCCAGCATGGTGTGTTGTTAGGCGTTTTGAGCCTATTTTACCTATCTGGAATTTGGCATTTTTCCACCTACAAGGACACACCGCTCACAGAGTTTAACAAGCCTTATATCGCTCTTTCTCAAATAGAAACCGTTTCTGTAGCACCGTGGGAACAGGTCTTTGATGGACACGCTTTCCGTGATGAGGTGGATCGGGTGGAATCT
Source organism: Sedimentibacter sp. MB35-C1 (assembly GCF_030913635.1). Lineage (NCBI taxonomy): Bacteria > Bacillati > Bacillota > Tissierellia > Sedimentibacter > Sedimentibacter sp. MB35-C1. The sequence goes on from NZ_CP133188.1 coordinate 1,547,669, forward strand.
ATTCCCTCCATTTTCTGTTGGCAAGGCTATACTGTCATTCAAGATGGCTATACCACTGAAGCTACAGGCGATGAGATGGGCTTTTCGCCAAAAGGTGCACCCTATCATTATTCGCCAAACCTAGATATGGCTTATTTCCATCTCACAGTCCCTGCACTTGCCTCCACAGTGGCAAAGATTCAGCTGGCAGAGTACCGCCTAGTAAATCTCCAATGGGAATATTGGGAGGTGGACTATGATGGATTGGATTTTGTCATCGTGGGAGAAGCAGATGACAGTGTCTATCAACTCTTAGCTCTGGGGAAGGGTGGTCGTGTGGCGGTGTTCCGCTATGGTGGACTAGAAAATTTGCAAGAGAACATTCCATTGCTTGCTACTATGGTATTGGAATAAAAGCAAGCAAATATAATAAGATATCACGCAAATGAGCATTCGCTTGATATGAGCCTTTTGGCTCTTACTAAAGCTAATCTTGATTACCACGAAAGTATGGGCAAACCTTGCTACTAAGCTTGGTTTGCCCTCTTTCTATTTTCACCGTCCTTATGCCAGAGCATTCTTGCATGCTGTCAAATCATAGTAAGAACTGAGCCCAGTATCAATATATAAAAATATTTAAATAGCCTGTGGGTTTTGTACTCCACAGGCTATTTTCTCGTATTCAGTTTGCGTTTCTTAGTTTTTCCTTGTGACACAGTGGCTTTCGTGTGGTATATAATTATGTTAAGAAAATCCAAAGGTATTACAATTTAGACAATTATGTTATTTGCCGGCTGCTGCATTTTCACCTGCTATTCTTCCGAATACCATGATATCAGCAAGGGCGTTGCCTCCGAGACGATTACCGGCATGTATACCTCCTGTAACCTCTCCTGCTGCATAAAAGCCTGGTATGACATTACCGTTAGCATCAAGAACCTGTGCATCAGGATTTATCTCTAATCCGCCCATAGTGTGGTGCAATGACGGTGAACGCGGTGTTGCATAGAACGGAGCAACCTCAATTTTACCGCCGAAATTTGCTTTTCCGAAATCAGTGTCTGACTGAATATCTACGTAAGAATTATATTTTTCTATTTCTTCTACAAATACATCTGCAGGTACACCCATTTGCTCTGCAAGTTCTTCAAGAGAATCAGCTCTGTATATGCTTTCTGATGCAACAAGATCATCTATTACATCACCCCAGCCGTTTTTGTCTCCGGGTTGAGGATCTCCGGCAGTAATCTGGTCGCAGATAATGTAGAATAAAGCATCTGTCTGCTCAAGTGCAGCACTTGCCAAGACATCACGTTCGGCATATTCATTGACAAATCTCTTTCCTTCCTTATTTACAAATACCTGAGATTCCGCACTTCCCCATACTCCGCCTGAAAGAGCTCCAGTTTCTGGGTGTGAGCTTGGCATTAATTGTGCAAATCCCATACCTACAAGATTTGCTCCAACGCTTTTTCCCATTACAATACCATCGCCTGTTGCATTAGCAGTGTTAGTACTTTTCATATTTTCAGGAATTGTCGGCCAATAAGTGTTATATTCTGCAACCATTTTAGCGTTTGCTGCAAAGCCTCCTGTTGACATAATAACTCCCTTTGTTGCGTTAAGTATAACAGGTGTTCCGTCAGCTTGAGTTGCTTTTACTCCAACAACTCGACCATCCTTTACAATAAGTTCATCTGCTTTTGTTTCAAGCATTATTTCAGCTCCATTTTCAACTGCAGAATCAGCAAGTGGAGTAATAAATCCTGATCCAACATTTGCATTCAAAGAATGTGTACGAGGCCACATAGCACCAAGTACTGTAAAAATGCTATCTCTTATTTCAAGATTATCGTCGTGGCTTACAGCCCATTTTAATGCAGGCAATGAATTGTTTGCCAATGTTTTTGCCAAGTCTAAATTGCTGTGTATTTCAACACCGTTTTTATCTGTTCTGTGTCCGCCTACATATGTATGATAGATATGAAGTTCGGGAGAATCAAAAAGTTTTGTAGTGTCTCCTGATTCAAAATATTCATTTATTTGTGATTTTAGTGTAAGAATTGTATCCTTGTACTCACCAAATTCATTTTCATCAACTTTTAAAATAGCTTTGAGGTCATTAGATAAAGCGTCATTCATTTCAACATTTGATTGCAATTCAGGATCTACAGCATTGTATCCTCCGCCAGCACGAATAGTGTTTCCACCTAATGATGCTCCTTTTTCAACCAATATTACCGAAGCTCCATTTTCGGAAGCTGAAGCCGCTGCTGCAACACCTGCACCGCCTCCTCCAATAACTACAACATCTGCGGTTTTTTCAATTGTTTCTTTGACAGTCTTTGCAACCTCTTTATTTTTCAGGGCTTCAACATCTCCACCTGCTTGTACTATGCAGTCTTCAACAGCTGCTAAAAGTCCCTTGCTGGAGTTTGTTGCCCCTGTAATCATATCAACCTTAAGGGTCTGTCCCTCAACGATCTGTTTTGGTAATTTTTCAAAAACCGGTTTTGCAATATCGGGAGTTTCTTGATTTTCCCCGACAGTTATAGATAATATTTCGGTATCACTGAAAGTTACGGTTACAGGTATATCACCGAAATTTCCCTTAGCAGAAGCAGTGTATTCTCCTGCTTTGTATGCTGGTGAATCCGAAGAAATTGGTTTTTCTGATTCAACATAATTTGCTGCACATGATGCTAAGCTGAAAACCATCATAATGCATAAAAATAAACTGATAATTTTTTTTGACATTTTTCTCCTCCAAAATAATGTTTATTTATTAACAAATATTATTTTAAGGTATGGTGCGACACCAATGTCAATAGCAGTAGAGCATAATTTTATTTAGTATTAATTGGCAGAAATACACCGTGGTAATTATATTTGTCTCCATTAACAATATCGGAAGCTAAGTATATCAGAAAGCTGTCACCTGAAAGCTCGAGATTATTTTCACTTAGATATCTCTTGACGGGATTGAAATGGCAATGATCCATTGGTTCAAGATCCGGTTTTTTTATAACTGTAAAAATATAATCTGATGCTTTTGCAACTACGGTATTTTTGCTTAATTTCAATCCTAATTCTTTGGCAGATTTAACATCTGTTGTTAGAGCCATTTCAATTTTAAAAGGTTCTGAATCACTTCTCATTATTTTACTATTTATCCAGCGCGTATAAAACGTTACTGGAAGTAAATTAATCCACTGCTTTACTTCTGCAGTGGTTTCCTCATTCAGCGAAAGTATCCCGTTATCAGAATGTACTATCCTTACAAGATTAGGAAATCTGACAGTGGTATAGCAATTAATTTTATCAGGTATGTATTTAAAGCACTCTATGAACATATTCAGCCTATTCAGTTTTGCATGTTCAAATTCTAAATGTTTTTCAACACAATGTGCTTGCTTTACAAATTGTGCAGAAAGCTCGCATGAAGGCATATCGCCTATCATTTCTGAGGCCTGTGAAAGAGAAAATCCTAAGCTGCTGTAGAATTTGCAGGTAGACACACCCCTTACATCATAATCGTTAAAATAGCGATAATTATTGATTTTATTCTTTTTAGGAACAATTATTTTTTTTCTCTCATATTGGCGTATTGTGTCAACAGTCAGTCCTTGCATTTTAGCAAAACTGCTTATAGTATAGTGCATATAAATTCTCCCAGTATGTTAATATAGTATACTGATTATAGCAGAATTAAGTATTAATTACAATTCATGGAGATTTTAAAGTGCTTGGAAGTCTCAGGCTAATTATTAGGAATTGAAACTCGATCAAATGGCGCGCACAGTCATAAGTTGAACGATTGATGATCCCTACAAGGAATTAAACCTTAAGTTGTTTGCATGAAAAATAATACCAACAGATTGTAAAGCTTAAAATATTTTACAGTCTGTTGGTATTTTTAGAAAGTATTCTGCTAAGCAATAACTTAATAAAGTTCTAGAATATTAAAAAACTGACTTATTAGCATTAATTTGTTAGCTATTGAATCTGAAGCAGCTTGACAAATGATCATTTATTAATCCCGTAGCTTGGAGATGAGCATACATTATTGTCGAACCCAGGAATTTAAATCCCCTTTTCTTTAAGTCTTTGCTTACCTTGTCAGAAAGCTCTGATTTAGCAGGAACTTCTGAAATGTCATTCCAATTATTTAAAATGGGAGTATTGTTTACAAAGCTCCATATATATTTGTCGAAACTTCCAAATTCTTTTTGAATTTCAATAAATCGTTCGGCATTGTTTATCGAAGCTTCAATTTTTTTTAGATTTCTTATTATGCCTGCATTTTGCATAAGCTTTTTAACTTTATTTTCATCGTACTGTGAGACCTTGTTAACATCAAAATTATCATATGCTTTTCTGTAATTTTCTCGTTTTTTAAGGACGGTTAGCCAGCTTAGACCTGCTTGTGCTGATTCTAAAACAAGAAACTCAAAATGTTTTTTATCATCGTGTACAGGCACTCCCCATTCTTCGTCATGATATTTGATATACAAATCATTATTGCCGCACCAAGGACATCTGTTCATAAAATTACCCTCAATTAATATTTATTTTGAATTAGTGTTTCTATCGTTTGATAAATGTTTTGTAAGCTTTTCAATTATTGACTTGTAAGTATTGGCACGTGACGATAGTAGCATAATAAAGAGAAATATAATTTCATCTTCATCAAAATCCCGGAAGTCCTCATATATGTTTTTTGCCAATTCTTCAAGATCTTTTTCCAGTTTTGACACTTCATTTTGCTCAGATAATAAGAAAGCTTTATATAAATTATTAATGCTATCGTTGTTAAAATGGTCTTTTTCGTATTGATTCATTATGTTCTTTACATCTTCAAGAGATAATATTTGTTTTAAATAAAATATGTAAATTAAGGAGATAATATGCTCAGGGAAATATTTCTTGTTTTCAGGCTTAGGAATAAGCTCATTTTTGACATAATTATTTATCATTGATTTAGTCAAGATTTTATCTTTTGAATTTTGTTTGTAATGTTCCAGGTTTTCATTCATAAATGAAAGCACTTGATCCATATATAAATTAATATTGGGAATTTTTGAACTTTCAATTTGATTTAAGAACTGGCTACTGTTTAAAAAGTCTAATAGTTCTTCTAATTGCATATTCTACTCCTCATGCATGTATATAGTAATATATAATATTATATGTTATTGAAAAATTTTTTTCAAGTAACCATTGACATTTATCAAGGAGAGGAATATCATAACTATATAACATAGTTTTAAAAACTATATAGGAGGTATCTATTATGAACGCTGATAAAAAAGAATTAACAAGCGCATTTACGCACTTAGGAGGTGCAATATTTGCAGTTGTTGGAACGATCTTGTTATTAATTAATTCTAAAAATTCCAATAATGCTGCAACGTTAGCTGCCTTCCTCATATTTGGCATAAGCATGATTTTATTGTATTCCACAAGTACGATTTATCATTTAATTGATAAGTCAAAGCAAAAAGCAAAGTTAGTAATGAGAAAGCTTGATCACATTATGATATTTGTATTTGTTGCCGGAAGCTATACGCCCATTTGCCTGCTTGTTTTGAACAATAGCATCGGTTACAAACTATTGACACTGGTTTGGTCCATAACACTGGTCGGTACTTTTATTAAGCTCTTCTGGATTACAGCTCCAAACTGGGTTAGTTCTGTTTTATACATATCAATGGGCTGGCTGGCTGTATTGGTTTTATCGCCTCTTGTAAGCATGATGCCTTCAGGTGGAATGTATTGGCTGTTTTTAGGCGGTATATTTTATACAATAGGCGGTGTAATATATGGGATGAGAAGACCAAATATTAATAAAAGCTATTTTGGGTTTCATGAGTTGTTTCACATATTTGTTCTGGCAGGTTCCCTGTGCCATTATGTACTGATGTATTTCTACATAGGGTAAGTAGTGATTGGAAATTGAATATTTCTTGCCATATGTAATCATATCCAGACACCTAGCGAGGTGTCTTTTTCATTTCGGTGGCGAAAAAGGTAGACGCTTACGGTTGGCGGTGGTTAATACCGGTGTGCAAATTCCCACCTGCAATTAATTATGTATGCAGATTGATTATAACTGTATGAGGTATGTGGTGAAAGCGGGTACATCAAAAAAGGTTGTTAAAATACTTCTTTTGGTATATAATTTGAATAATTTCAAGAGGAGGTTTAATAATGGGACTATTTAATGGAGTACTAGGTAATGCTTCTGAATATAATGCAGAAAAAGCTCAAGAGGAATACGGGCATTTGTTGTCAAGCAATGAGGTAATTAATAAGGCGTACAAGCTAATTAGGGATATGTTTATATTTACTAACAAAAGGTTGATACTTATAGACGTGCAAGGGCTGACAGGCAAGAAAATAGAATACAAATCAGTTCCATACAGCAAGATTACAAGTTTCAGTGTTGAAACGGCAGGTCATTTAGATCTAGATGCAGAGCTGAAGATATGGGTATCGGGGTTACCTCAGCCAATCCAGAAGCAGTTCAATAAGACATTGAACATATATGAGGTTCAGGCAGAATTGGCAGAACATGTAAATTAAATTATTAATCAACGTAGCATCCTTCAAGGGTGCTTTTTTGTTGACACCTAAAAACAAAAACAGTATAATATCATCATGCAATATCGAGATACGATATTGAAGATGCGAACGGAGGAACTCTATGAAAAATAAAGTACGAGGGCCGCTGACAGAATCCATGTTTTATGTGCTGATGGCCTTTTTAAAGAAGGATATGTGTGGCATTGATATTACGGAATATGTGAAACAGCGAACCTGTGGCCGCGTACAACTTGGCCCTGGCACGCTGTATACGATACTGGCAAAATTTCAGGAGGATGGACTAATTGAGGAGGTCGCTGTGGATGGCCGCAAGCGAACTTACCATCTGACGGATAAGGGCAGGGAGACCTATATGGAGGAGTTGGAACGCATACAGAAGTGTTTACGAGATGGGGAGGAGGCGTTGCTATGAATATTAAAAAAAGCTGTTGGAAGTTGACACAGGTCAATGGATATGATATTTCTGCCATCGAGCGCTATTTAGAGAGAATGGCGTCGCAAGGGCTTCTTTTTTCCATGACCGCCGGCCCATTCACTTTATTTTGCCACGAGGAACCCAAAGTACTCCAGTTCCATCTTGAGCCGATGCTCAGTAAAACTGAAGAAGACACTGAGCTGAATGCGCTTTATGAGGACGCTGGATGGCAGTATCTCGGTATGTTTAGGAAGAATTACTTTGTCTTCGTAACGGAGAACTTGAAGGCGGAAGCCCACACCGACCTCGAAGCGTTAGACTATGCGCTAAAGCGTTTTTCCAAACAAAAGTACCTCAGCGGGCTTGGTCTGCTGGTACTCAATTTTTTCCTGCTCTCACTATATCATGGTGGTTGGCCAGGCAGTATTGGATGGGTCTATATGAAATATTTTCCGGTGGAAACTATCAGCAAATATCCGGTGCTGCCATTATTGTTGTCTGTAATGGGCCTTGTTCTGCTGAACCTTTCTTATTTGCTGGGGCTTCTATGCTTGCACCGTTGTCGCGCAGGAAAAAGTGTAAGCAGAATATCCCGTTCCGGTTGGTTCATGATTTTGGGCATCATCATTCTAATTCCTGTGGTGCTGAATACCTTTCAGCTGTTCTTCGGTCTGGGTTATCGGCCGTTTGACTTAGCTGACTCCAATTTTGTCACGCTAAGCGAAATCGAAGGACCAGAATTTCGCCTCACAGGCGACAACATGAATAACATGGACTACATATCCCACGGAGGCACCATGCTCGATCCAGAAAGCTGGTATTTTCGGCAATATGGATCCTACTCTCATTTCGACGGTGGGATTGATATCAACGATGTGCCACACCTGATTTTGTCCATTACTCGCTATCCTGTGGATATTCTGGCACAGAAACGCGTGCAGGAGTGGTGTGCTTATAGAGTGATGGAGGAGAAATATCAAGATTTGCCGCCTGTCGGTGGTTTGGAAGAGATATATCTGTTGAAGGATGGTGAAATAAGCTACCTTGTTTTACGCCGAGGTGGAACCGTTTTGCGTGCGGACTATCAAGGAGATAAAGACCTGAGTGAATTTCTCGAACGCTTTGCACAGATGCTGAAAGACTTATAAAGACAAAGGATGCTCTCAAGATGGGCAGAAAATGAGATGTGCCATGAAAACTGTTTACAAGATACTTCCCGTGTCTATCTTTGATATTCTCGGTCTGGAACAGTGGCTGGAGCACATCAAAATATAGTCTTTGCTATTTAATACCATGAACTATTGCTGTTGAGAAATTTTGCATAATAAAGTACGATATGTTTATTATGCTATGGAGGATGCTGAAAATGAAGAAAGTTCTACAGTATGTAGGTTTAATACTAATTGTATATATGATAATTGTTAATGCGAGAGCTTATTTTGTTGGCGAAAGTCTGGAAACGAACTCTGATTCTAACAAATATAAAGTTATTAGAGTTGTTGACGGTGATACCTTTGAAATAAATTTTGATGGAAAGAAAGAGAAGGTTCGTCTCATTGGTGTTGATACACCTGAAAGCGTTCATCCTGACGCTAATAGAAATGTTGAGGAAGGAAAATTGACATCTGAATATACAAAAAAATATTTGGAAGGTAAAGAAGTTACTTTAGAATTTGATGTCCAAGAGCGTGACAAATATGGCCGTTTGCTTGCGTATGTGTGGTTAAATGGTGAAATGTACAATAAGCATTTACTCAACATTGGGTATGCACAGGTGGCTACGTATCCACCGAACGTACGGTATGTTGATGAGTTTACAGCATTGCAGGAAGTTGCCCGAGACAATAAAGTTGGACTATGGGAAGCTACAGCAAATGAAGAACCAAATTTAGCCGAATATATAGGCAATACAAACAGTAAGAAATTTCACCGCCCAGATTGCAGTTCAGTCGAAAAAATGAGCAAAAACAATAAGATTATATTTAACAGCAGAACTGAAGCAATTGATCAGGGATATGGGCCTTGCGGAATCTGTAAGCCGTAGGCGTAAGATATTAGACGTATATAGTATTAAAATCAAAGTACATCTGGTACACATAATTTAATTATTCCCACCGAATATCTTAGCAAATAGACTGAAATATTCGGTTTTTTATATGGCTTAGGAATTTAATTTATGCGGTTTAGTTAACGCATATAGAGTATATTGTTTTAGGATATAAGTTTATTTTTAGATTTGTTTGATTAACATAAAAAAGATTCATTTCATTTAAGTTGTTTATATCAGTATAATAAATATGGTATAAAATTAACAATTTGGAGGAGTCATGAAAAAATTATTATCAATTGTTTTAGTTATTTTTATGGTGCTTAGTTTTGCTTCTTGCTCTAATAAACAGTCTGAAAACGTTGATGCGAAAAAAGCAGAAGAGCCGGCAAATGTTGAAGAAGTTAACGAAACACCAAGAGAAGAAAGAGTATTAAGGATGGATGGGAGCAACTTAGGGTACCCTTCTATATATACGTCATCGCCTAAGGGAAGAGGATATTTGTTAGTAAGTTTTACATTTGATACTTTGGTTTGGAAGGATGAGACAGGCACTATTCCATTGCTTGCAAAGGAATGGAAAGTTTCAGATGATAACAAAACATATACGTTTTACTTAAATGATAATGTAAAATTTACAGATGGACAACCTTTAAATGCAGAAGATGTTAAGTTTTCATTTGATTACTTAAAAGAGCATCCATACCAGTGGGTGACTGTAGATCCTGTAGAAACGGTAACAGTTATTGATGAGACTACGGTTGAAATTGTTTTAAAAGATATATTTGTTCCGTTTTTAACAGATGTGGCAGGAAATGTTCCGATTATGCCAAAGCATATTTGGGAGAATGTAGACGAACCTGAAAAGTTTAATACAACAGAAGCCGTTGTTGGCTCAGGGCCATTAATTCTTGAAAGTTATGACAAAGAATCCGGGATTTATATATTTAATGCAAATAAGGATTACTTTCTTGGAGAAGTTCAAATCGATAAGCTGATAATGTCATCTATTGAAAATACTAAGGAAGCTTTGATGGCGGATGAAATAGATGTAGCGGCTAATATAAAATATGGCGAAGCAATGAAACTTAAAGAAGAAAACAGCAAGTATAAAGTAATAGAAGGACCTGGATTGTGGGTTGGAAGAATGTATTTTAACTTTGGTGTTGAAGAATTAAACATAAAAGAAGTAAGACAGGCTATGTATTATGCAATTAACAGAGATGAATTGGTTGAAAAAGCCCGTAAAGGAGCAGCTGACCCTGGAAACCCAGGTCATATACATCCAACATCAGAATGGTATTCATCAGATGTTAAGGAGTATGATTATGATGTGAATGAAGCTAAAGCATTGTTAGAATCTGTGAACATAACGGACTCAAATGATGATGGAATTGTAGAATATAATGGGAATGAATTAGTTTATGAATTTATTGTCCCTGAAGAGTATGTACCTGTTGCAGAACTATTGAAAAAGTATTTTGAAGATATTGGCATAAGCATTGAAGTTAAGGCAATGGATCAAAATTCTGTGGCTTCATTAATAAAAGAAGGTAAATTTACCCTTGCATTTAATGGACATGGTTCGTTTGGCGGAGATCCTGTATTGTTAAAGGGGTTTGTATCTGAAGAGACTCAAGCTTCTACTCCACAGGTAACAACACAGGGAGGTCAGAGCTGGTACAACAAGGAATTCAATGAAACATTTAATCAACAGCTGGTTGAGCTTGATAAGAACGCCAGATATGAATCAGTAGCAAAGCTTCAAAAAATAATTGCTGAAGAATTGCCGACACTTACACTTTATTATAATAAAACATGCAGTGCTTATAATCTGGAAGTGTTTGACGGTTGGTTCTATACTAAGGATGGAGTTGCTTTAGCAGTTCCCACAATACATAATAAGTTAGCTTTTGTAAGGGGACAGTGGAATAAATAATGAGATTTAAGATATTTGCTAAGTATTCTGCTTATATTTTCTTAATATTATTCATTAGCTTTATACTCCCGAGGATAATTCCCGGGAGTCCTTTATCATATGCTCAGTATGATACCTACATTTTAAATCAGTCATTGCCGGAAGAAACTTTCAATGCATTTAAGGAATATTATGCACCGGACAAAACTATTTATGAACAATTTATTCTTTATTTAAATCATTTGAGCAGCTTTGATTTAGGTTATTCTTTTTATTATCGAATGCCGGTTATAAGTTTAGTAAAGGGCAGATTACCATGGACATTGCTATTGTCATTTTCATCATTAATTATTTCAGCAATAACAGGGATAGCCCTGGGAATAAAAACATCATTAACGGGGAAATCAGGCAAGCTGAAAATGATGCTTATGATAGGTATTCAATCAATGCCTTCATTTTTAGTTGCAGTCCTTATACAAGGCATAGTTGGCTACAGACTTAGGATTTTTCCTGCGTGGGGTGCATATACACCGGGAATAGAATTCTTTACCCCTGAATTTTACAAAGATATTTTGTTGCACTTTATTTTGCCGTTTTGTACGTTAATAATCTGCGAAATACCAGGTATATACATTTTGGCATATAACAGCACTCAAAAAATAAAGAAGGAAAACTACGTAACATTTGCAAATTACTTAAATATTGATGAAAAACAAATTCGATCTAAGTTTATATCGAAAAATATTATTCCTGAATTATTGGGGAAAATTAATGTCCAATTCATTTATGCAATTACCGGTTCAATTTTTATTGAAGCTATTTTTTCATATCCGGGTATAGGATTGTTATTAAAAACAGCCACTTCCAGCAGAGATTATCCTTTAATGCAAGGAATATTAATAATAACATGTTTGTATGGCTTAGCTATAAACTTGATATTTGAAATAATTCTTAAAAATAACACGGAGAAATACTAAGGCCTATGACAGCGAAATTAACATCAACTAAAAAAGTATGTATGATAATATTAATTTTATATTTAATTATAGCAATGGCAAGTAATTTTATAATGCCTTATGAGACGGATGATTTTAGCCATGATGCGCTATTAAGACCATCGAAAAGTCATTTGCTCGGCACTGATGAAATGGGGCGCGATATATTTTCTATGCTGATAAACGGATTTAAATCAACAATATTTATTTCATTGATGTCGGGGCTTTTAAGTACATTAATTGGTATAATCTTGGCTTTTATGTCATGCTTATATAAAGGAAAAATAGATGGTGTAATTTTTCACTTATCTAATTTGTTTCTCATAGTTCCGGAAATAATAATAATAATGTTTTTTGCAGTTTTTTCTAAACCCGATATGCTCAATACAATACTTTCAATAGTATTTTTTTCCTGGTCAAAGGTTTATAAAATAGTGCGGTCAAAATTAATGGGCTACATGGAAAAGAATAAGGTTAAGTACACAATGCTTATTAAGGGTAATGTTGTGGATTTATTTAAGAAATTATATTTTGATTTATATCCGGTTGCGGTCACATGCTTTATATTGCAATGCAATAAGGCTGTTATGTACGAAACTACTTTATCTTTTTTTGGAATAGGTGATCCATTATCTAAAACATGGGGCAAGCTGATAAAAGCGGCGATAAATTATGAAAATTTATTCTATGATGATGCTATATTATGGTATCTGATTCCTGCTATACTGTGCGTTTTTGTTTATGTGCTGTCACTTTCGCTGTTGACTTTTGAAGAATAGAGGAATATTGATGTTAGAACTAAAGGATTATAGTATTGCTTATAATGGCAACAAAGTTATTACATATAAAAATATAGAAATTAGAGATAAGGAATTTGTAGGTTTAAGCGGAAACAGCGGCTGTGGCAAGACCTCCTTGCTGGATTCATTGTTTGGAATAGGGTTTGCCGGTAAAATATCCTATGCAAAGGCTGAATTGTTTCATAAGGATTTAAAAAGCATCGGAGAGGAAAAATATAATTATTTAAGCTATTGCCCTCAGTTCTGCCAAGATGCATTAAACCCTAAAATAACTTTAAAGAATCACATACAGCTGGTATTAAGCAGCAATAATATTCGCTATGAAGAAGATGAAATACATAGAATGCTGGAAGATCTTTCATTAGAAAGGAGTTTACTAAAATATTATCCTTATATGATGAGCGGAGGGCAAAAGCAAAGATCTGCAATAATACTTTGCCTGTTAAAAAAGCCAAAGCTGCTGGTGTTAGATGAGCCTTCTTCGGCACTGGATTTAATTACTACAAAGATAATAACTGAATTTTTGAATAAAATCAGAAGTCAAACTTCAATTTTAATGGTTTCGCACAATTATGATTTCCTGATGAAGCTCTGCGACAGAGTAATAAAACTATGAGAAGTGATAAAATGCTTAAGGTTATAAATTTAAATAAAAAATATGTAAACAAACAAGTTTTAAATAATATCAGCATGAATTTTTCCTTTGGCGAAAGTACTGCGATAATAGGAGAAAGCGGCAGCGGAAAAACTACACTGGCAAAGATTATTACAGGATTAGAAAAGCAAGATAGCGGACAGATTCTGTTAAACAATAAAGAACTTAAAGAATTAAAGCATAGACCATTTAGCCAATGTGCAAAAATTCAATATATATTTCAGGATCCGTACAGTGCTTTAGAAAGCAATTATACAATATTAAAAACACTAAAAGAAACAACGGCTATTTGCAAAAGAAATAAATATGAGCATATATCCATAGAAGAAGCTCTCACGTACGTAGATAAAAATCTGTTAAATTATTTGGATGATAAGGTTGAAGTACTCAGCGGAGGCCAAAGACAAAAGCTTTGTATAGCTCGTTCTTTGATTACAAATCCGGATATTATAATAGCCGATGAATGCACATCAATGCTGGACGAAAAAAGCAGTGAAGAAATATATGAGCTGCTCAACAAAATTAAAGAAGATAAGAAAATTATTTTAATTTCCATATTGCACGAAATAGACTTCTATAAGGGATATTGGGACAAAATTGCAGTAATTAAGGATGGAAATCTATTAGAGAATAAAGAATTTAATGGCTTTTATGAAACAGCCGAAAATGAATACAGTTTGAGGTTGATAGAAGCTTATAAATATTTCAAAAACAAATAAAGGAGCTAAATATGAGTAGAATCTGCTATGTAGACTTAACCGATAAAAGTATTTCTTACGAAGAGTATAACATCAATGAAATAAAACACCATGGAAGAGGGCTTGCTGCATATTTGACCAATAAACATACCGCGCCTTTAACAGACAGATTTGATGATGACAATGTAATAGTGTTTACTGTAGGGCTGTTTACCGGAACAACAGCTCCAAGTTCCGGAAGAATAACCTTGGCAACACGCAAAGGTAAGGGACTAGGTCTGCAAGTAATGAATATGACAGGAGATTTTCCACAAAAACTTGCTTCAGCCGGTATTGAGTGTCTGGTCATTAAAGGAAAGGCGAAAGATAATAACACAGTAATTTATATAGAAAAGGATAAGGTAGAAATAAGAAATATCAATGCTGATGAAAGCTATGTTTCAAATATAATATCTAAAATAAAATCTAGCTTCGGAAATGACTGTGCCATTATAGGTACAGGCCCTGCAGCAGATGTTATGATGCCTATATCTACACTGTTTGGTACATACCCTGAAGGCTATCCTCAGTATTATTGTTCCAGAAATGGATTTGGAGACATTTGGGGCAGCAAAAATTTAAAGGCTGTGGTGATTAATAATGATAAATATTTTGAAAACAAATGTTTTGACAAACATAAATTTTCAATAGAAAGTAAAAAATTATCCAGGATAATAATTGATAATCCAATTTGCGGCCAGGCTTTGCCGGGAAATGGTTCAATAACATTAATCAAATTATTAAAGAATAAGAATAATATACCCGAAGTTAAAGAAAGTGCTGCTTCATCTGGGGTAAAAACAAACAAATCAAGCTACAAAAAAATAAATAAGACCTGCTCGCCCCTGTGTGTGGTTGGATGCCTGAACAGACATTGCAGGAATAATGAAGAAGCATTTTCTGCTCCTGCTGAGAGCGAAGTGAGTGCGGCTTTACAGCACTGTTATGATATGGAGGATATTTCATTTGCTAAAAAAATAAACACTAAAGCTTTTGAATTAGGGATAGATTCAACAGAATTTGTATTCAGTACTAACATATATTTTAAAGCAACTAATATGAAGCCCTCGAAAAGCGAGATATACAATTTATTGCATGAAATTGAAGAGAACTCAATTCTTGGGAAAATAATAGGCTCTAAGACAATTGGTATATATAATCTATATAAAGAAAATCCGGCTCTAAAGTTATTGGTAACTAAGCCGGTAATAAGTGAGGAAAAGAAGTTTAATATTTCTGTTGATAAATTTTTCGAGGAATTTAAGGATGTGGATGATTTAGAATTGATGTACAGACAAATATTTTTGCTTGAAAATATGGGGTTCTGTATTTTTACATCCTTTGCATTAATTAATAACAAGGAGGCATTAAACATAATAGCTGACATGTTTTATTACAAAACAGGAATAAAGAAGACAGCGGTTGAAATGCTCAATTATTCCGGTGAATGCATTACCCGGGAAATTGAAAACGAAAGAAACAATGCAATGCAATCAATACAGAAAAATATCCCCGAATTTACTAAAGTGCTGTATAGGTATTTCAGCTAAACAGGCCTAAACACTTAGCGCTTTTATGTATTACAAATATTTATCGAACCATGAACCTGCTTCTTCCATCATGTTTGTGGTTACAAAATGATTTAGATTATGATATTCGATAAAATTCAACTTTTCTTTGTCATTATATAGAGGAAGAGCTTTTTTATAGAATTCTTTTTGCGTTTCTACGAAAACGATGGTGTCACTATCTCCGTGCAATAAAAGCATTGGTCTATCTTTAATATTATCTATATTATTTAAAGGGTCGAGAGCATCTATTTTTTCTTGCTCTTTGGCTCCGATGTGCCAATCTTTGCTTTTAAAGCGTTCAAGAAACATTTCGTTGTAATAATTCCAGCTGCATGAGCCATTAAGAATAACAGCAGCTTTTATGTTCTTATTTTTTGAAAATATTCCTGCTGACGTAAAGCCGCCCATTGAATTTCCTATTAATCCTATTCTGTCAGGATCGGCTTCAAAATTCTTTATTGCTTCATCGATTATAATGTCAAATTCCTCAAGATTTTTTAGTATAACATTCCAAAAATAATTTATTGCATTAGGTGCATTATTATAATCTATTGGATTTCGTGTTCCATGGTAAATGGAACATGGGATTATAACCTGATATCCAAGGCTGCATAGAATAAACCCTCTAAACTTTTGTTTTTCTGCATCTGAACTCCAGCCATGATAAAACAATACTGTGGGATGCTTCTTTAATCCGTCTTTTGGAGTGAGCAGTATGACGGGTATATCTTTTATAAATGTATTTCTCTCAATTATATTATTAAACTTCATTAAGTCATTCACCTCTTTCTATCTTACTATACATAAAATTTGGGAAAATTGCTACCATGGATTTAAAAATATTATAAAGCATACAGAAAAACAATTGACAAACGGTTATAATAATGATAATCTTTTATTGAACAGTGTTCGAAAATATAACGCTGTTCAAAAGGAGCTAGAATGTATACAAGAAGAGAAAGAGAAATTGAGGCAATGAAGGAATTAATAATTTCAACTGCCAAAGATATTATTGCGGAAGAAGGCTTTGACAAGCTTTCAATTCGTAAGATTGCGGGGAAAATAGAATATTCACCGTCAATTATATACCACTATTTTAAAGATAAAGATGAAATATTGAACAATGTTATGAAAAGCGGCTATACGAAAATAGTCAATGCTGTTTCTAAAACGTATAATGAAAATTTAACTCCCATAGAAAAGTTGAAAAAAATGATGAAAAATTACATAGAAGAAGCATTGAAAATGTCCGATGAATTTTTAGCAGCACATATGGATCAATCTTCGCAGGTTACCAAGCACACATCCTATATGTATAGGGGAGCTTCAAAAGAAAAGAATGCACTGATGGTTCTTTGCAAAAGCTTAAAGGAAGTTCATGATATAGATGATGAACAAGCGGAGTTAAAAGCACAAGTTATTGTGTCTTCTGCCATTGGACTGATTTGCAAATTAATAATTGAAAAGGATATAGATGATAACCAAAAACAGAGACTGATAGATTGCTTTATAGAAGATGTTGTAATTAAAATTTAGAGGGGAGAAGCAAATGAAGGCATTCAAAATCTTAGGATTTACAATTCTTTTGATTGTTATTGTCGGTATGGCAGGTGTTTTTTATTTAAGCCGCGGTTTGGAGGAAGTGCTGAATGTAAGCATTAATTCTGTGGATTTGTCTGAAGCAGAGGACGGAGTTTATAAAGGAAGTTTTGATTTCGGAAGATGGTGCAATGAATTGAATGTAACTGTAGAAAATCGCAAAATTACAAAAATAGAGATAGAAGAAGATGTAAAATTTGCAAATGAAGAAGTAAGCAGACTGCTGTTTCAAAGGGTCATCGAAAAACAAAATACAACCGTTGATACAGTGTCTGGAGGAACGGTAACCAGCAAAGCATATCTAAAATCCATAGAGGATGCATTAAATAAATAATGGAGGGAATATGAATACTTTAATAGCTTATGCAACAAAGTACGGCTGTGCACAAAAATGTGCATTGGAATTATCAAATGAGCTGAAAGGCAAAATTGAAATCGTAAATTTAAAAGAAAAAACCAGTGTTGATCTTTCAAAATTTGACAGAGTCATAATAGGAGGCTCCGTCTACATGGGAAGAATCCAAAAAGAAGTAACAGATTTTATTAACAGGAATCTTGATGTACTGTTGAGCAAAGAAACAGGATTATTTATCTGTGGTATGCAAGAAGGTGATATGCTTGAAAAGGAAATAAAAGAAAACTTTCCTTCTGAGCTCATTAACAAATCAAAAACAGTAAAGCATTTCGGTGGAGAATTTATTTTTAATAAAATGAACTTTATGGAGAAAGTAATCGTTAAGAAGGTTTCCAAGATAACCTCCGATAAGTCAGACATACAGCATAGTAATATTAAAAAGTTTGCGGAGGGTTTTAACAGCCAATATTAGAAATGGCATATATATAAAAACACATAATTAAAAGAGAAATTTAACAAAAGAATATACGGTGCACAAATGAATATAGTTTTAAGGAAGCTCGCTTTTTAGCGGGCTTTTTTTTGTATGCTTACAATAGTATTTCAGATTGAAATATGCTGTGCTATAAAGTATAATACAGAAAATGGCAGCAATTAACAGAATTTTTGTCAAGTAGGGTTTACCAAAATAATAAAATGGAGAAAATTAATAACAAGGATTGTGCAAAACATAATTGGTTTATAAATAAACTGCAGGAGGTAAAGCAAAATGAGCTTAAGTTTAATCAAACCAAGGAAGCTTAATAAGGGCGATAAGGTAGCAACGTTGAGTCTCTCTTGGGGATGAGCAGGTGACGAGGAGACTTTATGGAGATACAATCAGGGAAAGGAACGGTTGGAGACTTTATTCGGATTGAAAGTTATTGAAATGCCGAACACTCTAAAAGGGTCAGAGTTTATATATAATAATCCTCAAAAGAGAGCAGAGGATTTGATGAACGCTTTTGCAGATGATTCAATTAAGGCAATATTTTCATGTATAGGCGGAAATGACAGTATACGAATGCTGCCATATATTGATTTTGAAATAATAAGAAGCAACCCAAAAATTTTCATGGGGTATTCTGATACTACCATAACTCATCTAATATGCCTGAAAGCAGGACTGTCATCTTTTTATGGAGCTTCCGTATTGAACGAATTTGCTGAAAATATTAATATGCATGATTACACCGTAAAATATATCAATAAAGTGTTATTCAGCAATGATAGAATCGGAGAAATTGAAAGCTCTGAGTATTGGACTAGTGAGTATTTGCCGTGGATTGAGGAAAACAGGTTTACTGCAAGAAAACTTAGCAGCAATACCGGCTATGAACTGCTTCAGGGCAGGGGTACAGTAAAAGGCAGGTTAATAGGAGGATGCATTGAAGTGCTGGAAATGGCTAAGCAGACATCTGTCTGGCCGGAAAATAACTTTTGGGATGATGCTATTTTGTTTATTGAAACATCAGAGGAAATGCCAGAGCCGAAATATATAGAATACTGGCTGAGGAACTACGCAGCTCAGGGTGTGCTAAGCAAGATTAAAGGTATTATATGGGGTAAGCCGTACGATAATAAATATTACGAAGAATACAAGGCGTCAATACAAAAGGTGCTGAATGAATCTGAGCTAAATGATCTTCCAGTGATGTACAACATGAACTTCGGGCATACTCAACCGATGATGGTACTCCCTTACGGAGCAATGGCCGAGATAGACTGCGATACGAAAAGTTTTTCCATACTTGAAAACAGTGTGGTTTAATTTTGGGATGTTAAAGAACCTGCGTTAGCATATTAGTAAGTATTTATATATTTCTCTCCTGTATTATTGACAATAAGTACAGGAGAGTTGTAATATTACAATATTATAACCGGAAGGAAGTGCAAGATGAGAGAAATCAATGTTGAAGAAATAACCAAACTGGTTGAAAGGCTGTGTATAGAATCAAATTATTATCTTCCGCAGGATGTTAAGAAGGCTTTAGAGCATGCGCTGGATAAGGAAGAGTCTCCGCTGGCAATGGATATTTTGAAGGATATATTGAAAAATCAGGAGATTGCAAGAACAAATAATGTTCCAATTTGTCAGGACACAGGACTTGCAGTAATTTTTTTGGAGCTTGGTCAGGAAGTAAGGCTGGTTGGTGGAGATTTAAGCGAGGCTATTGATGAAGGAGTAAGAAGAGGATACAAAAACGGCTTTTTAAGAAAGTCAGCCGTTAACGATCCTTTTATGGTAAGAAAAAATACAGGTGACAATACACCTGCAATAGTGCATACCAAAATAGTTCCAGGGGAAAAGGTTAAAATTATACTTGCGCCCAAGGGCGGCGGAAGTGAGAACATGAGTGCACTGGCAATGCTTAAGCCTTCAGACGGAGTAAAAGGAATTAAGAAATTCGTTATTGATTCTGTTGAAAAAGCTGGTTCAAATCCATGCCCTCCTATTATAGTGGGCATAGGAATAGGCGGAACGATAGAGAAGACTACATTAATTGCTAAGCAAGCTCTATTGAGAACCGTAGGCGAACACAATTCAAATCCTCAGGTGGCAAAATTGGAGGAAGAATTGCTTGAAGAAATCAACAATCTGGGTATTGGCCCGCAGGGGTTCGGTGGAAGAAGCACAGCACTTGCTGTACATATTGAAACGTTTCCTGCTCACATAGCCAGCATGCCTGTGGCTATTAACATTCAGTGTCATGTGGCAAGGCATCAAGAAGCGATTTTATAGGAGGTTGAGCATGTCTAAAATAGTAAATACTCCGCTAACAGATGAAGTGGTAAATGATTTAAAAGCAGGCGATAGAGTTTTATTGAACGGAATTATATATACAGGCCGTGATGCTGCGCATAAAAGACTGGCTGAGTTGATAAACAAGGGAGAAAAGCTTCCTATGGATATTAAAAACCAGACCATTTATTACGTAGGTCCATGCCCTGCAAAGCCAGGACAGGCAATTGGTTCTGCAGGGCCTACAACTAGCGGCAGAATGGACGCATATGCACCGTTGTTGATGGAGCATGGGTTAAAAGGAATGATAGGAAAAGGTCTCAGAAACCAGCAGGTTATTGATTCTATAATAAAGAACAACTGTGTTTACTTTGCTGCTATAGGCGGTGCAGGAGCACTTCTTGCTGAGGCTATTAAGGAAGCTGAGGTAATAGCATTTCCCGATTTGGGAGCCGAAGCAATTTATAAATTAAAAGTCGAGAATTTTCCGGTTACAGTAATAATTGATAATAAAGGTAATGATTTATATAAAATTGGAAAAGAAAAATATAAAAAAATATAAGAAAGGAATTAAATTATGTCATTAAGAGATGATGCATTAAAATTGCATAAGGACAATCAAGGTAAGTTAAATATAATGAGCAAGGTGCCTGTCACTGACAAGGTTTCTTTAAGCTTAGCATATACTCCAGGCGTTGCTGAGCCCTGCAAGGAAATAGCTGAGGATATTGATAGTGTTTATGACTACACTTCAAAAGGAAACTTGGTTGCTGTAGTTTCAGACGGTACAGCAGTTCTCGGGTTGGGTGATATAGGTCCATATGCAGCTATACCTGTTATGGAGGGTAAATCAGTGCTTTTTAAAGAATTCGGCGGAGTAGATTCATTCCCAATTTGCGTTAAAACTAAGGAGCCTGATGAAATAGTAAAAATAGTGGAAATGATTGAACCTGTATTCGGCGGAATCAATTTAGAGGATATTTCTGCACCAAGGTGCTTTGAAATAGAAAATAAGCTGAAAGACAGATTGTCAATTCCGGTATTCCATGACGATCAGCACGGCACAGCAATAATAGTGCTGGCAGGGCTGATGAATGCTCTAAGGCTGACAGGCAAGAAAATGGAAGACCTGACAGTGGTAATTAACGGTTCAGGAGCAGCCGGCATTGCCATAGCAAAAATAATACTTAATGTTGGAGTCAAGGATATGCTCTTGGTAGACAGATCAGGTATAATTTTCAAGGGCAGAGAAAAAGGAATGAATTGGGCGAAGGAAGAACTGGCAGAGATTACTAACAAGGATAAAAGACAGGGTGATCTAGCTGCTGCATTAAATAGCGCCGATGTATTTATAGGCGTATCACAGGCAAATATCGTTACAGAAGAAATGGTTAAAAGTATGAAGAAGGATGCAATTATATTTGCAATGGCAAACCCAGTACCTGAAATAGATCCTGACTTGGCTAAAAAAGCCGGGGCTAGAGTCGTGGGAACCGGAAGAAGCGATTATCCAAATCAGATAAATAACGTGCTTGCATTCCCGGGAATATTCAGAGGAACATTTGACGTTCGAGCAACAACTATAAATGAAGAAATGAAATTGGCAGCTGCCAAAGCCCTTTCAGAACTTATTACAGACGATGAACTTAGGGAAGACTATATTATACCCATGCCATTTGATAAGAGAGTAAGGCCGGCAGTTGCAAAGGCAGTTGCGCAAGCAGCAAGAGATACAGGAGTAGCTATGCTTTAATATAAACAAAATTCCATTTAAAAGGAATTGTGATTCAGAAAGTATTCTTAATAATATAAAAAAATAATAGGATTTGTACCAAAACCAAATTGGTGCAAATCCATTTTGTTTGTAAATAAATTATTCATAAAACATCATTAATATATAAAAAATATTTGTTAACAGCCCTATATTATTATATAATGTTATAAACTATTGTAAAGCTTAGGGGGGAGCTAATGAAAAAAAGACAAAGAATGCTGGTTTTTGCAATTGTTATTACAGCTACTTCGCAATTCTACTTAAACTTTGCCATTGATGGGTTCAGAATATCGACGGCAGTTATAATCTTTCCGGTTTTCCTTATTACTTATGACGACATAAGCAGCATTCATGCATCCCTGTTAACAGCTTTAATAGTGTTCATCGTCAGAATTTTTGTGCTTTTAGTTAGCGGGATGGAGTTAGTACAGGCTGCATTTATCGTATTTCCGGGTTCTCTTTTTTATATAATCTACGGAATAATGTTTAGCTTAAACAAACGGATACCAAACAATTCACTGCCAAAAATGTTTTTTTTGATATTGACATGTGATTTTTTTTCCAACATTATTGAAGTGTTTTTGAGAATGAGTATATCAAACAATGTTGTCAATCACAGGAATTTAATTATATTATTTTTTATAGCAGTGACAAGGGCCTTTCTAGCTATGGTGATTTTGGCAATTATAAGAAATTACAAAATATTGCTAACCAGGGAGGAGCACGAAATAAGGTATCAAAATTTGATTTTGCTTACTTCTGATTTGAAAAGCGAAATTTATCTTATGAAAAAAAACTCTGAGGCCATAGAGCATATTATGAGCAACTCTTATATTTTGTATGAAAAGGTTTTACAGCCTGAACATGATGATTATATTAAAGACCTTTCCTTAAATATTACGAAGGATATTCATGAAATAAAGAAAGATTATATTAGAGTGATAAAGGGATTAGAAAATACTCTTATCGAAGAGTTTCAGCTTTCCGAAATGAGCATTAAGGATATTTTCTATATACTTAAGGAAAGCGTGTGCAGATTGAATGAAAATGACAATTTATATCTTGATTTTAAGTACGAAGCCAATTTTTCAACTAAAAACCATTTTCAATTGATGTCGATATTAAGAAATCTTGTTAACAATTCAATGGAATCAATTGACTTTTCGAAAAAAAATAATTTTATTAAGATTTATCATAAATCAGATAAAAAAAATCATATTTTTACTGTAGGTGACAGCGGTGAGGGAATATCTCCCGAGAATTTGAAATATATTTATAATCCGGGGTTTTCTACAAAATTCGATTATAATACAGGAGATGTCAACAGGGGGATAGGTCTTTACCACGTAAAAAACTTAGTAGAAAGCTACTTCAAAGGTACCATAGATGTGACATCCAAAATTAATTCAGGAACAGAATTTACAATTAAAATACCATTGGCCAATATGGAGGTAAGCAATGAGAATATACATTATTGATGATGATATTACAGTTGTAAAAATGCTTGGAAATATTATAGAGGATAACGATTTGGGCATTGTGTGCGGTTATGCCCTCGATGGAAATAAGGGACTGTCGGAAATTACTGCTCTTGAGCCGGATATTGTTTTGGCTGATTTACTAATGCCGGAAAAAGACGGAATATCTCTTGCAAAAGAATTTAAGGATAAAAGTGAAAGACCTGCATTTATAATGATATCTCAAGTATCTTCTAAAAGTATGATCAGCAAGGCATACTCGGAAGGTATAGACTTTTTTATCAATAAACCCATAAATGTGATAGAAGTAAGTAATGTTATAAGGAATATTGTGGAAAAAATTAATTATAAGAAGACGCTTAATAATATTCAAAGTTTAATATACAAGGACGGCAGTTCAAACGCGGTAAAAATACCTGCGGACACTAGAATAAAAAAAATACAGCTTATATTAAACAGATTGGGAATGACCGGAGAAAAAGGGGAAAAAGAAATATTGGCAATCTGCAATTACCTTATTGTAAATGATAAAACTATGTCTGATTTAAACATTAAGGATTTATGCAAAATACTGAGCCCTAATTCAAAAAACATGGAGCAAAGAATCAGACGTGCAGTATCTAAAGGTTTGACAAATATAGCCTACCTTGGAATAGAAGACTATATGAATGATATATTTATAATGTACTCCAACAGTCTTTTTAATTTTGAGGATGTAAAAACACAGATGGATATGATAAGAGGAAAAAATAAATTCGGAGGTAAAATAAATATTAAAAAATTTATAGATGGCCTGTTAATAAATAGCTAGTTCAATTTGGGAAAAGGTTTGTATTTTTCGTAGTTATTTTTGTATTTTTTTGATGTTTGTCTTTATAATACTCTAAAGCTAAATGCTTAAAAATATATGGAGGAGAGTACAATGAAAAAAAGAACAACAGTTTTCTTAAGTCTATTGTTAGTAGTTTTTTTAATTGCAGGTTTAACCGGATGTGGAACAGATACTAATTCTGATACCGGGGAAGAACCTTCAACATCGGCTAAGCAGACATTCATAAATATCGGAACAGGCGGTACGGCAGGTACATACTTCCCTCTCGGCGGTGCATTCGCTGAAATCTGGAATAAAGACATAGCAGGCATCAATGCAACGGCAACAAGTACCGGCGCATCTGTAGCAAACGTTAACTTACTGAAAGAAGGAAATGTTGAAGTAGTAATAATACAAAATGACATTGCTTCTTATGCTGAAACAGGCACAGTTTTATTTGAAGGGGAACCTTATCCCGACATAAGAGGTTTATGTACATTGTACAGCGAACCCCTGCAATTGGTAACAACTGACGAAAGTATAAAAACAGTTGCTGATTTAAAGGGTAAGAGAGTAGCTGTTGGAGCGATAGGAAGTGGTGTTGAAGCGAATGCAAGACAAATCATAGCAGCAGCTGGGCTTGACTTTGAAGAAGATTTTGATCCGAAATTCCTGTCCTTCTCTGAAGCTTCAACCGGACTCAAGGATAAACAGCTAGATGCAGCATTCTTGGTTGCCGGAGTACCAACAGCAGCAATAGTTGATTTATCAACTCAGAATGATGTATTTGTTGTTCCCATAGACGGAGAAGTAGCTAAAAATCTTATGGAGACATACCCGTTCTACACTGAATTTATAATTCCTGCAGGAACATACAAGGGTCAGGCTGATGACGTTCAATCACTGTCTGTAAGAGCAATGCTTGCAGTAAATGCTAACCTGGATGATGAATTGGCATACGGCATGGTTAAATCCATATATGAAAACGGTGACAGAATTACTGCGGCACATAATGTAGGAAAAGACATAACTATGGATACAGCTCTGGACGGAATAGGAATAACCTTACATCCTGGAGCTCAAAAATACTTTGATGAGCAAGGTATAAAATAAATTATAGCAGGGAATGAGTCAGTTTGAAAAAAACAAAGAGTGGATTTGTAATTGTTGGATTGCTGCTTGCAGTAGCTTTTTTGTGCATTATAAGCATACTTGGTGTGGGCAAAAACAAACTGCTGGTTATTCAGAACAATACAACAGGAGAAAAGACAGAATTTTATCTGAAGGACGATAGCTTCTCCTTAGGATACATGCATTCTGTTATGAAGACTCCTGCTGAAGAATTCTTCCGTGTAAATGCGGATAATGAAATTGTGCTGGAAAAAACAGTATACGAATCTTTTGGTGTTGGCCTGCCATTTTTAGCAGACAAGAACGATTTTGAAATTAAAGATGATAAATTCATTCTTTATACAGACTCTGTTTTTAAAGAAATAAACATGATTATATCGCCTATTCCGGAGCATTGGCTCCAAATAGGCGATATGAAGTATGAGTTAACAAATATATTAAAAGAAAAAAACTGCTCAATTACTATTTATTCGCATGATGATTCAGTAATGAAATATTTAATGTCGTTATTAAGCAATCCATACTAGTAAAGGAGGAAAAAATGTGACTGAAAAAATAGGCAATGATATTGTTAAAGACATAGATGAAGAAGTAAGCCAGGAAGAAGTCGATCAGATTCTCAGGAAGTACGATAAGGGATCAGATTTTAGAGTTCTGTCGGGAAATGCAAATAAAATTATTTCAATGATGCTTTTGGGCTTTTCTCTTTTTCAATTGTATACAGCAATTTTTCTGGGCATGGAACCTATGATATTGAGATCAATTCATCTTGCTTTTGGATTATCATTAATATTTTTACTTTATCCGGCAAGCAAGAAATGGCCCAAGGATAAACTTCATCCTATGGACATTATTACTGCTGTAGTTGTAGTTATTGTATGCTTCTATGTTGTTGTGTTTTATAAAGATTTGGTTTACAGGGCCGGTAGGATTACTGATACAGATATGATAATAGGGCTTATGGCGGTATTTTTGGTGTTGGAAGCTGCCCGAAGGGTAATAGGGCTTCCAATGGTTATTATCTCTGTTTTATTTATCATATATGCATTTTTAGGACCGTATATCCCAGGCAAACTTGCACATAGAGGAGTCAGTCTGAATAATTTTGCCCAGCATATATTTTTTACGACAGAAGGTATCATGGGACTTCCAATAGGTGTTTCTTCTACATTTATTTTTATGTTTTTGCTTTTTGGAGCATATCTTGAAAAGACCGGAATGGGAGAATTTTTTATAAATTTGGCAAACTCTGTTTCAGGGAGCTCTCCCGGGGGGCCTGCAAAAGTGGCAGTAATATCCAGTGGCTGCATGGGAACTTTATCTGGAAGTTCGGTTGCAAATGTTGTAGGAACGGGGAGCTTCACCATACCTATGATGAAAAGGCTTGGATACAGAAACGAGTTTTCCGGAGCTGTTGAAGCTACAGCATCAACAGGGGGACAGTTGATGCCTCCGATTATGGGTGCGGCTGCATTTCTTATGGCGGAAATAACAAACACGCCATATTTTACTATAATAAAGGCTGCTGCCATACCTGCGCTTCTGTATTACTTTGGCGTGTGGGCAGGAGTGCATTTTGAAGCAAAAAAATTAAATTTGATGGGATTGCCAAAAGACCAGATTCCAAAAATCGGTCACGTAATGAAAACAAGAGGCCATCTGATAATTCCTATAATTGTAGTTATGTACCTGTTAATACAGGGCTTCTCTCCTATAAGAGCTGCTCTAGGAGCAATTGTTTCCACGCTTATATGTTCATCGTTTACGAAGGACACAAGAATGTCCTTTAAGGATATTGTAGAAGGGTTGATAAAAGGTGCGAAAAGTGCACTTACAGTTGTGGCGGCATGTGCATGCGCCGGAATAATAATAGGTGTTGTAACACAAACGGGGCTTGGGCTTAAAATGGGATCGGTAATTGTAGGTCTGGCAAAGGGAAATTTATTTATGACACTGTTTTTTACAATGATAACTTCACTGATTCTGGGAATTGGTGTTCCAACTACTGCGAACTATGTTATTACATCCACTATAGCGGCTCCCGCATTACTTCTGCTGGGCGTTGATGTTATACCGGCACATATGTTTGTATTCTATTTCGGAATTATAGCAGACGTTACTCCTCCTGTTTGTCTGGCAGCAGTTGCAGCGTCAGGTATTGCGAAATCCGAACCAATGAGTACGGGCGTACAGGCAACGCGTCTAGCTATAGCCGCATTCCTGATACCGTATATATTTGTTCACAGCCCTCGTTTGCTTATGATAAATACGACACCA
Organism: Sedimentibacter sp. MB35-C1; assembly: GCF_030913635.1. Classification (NCBI taxonomy): domain Bacteria; kingdom Bacillati; phylum Bacillota; class Tissierellia; genus Sedimentibacter; species Sedimentibacter sp. MB35-C1. The sequence continues at coordinate 1,575,599 of NZ_CP133188.1, forward strand.
TTATTGCTTATATTCGATATAGCTACGGCACTTGTGGGAATTACATGTATAGCAATTGCCTTAACTGGTTTTTTCAAAACTCGTATGTCAATTATTGAAAAAGTTTTATTTGCAGCAGGAGGTCTGTTTTTAGTGTTGACTAAGGTTCATTTTGTTGCTATAGGGATAGTGCTTATAGCTCTGGTATATATGCTGCAAAAAAGAAAGGAACAAAAAATTTCAAAAAGTACGACCTAATAGAATCTGTTCGTGACTCAAGTATATTTTTTTAATGCAGATAATTGAAAAATATTTAATTAAAATTTTAATTGATAAAGCTTCTGATTTTTCAGCGGCTTTATTTTATTTCAAACAACAGAAATTAAAAAAGATTGTGACTTGCAGGCATCTATTACGTTCAGCTGCAAAATGCAGTAATTCCCTCAGTTTAAAGAAAAGCCGTAACAAAAATATTACAGGTACATAGTATGCTGTGCGCAGACTGTTGAAATAAATAATAATTGCACTGATAAAATATGTATTATTATACAAAAAATAAAGAAACTAATTTTCAAAAACTATCACTTTACATACACGAGATGAAAAATTTCAGGATTCACAAAAAAATAGATACGATTTTTTATTGAAAATAAGCGGTTTACAATTTAAGAGCTTGAACTAAAGTTTATACTAATTAATGAATAACATTTCAAGATTTCTGTTAATAAGTGCGTGTGAGACATAGGGCACATCTTTCTATTTATCATTTCCTGAATTTTTTTTAAAAAAATAAGGTATCATAACCATAGCTTCAATATTTTTTATCCTGAAAGTTGAGTTGATAATTGCAAAATGGTATAATTGCTTACAAATTTATATACAGGAGCTTTTATGAATCCATTTATTCCTAATAAAAAGCCTCGCTATGTGCTTATTGACTACAGAGCAGGGGATGAAATAATTAATTATTTAAAAAAATTGAAGATAGAACCTATCAAGACACTAAAATGTGATGATTTACAGGAACCTGTGAACGGACATCCCGACATGGTAATTCATCCTGTGGATTATGAAACTTTTGTGATTGCTCCCAACGTTTACGACTATTACAGAAATGTTTTAAAGGACAAAGGAATAAAAGTTATTAAAGGTGGAAAAACTCTATGTAGAAACTATCCCGAGGATATCGCATATAATGTAGCAAGAATAGGGAGATATGCTGTGCACAACACTAAGCATACAGACCAGGTATTAAAGTATTATTTGGAAGAAGCAGACATTGAATTCATTCATGTTAATCAGGGATACACAAAATGTTCGACTTCAGCAGTAAGTGACACCAAAGCTTTGACATCAGACATACTGATACATGAAAAACTCAAATCATATAATATAGACTGTATGTATATAAACCCTGAGCTGGTTCTTCTTGAGGGCTATAATCACGGATTTATAGGAGGCTGTGCAGGTTTAATTAATGAAAAGATTTTCTTATTAACAGGTAAAATTCCTGATAAGAATATTTTAATCACATTAAAAAAATTTATCCAGTCAGCAGGATATGTATATGATGAAGCTTCAAATGGGCAAATAATAGATTTGGGATCTCTGATACCAATAATTTAACCTCCCTTGAAGAGAGGAGTGACTGAGTGGAGCTTTTATCATTAGAGTTAAATGAAAATGAAAATCATGAAGTGTTTAATAATATTAAGATTATCACAAATTTGGATGAAAGTGATATAAATATAGAAATATCATCTACAGATGAGGGAAATATAAGAATAAGATATTTCACGGATAACAAAGCTAGTAAAAAGAATTACATTGAAAAAATAACTGGAAGAGTAACGAAGCTGTTGATTGAGTATACAAAGCTCGAAAGTATAAATCTTTTAAAGGAAAGTTATTTTTATTTTGATGAAGAAGAAGTATCAGCCATTATTGCTGATATTGAGGATGAAATTCACAACGATATTAAAATTCAGCTCATCGTAAAAAATAAGTTTAAAGAAATACTTGAAAGATCAAACATAATAAATTTGAACGGATTCATTAACTTTAGGCTGAAATTTATTAAGCTATATGCCGCGCAGGTAGTTGAAAGATGTATTGACAGCTACCTTATGAAAAAAGAATACATGGACTTTATAAGCATCATAAAACTCATATCCGATGCGGAAGAGGGAGAATATGATGTGGCTAATGTAATCTTCAGTGACCAAAAACTTCAGATCTACGATAAAAATATGAAAAAAATAACATATTTTGATAATAATGCGGAATTTTCTGCGGAGCTTGACAGCAAGATGACATACGACGAGACGGTAATAAATTTATTGTTAAGCGTGTCTCCTAAGAAGATAATAATACACGAATCAAAGATAGATAAAAAGGATAAAGAAGCGCTTAATACATTGGAAATTATAAAGAAAATTTTTGAAGGCAAAATTGAAATATGCAAGGGTTGCAAATACTGTGATTTGTTTTAGTATAAGCGTATTGTGACATTTAAGGTTTTATAAGGCCTGCCTGTTTTGCTGCCGTTCAGACAGCCAAGTTCTATTGCCTGCCGTACGGTGGCTTGCAGGACAGGTCAGAGAAGTTATTATAGTGAGAAAATGTAATATTATTTTAAAATATTAAGGAAATCAAAAGGTTTATGTTTTAGAATTATATAAAAGGGAATATATATAATGAGTACATGAAAGGGAGGAAGTACATATGGCATTTTTAGTATTGGCAGCATTAATTACAGTTACCGCAACAACCGCAATTCACTTGTTAAATATAAAAGAATCAGAAGTAAGCAACGAACAGTAAGTATAAGCGAATTGAGATTTAGTCTCAGTCAGCAAAGTATAGATGATTTAATAATCGCAAAAAAATCACATGATTGTCATGTGATTTTTTTATATGTGTAATTTTAAAATTAATAAAAAACTTCTATTTGTGGCATTTTATAAGGTATCCATCCATACTTTGTGTTGTAAATGGGCAGACATGGGGACGTTTTATATGTCTTGGTTTTTTATGGAAATTATTAATTGACCCTGTAATAATAAATGCTATAATAGTATTAAACTATAATGAAGAATTAAGCATAATAAATAAAAATATATATAATAAAAAGAGGTGCCGTATGCCCAGACAAGCAAGGGTAAAAAGCATTACCGGAATATACCATATTATGCTGAGAGGAATTGACAAACGAGATATATTTTTAGATAATGAGGATAAGTTAAAGTTTCTGGAAAGCATTGAAAAAGCTAAGGAAAAGGGTAAGTTTAATGTGCTTGGATTTTGCTTAATGGATAACCATGTTCATATGCTGCTGAAAGAATATGAGGAGATTGGAACAAGCATTAAGCGTATAACGGTAGGCTATGTTGGATGGCACAATAAAAAGCACGATAGAACAGGTCATTTATTTCAGAACAGATATATGAGTGAGCCTGTAAATACTGAAGAGTACTTGGTGACGGTATTAAGATACATTCATCAAAATCCGGTAAAGGCAAGAATTGTAACATCTGTGAAAGATTATAAATGGAGCAGTTACGGATTTTATTATTTATTTTACAATGGACAAAAAACAATAATAGATGGAACATTAATTGAAAATTATTTTGGGACATTTGAGGAATTCAGCAGATATATGAATACAGTCAATGATGATGAGTGCCTTGAAGCAAAGACAGTAAAGCATAATACGGATAACAAGCTGACAAAAATAATAACTGATAAATATAAGGTTATAAATTTGCCGGAATTGCCTTTTGACAAGAAAAAAGCAATTATTAAGGATATTTATATCATGGAGAATACAAGTATTCGGCAATTAAGCAGAGTTTTTGGCATGGGGAAGTCAATTGTTGAAAAGGTGCTAAAAAAAGACGAATGAAACGTCCCCGCGTCCATAAAAAAAGACGAATGAAACGTCCCCGCGTCCATACCCGCGTCCATATGTAAATATATCCTTATATTTACATTTCAAAACCTTTTCTGAATTTTATCGTCTAAATAAGTGGGAATAAATAAAAGGTCCATTTTTGAAACAATAATTTGTTAAATAATAAAAAAACACTTAAGAATTATCGGTAAATTTCTTAAGTGTTCATTTTATTTTATGGCCTGTTATTCTGCCATCAGTTCAGTCCATCTTTCAGTATAAAGTTCTATAAAATCTTGAGGGTCTCTGAACATTTCCATTTTTTCTATATCTTCCTGAGGAATGTTGAATGCCGGGTTGTCAAGCAACTCTTGATCCACCTGCTTTATTGCTTCAGTATGGACTGTAGAGTACCATACTTCGTCGATGTTTTTAAGCGTAGCATCCGTAGAACATAAAAAGTCAATGAATTTTTCTGCCAGTGGCTGATTTTTTGCTGTTGACGGAACGAACATAGCATCAATCCAGATGTTGCTTCCTTCCTTTGGAATTACAAAGTCAAGATTTTCATTTTCAGCCATTGCAGAAACAGCTTCTCCGGACCATACCAAAGCCATATCAGCTTCTTCATTTATCATAATATCAGGGGCACCGTCTGTTATGTATGTCATAACAAGCGGCCTTTGCTTCAGTAATAATTCTTTGGCTTCATCCAGCTCTTTTTCGTCCACAGTATTCAGAGAATATCCCAGTAGCTTCAATGCTGCTGCAAAGGCGTCTCTTTGAGAATCCATCATTATGATTCGGTGCTCGTGGCTTTCGTCCCAAAGCATTGCCCAGCTGTCGGAAGAGGCATCTACGGTATTTTTGTTGTATAGTATGCCAAGGGTACCCCAGAAGTATGGGACTGCATATTCGTTGCTTGGATCGTAGGGCTGGTTTTTAAATGCTTCGTTTATATATTTTGAATTGGGGATATTATCAAAATTCAGCTTATTAACCATTCCTTCGTTAATCATTCGCTCAATCATATATTCGCTTGAAATTATAAGGTCATAGTTTGATGCTCCTGCTTTTGCTTTTATATACATTTCTTCGGGAGTTGAATATGTGTCGTATGCAACTTTTACGTTGTTAGCTTTTTCGAATTCAGTCAGCAGGTTTTTGTCAATATAGATGTCATAGTTCAGTACATTCAATGTTTCTTTTTTCTCGGAACTGCATCCTGCGGCAATCAATACCAAGCACAGCACCGAAGCAATTAGAAGTAATCTTTTTTTCATTTAGCTCTTATACCTCGCTTTTTGTAGTTTTTTGGATTTTTCTACTCCGTTGGACTTTTTGTTTATTAATATCATCAGCAGTAATACAACTGCCAGCATTATTGTGGACAATGCATTAATTGTTGGGCGGACGCCTCTTCTTGCCATAGAGTAAATTACTATGGAAAGATTAGTAACGCCTTCTCCTTTTGTAAAGTAGCTTATTATAAAATCATCTATGGACAGTGTGAATGCCATCAAAAACCCTGCTACAATTCCAGGTTTTATTTCAGGAATTATAACCTTTCTGAGAGCGTACATGGGGGTTGCTCCCAAATCCATTGCTGCTTCTGTCATGTGCACATCCAATTGCCTGAGCTTAGGAAGTATTGACAGAATTACGTATGGGGTGCTGAATACTATATGTGAAATCAACATGGTATTAAAGCCGAAATTTATGTTAAATGATATATACAGTATCATCAGCGATATACCTGTTACTATGTCCGGGTTCACAACGGGAAGATAGTTAACGTTCAGAAGCAATGATTTAAGCTTTCCGTTTATGGCGTTAATTCCGATTGCTGCTATTGCACCCAGAATTGTAGATATGACAGCTGAAATTATCGCTATTGTTATCGTGTAATAAAACGCTGATCGTATATCCTTGTCATAAAACAGTTCAACGTACCATTTTAGTGAAAATCCTGTCCAGTTTCCTCTTGATTTAGATTCATTAAATGAAAAGACGGCAAGCACTATAATAGGTGCGTAAAGGAACAAAAATATCAGTCCCATATAGATTTTTGACAAATATTTTTTTACCAAAGTCTTGCTCCCCCTTCCTTATCAACATCAAATCTGTTCATTATTGACATGGAAATAAGTATTATCAACATCATTACAATTGATATGGCGGAGCCAAAATTCCAGTCACCGTTCAGTATGAACAGTTTTTCTATAAGATTTCCAATCATCATGTTTTTGTTGCCTCCAAGCAGCTGCGGTATAATAAAGGTGCTTACGGCAGGCATGAATACCATTACGATTCCCGAAATCACTCCCGGCATGCTCAATGGAAATATAACTTTTCTGAATTTTATATACTTGTTTGCTCCCAGGTCATCTGCTGCTTCCAGTATCCCGGAATCCATTTTGCTCAGCGCCGTGTATACGGGAAGTATCATAAATGGAAGAAAATTGTAAACCATGCCCATTACGGTTGCACCTCTTGTGTAAAGCATGTTTACCCTAGGTAGGCCTATGAGTTCAAAAAAATTATTGAGAATTCCGTTATTTCCAAGTATGGTCATCCACGCATAGGTTCTTAAAAGCATGTTCATCCACATTGGAAGTATGCAGAGAAACAATAGGGTGCTTCTCTTGGACAAATCAGCTCTTGAAATTATATATGCGGCTGGATATCCCAACAACAGACATATGACTGTAGAAACTGCGGCCAGAAAAATTGAGTCCCACAATATATTTATATACAGGGGGTCAAAAAATTTCCTGAAATTCTCTGCTGTAAACTGTATGGTTGTAAGACCGTTTGACTGCTTGGTTGTAATGCTGTATAACAGAACCAAAAAGCTAGGGAACACTATAAATATTATCATCCAAAGCTGGTAAGGGTATGAAAAGTACTTTGTCCTATTTTTCATATCAGTCTCCCTTTTCCATTATGTGAATATCGTCTGGCGTAAGGGTCAGCCCAACTGTGGAACCTGCCGGAGCCATATCTGTGGAGTGAACCAGAAATTCGTAACCTTGAACCATAATGCGCATTTCATAGTGGACACCTTTGAATGTGACTGAGTTGACGGTACCGTTAAGTTTGCCTTTGTCTTCGAGAGTAAGGTCTAAATCTTCGGGACGGATTACAACGTCAACTTCTTCACCTCTGCCGAAACCTGAATCGAGGCAATCAAATTTTTTGCCTAAAAACTCCACAAGATAATCGTCATGCATGACTCCGCTAATTATGTTGCTTTCTCCTATGAAGGCTGCCACAAATGCATTCTCCGGTTCGTTATAGATGTCTATGGGAGATCCCATCTGTTGTATTATGCCATCATTCATAACAACTATGGTATCTGACATTGTCAGCGCTTCCTCCTGATCATGCGTTACATAAATAAAGGTTATTCCTATTTGTTTCTGCATAGCCTTTAGTTCGTGCTGCATTTCCTTTCTTAGCTTTAAATCAAGAGCACCGAGAGGCTCATCAAGAAGAAGAACCTTAGGTTCGTTAACCAGAGCTCTGGCAATTGCAATACGCTGTTGCTGGCCTCCGCTCAGCTGATCGATTCTTCTTTTGCCGTAATTCTTCAGATTAAATAACCCCAGCATTTTTTCCACTTTGCTGTTTATAAGTCTTTCATCCATTTTCTTTATTCTAAGGCCGAAAGCTATATTTTCAAAAACATTCAGATGAGGAAATAAGGCGTATTTCTGAAATACGGTGTTCAGCTGCCTCTTAAAGGGAGGAACGTCGTTAATCAGATGGCCGTCAAAAAATACATCACCTTCATCAGGTGTTTCAAAACCTCCTATAATTCTCAGAGTTGTGGTTTTCCCGCAGCCGCTGGGACCCAATAAGGTTACAAATTCATTTTTCTTAACGGATAGGTTAATATCATCAAGAACTATCTCACCATCATATTTTTTAGTAATATTATTCAATTCGATAATAGCGTTGTCCATATTTTTCTCCTGATTTAAAAATTAGGCGGAGTGCAAACCCATATTATTCGCGCCGGGTTTTTACTCGTGTTTTCTATAAAATGTGTCTTGTTTGTCTTTATATAAAATGATTCGCCTTTCTTAACCTTGTAGGTCTTATTTCCATAATTCAGCATTATGCTCCCTGAAAGAACATAGCCGAATTCTTCTCCTTCATGCGGTTCGTCCGGCTTGGTTTTTGAATGGCTTCCAAGCTCTACAAGAATGGGTTCCATTTTATTTTTCTGAGCATTGGGAATAATCCAGTTAATTTTATAATTGTTATCAGACTCCTTGACAAATATGTCCTCTTCCTTAAATACTATCTTCCGATCTACCGCCTCGTTAAAAAAGCTTCCTAAATCGGTTCCCAGGCATTCAAGTATATCTGTCAGTGTTGCTATGGAGGGTGATGTCAAATCTCTTTCAATTTGAGATATGTATCCCTTCGTAAGCTCGCATCTGTCGGCCAGTTCCTGCTGAGTTAGAGAACTGGCAGTTCTTAATCTTTTTAAATTTTCACCGATATCCATAAAAACCTCATTATTTGTTTATATTATTAAACACAAAGTTTAAAGTTATTAAACTTTTAAATCGATTTTTATTATACATACCTGTAATTGTAATGTCAATATTAAATTATCCAAAATCGTGATTTTTACAAAAAAAGAAAGCACATAGCTTGATTTAAAGTTTAAAAATGCTAAACATTTTAGTAAAAATTATTATTATTCTGCAAATTTTCTTCATATATTGACATGATACATCCCTTGAGATATATTATTAATAACAGAAGAAAGCAGGTGAAGTATGGCCAGAATAAAAACAAAGTTTGTTTGCCAGGAATGCGGCTACGAAACTGCCAAATGGCTGGGCAAGTGTCCGTCATGCGGACAGTGGAACACCTTTGTAGAAGAAGTGGAATCAAAAGAAAACAGTGCTAAAAATCAAAGGGGCATAAGCAAGGGAAAGGTTGAAAGAATTCAGAATATAACCTCAACAAAAAAAGAAAGGTATTCCACCGGCAGTCGTGAGATGGACAGAGTGCTTGGCGGCGGAATAATAAGAAGCTCACTTATACTTGTTGGCGGTGATCCGGGCATAGGTAAGTCAACACTGCTTTTGCAGGTTGCGGACTATGTCTCAAGTCAGAAGCTGAAGGTTCTTTATGTTTCTGGTGAAGAATCAGGAGAACAGATAAAAATAAGAGCAGATAGGCTGGGAGTGTGTGACGGGGAGCTTTACGTGCTGTCTGAGACCAACATTGATGTTATAAAAGAATTAGTGGAAAAAGAGGAGCCTGACCTTTTGATACTTGATTCCATACAGACCATTTATTCGCCAGATACGGTATCTGCGCCGGGAAGCGTGAGCCAGGTAAGAGAGGTTACCGCCATGGTTATGCGAATGACCAAGATAAGGAACATGGCTACTTTTATTGTAGGGCATGTTACTAAATCAGGTGCCATAGCCGGACCCAGGGTTTTGGAACATATGGTGGATACTGTTCTATATTTTGAGGGTGAAAGGCATTTTGCCTACCGTATATTAAGATCTGTTAAAAATCGTTTTGGCTCAACAAACGAAATAGGTATTTTTGAAATGAGAGAAAAGGGACTTGTTGAGGTGGAAAATCCATCGGAGGTTTTCTTAAAGGGCAGGCCTGTTGATGCATACGGAACGGTGGTTACTGCGGCAATGGAGGGAACCCGCCCCGTGCTTATAGAGATTCAGGCTCTTGTTACGTATTCACCGGCTGGTTTTGCAAACAGAGTCACCACGGGTATTGATAAGAACAGGGCGGCAATGCTGATTGCGGTGCTGGAGAAGAAAGCAGGACTGGCAATTCAGAGTTCTGATACATTTATAAATGTAACAGGCGGCTTGCAGCTCAGAGAGCCGGCAGCCGATCTGGCGATACTTTGTGCTATTGCCTCAAGTTTCAAGGAAGTTCCTGTAGATTTTAAAACAATTTTAATAGGAGAAGTAGGCCTTACGGGAGAAATTAGGGGAGTAAATTCCATTGAAAAACGCTTGATTGAGGCGCAGAAAATGGGATTTGAAAGAGCCGTAATCGCAGAATCCAATGATACAATCAAGGATATAAAAAACATGGAATTAATTCCTGTTAACAATATCAGACAAGTAATGGATTTACTATTTTAGATTTTGAAGGAAGTGATTAAATGGACTCCGTATATGCAACGCTTATTGATTACGGATTAAACGAAGTTGCTGCAAAGTATTTGAATTATTTTATATTGATGGTTGTAATTTTGGCCGTATCAATTACAATAACTTTAATTATTTACAAAGTTGTATTAAAGTTTTTGTTTAAGCGCATTAAAAACAATAAATATAATTGGGATGATATATTATTTAAAAATAGAGTGTTTCATAAAATCGTAATGATTATTCCGGGTATAACCACATATAACAGTGCGGTGTTTTTTGATGAATTTTCAGTTGTAGTTTCAAAGCTTTCAATGATATATATTTTATTTACAGTAATTTTAATGGGAAGAGCTTTGATAAAATCTGTTGAAGATATTTACAGACAATTTTCCATATCGAAAGATAGACCTATTAAGGGATTTTTGCAGGTAATTGAGATTATACTGTATATAGTATTAATTATAATGATTATTTCTATAATGGTAGATAAAAGCCCGGTTGCACTAATAAGCGGAATCGGAGCGTTGACTGCACTGACTACTTTAATATTTAAGGACTCCATAGTTGGGTTTGTTGCAGGTATGCAGTTGACATGGAATGATATGCTTAGAATAGGAGATTGGATTGAAATGCCAAAGTATGGTGCAGACGGCGACGTGATAGATATAACATTAAACACGGTGAAAATTCAGAACTTTGATAAAACAATAGTTACAATACCTACATATGCTTTGATTTCCGATTCTTTTAAAAATTGGAGAGGGATGCAGGAAATGGGGGCAAGACGTATTAAGCGCTCCATTAATATTGATATTACAAGTATTAAATTTTGCACGAATGAAATGCTTGACAAGTATAAAAAAATTAATATCTTAAAAGATTATATTAAAAACAAAGAAATAGAATTAAAAGATTCTAACGAAAAAACAGAAAATATGGATTTGCTTATTAATGGCAGAAATTTAACTAATGTGGGAGTGTTCAGAATTTACGTTCAAAATTATATAAGCAATCATCCTAAGATTCATAATGGAATGACACTTATGGTTAGGCAGTTGGTTCCAGGCGATAATGGTCTTCCGTTAGAAATTTATGCATTTATAAATGATATAGATTGGGTCAATTATGAAAATATACAATCAGATATTTTTGATCACTTGTTTGCGGTGGCTGAGTTTTTTGAATTACGAATTTTTCAAAAGCCCTCAAGTTATGATTTTAATAATGCAATATTAAATGAGAGGAAAATATGATACTAGATTTTTTAAGAGAAGAAGGAGTCAGCGAGAAGCTGATTATAGAGATAGAAAAATTTAGAAAGCAGTACAATGTAAATCACCAGGCGAAGTACAGGATTCCAAAGCCAAAGTATAACTACTACGGCAGAGATATATGGGAGCAGGCAATAACAGCCCTTCTCTGTGGAGAGAATATATTGCTGGTAGGTTCAAAGGCGACGGGTAAAAATGTTTTGGCGGAAAATCTTTCGCTTGCATTCGGAAGGCCGAAATGGGACATATCATTTCATATCAACACTGATTCGTCAACGCTGATAGGAACTGATACATTTGAGAATGGAAATGTTGTGTTCAGAAAGGGACCTGTTTATGAATGTGCGGTATGTGGAGGATTCGGAGTCCTGGATGAAATAAATATGGCAAAGAATGATTCTATGGCAGTGCTTCACGCAACCCTTGACTACAGAAGAATAATAGATGTGCCGGGATACGATAAAATTGAGCTTGATGATGCGGTAAGGTTTATCGCTACAATGAACTATGGCTACGCAGGAACAAGAGAACTTAACGAGGCGCTGGCTTCGCGTTTCATGGTTATAAATATGCCTGTTATTTCATCGGAAAATTTGAAGAAGCTCCTTTTAACTGAATTTCCAAATATAAAGGAAGATTATCTGAATCAGTTCACAGGGCTGTTCCGGGATTTGAGACTTAAAAGTGATAATTCTGAAATTTCAACCAAGTCGGTTGACCTGAGAGGGCTGATTTCTGCAATGCATTTGATTGATAAAGGTCTTGAAGCAAACAAGGCGCTTGAAATGGGCATTATAAACAAGTCATTCGATGAATTCGAAAGAAAGCTTGTTCGAGATGTAATAAGCTTAAGAATTCCCAAAAAACTTGAAAGGAATGAAATATTTATTGACTAATATGAAAAGGCTGGAACATGAAGAAAAACGAGCGCTTAATATAATATGGAATGCTTCAGATAATTATTCGCTCAGTCCGGAATTGGAGGTCTTTGATGAAAACGGAAAAGCAGATCTATATGGTAACTTTATAGCAGGTGCTGTTTATAAATATTACGATTATGCGCTTTTAAAAAAATATTTCGCTTTTTTGAGAACAGATTCAGATCATGATTTTTTTGAGAAGCTGTTTTGGATAGGGCTGGAAAACAGTACGTATCTTGCAGCAAAAAAAGAGCGCCCGATTCTAGCCCATTTAAGGCACGAACATGCAAAAAAGGTTCTCAATGGAGATATTCCTAAGTATGAAAGGGCTATATTGGATGAAGTAAGAAAAGTGCATTTTAAAAGAGTGCTGGGGCTTGATGCAGATACTGAGCCCCGCATTATCAGGATTTTGGAAGAGCTTGAGTTTGATGTTCACATGAGCACTGAAGAAATAATAGGCAGAATGAATGAAATCATAAAAAAATATTTTAAATTTCAGGCTGGAAGCTATGAGATTTCATCGGATAAATACAGGGAAAAGAAAATGCCCAATGCTTTGGAACACTCAAGAGATAGTGATGATGACTCGGAGAATCCGGGCAATGCTTTAATGAAGGACATGGTAATTGAATCTGCCGAAACTACGAGAGATTTTTTCTTTGAGCAGGATGAGGATTTGAAGGTTAAGAATTTGGATCTTCGAAAAATTAATATACCGAGGATAAGTGCAGATAGAAGCTATATACAAAAGTATTACGGCAGTTCAATTTTACCTGAACATAGAATTGCTGCAATGGAAAAAATACTGTGCACTGGGAACCATAAAAGATCAAGGCTTCACTTTACGCGAGGGGAATTTGATAATTCTACAGATTCAGATGCGGATGCACGATATGTGAGAAAGCTGGCAAAGGAACAGAGAAAATCCAATGTTGATTTTTATTATGGCAGCTATTCAAGGCACAGCAACAGCATTGCAAATCTAACAAACAGAATTCGAAATACAATGCTTGTTAATTTTGAATCCACCGTGGTTAAATCAAAAACCGGCAGAATCGACGCAAACAGAATATGGAGAAGTATTCATGTAAATGACAGTAAGGTATTTAGCAGAGAGTTAAAGAACGATATAGGAAATATAACTGTTGACATACTCCTTGACAGCTCAGCATCACAATGTGAGCGCCAGGAAATTATAGCTGCTCAGGGTTATATAATAGCTGAAAGCTTGACTAGATGTGAGATTCCGGTCAAGGTGTATTCTTACTGCAGTTTAAGAGGATATACAATTATAAATGTATTCAGAGATTACGAGGAGACGAAAAAAAACGATAAAATATTTGACTACAGGTCATCAGGATCAAATCGAGACGGCCTTGCTGTGAGAACGGCGGTGCATATGATGGAAAGTGCACAGAGTGAAAATAAAATACTCATTCTTTTGTCTGACTGCAAGCCAAATGACATTGAAATCAATCCCGGAACCGGAATAATTCCGCATAAGACCGAATATTCCGGAATCAAGGGAGTAAATGATACAGCATATGAGGTTAAAAAAGGAGCAATGAAGGGCAACTCCATACTTTGCGTATTTACGGGAGAAGATGAGGATGTTGCTTCTGCAAAAAAAATCTTTGGCAGGAATTTTGTAAGAATCAGCACTTTGGAGAGGTTTGCTGATATAGTGGGAGTGTTGCTGCAGAATCAGCTAAGAAGTTTGTAAGGAAAGATTCAGGCGTGGTTTACAGAAAATATTTCAGGAGTAATGAAAATGAAAAAAACAATTATAGGCGATAATTATATTCAGATGCTCGAGATGATAATTGAAACTTCCTTTGACGGCATATATGTTACCGACAGCGAAGCTAATACAATAATGATTAATAAAAGCTATGAACGCATAACAGGGCTGAAGAGAGATGAACTTTTGGGGCACAATATGGCAGATGTGGTCAAAAAAGGTATAATGTCCGAGGTTACTTCGTTCTCCGTTTTGAAAGACAAGCAGCCTAAAACAATTTACCAGACATTTAATACTGGAAAAAGTGCACTGGTAACAAGTACTCCTTTCTTTGATAGAAGCGGAAATGTAAAAATAATTGTTACCAACGTCAGAGATATCACCGAGTTAAAGGAACTTCAGGATAAGGAAAATAAAAGAAAAGACGAAAACAAAAAATACAAGGGAATTATTGAGGAGTTGAAGCTTCAAATAGCAAATGATGAATACTTAATAGCTGAAGATGAAAGCATGCTTAACCTTTTATTGCTTGCAAAGAGAGTAGCTAAGGTAGACACCACGGTGCTTATTAACGGCGAAACAGGTTCGGGCAAGGAAGTACTAGCCAAGTATATTTATAATAATAGCAGCCGCAGAGAAAAACCTTTTATAAAAATTAACTGCGGAGCTATTCCTGAAAATCTTATCGAATCGGAATTCTTTGGATATGCTGAGGGATCGTTTACAGGAGCTTCAAAAGGCGGCAAGATGGGAATTTTTGAAGCTGCAAACAATGGAACACTGCTCTTGGATGAAATCGGCGAGCTGCCGCTGAATATGCAGGTTAAACTTTTAAGGGTTCTCCAAGATGGGCAATTTGAAAGAGTTGGAAGCAACAATACTATTAAGGTAGATGTCAGATTAATTGCGTCAACGAATAGAGACTTGGAGGAGATGGTGGAAAAAGGGTTGTTTCGCGAGGACTTGTTCTACCGTCTGAATGTTGTTCCCCTCAAGGTTGTGCCGATGAGAGAGAGAAAAAGCAGCATAATTCCTCTGGCAGAGTATTTTTTAAAAGTTTATAATAAAAAATACAGAATGGAAAAAACGATTTCGAATGAAGCTCTTAAATATTTTTATGAATACAGCTGGCCCGGAAATGTTAGGGAGCTTCGCAATCTAATAGAAATGCTGGTGGTGACGACTAAGGATATGGATATTACCAAATCAAGCTTGCCTTCTCACATAATAAATAATTCAGATGGACACAGGACTGTTGAGTCTAGCAGCATTCCAAATCTGGCAGATGCTTTAGGAAAAGTAGAGAAAGATCTGATATTTAAAGCGTATGAGAAATACGGAAATGTAAGAGGGGCAGCCAAGGAACTGGGAATAGATCCTTCAACATTTGTAAGAAAAAGGAAAAAATATGTAAAGAATGTGTAATTACTTGTTGCGTAATTGCATCAGATAGTTGTAAAAATGCAACAAGCATATTTTGTTAGTTCCACCACATTATTTTAAATTATTTATTTTGGGGGGATGAAAGCGTTGCACAAATGCAACTTAACAGAAAAATAAATATTTTTACGGCATCTAAATAATGGCTGAAATTCAATGGCTATAAATTTTATGCCGTTTTTTATTTTTTGGCACGCTTATTGCTACTATATATGCAGAACTAAAAAAGGAGTATAGAACATGGCATTAATGACTGGTGAACAGTATATTGAAAGTATTAAGAAGATGAACATGCAGATATACATGTTCGGAGAAAAGATTGGAAGCTCTGTTGATAATCCCATTCTCAGACCTTCCCTTAACTCTGTAAAGGCAACATATGATCTTGCGCAAATGCCTGAATATGAAGACCTAATGACTGCTAAATCATCCCTTACGGGTGAAAAAGTCAACAGATTCACTCATATTCATCAAAACACGGAAGATCTGGTTAAAAAAGTAAAAATGCAGAGACTTTTGGGACAAAAAACCGCATCATGCTTTCAAAGATGTGTGGGAATGGATGCATTTAATGCGGTGTACAGCACTACTTATGAAATTGATAAGAAGTATGGCACAAAATACTATGACAATTTTGTTGAATATCTGAAGTATGTTCAGCAAAACGATTTGACTGTGGACGGAGCAATGACAGACCCTAAGGGTGATCGCTCCAAATCGCCGAGCAAGCAGGCGGACCCAGATTTGTACCTGAGAGTAGTTGAAAGAAGAGAAGACGGAGTGGTCGTAAGAGGAGCCAAGGCTCATCAGACAGGCATATGTAATTCTCACGAGGTTCTTGTAATGCCTACTATAGCGCTGGGACCTGATGACAGAGACTATGCGGTTGCATTTTCTGTTCCGGTTGATGCGGACGGCGTAATGATGATTATAGGAAGACAGTCATGTGATACAAGAAAGCTTGAGGGTTCAAAGCTTGATGTTGGAAACAGCCAATTCGGCGGAATGGAAGCACTTGTTATATTTGAAGATGTATTTGTTCCAAATGACAGACTGTTTTTAAACGGCGAAACAGAATATGCCGGCATGATGGTTGAGAGATTTGCAGGATATCACAGACAGAGCTACGGCGGATGTAAAGTTGGAGTAGGTGATGTGTTGATAGGTGCAGCAGCATTGATTGCCGATTACAACGGTGCTCAGAAGGCATCTCACATTAAGGACAAATTAATTGAAATGACTCATTTGAACGAAACCTTGTACAGCTGCGGAATCGCATGTTCGGCAGAGGGATCAAAAACAGAATCCGGAAACTATATAATTAATCTGCTGTTGGCTAATGTTTGTAAGCAGAATATTACAAGATTCCCATATGAAATAGCTAGATTAGCTGAGGATATTGCGGGAGGATTAATGGTTACCGCTCCTTCTGAAAAAGATTTGAAGGATCCTAAGCTTGGAAAATATATAGAAAAATACCTGCAGGGAGTGGATGGAGTTTCCGTTGAGGACAGGCTGAAGGTTCTGAGACTTATAGAAAACATTACGCTGGGAACGGCAGCTGTAGGCTACAGGACAGAATCAATGCACGGGGCAGGATCTCCGCAGGCACAGAGAATAATGATAGCAAGACAAGGAAACATTGATTCAAAGAAAAGTCTTGCAAAAGAAATTGCGAGAATCGACGATTAGTGTAAAATATTATTGCAAGGAGATAGAGATATGACAAAACGCAGAACTCAAACAATGGACGGCAATACGGCGGCAGCATATTCATCATATGCTTTTACCGATGTTGCCGCAATATATCCCATAACACCATCATCACCAATGGCAGGCCATGTTGATGAATGGGCTTCACAGGGGAAAAAGAATATTTTCGGTGAAACCGTCCTGGTAAAGGAAATGCAGTCAGAAGGCGGTGCGGCAGGAACGCTGCACGGATCGCTACAGTCAGGGGCGCTGACATCAACCTATACTGCTTCACAGGGCTTACTATTAAAAATACCAAACATGTATAAAATTGCGGGTGAATTGCTTCCAGCCGTATTTCATGTCAGCGCCCGTTCACTGGCATCAAATTCATTAAGTATATTTGGTGACCATCAGGACGTTATGGCTACGAGACAGACAGGTTTTACGCTTTTGGCATCGAGTGGCGTTCAGCAGGCTCTTGATTTAGCTGCTGTTGCCCATTTAAGTGCTATAAAATCGCGACTTCCAGTTCTTCACTTTTTCGATGGCTTCAGAACGTCTCATGAAATGCAGAAAATTGAGGTTCTTGAATATGATGAATTGGCTAAGCTGGTTGATTATGAAGCCATCAAAGAATTCAGAAATCATGCTCTGAGCCCGAATCATCCGGTGCTTAGAGGAACAACACAGAATCCTGATGTATTCTTTCAGTTGAGAGAATCAATAAATAAATTCCATGATGCAGTACCGGGAGTTGTACAGTCATACATGGATGAAATCAATAAACTTACAGGAAGAAATTACAAACTTTTCAACTATTACGGTGCAGAGGATGCAGAAAACATAATTATCGCTATGGGATCAGGATGTGAAACCATAAGTGAGGTCATTGATTATCTCAATGCAAAGGGAGAAAAGGTAGGTTTGGTTGAGGTTCATCTTTACAGACCGTTCGATGCTGAATTTATGCTTCGTCAAATTCCGAAGACAGTGAAAAAAATAGCTGTGCTTGATAGAACAAAAGAACCGGGATCAAACGGAGAACCTCTGTATCTTGACGTTAAAAATGCATTTTACAATGCAGAAAACGCTCCAATAATTGTAGGAGGAAGATATGGTCTGGGCTCGAAAGATTTCAAACCGGACGATGCAATTGCAGTATTTGAAAATTTAAAGCTTGATAATCCAAAAAATGATTTTACCGTAAGCATTGTTGATGACGTTACATTTAAATCACTGCCTGTAAGCAATGAAAGTATAGATCCGACACCTAAGGGAACAATTGCATGTAAATTCTGGGGATACGGCTCTGACGGAACAGTAAGTGCTAATAAATCAGCAATTAAAATTATCGGAGACAATACTGATTTCTATGCTCAGGCGTACTTTGAATATGATGCTAAAAAGTCAGGCGGACTTACTATTTCGCATCTAAGATTCGGAAAATCTCCTATTAAGGAACCATATAACATTAACAGAGCGGACTTTATTGCATGCCATAATCAGGCATATGTTAGTAAGTACAATCTGACCTCAGGAATAAAAAAGGGTGGAACATTCCTGCTGAACTGTATCTGGAGCGAGGAAGAGCTTGAAAAATACCTGCCTGCAGCTCTAAAAAGAAGTATAGCGGCTAACGAAGTTAAGTTTTATATCATAGATGCTGTTGATATAGCAAAAGAAGTTGGACTTGGCGGAAAGATCAACATGGTAATGCAATCTGCATTTTTCAGACTTGCGGACATAATTCCTACAGAGGATTTTGTTAAATATCTGAAGAACGAAGTTGAAAAATCTTACGGAAGCAAAGGACAGAACATTGTTGATATGAATAACCTTGCAATTGACAAGGGTATTGAAAGCATAAAAAGAGTTAACGTTCCGGAGTCATGGAAAACAGCTGAAGATGAAGCTGTAAAGAAAAATTCAGAAGTTCCTGAATTCGTAGAAGACGTAATATTTGTTATGAACAGACAGGAGGGAGACAATCTTCCGGTAAGTTCATTTAATGAGAGAGAAGACGGTTCATTCCCACTGGGAGTTACTGCTTGGGAAAAGAGAGAAATAGCTATAGATGTTCCATTGTGGAATCCGGATAAATGTATTCAATGTAACCAATGTTCTTACGTTTGTCCACATGCTGTTATAAGACCGACACTTATTTCTGAAGAAGAAATGAAAAATGCTCCTGAAGGATTTAAAGCTGTGAATGCAGTTGGATTTAAAAATATGAAGTATCATCTGGCTATATCTGCGCAGGATTGTACAGGATGCGGAAGCTGTGTAAACATATGTCCTGCTAAAGAGCATGCAATAGAAATGAAACCTCTGGCAGAAAACAGAGAGAAATATATTAATGACTGGAACTTTGCTAATGAAATAGTTCAGAAAGAAATTCCGGAAAAAGTTGAACGTACTGTTAAGGGAAGCCAGTTTAAAAAACCTCTGCTTGAATTTTCAGGTGCTTGTGCAGGATGCGGTGAAACACCTTACGCAAAACTGGTTACACAGCTGTTCGGCGACAGAATGATGATTTCAAATGCAGCAGGCTGTTCAACAGTTTGGGGAGGTTCACCACAGGTATCATATACAACAAATGAAAAAGGACACGGACCTTCATGGGGATTCTCACTGTTTGAAGACAATGCTGAGTATGGCTTCGGTATGTACCTTGGTGTTCAGAAAATAAGAGGTTCAGCTAAGTTAAAAGCAGATGCAGCTGTAGAAAGCGCAGAAGGAAAGTTAAAAGATGCTTTAAATGAATGGATCGACGGATTTGATAAATCAGAAGGAACAAGAGATAGAGCTGACAAACTTACAGCAGCGCTGGAAGAAGAAAAAGGAAGCGATAAGCTTTTAAATGAATTATATGATATAAGAGATTACTTTGTAAAAAGATCACACTGGATATTCGGTGGAGACGGATGGGCTTATGACATAGGTTACGGTGGAGTGGACCATGTTCTTGCATCTGGCGAAAATGTAAACTTGCTTGTATTTGATACTGAAGTATATTCAAATACTGGAGGACAGTCATCAAAGGCAACTCCTACAGCAGCAATTGCAGAATTTGCTTCAAGCGGAAAGAGAACAAGGAAGAAAGACCTTGGAATGATGGCAATGAGCTATGGATATGTATATGTTGCTCAAATAGCTATGGGTGCAGATAAAAACCAAACTCTTAAAGCAATAATTGAGGCTGAAAACTATCCGGGACCGTCACTTGTAATCGCTTATTCACCATGTATAAATCATGGAATCAAGGCAGGCATGGGCAAATCTCAGATACATGAAAAAGAAGCTGTAGATGCAGGATATTGGACACTGTACAGATACAATCCGCTGCTTGAAAATGATGGAGAAAATCCGTTTGTTCTTGATTCAAAAGAGCCAACAGCTGACTTTAAAGAATTTTTAATGAGCGAAGTAAGATATGCATCACTGTACAAACTTTTCCCTGACAAAGCAGATGAATTGTTTGAAAAAGCAAAGGAAGATGCAGAGTATAGATATGAGAGATATCTTAAAATGGCGCATATGCCCGGCAAGGTAAACGCATAGCTTTATAAGAATAATTGTTATCAAAAAATGGAGGATTCAAATGAAATATTTATCTAATGTTGCCAATACCTACCCTGCTTCAGGTATCAGAAAAATGTTTGACTTAGCAGAACAATATCCTGATGCCATAAAGTTAACAGTTGGAGAGCCTAATTTTGACACTCCGGTTAACATAAAAGAAGCTGCAAAGCAGGCAATAGACCAAGGATTTACTCACTATTGCCCTAATGCAGGATTGAAGGAATTAAGGCAGGCTATAGCAGAAGAATATGCAAAATATTCAAAGGACTACAGTTTTGAAAATGTAATGGTTACAGTAGGAGGAATGGAAGCTATTTATCTTTCGCTGCTTTCAACTGTTAATCCGGGCGAAGAGGTCATAATACCGGATCCTTGTTTTCCAAACTACGTAGGTCAGGTTATGATGGCTGGAGCGGTTCCTGTATCTGTTCCAATATATGAAGAAAATGACTTTAAGATTCAGGCTGGTGACATTGAAAAAGCAATAACAGGCAAAACAAGAGCCATTCTTTTGAATTCGCCCAGCAATCCGCTTGGCTCGGTTCTTGACAAAGATGAGATAATCAAAATAGCAGAATTGGCTGAAAAATATGATCTATTAGTAATATCAGATGAAGTTTATGACAGGCTGGTTTTTGACAACAAGGAATATTTCAGCATTGCGCAGATTCCAGAAGTAAGGGACAGAGTACTGGTTATAAACAGTTTTTCAAAAACTCATGCTATGACGGGCTGGAGAATAGGATTCGTACTTGGCAAAAAAGAAATAATATCCATAATGCCTAAGCTTCAGGAAGGACTGGTTTCATGTGTGTCTACTTTTACGCAGAAAGCTGCTATAGAGGCAATGAAGGGTAGTGACCAGGAAATCAAAAAAATGTACAATGACTATCTGAGAAGAAGAGATATACTTATAGACGGGCTTAACGACATACCGGGTATAACATGTAAAAAATCTCCTGGAAGCTTCTATGCATTTGCTAATATCAAGGCTTTTGGCAAGACTTCTGCAGAATTCGCTGAGGAACTTGTAAAGTATGCGGGAGTAGTTACTGTTCCAGGGTCTGCATTTGGCACAATGGGAGAAGGATATTTGCGTACGGTATTTGCAAATTCTGATGAAAATTTAAAAGAAGCAGTTAAAAGAATAGGCGAGTACGTGAGAAAAACATATTAATTAAAGGTTTCAATTTTCTAACCGTACGAATAAAACGAATCGGCTGGAATTGACATACAACATCTCCATGTATTTTGTAAGATTATGCTGCAGAATACATGGAGGGTACTTACTAAAATGAATAAAATATATAAATATAATGGAGGATTTTATGAACCCAAATGTTACAAAACCATTTTCCTTTGAATTACCTACTAAAATCGAATTCGGCAAAGGAAGCATTAAAAAATTACCTCAATTGTTGAAAGAATTCAACGTTAAAAAACCACTGTTTGTTACAGGAAGCGGAAGCACAAGAAAAGTACTTCTTCCAAAAGTTACAGTATATTTAGAAGAAGCAGGAATCGAATACGCAGTTTTTGATAAAATTGAAGCAAATCCTAAGGACTATAATGTAGAGGAAGCTGCAAAATTTGCAATAGAAAATAAAACAGACGGTATAATTGCACTGGGTGGAGGAAGCCCTATAGATGCAGCTAAAGCAGCCTCAGCAATCATAACTTACGGCGGATCTTTGAAAGATTATTATGGTAGATGGAAAGTTAAGGGACCTGTTCAGCCATTTATAGTAATTCCAACAACTGCGGGCTCAGGCAGTGAAGTTACTTTTTCTTCAGTAATTACAGACACAAATGAACAATTTAAGAAAACAGTAAAGAGCCAGTATTTTGGACCAAAGGTTGCTCTGCTTGATCCAGATTTGTTAGTTTCTCTTCCAGCTTCAATCACTGCAGCAACAGGTATAGATGCTCTTACACATGCTATTGAGGCATATTCATGCACAGAATCAGAGCCTGTATCAGATGCATGTGCATTATACGCAATCGAACTGATTTCTGAAAGCATTCGTGAAGCAGTTTTCAATCCTACAAACATGGATGCAAGATCAGGAATGCTTATGGGAAGCACTCTTGCAGGTATAGCTTTCAGCCACTCCGATGTTGCATCGGTACACTGCATGGCAGAAGCTATGGGAAGTTTGTATGATGCGGCTCACGGAGTATGCAACGCAATTCTTCTTCCATACGTTATGGAATACAGCCTTGACTACGCTGTTGAAAGATATGCGAGAATAGGAAGAATAATGGGTTCAACTGCTGCAGATGACAGACAGGCTGCAAAAGATGCTGTTGAAATAGTTAAACAGATGGTTAAGGATATAAAACTGCCGACACTCAGCGATATAGGAATTAAAAAAGAAGACATAGATAAGCTTGCGCACATGTCTGAGGAAAACGGCTCTACACCAAGCAATCCAAGACCAATGACTAAGAAAGAATATGTTGAATTGTTTAATATCGCTATTAATGATTAACATATAATTGCATCAAGCCAAAAGATCCGGCGGAAGCAAAGAAATCCGCTTCTGTCGGTTCACATATTACATTTAACTGTAATAGAGCCGACGTGGCTCTAAAACACCGGGGAGCATGTTTACATGATTATTAATGAAATTGAAAATGTGTTAGACAAACATGTCAGACCTAAGCTTTCACAGCATTACGGTGATGTAAGGGTTATTTCCTTTGAAGACGGCGTCGTGGTTATTTCGCTCATGGGGCAATGCAAAAACTGCCCGTCGGCGCAGATTACGGTTGAAACCATCATCGAGTCGGAAATAAAAAAACACATACCAGAGGTAAGCAGGGTCTTATTGGTAAACAACGTCAGCGACGATTTATTGGACTTTGCTAAAAAAGTACTAAGCAAGAAATTAAAGGGCTAATATGAAAATTGGAATAAAGTACTGCGGCGGGTGCAATCCAACGTACGATAGAACTAAGTTGGTTAAAGAAATTATCAATAAATATTCTGACGTAGATTTTGAACCGGTAAATGAAGGGTCTGTCTATGACGGCGTGTTGATAATAAGCGGATGTAAAAGCGCCTGCGCAGATCATGAATCAATTAATTCAGGTAAAAAAATTTTTATGGATAAAGCTGAAGACATCACATTCTTAAATAAAATTTTTGAAGATATAAAATCACAAAATTTATGATGACGGTGACAAGCGCATATCCTAAATATTCTTTATGAAAATATCGATTAAATACTACATTATTTCAAAAACATATAAATATTAAGAGGCATAGATTAAGAGGCATAGATTAAGAGGCATATAATTAGAGGCATAGATTAAGAGGCATAAAACAAAGCAGCTCAACTTATCGGTTAGAGCTGCTTTGTTTTAGCTTTACGAATATACTTAATGAGCTATATATATAGTTCATCGTATATGTCTTCAATTTCGGTGCTTCTTTTTTCAAAATATTCTTTTGCAACCTGTGGGAACAGCGCATAGGATAAAACATCCTGTTCTGTTCTTGCCAGTTCTCCTATTTCAGCTTTTAGTTTCTCATATTCATCTGGCAGCAAATCTGCAGGTCGTACGGTTATAATTTCCTCATCTCCTATTATTTTTTTTCGTATATCTTCAGATATAGGAGCTGCAGGTTTTCCGTACATTCCTTTTACATAATTTTTAATTTCTGTAGGAATAATTTTATATCTTCCGCCCGAGATTACATTAAACACTGCTTGAGCTCCCACCATTTGACTCATTGGAGTAACCAGAGGAGGGAATCCCAAATCTTCTCGTACTCTTGGAACCTCGGCCAGTACATCTTCATATTTATCTAATGCATTAAGCGAAGTCATCTGCATTATCATATTGGAAAGCATTCCTCCGGGTATTTGATACTGAAGTGTTTTCGGCTCAGTCATCAATACTTTTATGTTGTAGGAGCCGTTATCCATATATTTTTTCATAACATCCTTAAAATAATCAGCAGCAGCATTAAGACTGCCAAGGTTAAGCTGAGGGTCTCTTTCTGTTCCAATAAGGCTCAAAGCCAGAGATTCTGTTGCCGGCTGTGAAGTGCCTGATGAAAGAGGCGATATGGCTGTATCAACAATGTCCACACCCGCTTCTACTGCCTTAAGCATTGACATCTGAGCCACGCCGCTTGTGCAGTGAGTGTGAAATTCCACTGGAAGCTTGGTTGTTTCCTTTATAGATTTTACTAAATTATAAGCTTCATACGGCAGAAGGATGCCCGACATATCCTTTATGCAGATTGAATCTGCCCCTTCATTTTCAAATTCTTTGATTAATTTCAAATAATATTCAATGGTGTGTACTGGACTTATGGTGTAGCATATTGCACATTGGCAGTGTGCGCCTTCTTTTTTTATTACACTTATTGATTTTTGCAGATTACGGATGTCATTTAAAGCATCAAATATTCTTACAATATCAATCCCTTCGTAAATTGCATTTTTCAAAAATTTCTCTACAATATCATCAGGATAATTTTTGTATCCTAATATGTTTTGTCCTCTGGAAAGCATTTGAAGCTTTGTGTTTTTTACATTGGCTCTAATCTTTCTAAGTCTTTCCCATGGATCTTCATTCAGATATCTCAGGCATGTGTCAAATGTAGCTCCGCCCCAGACTTCCATTGAGTGAAAACCCGCGTCATCCATTTTCTTTAAAATCGGTAGTATTTCGTCAGTAGTTAACCTTGTTGCAATTAATGACTGATGACCATCTCTCAAAGATGTTTCGGTAATTTTTAGTTTAGACATATTTCCTCCAATCAAATAGATATTAATTATTATTGTCACTAAAAAGTCAAATATTCTCTGTTACTATATACATGCTTCTATTATTGAATTAAGCTTCATCTTGAACCTAATTTAATATGTATGCTATAATATCATAAGAAATAATTTTTGTATATAATAATTTGAATTATAAATATTTTGATTATAAAACAATTTTGTGAAATTATTTATAATATGTCTTGCATAGGCCGGCTTTTAATAGTATAATAACATGAAAAAGTACATTTGTACATAATTTTAAAAAGAGTTTTTTTAAAAACGCAGTTATATAAAAAGATGTTTTTAAAATATAGCTAATAAAACAAGGTGGTATTATTATGGATCAGACAGATTTGAAGATTATCAGCATTTTGCAGGAAGATGGAAGAATTTCCATGAAGGAATTGGGAAAAGAAGTGTCTTTAAGTCCGCCGGCTGTGGCTGAGAGGGTAAAAAGACTGGAAGATGACGGTGTAATTGAAAGATACAAGGCTGTTATTAATAACGAGAAGGTTGGTAAACCTATATGTGTATTAATTAACGCATCGATAAAACCCGAAAAGCAGGAAAGTTTTCTTGAATTTGCAAAAAAGGCAGAGGAAATTATTGAGTGCTACCACGTAACAGGTCCCCACAGCATGATTATGAAGGCATATCTTCGTGAAATGACACATTTAGAGGAGCTTGTGGGTAAAATACAGTTTTACGGAAATACTGAAACCTATATTATTATGTCAAGCCCCATAGAAGGCAAAGAAATTTAGGTCTTTTCCTTTTTAGCACTAATGTATAAGATTAGGGAGGCTGACAATATTGTGAAACCTCCCAGTATGCTTAGCATATCAGGTATTTCTGACAGGAATATATATCCGAGTATTGATGAAAAGATAATATTTGAATAATCATAAATCGAAACCTCTGATGCTTCACACCCTTTGTATGCAGAGGTTAATGCTATTTGTCCTGATGCTGCCAGAACTCCCAGCAATGTAAGCAGGAAAAGCTCGAACAGGTTGGGCATGGCAAAGCTGAATGCAAAAAACGGAAGGCAGCTGGCTGATGATAATAAGGAAAAACAGAATACTGTGGTGTAAATGCTTTCCCTGTTTCCTATAATTGTGATGAATATATAGGCAGCTCCGGAAAGAATCGCTGATATAAAGCCTGCAGCTGCAGGGATTAGCGATGAATTAAATTGCGGTTTTATGACCATCATTGCACCTGCCAGGGATATTATCAGCACAGTTATTTTTGTTTTATTAATTTTTTCTTTCAGAAAACAACGGGCCAGTATTATTACAAATACCGGAGAGAGTTTATTGAGTATGGCAGCATCTGCTGCCAGCATTTGTGTAGTTGCATAAAAAAAAAGTATAATGCCTGTGAAACCGAATATGTATCGAAAAAACAAATATTTTCTGTTCTCTTTGCTTCCAAAGCAGCTCAAATTATTTTTCTTGATAATTATAAATGATATAATCAGGCTTATAAAATTTCTGAAAAACACCTTCTCCATAAGAGGTATGTCAGGAAGGAGCTTAACAATTATCTGCATAGATGAAAAGGTAAATGCAGAAAATAACATCAGCAGTATGGACTTATTTTTTTTATTCATTATATCACCTTTATCAGTCTTTTAAGTCGAAATTTTTGATTTGTAATTAATATACTCAAAATCAATATTATTATTATGATTGCTGAAGAATCAAAAAATACAAAGAATGTTTTATTGGATTTTGTGAATTTTATCTATATCCTGGGAATTATTGTTGTTCTTTCTTTACGCGGATAAGGCGCATTAGTTGGTATGCGGTTCATGTGCACAATAAAATTTGTAGTAATATTTGGGAATACTTGAATGTCGTATATCAATACGGGGTAATAATTTTCATGCATTACTCTTATATTGTAATCTGTATAAGGATATTCAGGGCTCATTTCAGCAATGTTGGGATTATATGCTACAGGTATTTCTATTACTGGGGCATCTCCATTACCATCTGTTGTTACGGTTTCAATCGGTATTAATTCATCCAAGGATGCATAAATTGTTATGATCGAATTTTCTAAAGGGATATTTTCAAATTCTGTTATTACTTTTACTTTAATAAACCCTGTCTCGGTTATCGGTATTAAATTTAACAGATTATGTACCTTATAAGGTTTGTGTAAATTAAAATGTTTAGCATTCATAAGATTTTCAACCTCCGAATATTTAAATGATTTCTTGTAATACTCAATGTATGCATGATTAGAAAGGTGGTTAATTTTTTATGAATACATTTAAGTGAATAAAGGGACAAACCAAAAAATGTAGGTTTTATCAATATTTGCTGAAACATATAATATTATTGAAATTAAAAAAACCGAAAAAATTAATTTCCGGTTTTTAATGCTCTTGTAATAAAATATTTAATTATATTCTTTTTACATTAGCAGCTTGCATTCCTCTGTTTCCCTGAGTAATGTCAAAGCTAACTGCCTGACCTTCGTCTAAGGATTTAAATCCTTCTTCTTGGATAGATGAAAAGTGAACAAACACATCATCTCCGCCTTCAGATGTAATAAATCCAAATCCTTTATCTGCGTTAAACCATTTTACCGTACCTTTATTCATTAGGTACCTCCTATTTTTTATTTATATCCCAATTGTAAGTTAAAAAAAATCACACATTTTTACAAACCATATACACAAATAGTTATATGATCTCTAAAAATATGTGATATCTATAAATACATCTGCAATACTTATTTATGATAACACATATATTTATATGTGTCAACATTTTTTAATAAATAATCACAGCTGTATGCTTATCAGGTGCCATTGTACTATCATTTTATTCGATTTTATATTTTATTATCAATATATCAGCAATAAAAAAGAAGGCTTGCCATGCCAAGACTTTGATAAATTAAAAAAAACACATAGAATATTTTTAAATGTATGGTATAATGGTAAAGCTATGAAATATGGTGATTTTAATGCTAGTATAAAAACGTAAGAGGTGTAACATGATAAGGATACAGCAGGTTAAACTTTCCATTGATCACAATGAAGAGGATTTATATATAAAAGCGGCAGAAGCGCTTAAAGTAAAAAAAGAAGAAATAAAATCATTGTCAGTATTCAGAAAATCTATAGACGCCAGAAAGAAAGAAGAAATTCTTTTTATATATGCTTTAGATGTTGAGCTTGACCGTGAAATAAAAATTCCTAAACGTAATAATAATATTTCTGTTGTGAAGCCGTTTGTTTATGAGGTTGAAGCAACAGGTGAAAAGCCGCTTAATAGCAGGCCCGTGATAGTAGGATGCGGACCTGCTGGGCTGTTTTGCGCTCTTTTGCTGGCTGAAAAGGGATATGACCCAATAATCCTTGAAAGAGGAAAAAAGGTAAAAGAACGGGTTAAGGACATTGATAAGTTTTGGAGAGACGGTGCTTTGGACTTAAGGTCAAACATTCAGTTCGGTGAAGGCGGTGCGGGAACTTTTTCTGACGGAAAACTTAATACGCTCATCAAGGACAGGTCAAAAAGAGGTAAAAAAGTTCTGGAAGAATTTGTGGAAGCAGGAGCTCCGTCTGAAATCACGTATATAAATAAGCCGCACATAGGAACAGATTTACTGAGAGGATGTCTTGTAAATATAAGAAAAAAAATCATAGAGCTGGGAGGAACGTTTCGTTTTGAGGAATGCCTAACGGATATTAATGTTAAAAATGGTAATATATACAGAATAGTTACTGAAAGTGATATAATTGAAACAGATGCTCTGGTGCTTGCAATAGGACACAGTGCCAGAGACACATTTGAGATGCTTAATGGTAAGCTTGAACTAAAGGCGAAGCCTTTTGCTATGGGAGTAAGGATAGAGCACCCTCAGCAAATGATAAGCGAAGCTCAGTACGGCAGCATGGCAGGAAATCCAAAGCTGGGTCCGGCAGACTATAAGTTTGTGCACAAGTGCAAAAACGGGAGAAGCTGTTATACGTTTTGCATGTGTCCCGGAGGAGTAGTTACGGCATCTTCTTCTGAAAAAGGAGGAGTAGTTACAAACGGTATGAGCTTTCATGACAGAGATTTGGAAAATGCTAATGCAGCGGTTGTGGTTTCAATTGATCCGGAAGATTTCGGTGGAAAGGAAAATCCAATTGCAGGAATTGATTTTCAAAGAAAATTTGAGCAGAAGGCATTTGAGATTGCGGGAGGAAATTACCATGCTCCGGTTCAATTGTTCAAGGATTTTAAAGAAAAAAAAGTTTCCACATCATATGGAGAAATATATCCAACATACAGGCCTGGAGCAAGTTTTGCAAATTTATGGGAATGCCTTCCGGACTATGTATGTGAAAGCCTTGCAGAGGGAATAACTGCTTTTGGAAAGTGGCTTGATAATTTTGACAGAGATGATGCTTTGTTAACGGGAGTTGAAACAAGGACGTCATCACCCTTAAGAATAACAAGAGATGACGATTTGCAAAGCAGCATAAAGGGAATTTATCCATGCGGAGAAGGCTCAGGTTATGCGGGAGGAATTATGTCCGCATCAATAGACGGGCTTAAGATTGCTGAACAAATTATTAAAACATATAAACCTATGAAAAAATAAGGATGATATTATGAAAATAGCTGTTATCGGCGGAGGAGCCTCCGGGCTGACAGCGGCAATAGCTGCGGCAAGAAATGGTTCCGAAGTTGCAATATATGAAAAATTAAATAAAGTCGGGAAGAAAATACTGGCAACCGGTAATGGCAGGTGCAACTATACTAATATGAATTTGTCAATTGACAAATACCACGGGAAAAACACAAAGCTAGCTGAAAATATATTAGAATTTTTTGATTTAAAGAAAACATTAAACTTTTTTGAGGATCTGGGGATAAATCCCTATATAGGAGATCAAGGCAAAGTGTACCCGGGTTCACTGCAGGCGTCAAGCGTACTGGATGTGCTCAGGTATGAAGTCGAGAGACTTAATGTTGGAGAGGTTACAGAATTTGAAGTTTTGGAATTAAGAAAAAATAAAGACAAATTCAGTATTATTGGTAGGGATAGTGTCCATTATGCAGATAAAGTAATTTTGGCCACCGGAGGAAAAGCCAGCCCCCAGTTGGGATCTGACGGCAAAGGGTTTGAAATTGCATCATCGTTGGGACATAGAATAATAAACCCATTTCCGGCATTAGTACAACTTAAGCTTAATGGGAAATTTTTTAAAAGAATAGCAGGAATAAGGTTTGACGGAGTGGTTAAAGGATTCACAGACAAAAAAGTCATACGTGAGGAGGATGGAGAAATACTGTTTACCGAATACGGAATTTCGGGACCTCCTATACTGCAGATAAGCAGAATGATTGTTGAAGAGCTGAATAAGAATCACAGAGTCTATATTTCTGTTGATATGTTTCCGCAAATATCGAAATTTGATCTTTATGATATATTAAATACCAGATTTAATAAAATTGGATACAAAAGCATCGGAGATGGATTGATAGGATTTATTAACAAAAAGTTAATACCTGTAATTTTGACGGAGGCTGGATTTGAGAAATTCGATAAAAAGTGCGGAAAGCTGAATAAGAAGGAAATATATAAAATAATAGATATATTAAAGGATTGGAAATTTGAGGTGACAGATCACAATTCATGGCAGCAGGCTCAGGCAACTGCCGGTGGGGTGGATATGTCCGAAGTGAATTCTAATACTCTTGAATCATTGAAAGTAAAAGGATTATTTTTAGCGGGAGAGATACTTGATGTTGACGGCGATTGCGGAGGATTTAATCTTCAGTGGGCATGGAGTTCCGGATATGCAGCCGGGCATTTCAGTTCAACCTTAGTATAGAGAAAGGATGCAATATGAAAAAATTTTTAGAGAAAATTTTCGGTTCGTATAGTGAAAAAGAAGTTAAAAGATTAGAGCCAACTGTGAGCAAAATTTTGTCGTTAGAAAGTGAAATGACAAATCTAAGCGATGCACAGCTTAAAGCAAAAACTCAGGAATTTAAGGAAAGACTTGCTAAAGGAGAAACGAAGGATGATATTCTGCCCGAGGCATTCGCAGTTGTCAGAGAAGCTGCTTGGAGAGTTTTGGGTCAAAAACATTACCGAGTTCAGCTCATAGGAGGCATTGTGCTTCATCAGGGGCGTATAGCCGAAATGAGAACAGGTGAAGGTAAGACACTGGTTTCAACTTTGCCGGTTTATTTGAATGCACTGGAAGGAAAAGGCGTACATGTTATAACAGTCAATGATTATCTGGCAAAACGTGACTGTGAATGGATGGGCAAGGTTCATAATTTTTTAGGACTCAGTGTAGGATGTATTGTCCATGGAATAACCAAAGCTGACAGAATGAAAGCGTACAGATATGATATAACTTACGGTACAAATAATGAATTCGGTTTTGACTACCTGAGAGACAACATGGTTATAAGAAAAGAAGAGATGGTTCAAAGAGATTTGAACTACTGTATCATAGACGAAGTGGACTCAATACTGATAGATGAAGCCAGAACTCCGCTGATTATATCCGGAGAAGGAGACAAATCTACCAGTCTTTATGAAATGGCAAATAGTTTTGTTATAACCTTGAAGGGAAAAGTACAATTACCCGAAGACAAAAAATCTAAAATGGATTATATAATGGGCGATATCGACGAAGATGATACCGTTGATTATATAGTTGATGAAAAAGGCAAGAATGTTACGCTGACTGCCAGAGGTTTAACCAAAGCCGAGAAATTCTTCAATATTGAAAATCTTGCAGATCAGGAAAATATGGAAATTTCTCATCATATTAATCAGGCTTTGAAGGCACACAACACCATGAAAAGGGATATTGACTACATCGTAAAAGATGGGGAAGTTCTGATTGTAGATGAATTTACCGGACGTATTATGTACGGCAGAAGGTATTCAAACGGTCTGCACCAGGCAATAGAAGCAAAAGAAAGAATCGAAGTCAGAAAAGAATCAAAAACACTTGCAACCATTACATTTCAAAACTATTTCAGAATGTACAAGAAATTATCAGGTATGACGGGTACAGCTAAGACAGAGGAAGAAGAATTCAGGGAAATTTACGGTGTTGATGTTATTGAAATACCTACAAATAAACCGATAGCAAGAAAAGACTTTGAAGATGTTGTATATAAGGGAGAAGTAGGAAAATTCAAAGCAGTTATAAATGAAATAATAGAAAGAAACAAAAATGGTCAGCCTGTACTAGTAGGTACAATTTCTATTGAGAAATCGGAATTATTGAGCAAAATACTAAAAAAACAGGGCATTAAACATGAAGTACTAAATGCAAAACAGCATGATAAGGAAGCTGAAATTGTTGCTCAGGCAGGACGTCTCGGTGCTGTTACCATTGCCACAAATATGGCCGGTAGAGGTACGGACATTGTTCTGGGAGGAAATCCCGAATACCTTGCTAAGCACAAGATGAAAAAAAATGGATTTTCTGATGAGCTGATAGCACAGGCAGACGGATTTAACGATACAGAGGACCCTGAAGTAACTGAGGCAAGAAGAGTATACAAAGAACTTCTGGCGCAGTCAAGAGATGAACTCAGAGATGAGCAGGAAAAGGTAAGAGAAGCAGGCGGGCTTCATATTATCGGTACTGAACGTCATGAATCCAGACGTATAGATAATCAGCTTAGAGGGCGTGCCGGAAGACAGGGAGACCCAGGTTCCACGCGTTTTTATATCTCTCTTGAAGACGACCTTATGAGGCTTTTTGCCGGAGACAAGGTAAAATCAATAATTGAAACCCTTAAGATGCCCGAGGATGAGCCGCTGGAGGCAGGAATGCTGACAAGGACTATTGAAACGGCGCAATCAAGAGTTGAAGGCAGAAATTTTGACATAAGAAAGCATGTGCTTCAATATGACAATGTAATGAATAAGCAGAGAGAGGTTATTTATACCGAAAGAAGAAGAGTTCTTATGGGAGAGAATTTAAAGGACTACATCTCAAATATGATTAATGACCTTATTGATAAGGGAATCAGGATGTATACGACCGAAGAAAGATACTCCGATAATTGGAATATTGCAGAATATTCAAAATATATACAAGATACTTTTTCATTATTAATCAGTTTTGACGGCGAGAAAAAAGAAGACATTACAAAAGATATGATGAGAGAAAGGGCAAAGAGTGCCATTGACAGGCATTATGCAAGGCAGGAATCGGAATTCGGAGAGGAAATCTTCAGAGAAATAGAGAGAATTGTACTTTTGAAAAATGTTGATATGAAATGGATGGATCACATTGATGCTATGGATCAGCTGAGACAGGGAATAGGCCTCCGTGCAATAGGAAACGAGGATCCTGTGAGAGCATACCAGGTAGAAGGGTTCGACATGTTTGAGGAAATGACGTCATCAATTCAAGAAGATACAGTTAAAATGCTTATGAGAGTGAGACCTCAGGAAAAAATGCAGCGTAAAGAGGTTGCCAAGATTACAGGTACCAGCGGCGGAAATACCGGAGGAACAGGCAAGCCTCAGCCTGTGGTAAAAAGAGAGAAAAAAATAGGCAGGAATGATCCGTGTCCTTGCGGAAGCGGAAAGAAATACAAGAAATGCTGCGGAGCGAATGAAGAATAAGAAGGAGTTGATAAATTGATAGATTTTTATGAAATTAATGAGAGTTTAAAAAAATTTAACTCTATATTAGCAGAGGTTGGTGGTTCACTTTGACTTTGAAAAGTTAAAGGAAGAAAATATATTGCTTGAATCTGAAATGCAGGAGCCGGAATTTTGGAATGACCAGGAAAAAGCTCAGAAAGTATCACAGAAGCTAAAGCACAACACATCAAAAATAGAGCATTTTTTGAATTTAAAGCAGCAGGTTGAGGATCTTGAGATTATGACCGAAATGATTCGGGAGGAAGATGATGAATCTCATCTGCCGGAGCTGGAGGAAACAATTGAAAAAGTCGGAAAGATGCTGGATGATGCAAGAATTGTTGCGCTTTTAAGCGGCGAATTCGATAAGAATAACGCAATTATTTCCATTCACGCCGGAGCCGGAGGAACAGAGGCACAGGACTGGGCCGACATGCTTTACAGGATGTATTCCAGATGGATTGAAGCACATGGGTATGCAGCTACGGTACTGGATATACTGCCTGATACGGAGGCCGGCATCAAGAGCGTAACTCTTCTGGTTGAAGGGGAAAACGCGTACGGCTATCTGAAATCAGAGAAAGGTGTGCACCGCTTAGTGAGGATTTCTCCGTTTGATACTGCCAAGAAACGACACACGTCCTTTGCTTCTGTGGATGTAACGCCTGAGATGGACGATGATAATGACGTTGAAATAAATGAATCAGATATTCGTGTTGATACCTACCGCTCAAGCGGAGCGGGCGGGCAGCATGTAAATACTACTGATTCTGCAATACGTATAACACATATACCAACAGGCATAGTGGTTTCATGTCAGAATCAAAGGTCACAGCACAGCAACAAAGAAACGGCAATGAAAATGCTTATATCAAAGCTTTTGGAAATCAAACAGCTGGAAAACAAGGAAAAAATAGAGGATATTCAGGGGAAATACAATCAAATCGCATGGGGGAGTCAGATACGATCATATGTATTTCACCCCTACAGCATGGTCAAGGATCACCGAACGAATGCCGAGACAGCAAATGTACAGTCGGTAATGGACGGAAATCTGGATATGTTTATGAATGAATACCTTAAAATGAAATCATTGGAACAATAAAAAAACATAGGTGGACATATGGGCAGGCGTAAGACAGCTGAACATGGTTCGCCTGTTGTTAAAGGGAGAGAGTATGATAGATATTAACAAAATTTTATGCGATGAATTTAACATCAAGCCTTTTCAGGTTGAGAACACTGTAAAACTAATTGATGAGGGGAATACAATTCCGTTTATAGCTCGTTACCGTAAAGAGCAGACAGGATCTCTGGACGATGTCGTTTTGAGAGACCTGTATGACAGGCTGGTTTACTTGAGAAATCTGGAAGCCCGCAAGGAAGAAGTTATTCGCCTTATTGAAGAACAGGGAAAACTTACTGAAGAATTAAAGAATGAAATATCAAAGGCTGATGTAATGCAGCGCGTAGAGGATTTATATAGACCATACAAGCAGAAAAAATCAACTCGTGCATCAAAGGCAAGAGAAAAAGGGCTTGAACCTTTATCAAAGATTATACTTGCACAGAATTTAATGGAAGGTGATCTTGAAGAAATTGCTAAACCTTACATAGATGCAGAAAAGGGAGTTAAGAATGTCAAGGAAGCATTTGGTGGAGCGTGTGACATAATTGCAGAAATGGTTTCGGACAACGCGGATTACAGAAAGCATATAAGAGAAATGTATATATCAGACGGTATAATTACTTCTGAGGCAGCAAATGAAGAAGAAAAAACAGTATATGAAATGTACTACAAATTTGAAGAAGCAGTCAACAAAGTTGCAAATCATAGAATACTTGCCATTAACAGAGGCGAGAAAGAAAATAAACTGAAAGTCAAATTAAAAACTCCTGATGATAAAGCGGTAAATTATTTAATATCAAAAGAAATAAAAAATGAATCGGCAATTACGGCTGATTATTATTTGTCTGCAATTTCTGACGGATACAAAAGACTTATTTCTCCTTCTATTGAAAGAGAAGTAAGAAATATGCTTACGGAAAGAGCAGAAGCAGAAGCCATTAAGGTGTTTGGAAAAAATACAAAAAATCTGCTTATGGTGCCTCCGGTTAAAGATGTAAGAATACTTGCAATAGACCCCGGATACAGAACCGGCTGTAAGCTGGCTGTGCTTGATGGAACAGGAAAGTTTATGGACCAGGGTGTTATTTATCCAAGCGAGCCGAAAAATGAGGTTAAAAAATCTCAGAAAATTATGACTGAATTTATCAATAAATACGATGTAGATGTAATAACAATAGGAAATGGAACTGCATCAAGAGAAACAGAACAGGTTGTTGCAGATATGATTCCAAATCTTGATAAAAATACTACATACACAATAGTAAGTGAAGCAGGCGCTTCAGTATACTCTGCTTCAAAGCAGGCTCAGGAAGAATATCCAGACCTTGATGTTACAATAAGAGGTGCGATTTCAATAGGTAGAAGGCTTCAAGATCCACTTGCCGAACTTGTAAAAATAGATCCAAAGAGTATAGGAGTAGGCCAGTACCAGCATGATGTTAACCAGACAAAGCTTGGCCAGGAACTAGATGGAGTGGTAGAAGATTGTGTTAACAGCGTCGGAGTTGATTTGAACACTGCTTCAACTGCTCTGCTGCAATATGTTTCGGGAGTATCTAAAACAATTGCAAAAAATGTTGTTAAATATAGAGAAGAAAACGGAAAGTTTACAGACAGGCAAGAGCTGATGAAGGTTAAAATGCTGGGGGAAAAGGCATTTGAACAATGCGCTGGGTTTTTAAGAATTTCAGACGGAGACAACCCCCTTGATAAAACTGCGGTGCACCCTGAATCATATGAAATAGCATTAAATCTGTTGGATAAGCTTGGATATAATGTTGATGACGTGAGAAGCGGAAATCTTAGAGATATCAATGAAAGAATTATGAAAATAAAGGTAAAAGAGGACAACAAAGTTCAAATGTCCTCGAAGAACACTAGGTTGAAGGGATTGGCGGCTCTTTCTCAGATAAAATTTAAAGAAGAGAAAAAACCGGCCAGAGAAAAAATTAAAGAAAGAATAAAAATTCTGTCTGAAGAGCTGAATATAGGAGTTCCAACATTAACCGATATAATCGAAGAAATCAGGAAACCTGGAAGAGACCCTAGGGATGAAATGCCTAAGGTAATTTTTAGAAGCGATGTAATGAAATTCGAAGACATGGAAGTTGGAATGAAGCTTACAGGAACCGTAAGAAACGTAGTGGATTTTGGAGCTTTTGTAGATATAGGTGTAAAACAGGACGGACTTGTCCACATATCTGAAATGAGCGATAAATATATTAAGAATCCAATGGAAGCAGTGCAGGTTGGCGATACGGTAAATGTTAGTATAATTAGCATTGACAAGGAAAGACAAAGAATAGGCTTGAGCATGAAGACAAAAAGGAATTAGGAGAAAACATGATAGATACTGTAATATTTGACTTTGACGGAACACTTGCCAATACAAATCAAATGATCTTAAATTCATTTAGGCATATATACTCGGTATTTCATAAAAAAGAGTTAAGCGAAGAATATGTTATGAGTACATTCGGAGAGCCGCTGGCATTAACTTTATCAAGAGATTTCGGACAATTTAATTTTGAAGATGTAATTGCTTCCTACAGAGATTATCAAAAGGAAAGATTTAACGAAGAGGTTACACTTTATGAAACAGTTGAGGAAACTTTGGAATATTTGAAAAATAAAAATATAAAACTGGGCATCGCTACATCAAGGCTTAAAAATTCTACTACACAGGCGTTGGAAAATTTCAACATCGACGGATACTTCAGTTCTGTTGTTTCTGCGGATGATGTGAAGAAGCACAAACCGGACAAAGAACCTCTAATAAAGGCGATAAAAGAGCTTGGAAGTTCTCCAGAGACAACATTGTATGTGGGGGATTCCAGATTTGATATGGAATGCGCAATAAATGCCGGAGTGACTCCTGTTTTGGCAGGCTGGCAGCATGGAGCAGATGAATTGGCTAAAATATATAACATTAAGCATGTGCTGAAAAAAATGTGGGATTTGACAGAAATGTTATAAATTATTTGAAAATTCTGAACTTTAAGTGTCACACAGATATAATAAATTAATCGAGAGTAATAGGCATGGGGTAACGTGAAAAGCAGAAGGTCAGCCACAATTTTTGTGACTGACTTTCTGTTTTTATAGTTTATCTTAGATTCTTAGATTATTTACCCAGCAGATTATACAATACCTGCGCCATTTCTGCTCTGGTGGTTGTGCTTGCAGGATATATATTGCCGCCGCTGCCTCCTATAGTGCCGGTATTAACCAACAGCGTCATGGCGTCCAGCGCCCAAGGATTAATCTGTCCAGCATCGGCGAAATCAGAGAGAGTTCTGCCGGAATTGCCGGTGGGGATTTGATCGATGACCTTTAGGGCATTGTACAGCAAAGCGACCATTTCCTGACGGGTGATTTCCTTGTCCGGAGCATACATATTGTTTCCTACGCCTGCGGAGATACCCAGTCTTTTTGCTGCTGCCAGATAGCCGGTGTAATAGGTATCGCCGGCATCTGCAAAGTTGTGGGTGGTATTCTCGTCAGGTGATATGCCGTAGGTTTTCATCATCATGACCATGAATTCACCGCGGGTTAATCTTGCTTCGGGGCTGTAATTTCCGTCTCCTGTACCTCCGGTAATTTCTCTTGCTGCAATGAAGCTCACCGCATTGTTATACCACGCACTCTCAGCCACATCATTGAAGCTTACATTGTTATATGCTACGGCGTAGTTGCTAAAATGGGTCGCATCAAAGGTAACCATGCCGGTTTCAAGGTCGTATCGACCGTTTGTAATGCATTGCGGATTACCGCTGTTGTCGATGTACCATACGACGATGTTCTCCGTATTGTCAAGCTCCGCTTCGGTCGGTGTATAAGGTATGCTCACCGTTACAGGCGCAGTTGGATTAGACCAGTCGGTCTGTCTGCCGTCGATGGACAACGTAAGCCGGACGAGGGGTCTGTTGCCGATGGCGGCTTTCACATCATCAGAGAGATTGCTCTTATCTCCATGACCAACAGAGATTTCCGCACGTCTTCCGCCTATGGCCGTTATGCCTGTAAGCATATTTGAAGGAACAGTTACGTTTCCGTAATCGGTCTTGAACAATATTTCACTCTGCTCTTCCGGTGTATTCAGATTCGGAACAGGTACTCCCAGCAAATAAGTATCGGCGCCGGGTACTGACGGTACCGTAACAACTGCAGTTTGACCAACGGGTATGAGATTGCCGTCCGTGCTAATGTTTACGGCTGCACTGCCGCTATTTTTATCGACCGTAACCGGTAAAGTCGTATTAGAACTATTGCCGGATTCCACGACCGCCTTATATTCCGGAGTTGAGGGTTTTGATGGAGAGCTGGCGTTGTTACCGCCTCCGCTTGACCTTGCCCTTACTGACACGTTGATTTCGGTAGTTAACGGTACGTTGCTCGGGTTAATTACTCCGTTGGGAAGTGTCACGGTTCCTTTTACCGCAAAGGCCTGCGCTTTTGTGACAGATGGTTCATAAGAGCACGAATCCACATCCCAGGTTACGCTTGCCTGAATACTGCCGTCATCGGTGACAAGCGCCACTGTGGATGGCAGTCCCAACGCGGAAGCTGTTTTTTCCGTTCTGTTGGCTATGCCTGTGATTGCTGCCGGTGTCGTTATGCTGACAAGTGTTTTATCTGTTGCGGCAGCCTCATTCACTGTAACGCTTATGCTTATATCCAGAGAAATGTTGTTTGAATTTACCACTCCATCCGGCAGAACCACGGTTCCGTCTACTACAAAAGTTTGCCCTGTTGTGACGGACGTGTCATAAGAGCACGAATCCACATCCCAGGTTACACTTGCCTGAACACTGCCGTCATCTGTTATAAGAGTCACTGTTGAGGGCAGCCCCAATGAGGAAGCTGTTTTCTCCGTACCGTTTACCACACCCGTGATTGCCGTCTGGGTTGTGATACTGATTAGGGTCTTATCTGTGGAGACTGCCTCGTTTACCACCTGCGTAACCGTGAATCCGGTATCGCTCATATTATCAGCAGAAATTGTCACCACAGCCGTGTAGGTTTCAGCAGTCAGACCCATATTGGGAACTAACATGAACGTAGTTGCATCACCTTGATTGGAAAGCTCTGTGGTCAGTGGATGCGTCGTCGTGAAGCTGTCGGAATTATTTCCACTCAGGGCTACAGCAAGATTGGAAAGCGTTCCGTTGCCGGCATTCTCAATAGTGACGGAAATTGTCTGTAGGTCGTCCGCCCCGTACCCCTCGGTCAGAGGTAAAAATGTCTGATTATCAATAGATTTGATGCCGTATGTGACAACCTGCTTAACCCCCTCAATGTAGGAGCCTGCAAGGTCACCAGAGCCGTCGCCTGCGATCAGGCAGGTTCCCAATACCAGATCAGATTCGTTGATACCGTCATTGTCAATCGTGACCTGAGCACGGCTTGACTCAGGGTCATAGGAAGGCGTAACCGAATCGCCGGTAAAGCCGATGTGGATTGTGCCGGACGTACCTGCGTCTATGGCATGGTTTGTATATGGGCTGTTGCGTGAAATACTAAGCTCAGCCTGAGAAATAACTATTGT
This sequence comes from Sedimentibacter sp. MB35-C1, assembly GCF_030913635.1. Lineage (NCBI taxonomy): Bacteria > Bacillati > Bacillota > Tissierellia > Sedimentibacter > Sedimentibacter sp. MB35-C1. The sequence continues at coordinate 1,616,390 of NZ_CP133188.1, forward strand.
TCCGCTGCTGCCGGCAAGACCGACACCGATGCCTGCACCACCTCCTCCTGTGGCAGTAATATCCCCGCCTGTGATAATAATTGTGCCGGTACCGACTTTGTATCCGCCGCCGATGCCCGCGCCGTATTCTCCTCCTGTGGCAATGATTGTTCCGCCGGAAATCTCAATTGTGCCGCCGTCAAGGGGGTTTTCATCATTTGCGTAGCCGCCGCCGATGCCTGCACCTCCGCCGGAAGCGCCACCGGTGGCTGTAATGTCGCCGCCTGAGATTTCAATGGTGCCGCTGTTTTCCCAGTAGCGGCCGCCGATGCCGGCTGAACGGTCTCCTCCGTTAGCGATGACAGTTCCGTCTGTAATCGTAATAGATCCGTGTGTGCTGCCGATTCCAGCTCCGTTTGTACTGGTGGCATTAACGGTTCCGCCTGTAATTGTTACAGAAACCGGCATTCTTTGGCTAACATATTGGTAAGACCCGCTACCGATGCCGGAGCCTCCTGTGGATGTTGCCGTAATGTCGCCGCCGGATATCAGGACAGAGCCGCCTGTATAAGTGGTAGTGATATTGCTTGTAATATAGCCGCCACCAATGCCTGCGCCGCCGTTTATTCCGGCAGCAATTACAGTTCCGCCCTCAATGGTAATACTGCCCATGGGTCGGCCATAACCGCCGCCGATACCAGCACTGTATTGTCCGCCGGTGGCTGTAATGTCGCCGCCCTTAATGAGAATAGCGCCGCCTGTTCCGGAAGTTCCGCCGCCGATACCGGACGCCCGATATCCGCCTGTAGCCGTTACGACTCCGCCTTCAATGGTAATAGAGCCTCCGTCTCCTCCTCTGCCGCCGCCTATGCCGGCTCCAGAACCGGTTCCTCCATCGGCATCTCCTCCTATTGCATTGATGACACCGCCTTTGATTGTAATAACGCCTGCCTGTGCCGGCGTACTGCTGTAGCCACCGCCGATACCGGCAGCATAGTATCCGCCCTGTGCGGTAAGCTCATCGTTGTCCGTCCCCAAAATTATAAGTTCTGTACCTGTGGGAACCTCAAGACCTGCCCTGTTGTTTCCGCTTGTCATGCTGTTAACTCCCGAAATGGTGAGCTCGACTTCAGAGGAGCCTGTCAGTGCAAATGCAGAATTGACGGCGCTACTGATGCTGGCATTATCCAAAAGAATTTTTACCGTTCCATCTGTTGCAGAAATAGTAACGTTATTGCTTCCGCTGCCGGTGATAGTGATGATCTGAGACTGCGGAATGTTATCCAGAACTGATGAAGCTCCGCAAGTTACCTTGTATGTTCCTGCATCAGTTCCATCGGCTATGGTGACATGTCCTTTGGAAATATCGAACACATAATCCTCCGGTTCAGGTGGCTCAGGGGTGTCGTCAGTCAGATAAAATTCAAGATTGTCGTAATAAGCCTGTGTATTGTTGGCCAAATTGCCGGCGCTTATGGCAAGACGGTTAATCCCGGAGGGCAGCGGTAACGCACCGTTGAGCAATTCTCCGTCCAAATAGACCGCATATGTGCTTGCGGCGGGGGTTGCCACGATTTTGACATGGTGCCACACATTTGCGGTGTAGTCATCCTTAAGCGTGACTGATCCAGATTTAGTTGCGGTGGTTATTTTACCGCCGTTGAAAAATAGTCCGGCTTCATGATTGCCCTCATAGTTGCTGTCGGCAAAAGAAAGGCGCAGCTGGAAACCTGTGTCAAGCAAGGGATAGACATCGCCCTCAAAGACATAAGCACCTGCGGAAGCAAGAACTAACGAATTCAGTAGAATTTGTTGGTCCGAAGCCGCACCACTGTTTGAAGCCAGCACAAGCATATTTGAGGAAGAATCGCTCACGTTTGCCACAACCTTCTGATTTCCGCTGCCTGTGCCGCCGTTTCTCTGTGCCAGCGGTGACATGGAGTTCGACGCAATATAAGTATTCAGCGGATAGGCCTCGAAATCCTCAAAATAATAGTAATCGCAGGGCAGAGAAATTGTAAGTGGTGCACTGACGTTGCCCGCTCCGTCCTTTACAGCAAGATGGACATACTTTATCCCTTCCATCAGACCGCTAAGCGACACCGTAGTGGTATCCTCTGTTACCGAACCGCCGTTAGTGCCGCCGGATATTACGTCTGCAGGCGGTGTTTTGCTGTCGGTAATCTTATAATAACAGGTACCCGATTCATTTGACATAAAGCGAACCGTGGCTGTTTCGCTGCCGCTTCGCCATACTGAAGAGCCGGTTAGTTCCGGAGCGGTTGTGTCGGTAGCGGAATACAGGCGAACATTATCAAAATAAATCAGCCTACTGCCGGCATTGCCGCTCCACCCCTGCAGTTTAACGGAATTGCCGGGACTTACACTGACATCCGTTGATATAACCACAGAACTAGATGTGCTCCAGCCCTCGGGCGCGCTTCCATGAGTCCCTGAATCAAAGGTATCATAAATACCGGTATATGCAGACGCCATGATCGGGAGTACCGCAAATAACAATAGGACCATGAAGGCTGATGTCAGCCAAATTGTTAGTTTTTTACTCATTTTACTCTCCTCCTTTATATTCGCAGATGATTTTTGTTTTCAAATGCTCTTTTAAATAACTTGCAACTTCCTCGAAGTCAACGCCCTCCTCGAACACTCCGACATATACCGCATCCTGAGCCTGAATTTCCAGTTCCGGATATTTTCGCTGTGTCAGCGTGACGGAGAGGAGACCCTCCTGTTTGAGGATGATCTGTTCTGCATCCTCTGCCTTAGTGGGAATCAGGAGCAGATTGTTTCCCCTGGCTCCAAGACTATATGGTGTTTTCTTAAAAAATCCCGTCTTCATCCAAAGAATGAGTTTCATATACATCACCTCATAATAAGTATATTTGCAAATTCCAAACAGAACAATGATGCTTGGATAATTGACAATGACAAAAGTGGCATAAGTCATGCCACTTTTTCTTAAAGCATTATGTAACCTTTTATATCCTAAAAATTAAGGGAGGAGTCATTATGAAATTTTCTGACAACTTAAGGAGTTTTTTTTGATAATTAATAAAAATTAATGGAAATTAAACTTTTGAGTGGTATAATGATTAAAGTGCAAAAAATTTAAGAGAAGGAAGATATTTATGAAGATTGAAAATCTATTGGTTGAAAAAAATGAAGGTGTAAGCACAGTAAGGATTAGCAGCCCTAAAACAATGAATGCATTAAATTCTGAAATGCTTGCAGAGCTTGAGTATATTTTCAACCAATTAAATGAAGATGATGATACTAGAGTTATTGTGATAACTGGGGAAGGAAAGGCGTTTGTTGCTGGAGCTGATATAGCATACATGAGTACAATGACTCCTGCACAGGCAAAAAAGTTTTCAGAGGACGGTTCTAGATTGTTCAGGAAAATTGAAGTGCTAAGCAAAGTAGTAATTGCAGCGGTTAACGGTTATGCTTTGGGCGGAGGCTGTGAGCTTGCAATGGCCTGTGACATTAGAATTGCATCACGAAAGGCAAAATTTGGGCAGCCCGAGGTTGGACTAGGAATTATTCCAGGATTTTCGGGAACTCAAAGACTCTCTAGGATGGTAGGAATGGGAAGGGCAAAAGAACTGATTTATGCCGGAGAGCACATTGATGCTGAAGAAGCGTACAGAATAGGTCTTGTTAATAAAGTGACAGAGAAAGACAATTTGATGGAAGAAACATATAAACTAGCCAATAAAATTAAGTCGAATTCCGGAATTGCAGTTAAATATGCAAAAGAGTCCATAAATAGAGGAGTAGAGACGGATATTGAAACAGGAATAGCCTACGAAACAAATATTTTCAGCTTATGCTTTGCTGCGGATGACCGAGAGGAAGGAATAGCTGCATTTATGGAGAAAAGAAAGCCTAATTTCAAATAGTTGTACAAAAATAAATATTAGTGTCACAAACACGACAGAGACCAATTGGTCTCTGTCATTGTTTGGAAAAAATTGTGCTTGATATTTAATAAACAAAGGAGTATAATTTAACCGTTAATGCTATGAAAATTTATAGCATTAACGGTTAAATTATTAACAATTGGGTAAAAAGGGTAGAGACAAAAAATTAAGGAGTGAAGACATGAATTTTCAATTAAGCAAGGAACATGAAATGGCTAGGCAGCTGTTCAGAGAATTTGCTGTCACTGAGGTGGAACCGTTGGCCCAGGAAGTTGATGAGGAAGAAAAATTTCCTGCTGAGACTGTTGAGAAAATGCATAAGTTTGGCTTTATGGGGATACCGTTTCCAAAAGAATACGGCGGCCAGGGCTGTGATAACTTAACATATGTTATGGCAGTTGAAGAATTATCAAAGGTTTGTGCGACTACAGGTGTTATTTTGTCTGCACACACATCATTATGCGCATCTCCGATTTATGAATTTGGTACAGAAGAGCAAAAAAAGAAATATTTGACTAAACTGGCGTCGGGAGAATGGCTAGGCGCATTCGGACTTACAGAGCCAGGAGCAGGTACAGATGCTGCAGGGCAGCAGACTAAGGCTGTTCTGGACGGTGAGAATTATATTTTGAACGGAACTAAAATATTTATAACAAACGGTTCATATGCTGACGCATATATAATTATGGCTATGACCGATAAATCGAAGGGAACAAGAGGAATCTCAGCATTTATAGTTGAAAAAGGCTTCCCAGGATTTTCAATAGGAAAAAAAGAGTTAAAAATGGGTATCAGAGGATCGGCTACATGTGAGCTTATTTTTGAAGATTGCATAGTACCGAAGGAAAACCTTTTAGGGAAAGAAGGACAGGGCTTTAAAATTGCAATGAAAACTCTGGACGGAGGAAGAATAGGAATAGCTTCTCAGGCGCTTGGAATTGCTCAGGGAGCTATAGATGAAACTGTTAAGTATGTGAAAGAAAGAAAACAGTTCGGAAGATCTATCTCCAAGTTCCAGAATACGCAATTTCAACTGGCAGATATGCAAACAAGAGTGGATGCATCAAGACTGTTGGTGTACAGGGCTGCGGCCAGCAAGGACGCAGGTCAGCCTTATAGCGTAGATGCTGCAATGGCAAAGCTATTTGCTGCGGAAACTGCAATGGAGGTTACAACAAAGGCTGTTCAGCTCCATGGAGGATATGGATACACAAGAGACTATCCTGTTGAAAGAATGATGAGAGATGCAAAGATAACAGAAATCTATGAAGGAACTTCAGAGGTTCAGAGGATGGTTATCAGTGCGAATATGTTGAAGTAGGGAGGCAGAATAATGAATATAGTAGTATGCATAAAACAAGTGCCTGACACAACAGAAGTAAGGCTTGATCCAAAAACGGGCACATTAATAAGAGAAGGTGTTCCAAGCATAATAAATCCTGACGATAAGGCAGGGCTTGAGGCAGCATTGAGATTAAAAGATGAAACAGGCGCGCATGTAACAGTGTTATCAATGGGACCGCCGCAGGCAGATCTGGCACTTCGAGAAGCACTGGCAATGGGTGCAGATGAAGCAATCCTATTAACTGACAGAGCATTTGGCGGAGCTGATACATGGGCAACATCATCCACAATCGCAGCCGCAATTAAAAATTTGAAATATGATTTAATCATAACAGGAAGACAGGCAATAGACGGAGATACAGCTCAAGTAGGCCCGCAAATTGCTGAACATCTTGGACTTGCTAATATAAGCTATGTCGAAGACATTAAAATAGAAGGCAATTATGTAATTATAAAAAGGCAATATGAAGACAGATACCACACAATTAAGGCTGAAATGCCTGTATTGATTACGGCACTGTCAGAGTTGAACAAACCAAGATATATGACTCCGGGAGGAATATTTGACGCATTCAGAGCCAATAATCCAACGGTTTGGAATTTGAAAGATATAGATGTAGATACAGATAACATTGGTCTTAAGGGTTCTCCTACGAAGGTTAAAAAATCATTTACCAAGGGTGCAAAATCTGCAGGTAAGGTATTTAGCTTGGAACCACAGGAATCAGCTGAATTGATAGTTGATAAATTAAAAGAGAAATTTATATTATAGTAGGAGGGCAGACGAATGAATATTTCAGAATATAAAGGTGTATTTGTTTTTGCAGAACAAAGAGACTGCAAAGTACAGAAAGTTGCCTTTGAGCTTATAGGCAAGGGAAGGGAACTAGCAAAAGAATTAAACACAACTGTAACGGCAGTATTACTGGGTAAAGATATGAAGGATGAAGCAAAAAAACTTTGCTATGCCGGAGCAGATGCTTGCATATATGCAGATGATGAGCTTTTGGACTTATATATGACAGAGCCGTATGTTTATGCTTTGAATAAAATTATAACGGACAAAAAGCCCGAAGTTGTGTTGTTCGGAGCAACAGCAATAGGAAGAGACATGGCTCCGAGAGTATCAGCCAGAGTCCACACAGGATTGACTGCTGATTGTACAGGTTTGGCAATAGAAAAGGATGACACAGATTCGGATAAATTAAATCTGATGATGACAAGACCAGCATTCGGAGGCAATATTATGGCTACAATTGCATGCCCGAATCACAGACCTCAAATGGCTACTGTAAGACCTGGCGTTATGAAGACTGCTAAATTCTCAGAGCAGAATCCTGTTAACATAGAAGAATACAAAATTGACATACCTAAAAAATGCAAAAATGTTGAAATATTGGATGTGATTCCGATAATTCAGCAGAGAATGAATATCGAAGATGCAAAAGTGTTGGTATCGGGCGGAAGAGGAATGCATGGTCCGGAAAACTATCCGATGCTTGAAGAACTGGCAGATCTGTTAGGCGGCACAATTTCGGCTTCAAGAGCTGCTGTTGATGCAGGCTGGGTTCCAAAAGACAGACAAGTAGGTCAGACAGGGAAAACCGTAAGACCAAATCTTTATATAGCATGCGGTATTTCCGGAGCAATACAGCACTTGGCAGGTATGGAGGAATCCGAATTTATAATTGCAATAAACAAGGATGAAACAGCTCCTATATTTGATGTTGCAGATGTGGGAATAGTGGGAGATGTTTTCAAGATAGTTCCTCTGCTGATTGATGAACTTAAAAAAGAAAGAGCAAGCGAAAACAAATAAAACAAAATGGTGAGCAGCATAGCCGCTCACCATTTTTTATTTTAACTTGGTTTATTTCATTCCGCCAGTTCCGCTGGATCCGCTCATTTGTCTCTGAGCCATTTCAACTAATCTTTTTGTCATGTAACCGCCAACATATCCATTTTGTCTAGCTGTCAAATTACCTTTGTCAACCTGCTCATAATTTGTTAATCCCAATTCATTAGCTATTTCAGTCTTCATTTGATTCAAAGCTTGTTTTGCTTCAGGAACAACTATATTGTTGCTTCCGCTGTTATTGTTTGATGCCATTTTGTTTTCTCCTTTCATAGATGTATTATTAGTATTGTCCTTGATTTCTAATTTAATCATGTAAGATAATGTTACGGTGGTAAATTATACTATTGGGCCCAATCAACCTGAATAACTATGTAAAGTTCAGGTCAATCTTAATTTACAAGATTAAATTTCAAGAAAGCCTTTTTGAATGACTTTCTAACATTATTATTAACAGCGATTTTTTAATAATACATGGCAAATAATTGAACAAAAGGATGAGAATTGGCAAGAAAAAATTGCTTCATACAACAATAAATAAAAAAGTATAGACGTTTTCCATTTTTTATGGTAAAATGTGAAAAGTGAAGTAACTTTTTTTATTTTTTTTCATAATTTAATAAATAGAAAAGGAGGTATTCAGGGAGTCAGGACAAAAAAGTATTATAGCGCCAGAACTAAATTAGTTGACGAGGACAGAGTTATCGAAAATTCGGCGGATGCTCTGCGGTGCGGCTTCATCGATATGGTTTTTACAAATCCGGCAGGTGACTGTTGAGACAAAATAAAACCGTTAGCCAACATATCCATTACTGAAATAATATTATCTTTCCTGAAAATTCCCAATTTAATCAAATTAGAAAAATAATTTTTTATTAATAGTATTTAGGTTTTGTACCATTTTGCTGTGGTTCTTATTTCCCAAGAACTTCTTGTTTTTATGCATATTTTATATTATTGCTAAAAATAAAAATGCAATGCTAATGGTTATGATTTTATGCCCTAAAGAATATTAATTTAATATCGTTGCTTTATTAGAAAAGCAGGAATATCCTGCGTAAAATTTCATGTGTCTGCAAAAAGCAGGCGGAAAATATTATAATATAAGAATGGAGAAATATTATGTGCGGAATAGTTGGTTATATAGGATTTGAAGATGTTAAGGAAATTATTTTAGGTGGATTGGAAAAGCTGGAATACAGAGGTTACGATTCGGCAGGTATAGCGGTTGCATATAACAATAACGTATATATATGTAAGGAAAAAGGAAGAATATCCAATTTAAGAGAATGTTTTGACAACAGTATTTCAGGAAATCTTGGAATAGGTCATACCAGATGGGCGACACACGGTGTGCCGAATAAAATTAATTCTCATCCCCACCAAAGCAGCTCTACAAGATTTACACTGGTTCATAACGGTATAATAGAAAATGAGGATGAATTGAGACATAAATACTTAAATGGAAGTAAATTTACAAGCGATACAGATTCAGAAGTTATAGTGCAGCTTATTGAAAAGTTCGTTAATGACGGAGAAGATGTCCCTTTGGCAATCAGACACACCATGAGTGAATTGGATGGGTCATATGCTCTTGCCATTCTTGATAAGGAAGATATGAATACGCTGTATGCGGCTAAAAATAAGACGCCTTTGCTGGCCGGAAAGGGAGAAGGCTTTAACATGCTCGGCAGTGATGCAATGGCAATGATTAACTATACAAACCAGTTTTATGAAATAGAAGATAAGGAATTTCTTAAAATTACAAAAGATGACATAGAAATATATACAATTTACGGGAACAGAGTATCAAGAGAGCCATATAAAACGGATATTGATGCGTCTGACACTGAAAAAGGAACATACCCTCATTACATGATGAAAGAGATAGAAGAACAACCTTTTGTAATCAGAAAAATAATGTCTCAATATGTAGATGAAAACGGAAATATGTACATTGCTCCGGAAATTATTGAAAATATTAGAGAATGCGACAAACTATACATTATCGCCTGCGGAACCAGCTACCATGCCGGCCTTATAGGGAAACAATTTTTTGAAAAAATAGCCGGAAAGCCTACGGAAGTTATAATTGCCAGTGAATTCATATACAATATGCCGCTTTTATCCAACAAGCCCCTGTTTATGTTTATTTCCCAAAGCGGAGAAACTGCAGACTGCAGAGCGGTGCTTGTAAAGGTTAAAGAGATGGGCTTCAAAACGCTTACAGTGACAAATGTAAAGGGATCAACACTGTCAAGAGAGGCAGACAATACTCTCCTCCTATATGCAGGTCCTGAAATTGCCGTTGCTTCAACAAAGGCATACACTGCACAAATAGCTGTATTATCAATTGTTGCTGCATTGGTTGATAATAAAATTGACATAAACATTTTTAAAGAATTGAGCAAAATTGCATACACAATGGAAACCCTATGCGATGATAAAGATAAATATAAAGAACTTGCGGAAAAATATCTTGCAGACAGCAGGAGCTGCTTCTATATAGGAAGAAGCATGGACTACTTTGTATGCTTAGAAGCGGCACTCAAGCTAAAGGAAATTTCATATATACAGACAGAGGGCTTCGCTGCAGGCGAGTTAAAACACGGAACAATTGCATTAATTGAGCAGAACACTCCTGTTATTGCAGTCATTACACAGGAAAATATAAACCTTAACACAAGAAGTAACATCAAGGAAGTTAAGGCAAGAGGAGCTGCTACAATGGTAATATCTATGAGAAAATTAAGCCAGGAAACAGATGATATAGTAATTGACGATATCAACGAACTATTATCACCTCTTGCAGCCATAATACCGGCACAGTACCTAGCTTACTACGCAGCACTCATTAAAGGCTGCGACATAGATAAGCCGAGGAACCTGGCAAAATCGGTAACGGTTGAGTAAAGCGGTTTTGCTGTTTTGCGATATGTGTTCAGCCACAATTAAGTTATGAAAAAAACAACTATGTTGTGAAAAAATTGAATTAGCATAAAATACAAAAATGCATAAAAGATATTCTTATAATAGAAAATTCTGTAGAAGATAAACCGCTACAGAATTTTTTTATTAAGTAAAATTAATAATTTTAAAGGTAGGAAACCAATATTTGTATAATTTATATAAAAGGTATGGTATAATTTAATGGAAACGATTACGCATTTATGAAATTCGGCGAACTAAAACGATAACGGAGGAAAGCTGCTATGGAAAATAAAGGGATAAGGGCAATCTGGCACGGTTGGTCTGTAGCATTTTTGTGGTTAAATGTTCTTACAGATATACCCTATATTTTTGCAGCATTAGCATCTTGTTGCATTATTATTGGTAATATACGCAGTAGGCAACTATGAAAAGTTAATATAACCTGTATTTGGGCAAGAAGAATTTGATACATGGGTAATAGGATATGTGTGAGCATAAGCAAAGAAGATTATTTAAAGATAGATGATGAAATATTTGATGAAATGTCTTTGGAAAAGATATATGACAACGCAAAGAAACATTGGGATAATGTGTAGAAAATTTTAAAAATAATGATAAAAAGTCAACACGGATAAAAAATCCGTGTTTATTTTTTTGCAATTAAACGTCCGAAGAAACTTTTGCGCCAAACTATATTTATAATAGAACAAGCTGTAACAACTTATGCATTGAAGAATACAATGATAGCAATACTATACAGGAGTTATGTTCATGCTGAAAATACTGTTGTACGGCAGTGCACGGAGCGTAAAATACCTACGGTGTCTATGCCGCAAAAAACGCAAAAACTTCCCGTCTGATCCTGCACGAAGATATCAAATTTATTTATAAACAAAAAAACAAAATCGATATTTTACCTTAGAAACGGAGAAACTATGGAAATACGGGATTACCAATAAATTATTCTAAATAAAATGGTGGATAAGTCCCCCAGTACACTCGAAAAATCACTTAAGGAAATTATAATTTCATTAGGTATTTTTTTGTGAGCATTTTTTACGTATTGGAATTTAGTGTAATTTGTGTTATAATTTACAAACAGGTAAAAATTGATTAAGAAAAATATTTTGTAATGAAAGGAAATACATAGTAATGATAAAGGTATTGTGTGCTGTGATGAGTTTATTAATGTTGGTTCTTCCTGTATATGGATATAATGGTCAGGATGACTTTTACAGTGAGGTAAAAGTGATTAACGAGCAGCATGCACTTGAAACTATGTGTGTACCTGGCGTAGATATTAAGGCTTATACACCTGATATGAAAGCATTTGAAGTAGGGTTTACAGCCGAAGAGCTTGAAGGTATTACGGAATATAGCAAGTTCAAGGGAAGTGCAAGCCGTCTAACATATGAAGAAGCAGAGGGTGATGCAGACATTATATTCCGAGTCTTGAAAAATTGCTATGGGGCATACTTCTATTTCGGAGGAGATAAGACCTTTGAAAGAGCAAAGGAAGATGTGCTCTCAGATTGTAAGGCTGCGGGAGAGAAGTTGTCTGTCAGTATTTTGCGTGAATCACTTAAAAGGAATCTCAGCTTTGTAAAGGATGGTCATTTTCGGATTGGCAATGAGCCCGTTTTAGAAAAAGCAGTATATTATTCTAACGAAGAAACGGTATTCCTTAAGGATAAAAAGGGATATTATGTTGAGGAAGGCGGAAAGAGAAGCTATGTTTCCATGGTAGATGGCAGCCATGAGATTGAAAAATACATGAAGCGTTCCATAAATGATAAAGGAATGCTTGTCTATAAGATAGGCATGCTTTCTGCGGATGTAATAGGAGTGGCAGAGGTTGTGTTTGATAACAGGACCGAAAAATTTGTATTGGTGCCTCCAAAATTTGAAAATCATACAGATAACGGTACATATTATTCTGACTATGAAGTAAATGGTATTCCGGTTATTTCTGTACGTTCATTCATGTATGAACAGGACGGAAGAAGATTTGTCAGGTCGGCAGATACTGTGAAAAATAGTAAGGTTTCAGTTTTAGATATGCGTGGAAACTGCGGGGGAATGTCCAAATATGTTATAGACTGGCTGGATATATATGATCCGGTGCTGTCAAAATATGCTACAGGCAATGTGTACGCATATCGAATAAGCAGGGCAGCGGATTATCTGAAATACAAAAATCTTGGGCAATATTTATCAGATCAGGAATCAGAACAGTTGCTGAATAACTACAGTTCGGGAAGCAACGGTTGGGAAATAAAAGAAGCATCGGCTTTTGTGCGCAGTAAAAACAGTAATTTATTATTTGTTCTTGTTGACAATTATACATTTTCCGCCGGCGAATGGCTTATTGCGGCTCTGCGTAATAAGGACAACGTGATTTTTGTGGGAACCAACAGCGGCGGAGGCTTGATGAGTGACAGCTCTGTTAAGATTGTGCTTCCCAATTCGAGAATCAATATCGAGTGTGGCTCCGGATTAGGCTTTTATTATGATGAAGCAGTGTTTACTGAAGAAACCGGATTTTCACCGGATATTTGGGTAAATGATGACGCAATGATGCATACACTGAATATGATTTCGTACTACGGGTTATAGAGAAAGATGTATGATGTGTGAAAGACTAATTTATTGATATTATAAAGAATGAATATAATAAGATTAGAAACCCTTGAGAAGCTGTTTAGGCTATCAAGGGTTATTTTGTAATGTTTCTTAAATACTTTCTGTTAAAATTGAATTTATGGCTTCCTTTATTTCCTGATAACTCGTGCACCTGCATAAATTAGATTGGAGCCACTGTTCTGTTATATAATCATCTGCATTTTTGTGCTGTGTAGCTAAAGAATGACATACCATTAAAAATCCTGATGTGCAAAATCCACATTGAAATCCCCATTTTTCTACAAATGCTTTTTGAATAGGAGCATTTTTAAGACCTTCAATTGTTGTTATTTTATGACCTATCATTTTTCTACAGTTAGAGTTAAACAGGATTTTATAGGCCATCCGTCTACAATAACAGTGCATGCACCACAATCACCATTTTCACAGCCAGGTTTTGCACCCGTAAGATTTAATTCATTTCTAAGAGTATAAAGCAATGTATCAGAAGGGTTTACTACAACTTTCCTTTTTTCATCATTTACATCAAGCTCTATTATACTGGTATCTAAAATTTTAAACATATCACACCTCATTTAACATTTTAAAAGTATTTTCAAGGGTATTTTTAAGCACAAATTTTCTATACTCGGATGATCCTTCAGTGTCATTTAATATTGAAGATGATACTTGATTAATAATTTGGCTTATTTTATTTTTATGACTTATTCCCTCATCGTTAATATAATTTTCTATTTCTTTATTTCTAAAAGGATAAGAATATAACCCGCTAAAAGCAATTCTGACTTTATTATCCTTTTTAAGTGCTGCTACTGTCATAAGCGGATAAGCAATTTTATCGCTTTTAGTTTTTTTAACGTGGACATATGGAAGTGAAAAATATCTTTCATCTATTTTTAAACTAACTAATATTTCACCAGGTAAAAGGTTTAGTTTCTCATTAAATATTTGATTAAATTGAACTTCTCGTCTGCCATTTTTTCCAAAAATGACAACATGGCTGTCACAAAGCATTAAGGGAAGTGATGTTTCTCTATATATTATAGTTCCACATAAATTGCCCCCAATTGTCAATTTACACTGAATAGTGTGGTCAGCTATTCGGGCAGCAGTTTGGCCAAGGAGTGGAAATATTTTTGATTCTGATATTTGGCTAAGTGTTATTGCACTACCAATGTTTAATGTAGTATCATTTATTTCCATAGTACAGCATTCTGGAATTCCTTTTATATCTATGACTGCACCTATGTGAATGTTATTTGCTCTTGCCATCGTTATAATTTCAGTTCCACCACTATAATACATGGGGTTTTTACCCTGTGAATTTAGTTCATTAAATACTTGGAAGGCTTCTTCTAATGAGTCCACCATATAATATTCAAATTTAGTAGGTATCATTTTTGCCTCCTGTTTTTTTTCTCCAAATGTATTCCGGTGTTATAGGTAGTTTGTCAACATCGATATCAGCTGCTAAGGATATGGCATTTCCTAATGCACCAGGAATTCCAATGATGCCATGTTCAGCTACTCCTCTTGCACCATATGGCGCTGATAAATCAGGTGTTTCTACAAAATCAACAACATATTCAGGATTCTCTCCGTATCTCATCATCTTATATGTTCTAAAACTTGTACTTTGCATGATACCATTTTTATCGTATAAAAACTCTTCTCTGCTTCCTATTCCAAGTCCCATGTTCATACCGCCCATTAAAAGACCCATAGCTGATTTTGGATTTATAAGTTTACCTACATCAATTACAGTTGCAGCTTTAACAAATCTATATGTGCATTCTGTTTTATCATATTCAATTTCAACTGCTTGAGCGCCAAGTGTCCAAGAAGGAGCTGCTTTACCTATCCCGGTAGCAGGATCAAGATGTGTAAGTCTGCTCATAACAAAACTTCCTCTTCCAAATATATGACCACCAACTGTATTTCCGTTGTCATATTGAAATCCATAAACTAAATCTTTGAATGATATATATGTTGTAGGATCTTCGTTTAAAAATACTCTCATATTGCCAACATCTAAATCCTCCGAAGAACATTTGAGTGCAACTGCAGCAGCTTTTTTTAACTGCATGATTAAGTCTTCAGCAGCTCTTAATACTGCGCTTCCTGCCATATAGGTGCTCATGCTCGCCACTGTTTTCCAATGTGTAGGACTTGTTTGAGTATTTATATTCATAACTACATTAATTTTATTTATAGGCATTTTCATTTTTTCTGCTAGAATTTGAGCTAATGTTGTTTTTGAACCGGGGCCTATTTCAACAACACCACAGTTCAAATTGATACTTCCATCAGAATTAAAGGTGAGCAAAACGCCTGAGGATGCATCAGTGGGTGAATCAGATGTTTTCCAAAAGCAACTGATGCCCTTAGTTCTAACTTTTCCATTGTCTAATTCAATTTTGTTTCCTTCCTGCCAATTCATAATCTGTTTAAGTTTTTCTAAACACGAAACAAGGTCGCCGGAATTGCTTTTAGTTATTTTTACCTGTGTTGGTGAAGTCTTGCCTACAGTTATAGCATTATTTATTCTTAACTGAATAGGGTCCATGCCTAGTTTGAGTGCTAATTTATCCATCAATCTTTCTAAACAAAAAGCGTGGCTCGCGTGGCTAAAACCTCTAAATGATGTGGAATAACTATGATTTGTATAAATGCTCATGGCATCACATGATAAATTTTCTATTGCGTAAGGTCCAGAACAATCAACTGCAATAGCCTTTGCTAAACGTGGAGATATGTTGGAATAGGCTCCGCCATCAACTAAATAAGTCATTTCTGCAGCCTTTAACTTTCCATTATTGTCAGCTCCAAGCCTAATTTTAACTTCAGCTCCCATTTTACATGGTGAAGTAGCAATATCTTCTTCACGGCTGTTTGAAATTTTTACTGGTCTTCCATCAACTGACCGTGAAGCAAGATATGCTAAAATTTCTAATTGAACACATGCTTTTCCTCCAAAAGCGCCACCTACAAGGGGGGTGTGTACAACCACTTTGCTTTCTTCTAGCTTAAAATATTTGCTTATGTATTTTTTTACAGTAAAAGGAGTTTGTGTCGAAGTATTGATTAGAACTGTTCCATCTGGCAATATTTCAGCTCTTGCATTTCTTACTTCCATGGCAGCATGATCCGCTTGCGACTCTGTAAAGCTTCCTTCCACAACGACTTTGCTCTCCAGCCATCCCTTATTTACATCACCTTTTCTAATTTTTACAATGTGTGAAATATTGGTGTTTTTTTGTGGATATACATATTTAGATTCAAATGTATAATCTGTTAAATTTTCATGAATTAATGTAGCGTTTTCTTTTGTTGCTTCAGAAACTGAATTCACAACAGGTAGTTGTTCATATTCAATTTTTATTAAGTTTGCTGCTCGCATTGCAGTTTGATCACAATCTGCCACTACTAAAGCAACCGGTTCCCCGTAGTATCTAACTTTATCTTTTGCAATAGGAGGTCTGTCATCGATGAGTTCACCAAATAAAATTTCGCAATCATTTCCTGTTAAAATAGATTTGACACCAGGCTCTATTAATGCCTGAGAAATATCAATGGATTTAATTTTAGCATGTGCACATGTACTACATAACATCTTCGCATGAAAAATATTTTTAACAACTTCATCCACGTTATATTTCGCTGCCCCGGTTACTTTATCCCAGGCTTCTTTTTTAAGAATGCTATTGCCTAAAACCGTCAATTCATTTCCTCCTATTTTATTATGATATAATCACCACAACTTAGTTGTGAAACATTGGCCCTCATGGCTTTTCCAATATCTCTGCACAATATTTTTTGTTCTTCAACGTTATTTGCTATTAGTATTAATGGATTTCCTCCAAAAACTCTTTCTTTATTTAATGTAATATAAGCAATTATTTCAGCTTTTTCTTTTGCCATTATAATTTCTCCTTTAATTTTCTAATTATTTATCTTCAAGCGGATCTTTTATTAGTTCAGGATTCTTTTTGACATTTTCTAAAATTGGCGTTTGTTTTATTGTATCAACAAAAGCACCTTTATCTCTTATAATTGGCACTATGGCTAAAGCAATTTTACCTGTACTAAATTGTTTCCTTATGAAGTTATATCTTTTAACACCAAGTCTTCTACAAACTTCAAAAAGTATTGCCTGCCTTTGGCCATAATTATCTAAAGTGATTCGGAAATGTTCTTTTTTTGGAGTTATTACAGCACCAATACCTTCAGATTGTACTAATTTTCTTGAATTATCAGTTCCTAATAAATTAGTAACAAATATATTATCCACGTAAAGTTCAGAATTTCTAACTTCAATTTTACCGATTTTAACATCTGCGAGATCACCAACATTATGTCCTTTTGAAAATCTTCTTAAAATTAAGAATGTTATTGCACCGGCTATTACACCAATTACAATATTCACCCATATTACTTTGCTGTTAACGACATGCATGGTTATTCCAGTAATTAAAGATACTAATAGAGCAAAATAATTTCTTGCTTCATATGTTTTCGAAATACCATCTATGTAAGCATCACCTCTTTTAGCATATTCAGAGCTATCAACATCTTTTAAACTCTCTTTTTCTAATTTCCTAATGTCCCTAAAATGCTGGATACCCAATGTTAAAAAAGTAATAGCTGAATAATTCTTAGTTAGAAAAGCAGGAACGACAACAGCTCCTAAACCTGCAGCAACTATTCCTGAAACTAAATTTAATAAATAACCATTAGGATAACTTGGGTATTGCCTATAATCTTGTATTATGGTTAATATCCTTGCTAAACTCCCCATAATGACAGCAGTACCTATAAAAATAAGTTGCTGCTGAGATATAATTTCTTCTTTCATTATGACCTCCAATTAAATTATTCGTTTGTAATGGGATATTACTTCAGCAATACCTATATAGGGATAAACATAGTAGTATCTCGGTTTTTATGTACAAGGATTGACCTATAAAAATTATTATTCTATTTATAATTTTAATTATTCACAAAAACTTGTTAAAATAAAGGTAATCTATTTGGATGAAAAAGGTGAGTATAATGAAAAAGAGTGGGAATTGTTTTGGCTGATAACTAAAGGCCTCATTATAAATAAATTATTCTTTAGGCAAAATAAGATTAAGAAACTATTTTTATAACTAATAAACTTGTTTGACGAGAATCTCGGTATAAGGAGAGATGATAATGCCTAAAGCTAACTAGCAACCTGTTACCCCATATTTAATGAATATTAAAACACAATACACTGGATTACCAGTTATTGTTATTAAAGATGGAAAAGTTTCTGATGAAAATTTAAAAAAAATAAAAAATGGATAATGTATAGATTTATTATAAAATTTATCAAATATATTTTTTAAAAAAAAGGGTACAATAAACTTTAATCTCAATAAAAAGAGATAATTGTTCTCCGCTGACAATTAAATTTTTTTCTAGAATGAAAGGAGAAATAAAATTATGTCATCAAATAATAATGGTAACAACAGAGTGAAAGTTCCAGAAGCGAAACAGGCTTTAAATCAAATGAAGTTAGAAATAGCTAATGAATTAGGCTTAAGTGATTATGATAAGATTGACAAAGGAAACTTGACATCTAGACAGAATGGCTATGTTGGTGGATACATGGTAAGAAATTTAGTAGAATTGGCCCAAAAACAGATGGCAGGTCAAAACGGTACACAAATTAAATAATTAAATATAATATTTCCTATGAGTATTTTAGTCATAGGAAATATTTTGTATTTAAAGTCTTTTTAGCACTTTTAAATATTAACTTTTTACATTAAAAATCTTAATTTGGTTAACTTTAATAATTTCGCTAAAATATACTGATAGAATACTCATGCTTTTTTTACAAATACTAATTGATGTAAGTAGGACTTACAAATTTAAAGAATATTAATGGAGGCAATACATGACAAATATAAATGGAAATATTCCTAGTATTAAAAATTCAAAATCAATAGAACAGGCAGAAATTCAAAATGCTATGCAAAATATGAACTCTCCTGCAAGTAAAAATATGATTTTAGGTGCTGAATTAACTTCAAATATTTCAAATACAGCAAGCCTAGGGAACATGACCAATTCTGTTCCTAGCTTAAATAGTTCTACATCTGTAGGATCTGAAAAAATACAAAGTGTAAAAAAT
The DNA here is from genome assembly GCF_030913635.1 of Sedimentibacter sp. MB35-C1. Lineage (NCBI taxonomy): Bacteria > Bacillati > Bacillota > Tissierellia > Sedimentibacter > Sedimentibacter sp. MB35-C1. Next base: position 1,635,246 of record NZ_CP133188.1, read on the forward strand.
AAACTGCAAGAAAGTGGTAATAATAACAACGTTTATTAGTATGTTTTAGCAAATTAAAGAATGGGCTGTCTCGATAAGGGGCGGCCCTCTTACCATATTTAGAATTACCCCTATTTAATTTTAATATTGCGGTTACACGTATTATAATAATATTATTAAACAACATTATTATAACACTAGCACGAAAAAAATCCATATATTTACACTAATTCAATAACATGGTACAATAAAGTGAACTGACTATAATAAACTGGATAAACATAATAAGGTCATCTAAATCAGCTCTAATGAGCATAAATTATTTGGATAAGTTAGATATTGGTATTACTGAAAAACTATATTTGATAGGTATCCACTAATGGTAAGGTTCAACCTAGATTTAAAATTAACTAAGCCAATAAAACAGGAGATACAGAATAGTTATGAATAAAATATTAGTGTTTATTTTTGACGGAATGACAGATTATGAAATAACATTTATTACCCACTTATTGAGTGCAGATGCTGGTAAAAAAATAATTACAATTTCGTATGAAAATAAAATTATTAAAGGCAGCTCTGGTTTTTTATATAAGCCGTTAAAATTAATAACAGATGTAAAATATGAGGATGTAGAAGGTTTGATAATTCCAGGTGGGTGGTATGGAGATTCTAAACCTGAATTAATAGAACTAATAAATAACCTGAATTCAAAAGGGAAATTAATAGGTGGCATTTGTGGTGCTGGAACAGTATTTTTAGCAAAGTCAGGTATCCTGAAAAATGTTAAATATACTTCGCCCGTTGTAGAATGGACGCAAAAACATATTGAGGCATTTGGAGAAGAAGACCCCTTCCCAAGAGAAAATTTTGTTTGGGAAAGGGTTGTAAAAGATAAAAACATTATAACTGCTCAAGGAATAGCTTTTATCGACTTTGCAATAGAAATATGCGATTGGTTTAATTTATTTAAAAATAAAGAAGAAAAAAATAACTTTGCTAAGCATATCAAGGGAACATAAAAGAATTAAATATTACGTGGACTGACCTTTGAATTCCAATTAACTTTTGTATGAATTTTTTAAGTCGTTTTAAGCTCCGTCCCCAGAATACATGTTAACTTCAGGAGAATATTGGGACTATGTAAATGAGATATGCCCTAACAAGGATGATAAATAATTAGGAAAGACAAAATAGACATTTCACATCTATTGATTCACAATATTCAAATATTACGACACAATTGTAGAAAAAAGCGAACAAGAATCGCTTTAATAATTATGAGGATTTTTTTCTCGTTTTAATTTGTACTAATTCTTGACATAGGACCATTTCAAATTTTTATAAACGTGATATAATATAATATATACAAGCATAAGCTTGTATCAAACTGTTCTTGAGGAAGTAAGGAGTTGTGGTAAATAACTGAACTAATTGCTATATTTAAATTCATTTAGGCTTATTTAGAAAACACTATATTGAGAAAGCGAGAGTATGTTATGAAAGTTATTGATTTAACACGCACAATTTCTGAAAGTATGCCGGTTTATCCGGGAACAGAAGGACCAAAATTAAAAATTGCAAACACTTATGAAAAAGACGGTTTTAAAGAAACTTTAATTACAATGTTTTCACATACAGGAACTCACATGGATGCACCAGTGCATTTATTTTCCCACAGAACTACGTTGGACACTTTTCCCATAGAACAATTTGTCGGCAAAGGAATAGTTATTGATTGCAGTGATTTGAGAGAAGGCCAAAGAATTACTATGAGTTACATTAATGATGTAAAAGAAAAAGCAGATCAGGCAGAATATATTTTATTCCATACAGGTTGGGATAAGTATTGGGGGACAAGTTCTTATTTTGGAGAATATCCATATATAACAGAAGAAGTAGCAGAATATTTAATACATAATAATAAAAAAGGAATCGGATTAGATGTAATAGGATTAGACCCTATCTCAGATGAGAATTTGACACTCCATCGAAAACTTTTCTCTGAAACTGATATAGTCGTTATAGAAAATCTTGCTCGCTTAGGTGATGTGGGAAATGAAATCTTCACATTCTGCGCTCTTCCGCTTAAATACGAAAATGCAGATGGAGCGCCTATTAGGGCAGTTGCTATTCTAAGTGAGTAGAAGTGAGCGTATTTTATATTGAATAAAACTTTATGAATGTTAGCCACACCCTTCAAGGAGGGTGTGGCTTTTTCAATGGAAATGTTTTCTGAATTGATGTATAATGGTTTAGAGATGATTTGATTGCTTTCTTGTAAAATATAATTCTTTCTTTGTGAAAGGAACTGAGAATATGACAAAGATAAATAAAAAAATAGTGTACTCTATTATGGCTTTTACAGTTCTAGTAATCCTTATTGCCGTAAATCAGATTATAATAAACAATTATGACTTGAGTGTGTATGAGTACATAGAGTATTCACTTCCTTTAACTGAAAGGGAAGTCAATTTTTTGTCTGAAAAAGAGACCCTATATTTTTCATCTGACAAGAATGCTCCGCCTTTTGCATATATAGATAATAATAGCGGACAGTACAAAGGACTTGTTCTTGATTATGTTAATGCACTTTCAATAGAACTTGAAGCAGATATAGAATTTTTGCCCAAAACATGGGGAGATGTAGCTCCCAGCGTGATTGAAGGCAGTTCGGATATGTGTGATATATTTCCCAGCGACGAGAGAAAGAAAAACTTTATATTTTCTGAGCCTATTTACAGGCTGAGAGCTGTTGTTATGACTGGAGATTCAAGCAATATATCAGTACCGGCTGATTTGTCGGGATGCAGGGTGGCAGTTCCATCTGGCGACTATGCAGTTGAATATATTAGAAACAATATACCTGGCGTTGAAGTAGTAGAAGTAGCAGACCTGCTTGAGTCTATAAAACTTTTCGATAAGGGAAGTGTTGATGCCGTAGTAGGAGATGAACCGGTATTACTTTATTTTTTGAATCAGCTGGATATGAAGGACAGTATTAATATTTTGGACACAGTTTTGTATGATAGCCAGGTAAGTATTGGTGTTAATAAGTCTAACCCTTTACTGGCTAAGATAATTAATAAGGGGATATTGAGTCTAAAGAAGAAAAACTATGTTCAAAAAATACAGCAGAAATGGTTTGGAATTTCAGCCCCTATAATGGAACACAGGGTTCCTGCCAGACTGATGCTGATACTTACTGCAGTTATAAGCGGGCTTATATTGATTTTTTCTGTAATGCTTTTATGGAGCTACACATTAAAATTGCAAGTAATAAAGCGGACAGAGGAATTAAATAAAAGCAGAAACAATCTGCAAATGACAGTAGATGCTCTTTCAAGTTTTTTAATATGCGTTGATTCAGAAGATAGAATTACAAGCGCAAACAAATCTTTTTGTGAGTATGTTAACATTAGTAGCAGCTCTATGCATGGGCAGTATTATAAAAATATTCCTCTTTTAAGCAATATTGGAATTAAAACAAGCTCGGTGAAGAATAACGAATTTTCATTTCTAGGTAAATACTACTTGTATTCATTGTTAGAGATGAATTATAAAGAATGCAGTTATCTTATAGTCATTGAAGATATTACAGATCAAAAAATAAGTCAACAGCAGGTATTGCAACAGAATAAAATGATAGCTTTGGGGCAACTTGCAGCAGGCGTGGCGCATGAGATAAGAAACCCTTTAGGCCTTATCCAAAATTACTGCTATATTTTAAAGACATATGTTATGACCAGCAATCCTGTTGCCAAGGACTCAATAGAAGTAATCGAATCTTCAGTTGAGAGAATGGATGGAATTGTAAATAATCTTCTAAACTTTTCTCGATCAGGCAACGGTAAATTATCATGTATTGATATTAAGAAATTTATTAATGATATTACTTCAATGGAAAATAAGTTCAGGCTAAAAAGTAATATTACAGTAAGCATAAACTGTAGCAAAGACATTAAATTTCTTACAATTGAAGAGAGTATGAAGCACATATTTTTAAACCTTTTTTCAAATGCTGCAGATGCCATGCCTGATGGTGGGAAAATAATAATTGACTGTGTAATGGAAGAGGACTATTTGTATGTTGATTTTAGCGATGCAGGATGTGGGATAAGCGATGAAAGCATTGAACGAATCTTTAATCCATTTTTTACTACCAAGAGTTCGGGTCATGGAACAGGGTTGGGATTGTATATAGTATATAACGAGGTTCAGAAGCTGGGAGGAGAAATTAGGGTTGAAAGCCACATGGGAAAGGGAACTGTATTTAAGATGAAATTTCCAGTTGTTAAGGAGATGCGAGAAAATGTATGATTTTAAAGTGCTTATTGTAGATGATGAAGAAGATTTCAGAAAGGTATATAAGCTAATGCTTGAATATAAAGGCTATTCTGTTTCGACGGCTGAATCGGGTGAACAATGTTTAGATTTTCTTAAAACAGAGTCATATGATTTGGTTTTGACAGATTTGAAGATGAACGGGATAGACGGTGTTGAGCTCTTAAAAAAAATAAAAGAGCTGGGCTACGGGTGTGAAGTGATTTTGGTAACTGCGTTCAGCACTGTGGAAAACGCGGTTACAGCAATGAAGTTAGGAGCTTTTGGATATTTTATTAAAGGACAGGATCCTCAAATATTGCTTAAAGAAATAGAAAAGCTTGTAACAATTTTACGTTTAAAAGACGAAAATGCAAGAAACAGTCAGACGAATTTTAAATACCTTCTCGATACTAAAAGTGAAAAGTTTCGAGAGGTTCTTCGAATATCAAAAAAAGCTGCTGAGGGAAATTCTAATATCCTTATCCTTGGAGAATCCGGAACAGGCAAAGAAGTAATTGCCAAGTTTATACACAGTTGCAGCAGCAGAAGAGATAAGAATTTTGTTGCTGTGAATTGTCAGGCATTTTCAGAAAATCTTCTTGAATCAGAGCTTTTTGGGCATGAAAAAGGTGCTTTTACAGGAGCAACTGAAAAAAGAATAGGAAGATTTGAAGAGGCAGATAAAGGGATGTTATTTCTTGATGAAATAGGAGAAATATCACAAAGTATACAAGTAAAGCTTTTGAGAGTAATCGAAAATAAGATTATAGAAAGAATAGGAAGCAATAAGGAAATAGATATTGACATAAAGCTGATCAGCGCCACAAATAAAGATCTATTTAAAGAAATATGCCAAGGTGGTTTTAGGGAAGATCTTTTTTATAGGATAAATACAATTACTGTTTATGTTCCACCCTTGAGGGAAAGAAGAGAAGACATTCCTGCTTTTATAGATTTTTTTCTGAAATATTATGAAAATGAGATGAAGAAAAAAATAATAAGTATTGACAGCAGTCTTATGGAAATACTGATCAATTATAATTATCCGGGTAATATAAGGGAGTTAAAAAATATAATTGAGAGATTGGTAGTGCTAAGTGATAACGGAATTTTGGAAAAAAGAGATTTGCCTGTTATTCGAGAAAGAAATGATAATATGGATGAAACAGGTTCAAGATTGAAAACTTTGAGAGATGTTAGACAAGATGCAGAAATTAAACACATCAAGCATGTGCTAATGAAGTGCGGCAATAATATCAGTGAGGCTTCAAGAATTTTAGATATTAGTAGAAGGCAACTGTATAATAAATTACATGAGTATAATATTGAACTTAAATTATGAGAAATTTATTATACATAATGTGAAATTAATTATACACTTTCCGAAAACGTTTCTCTGTTTTATATTTGTTTAGAACCTTCATACATTCAAATTAAGGCAATTGTTAAATAATGCTCATCTTGGCATGCTAATTGCTCTATGTAATTGTAACAATGTTAAGGAGGAATTAGCATGGAAAAGATTTTGCAAATCAATGATTTTGTGAACAGCATTGTGTGGGGGCCGTACATGATTGCTCTGCTGGTAGGAACCGGAATTTTTTTGAGTATTCGCTTAGGCTTTCCGCAGGTTGTTGATTTCAAAGACATAATGAACAAAACTGTTGGCAAAATGTTCAAAAAGAAGTCAGGAATAGAGGGAGACATTACTTCGGGCCAGGCAGGCCTTACTGCAATAGCTGCTGTGGTTGGAACAGGAAATATTGCAGGAATTGCTACTGCTATAGCGATTGGCGGACCTGGAGCTGTATTTTGGATGTGGGTATCTGCATTTTTTGGAATGGCTACTAAGTTTTCTGAGATAGCCCTCGGTATTAAATACCGTGAGAGGATGAAAGATGGTTCAATAGCCGGAGGCGCAATGTACTATCTTGATAAAGGACTTCATAATAAATTTTTATCTTATTTTTTCAGCATAATGGTTATTATAACATATTTTATAATGGGAGCAGTGGTAGATACAAACTCCGTGGCACTATCTGTACAAGAGCAATGGGGAATTAAACCGTTAATCACTGGTATAGTGTTGTCTATTGCAACTGGAATAGTAATATTGGGAGGAATTAAGAGAATGGGGCAGGTATGTGAGTTCCTTACACCTTTTATGGGAGGACTTTATATACTCGCTGGAATATTTGTTCTAATTCTTAATTTCAAAGAAGTCCCGGGAGCATTGGGAGCGATATTTTCAAATGCATTCACCCCAATATCAGCAACAGGTGGTTTTGCAGGAGCTACTTTAGGAAAAATTATTAAAATTGGTTTTGCTCGAGGGCTTTTTTCAAATGAAGCAGGAATGGGAAGTTCCCCTATTATTCACAGTAGTGCCCAAGTTGACCACCCGGTTGAACAAGCTATTTGGGGTGTAGCGGAGGTATTTATTGATACAATTATCATTGGCACTATAACAGCGGTTACAATCATTATTTCCGGCGAATGGACAACCGGAGTATCCGGCGTTGCTCTAACAATGAGAGCATTCAATGTGGCTCTACCTGGGAACATAGGAAGTTATATAGTACTTGGGTCTGCGCTGTTATTTGGGTACTCATGCCTTATATCTGTTAACTATTATTGTGAAAGAGCAGGGGAGTATATCTTTGGACCAAAATGTATTAAACCTATAAGATATTTATGGATAATCTTCATAGTTATAGGATCAATGGGTGGCTTAGAGTTTGTATGGTCTCTTGCGGATACAGCAAATGGTTTGATGGCAATACCGAACCTTATAGGTCTTATATTCCTCAGTGGGATAGTAGTAAAACTTAAAAAAGAGTATTTTCAAAAAAACAATGAAGAAAATGATTTATCAACTAATTAGTTGAAGTCAAAATTTATTAATACAATCTGTGTGTAGAAATCTGATAATTGATTTTATATCATATTATCAGATTTTTTGCTATGATATTCAATGGTGCATGGGATAATTTTATGAAATATTAATCATATAATAAATTTTACGAATTATTTACACGCTATATATTGACGTATGAGCATATACTCATATACAATGTTTATAAATTTTAATAGTAGGAGTAAAATAATGAGCAATAAACCAAAGGTAGCATTTATATGTGTTCACAATTCATGCAGAAGTCAGATAGCAGAAGCACTGGGCAAACATCTGGCAAGTGATGTTTTTGAAAGTTATTCAGCTGGAACGGAGACTAAAGCAAGGATTAACCAAGATGCTGTTAGGTTAATGAAAAAGATTTATGGTATAGATATGGAAAAAACACAGTATTCTAAGTTAGTTACTGAGCTTTCCGACATTGACATAACAATTAAAATGGGGTGCAATGTAGTCTGCCCGTTTCTTCCAAGCAAATATGAAGAAGACTGGGGATTGGAAGACCCTACAGGCAAAAGCGATGCGGATTTTGAAATGGTTATAGCTGAAATAGATAAAAAAGTGATTGAACTCGCAGAGAAAATTAGAAATGGAAATTTGTATTGATAAGCAAATCGAAGGTAAAAATAAGGAAATCAAGCACTTGCGGCTTGAAGATTTCTGGAGGAAATGATGATAGATATTTTAAAGGCGTTAGCTGATGAAACAAGGTTAAGGATTTTATCACAAGTATTTAAAGGTGAAATGTGCGTGTGTGAAATTGAGCATTGTCTTGGACTTACTCAGTCTAACGCATCAAGACATTTGACGGTACTTAAAAAGGCGGGTATTTTAGATAGCTATAAAAATGCGCAGTGGACATATTACAAAATAAGTGATGGATTTATAGATGACAATAAAGAGCTATATGATTATCTAAAAAGAAAAATATGCACACTTTCCAGCTATGAAGATGATGGTGCTAAATTTGAATGCTGCAAGCAGCAGGATTTGTGCAATAAATAAAGAGAGGAATATTATGAGCAAAAAAAATGCATCCGGAATAGGATTTTTTCAAAAATATTTAACAGTATGGGTTGCGCTGTGTATGGCTGCAGGTGTGCTTATAGGAAGATTTATCCCTATAATTCCTGAGATTTTAGGCATGTTTGAATATGCCAATGTGTCGATACCAACTGCAATATTAATATGGATAATGATTTATCCAATGATGATGAAAGTAGATTTTGAGAGCATAAAAAATGTAGGTAAGAACCCGAAAGGTTTATATGTTGTATGGGTGATAAACTGGCTTGTGAAGCCGTTTACAATGTATGCAATAGTGTCATTTTTCTTGTTTGCTGTTTTTAAAAATTTTATAACCCCTGAACTTGCAACTAATTATCTGGCAGGTGCTGTATTGCTGGGGGCTGCTCCGTGCACAGCAATGGTTTTTGTGTGGAGTACATTAACAAAGGGGGATCCTGCATATACGGTGGTTCAGGTTGCCACAAATGATTTAATTATATTGGTGGCATTTATTCCAATAGTAAAATTTTTGCTTGGGGTAAGCAACGTTTCTGTTCCTTGGGATACATTGGTTTTATCGGTTGTTCTTTTTGTAGTGATACCATTGACAGCCGGTGTTTTAACCAGATTGAATATAGTTAAGAAAAAGGGATTGGAATACTTTGAAAGTGAATTCTTGCAAAAGTTTGACGGAGTTACTACAGTCGGTTTATTATTAATGTTAGTATTGCTATTTTCATTCCAAGGGGAAACTATATTAAATAATCCTTTGCATATTTTACTAATTGCGGTACCGCTTATAATACAAACACTTTTCATATTTTTTATTGCATATTTTGCCTGTAAACTGCTTAAGCTTCCATATGATATAGCAGCACCGGCCGGTATGATTGGGGCATCAAATTTTTTTGAACTTTCTGTAGCAGTAGCGATAGCATTATTTGGAATGGATTCACCGGCTGCTCTAGCCACAACTGTAGGTGTTCTGACAGAGGTGCCTACAATGCTGCTTCTTGTATATGTTGCTAATAGAACAGCTGACTTGTTTCCAAAATATTGATTTTTCACTTTTATAAACAACGGAATATTGCTAATTCACTAATGAAGAATAATTACTCTGCTGAGAGCAGTGTAATTATTTTTTTGCCAACCATAGAGTATTAGATTTTGGTAGCAATAATTAGCTAATTGATATATAATGAGCTAATTAATTCAATTAGTTATTTTTTAGAAAGGAACAGGAGCATTTTCTGACATAAATATGAATAAAATTTTGAAATTTACAAACCAGATGTTTTCAGGCGAAATTATTGGATATTTAATGATTTTGACTGCCGGAACATTGTGGGGAACAATAGGGTTATTTGTGAAATTATTGAATGGTGTTGGAGCCACATCTTCACTAACTTCATTTATGAGGCTGTTTATGGGGTTTTGCATTTTAATTCCCATAATGTTTTTCAAGGGCGGAACAAAGTTATTTAAAATAGACGGGAAGGGGTTGTTTCAGTGTTTTTTACTGGGAACACTGTCTCAGGCGCTGTTTAACTATTGCTATACTGTAAGCATAGGAAGCGTAGGGGTTGCTACGGCTTCCATACTTTTATATACCGCACCCGTATTTGTGTGCGTTATGTCAAAAATTTTCTTTAAAGAATTAATAGGAATACAAAAGGTTTTTGCACTTGCATTAAATATTACGGGATGTTTTCTAATGGTAACCGGCGGAAACTTGTCAAATTTAAAAATATCTTCAGCAGGAATAATTTTCGGCCTTACGGCGGCTTTTATGTACAGCCTTGTAACAATTATAGGGAAAATTACATCCGGCAATATTAATCCGTTTACGGTTGTATTTTACAGCTTCTTGTTTGGCTGGATTGTGCTTGGAATTTTTACGTCGCCGTGGAAGGATATTGCGGATGCGTGGAGCTTTAGATTTTTGGTTTATTCAATTGGGTACGGTTTTATACCTACAGTGGGCTCTTACCTGCTTTATATGGGTGGTTTGTGCAGGAAACTGGAGCTTTCCAAAGTGCCGGTAATTGCTTCTGTGGAGACGGTGGTTGCATCGCTTATAGGAGTAATTGTGTTTAAGGAAAAAATAGGACTAATTAATATGTTTGGAATTATTATTCTTATCATGTCTATTGCTATAATGAATCTAAATTCAAAAAAAACAAACAGAGAAATTGCACATTGCAATATAACCGAGGTTGATAAGATAAAATAATAGAATAAGTATTCATGTTATGATTCTTTCGGATTTAATAATAAATAATTGCTTTAATTTTTAAATCAAGGGTATAATACAATATATCACATTTTATCGGAAAAAAGAAAGGAGAAAACATGAGTGATTTATTTAGTCTGAAAGGTAAGATAGCTTTGGTGACAGGCGCTTCTTCAGGTTTGGGCGTGCAATTTGCAACAGCGTTGGCAAGACAGGGTGCAGATGTTGCCGTTCTGGCAAGAAGAGTTGAAAAATTAAATAGAGTAAAGGAAGAATTGGAAAAGCTGGGAGTAAGAAGCTTTGCGGTTCAATGCGATGTAAGCGATGTTGAACAGATTAAGACTGCAGTGGCAAAGGTTAAAGAACATTTTGGCAGAATAGATATTCTTGTAAACAACGCAGGCATAGCTCTTGTTGAACCTGCAGAGTCTCAATCTGACGAAACTTGGGAAAAGATGATTAAGGTTAATTTAAATGCAGTTTATTATTTTGCAAGAGAAGTCGGGAAAATAATGGTAGAGCAAAAATACGGAAAAATAATAAATACAGGATCAATACACAGCACAGTTGCCATGACCGGCCTTCCTATTTCAGCGTATGCAACTACTAAGGGCGGAGTTATGATGATGTCCAAGGCATTAGCAAATGAATGGGCTAAGTATAATATTACGGTTAATACCATCGGGCCAGCTTATTTTGAAAGTGAGATGACTGCTGGGATTGTTTCTGATAAATCATTTTCAGATGCGGTTAAGGCTTACTGCCCTATGGGAAGAATAGGCAAAAAAGGAGAGCTTGACGGAGCGGTAGTTTATTTTGCTTCAGATGCATCAAGCTATACAACGGGTCAATATCTTGCAGTAGACGGCGGGTGGACGTCGATCTAATAATTGAAATTTAAGTTAATTATTAAGCCTGCCCTTTTTTAAAGGGCAGGCTTTTGATGTGCCCAAAAGCATAATGTTATTCAGTCTCGTATTTTAAAGTATTTTAATATTAGAAATTGATTTTGTGATTCAAATAATATAAAATTGAAAGTAAATATATGGATAAAAAATTAAAGAGGTAGTGAATGGAGCATATAGTTGAAAATATGAAGCCATCTGATTGGAAGCAGGTTAAAAACATTTACATAGAAGGAATAAAGACAGGCATTGCAACATTCCAGTCAGATGCACCTAGCTGGGAGGAGTGGGACAAATCCCATATAAGTACCTGCAGACTTGTTGCCCGCTCGTCTAACAATGATATTTCCGGATGGGCTGCGCTAAGCCCTACATCAAGTAGAGAATGCTACAATGGAGTTGTGGAGGTAAGCATTTATGTAAGCGAAAAATTCAAGGGACAGGGTGTCGGAAAATCTTTGCTGACAAAACTAGTTAAAGAATCCGAAGCGAATGGTTTTTGGACATTGTATTGTGCGATCATAAGAGAAAATGCTGCCAGTATAGCTTTGCATAAGAAATGCGGCTTCAGAGAAATAGGCATAAGAGAAAAAATAGCAAAAATGAATGATGGCATTTGGCATGATGTAATGCTTATGGAACGTAGAAGTTCAGTTGTAGGTGTAAATCAATAAAGAAATTGTGATTTAAAATCACGAGATTTTTAATAAGTATAAAAAAATCCCGATTTAATGTAAAGTATGCTTGACAAAAGCAAAATCATGTGCTATTATTAACGTAAAGTTAACTTTACAACATGCATAAGCATGTTATATTTTCAAACTGTACGTAAAGCGCACTTTACATGGAGGTAATAAATGAAAAATCGATTGGAAAAAATACGAAATGAGCGCGGAATAAACCAGGAAGATCTGGCAAAAGCATTGTCGGTATCACGCCAGACAATAAGCTCATTGGAGAATGGTCGTTACAATCCTTCAATTTTGCTTGCTTTTAAAATAGCAAAATACTTTTCAATGGCAATTGAAGATATTTTTATTTATGAGGAGGACATAAAATGAATCAAATAAGGAAAAGAATAATTGAATATATCTTGATTGGAAGCGTCGGTGTAATTTTGTTTGTTATTGCGGCAATACTTGGATTTGAAGATTCAGCCTGGAGTGGGATGGGTGCAGGATTAGCAGCCGTATCTGCAGTTAGGCTTGTTCAATTGTATCGCTATAAAAACAATGAAGATTATGCTGAAAAGATAAATATAGAAAACAGTGATGAAAGAAACAGATTTTTAGCCGAAAAAGCTAGAGGTATGACATTTGTTTATTCCATTATAATCGAAGCGGTTGCTGTTGTCGCTTTCAGATTTCTGGGTCATTCTGAAGCAAGTACATTTATAGGTTTTTTAATTTGTATTCAGCTGGTTATATACTGGTTAAGCTATATATGGCTTAAGAAAAAATATTGATTATTTAAATTTATTTAGTGTATTGGAGCCAACTATAAATTGAAGCAGCGTAAGAAAATTTGAGGTGTCTATAATAATTAAATAAATTGTAGGTGGAGAAAATTATGAATTAGTATGATTTTCTCCTTTTGCATTTTAGATAATTATAGTAGTGCAAACATTTGCACTTTGTGATAAAATATAAAATACATAATACTGAGCTGAATAATATGATATTTTGAGGTGATGTTATGTTAGCTGGAATGAAGGAAAGATGGATGGGATACATGAATAATGAAATAAATTCAAAAGATATAAGAGCAGATATATTTGAATCATGGGAAAGATGCAGGAAAATGAAAGTAAATCATCTTGCCGGATATGGAAAAAAAGCAGGCGAATCTCAGCTTAAGGAAAGCGTATTGAAAAGGCAGGAGCTTATTAAGCTTTCCAGGCCCATAATGGAAAATGTGTTTGAAATGGTCAAAAACACTAGCTACAGTGTTGTACTTACAGATGAAAATGGAATAATTATTGATTTAATCATTAACAAGGACATTATGGATTTTCACAGCAGCTTGAATTTTGTCAAAGGTTCCTTGTGGGATGAAAAAAGTGTCGGTACCAATGCAATAGGAACTTGCCTGGCTATAAATAAGCCTATTCAGGTAATCGGTGCAGAGCATTATTGCGAATATCATCATAAATGGACATGCTCGGCGGCTCCTATACATAATAGCAAGGGAGAAATAATAGGCTCATTTGACATATCAGGACGTGCGGAGGATGTGCAGACACATACGTTCGGTATAGCCGCATCAAGTGCAGAATGCATAGAAAAACAGCTTGTAATTTCAGAATCATACAACCTCATGGATACAACTTTCGATTCCATACTTGATGGAGTTATGGTGATTGACAGTAATATGAAAATAGTAAAAATAAATAATAAAATACCTGAGCTTTTTCATATGGATGAAAAGGATATTTTTAACATTAATGTAAATAAAATGCTCAATGGTGTAGAGATTGAAAAAGATATTTTTGAAAGTAAGAATAAGCTGAGCTTTTCTGATTTAACTATTTCAATAGATAATAAAAAGATAGAATGTTCACTGAGTATTTCGCCTTTGACAGAAGGAAAAGTAGTTACAGGTGCGGTTATCCTTATGAGAGAAGCTAAGCAGGTTATAAAGGAAGTAAGTAAACTGGCAGGATTTAAAGCTAACTTTACTTTCGACAATATTATAACTGTAAATGATAGAATGAATGAAATAATTAATAGTGCAAAGAAAATTTCCAAGACAAATTGTTCTGTTTTAATAGAGGGAGAAAGCGGCGTCGGGAAGGAATTATATGCTCAATCTATACACAACGAGAGTTACAGGAGAAAAGGCCCGTTTGTAGCAATAAACTGTTCAGCAATTCCGAAAGAATTATTTGAAAGCGAGTTGTTCGGCTACGAAAGCGGTTCATTTACCGGAGCTATGAAAGGCGGAAGACCTGGAAAATTTGAGCTGGCAAGAGGAGGTACGATTTTTCTGGATGAAATCGGTGAAATACCGCAGGAGGTTCAGCCAAAACTTCTGAGAGTGCTGGATAACAATAAAATAGTAAGAATAGGCGGAACCTATGAAAGAGAGCTTGATGTAAGGGTTATTTCAGCTACCAACAGAAATTTATTTGAAGAAGTAGCAAAGGGTTCCTTCAGGCAGGATTTATACTTTAGATTAAACGTTATAAATTTAAGAGTACCTCCTTTAAGAAAAAGGAAAGAAGATATTTTAGAATTGGCTAGATATTTTCTGAAAAGTCTTAATTATGAGAATAGAGATGTTAATAACAAAAAAACATTCAGTAAAGGATTTGAAAATAAGCTGGTAGAGTATGAATGGACCGGAAATGTAAGAGAGTTGAAAAATATAATTCAAAGGGCTTATTACATGGCTGAAGGGGAAATAATAAAAAATGTTTCACTTCCTTTAAATAAAGCTGCCAAATCTGTCAGAGAGACAGCGAATTTGAATCTCAAGGACATCGAAAGGGACAGTATAGTGCAGGCATTGTCATTTAATAACAGAAATGTTCTGAAGGCGGCAAAGGACTTAAATATCAGCAAGGCTACAATATACAGAAAAATAAAAGCGTATTCTATTGATTTAGATGATATTGAAAGATTGGCACAGTAAATATTTTTAAGTCTCAAAATGAAACTCATTTTGAGACTTCTTTTTATTTATACAGGCTATTTTGCTTGTAAGTATCAATTTGAGAAAAAAGTCTCAAATTGATACTTATTTTGCTTTAAAACTAAATTTATAAAATTCTTTAATTTTGCCATAAGGTTTAAATTTCAACAATATTTAATTAAATTGAATTATGGCATGTTAATTGCTTTATATGTATTCATAATGGGAGGTGATAGCGACGAGCAGGTTTATAATTGAATTTGGTATGGGAATGGATTTTCACGGACAGGATGTAACAAAAGCTGCTGTCAAGGCGGCAAGCGATGCCATATCTAAAAGCTGTCTGGTCGGACTGAGAGAGGTTTGCGGATTTTCTCACGATGACATTAATAAAAAAGTACTTATTGATGTTACGGTTGGAGTAACAAGACCGGAGGAAGTAAAAACTGGAGAGGTTTCAAAGTGCTTTCCTGTGGGAAGAGTGACAGTAAAGGCGGTAAAAGGAGGCTTAAAAACAGAAGGACTTTATTTTGAAGAGTTCGGAGACAAAGATGATTCTATTGAAGTCGCTGTAGCAAGTGTAAAGGTTGAAATCAAAAATTGATGGGAGGTAGTATTTTGAAAATTACGAATGAGCAAGTAAAAAACATGTATGAAACAATGTTAAAAATCCGTAAGTTTGAAACAAGAGCAAAGGATTTATTTGCTGAAGGAAAGGTAGGCGGATTTGTTCATCTGTACATAGGTGAAGAAGCGGTGGCAACAGGAGCCTGTGCCAATCTGAAGGATGATGATTATATAACCAGCACTCATAGAGGGCATGGTCATATAATTGCCAAAGGCGGAGATTTAAAACATATGATGGCAGAGTTGTATCAAAAGGAGACCGGTTATTGCAAGGGCAAAGGTGGTTCGATGCATATAGCTGATGCAACTAAGGGCATACTGGGAGCTAATGGTATTGTTGGTGCCGGTCACAATATTGCAGCTGGAGCAGGACTTGCAATTCAATACAAAAAAACTGACCAGGTTTGCGTGTGCTTCTTTGGGGATGCGTCGACAAATCAAAGTACGTTTCATGAGGCTTTAAATTTAGCCAGTGTTTGGAAGCTTCCGGTAATATTCGTCTGCGAAAATAACGGCTACGGTATTTCGGTTAGTCAGGCAAGGCATCAGGCCATAACCGATGTTTCGGTGAGAGCGTCGGCTTACAACATGCCTGGAGTAACAGTTGATGGTAATGATGTGTTTGCGGTTCATGAAGCTGTAGGTGAAGCTGTATCAAGAGCCAGAAAGGGACAAGGGCCTACTCTCATTGAATGCAAAACATATAGATGGCGAGGACATTTCGAAGGAGACCCTACAGTTTACAGGCCTGAAGGTGAATTAGATATGTGGATTAAGAAGGATCCGATTCCAAAGATAGAAAAATACATGGTAGAGAACAGTATTATGACGAAAGAAGAAATTGACCAAAAAAATGAAGATGTAGACAAAATGATTAATGAAGCAGAAAAATTTGCGGATGAAAGCAGTATGCCGTCACTAAAATCGGCGCTAGAGGATGTTTATACTGATATAGTTGAGGAGGGCAGAATAAGATGAGAAAAATGACTTATGCTGAGGGTATAAGAGAAGGTATGGGCGTTAGGATGAGAGAAAATCCTGATGTATTCCTTTTTGGAGAAGATGTTGGAAAGTTCGGAGGATGCTTTGGAGTTTCAGCAGGAATGTTTGACGAGTTCGGAGAAATGAGAGTCAGAGACACACCTATATCAGAAGGTGCGATAATAGGCGCGGCTGTAGGATCAGCTGCATGCGGCCTGAGGCCTATAGCAGAATTAATGTTTGTAGATTTTGTTACTGTGGGAATGGATCAATTAGTAAATCAGGCAGCTAAAATGAGATATATGTTCGGAGGGAAAATTACGCTTCCAATGGTGGTGAGACTTCCAGGTGGCGGCGGTGCAAGCGCAGCGGCTCAGCATTCACAGTCTCTTGAAGCATGGCTTGCTCATGTGCCTGGATTAAAAGTTGTATATCCGTCAAACGCTCAGGATGCATACGGATTGATGCTAACTGCAATAGACGACGATAATCCCGTAATATTTTTAGAAAATAAAATACTGTACTCCGTAAAAAGCGATGTAGAGGACGAAGTAAAGCCTATACCTTTTGGCAAGGCTGCTGTTAAAAAGGAAGGAAAAGATGTAACGATTATAAGTTACGGAAGACAGGTGCTGGATTCTTTGAAGGCAGCAGACACACTGGCAAAAGAGGGGATTGATGCCGAAGTGATTGACATAAGGAGTTTATTCCCGCTGGACAAGGAATCAATTTTTAAATCCCTTGAAAAAACGCATAAAGTTTTAATTGTGAGCGAGGAAGCTAAACGGGGAGCATTCACCGGAGAAATTGCATCCTTAATTGCTGAAGAATGCTTTTATGAATTAGATGCTCCAATAAAAAGAATAGGATCTTTGAACACACCGGTACCATTTGCTACAAATTTGGAAAGTTATGTCCTGCCTAATGATCAAGATATTGTTTTGGCAGTTAAATCTTTACTTTAGCAAAATTGTGTGACTTTAATCTTTTAAAGTCACACTCTGCATTGTAACAGTATTAAACGGTGTACTATTCCGTTAATTATAGTAAAGGAGGCAACAGGCGTGATTTCAATAGGAATAATAGCAAATCCCGCTTCGGGAAAGGATATAAGAAGGCTTGTCTCTCATGCTACAGTAATTGACAACAATGAAAAAATAAATATAGTGGAAAGAGTTGTATTGGGTGCTCAGGCACTTGGTGTGGAAAGAATCTATATGATGCCGGACTCTTACAATATGGGATACAGAGTCGAGGATAAGCTGAATACATGCAGCGAATTAGAATGTGAAATAAATGTAATAAATATGATGCGCTATGACGGAATAGAAGATACTCTGAAAGCAGCAGAGTACATGGAAAATGCAAAGGTGGGGTGTATTGTTACTTTAGGCGGAGACGGCACAAATCGCGCAGTTGCAAAGGTAATAAAAAATACGCCTGTTATAACAATATCTACAGGAACCAATAATGCTTATCCGGTCATGATGGAGGGGACTGTTGCAGGAATGGCTGCTGCTGCAGTCGCTTCCGGCCGTTTCAATAAAAGCTTATTTGTAAGAAAGGATAAGCGGATAGAAATTTATAAGGATAATGCTTTGAAAGACATTGCTCTTATTGATGCAGTTATATCTAAAGATATATTCGTAGGATCAAAGGCAATATGGAATATGGATAATATTGAAAAAATATTTGTATCCAGATGCCATCCTGCATCTATAGGTTTTTCTTCCATAGCAGGATGTAAAAAAATAATTTTTCCTGATGATGATTTTGGTGCCTGCATTGATATTAATGTAGATAACAGCAAGGTTGCTGCTGCAGTAGCTGCCGGAGTTGTAGTTCCTATTTCAATTTCAGAGCCGACCATACTAGATATAGACGAAGAGTATGAATATACAACGTGCTGCAGAGGTACTATAGCGCTGGACGGGGAAAGAGAAATACAGTTTTCAGAAAATCAAAAGTATGTGTTTAAGATTACCAGAAACGGTCCATATCATGTAAATGTAAAAAAAGCTTTAGAAACGGCACAGTTGAATGGTTTTTTCAGCATATAGCATATACAATGCAGTTCATTTTAAGTTTAAATCAGGAGGAAAATATGGCAAATTTTATAGTAATGCCCAAAATGGGACTGACCATGACGGAAGGTGTCATTTTAAACTGGAGAAAGCAAGAGGGGGATACGATTAAAAAGGGGGACATCATTTTTGATGTTGAAACAGATAAATTAACAAATGAATATGATTCTAAAGCGGAAGGTGTATTAAGGAAAATACTGGTTGAGGAAGGCACGGTTCCGGTTTTGGCGCCTGTTGCAATAATAGGTAACGAGAATGAGGATATAACAGATTTACTTAATCAGGCGAGTGGAACTGCTGAGCCTTCACTTGAAACGGAACAGTCAGCAGAAGTGCAGCCTGAGATTTCTACAGGTTCAATTGATTCTAATAAAGGGGGAAGAGTCAAAGCATCTCCGAGAGCAAAAAAAATTGCCAGGGAATTAGGTGTGGACATTTCATTTGTAAAATCTACCGGTCCTGATGGTTCAGTTACAGAAAATGATGTTAAAAATTATGCGGATAAACTAAAGAACGAATCGAAAAAAGCATCTCCCACAGCTGCTGTTGTGGCATCACAGCTTGGTGTCGATACAAATGAAATAGAAAAAGATACAAGAATAATGAAAGATGACGTTATAAAATACAAGCTCAGCAAGGAATTGACCAAGTATGCAGCTCCTCAGGAGTTCAGAAAACCAATGAGCAGCATGAGAAAGGTTATTGCCAAAAGAATGCTGGAAAGCAAGCAGGTATCACCGACAGTTACATATAATCTAAAGGTTGATACTACTGCTATGAAAAAGCTGAGAGAAGATATTAAGGATGAAATGAAGATTTCATATAATGATATACTTGTGAAAGTGCTGTCTAAAGTACTGCTTGAGTTCCCTGTTTTAAACAGCTCTGTGGACGGAAATGAAGTAGTTACGAGGAATTATGTTAATATGGGTGTAGCTGTGGCTTTGCCTGAAGGCTTGCTTGTACCTGTAGTAAAATATGCCAATGTAAAAGGACTTAAAGAGATTTCGGAAGAGGTTAAGGCCCTTGCATCTAAAGCCAAAAGCAATGAGTTGACATCTGATGATCTTACGGGAGGAACATTCACTATCAGCAATATTGGCATGTATGGAATGGAATCATTCACACCTATAGTCAACCAGCCGGAGGTTGCAATACTGGGAGTTAATGCTATTAACGAAGAAGTAAAGGTGGTTAATGGTGAAATAACAATAAAACCCATGATGAATTTAAGTCTGACAGCAGATCACAGAGTTGTTGACGGAGCGGAAGCGGCCAGGTTTATGGCCAAACTAAAGGAATACATAGAGAAGCCGGGACTTCTTTTATTATAGGAGGTGTGACAGTGAAGATAGCGATATTAGGAGGGGGTCCGGCAGGTTATGTAGCTGCTGTAAGAGCTGCCCAGCTTGGGGCAGAGGTAGTGCTTATAGAAAAGAAAAAGGTAGGAGGAACCTGTTTAAACAGAGGGTGCATTCCTACTAAGGTTTTGCTTCATACGGCAGTTGAAATAGAAAAAGCTAACAATGATTTTAAGGAAATGGGAATTGAAATTGCGGGAGCCAAAGTGAACTGGAAACAGTTGCAAAAAAGAAAAGATAAAATAATAAGCAGGTTAGTAGGTGGAGTAGAAGGCCTATTAAAGAGCAATAAAATTATAAAAATAGCTGGTGAAGGAAGGTTTAAGAGCACAAGAGAAATTATTGTGAAAAATGGATCGGAGGAAACAATTGTCGATTTTGATTATGCAGTGATTGCAACAGGCTCAAAGCCTGCGCGTATTCCGTTGCCGGGAATAAATTTGCCAGGAGTAATAACAAGTGATGAGGTGCTTTCCTTAAATGCTGTTCCAAAAAGCATGGCTATAATAGGCGGAGGAGTTATCGGCACAGAAATAGCCGGTGTTTATTCAGCGTTGGGCTGCAAGGTATCAATAATTGAGATGCTTCCTGACATAGTAGAAGCGATGGATAAGGATATTGTAAAACCTCTAAAGGAAAAACTTATAAGCAGCGGGGTGGATATTTTCCTAAATACAAGGGTAGCATCTATTACAGAATCACAGGATGGCCTTGTGCTGAATGCAGAATCGGCTAATGGCAGCATATCTATTACTGCTGAAAAAGTGCTTTTATCAATAGGAAGAATACCGGTTACAGATAATCTTTCTTTAGACAGTGTAGGAATTAAAACAGACAGAGGAAGAATATCGGTAAATAAAAACATGCAGACAAGCATAGAAAATATATATGCCGTAGGAGATTGTATAGGAGGAGTAATGCTTGCTCATGTGGCATCAGCTGAAGGAATAATGGCTGTTGAAGCTATAATGAACAAAAAACCTCAAATTGATTTTAAAACAACTCCTTATTGTGTCTATACAAGACCAGAACTGGCCGGAGTCGGACTGACCGAAGAACAGGCGATTAAAAAGGGATATGATGTAAGAGTAGGTGCTGTTCCCATGTATATAAATGGCAAATCGATGATAGAGGGAGAAACAGAAGGAATTGCAAAATATATTTCCGATGCAGATACAGGTGAAATTTTAGGACTTCATATTGCAGGACCGAGAGCAACTGATTTAATTGTTGAAGGAGCACTTGCTATAAGGCTTGAAGCTACAGTGGATGAAATTACTTCGACAATACATGCTCATCCAACTGTGGGAGAAATTCTTCACGAAGCAGCTCATGCAGTACATGGAAATGCTATCCACATTCCGAAGAGATAAAGTAATTATGAGAAGGAAAAAGAGGAAACCAGACATTTATGATTTTCTCTTTTTTATTTAGAAAAGCTACTAAATAGTATGACATTTATAATATGTATGGTATAATATAAATATAGATCATGTGAATACTCTAGAAATAAAATATCTTATTAAGGAGAGTGTCATGCAATATTCAATTGAAGACGCGGTTCAGGATTTGAATGAAGAATTGCGGTATTTAAAGCTTTTATCAAAGCAATTTCCAACTATTGCTTCTTGCTGTACGGAAATAATCAATTTGCAGGCAATATTAAATCTTCCTAAAGGAACCGAACATTTTTTATCAGACATACATGGTGAGTATGAATCGTTTAACCATGTGTTAAAGAACGGATCAGGCAATATAAAACGAAAAATTACCGAGGTTTTTGGTGAAATAATGAGTGAAAAGGATATAAAAAGTCTGGCTACACTTATATATTACCCTGAACAGAAGCTTGAAATTATACGTAAGCAGGAAGAAAACATAGAGGAATGGTATAAACTTACTATTTACAGGCTTATAGTTGTAAGCAGAAAGGCTGCCTTCAAGTACACAAGAATGAAGGTAAGGAAGGCTTTACCAAAGGAGTTTGCATATATAATCGAGGAACTCATGCACAAGGGCCCCGAAGAATATGACAAGGAAGAATACTACTGTGAAATAATAAACTCCATAATAAAAGTTGGAAGAGCCGATGAATTTATTGTTGCTATGTCTAAGCTGATTCAAAGGCTGGTCATTGACAGACTACATATTGTAGGCGATATTTTTGACAGAGGTCCGGGTGCAGAAAAGGTTATGGATACACTGCTGAACTATCATGCTGTGGATATTCAGTGGGGAAATCATGATGCGCTGTGGATGGGCGCTGCAGCAGGTCATGAGGCATGTATAGCGACAGTTCTGAGAATATGTACCAGGTATGCTAATCTTGATACTGTAGAAGATGGATACGGAATTAATCTGCTTCCGCTTGCTACATTTGCACTTGAGTTTTACGGAGACGATGACTGCGTACAATTTAAACCTAAAGTGGAAGGAAATACTGATTTTAAGGATAATCAGCTTAAACTTATAGCAAAAATGCATAAAGCTATTTCAATTATACAGTTTAAGCTTGAAGGCGAAGTAATAAGAAGACGTCCGCATTTTGGCATGGAAGACAGGCTGCTGCTTAATAAAATAAATTTCGAGGACGGAACGATTGATTTGTGTGGCAGCACGTATAAATTAAATGATACTAATTTCCCAACGGTAGATCCAAAAAATCCGTATCTCATTACAAAAGAAGAAAGAGAAATAATTGATAAATTAAAATCATCATTTTTAAATAGTGAAAAACTTCAAAAACATATAAGGTTTCTGCTGGCTAATGGAAGCATGTACCTGAAGGTTAATTCAAATCTTCTATATCATGGATGCATTCCTGTGAATGAAGACGGAACATTTAAAAAGGTAAGAATAGGATCATCGGGAAAAGAATACAGCGGCAAAGCTTTTTTTGACAGACTTGAAATCTTAGTCAGAGAGGGATATTTTCATAAGAACAATCTTGAAGGAAAACTTTACGGAATGGATATGACATGGTATCTTTGGACCGGTCCTGACTCACCGCTGTTCGGTAAGGATAAGATGACTACATTTGAAAGATATTTTATTGATGATGTTAAAACTCATAAGGAAAAGAAAAATGCATACTTTAAGCTTGAAGACAGTGAAGAAATGTGCAGCTTGATATTTAAAGAGTTCGAATTGAATTCAGATTCTTCCCATATTATTAACGGTCATGTGCCTGTTAAATTTAAAAACGGAGAAAGTCCGTTAAAGGCTAATGGAAAGCTGCTGGTTATTGATGGAGGTTTTTCAAAAGCATATCAGGGAACAACGGGTATTGCAGGATATACGCTTATATATAATTCATACGGTTTGATTCTTGTATCTCACGATCCATTTGAATCTACTCAAAAAGCAATTGAAGAGGAAAAGGACATACATTCCACAACGATAGTTTTGCAAAAAGAGGTTGAAAGAAAAAGAGTGGGTGATACAGACAACGGTGAAGAGCTTAAGGAGCAAATAAAGGATCTGCAGATGCTTTTAGATGCTTACAGGATAGGGATGATAAAAGAGCAGAGCTAGAAATTCTGTATTGATAAATAAATTGTATAAATAGAACCATAGTATCATAAAGACATTTAATCATACATACCTTGTAAAAAGAAATATAAAGGTATGGTGATTAAATGTCTTCTTTTTATATAAGTGCCATTCACAATTTTTTGACTGCATTTGGTGTGGTTGTAGGAGCAAGTTTATTTTCAGGATTGGGAGCTGTCCTTTCAAACCAGCCGCCGTACAAAATTATGGTTGAGACGGCAAACTCCATAAAAATATGGGCAATAGCAGCGTCCTTGGGAGGAACATTTGCATCATTTACGGTAATTGAAAAAGGGATATTTGACGGCGAAATACGCACGTTAATTAAGCAGCTGCTTTACATATTGATTTCTCTGACAGGCGCTAATGTGGGGTATGAATTTATCAGGCTGCTTCAAAGGTGTGGTATAATATGGGGAAGATAAAGCAGAAGGGGTATCCTTTTATAATATGCTTCATGACAGGCCTGCTGTGGGGAGTAATACTGGGAGCAATATCCATAAGCCTGCTTGTAAGCTATAGGATGGATTCGTTTTATGAGAAAATTGCGTATCTTGAAAATACAATAGCTGATAAAGATGAAAAGCTTGCAAAGCTGGAGAAGTCTATAAATAATAAAGAGACTGTTCTGAAAGACGTTGAGATTGTATTGGAGTTTACTGACTTCAACGAAGAGCAGATCCACCAAATTAATAGTATGGAAATTGAAAAATCCATCAAGGAAAAATACAGATCTTTGCTGGGAAAGGAAATTAAAGGACTGGATGCGGAGATACTTTTTCAGGTTATAAATAAAAGGATATTAAGGCTTGGTGGGACAGAGTATCAATTGACTGTGAACAAGTTAGTTCTGACTGATATATTAAAATTATGGGTTCAGGTGTCTAAAATAGAAGTAGAATCCTAATTCAATATAGTTATTTGTATATAAGCAAAAAAATATTTTTTTATATTTTTAATTTGCTTATGAAAATGCAGTTAAAAAATTAATTCATTGGAAAAATAATATATGTATCAAACTAAAGTTTAAGGTAAAAATAAGACTACAGAAATAAAAGTGCTAATAAATTTTTAAGCAACACCACATAGAACATTGTATATAAGAAAGACACATATCACACTTTTATTTTAACCGTTATTCAGGAGACTTATATGACAGACAACAAAATGAAAAGCACAAGAAATAACAAAAAGCATGATGGTAAATTCCGCTCTAAGCATATTACGCATAATCCTCAAGCGGAAAGTGCCAGAGCAGTATTTGGATTAAAAGATGATAATTATCAGGATAGAGTTGATCATCAAAATGAAAGGTAGCTGCAGAAAGGCTGTTGCGAAGAGTAACAGCCTTTTTTTATTGTGAAATTTATGGCAAAACTTAGTGATGAACGGCATGATATCATTGACTTGTAATGAATGAAGATATATAATTTAAGAATAGAATAGTCTATTTTAAGCCAAAGGCTTTCTAAGTACGGAATTAATAAAAACAGGGCAGGTGTGAATTATGGAATTTTATAAAATTTTACAGGATCTTGACAGCAGCAAGGACAACGTGGTTTTTACATATTTGACAGGCAAAAATAAGGGAGCAAAGCTGATTTTATCAGATGGTGAAAAAATATATTCTGAATCAAATGATAGCGTAGATTGGAAAAAAGCGGCTGAGTCCATGCCTGTAAATAAAAAAAGTCAGACTGTTTTAGTGGATGGTGAAAAAATATACATTGAATTTTTAAGAAAGAGCTACAGTGCAGTAGTGTGTGGGGCTGGTCATGTTTCAATTGCGATAATTAAAATGTGCAATCTCATGGATTTACCAGTTACAGTAATTGATGACAGAATGATTTTTACAAACAATGCAAAGGCGGCTGGAGCTGACAATGTTATGTATGAGCCATTTGAGGATGCATTGGACAAGATTGAAGGTGACAGCGGAACGTTTTTCATAATCGTTACCAGAGGACACAGATATGATCAAATGTGTCTGGAAAAAATTATTAACAAAGAAAACGCATATATAGGAATGATTGGCAGCAGACTTCGCGTAGGCAAGGTGCTTGATTATTTGGAAGAAAAAGGAGTTCCCAGAGAAAAGCTTGACATGGTTCATACTCCTATTGGATTGAAAATAGGTGCAGAAACACCTGCTGAGATTGCTGTTTCTATAATGGCTGAGATAATAGAAATAAAAAATAAGAAGTCAGGAATGAGCTCATTTGATAAAGAGCTGGTAGATGCAATATCCGGTGAAAAGTTAAAAAACATCCCAAAAGCCGTAGTAACAATTGTTTCAAGAAAGGGTTCTTCGCCGAGAGACGTAGGGACTAAAATGATTGTGTGCAAGGACGGCACAATGATCGGTACTATCGGAGGAGGCTGCGTTGAGGCTGAGCTAAGACAAAAGGCGTTTAACGCTCTAGACGCTCAAAGATGCGAGTTGGTCAAGGTGGATATGACAGGTCAGGAAGCCGAGGATGACGGAATGGTCTGCGGTGGCATAATCGAGGTGTTTATAGACCCTATTATGTAATAACAATTGTAATGCAAGCTGTTTAAAAATTTAATCGGCTTGCATTTTTATTTTATACTTCCAAAGCTCAATTTTTTACTTTTGTTGATGAAATTAGTAGATATGTGGCGAATCGTAATTTCTAGTGACAGCATAATAATTATATTTATTGAAAATTTTATTGATTTAATATATAATTCCTTGTAAAAGAGGAAATTAAGAGGAGAAAAATATGTCAACGGAAGAGTTTTGTTACAGCTCATCAGACGGAAAAACTAAAATACATGCGGTTAAATGGGTGCCCGAAGGTGAAATTAAGGCTGTAATGCAGATTTCCCACGGAATGCTTGAACATATAGAAAGATATGACGAATTTGCCGGATATATGGCGGAACATGGGGTACTTGTAGCAGGCAACGATCATCTGGGGCATGGAAAGTCTGTCTTAAGCGAAAATAACAGAGGTTATTTCGGAGAGGGCGGAAGCAGATTTCTTATTGAGGATATGCATAAACTGATGAATATTTTGAAAAATGACTATCCTGATTTACCATTTTTCATATTGGGTCACAGCATGGGGTCATTTCTCACCAGACAGTTTATAAATTTGTACGGGAACAAAATTGATGGAGCAGTAATTTCAGGAACAGGTCAGCCTCCGTATTGGGTTATAAAGTCTGGGATTTTTATTACTAAATTTATAGCTTCATTTAAAAGTTGGAGATATAGAAGCAGATTTGTAAACTATTTGTCGGTTGGCAGTAACAATAAGAAATTTAAACCTAGCAGGACAAAATTTGATTGGCTCACAAGAGATGATGATAAGGTTGACGAATATGTTTCAGACCCGAGAATAAGTTTTATATTTACCCTGAACGCATTTTACAATATGTTTGAAGTTATGATTTCTATGAATGAAAAAGAAAGAATTGAAGCCATTCCCAACAATCTTCCGTTGATATTTATATCCGGAGATAATGATCCTGTGGGCAAATTCGGCAACGATGTGAGAAGGGTGTCAGGATTATATAGACAGTTTGGTAAGAAAAATATTTCGGTAAAAATATATAGTGGAGACAGGCATGAAGTCCTGAACGAATTGGACAGAGAGCAGGTTTACGAAGATGTTTTGATGTGGATGGATGAACTTTTTGCAGAGAATGAGTCTATGCACTGATTAGCTATACATCTAAATGTGTATTGACAGCCGGAGCGCAGCAGGAGTTTAGAAAGCAGTAGATATATATGCCAAGATGGTTCATTTCATGGTAATACTCTATATTTTTAATATATTGTTGATTAATTGTGTCAGTAAGTATAATATTATATATAATAATAATTGGGGTGATATTATGCTTAATGAAATTGATCTTGAATATTTAGAATACAACTTACCATTTTGGAACAATCTTGACAAATCGGAAAAAGCTCTGATAAAAAACAATACTACAAAAGTATTTTATGATAAAGATGAAATTTTGCATAGCGCAGAAAACGAATGTCTTGGCCTGCTCCTTATTCAAAAGGGAGGCCTGCGCGTCTATATAATGTCTGAGGATGGAAGAGAAGTTACGTTATACAGGCTTTCAGAAGGAGATACCTGTGTTTTGTCGGCGTCATGCATATTAAATAATATAACATTTGACGTTATGATAAACTCAGAGACAAAAACTGAAGTTCTGCAGCTGAATGTAGGAACATTCAGTCAGCTTAACAATCAAAACATATATGTTGAGAATTTTGCTTACAAGAATACAGTAGAAAGATTTTCGGACGTAATGTGGGCTATTGAGCAAATTTTATTTATGAGCTTTGACAAAAGGCTTGCTACATTTCTTATAGACGAAATTGCTAAAAATAGAACAACAGATATAAGCCTTACACACGAGCAGATAGCAAAGTATCTTGGCAGTGCTAGAGAAGTTGTTTCAAGGATGCTCAAAACTTTTGAGTCCCAGGGAATACTTAAGTTGTCCAGAGGATTGATACGTGTTACGGATAAAGAAAAACTCAAAGAAATGGTAATATAAGCAGAATAGTAATTATTTCAATATGATTATTTATATCTAAAACAAAGCCGTAAGATAGAAATAGCTCTTACGGCTTTGTTATATTATAATATTTGATTGTGTTTCTTTAAACTTTCTATTCTATCGAATCCTTCCGTATCCTCTACCTTGGCCAAATCCATTTCCATAATTGCAGCCCATACGACCGCCACCGATGCCATAACCATCACAGTATTCCGTTCTTTCGAGAATACCTGAATATATTTCATCAGCTTCTTCCTGTGTTAGATAACCATTGGCAACTCTTTCGTCAAGTAAACTTTTTTTACCTTCCAGCATTTCTGTATTGAATTCTTCCCACACTCCCTCATCAGATGCCAGCTGACCGAATGTCTTGCCAGATTCGTATCTTAGATCTATTGCTTCATCTACGGTTTTTTCTGTTAACCCCGCAAAAATTTCAGCCGGTGAACCAGTTGTGAATGCAAATGCAGTTACGGAAGTTATAGCCAAAGTGAATGCTGCTACTCCTGCAAGTATAATTTTTTTAGATTTTTTCATTTTTTGTACCTCCATTTATTTTGTTTTGTTCTATGTAATTAAGATAACCTATAATTATGGCGAAATTTTGTCAAAAGTATTTATTTTTTATGAAAATTAATTTTAAAAAGACATAAATTAGTCACACATTTATTTTAATATGGTATAATTATCAAAACAAAATGAGGTGATTGTATGCCAACAATTCTGATTGCAGATGACAACAGACAGATAACTTCAATTTTAAAGGAGTATGCTCTAAGCGAAGGATTTGAAGTCAAAATAGCTTATGACGGAAATTCAGCTGTGGAAGCATTTGATAAATATGCTCCGGATATTGTATTACTTGATGTAATGATGCCTCAAAAGGACGGATTTGAGGTCTGCCGTGAAATACGCAAAAAGTCAAATGTACCTGTTATTATGATAACTGCCAGAGGAGAGGATTTTGAAAAAATTATGGGACTTGATATAGGAGCGGATGATTATATAGTTAAACCGTTTTCTCCTGGTGAAGTCATGGCAAGAGTAAGGGCAATTATGCGCAGGATATTTTCTGATGATAAGGTGAACAAACAACTGATAACATATTCAAACCTGGTAATTGATATGGACGATTACAATGTAACGATTAATGATGAGAAAGTATCATTAACAAAAAAAGAAATAGAAATACTTTGGACGCTTGCTTCAAGTAAAAATAAGGTTTTTACCAGAGAAAACCTGCTTAACAGCTTATGGGGATATGATTATTACGGAGATAACAGAACTGTTGATTCCCATATAAAAAGGCTGCGTTCAAAGCTTGATGAATTTGAACACGATGGTTGGGAAATAAAAACCATATGGGGTGTGGGATATAAATTTGAGGTGAGATAATGAAAAATAAAATTGCGTTTAAGCTGACTATATATTTTTCTGCAGCCCTTATTGTGTTTGCTGTCATAATAGGAATAATTTTTATCAGTCTATTTAAAAATAATACAGTAGATTTGCATAAAACGGAAATGGAAAACAGGGCACTGACAATTGCGGATACAATATCTGAACTGACTGAAGGCTCGGGGTTAGATTTCGGGGGTATGCATGGGAAAATGGGCATGAATGGTATGATGACCATGAGAGGCGGAATAGGAACATATCTGAAAAATATAGATGATATTGCAATGGCTGATGCATGGATTGTAGATGAAGATTTGAACTTGCTCACAACTGGAACTATGGCACATATGAATTACAGTTATGCTGACCTGCCTGAAGATGCGGATTCAGTAGTAAGAGAAGTGTTTAATGGAGTTACAACGTTCAGCGAGGGATTCAGTGATCTTTTAGATTCGCCTACTATTACTGTGGGAACACCTATTAAGTCAGGGAATGAAATTATTGGAGCTTTACTTTTACATTCGCCTGTAAAGGGGATTGATGAAGGTGTTAAGGAAGGATATAAAGTATTAGTGCTGAGTATTCTTGTCTCCCTTGTTTTATCCATTATTCTGTCAACGGTACTTGCGGTTACATTTGCAAAGCCTTTAAAAAATATGAAGGATACAGCATTTAAGCTTGCTCAAGGACAGTATTCCGCAAGGACGGAAGTAAATCAGAACGACGAAATTGGAGAGCTTGCAAACACTTTGGACTGGTTAAGCCATAAACTTTATCTAGCAAGTCTTGAGAGCGAAAATCTTCAAAAGCAGAGGCAGGAATTCATATCCAACATCTCACATGAACTTAGGACGCCAGTAACAGTTATCAGGGGATCTCTTGAAGCTTTGTGCGATGGTATAATTAAGGATCCGGAAAAAATATCGGAGTATTACATGCAGATGCTCAGTGAAAGCAAAGGGTTGGAAAGGCTGGTTAATGATCTGCTTGAGTTGTCAAGGCTTCAGAATACAGACTTTAAAATAGAAACAGAAGATGTTAATATATTTGATATTTTAGAAGATGTTGTACGAAGTGCTTCAAAAATTGCACAGCGCAAAAACATTAAAATAGAGTACGTGCATGATACGAATTTGTTTATTATTAACGGTGACTACGGGCGTCTTCGACAGATGTTCATGGTTGTAGTAGATAATGCAATTAAATTTTCTAAGGAAAATGAAACGGTCAGCATTAATATGGAAAAACAAAAAGTAATTATAAAAGATACAGGTATCGGTATTTCAAAAGAAAATCTTCCTCATATATTTGATCGTTATTTTAAAGATGAATCAGACAACAACAAGACAGGAACAGGACTGGGGCTGACAATTGCAAAGCAAATAGCATTAAGGCATGGCATTAGCTTAACAGCAGCCAGCGAACAAAATAAAGGAACGAGCTTTATATTTGACTTATCAGATGTGAAGTAAAAAGTGAAGGTGTATATGCTTACTAGAACAAACATAAAAAATGGTGATGAACTTTCAATACTTGGCTTTGGCTGCCTTCGGTTGCCATCGAATGAAACTGAAGCAATCAGCCTGATTCGAAGTGCAATTGAGCAAGGTATAAATTATTTTGATACTGCTTACGTATATCAGGCAGGGAAAAATGAAGTGCTATTAGGTAAGGCTCTGACTGACGGATACAGAGAAAGGGTGAAAATTGCGACTAAACTTCCTCCTTACATGGTAAATAGTTTGAACAGAGCAGTAAAAATATTTGAAACACAGCTTGACAGTCTGAGAACTGAATGCATAGATTACTATCTGCTTCACATGTTAACTGACAAGGCAATGTTTGACAAGATGGTATCACTGGGTGTGATGGAATGGCTTGAGGAAGAAAAGAAAAAAGGAACTATTAAAAACCTGGGCTTTTCTTTCCATGGGAGCAAAATAGATTTTGAAATGATTGTAAAGTCATATGACTGGGATTTTTGCCAGATACAGTACAATTATATGGATGAGTATAACCAGGCCGAGAGATCAGGGTTGGAGCTTGCTTATTCACTGAATATACCTGTAATAATAATGGAACCTCTGAGAGGCGGAAAGCTTGTTACAAATCTTCCGGAAGAAGTTATT
The DNA here is from genome assembly GCF_030913635.1 of Sedimentibacter sp. MB35-C1. Taxonomy (NCBI): domain Bacteria; kingdom Bacillati; phylum Bacillota; class Tissierellia; genus Sedimentibacter; species Sedimentibacter sp. MB35-C1. The sequence goes on from NZ_CP133188.1 coordinate 1,666,921, forward strand.
TCAGCGTTTAATGACTTTGATGAAAAAAGATCTCCTGCAGAATGGGCACTTAGATGGGTGTGGAATCACAAAGAGGTTACAGTCGTGCTGTCAGGTATGAATGCTGAAAGCCAGCTTGCGGAAAATATAGATACGGCCCAATCAGCACATGCTGGTTCATTATCTTTTGAGGAGCTTAGGGTGTATGATGAGGTTAAAAAAATAATGGCTGAAAAAACTAAAATTCCATGCACAGCCTGCGGCTACTGTATGCCTTGTCCTCACGGGGTAAATATACCAGGGTGTTTTTCTGCATACAATGATAAATATTTGCTATCAGGTAAAAGATTTAGATGGAAATACGTACAGACGCTTGGTGGATTTTCTTCAAAGTCGGCATTTGCATCACAATGTGTTGAATGCGGAAAATGTGAAGTTCATTGTCCTCAAAAAATAGAAATAAGAAAAGAATTGAAAAATGTCTCTAAGGAAATGGAGGGAATATTGTTCAGACCAATCATAAAAATAGCAAGAAAAATGCTAAGAATTAAATAAAGCCACAAGCAGCATATGCTACTTGTGGTTTTTAAATACATTGTAGATTAATTTGTGAACATCTGTGTCCAATATGGTGTTCCGTTTGAATCAGTAACATATCCAACGCCTATTTTTCCAAAGTTGGTTGAAAGTATGTTTGCTCTATGACCTTCGGAATTCATCCATGCGTTAACTACCTGTTCAGGTGTATTTTGGCCTGATGCTATATTTTCACCCCATGCTGACCAGTTAATTCCAAAGTTTCTTAACATGTCACCGGCACTTCCGTATGTGGGAGACTGGTGAGCAAAATAGTTGTTATCGGCCATGTCCTTTGATTTAGCTCTTGCTACATTAGAAATAGATGAATCCAATACCAAAGGGTTAAGTCCGTTTTTTTCTCTCTCAACATTTACTAATTGTACAACTCTCTGCTCATAGCTCGAATTTGAAGATTTAGTAGATGAATTTGCAGTTTGTTTAGTTTCTGCCTGTGAATTTTCAGCAGGTTGCTTTTGTGCGCTAGATTCCGCTTGATTATAATCTGTATTCGTATAATTAATATTATTATTAAACAAGTCATAGAAATTGAAGTTAAAAGCGTTCATATCAGCTGCGAAAGCAGTATTTGATGATAGTGCTAAAATTGTTGCTAAAGTTAATGCTAAAATTTTATTTCTCATTATATTCTCCTTTTGTTTTATATAATTACCCCTAACCTTAACGAACGTAATCTATTTTGATATTATCCTTTCGTTGTGAATAAATTATAGCATGTACAATTATGAAATGTAACCCTCAAATACTTGAACAGTTGGAAAATATGACAAATATATTACACAATTATCAACTGAAAATAAATATTACAAGTTTATTACAAAATTCTAAGTGTTTGACCTAGAGGCACAATGTTTGTATTTCAGCATTTATTATAATTTTGAAATGCAAAATACAATATAAAATAACTTTTATATAAAATAATATTTTAACAAATGATATATACATCAGCATATACAACAAAACCAAGCAAATAATATTCGAACAAATGTTTGACAAGCAAATCATATTGTAGTATTATTGAGTAAATTACTTTACTGATTAATAGGTGCGTGGTGAAATATGAATGAAAGCTTGTTTAATAAACTAAGAATATTGTCAGATGCCGCAAAATATGATGTTTCATGTGTTTCAAGCGGGGTTGAAAGAAAGAATAAAACAGTAGGGGGAATAGGGAATGCTTCGTCTGCCGGTATATGCCATGCTTGGTCGTCAGACGGCAGATGTATTTCTCTGCTTAAGATTTTACTTACAAATGATTGCATCTATGACTGCAGCTACTGTCTTAACAGAGTGACGAATAATACTGAAAGAGCAACTTTCACACCCGAAGAGGTTGCCGAGCTGACAATTCAGTTTTACAGGAGAAACTATATAGAAGGATTATTTTTAAGTTCTGCTGTGGAGAAAAGTCCCGACCATACAATGGAAAACATATATAAAGTTTTGGAACTACTGAGATATAAATATAATTTTTGGGGTTATGTGCATGTTAAGGTTATTCCGGGAGCAGATCCAATGCTTGTTCAAAAAGCAGGAATGCTGGCAGATAGAATGAGTGTTAATATAGAGCTTCCCACAGAAAAAAGTTTAAGAGCGCTTGCTCCTCAGAAAAAAATTGAAAATATTATTAAACCTATGTCAGTAATAAATAATGAAATAACCCGCACAATTGAAGATGAAAAATTTTTTCGCAGCACACCTAGATTTGTGCCGGGAGGGCAGTCCACACAAATGATTATTGGGGCAACTCCGGATAGCGACAAAACCATCCTTGGATTGTCACAGAATTTATATGATAGATTTAATATGAAGAGAGTTTTCTTTTCTGCATACATTCCTGTGATTTCATCGCCCAATCTGCCGGCTATAAGCACAATGCCACCTCTTTTGAGAGAACACAGGCTTTATCAGGCAGATTGGCTCATGCGCTTTTATTATTTTAATTGTGAGGAATTATTTACGGAAACCGACCAAAATCTCGATTTGGATTTCGATCCTAAAATGATGTATGCACTTAGAAATTTGAACAGGTTTCCCTTAGAAATTAATAAGGCTCCTTACGAAGAACTTCTGAGAATTCCCGGACTTGGAGTAAAGAGTGCCCAAAAAATTGTTAGAGAAAGGAAAAATGCGCAACTGTCCTATGATTCGCTAAAAAAAATGCGCACAGTTTTAAAAAGAGCAAAATATTTTATAACTGTTAAAGGAAAATACTATGGGAATGTTAAATTTGATCCTGAGATTATAAAAACGGAACTGAGAAGAATGGAAGTTCAACAACAGCTTTCAATTTACGATTTAATATAGGTGTACTATGGATTATTTATATGATGGGACTTTTGAAGGATTGCTAACCTGTATCTATTATCATTATAAAAATGAGGCGGCCTCAGGAATATATGAAATTTCAAAATATCAGCATTCAATGCTGAATGAAAGCGAAGTGATTGAAACTGATATATTAAAGGCATCGATTGTGTCGGAATCGATATTGAAAAAAATTTCCAGAGAAGCATATGTTGATATATATTATTGCTATTTGTCTTTTTTGGAAAATAAAGAAAATTATATACTTGATTTTTTAGTATTTGCTTTTAAATATGGTAAAAACACAATGAATTTCTATACTCATGATAAGGTTCTTCCTATAAAAGAGGCTTCTCTTAAGGTTACCAGAGAGGTTCATAGATTTCTTGGAATTTTACGCTTTTCAGATATTGATGGAATTCTTTTTGCAAAATTTTCTCCCGACAATGATGTATTATTATTAGTTGTTGATCATTTTGCAGATAGATATAGATTTGAGAAATTCTTAATTTATGATGAGAAAAGAAAAAAAGCTGCAATATATGCTGATGAAACATGGGAAATCAAGGAAAACATTAATATAGAAAGTATTGAATATTCTGAAGACGAAGCAATGATTCAAGGGTTGTGGAAGCAGTATTTTACAGACATGGCAATTAAGGAGAGAAAGAATTTTAATTTGCAGTTTCAATTTGTTCCTGCCAGATACAGAAAAAACATGTCTGAATTTAAATGAACATAAGAAAAGTTCAATTTTTTATTTAGAAAAAGTTGTGACTTTTAGATGAATATGCTTTTATTTTGAAATGAAAATAAGTATGCAATAAAGTTCATGCAACAAATAAGCTAAAAACATGAAACATAATGAAACGCGGTAGCAACAACATGAAACAATGCCGTGCTTTTTTTATTATTATATTTTAAAAAAATCTTTTATAAAAATTAAAACATGGCAGTTATAAATATTTATTTGTTGAAAAATCAATGATATATTAAAATATAAAAAATAATTATTTACGTTGGCATGAGGTTTGCTTATAATATTTTGTACTTGCTTGTACTACAGTTTTATAAATGCGCGTTTATAAAAAACTTATTAAAATTTATTACTAATAACTAAGAAAATACGGAGGATTCAATGGGTGAATTTAAAGTTAGGAAAATAGGTCTTATAGCGGGAGTTATTTTAAGTGCTATATTGTTAGCAATGCCTGCTCCGGCAGGTCTGACAGTTTTAGGTCAAAAAGTATTGGCGGTATCAGTGCTGATGATAGTTTTTTGGATGACGGAGGCAATACCGATTCCAATGACTGCGTTATTACCCATATTACTGTATCCGCTTCTGGGGATTACAGGATCAAAGGGTCAAAACGAAATTGAACTATTCAGGCATTATGCTTACCCGACAGTATATCTGGTGCTGGGAGTTGGATTTTTAGCTTCTGCAATGCAGAAATGGGGATTGCACAGAAGAATGGCACTTGGAATTGTAAAAAAAGTGGGAAGTAAGCCAAGCAGAATTATTTTAGGATTTATACTTGCAACGGCATTTATATCAATGTGGATGTCAAATACTACCGCTACAGCTATGATGCTGCCGGTTGCAATATCAATAATCGCAACAATGGGTGATCAAATAACCGGAGGGTTTAAAAAAGCATTAGTTCTTGCTATACCGTTTGCGGCTACTTTGGGAGGTATTGCTACTGTAATAGGTACAACTACCAACCCTACAGGAATAGGCATAATTCAAGAAACTCTTGGATTGGAGATCAGCTTCCTGGAATGGATGAAGATAGGGCTTCCGTTTACAGCTATTATGCTTCCGGTAGTATGGATTTATCTTCGTAAATTTTATAAAACAGACAAAATGGAAGATATAAACATAGATGTTGTAAACAATGAATATGAAGCATTGGGACCTATGAACAAAGGAGAAAAGCTGACAGCAGTAGTTTTTGCAGTTTCAGTTCTCTGCTGGGTTACCCGCTCTCTCTGGAAATCATATATACCGTTTGCTACTGATGAAACAATAGCAATAGCTATAGCAATTTCAACAATGGTTATTCCGGTTGATTACAAAAAAGGAGTATATCTTCTTGAAGGTAAGCAGGCATTATCAGAAGCACCATGGGGGACAATGCTGCTGTTAGGCGGTTCAATGGTTATGGGAAATGCCTTTACGGATGCCGGTGTTGCAAAATGGGTTGCATCTAACCTGGGAGCACTCAGCAGTATGTCGCCTATAGTGATTATTATTGCAGTAGGTTTAGTAACTGCAATACTTACGGAAGTTACAACAAACGCAGTTGTTGTTGCGTCTTTCCTTCCTGTCTTGGCAGGTATTGCAAAAGGAATAGGAATGGATCCGCTTCAGCTGATGCTGACTTGTATGATTGCATCAAACTTTGCATTCATGCTTCCTCCTTCAACACCTCCAAATGCAATTGCTTACAGTACAGGTGCATTTGAAATATCAGATTTAATGAAGGCAGGCCTTGGATTAAAAATAATAGGACTAGTTTTATTCCCGCTTATAATGTATTTTATAACGTTTGGTTTATTGGGCGTAGGAATGTAATAAATAAATCATGGAGCAGGGGTACCTGCTCCATATCCTTGAGATTAGAGAGAAAATTTAATATCAATAAAAAATAAAATTTGTACAATAAACATTGACAGAAAGATTATTTGTAAAGGAGAAATAAAGATGAGCAAAGGAATATTAGACGGTGTAGTAGTACTTGATCTGACAAGAGTTTTAGCAGGACCTTACTGCGGAATGATGCTTGCTGACATGGGTGCTACCGTGTATAAAATAGAGCAGCCTAAGAAGGGGGACGACAGCAGAGCTTTTGGCCCGTTTATCAATGGTGAAAGCGCGTACTACATGAATTTAAACAGGAATAAACTTGGAGTGACTTTAAATCTAAAAGCGCCTGAGGGAAAAGAAGTTTTTAAGAAGATGGTTAAAAAAGCTGATGTGGTAATTGAAAATTATCGACCTGGTACAATGGAAAAACTTGGTTTGGGTTATGAAACACTGAAAGAAATCAATCCCGGAATTGTATATGGATGTGTCAGTGGTTTTGGACATTACGGACCCTACAGCCAAAGAGCAGGTTACGATATAATCGGACAGGCAATGGGTGGGCTGATGAGCACAACAGGATGGCCTGGAGGACAGCCTACAAGGACAGGAACAGCAATGGGAGATGTATTAGGCGGACTTGGATGTACAATAGGTGTTTTAGCTGCTGTGGTAAATAAAATAAAGACCGGAGAAGGGCAAAAAGTTGATGTTGCTTTGGTTGATTCAGTTGTATCTTCATTGGAAATAATTACTCAAATATATCTTGCAACTGGAAGAATTCCAGAAAGAATAGGAAACAGATATGAATCTGCATATCCTTATGATTCATTTAAGGCTAAGGACGGTGATGTAATAATAGGCTGTGGAAATGACAAGCTTTACAAACTTTTGGTAGAAGCTATGAATCAAGAAGAACTGGTTAATGACGAAAGATTTGCAACAAATGCATTGAGAGTTAAAAATCATGAGTTACTGAAGCCTATTATTGAAGAGTGGACAAAAAAATTTGAGGTAGATGAAATAGTTGAAAAGTTATTAAATGTAGGAGTTCCTTCATCTCCGATAAATACAATAGATAGAGTTGTTAAAGACCCTCACATAGCAGTTGCCAGAGAAATGTTCGTCGAAGTTGAACACCCTGTAGCCGGGAAGACCACATTGACTGGAGAGCATATAAAATTTAGTGATAAAAAAGCTGAAATAAGAACGCCTGCACCAACACTTGGACAGCACAATTTTAATGTGTACGAGGATTTTATAGGCTTAAGCGAAGAAATAATTAAAGAATATATAGACAAAGGTGTATTCTAACAACAAAGGAGCATATTATGAATAAAGTACAAATTGTAGAAGTAGGGCCAAGAGATGGATTTCAAAATCTTAAGGACTATATACCTGTGGAGACGAAGCTTAAAGTTATTGATGATTTGATTGAGGCGGGTGTTAAGTCAATGCAGCATACGTCCTTTGTAAGTCCTAAAGCAATCCCTCAGCTTAGAGATGCGGGAGAAATATCAAAAATACTGTTGGAAAAATATCCGGCATATGATTTTTTTGCATTAGTACCAAATCTGTATGGTGCAAGAAAAGCTTATGAATTAGGGCTTAGAAAAGTATCATATGTGGTATCGCTGAGTGCAAGTCACAATAAAGCAAACATAAATAGAACTCATGACGAATCATTTGCTGAGTTAAAGACAATCATGGACAACTACAAGGATTTAGATGTCTGCGTAGATGTTGCCACAACATTTGGATGCCCGTTTGAAGGCAAGTATTCAACTGATACGGTTCTAAGGTTTTTAGACCGGATTGCAAAAATGGGTGTAAAGGAAATGTCTTTGGCTGATACAATTGGAATTGCCAATCCGAAGCAGGTAAGAGAAATTGTAACAGCAGCAGTAAAAAAATTTCCCGAAATAGAATTTCAAGTGCATATTCATGACACAAGAAATATGGGTATGGTTAATACATTGACTGCTATTGAATCAGGGATAACAAAGGTTCAATCTACTCTTGGCGGATTGGGAGGCTGCCCTTTTGCACCGGGAGCTTCAGGAAATACAGCAACAGAAGATTTGGCATACATGCTGAGTGACATGGGATATGAAACTGGAATTGATGTGGATAAACTTATTGAAGCTGCAAAATATGAAAAAAGCATCATATCCGGAAACTTTAGCGGACACCTTGTAAATATACAAAAAGGAACACAATGCATTAACTAATATAAATTGCGGATATTAAAGATAAATATCCGCAATTTTCTTGTTTTGGTAAAAAACGAAAAAAATGATAGGGCTTATATATTTTGGTGCATATGGTATAATATTATTATAATTTTTATGATTAACAAAATCTGAACCAGCTTATGCTGATAAATATTTTACAAAAAATGAAAGGATGTTTTTTGATTGATACAATTGGAAAAGAACCTGACTAAACAAAACAAGAAGGTTACTGAAATTACGATGATAGCACCAACTGTGCAGCTTGCTCAGAGAACTATGAAAATAATTAAGCAAAGAAATGAAGACATTAATGTATTTGTGCCTGCTTCAAAGGAGGATGTTCTTCATGATGCTGTTAGAATGGCTAAAAATCTTGTAAACGAAGGGGCTATGGTATTAATAAGCAGGAAAGGAACGGCTGCAGCATTTAGAGAAACTAAGTTAAATATTCCCGTAATCGCCATAAATGTATTATTGTCAGATTACATTGAAGCTATAGAGATTGCTGAGAAGGAAAAAGGGATTATAGCTTTTTTTTCATATGATGAGATGGCAGAAGATGTTAAGAGCATATGCAGAATGCTCCATATTGACGCCAGATTTTATACCTTTAAGAATGACAGTGACTGTAAAATAGTTGTAGAGCAAGCCATTGAAGAAGGGTCCGTTTTGGGGATCGGTGGTGTTATGACACAAAAATATGCAGATAAGTATAAACTCAGGCATATTACCCTAGAAAATTCAGAGGCTACGATAAACAATGCAATTGATACAGCAAAACAAATTTTAGAAATACAAAAGGAAGAATTAAAAAAGCAAAACGAGTTGAAAATTCAGCTTGAAAGATACAAGGCAGTCCTTAATTTCACCCATGATGCTATAATTGCCGTGGATGAAAAAGGCACAATAGACGTGATAAACTCAATAGCAGAAAATATAATTAACGTAAGCCCGGGATATGCAGTGGGCAAAAACATAAAGCAAATTATACGAAATACTGACATGATACAGGCTCTTGAATCGAGAGAAAAAGAACTAAATCAGCTTATGAATATTAACGGAACTATGGTTTCTACAAACAGGATACCGATAATAGTAAACGACGATGTTAAAGGTGTAGTTGCCACATTTCAGGATGTGAAGGTAATTCAGGAAAATGAAAACAAGATAAGAAGAAGCCTTCATGAAAAAGGACTGGTTGCAAAATATAATTTTAAAGATATTAAGGGCGAATCTAAGAAACTAAAGAGTGCAATATCTATAGCAAAAAGCTACGCATCTTCAGATTCCACGGTTCTAATAAGAGGAGAAACAGGTACGGGAAAAGAGCTTTTTGCCCAAAGTATTCACAATTTAAGCAAAAGAAAGAATGGACCTTTTGTTGCAATAAACTGTGCATCTTTATCATCGAATCTTTTGGAGTCGGAACTGTTCGGTTATGTAGAAGGTGCATTTACAGGGGCTGTAAAGGGCGGGAAGATAGGGCTTTTTGAATTGGCTCACAAGGGAACCATATTCTTGGATGAAATTGGAGAAATTCCGATTGAGATTCAGGCACAGCTTCTGAGAGTGCTGCAGGAAAAAGAAATAAGAAAGGTCGGATCACTGAAAAAAATGCCTGTGGATGTAAGAGTAATAACGGCAACAAATAGGGATTTAATTGACTCAATAAAAGCTAATGCATTCAGGGAGGATTTATATTACAGAATAGGAGTGCTGAACCTAAATATTCCTCCATTAAGAGACAGAGATGGAGATATACTCCTTTTGAGCAAATTCTTTTTTGAAAAAAATATGGGCAAAGAACAAATCGAGTTTGTAGATGCTTTTTATCAGATAATGGACAGGGTTAAAGAGCATAAATGGTACGGCAATATAAGAGAATTGCAAAACTTTATTGAGAGAGTTTGTGTTTTGTTGAAATATCACGGAAGCCAATATAATTTTAATCAGTTAATAATAGATGTACTTGCCATAGATCAAAGAGGCGGTGGTGAGGTTTACCCTTCAAAAGATGACAATTCACCAAAAGGGCTGGTAGCAAATGATCTGAATAAATGGGAGATAGAAAAAATAACGGATGCTCTTATTTGTAATGAGCTGTCAATACAAAAGGCGGCAGATGAGCTGGGTATAAGCAGGACAACATTGTGGAGAAAAATGAAAAAATACAAAATAAATGTGTAATTATAAATTCTCTCCAAGCATTAAATGTTATGAAATAGCGATAATTGTAAAATCTTGTATACAAATGATGAAAAATATGTAATAATATATAATATATTCTTCATTTTACTTTTTGTGGAGATTAAATTTTTTGCTTAAGAGGAGAAAAACAATATGAAAACATTTTTTAAGAGAGGTACGACATTATTGTTAGTAGCTGCCATGTTACTGGCGATGGGGGCCTCTGCATTTGCCGCTGAGACTGAAACAGTTGAAGTGAAAGGCTACAGGGATGATTGGAGCTATATGACAGAAGAAGAGATATCTGTTTTGCCGGCTCATTTTTCTGTAACAAATGTTATCAACACATTCGATGTAAAAGAGATTGACGAATTTATAGATGAAGGACTTATAGTTAACCCTTCTTCAACTGTTACTCTGCTGGCGGAAGGAGGAGTTATATTTGATATTTATAAATTAACTTCAACGGCTGAAAATACATATGAATATTATGATGAGGACAAGCTCCCTCTATTTGGAAAAGCCGTTATTTTTGTTGCTGATGAATCTGGAGAAGTAGATGAAAAAACCGTAGACGTATCAGAGCTTGAAAACTATGATGCTGAGTTTCCTATGTACCTTCCGGGGTGCAGTGTTGAATTAACAGAACCAGGTGATTACTTTGTTCTTTTCAGAGAAGAGGCAATTGCCGGACAGGCCTCAGCTTTTATTAAAGTTGTTGGCGAGTCTGAGACTCAGAATGCACCTGAAGAAGCTACTGAAGCTACTGAAACTGCTGAACCTGAAATTCCTGCCAGTGTATCTGCACTGCCTACAAGTTCCAAGGTTCTTGTAAACGGAGAAGAGGTTTCCTTTGAAGCATATAATATAGACGGTAATAATTATTTCAAGCTCAGAGATCTTGCTACAGCAATAAACGGTACAGAAAAACAATTTGAAGTTGAATGGAACAGTGAAAAAAATGCAATTAATTTAGTTTCGAACAAACCGTATACTACAGTCGGAGGAGAGATGTCCAGTGGAAACAGTCAGGAAAAGACAGGAACCCTCAATACCGCAAAAATTTATAAAGATGGTGAAGAAGTTAAACTTACAGCTTATAATATTAATAATAACAATTATTTTAAATTAAGAGACATTGCACAATCATTCAATATTGGCATAACATGGGACGGTGAAACCATGACAATAGGAATAGATACAACAATAGACTATATAGCAGAGTAATATAAGTAAATAAAAATTCCGGAAACATGTTCCGGAATTTTTCATTTTTTTTTGTTTTTTATATATTTTTTGGCGTTTTTTATTCCGCCGAAATCTTTAAACATTTCCTTGACCTTTTTTTCTTCTATTTGCTTTGACGTCAGGCCCTCATAGTTTGCTTCTTTTTTTAACTTGAAATAGTTTAAAAGTCTGCTTTCCGAAAGCGTGCCGTTTTTTATTGCTTCTTTTACGGCACATCCCGGTTCCTTTGTATGTGTGCAGTCATTAAACCTGCAGCCGGTGGAAAGTTCGTCAATATCCGAAAATGTTTTGGACAAATCAGTGCTTTCAATTCCCAGTTCTCTCATTCCGGGTGTATCTATTACGGCACCGCCTGACTTAAGAGCAATCAGCTCTCTTTTTGTGGTTGTATGCCTGCCTTTATCATCTCCGCGTATGCCTTGCGTAGCAAATAGATTTTCCCCTGCAAGTTTATTGACAAGTGTAGACTTTCCGACGCCTGAAGAGCCTATAAAGGCAACAGTCATTCCATTTTTTATACATGCTCTTACTGCTGCTAATCCGTCCTCGGTCATACTTGATGTTACTATTATATCCACACCCAGCGCCACTGTTTCCAGCTGGGGTAATATATCTCCCAAATTATCGCACAGGTCTGATTTTGTTAGGACTACTACAGGCGTTGCGCCTCCATCCCATGCAACTCCTATATATCGTTCGAGTCTTCGTAGATTGAAATCATTATTAAGACTCATACATATAAAGACTAAATCGATATTTGCTGCAACGACCTGACTGTCGCAGGACGTGCCGGCAGCTTTTCTTGTAAATGAACTTTTCCTTGTTAGAACATGGTGTATGATTGAATTACCGTCATCAATTTCATCGAGCATAACAAAATCTCCTACGGCAGGATAATCAGAAATACTAAAAGCATTATGACGAAATTTTCCTGAAATTTGTGCTTTTTTTTCTCCTTTTTCTGTAATTACTCTGTACAGTCCCTTGTCTTGAGAAGCAATTCTACCAACAGTTAAGTTCTCATGCATACGAGACTCATTAACAAACCTTTCGTTGAGTCCGTAATCTTCCATATTAATTTTATTCAATGCATCCTCCTGAAATGTAAGTGATTATACGGAGGCATAGGATTATAGTTTATATACCTCCGGGTTTTCTGTTGAATTTTCTATTAATGCAAAAATCATAATGCAACACTCCCTTCTTGTGAGATATTTGTAAGAATATTTTATAATAAAACGTAATTAAATTCAATAAAATCCTTGAAAAAAGCATAAATTGTTTATAAACACTCCTTTAGCAGTTTAAAATAAAAATTGCAGGGTACTTATAACATAAAAAGAGGATGGGAGCTGGAATTTTGAAAACTAAGTGCTGTTCAAGACATTTGTGCAAACGTATGATAAATTATTTTTTTCGCAACCAATCAATTGCTATTGTGCTGAAGTATGGGATATTTGGATCGCTTTGGGTTGTTTTGTCAGATTCTGTTCTTGAAGTTTTTGCTGGTGATTTCGAAATATATAAAAATTTACAGACATATAAAGGCTGGATTTTTATCTTTCTTACAATGATAATAGTGTATATTTTAATAAATAAAAGGGAGAAAAGAATAATAAATGCAACAGGAGAATCATCCAAGGCGATAAGAGAATTGAGGCATATGGCGTATTATGACACTTTGACTGGATTGCCAAACAGAGCTATGTTTGTAAGCAAAATTAAAAATCTTGTCAGTAGTTCAAGGCAGAAGTTTGCGATTGCATTTTTAGATATAGATAACTTTAAATACATAAATGATACATTGGGACATTACATAGGAGATGATTTCCTAAAATTTATGGCACACAAAATGTCAAAAGAAATAAAGGCACCGGATATGGTAGCAAGACTTGGAGGAGATGAATTTGCAATATTAATAAGAAGTTTTGAAACCAAGGATATATTGCTTAACAGATTGGAAAATATAAAAAACAGTATAGGAAACACTTGGAATTCAGGCAGCAGGGAATTTTATATATCCATGAGCATAGGTATTGCGGTATATCCAGATGACGGCTACGATTTTGACACGTTGCTTAAGCATTCTGACATAGCAATGTATGCAGCAAAAAAAGAAGGAAAAAACAAGATGTTTTTTTATGAGGAAGATATTCATTACGAGACGATATGGCATATACAGATGGCAAATAAATTGCAAAAGGGCTTGGATTGCAATGAATTTGAACTGAATTACCAACCTCAGGTACAGCTGAGCACAGGAGATATAATAGGCACAGAAGCACTTGTAAGGTGGAATCACCCTCAGGAAGGTTATATTTCTCCGGCGGATTTTATTCCAGTAGCAGAAATAACAGGACAGATATATGAGTTGGAGAGGCGCATAATAAAGAATGTATTAATTCAGAAGAAAAAATGGGAAGAACAGGGCCTGAATGATTTAGAATTATCACTAAACCTGTCCGGAAAATCACTTATAAGTAATTCAAGTTTCAGACAAATAGAAGAAATATTTTCTGACTACGATGTGGACTATTCAAATATTGTTATAGAAATAACCGAAACAGCGGCAATTACACATATTGATACAGCAATAGAAAGATTAAATATATTAAAAGCAAAAGGTTTAAAAATTGCATTGGACGATTTTGGAACAGGATATTCTTCCCTGACATATTTAAGGAGGCTTCCGATTGATATTGTTAAGCTTGATAAGAGTTATATAGGAAACGGTGATAAAAAAGACATATCAATAATTAAATTTATAGTATCTCTTGCGCATGACTTGGGTATCAGAGTTATAGCAGAAGGGATAGAAACAATTGAACAGTATGATTATCTTAGAACTATAGAATGTGAATGCGGGCAAGGGTACTATTTAGGGCGCCCGATGTATATTGATGAACTAAATGAGCTGTTGACGGAGAAATTCGAGCAAAAATAAAGTGGTTTGATTTTATGTAATATTTAAAAAAATTTGCAATTATGATACAATGTAGTAAAACTAAATTAGGAGATTAAATTGAAAACAGAAAATTATAAATTTTTCCAAAACACCAAATGCGAATATTTTCCGTGCCATAAAACTTCCGATGAGGAAAGCTTTAACTGTCTTTTTTGCTATTGTCCATTGTACATGCTTAAAGATGAATGTGGAGGAAATTATGTTGTGAATCATGGCATAAAGGACTGCACAAACTGCCTTGTCCCACATTCGAAAGGAAGCTATGAAAGGATTATGGCAAAGATGAAGGAGGTTATTAAAAGAGGAAGTGATTTTTAATTGTTATTAACACTGTTAGAAAAGATAGAAACTGATTGGCAATAATTAAATATATGATTAATAAGGCTAAAATTACATATGATATAAAAAATGAGCGGTGGTTATTATGAATGATTTGAGCTTTAAAACTTATGCAGTAACTAATGAAATAGAACTTAATAAGATAGCTGTTGAATGTAATATAAAGAAAAAATATACATGGGAAGAACCGCTTATGCTTCAGGACTCAGTTCTGGAAATGGTAATAGGCGAGCAAGCCTATGAAAATGAAATGATTTTAGTTTTTTCATTCGGTAGCATAGTATTTATTAACTCCGATAAAAAGCACACCGAAATTTTTATGAAATATATTAAAAAAATTAAGACTGATATAGACATTGAGCATTATGAAAAATTTAAGGATGACTATGCTCTGCATTTAACTGAGGGAGAAGAATTAGAATGCACAGATGAATATGTTCAGGTTCCGCATAATGAGCTGTTTTATCCTGAGCTTATTGCCATTGTAATTGCAAAATCAGTAGCCTTGGAAAGAATTGAAGAGCAGCTGGGGAAAATTCTTGACAATATCGAAATTAAAATTGATAATCTGGAAAAGGGAAAGCTGAATATAGGGAATAAAGAGCTTGCTAAGACTATATCTCGAATAGTAAGACATGAATACAATACAATTGCATATATAATGATACTTGATAAGCCTGACATTACTTGGATTAACAGCAATGCAGCGCTGTTTTACGAACAGATGTCTGATTTTTTTGAATTGAACGACAGATATGAAGTAATTAAAAACAAGACGGAAATTCTTAAAAGCATTGTTGATGGGCTCGCTGATATAAGCAGTTCTATACGCGGACTCTTTTTAGAATGGATTATAATTATTTTAATAGTTATAGAAGTTATCCTGATGTTTCTTGATTTGTTCAGGTAAGGTGAGGCTTATGAATGTAAAAATACTTAACACATTTAAAGTTGCCGCAAGAATTTCGCTTATTCAGGTTGCTTCACATTTTAATTTTAAGCAGGATGCCGGATGGAAAGAATTTATTAAAATTGGGAGCAGTGAACTTGAGAAAGTATTTATGTACAGTATCAAGGACAAATATGTTTATTTGTACAAATATGGATGCATAACATTTGTTAATTTTAAGCATCATGAAATATTTTATTTTTTTGAGTATCTGTCTAAAATATATGTAGATATTGATAATACGATGCTTTCAAAATTTACTGATACATATGTGTTGAACGTATCTGATAACAGTATGGTAAATTTGGATGGAGTGGAGGAAAACTACGAATTTAGCGGTATTATGCTTGATATAATCTCAACAGTGCAGGCTAAATCAACAGAAATACATAAAATCGAAGCTGAACTTAATAAGGTCCTGGATGATGCAGAAAAGCTGATAAATTACTTAAATAAAGGAAGGCTGATAGCAAATTCGAGAAATGTTATATCTACTATTGCTCAATGCACCCGGTTTAAATACAGAACTATTGAAAGCGTAAGACTTCTTGACAGACCGCCTGAATTTTCTAAAACAATAGAAACTCGAAATCTGTTTAACATTGTAAGTAAATCTTTTGAACTTGATGACAGATATTTGGATATGCTTAACAGGATGGAAGTATTGGACTCTATAACTGAGGAATATTTCAACTTTAAGCATAACCAGTCGGAAAAGAGATTACTGATATTTGAAATAATACTTTTGGCATTGTTTCCAATTATGTATTTTATAGGATAGCTTTATTTAATGTTATTACCGTGCCATAAAGGATCATAGGTACAACTTTGCAGCATAGTAAATCAGCAAATGGAGAGGGTACACCGCATAAAACGATATTTGTAAAAATTTATTTTTCGCCCCGAGAGATCCATTATATTTATAGATAAAAGGTAACGCCAGAAGAGACAGTTGTTGAATAAAAACGGAAGAAAAATTTACTATTATCATCACTATTGAGGTAATAATAAATTTTTTTGGTTTTTCTTGATTTCTGGTGAAATAGAAAGTGAGAATATATACAATACCCATTGCATCGTAATCGACTTTTAGCAACACCGCCAGAATACAGGCAGATATAATTACCGCAGTGTTGTTGAATTTAAATCTTTCCACCTTATTATCCAATATGTAAATGGTAATTAAACCTATGAACAAAGTGAAAAATATATTTTGATGAACAAATCCTACCTGATTAAAAAAAGCCAAATCAAAAGGTATTTCAGAAATCAGTGCAAATAATAAAAGTCTCTGTGCATATTTTTTGAAATTGCTTGTGTGAAAATAGCCTTCTACTAACAGAAAGCAATAAATAGGAAAAGCAATTCTACCTATCATTCTAAAAATCATCATATCTTCTTGAAAGATTGCTCCGTAATGATCTATAATCATAGTAACAAGGGCAATTATTTTTAATGCAAATACATTCATATCATTCTCCGAAAATAAATATAACTAATTATATAAGGGATATTCAATTAATACAAGAGTTTAAACGATAATGTAATAATTCAATAATAATAACAAAACTATTTTAATTTGTGATATAATAATAGCGCATAATATTTTATCTGAGAGGTACATATGATTAAAGAATTTGAAGGAATACTTCCGATTATTGATGAAAAGACATACGTAGCGGAAGGTGCACAACTTATTGGCAATGTAATAATGAAGGAATATAGTAGTGTATGGTATAATGCAGTTGCAAGAGGCGATATTAATACAATTACTATAGGAAGATATACGAATATTCAGGATAATGCAATAGTGCATGTTGATGATACAGAACCAACTGTCATAGGAGATTTTGTAACAGTTGGGCATGGAGCAAATGTCCATGGCTGCACTATTGAAGATCACTGTCTCATAGGGATGGGGGCAATTATTTTAAACGGTGCCGTAATAGGAAGAGGCAGCATTATTGCTGCAGGAGCAGTAGTTAAAGAACACGAGATTATACCTCCATTTTCAATGGTTGCGGGCGTGCCGGGAAAAATTATTAAGAAACTCCCTGAAAACACGGACCGCTTGCATGCACAGGCGGTAAAATATAAAACTCTATGGTCAATAAGATACGGGGTCATGCCGGAAGCTGGCGGCGAAATATATAATGGTGAACAAATAGTATAAAAAAAGGCAGTTAGGAGACTGCCTTTTTTTTACGTTCTTTAACTTTAGGGGTAGTTAACTATAGGAGTTATGCTATTTTTTATAATCTCTACATGTGCCGAAAATTTATGCCAGCATTTTCATTATTGACGCCTTAGGCCTTACACCTACCATAGTTTTTACAATCTTACCATCTTTCATAACAGCCAGAGTAGGTATGCTCATTACGTTGAAAGCTGTAGCAAGCTCGGGCTGTTCATCTATGTTGACTTTTCCAACCTTTACATTTGGCACTTCATTTGCTATCTCATCCACTACGGGGGAAATCATTTTACAAGGCATGCACCAGCTCGCCCAAAAGTCCAATAGTACCGGTTTATCTGATTTTATAACTTCTTGCTCAAAATTTGATTTAGTTATTTTAACTGTGCTCATATTATTAATCTCCTTAAATATTTATTATGGTTTTATTATAGCAGGTATTAACAATATAACAGTAACTTAGTCACTGTCCAAGCTGTCTGAAAAAAGTCAGTAAATAGAGCTTTCAATTATATAGATAATATATTAACTTGTGGTGGAATATGCAGGTGCTGACTGCTTTTCACGCATTACTAATTAAATGCTTTTTAAAATCTGATAGGATTATAAATTTACTGTTGAGCTGAACAGTGATTTGGTCAACACATTAAAATTAATTTTTTTAAATTTTTTGGCAATACTAGTTATATATTCTATTGCGGAGGAATAAATGAAGGAATTATTTTTGAAGACGGAGCATGGGCTTCAGTCTATTGATGAAAAACTTATAGAAAAGTACGATCTGGTTGAAGGAAAAATTGCGCCGTTCAGCAGGTACTGGATAGTAGATAAAAATGGCAGCATGGGAATTGATGATCCATCTGACGATACTTCAAGTCCGAGTCCGGATGAAATGCCGGCGGGAGAAGGTGCAGAAGATGATGAAATTGTGGAATTTTCTGATACCGGTGCAATTCTTTCGCAGTCGGAGATAATAGATTTTTCCCACGGAACGGATTCGGAATAACATAGCTTAGCATTAGAACTAGTAAACCCGGCATTACATTATGATGGTAAGACCATCGTATGTTTGCCGGGTTTTGATTTAATATGAGTCACTATTAATTATTTGTAATAAAATATATATTGACAATTGAATGATTGAACAACTATAATTGATTAAACGGTTGAACAATTAAACAACTAAAGGAGGAGCAAATTGAACATAGAAGAGTTAAGCAGTGATTGTGATGTTATACATGCAGATGTAGTTGAAAAAGTAAGGAAGAAAATGCCTAATGAAAATGATTTGTATGACTTATCAGATTTTTTCAAGGTCTTGGGCGATTCCACCAGAGTTAAAATTATATGGGCTTTGGATCAAGATGAAATGTGTGTATGCGATATAGCTGTACTTCTAAATATGACGAAATCCGCTATATCACACCAGCTTAAAACACTGAGACAGGCAGATCTTGTAAAGTTCAGAAGAGAAGGAAAGGTTATATATTATTCACTCAAAGATGATCACGTAAGAGAAATATTTGAAACTGGTATGGAACATATTAACGAAAAATATATGCAGTAATAATTTTTTGGAGGAAGATAATGAGGAAGAAGTTTATGCTTGAAGGATTGAATTGTGCAAACTGTGCAGCAAAAATTGAAAGAGATATTACAAAACTTGAAGGAGTTGAAAGCGCATCTATAAATTTAATGACAGAAAAACTCATAGTAGAGGGCGCTGAGGATATGATGTCGCAAATAGCAATTATGGCTGAAAAAATAGTAAATAAATATGAACCTGAAGTTAGATTTAAAACAGCATAAGGAGTAAGTATGAAAAAAAGGATTTGGAGACTGATAATAGCTTTTGCTTTGTTTATAGCAGCGTTGGCTGTGCAACATGAAATTCTAAAAATGTCATTGTTTGTTTTGAGTTTTATTTTAGCCGGTGGTGATGTTGTCGAGAGAGCTGTAAGAAATATTATCAGAGGAGATGTATTTGATGAAAACTTCCTGATGTCAATAGCTTCAATTGGAGCATTTCTTATAGGAGAGGCCCCCGAAGGAGTGGCAGTTATGCTGTTCTACCAAGTGGGAGAAGCGTTTCAGAGTTATGCTGTGGGACAATCTAGAAAATCCATTGCAAGTTTAATGGATATCCGCCCCGATTATGCAAATGTGAAGATAAATGATGAACTGATAAAGAAAAACCCGGATGATGTTAAAGTTGGAGATGTAATTGTTGTGAAAGCAGGAGAAAAGGTTCCGCTTGACGGTATAGTGACAGAGGGTAGTTCTATGTTAGATACTTCAGCATTGACAGGTGAGTCTGTTCCTAGAGAGGTTACAGTCGGCAGCAATCTTTTAAGTGGATGCATTAATATTAACGGAGTTATTACAGCTAAGGTCACGAAGGAATTTGAGGAATCAACAGTGAGTAAGATACTTGACCTTGTTGAAAATGCCGGGAGTAAAAAGTCAAAATCTGAAAGGTTTATCACCAAGTTTGCCAGATATTATACACCTTCAGTTGTTATAATAGCCGCGCTCCTTGCTGTTGTGCCGCCTTTGATAATTAAAGGGGCTTTGTTCAGTACATGGATATATAGGGCATTATCATTTTTGGTTGTATCCTGCCCGTGTGCATTGGTTATTTCGGTACCGCTTAGCTTTTTCGGCGGAATTGGCGGGGCATCTAAAAAGGGAATTTTAATAAAGGGTAGCAACTACCTGGAGGCATTGGCAAAAACTGAAATAGTAGTATTTGATAAAACAGGTACATTGACCAAGGGAGTGTTTGAGGTACAGGAAGTTTATGCTGAGAATATCTCTGAGCGGGAACTGCTGAAGTTCGCAGCGTATGCTGAGGACTATTCAAACCACCCGATTTCTTCATCCATAAAACGTGCCTTTGGAGATGAAATCGATAGCGATAAAATATCCGATGTTGTGGAGGTTTTAGGACAAGGTGTATTTGCAAATGTCGAGGGAAGAAACATTCTCGCCGGAAACGGAAGGCTGATGAAAGAAAATGGCATTTCTTATTACGAAGGAGAGTTAATTGGCACTGTAGTTCATGTAGCTGTTGACGGGAACTATGCAGGATATATACTCATCGCAGATGAGGAAAAAGATGATTCGGCAAAGGCTGTCAACATGCTGAGGAAAGAGGGCATTAATAACATAGTTATGCTTACTGGTGACAGCAAGGCTGCAGGTGATAGTGTTGCCGGTCGGATAGGTGTGGGTAAAGTTTATTCAGAGCTTCTTCCTGGAGATAAGGTAGATAAGGTGGAAGAGCTTATAAACCAAAAATCACCGAGAGGAAAGCTGGCTTTTGTGGGAGATGGAATAAATGATGCTCCTGTTCTTGCAAGGGCAGATATAGGAATAGCTATGGGAGGTCTGGGATCAGATGCAGCTATTGAAGCTGCAGATATAGTAATAATGACCGATGAACCATCAAAGATAGTATCTGCAATTAAAATTTCACGCAAAACTTTGGCAATAGCCTATCAGAATATTATCTTTGCCATAGGTGTGAAAGTATTGATACTTTTATTAAGTGCTGTAGGTTTTGCAACAATGTGGGCTGCTGTATTCGCAGATGTTGGAGTCGCTTTTATTGCGATACTGAATTCCTTTAGAGCACTGAATGTCAGAAACATTTATTAATAAAAAACATGCATGTATATGAATCATGCATGTTTTTTATTATGTTGCTTAGAAAACGTTATGAAGCAAACTGATATTATGGTATAATAAATAAAACGAATTATTGTATCAGTGTAAATTAAGCCTATTCGCAGCTTGCACTTAGATATAATGACACTATTAATGATAAACCAATTATTAGGAGGGTACCATGGAGTTGAAAAATTTTAAGGAACTGGTTGAAAAGGTTCGAAACAGCAATTCAATAAAGAAAGTTGCAGTGGCAGCAGCCCATGACAAGCATACATTGGAGGCTGTATTTAGAGCTGTGAGCGATAAATTGGTTGAACCTGTACTTGTAGGTAAGAAAGATGAAATAATAAAGATACTTAAGGATATTTCTGTTGAATTCGATGAGAAAATAATAATCAATACTGAGAGTGATGCAGAAGCTGCAGAAAAAGCGGTTGAATTAATTAATGAAAATAAAGCGGATTTCATTATGAAGGGCAAATTACAAACTGCAGATTTACTGAAGGCGGTTGTTAATAAAGAGAAAGGGATAAGAACAGGTAACGCTATGACCCATGTGGCTATAATAGAAGTACCTTCATATCACAAGCTGATAGCAATAACTGACGGCGGAATGATGATGTATCCTAATGCTGAGGAAAAGAAACAGATTATAGAAAATGCAGTTGATGTATTTTTGGCTATGGGATATGAGTGCCCTAAGGTAGCAATATTAACAGCCATTGAAAGTGTAAACCCTAAAATGCCTGAGACAGTTGATGCGGATATACTTAAAAAAATGAACCTTAACGGAGAAATTAAGAATTGCATAATTGAAGGGCCTATATCTGTGGATTTAACCTTCAACAAAGAATCTGCCAGAATAAAAGGATATGAAAGTCCGGTAACGGGAGAAGCTGATATTATTGTATCGCCAGATATTACTTCGGGAAATATTATGAGTAAGGTATTGCTTGAGTTTGCAGGCGGAAAAATGGCAGGTATGATCGTGGGGGCTAAGGTGCCTGTTGTACTGACATCAAGAGGATCTTCTTCCGAGGAAAAGTACTTGTCCTTAGTGCTGTCTGCATCATCAGTCAGATAACTAAACTTCAATATGAATAAAATTTTACTGATTACTGCCGTCAACATGACGGCAGTTTTTAATATACTATTAAAACAAGATTGTTTAGCAATTTTTTACTAATATTTAGTCATATAAAGCAAGACTGCTCTAATATAAATATTAATAAGCAATAGATTGCTATTGGAGGGATTCATTTGGGAGATGACTGTCAAAAAATCAGAGAGGCAGTTACAAATTTGAAAAAACTGTACAGTTTCAGAGGGCCGCTTCATTTTACAGATTTTTCAAACTTAAGTTCAATTATAAGCATTGGGTATTTGTGCGGAAGGGATTTGTGCCATGCAAATCACATAGAATTTTACGATGCTGCACATGAAGAAAAAATCAAAGATGTGCCGGGAAAAGTAAGGGGATGTGCAAGATTTTATTATACGGAGAAAGCTAACTATGAGGTTATGCAAAAATTAGATATTCCCGTGTATCTTTTGTTTGATGAAGAAATTATATGCCATGACCTGGCAATTTATACAGATGGAAATGCCGACTACAAAAATACTTCTTATGGAACAGATTATAATTTTTTTAATTATGATATTGACTGGGAAACCGTTTTTGATAAAAGATGCGTAGATAAATTCTTAAAAGGAAAAGTTAATGAATTGTTTAGCATCAGAAAGCAGGCTGAGCTTCTTATTGATGAGCCTGTATCGTTGAGAAGGCTGAAAAATGTTATATTTAGAAGTCCGACAGAATACAGAAGGGCATGCAATCTTTTCGGAAAGAATAATATGTATCGCGTTGAACCTGATATGTTTTTTCATGACAGCAATTATGTAAAAGACTACAATATTGTGTATAACAGCCAAAGCGACAGAAATGTGTTCATATTTCATTTCTGTACGTGTAATCCGGTGAAGAATGATGACAGGCATGAATACAGACTGTATGATATAAACGACAGGCCGCTTCGTGCAGTAAAAGTGAATTATCTGGGAACAGATAAAACGGATTTTCATGTAGAGGTAGACTGCTTGCCATGTCTTCCGGTAAAATTCAAGTTCTGGTTTTACGGGGTGTTGTGCATAGAGGAAATAATAGGATAAGTAAGAGACAGTTCCCAAATAATCACATTGAAAATGAAAATTCAGGAACTATAAACACGTCAATCAGCTATAACTCGATATCAGGAATTAAAATTTCTACTTTCTTGTAAGGATTAGGTTCAATGGACGGTACAGGAGTCATGTTTACGTTAAATTCAGTAGTTATCCCCGGAAATACCTGAATATTGTGGATTGCCGTGGGGTAATAAAAATCAAAACTGACACTCAAGTGATAGGTAGTATAATAATATACCGGATCCATTGTGCTTATTCCTGGATTGTACGATACTGGAAGTGAAATAACCGGAGCATATCCCATTGAATCAGTAGTTGTGATTTCAACCGGTACCAGTTCTTCAAGCGAGGCATATACAGTTACACGTGCGCCGCTTAATGGGTATTTGCCAAGTTCTGTTACAGCTCTTATCTTTATATATCCGTTTTCTCCGTCATTAATATTTATATTGTTTGCAGACGCATCGCTCACGACGATACCATCGGTACTTTCCGGTGCTTGTGGGTTATTTTTCGTAGTCATATCTACTCTCCATTCTATATATATTATTTAATATATGCAAATATAAAAAATCTGAGACAGTCATTAATTATAC
Organism: Sedimentibacter sp. MB35-C1; assembly: GCF_030913635.1. Taxonomy (NCBI): domain Bacteria; kingdom Bacillati; phylum Bacillota; class Tissierellia; genus Sedimentibacter; species Sedimentibacter sp. MB35-C1. Next base: position 1,690,962 of record NZ_CP133188.1, read on the forward strand.
TTTTTATTTAGTGCAAATTATGGTATAAATGAATGTAGCTGCATGCAAAGAAAGACATATTAATTAAGGACAACATATGATAGATATAAAATACGATTCGGAAATTATAAAAAATAAAAGAGAAACTATTAAGAAGCAATTGTTTGAGCGCTCAATAAATATAAAAACAGATAATTTTTCAAAAATAGAAGATAATGATTTGTATATATTGTTTGAATTATATGATGAAATATTTTTGTGTTCATGGTTCAAAGATAATTTTAAGGGAAAGATTATACTTAAACTGTCAAAACAGCTGTCACGTGCCGCAGGAAATACAAAGACAAGTAAGTGTATAGCAGAGATGAAGCCGGAGGATATTAAGTTTGAGATAAAAATATCCTTAAACCATTTGGCTAATTTCAATAAAGTTGACAGGATCAAGTATGTAGGAGGTATAGAAGCTGCAAGTGTGCTTGATGGGTTGATGCTTGTTTTTGAACATGAAATTTGCCATGTTATTGAATTCTTAATTTATCACAAATCAAGTTGCAGTAAAAAAACCTTTAAAAATTTAATATTTAATATATTTGGTCATGTTGAATCCACACATAAATTAATAGGCGTTAAAGAGGCTAATATGAGTATTTTTGGTATGAGACCGGGAGATAATGTAAAATTCATGGCAGAAGGCAGGACCTATAATGGCTTTATTCAAAAAATAAACACAAGGGCGACTGTTATGTGTTTTGATGAACGTGGAAGATATATTGATGAATTTGGAAGACGTCTGACAAAATTTTATGTACCTCTGGAGAGTTTGATGAAAGACGATTAAATTAAATACGATAAAATGAAAGGAAATTACATGAGATTAAATTTATTAATAACGGCTATAACACCAGGGCTTGCCCTGGGCCTTATAATTTACTGGTTTGACAGGCATGACAGGGAACCTTTGAGGGTGCTGATGAAAGTGTTTTTTATGGGAGTTGTTTCGGTTGTTCCAACTGTACTCATAGAAAATCTGCTTTCCTCATTCAATTTTTTCCCCGGTATTTTAGGTGCTGCATATACTGCTTTTATAATTGCTGGATTAACCGAAGAATTTATGAAAAGGAAAGTTGTACTTAAGTATGTTTATTATAACCCCGTATTTGATGAGAAGTTGGACGGAATAGTTTATTGTGTAATGTCTGCTCTTGGGTTTGCAACAATAGAAAACATAATGTATGTTGTATTTAGGTTTTCAGATATTGAGTCCATAGGGTTATATAGAGCTGTTTTATCTGTGCCGGCTCATATGCTTTTCGCCATAACTATGGGGTACTACCTGTCTCTTGCCAAGTTTTCTGCAACACCGGAGAACAGCAGATATTATTTTAAGAAATCTCTTACGGTTCCTGTTGTGCTTCATGGAATTTTTGATTTTATTTTGATGTCAGGGATAGATCTTTTGATGTTGCTATTTATTCCGTTCGTAATATATATGTGGGTAACAAATCTCCGAAAGCTGAATGTGTATTACAATGATTCGAAAAACAAGGAGTCTGGAACATCAAACAGTTTTCATCACGACGAATTTCAATGAATTAATAAAGAAGGTAACCCTTTAACCGCAGTCCCATAGGGACATTTTATAAACTGCGGTTAATCGGGCGGTATATTGGCAGACAGTGATTTTCACTGTCTGCCTTTTGCCGTTTTAGGCTACCGATTGTTTTTCTTCTTCTGCCGATTCAGGGTCAGGAATGATTTTTCGCTTTGGATCATTTGGGTCTTTCATATACCCATACGGTTCATTAGTACCTACTCTTGCACCTGTTTCTGCTTTTGCTCTGTTGGCTGCTCTAATTTTACGGCTGCAATCTTTGGCATATAGCTCGTTGATTATATTTTTGAACGGGGTAAAATCATCGTTGCCATACAGGCTATCGATGCCATCAGATATTGAAATAAACCTCACATTATAGTTTGGAAATACGATTTCGGTGTATCGACCTACCTCTAAATATTCTCTGCCAAATTGGCTCATGTCTTTGACTATTATGGTTTCAACCTCATCGTTTTCCACAAGCTCCATCAGTTCTTTAAAGGCTGGTCTGTTGAAATTCGTACCAGAGTAGCCATCATCAGCCATGAATTTAAGGTTTTCAAAACCGTTGTCCTTTATTTTTCTAAAATTAACCTCTGATTTCCTATGCTGTTGGACTCACCTTGACTGCCATCATCTTGGCTTAATCTTGCGTAAAGAATTGTATATTTTTCAGTGGTCTGTTTCATTTTTTACTCCTTTCCGACAAACTGAATACGGTAAACACATCATACCGTAACAGTTTGTACAAGTCTATCGAAAGCCGTTATTTCTTTTTAATATCTTTTTCGTCATCAATTAATCTGATTAACTCTTTGCTCGGCGTTGATGATGGCTCTGCTTGGAAGATGGATTTCACATAAAAGATTTTGCCGTCAATCATCATTCTTCGTTCTGTAAAAAATTCATTTTCATTTCGAGTAACCGCTGTATCCCTGTAAATTATTGTAACGGTATTTCCTTTTTCAAAAACTAAAGGCTTAAATTCAATGAAACTTAGCGTTACAATATACTTTTATATTTTAGTTTGATATAATGGTAATATTAGGATTCAAAAACAATTGCCAAGCTGATATGGCAGTTTGTAGTGGAGGTAGACGATGAATATAACTGTAACAGTTTTATTAAGCATTTTAACAAGTCTTGTAGCTACAATAATATGGGTAATATTTACAAAATTATATGATTTCGAAAGTAGAAAAAATATAGATTATTTACTTGAAATGGCTATAAATTGTTCACGACAATTTGAATATGCTATTAAATACAATGAGTATCAAATAGCTTTAACTCAAGCGGATAGAATTATAGATCTATTAAAAGAAATACGTGAAAATATTAGACCATTTACTTTTCTTTCATTAAAAAAGAAATTTATTTTAACGCTATTATATAACTCTTTATACATTATTGATATTTTTAAGAATTTAACTGTTGGGTATTCTGGGCATCAGGAAGAAATAGCAAGATGTGAACGTTTTGATAGAAAATATCTTTATAATATTCAATTAGATGAAGAATATTCTGTACCATTTTTATCCTTTTCACTTGAAATAATTCAAGATTTAAATCGTAGACTTTCAGTTAAAAAAGCGCTAAGTAACAATTTAAGTATGCGGTATTGTAGCAACAAAAAAGATATTTTAATATCAATGATATTTGCCATTACAACAAAAAGTGAAAGCAAATATTGCAAATTTGACTTAAGAAAAGATATTTTTTCATATAAAGAATATGAAGAATATATTGATAAAAAGGTTTCAGTAGAGAAACCAACCAATGAACAATAAACTTGACGGTCTCTCCTTAAACCTTGAACTTACAAATAAAGAAAAACTAAATTCTCTATTTCCCAAATGTTTTACAGAGTAAACACTTAATATTGCTTGCTAAAAAGATATTCAAGGAGGTCGTTTAGTGAATAATAAAAAAGTAAAAAAATATAAGTACACCGGTTACTGTTGGGCACTTAGTATTATTGGTTTATTTTCTTTTTTGACAACAGGATTTTATATTAATGCTTTAGTAATCAATTCTAATTCACAAAACTGGCTAAGTGTGCTTGTGGGCATATTGTGGGGACTATGCTTCAGCATTTTAACTGCTTTTTTAATAAAATGTAGCGACGATAAACGATATGATAACGCTCAAAAAAGCTTTGTGATAAATTTACATGACTATTATTTAAAGGATTTCCGTCAAGCTTTGAAAAATTATGCTATGTATTATGTAAATGCTTTTAAGCCTAGAAATGAATATCTTCTTTTTAGAGATATTCAAAGTGGTAATCGGATAGATGTTGATGCACTCATCTATAATTTTGCAGCATTACAGCATATAAAAGACAATGTGCCAAAAGCTAAAGGATGGCCATCCAGTCAAGCTGAATGGATTGTGGAGAAATTAAAAGATTTATGCATGGTGACACATACACATTATTACTTACATTATTATTATGAACTTTGTGAAGAATCCAATAAAGTTGTTAGTATTGCAAAGATTGAAAATGAAAAATACGATTACCCCATTTTCTCTGAAGACGAGTTGATGTATTTAGAAAGATATGAGGATGCGGTTTATTATTATAATATGTCTAATGATTTACAGGAAAAAAATCCGCAAAAATTTGATGATTTTAATTTTCAGCACATGTTTCAATGGTTTCGACACATAAATGATCAATTAGCGTTATTTAATATTGATTTAGTCCCTATGCAGTTCTCGCATCCCACTCAAGAAGAAAGAAAAATATTAGATGGAGATAGAAACCATTTTAGGGCTGTTGCGAAATCTGGTGAAGAGGCTGCCGAAAGCATTATCGAAGAATATAAAACGCATAATTTAGGGTAACGTTGGTGTTAGCATAAAGAAACTTTGAAAATGCTAAGGGCGTCCATTTTGGGAACACCCTTTAGTTGTTGATAATTTGTGCCATACAAAAGGATAGAACTATTCGTTACACCCTCAATCCAAGCTACCCACAATTTTGTTAATATCACCATCGCTTTCGCCAGTGATTGCACCGCCGCCTATAATACCAATTTTATTGCCGTTCTCATACATACCCTCAACGTAGCTACCATGGTTTGGTTCATCATTATCTTCAATCCAACCAAATCCGAGAAAGTAAACTTGCTTTTGACCGTTAACAATCCGTGTATCGCCCATTTTCAGTGTACAGGTTTTAGATGGGGTAGGTGGAGGTGGCTTTGTAGCCGTTTGTGTGGGAGGAGTTGGGGTGTTGGTCGATTCTTCTTTTTCTATTGGCTGAGGTGGAGAGGTTTTTGCTAATTGGTTCGATTGTTAGTAGAGATGGGGTGTTATCCCTATATGATACTGCAACCTGCGATACAGGACGAATGTGGGCGTTGGTGTCGATTGTTCTTATTTTGGTACACCTTGCTGTATCAGCAGAGAAGAAGTAAGCAATACGATTGCTAATCCAGTAATTTTAGTCTTTCTCCGTCACCGTATTCTCCTTTCGGCACAAAAAATTTACCACAGTCATTGAGATTTTCTTTCTCAAAACTGTGGCCATTCTTGAAATGTAATTCGTTTGAAAGTTCCACACCAAGTTTAAATCCTTGAATAAAATTTTTTGCATTAACAAGGTGCGCACTTCATTTTACAACCTATCACAACTAAATATTTCTGAATGGGATACTCGATGGTTTTACATCTATCTTTGCAATACCATTTAATTTTAAATAATCGTCAAGCCCTTGTTTTGCAACATTTTCATCCAAAGTAGGGCTAAAACGTATTTCCTCTATGACTCGATTATCGGAATCAGTCAGACCATAGATTGGTATTGTAATATAAGGTATTACTACCTTGCCATTAGTTCTAAAATTCGGATAATAATTTACGATTCCATTATAATTGCAAATCCTTTGATCGGTGATTCTATCATCGCTTTCATATATTTTATTATTTGCCCAAAATTGAGGGATAAACGCATATCTATATTCATGTTCATACTCAAATCCTGTATGTTTTACAAATAATGAAATAAGTCTAATATGCGTAAATACAGTTTTCTTAATAATTTCATCTTTTAGTTTATTATTTACTTTTAGATAGGTTTTACCACTTTTATATATAGAAGAAATCAAGTGTTTTATTGGTTTATACTGCTTTTTATTATTTTTTTCTTCATTGTCGATATAAATAACTTTGCCCATTATGTACGTACCCGGGTTCACAAAACTATTTTTAAACTTATCTTTATCTACTTTTATATTATATCCGTCATCATTAGAATAATTTTTCCACATAGGAAGAGAATCTTTTTCAGTAGTCATAGAAAGAATATATACATCTTTCTTTTCGTTGTTTATTTGTTCTTTTAAACTATTTATGAAAGATTCTTTATAATTAAGCTTTTCCAATACCTTAAAAATATATGATGTTTCACTTGGATCATTTAAAAAATCACTTTTGGTGACCCAAAACTCTTTCTTGTCTAAAATTCCTTTTAGACCTGCTATACTCGTATAATGATACATTTTGTTCTTATCTTCATCAGTCTTATTATTATCATTGTCAGAAATGTTTTTAAAAAAGTTATATAAGAAAGGCGAAAAGTGATTAAATTGAAAAATAGATTCGTTAAATTTTGTTACAGCTTCCCAATAATTTTTCTCAGCATCCTTTTTTAATTCTTCAATGTTTTCAGATTCTAAGTCTATCAAATATTTATATGCCGTGCCAATATAAATATAATCAGATTCCGATGTGGGAGTTATTTTAACTACTTTATTAAAACAACTTTTTGCAAAATCACATTCATCTAAATTCGAAAGAACTATTCCAACTTGCAATAATATATTTGAATCATCTAAATTTTGTACATCTATTTTTTCTAAATGTTCTTTTGCTTTATGTTCATGGTGCAAAAAATATTCACTCATACCTTTTATGTAAAGTTTGTTAGTATCAAAATTTGAAATATCGAGTTTAGATATTTCTTCAAAGAATTTTTGTGCAGTTTTATTATCCAGTCCATTTAATTGCAGCCCTGCATTATATAAAAGATTAATATTACTTACATTTAATTTTAAGATATTTTCGTAGCATTCAATTGCGTCTTTCTTTTTTCCTAAAACTTTTAATGCAAATGCTTTTATAATAAGAATTCTCATTCTTGCCATTGCTTGTATCACTTAAATTTATTATTTTTTGAAAACAACAAATAGCAAAATCATGTTTATTAAGTGATAATAGTCGACAAGCGATAATATTTAGCGAAAAAATGTTATTTATGTCTTTTATATTTTCCTTAATAGCTTTATTAAAATTATCCATACCATCTTTAGGCTTTCCTAAAATCATTGAACATGTTGCTTTTATATATAGTTCTTGAGGGCTATATTTAGGTTTTTGGATGGATACAATTTTTTGATACAATTTTGTTGAATATAATATTTTGTTACAGTCTAAAAAGTCGGCTAAATCATATAAGTTTATTAAATCATTTGTTTGCAATTTAAGTATTTTTTCAATGCATTCTACAGTTTCATTAGGTTTACGCAATATATAAAATAACTTTGTAATACCGCATAAAATTACAATATCAGTAGGATTAAATTTTAATATTTGCGACAGACATTTATATGTCGCTTCATAATCATGTAAAATTGAAAGCTTATTTGCTGCATTATATAGACGTTGGATATTTTTATCTGTTTCTACTATTTCTTTGAAATACTTTATTGCTAATGAGTCTATAAACAAGCAATAGGCAGCATTACCTTTACAATACTTATCTTCAACATTGTTATCTTGTAAGTCCAAAATTTTATTATAATATTCAGAGGCAATATTTTTTTTACTTATCTTTTCTAGTTTAAATGCCATACCATGTAATTTGATTATATCTTCTGTTAGATTTAATACTTTATTAAAGCAGTCAATTGCCTTTGATTGGTAGCCATTATTACATAAATATATCCCAATATCAAATATAATATTTACATTTGTTGTTCCTATTTCCAATATCTTTTTAAAGCATCGAATTGCTTTGGCTGTTTCCCACATCGAATAGATATGACTCATACCTTTATAATACAGTTCATCAACATTATCAAAATTGATTTGTATTTCCGTTATTCTTCTACATATATCTCTTGCTTTATCAATTTCTCCTGAATTGTACAGTTGCATTGCTAATTCAAATACGCCTTTTATATCCGTTTTATCTACATCACTACCGTCCATAACCTCTTCCTCCTAGCACTTGAAATTCATCTAAATATAATTATACATCTATAGACCATATTTTTTCTATCTGAGTTAATGAAAATTTCAATAAAGCATTTTAAATTGGTATTTACAAACTATGTTAGAGCAGCATATATAAAAGAAATTGAAAACTTTTCAATTTAGCATTGTACAACTAAATATTCGATACAGTGCACAAAAAGGAAACAACCTTGAAGTCTGTATGTTGACCTCAAGGTTGTTTTCCGTACTCAGTTTGCGTTTTCTATTTTATCTCTATGGTACTTCCTCTTTAAAGGATTACCTTTTTTAACTTAATTTTGTCCGTTATTAATCATTTTCGTTAGTATTTTCTCGCCTGTTATAGGTAGACTTCGCATATTTATGTTAGTTGCATTGTATACGGCATTTGCGATTGCAGGTGCCGGGGTGTTAATTACAAGTTCACCTATTGACTTTGCACCAAATGGTCCCGTAGGTTCATAGCTGGATTCAAAATCAACTCTTATTTTTCCCACATCCATCCTTGAAGGAATTTTATACTGCATAAATGAGTCATTTAGCATTCTTCCATTTTCGTCATACTTAACATCTTCATACAATGTCATTCCCATTCCTTGGACTATTCCGCCTTCAGCCTGAATTCTAGCAAGGTTTGGGTTTATAACAGTTCCGCAGTCAACTACTCCCACATAGTCAATTATGTCTATTTTACCTGTAAGCTTATCCAGCTCGATTTCAACCAGACCTGCCATAAATGGAGGAGGTGATGTAGGTGAAAAATGAGATCTTGTAGCAGTAAGGTAGGCGTTTGTGCCCACGTAGCTGGCATATCCTATTTCAGCGAGAGATATAGTCTTTCCGGTGCCTGCGCACACTACTTGTTTCCCGTCAAACTCCGCATCCTCAGGCTTGCATCCGAGAAGTCTTGCACCTTCAGATAGTATTTTGTCTCTTAGCACCTCGCATGTTTTAACAACAGCCATTCCCGTAATATAAGTTGTGCTTGAAGCATAGGAGCCTGTGTCGTATGGAGATAAATCAGTGTCAACGCCGTGAACGACAATATTGTCATAATCTGTGTCTAGGCAATCGGCGGCAATTTGTGCCAGAATTGTATCACACCCTGTTCCCATATCGGTGGCCCCTATTAAAAGCGTATAGAAGCCTTCATCATTCAATCGGATCTCAACAGCTCCCACATCACATGATGAAATTCCCGATCCCTGCATTGCAACAGCACAGCCGACAGAACGTACTTTATCATTTCCTATATCTTTAGAGGGAAATTTTTCGTCCCAGTTTATCATTTCTTTAGCTTTTAACATACACTTGTCAAGAGTGCAGCTTTTTAACTCTTCATTATAGTAAGTGGGCATAATTTTGCCTACATTTTTCTGAGTAAGCATGTTGTTCATTCTCAAGACGGTAGGGTCCATATTAAGTTTGGCGGCCAATTCATTAACAGCAGATTCCAAAGCAAAGAAGCCTTGAGTTGCGCCGTATCCTCTGAATGCACCCGCTCCCATGGTGTTTGAGTAAACAACCTCATTTTCAAATTTATACGATGCTGCATTGTATATGGTCATTGCCTTGTGACCGGATAATCCGACAGTTGTCGGGCCGTGATCTCCGTAAGCACCTGCATTCCATAATGAAAACATGTGAATAGCTTTGATTATTCCATTTTCGTCAGCTCCGAGCCTAATCTTCATCTCTGCTTCGTGACGTGGGCTTCCGTTGGTAAAGCTCTCTTTTCGTGAATAAACCATTTTAGCCGGTTTACCTGTTTTCCAAGTTACAATTGCAGGGAAAATTTCGCTTACAATCGTCTGCTTTGCACCGAACCCTCCGCCGATTCTCGGTTTAATAACTCGAATTTTAGATTTTGGAATCTGAAGAGCGTTTGACAGTATACGTCTTACGTGGAACGGTACCTGTGTTGAAGTTATAACAGTAAGTCTTCCGTAGGTGTCAATGCTTGTTTGAGTTCTAAAGGTTTCCATCATAGACTGATTGTTTGCTTTTGTAGTGTATGTCTCTTCAATTATGTGAGCACAGTTTTTAAAATCTTTTTCAACATCTCCCACTTCCATTGCATCAGATGAGCAGATGTTTCTCTTATTGTCAGCACCAACGTCGCATAGAGTTTTAAAGTCGTCTTCAGGATGAACAATGATCTTGTTGTCAATTGCTGTTCTGTAATCCAGCAATGCTTCTAAAACTTCATATTTAACTTTGATTAATCCAAGAGCCTTGTCCACTGATTTTTCATCCAAACCTGCTACTATTGCCACAGGATCTCCGACACATCTCAGCCTTTTATCGAGAATAAGTCTGTCATACGGGCTTGGCTCGGGATAAGTCTGTCCAGCTGTGGTAAATCTTGATTTAGGAACATCCTCATAGGTTAGTATGCACTCGATTCCAGGTACTTTTTTCGCTTTTTCAGTATTTATTTCATTGATAATTGCATGTGAATGAGGGCTCCTCAGAAGTTTTACAACAAGATTGCAACCTTGAGTAACATCATCTGTGTATACCGGTTTGCCTGTTACCAATGCAATGGAATCTTTTTTTCTGACACCTTTATTAACAAACTTCATGAGAGACCTCCCTGTTATTCTTTAGCAACAGAAATTTTCTGACAGCTCTCAGCTGTCCCATATAGCCCGTGCACCTGCACAGATTTCCTTCCAGATATTTTTTGATTTCATCTTCAGTAGGGTTATTCAATTCCTTAACCATTGATAATACGTTCATTATAAACCCCGGGCTGCAAAAACCGCACTGCTCTGCACCTTCATCTGCGAGAAAATTACCAAACTCAGCAGCTTCTTCCTGCAATCCTTCCATAGTGGTAACATGTAGCCCATTAGCACGAACGGCTAAAAATGAACATGAAAGTATTGGCTTGCTTTCAAGTATTACGGTGCACAATCCACAGTTGGAAGTTTCGCATCCTCTCTTTACACTGAGCTGACCTTTAGATCTTAAAAAATCTAAAAGCAGAGTATCAGGTAAAACATCATCTATATATTCTTTATCATTTATCCATAATTTAATCTGCATAATTTCCTCCGTTCAATATTGCTTCAATGCCTCTTTTTGTAAGCACACCTGCAAGAATTTTTCTGTATTCACTGCTTGCACGCATGTTTGTCCCAAAAATAGTTCTGTCCTTAATGTTAGAAATTATTTTATTAATTTCATCACTGTCAGGTGAGCTGCTGAGTTCAAATATATTTAGAGAAGCTTTCATAGGTCTTGCACCGTGCGCCGTAAACCATTTATTTCCTTTTTTTGAAACTGCACAGGTGAGAACAGGAAAATCAGTTGCACTTAATCTGTAGCTAGAATACGAAATTTTTCTTTTGTCTTTTTTTATAATTATGCTTACCAATATATCATTATCCAGAGGCATACCTAAATATTTTTCCAGAGAAACAACACCGCCGCTAAATAACTCAACATAGGTATCTAATACCAATAAAGCCGTCAATATATCTGAAAAGCCGAATCTTGAATAGATGCTTCCTCCGATTGTTGCTAGGTTCCTCATTTGAACTCCTACGATATTTTCTACTGATTTAGTAAGAGAACCGCCGAAATAATTATTTAGGCCTTCGTGAGTTTCTATTTCCCTAAGAGTGCACATGCATCCGATTCTAAAACTATCTTCATCTTCAACGATTGAATTAAGACCCAAAGCTGATAGATCTATTGCAGTACCAATTCTCTTTCTGCCCATCTTAAGCCAAAGCATACCGCCGATAATTGTGTTTCTCCTGTTTTTATTTAACTCGAAAGCCTGTTCCAGACTTTCAGCTACAATATATTTATCAATTGTAAACATGTGGTGCCCCTTTCAATAGCTTAAATATTTTTATATAGTCCTGTCAAATTTTCATATTTAGTATATAATTTTAATACATTTTACCTTAAAATATAATAACAATCAAGAATTATTTGCGAAAATTATTCGTATTATTACGAATAATAATGATTAAAATACACGAGAAATAGGCGAAAAAAAACCGCTCATTTGAGCGGTAAGGTTAACAATATTAATACTTAATAAACTTCGATCCCGGAACTCCACAAATGCTGCATTTATCAGGAATAGACTTTTCAATGTTTCCACAGACAGGACATAGATAGTAAAAAACTTCTTCTGCCTCATCAATCTTTTCCAGAGCTTCCTTATATAATTTAGCATGAACTTTTTCTGCTTCCATTGCTAATTTAAACGTTCCTATAGCTGCCTTGTTTCCTTCTGCTTCTGCAGCCTTTATAAATTCGGGATACATGCTTTCGTATTCATAAGTTTCGCCTGCAACTGCGTCTTGCAGGTTTTCAGTAGTTGTTTTGATTTTGCCTGCAACTTCCAAGTGCTTTTGCGCATGCAGTGCTTCTGCATCTGAAGCTGCTCTGAAAAGTTTAGCTGCGTTTGTTTTACCTTCTTTTTCTGCTTTCTTAGCATATGCTAAATATTTTCTGTTAGCCTGAGATTCTCCTGCAAATCCGTCCATTAAATTTTGTAATGTTTTGTTTTCCATTCTTTAAATCCTCCATGATATTTCATTAATTATTTTACACTTAAAAGACATTGAGGGCATAGACCTTTAAAATATACATTTTTGTTGTCAATTTTGAAACCTTTAAGTTCATTTGATTCTAATGAATCAATGTCAATATTGAAATCATAAATATTTCCGCATGATTCACATTTAAAATGACCGTGATTTCCGGTAGTTATATCATACCTGGTTTCATTATCTTCTATTGTAATGACTCTTACGATACCTGCCTCTGTCAATGAATTTAAAGTGTTGTACACAGTTGTTTTAGATAACGTAGGAACTTCATCATGAAGCCCGTTATAAATTTGGTCCGCAGTCGGATGATTGTGATTTTGCGTTAGGTATTCCAAGATCTTCAATCTTTGATGTGAGAGACGAATTTTATTATCTTTTAATTCATTTAGTAAATCTTTAAATTCCATCTTAATAATACCCTCTTTCTATACCGTAAAATCATTTCAAATTTGCAATGATTACAATATAATAATACAGTTAAATTTTATAAAAGTCAATAGGTAATTTCTAAAATAAAAATAAACATCCTATCCAAAAAATTCCTTGATAAAAATTTTGACTTGATTTATTATTGTTATTGTTTTAAAAATTTATTAATAGGGTATAACTATAAAAAAATTTGTCATAAAGGGGTAATTATGAAATATTAGTTAATATACCGCAAAAACTAATGAACAATATGTAACAATACCAGGCTTGGTTGGATTTAAGGGGGATGAATGGAGCAAGTTAAACTAACTTCAGGAGGTAACATATGAAAAATAATTATGAAAAACGAATTCCGCTTATGAGCCTAACAGTAACCCTTGCTACTTCGGTATTAGTTTATATCCTTAATATCCCCAGTCCAAACGTGGTGCTTCTTACTGTTCTTGTGTATTTCACATTTCTTGGAGGTTATTTATCCGGTACGTTAAGCGGAATTGTGACTATTTTGTTTACAATTTATAAGTTTATGGAACCTAATCAATTATTTTCGTACTCTGATGATAATTTAAAAAGAATAATTGTGTCAGTTATTTTCATACCATTAATGATATTGATAGTTGGGTATATGAAAAAGGATTTATTGGATAAAAATAAAGAATTAGAAAAGGCAAATGAGAATTTAAGAAAATTATCTATAACAGATTCGCTTACATCCATATACAACAGGCGTTATTTTGACGAAGTGCTTACCGATGAACTGAGAAGATCTGAAAGGTTAAATATTCCAATATCTTTGGCAATAATAGATATAGATTTTTTTAAAGAATACAATGATGTTTATGGGCATATTGCTGGAGATAACAGTTTGATAGCAGTTGCGCAGGCTATTATGAAGCAGGTTCAGAGAACCGGTGACTTTGCAGCCAGGTATGGAGGAGATGAGTTTGCGGTTGTATTGCCAAACACAACCTTAGACGGTGCAGCAGTAGTGTGCGAAAGAATATTAAGATCTGTAAGAGACTTGAAAATTACCCATGGAGCAACTAAAGAAGGAATATTGACAATAAGTATGGGAATAGCTGTATGTGATGAATCAAGAATTTACGAGGGTGGAAGTTTAATCAATGATGCGGATCAAGCATTGTACAAAGCAAAGAAAAAAGGAAGAAATCAATATTACTTCTAATTTTATAATATGAAATATCCAGATTTCTGGGCAAACTAAAAAATATGGTACTATTGTAAGAGTACTGTAAAAGTTGCAATTTTGCGGTACTTTTTTATATTTAAAGAACTTAAATAAAAAAGGAATATTTATAAAAAGTATACATCTTACGATAGAATTAATTAAATTATAAATGTATATATGGTAATTTTTGCTACAACAAAAAGTCTGGCTATTACAAGGCCAGACTTTTTGTTACGCCATTGAGTTTTTTGAATTAAAATTTTTCAGCACTCAATTCCAGCAGTTATTTTGAATTTTATTGTAATGAATTATAATTTTTGTCAGAAGACATTCGACTGCTTCTATTCATCACCATGTTTCTGACAATTGGAGTAGTCATTGCTACCGCTGCTGCGGTTAAACCCACTCCAAGCATTAATTTTCCGGGTGTTTTTCTCATTTTCATATTCTCACCTCAACTATATTTTCTGCAGAAAGTTTTTTTATATACGATAATAAGACTTCCATATTTATATTAAATCAAACAGGATTTTACTTTAATAAGTTTTTAAAAAATCTATGTTTAGCCTTGACGAATAATGGCAATAATATTAATAAATTATATTAAAAGGCTGGTGATTTACATGTATGCAATTTTGGCAGTTAAGGTTGAAGAACGTGCGGCTAAAGCACCTCATCTTCAAAAAATCCTTACAGAATACGGATGTATAATAAAAACAAGAGTAGGGTTTCATGAAACGGATCAAGAAAAATGCTCCATGAGCGGAATTATATTGCTTCATTTATTTGGAGACAGAAAAAGCTTTGAAGAGCTGTTTGAAAAGATTAAGGAAGTTGACGGTGTTATACCTAAATTTGTTGAATTCTAAAATATCTAGAATTCTTTTTTTTGGTTAATCCTTAAATTCCCTTAATTTCATAATATTTAAAATTAATACTTAAAAGTGTTTAAAAATTTATTTATAAGTGATATAATACATTAACGCATCATTAAGCGAGTCAGTGTGTTGAAATAAATAGAGAAAGCGGACTATTGCATTAGTGAAGTATGCAGGCTTACACGGACGTGCATAATAAAAAATGTAAACATCTGCGTTTAGAATGGGCGGAATAGGAAATACAGTATGCATACTGAGCTTTCCAAAAAATGTACATGTTTTGCTTTTGTGGTATAATAAATACAACAGATCAAATAAATAACAAGGAGTGATAGAATGCATTGTGTGCAAAAAATCAGTGAAAGTATATATTGGGTGGGAGGAAACGATAGGAGACTTGAGCGCTTTGAAAATATGTTTCCGATACCGAAAGGAGTATCCTATAACTCATATTTAATATTAGATGAAAAAACAGTGTTAATGGATACAGTTGACTTTGCAATAAGCAGATTATTTATCGAAAATATAACTCATGTTCTTGACGGAAGAGACCTA
The DNA here is from genome assembly GCF_030913635.1 of Sedimentibacter sp. MB35-C1. Taxonomy (NCBI): domain Bacteria; kingdom Bacillati; phylum Bacillota; class Tissierellia; genus Sedimentibacter; species Sedimentibacter sp. MB35-C1. Next base: position 1,706,406 of record NZ_CP133188.1, read on the forward strand.
GATTACTTAGTGATAAATCATATGGAGCCTGATCACTGCGCAAGTATTGAAGAATTAGTCAGAATATATCCAAACTTAAAAATTGTCGGAAATAAAAAAACTTTTCAATTTCTGGGACAGTTTTATAATTTTGATTACAGCAATAATACATATGAGGTTAAAGATTGTGATACGCTTAACGTAGGATCACATAAACTAAAGTTTTTTACAGCACCCATGGTTCACTGGCCGGAAGTAATGTTTACCTATGAAGAAACAGAAGGTATTTTGTTTTCAGCTGATGCCTTTGGAACATTTGGAGCTTTGGCAGGTAATATTTTCAGCGATGAGACGGATTTTGATCATTACTATTTGGAGGAAGCAAGGAGATATTATGCAAATATAGTAGGGAAGTATGGTGCGCAGGTTCAAAGCATATTAAAGAAGGTATCATCAAGTCCCATAAATATGATTTGTTCGTTGCACGGACCGGTTTGGAGAAAAAATATCGAATATATACTGGACAAGTACAATAAATGGAGCAAGTACGAACCTGAGAAAAAAGGTGTTGTAATTGTTTACGCTTCAATGTATGGAAACATGGAAAACACTGCAAATGTCATTGCTAATAAGCTTGCACAAAAGGGTGTTCAGGATATCAGGGTATATGACGTTTCTAAAACTCACCCGTCGTACATCGTATCTGATATTTGGAAGTACAGTCATGTAATTTTTGCTTCAGTTACATATAATATGGGATTATATTATGGTATGGAATCGCTGCTGCATGAACTTAAGGCTCTGAACATGCAGAACAGAACAGTGAGTCTTGCAGGAAGCGGTACGTGGTCACCTGCTGCCGTTAAGGTTATGCGGGAGATTTTGGGATGCATGAAAAACGTTGAAATTGCAGGAATACCTTTCGAAATAACATCTTCAATGAAAAAAGATCAGGAGCCGGAACTTGATAAATTTGTTGAAGATATTTACGAAACTTTAATATAAAAAACACAATATCTTGAAAAAATTGAATTAAAATTGAACAGGAGGGAAAAATGAAAATTGAAACTCAGTGCCTTCATGAAGGATATCATCCAAGAAACGGTGAACCAAGGGTTCTGCCTATTTGCCAAAGTACTACATATACATATGATTCTTCCGAACACATAGGTAAACTATTTGATTTGACAGCAGAAGGACATATGTATTCACGCATATCCAACCCGACGGTTGCTGCTGTAGAGGCTAAAATTGCAACACTTGAAGGAGGTATTGGAGCACTATGCACAACATCTGGGCAGGCAGCGTCTCTCCTAAGTCTGTTAAATATTTTAAAAGCAGGGGATCATTTTATAAGCATTTCGTCAATATATGGCGGAACTATAAATTTATTTGCGGTGACGCTGAAGAAGTTTGGAATTGAATGCACGTTTGTAAGCCAGGATTCTGATGATGAAGAAATTCAGAAACAATTCAGAGAAAATACAAAGGCTGTTTTTGGAGAAACTATTGCAAATCCTTCACTTGTGGTTTTTGATATTGAAAGATTTGCAAATATTGCACATAAAAATAATGTACCGCTTATAGTTGATAACACGTTTGCAACGCCATATCTTTGCAGACCGATAGATTTCGGTGCGGATATAGTAATTCATTCAACTACAAAGTACATGGATGGTCACGCGGTTCAAATGGGCGGTGTAATCGTTGATAGCGGAAACTTTAATTGGTCAAACGGTAAGTTTCCTGAATTTACAGAACCTGACGAATCTTATCATGGAGTAGTATATACTGAGAGCTTCGGAAAAGCTGCTTATATAACTAAAGCAAGAGTTCAGTTGATGAGAGATATCGGCGCATACCCGTCCGCAAATGCAGCATTTTTATTAAATTTAGGGCTTGAGACTCTTGCCGTGAGAATGGATAGGCATTGCAGCAATGCATTAAAAGTAGCTGAATATTTAAGCAAGTCTAATAAAATTGAGTTTGTATGTTACCCTGGTTTGAAAAACGACAAATATTATCATCTAGCACAAAAATATGTTCCAAAAGGAAGTTCAGGAGTAATTTCATTATCAATAAAAGGAACGAGAGAAAATGCTGTAAAATTTATTGATTCATTGAAGCTTGCTTCAAATGAAGTTCACGTTGCAGACATACGAACATGCGTACTTCACCCTGCAAGCTCTACACACAGACAGCTTACAGATGCTCAGCTTAAGGCGGCAGGAATAACGCCGGGTCTTGTAAGGCTTTCTGTAGGTATAGAAAATATTGATGATATCATTGAAGATATTGAGCAAGCTCTTGGGCAGGTAGATTAAAAAATGTTTAGACTAGTTTTTCCTGGGTAATAATTTATATGAAATTATTATATGGAGGGTCACAATGACTGTTAAATGGAATGGAACTAATTTATTAAAAACTATCGCTGAGAATGAAAAATCAGCTGCAAATCTATATAGAGCTATAGCTAATGAAGCAAGGATTGGGGAGAAATTTTTCGAGCAATTAGCAAGTGATGAAGAAAGACATGAAAAAATATATAATGCATTATTAAATAAATTTCAGGAAAATATTGAAATCGAGATTGAACAAAGTGATGCAGAGTATGTTGATATGCTTATTGAAAGCAATTCCTTGTTTGATGAAGAACTTATTGAAAATGCGAGAAAAATATATACTAAGAGTCAGATATTCGATATTGCCGAAAAGGCTGAAAGAGATGCCGTTTTATTTGTAAGTGAGTTGCAGAGGCTGTATCCTGATATGGCTTCAGATGAAGTAGCAATAATTTTAAATGAAGAAAGAAAGCATCTGAAAAAAGTTTTAGAAAGAAAAAAGGAAAGCCAGCCTATGTTTGGCAGAGGAATGTAGCAAGTTAAAGTATGAATATGCAATTAATCAGAAAGCATCTTTTAAGGTGCTTTCTGGTTGTTAACTTATTTATTTGTATTATATTTTTTCTGCAAGGTCATTTTTATACGGCATATTGGAATATTTATATTTTGCCCTTAACGCAGAGAAAATTTTCTTACAATCTGCATCTGTAATTTTGTTTGCAACTAAATTTAATTCTGCGATTTTACTTATTTCGCTGTTCTTATTCTGAAGAACAGTGCTTATATGCCATGGTGTTTCCAGAAGCATCCTTTTATCATATTCAAATTTTTCGGCATTTTTATATTTTGTATCGCTGAAATCCAAGTCTTCAATATCTTTAATAAGTAATGGAACTTCCTTTTCTTCAAGAACAATTCTTACTAATTTCTTTTGCTTTTCTGAACCGCTTATTTCTTTCATTTATTTAAAAGTCTCCTTAAAGTTTTGTTTATTGGCTAATTATACTATTAAAAATTGTAAAAATGCAAATAATTATTTTGCAGTAAAACTAAATTGATAATGATTATTTAAAGTGTTATGATAATATGAAAACTTCACTAGATATTTTTTATATATTTTATAAAAATTAAGGTTAGATTAAGGTAGTTTATGGTAACATAGTACGTTGCGCATATATTTTACGGTAATTGGTTTCTTAAACCTAACAATATGATAAATGACGGGAGTGATATTTTGAAAAAATTAGTTCCTTTTATGAAAAAATATACGAGTTATGCAGTGTTATGCCCTATTTTGATGATAACAGAAGTAGTTGCTGATATTTTAATACCGTATCTAATGTCACTGATAGTTGATGTGGGAATTGCCAACCGGGATGTAGGCTATGTGGTAAAAATAGGCGGCATTATGATTTTGGCTGCTTTGATTGGGATGATATTGGGAGTTATAAGTTCATATTTCGGGGCGACAGCCGGATACGGGTTTGCTGCCGAGATAAGAAAAGCTGTATTTAAAAAAGTTCAGGACTTTTCGTTTACTAATCTTGACAACTTTTCTGTTTCGTCCTTGATTACAAGATTGACAAATGACTGCAATACACTTGGGCAGGTAGCTATGATGAGTCTTCGAATGGCCGTAAGAGCGCCGTTTTTGATGATATTTGCACTTATTATGGCTTTTAGAATCAATGCGCGGCTGGCAAGTGTATTTATGGTTTCCATACCGCTGACGGTTATTTTGCTGGGTATAATTATGACTAAGGCAAGACCGCTGTTTATAAAAATGCAGTCACGTGTTGACAAGGTTAATGCAATAATTCAGGAAAATTTAATAGGTATAAGGGTAGTTAAATCATTTAACAGGCAAAAGCATGAAGAACAAAGGTTTGAGGAAAGGAATGATTTGCTCAGAGATACCGCATTAAAAGCAATATCCATCGTTATTTTCCTTATGCCTGTGTTGACAGTTGTAACATATGCAACAATTATAGCAGTTTTGTGGTTTGGCGGCAAGCAAGTGGTTGCAGGAACCATGGGAAGCGGAGAATTGGTTTCTTTTATTACGTACATCACTCAAATATTAATGTCTTTGATGATGCTTTCGTTCTTTTTTATGCAGTTCTTGCGAGGCGCGGCTTCTGCTTCCAGAATTGTTGAGGTTCTAGAGACGGAATCAGAAATAAAAGAAGAACCTGATCCTGTTACGGAAGTTAAAGATGGTTCCATAAGCTTTGAAAATTTAAGCTTTGCATATCCATTAAGTTCAGACAAAGCATTAAAGAATATAAACCTTGAGATTAACTCCGGAGAAATTATAGGAATAATAGGCTCAACTGGTTCGGCAAAATCAACACTTGTTCAGTTGATTCCAAGGCTGTATGATGCAACCGAAGGAGTTGTAAAGGTAAGTGGGGTTAATGTAAAGAATTACAGCCTTAATACACTGAGAGATAAGGTTGCATTTGTGCTTCAAAAAAATGTTCTGTTTACCGGAACTATACGAGAAAACATGCAATGGGGAAATGAAAATGCTGATGATGAGCAGATTATCACTGCATTGAAGCACTCTCATGCATGGGAATTTGTATCAAATTATGAAGATGTGTTAGACCACAAGGTCGAGCAGGGAGGCGACAATTTTTCGGGTGGACAGAAGCAAAGGCTTACAATTGCCAGGGCACTGATTAAGTCCCCGAAAATCATAATACTTGATGATTCAACAAGTGCAGTTGATATGACAACAGATGCAAAGATTCAAAAGGCATTTAAGGAAAATCTCAGCAATGTTACAACAATAATTATAGCACAGAGGATTTCTTCAATACAGCGTGCCGATAGAATACTCGTAATGAATGAAGGGAAATTAGAGTCTGTGGGAAGCCATGAAGAATTGATGAAAAACTCTCCTATATACAAAGAAATTTATGAATCTCAGCAGAAAGGGGTGGTTGGACAATGAAAAAAGTGAAGAATGAGGATCAAAATTATCCTAATGGAAAAAGTGCGGGTATGAAAGCTCCGAGACAGCTTCGTCCAAGAGATCCAAAAAAGACACTAATAAGACTGTTCAGCTATTTCAAATTCAACAAACTGTTGTTTTTCAGCGGGATATTTTTTATAGTGCTGGGATCAATTGCGGAGATAGGAATTAACGGAATGCTTAGCCCTGTAATTGATACACTGGTGGGAGATTTCAACAGAGAAAAGTTCATAACATATATTGCAATAATGATTGTAATGGTTTTAGTTGTTGCTTTTTCACAATATGTTGGGAATTTGTTTATGGCACGCTTGGCGCAGAAAACAGTGCATAAAATTCGTGAGAACATGTTTGAGCATATGGAAAAGCTTCCTATATCATATTTTGACGGCCACACACACGGAGAAATGATGTCTACATTTACAAATGATGTTGACATGCTGAACCAATCTCTGGAACAAAGTGCATCTCAAGTTTTGATTTCAATTATAACAGTTATAGGAACATTTATTATGATGATGGTTTTGAGCCCTGTTATGGCGTTGACAGTAGTAATTATTCTTGGGATAATGCTGGTCGTTATAAAAAATATAGGGAAAATATCTTCAAAGAACTTTCGCAGTCAGCAGGCTGCTTTGGCAGAGATGAACGGGTATATCGAAGAAATGATGTCGGGACAAAAAGTTGTTAAGGTATTTAACTATGAAGAAAGAGCAATAAATGATTTCAATGAAAGAAACGAGAATTTAAGAACCGCAAGCACTCGTGCATCAACGTTCGGTGTAATGATAATGCCTATAATGGGCAACCTGTCTTATGCTATGTATGCGGTTGTATCAATACTTGGTGCATACTTGGTAATGGTCAGCAGATTCAGTATAGGCAATATGGCTTCTTTCTTGCAGTATACGAGGACTATATCACGTCCTATAACCCAAGTTTCAAATCAGCTGAATACATTATTTGCTGCATTGGCAGGTGCTGAAAGAATATTTAATGTGCTGGATGAAGAAATAGAATTAAATGACGGCGATGTAAAATTAGTTGAAAAATGTGATGGAAAAAAAGATTTGTGCTGGAAAGTGCCAGCGAAAAACGGAGAATATGAACTGGTTTCACTGAAAGGAAATGTAACCTTTAAAGATGTGGACTTTGGGTATGTGCCTGAAAAACAGGTCTTGAATAAAATTAATCTTTATGCTAAACCGGGTCAGAAAATAGCATTTGTAGGTTCAACCGGAGCAGGCAAGACTACCATAACAAATCTCATAAACCGATTTTATGAAATAGATAATGGTAAAATTTTATTTGACGGAATCGATATTAAACGAATTAATAAATTTGATCTCAGGAGTACCATGAGCATAGTGTTGCAGGACGTACATTTATTTGAAGGAACTGTTGCGGAGAATATAAGATACGGAAGACTTGATGCTTCCGATGAAGATGTAATTGCAGCAGCTAAGCTGGCAAATGCACATTACTTTATAAAGCATTTGCCTAATGGGTATGAAACTCTACTGACAGCGGACGGCCAAAACCTTTCACAGGGAGAGAGACAGCTTCTTTCAATAGCAAGAGCTGCTATAGCAGATCCTGCAATCCTCATACTGGATGAAGCCACATCTTCAGTTGATACAAGAACGGAAAAGCTGATATCTGAGGGTATGGATAAGCTTATGAATGGAAGAACTACTTTTGTTATAGCTCATAGGTTGTCAACGGTTCGTGATTCAAATGCAATAATGGTTCTTGAAAATGGTAAAATTATTGAACGTGGAGATCATGAAGACTTAATGAAACAAAAAGGGCGATACTACGAACTTAACATGGGAGTTACAGAACTGGAATAGCAAATAAGGAAGGCATATAACTGCCTTCTTTTTTTTATATTAATAAATTATTAAAAGTAGTCATATATACATATGGATAAATATATATTGTTTATAGGGAGTATTATATATTAGAGGAGGAGCTATGAGAAGGTTTAAAAGCAAGTTGTCAAATAAGTTATCAACAAAATTTTCAAAACCAATTGACATAAACAGAGAAGAGCTTAAAAACAATATTCTGACTATAGGATTATTTGTTTTTATAATAATAACAACATTTTGGCTCATAGACATGGTATTTGGACTGTTAAGCGACTCAATAAATTTTGCTGAAATAAAAAATACGCTGTTATTAATAAGGGATTATGTATTATGGTTTGTTTTGGCACTGCTGTACATTCTTGCTGCCAGAAAAAAACATTTTAACAATGAATCTGTTATTGCGTTTACCTCATTAGGGTCAATTTATACTGCTGTAAAGCTGTATATGGCGGATTTGGGGGCTGCATGGATATTTGTGGTTGAGTGGATTATAATTACAATGGCAATTTACAACATTGTTAAAATTGTATTTTCACATTTCAGGCCTGTATCAGAGTAAGGATTAATATATCATATCTAGTATCAAATATTAAATACTCGTAAAAGAGGGCAACCAAGCTGTAAAATGGCAAGGTTGCCCATGCTCTCGTATTAATCAAGTAATTTTAGCACAGTAATTTACTAAAATTAATGTCGTTTTTGTCCTACTGGAATTCTATGCACTGTATACCATTTTTCCGTCTACATATGTTTTGATAATATGTGTTTCAAGTATTTCTTCATCGTCGTTTAAATTGAACAGATCTTTATCCAAAATGATAAAATCTGCAAGCTTGCCCTTCGATATTGATCCCTTTATTTTTTCTTCTCCAGATGCATAGGCTCCTTCAAGCGTATAAGATTTTATTGCTTCGTACATACTCATTTTTTCATTTGGAAGATAAGTTTTTTTCTCGTTTTCTGTAATGTTTTTTCTTGTAACAGCAGAGTATATATTCGGCATCGTGTTGAGAGCTTCAACAGGGCAATCGGTTCCGAACGGGGTATGGATACCTTTATCAATCATTGTTTTCCATGCATAGGATGTTTCGGCAATTTTATTTCCTACTCTGTTTCGAACTATATCCATGTCATAATCAATAAATATTGGTTGTACAAAGGCAGTTACGTCAAGTTTTTTAAATCTGTCCAGGAGTGCATTATCTGTTATCTGACAATGTACGATGCCGTGCCTTGGATTATGTTCAGGGGCTTTTATTTTAGCATACTCTATTGCATTAAGAGACATTTCGATAGCTCTGTCTCCTATTCCGTGTATTGCTACGGGACAATCATTTTCATGGGCAAGAAGAACTGCGCTGTTTAATTCGTCCTGGCTGAACAATTCTATACCATTTGTCGAAGGATCATCGTTGTAGGGGGTTCTCATTGCTGCAGTCCTAGCTCCCAATGAACCATCACTTAAAAGTTTTATGCAGTTTACACGGTATTTTTCGCTGCCGTATCCAAATCTGTATCCCTTATCAAAAAAGTTTTGAATCTCATCTGTAGTTTGCAGCAGGCACTGCTCTCCTATTCTTATATTTAGTTTAGTTTCCTGCTCCAGCTCGTTATATGCTCTAAACAGCAGATCATAATTATTGCCTTGTACATACCCGAAATCGTCTGTTTGAACAGATGTAAGTCCCTGAGCCAAGGCTTTATCCTGAGCCTCGCATATTATTTTTTTTAAGGAAATTAAGTCTAGTACAGAAGTATTGGCCTTAACTTGTTCAAGTAAATTTTCCTTTATTACTCCGTTTGGTTCACCGTCAGGCATTAATTCAACAAGGCTGCCGTATTGAGGAGCAGTGGACTTATCAAGGTTTATTATTTTCATTGCAGCAGAGTTAAGAACACCTATGTGAAAACATGTACGGAGTATCAGCGTAGGAACTTCACCTGTTATATCATCCAGATCAAATTTTGTAGGAAATCTTTTTTCTGTGAAATAATCATGATTCCAACCTTCGCCTACCAGCCAGAAATTATCTTCGGGCGTTCTTTCCTCAAGCCTTTTTTTCAGTCGGCTTCTGACATCCTGCAGGCTTTTTGTGCCAACCAAGCTGACACTGCTCAAACTTTTGGCAAAATGCACAAAGTGCATGTGGGAATCATTGAATCCTGGAAGAACTAAGTGACCGCACAAATCAAATTCCGAATAGCTGCAGTTTCTTTTGTTTAAATATTCCCTGGCACCTTTCTCGGTTCCGACATATTCGAATCTATTACCGTCAACTACAAATGAATCTGCTTTGGAATTTAAACTTTCAACTGTGTGGATGTTTCCGTTTTTAAACATTGATACCATGTTTTACCTCCGTTTATGATCCGTTTAATTTATCAATAATTATAATACCATATTTCGGCAAAAAAGTTTATTATTCTTATTTAACAAATTTTCGATTATAATTTTAAATAAATTATTATATTAAATTTTCTAAATAAGCTTATTTATTTGCTTAGGTTTTGATATAATTATAATTATAATTTTGAAGTTTATTGCGCAGCAATGAGAGAAGCATATAACTAAGAAGTTGAAACAGAGGAGAGGAATTATGAATAAATATGATGAAAGAGATACTATGTTTTCAAGGATGAATCTTAAAGAGGGTAGTGAATGCTATAAATACTATTATAATAAGAATCCTTCTATGAAAGAAAAGGATGATTTATTGAGAAGCCTTCCTGATATGGGAACCGAAGGCTCCGCAATGTACAACAGTATAAATTCGCCTATGGTTGATGCTGCTTTTAAATACTTAAGTGATATAAGAAAATTTAGTGAAGGAAAAGTGTCTGAAAACAAATCAGAAGTAAATCCGGCTTTAATAACAAAAAAGATCAAGGGATTGGCCGAGCTTTACAATGCAAAATTGGTTGGTATAACGGAATTAAAGGATTACCATTATTATTCTCATAGAGGAAGGCATGAAGAAAACTACGGGGATAAAATTGAAAAAAAGCATAGGTTTGGAATTGTATTTGCAGTGCCAATGGACTTGGAAATGATTATGAGAGCCCCAAAGCTATCTGAAGCTATTGGAGTTGTAAAGGGCTATGTGGAAGCTGCAACTATCGGAATGATTTTGTCTTACTATATAAGAGAGCTTGGATATGATGCTAGAAATCACATGGATGGAAATTACCTGATAATTGCACCGTTGGTTGCAATGGATGCAGGTTTGGGAGAGTTCGGAAGAAATGGGCTCATTATAACCAAAGAGTACGGGCCATGCATCAGACTTGGTGTTGTGTCCACAGACATGCCGCTTATACCTGACGAAAGAAAGAGTTTTGGAGTTAGAGAACTATGCAGAGATTGCGGAAGATGTGCAAGAACGTGCCCGGGGAAGGCAATTTCAAAAACAGATATGGAGGAAAAGGACGGGATACTAAGGTGGAAAATAAATTCCGAAGAGTGCTACAGAAGATGGAGAAGTTTAGGCACAGATTGTGCAATATGCATTGCAAATTGTCCGTTTACGTATGGGATATCTGATGAATTAGTTTCTAATATTAAAACTTCAAATAAGGCAAGAAAAACTATTTTAGAGAATTTTGATAAAAAATACGGAATAAGACCAATAATCAGAGAAGAGGCTGATTGGCTGAAATAAGTAATTAAAAAATTAAAGCGGGGATGTTGATATTTATTTTTATTTGCTAATTGTAAAAATTGAAGTATAATGTAAAATATATATTATTAGAAAAAATTGGGGGATTAGCGTGGATTTAGAAGAAAAGAAACAATTATATAATGCTGTTTTGAATAATATTTCGGATGAGTTAATTATTTTTGAAAAAAATGGAGCCTTAATTAAATTCAATGAAAAGATAAGGACAAATAAAATCGATAATTATGATAACGTTTACACACTTATTGAAGAGATTGAGATTTATGATAAAAATGGAAAGATAATATCAAATGAAAATAAAATATTCAACAGGGTATTAAAAGGAGAACGAGTAATTAATGAAACCTACGGGATAAAAAGCAAAGATGGTTATTTGAGAAAAGAGGTAAGCGGCATTCCGATATATGGAATTGATGGTAAAGTAACAGCAGGAGTGGTAATTTATAGGGATACATCAAAAAAAATAATATTTGAAGAAATGTTATCAAAAAAATCGGAAGATGAAACATTAAACAAAATAGTGGAAAACCTTGATTTGTGCTTTGTAAGGTTCGCATACCCCGGCTACGAAGTTGTAGAGCTTAACAATAAAGCATTAAACTTGCTGTATCAAATAAACGGCAATATGTCAGATTATCTGTCGTTAGATAAACTAAGTATATACAACTTTACTTCTTCAAAAGATTTAGTTAAATTAATAGAAAAATCATTTGATGAAAAAGAAAGCTATCAGGATATCTATAAGTTTGTTATTTCGGGGCAGGAAGTATATTATAAATTTCTATACCAGCCGCTGTATGGGATTAATAAAACAATTAATGAGGTTATTTCCATTGGTCTTGATGTAACAAAAGACACTAAATCACAGATAAAAATGAAAAAGGCTCTTAAGATTCAAGATGAGATTTATGCAAATGTATCTCACGAGCTTAAAACTCCGTTAAGTGTTATATTTTCAGCAAATCAGATGATGGATATGTATATTAAGAGCAGCAATATTAAAAATAACAGTAAATTAATAGAATACAATAACATAATAAAACAAAATTGCTACAGGCTTACAAAATTAATTAACAGCATCGTAGATATAGCTAAAAAAAATTCTAATAATTTTAGTTTAAATATAAGAAATGAAAACATAATTGCAATAGTTGAAAATATTGTTCGCTCTGTAACCGAATATGTTAAATTACGCCAATTAAGAATAGTGTTCAGCTCAGATATTAATGAAAAAATTATTGCGTGCGATTCCATGCAGATTGAAAGAATTATGCTTAATCTTATATCAAATGCACTAAAATTTTCTGACATAAACAGTGAAATATTTGTAAACATAGAATGTAAAGATAATAAGGTAGTAATATCGGTTAAGGATCAGGGAACAGGGATTGAGCCGGAACATTTAAAGCATATTTTTCAAAGATATTACCAGGTAGATAAATCTTTAAACAGAAATGCTGAAGGAAGCGGTATAGGACTGTCACTTACAAAGCTGCTTGTGGAATTACATGGAGGAACTATATATGCCATAAGCAAAGTTGATGTGGGAAGTACATTTATAGTAGAACTTCCTGACAAAAAAATTGATGACAGCAAAGATATGAAGCTTATAAAAAATGAAAATAACAAAATTGAAATGATAAAGATCGAATTTTCTGATATTTACGATATTTAGGATTTTACAGCTATAATATGGAAATCCAAATACTAGTAAGTTTTTAAATTATATTGACAAATCTAAAAATTAATAATAAAATATATTTAGATAATTATCTAAATGTCTAAATGAAAGGATTTGCTATAAATGGGATTTCAAGAAAGTTTTAAGGCATTATCAGACCCGACCAGGCGCCGCATAATAGAATTATTAAAAAATAACAAGATGACAGCAGGTGAAATAGTTGAGCATTTTGAAATGACAGGAGCTTCTATCTCGCACCACTTGTCGATATTAAAAAATGCAGGTTTGATTATAGACGAAAAACATGGGAAATATATTTATTATGAACTAAACTTATCGGTGGTTGAAGAAGTAATGACATGGCTTGCTTCATTAAAGGAGGAAAAGAAGCATGAATAAAATATTTAAGAAAGAAAATTATAAGCAGTGGATTTTATTTTTGGTAACATTTTTGATAGCCTTGATCTCGTATAGTTATCTTCCAGAACAGATACCTGTTCATTTTGATATAGCTGGTAATGTTGATCGATATGCGGGAAGAATATATATTTTTCTTGCCCCGTTTGTAATTCTTATAATGAATATATTTGCCGAATTATTCAAAAATGTTGATCCAAAAAGAGAAGCTTATAATAAATTTAATAAGCAGTATTACATGATTTTCTTATTGGTATCATTGTTAATGATGATAATTCAGCTGTATACAATAGCTTTCAGTTTAAATATTAAAATCATGAACATAAGTATACTGATGCCTTTTGCTGTAGGATTATTATTTGCTATAATCGGAAACTACATGCCTAAGTTCAAGCAAAATTTCTACGCAGGTATACGAACAAGCTGGACTCTTTCAGATGAAGAGGTGTGGTTTAAAACACATAGGCTTGGAGGTAAAATATGGTTTGCGGGCGGGATAGCGATGATGGTGTCGGCAATACTTCCGTCTTACTTGAAAATGAAGGTTTTTCTGGGAATAGTAATTATCATAACACTGATTCCAATTATATATTCATATATTGCATACAAAAATAAATTTAAGTAAAATACGGAAATTTGAAACAGACAGTAGTGATATGATACTTCCAAAGTAGACAGTCCAATTAATTAAAATTAGATCATCTACTTGGAGGTATTTTTTATGGGAAGAAAAGTGAAGTATAGCAAAGAAGTAAAAATTAAAGCTTGCAAAGATTATGAGAAAGGTCATACCAGTCTTCAAGGAATTGCAGATGAAATTGGAACTACAAGAGAAGTTGTGCGTCAATGGTATCTAAGATATAAAGAACACGGGCCTAATGCTCTTGATTCATCAAGTAGAAACCAACCATATAGTAAGGAATTTAAGCTGTCAGTAGTAGAAGAATATACTTCAGGTACTTATGCACTAGTATACAAATGGACAAGGGCGTATATAGACAGGGACTTGAAGCACTAAGATATCAAAAGCGTGGACCAAAGGCAAAATCTGAAGTTTATGAAAGTAATTTAACAGAAATAGACAAACTAAAATTAGAGCTAGAAAAAGAGAAAGCATTAAGAAAAAGAAGAGAATTTGAGCTTGAAGTTCTTAAAAAAAAAGAGGAAATCGAACGACAACTTCGCTCTCGAATGTTTTGGGTATTACAGCTAGAATTAGAATAAAGAAAGTTAATCGTTACAATGAAAAAAGATTTCAAAAAAGACTAAGATGCATGGCTCCTTTAGAATATCGAAACCATGCATCCAAATGTGCATAAAATTTTTAATTAAATTACCTGTCTACTTGACGAAGGTCAGTTCAAGTTGTCTGCTTTTAAAATTATTGTTATAATAAGTTTTCTTTTATGACTCTTGGGCTAATCCAGCGCATCATGTTTAACTTTGAGCCTGCTTTGTCATTGGTACCTGAGAGCCTTGAACCTCCAAATGGCTGTTGTCCCACAACTGCTCCGGTAGGCCTTACATTGATATAAAAGTTGCCTGCTGAATGAGTGAGTACCTTTTGCGCTTCTTCTATGGCATATCTGTCGGTAGAAAATATTGAACCTGTAAGCCCGTATTTTGAAGTGCTGTCACATAACCTTAAGGTTTCACTATATTTTTCATCTTCATATAAATAAATTGTCAGCACAGGACCAAATATTTCTTCTTCCATTGTTTTAAATTTTGGGTTATTAGTAAGAATTATTGTAGGTTTAATAAAATATCCTTGGCTGTCATCGTACTTACCGCCGGCCAGAATTTCAGCTTCCGCAGATTCTCTTGCATATTCGATGTACTCAACTATAGTATTGAAAGCTTTTTTATCTATAACCGCACCCATAAAAGTATCTATTTCTTCAATATTACCGACTTTTATATCATTAGCTTTTTTTATTAGATCGTCCTTTATATCATCCCACACGCTCTTTGAAATGTAGGCACGTGAAGCAGCAGAGCATTTTTGTCCTTGATATTCAAATGCTCCGTCAATAAGACCTTTAATCAGGCTCTTTCTGTTGGTAGACGGATGCGCTATAACAAAGTTCTTTCCACCTGTTTCACCGACAAGTCTTGGGAATGTCCTGTAATTTGCAAGATTGTTGCCGACACTTGCCCATAAATCGCAGAATACTTGTGTTGAGCCTGTGAAGTGAATACCGCTTAAATATTCGCTAGACAATACTGTGCTGCTGATTACCCCTGCATTTCCTGGAATGAAGTTAATCACGCCTTCTGGCAATCCTGCTTCCTGCAGCAATTTATAAACGGTATAAGCTGAGTACACAGAGTTTGATGCAGGCTTCCATAATACTGTATTCCCTGCCATAGCAGGAGCACTCGGAAGATTTGCGGCAATCGAGGTAAAGTTAAATGGAGACACCGCGAATACAAAGCCTTCCAAAGGTCGGTATTCTGTTCTGTTCCAAACTCCTTTCGATGATATTGGCTGATCGCTGTATATTTGCTGTAAAGCATGCGCATTAAAATTTAAAAAGTCAATTAATTCGCAGGCAGAGTCTATTTCAGCTTGCTTATATGTCTTACTTTGAGTAAGCATAGTTGCTGCATTTAGTTTTGCTCTCCACGGGCCTGATGCTAATTCTGCCGCTTTAAGGAATATTGAAACTCTGCTTTCCCAAGGGATGCTTTCCCACTTGCTTTTAGCGTCTAAAGCTTCTTTAATTGCCAGCTTGGTCTCTTCTTTTCCGGCTTTGCAGTATTCGCCGATTATTTTGTTGTGGTCATGAGGAAGTCTGCATTGCCCTTTATCAGACGTTCTGATTTCTTTACCGCCGATAATTATAGGTATATCTAAAGATGAATTTTTCATTTTAGTTATCTCAGCTTCTAGCTCCGCACGTTCATTGCTGCCAGCAAGATATTTTAATATGGGTTCATTTTTAAATTTTATTTCTTTTAGAATGCTGTTCATAGAGACTCCTTTATTGGTATTTTTTAAACAAAAATATTTTTATATTAAATATATATAATAATTGTACATTAATAAACATAAAACATCAATAAAAAAACGAAAATATTAATTTTTTTCAAAATTTAAAAACGTTTCGAAACGTAAAAAACTTTGAATTTGAATGTTTAAGAATTAATAATGAGGCAATAATGTAAAATGCAATAATTTAAATATTTATTGCATTTGTTTATTTATTTAAAATATAGCAAATTATAGCTTTGTGCTGGTGTGGCGGATAATTTGACAATTAAATATCTGAAAGTCAAATAATATACCGAAGGTTATTGCATAAGGTGCTGTGGTTGTAGTAAAATATAAACGACAAATGTTTTATAATCTTATTAAGAAGGGGAAAACTATGGAAAAAATCAGAAGTAACAATTTATTTAATTCAAAGCCGGATGATAATAGACTTCAAAAGGAACTGGATACATATGAAATGCTGGATAAACTAGGTATTGAATTTTCCGGAACAGATCATGAAGCTGCAATGACAATGGAGGGTATTCAATCGGCAGAAGAACTTCTTGATGTAAAAGTTAGCAAAAATTTATTTCTCTGCAATTCGTCCAAAACAAAATTTCACCTGTTGATAATGCCGGGAGATAAGAAATTTTTAACTAAAAAACTTTCAAGCCAGATAAATAGCCCCAGACTTTCATTTGCAAGCGGGGAATACATGGAGGAATATTTAAATATTACTCCTGGCTCATTAAGTATTTTTGGCCTTATGTATGACAAAGAAAATAAGGTGAATCTTATAATTGACAAGGATGTGTTGAAAGATGAATATTTTGGATGTCATCCTTGCATTAATACGTCAACGCTTAAGATAAAGACCTCAGATTTGCTGGATAAATTTCTTCCATATGTAAAGCATGAAGCATCCTTTGTGGAATTATAGCTGCTGCCTACAAGTAAAAACATATGAAGTACATCAAAGTGCAAAATATATGTAAAGCTGATAACATGTGTATCAGCTTATATTTTTACTATTTTAAAAAGGTATGCTATCGGTTGGTTCGTAAAAAAACTCATAATGTGAGAGGGGACTTTCTTCTCTTTCTATATGGCGAAGGTTAATTTGATAAGAAGTAGTTATATTTGGATAAATTTGGATATCAAAAACAAACGCTCCAAAGTATCCTTCGGCTTGAACCGAAAACATGTACATTTTAATATAATTTGGATCATTAGGATGCTGTAATTTATTTAAAGTCGGCAGTTCTATTATCGGAGAATGCCCGTTAATTCCTGTTCCTACGGTTGCCATTAACTGGCCTTCGCCTTTTTCATGGTATTGGCCGGTTATAGTCAGCAAGTAAACATGTATCATTGCATTTTCAACAGGATTAGTTTCTACGTTATTATAAACGCTTATTTCTAAATAACCGGTTTCTCCTTTTTGGCTGCTCGCATTTTCTTTACTATCAGAGCCAGGAGGTACATTGTTTTTTTTGGCAATTATGTTTCTGCATCTGTAAGGCTTTGGATTCCTATTCAAAACTATCCTCCTTCTATCGTATTAGACATCACAATACTATGTTTATTATATGTACGCACAACTAATAAGATACCTTCCTTTGATTTAGTTTTTAACGTATATAAAATATAAGTTTTAAAAGTTGCCTTAATATGGTAAAATATACATGAAAAGTAGTCGGCACCGTACAAAATTATCTAGCAATTAAAATACTAGAAATCAAATATATGGAGGTAGTTATGGTTACATTTGACGACTTTGCAAAAATAGATATAAGAGCAGGTGAAATAATTAAGGCGGAGTTTTTTGAAAAAGCAAGGAGACCGGCATATAAAATGGTTATTGACTTTGGAAATGAAATAGGAGTAAAAAAATCAAGCGCACAAATAACTGATTTATATGAAGTTAATGACCTTGTAGGGAAACAGGTGCTTGCAGTTGTCAATTTCCCGCCGAGGCAGATTGCAGATTTTATGTCTGAAGTCCTTGTTCTCGGAACATATTCAAAGGATGGCGTCGTCTTGATACAGCCTGACAGAATTGTTGAAAAAGGTGACAAACTGGGGTAATTATTCATTATTATGATTAATTTTCTTGTTTAGCTGCTTTTAAAACGGATATAAGTAGTAATAGGAGGGGATGTTATGAAAAAGATACTTGTTCCGGTTGACGGTTCAAATGCATCCATAAGCGCAGTCAAAAAAGCTATTGAATTAGGAAGACAATATAATTCAGAAATAAAACTATTATCTGTGGTTAAAGCATCTGAGCATAGGGGAACAGCCAAAAATGAGAACTTGTGGAGCGCAGTTGACGGCTCTGCAATAGTAAACAGTGCTGAATTGGAAGATAAGCTGGAGAGCAAATATATCGAAAATTCTGAAACGCTTTTGAAGCAGATAGTAACTAAACTAGATTTCAGAGGAACCAAGGTTGAAACAGAAGTGCTGACCGGAGATCCCTTTGAAAAAATTATTGAAACTGCACAAAAAGGATATTACGACCTTATTGTAATGGGAAACAGAGGTTTTTCCAAAATTAAACGTTTCTTTGTTGGATCTGTAACGCAAAAAGTTATTTCTGAGTCTCCATGTCCGGTACTTGTAATCAGAAGCAGCTTTGAGCCATAATGGTTTATGTCTATAAAAACTATCATTATAATTATACTTTAATGATAGTTTTTTGTTTGAAAGTTTGTTGTTGAACAAATATGTATTTGATATAATTTAAATATAGTTGATTTACTAAGGAATACTTACAAGGAGGATTTTATGAAAAATTTAGTAGTGTATTACTCCAGAAGCGGAAACACAAAAATTGTTGCAGAAGAGATATCAAAAATTATCGAATGTGAACTAGAGAAAATAGAATTTTTGAACGATATAGGATCTGTGCGTGCGGCATTTACGTCACTGATTGGGTGTAAAGCAAGGATAAAGCATTTAAATATCGATCCTAAGAAATATGACAATATATTTATTGGCTGTCCGGTTTGGGCCGGAAAAAGTGCGACTCCGATGAATACATTTTTAAATAATTTTGATTTTACAAACAAAAACGTATTTATTTTTATCACGCAGGCTGACTCTAAAACACCTGTTAAAGTATATGAATCTATTTCTAAGAGGGTAGCTGATAAAGGAGGTAATGTGGCTGACATGTTTTTTGTTCAAACTAACATGAAGAGTCTGATTTCATCACAACAAGCAATGGAGGCTGCAACAGAATGGATAAATAAACTGCGGTTAAAATAGGATAGTGCGGTTAATAGAAGAATGAGCTGCAGAGGTTTATAATATCATTAATATATTGAAATATTTGTTCTAATATAATATAATATCACTACTATAACTGTTCCAGCGAGTGAGGAAATCATGATGGACAAAGAGGTTAACGAGCAAACGTATTCTGCTCATAGTATGTGCTTGAAGGAAGACGGCTTTTATAAACATTTGTTTGAAGAGCTGCCTATTGGTTATGCATTTTTAAAAATACTTTTTGATGAGACAGGCATTCCAACAGACTATGAATTTATAGAAGTCAATGCAATTTTTGAAAAAAGAACAGGGTTTAACAGAAAAGATATCATTGGAGAAATGCTCTCTGAAGTTTTTAAACACATGAACAAAAGTGAACTTGACAGAGTAAATTTTTATGCGAAAAAGACCCTGTATGAAGGAAAGCAGGAGTTTGAATTTTATTTCGGCATTGTGAATAAATGGTACAGAGTAAGTATGTATTCTCCCAGGGAAAGTTATCTGGCAATGTATTTCACAGGAATAACAAATGAAAAAAAGCAGTTAGAAGAACTTGAACAAAGCAGGAGAAGAATGAAAAACATTATTGAGGCTACTAATGTTGGGACATGGGAAAAGAATATGCTTACAGGCGAGTATTTCTACAATGATAGATGGGCTGAAATTTTGGGGTATACTTTGGAGGAATTGTCTCCTATAAGCAAGTCTACATGGCAGAGACTGGTGCACCCGGACGATTTAAAAAAGCAATTTATGATAGATGAAAAAATGTACAATAAAGAAATAGATTATTACGATGAAGAATATCGAATGATACATAAAAACGGAAGAATCGTATGGATACAAGATAAGGGAAAAGTTATATCGTGGACTGAGGATGGAAAGCCTTACATTATAAGCGGAACACATACAGATATAACATCAAAAAGAGAAGAGCAGGAGCAGATACTTTATTTAAGCTACTGTGACCAGTTGACAGGCTTATACAACAGAAGGTTTTTTGAAAGCAAACTTATCGAAATGGATTTGCCAAAAAATTTACCTATTACACTGATTATGGCTGATGTGAACGGACTGAAGCTTGTAAATGATTCCTTTGGACATAACCTTGGGGATGAATTGCTCAAAAAAGCTTCTGATATTATAAAAAAGGGGTGCAGAAAGACAGATATTGTAGCAAGGCTTGGAGGGGATGAGTTTGTGGTTATATTAACCAATGCATGTTCAATGCAGGCTGAAAGAATAATTAAACGAATTAATTCTATTGCTTCAAAAGAAAAGGTCGGCGCTATAGATATCTCTATTTCATTTGGATACGAGACAAAAAACAGTGCAAACGAAAATATTCAGGATGTGTTTAAAAATGCCGAGGATTACATGTACAGACATAAGCTGTACGAAAGCTCAAGCATAAGAAACAAAACAATTGACCTAATAATGAGCACATTGTATGAAAAAAGCAGCAGAGAAATGCAGCATTCCAAAAGAGTGAGTGAAATATGTGAAGCTTTGGCCGAAAAAATGAAATTTGACAGGGATAAGATAAATCAGATAAAAATAGCAGGGTTAATGCATGATATAGGCAAAATGGGCATAGACGAAAAAATTCTTAATAAAACTCTAAGGCTAAGCGATGATGAACAGAGGGAGATAAAAAGGCATCCTGAAATCGGATACAGAATCTTAAGTTCGTCAAATGACTTTTCCGAAATTGCCGAATACGTTTTGAAGCATCATGAAAGATGGGATGGGAATGGCTATCCTGGAGGCTTTAAGGGAGAGGAAATATCTATACAGTCGAGAATTATAGCGATTGCAGATGCATATGATGCTATGACAAGTGACAGGCCCTACAGAAGGGGTATGAGTTCAGAGGAAGCACTGAAGGAATTAAAAAGGTGCTCGGGCACGCAATTTGATGCTGATATTACAGAAATATTTATTAGTATGATTAAAGAAGCACAGACATCCAAATGCTGATGAATGTTGGGTTTGTTTAGCATGCGGTGATAAGTGGCATTCGTTTTACAAATGGTAAATTTTTTATACAAAAGAGCATTTTGCTCTTTTTTGTTTGCAATATTTACATATGTTTTACTCCGTAAGGGTTTTTAGTTTACTTATGCAACGTAAAATTTCATATGTGTTCCTTTATCAAATACGCTGGTTATAGCGCAAAATGAAAATTTGCTGGATGAGATACTTAAATATAAAAAATAAAAATAATTTCAGTTTTGACTTAATACAGTATATCTGATTCTACAGACTATGCTGTTTTTTTATGTCAGGAATTCATATAAAATAATAAATAGTTTTCAAATTATGAAATTTACTTTATAATAGAGATATTACTAAAGTAAATTTACATAAATGAAGATAGGACTAGAAGGGGAAATTATTGATGAAGACTATTATTTTAACAGACTCAAGCTGTGATTTGTCGCGAGAATATTTAGATGAGAATGGTTTGGAAGCTATACCTTTCCCATATACTATAGGAGAAAAGGGATATGTTGATGATTTTGGAAAATCTCTCAGCTACGATAGATTTTATGACGAGCTGAGGCATGGAGCAATGCCTTCTACTTCACAAATATCTGTGTATAATTTTGAAAAAGTATTTAGAAGATATATAGATGAAGGAAAAGCAGTTATTTATATAGGGTTTTCCTCGGCTCTGAGCCAAACATTCAATAATTCCATACTTGCCAGAAACAATATACTTGATGAAATTCCTGATGCGAATATTGCGGTAATTGATTCGAAAAGTGCTTCCATAGGCCTGGGCGCAATAATTTTTTATGCCAATAATCTTTTAAAGAATGGAAAATCATATGGCGAAATTATTGAGTGGGTTGAAAACAATAAACTTAGATCCAACCATTGGTTTATTATTGACAGTCTGGATCATTTAAAAAGGGGCGGTAGGATATCTGCTGCCGCTGCTGCAGTAGGAAGCATGCTTGATGTCAAGCCTATGCTTAATGTAGATGACGAAGGAAAATTAAATATTATCAAAAAAATAAGAGGAAGAAAAAAAGCACTGAAAGAATTGCTTGATAAACTTCAATTGATTGAAACCCCAGAAGAGCAAGTGGTTTTTATAAATCATGCCGATTGTGCTGAAGACGCGGAGCATCTGAAAGAATTGGTTATGAAAAGGGTTAAGGTAAAAGATGTGGTTATTAATAATATAGGACCTATAATTGGATCGCACACCGGGCCAGGGATGATATGCCTCGTATTTATGGGAGAAAAAAGGTAAAATTCGTAAATTGCGCAAAACAAGGAAGAAAATGATTTATATTTTTTGGTTTGCCTTGATTTATGTGCATAGTTTTGATAATATAACTATTTATAACAGCTTGTAATACATAATTTAATTTGAGGATGGCTATGGATAAATTAAAGAAAATGATAATAGACCGCGGTGAAATAAGGGAAGGCAATGTTCTGAAGGTTGACAGCTTCTTGAATCATCAGCTTGATATAGGCTTCTTATACGAAATGGGAGAAGAGCTGCACAGGCTTTTTAAAGACAGGGATATAACGAAAATATTGACAATTGAAGTAAGTGGTATTGCAATAGCTTCGATGGCTGCATTGTGCTTTAACGTTCCGGTTGTTTTTGCAAAAAAAACTGAAAGCCTTAATTTAGATAAGGATATATATAATGGAAAAGTTTTTTCTTACACAAAGAATAAGGAATATAATATCATGATAAGCAAAAAATACTTAAATAGCGAAGATAAATTGCTTATAATAGATGACTTTCTTGCAGAAGGAAATGCTATGAAAAGCTTGATTAAACTGGTGAATGAAAGCGGTGCGTCTGTTGAAGGTATCGGCATTGCCATAGAAAAAGGATTTCAAAAAGGCGGGAGCTATTTAAGAAATGAAGGCTTTAATTTAAAAAGTCTTGCAATTGTAGAAGATATGAAGAACGGAAAAATTGTTTTCAGGGAAGATTAATCCAAATGAACATTGTGCTGAATATTTTATATCATATTGATTAAACTAAAAAAAGACTGATAATCAGTCTCTTACTTACAATGGAGGTAATGGTTTAACTATGGATAAAAATTACTGCATAGCTAATATGAAGGAAAATGACTGCGAATATTTCAAACGCATGGAAGAACAAATGAAAATGGAATTAGGCAGAGATATTGTTTTAATTGCCTGGGAGAAAAATAAGTAAGTTGTAAATAAATAAGACCGTGTAAGCGGTCTTATTTATCGATGATTCATTAATACTATTCATACAGATTGCATATTTCATGTATTTTATTAAGTAAATTCCACGTTTGTCTGTCTAATTTTCCGGTTTCGAGCAAGTAGCTTGACCTTTGGAACATTTTAACAGCTTCTTCTGTTCGTTCATCAAATACTCCGTTCAAATCAATATCTGGATAATTTTTATATTTTTTATGATAGTTTTTTAGTATTATTTGTAATATATAAATTAAATTGCAACTGTCGACTCGTTTGTATGACTCAACATTTTTTGGAAAGCAACATACTGGGCTTGGAGTATTGATACAGTGCATACAGTTCGCATGTTCCTTATTGAGAGTGCTCCATGTAGAAAAGTCAACCTTTCCGGTAGCGGGGAGATTAAATTTTTTTTGAAATTCCTTTACTGCAAGTTCAGTTTCTCCGTTAAATTTTCCGGTGGGCAGTACTTTAGGGATATCTTGATGTATATTAGAAATATCTCTCAATTTAAATTGTATTTCCAGAACAGGATTTGCAGCTTTCACAGCGTCTAACTTACTTTTCATTTTTACCTCCTTTATATATACATTAGCCGGCACTGGTATCTTATTTATTTTTTCTTCTACTTTCTGAGAACCGGAGTTAGATTTATATTAAATTGTGTTACTATATCAGGATATATTTCTACGTCTATAACAACGGTTGTATGATATCCCGGCGATTCAATAACAAGATGATACTCTGAAGAACCATTCTCTGTAGGTGTTTCCATATTATGCAATACAGGCAGATTTAATTATTAACCTCCAATATCACTCCCGGGGAATTGACCTATATTTCTTGAATTCCCAAATCTTAGATTTCTATATATAAGTATTATTCTGTTCCAAGTGTATTGATCCACCACACCCGTTTCATCTATTCCAAAATAATTTTGAAAGTCTCTTACGGCCTGTTCTGTTTTTGGTCCGTACACTCCATCGGGATCTATGGGAGGCAATCCTTCAAGTACAGAACCTATATATGCCAGGTATTGTTGAAGTATATATATTTCCGGCCCTTCAGAGCCCAGTTGGAATACGGTGCCGGGCCATAGCAGAGAAGGAAGAGCGATGGCAGTCGGCGGCAGTGTCTCGAGTATTCCTTCAACAGCGTCATACATGGCATTCCATGTTTGTTCGTCTACAATTCCTGTTATGGGAAGCCCAAATGTGTTTTGAAATTCCATTATGGATGTTCTCGTAAGAGTATCTAATATACCGCTGATATCAACCGAAGGAATTGTATTATAATATGCGGACAAAACGTTAAGAAAATACTGAACTGCCTGAACTCTCGGTACTACCTCCTCGGATCCCGGCGTCGGTGTAAATTGAGGAATTTCACTCAGCATAATACCTTGTGAAGTTAATTCGGCCAAGGATGTTACTGCAGTGTATATTCTTCGAATGCTGTACCAGGTCGGTTTATCTATGATACCTGTAACCGGGAGGTTAAAAATTCTTTGAAATTCTTCTACGGCTGCTTGTGTTGGTTCGTCAAATGTTCCTGTGGGACTTGGAATTTTCGGTATTGCCGGATAATTTGTGGAAATTGTATTAAGCGAAATTTGCATCAGAAGCACATAGGGGTTGTTGTCCCCCAGCTGAAGCGGAATTCCAGGAAATGTTTCATATGCTTCAGCTAATGGAGTATCGGTTCTTAAATCAATATTATCCCCGTAATAATATTGAAGAATCTCATATGGTGTATAACCTTGCTCAGATAAATCTACTGAACCCCATTGAAGTAGCCCGGGGCATTGTGAAATACGACCGTCGCAGAATTGTGCATAAAGAGGTTCAAGACGTCCTTGTTTTACGATGTAACTGTCAAATAAATCATCAACAATAGCTGCAACGTTGTCGAATATTCCTCTGTTTGGAACGAAGGCCTGGTCGTAACGGGTATCGTTGGTAATATCAAAATTGTACCCTCTTGACCTGTACCACTCAGTAAAGACTCTGTTTAATGCTGTAGAAACTATGGCGTATACATTTGCTCTCAGAGCCTCTTCAGGCCATGTGGGATATAATTCACTGGAGGCAACATTTTTTATATAGTCTAAAAAAGATACCGTTACGTTTTCGGCAACTTCATCCGGAGATCCCAGATGAACTGTTATTGCGGCCGGTATTACAACTTGTGTTAATCCCGGAATTTCTATACTCATTATAGCACCACCTTAATCATTTGAAATATCAGCCGGACTCGGAGGTATGACAAAAGTCATATCAGGTCTTGATTCTGTCGGGCCTGCTGCTACCGGAATCATATCAATAGTAAAATTTGTTGTAATGTCAGGAAACACACGGAAATCAAGAATGTTTACAGTATAATAGTTAATAGCTTGAATTCGTAGATTGTAAGTTGTATAAGACCTTCCACCAGAGGCTGTACCGTCATATAGTACAGGCAATTCTATTGTGGGAACCTGACCGTTAGCATCTGTGACAAGATGTGTTATGACATTTTCTTCATTGTTTTCATCGAGTGTGTATACTGTAACAACGGCATCTTCCACAGGCAAAGCGCCTGACGCAGTAAAAACGCCCACTGATATGTATCCAACTTCTTCCGATTCTTCTTCGGTTATCTTACTGGGCTCTGCCGGAGCTGCAGGAATATCGCCTGGCGGGAGTCCCGATTCGGGAGCCTGTTCTCGTATAGCAGGCTGCTGTTCATTCTCAGGTTTCTGTTCCGGAGATAACGGAGGAGTTTCCTGGGCAAAAACAGATGAAGAATAGATTTTGTTTGACAGTATATTTCGTGCCGTATAGGACTCATTACTGCTAAAATAATTGTCTTTTAAATATGAATCTGGTATAAATGGATAATTTTTATTTTTCAGAATAGTCACATCCTTCCGATAAATTACATAGTAAATAATATCTATTATATGCATTCAGACTCGATTTGCTTATCCCGTGATTGAAAAATCGAAAGAGTTTATCATTGATTTAAACAGCGAGTTTATGCGAACAGCAGATGCCGCAAAATAGTACAAGCCTGAAAATATCTGTTATAGCAGATAAAATTGACATATGTCGGTTTAGAATAAGATATATAGGGTATTTATTAATTATATTTTAGATGAGGAGGATTTATGAGAATAATTATTGTTGGTGCAGTAGCAGCAGGCACATCTGCTGCAACAGAGATAAGAAGAAACGATAAAAATGCAGAAATAGTAATTTACGAAAGGGATAAATATATTTCGTATGCAGGGTGTGGCATGCCATACTATATTAGCAACGAATTTACAGATTTAAGCAGTTTAATTCCTCGGAACTCTGAATTTTTTAAGAAGAAAAGCAATATAGACGTAATGACCGAGCATGAGGTTGTGTCAATAGATCCGAATTCAAAGTCAGTTACAGTTAAAAACATTTTAATGAATGAAACATTTACTGACATATATGATAAGCTTATAATTGCAACTGGAGCAAGAATTGATGTACCTGATATAAAAGGAATTGAAAGAAATAATGTCTTCTTTTTGAGAAATATAGAAAATATGAATTTAATTAAATCATTTATTGAAAGCGAAATTCCTAAAAAGGCTGCAATTATCGGAAGCGGTTTTATAGGTATGGAAATGTGCGAAAGTTTTAAAAAGCTTGGAATGGAAGTGACATTAATTGCACGGTCTACAATTTCAAAAGGCATGGACGGAGACATGACATCCTATATTGAAAATTATCTAACACAAAAAAAGGTCACAGTAATTACGAATGCACCTACAAAAGAAATCAATGAAAAAGGTGTAGTATTAAATGACGGAAAAATTGTTGAAGCCGACATAATACTGGTTGCTGCAGGTATAAAGCCGAATGTTGAGCTCGCTGCCGGCGCAGGAGTTGAAATAGGAGTTACAGGAGCGATAAAAACTGACAAGCATATGAGAACAAATATCGCTGACATTTACAGTTGCGGGGACTGTGCAGAATCTTATAATACAATTACCGGTAAAGCTATGTACAGGCCGTTGGGATCAACCGCCAATAAAACGGGAACAATTGCAGGAAGCAGCATATGCGGAAAAGCTGATGAATTTAGAGGCATACTAGGAACGGGAATTTACAGAATTTTTGATATGACTGTAGGGCAGACCGGATTATCTGAAGCAGAAGCTAAAATGAATGGATATGATGCGGTTTCTATAATAGATCAAAAATATAATAAACCTGAATACTTGGGTGGAAAGCCAATAATTATAAAAGCTGTTGCCGACAGAAAGACAGGAATTGTTTTAGGAGCTCAAATAGTAGGCTTCGAAGGAGTAGATAAGAGGCTTGATGTATTTGTAACTGCTATTTCATTGAAGGCAAAAGCTGAAGACTTAATGCATTTAGATTTGGCTTATTCACCACCATATTCTATTCCTAGAGATCCGGTTTATTATTCGGGAGCAAAATTGAGAGCGGCTTTAGACGGCAATCGCAAAAAGTAGCTGCCGCTCACAAAATTGGTGCGGGGCTTGCGGTATATGAAGTTATACAGTAAGCCTTGCCTTTATTTTTTCCCCTGCAAACACCGCAACGGCGGCTTTTAACGTATCTCCCGGAATGAACATGAACATCCCCATATTTAGTATTTGAGCCATTGTAAAGTTCTTTGCAAGCATTATATTCAGTATGTAGTACATGTATGGAATCCCGATAGCGTACAATACCGCAGTTCCTGCAAATACAGCAAGTAATAAGTTTTTTGCTGTTGAATTTTTTTCGGCTATTTTTCCTGTGATATATGCTGCAAATATGTATCCTATTAGGAATCCGAAGCTTGGTTTAAGGACGTGCTGCAATCCCCCTGAAAAACCTGAAAATATAGGGAGGCCTGCTAATCCCAGCAGAATATAAACCAGTTGTGAATACATTGCTTTTTTTGAACCAAGCATTATACCTGATAAAAGTACAAAAAAAGATTGAAGTGTAATTGGCACAGGCCCTACGGGAATTGTAAGAAATGCACCTATTGCAGTCAATGCGGAAAACATTCCTATTTGTGTAATATCCTTTGCTGTAAGTTTCATTGTAGTCATAAATACTCCTTATTTAGTATATTAAAATGATGTTCTTTTTCTTATTGTTGCTTTCTAACAGATATTTCTCCTGAATGGAGAATTTCCTTATTGTCGTCATCGTGGAAGACAACCAGCCCACCATGTTCATCTATATCCTGGGCGTACCCTTCAATCCACTTGCCATTTTTTAGGTATCTTATTCTTTCGCCTAAAATCATGGACCTATCCTTATATATCTTTAAAAATGACCGGGTTTCAATTTCATTGCATATTGACAAAATATTGTTTATTATTTCTGCTGAAAGTTGATTTCGTATGGAGTGACCTTCCCTTGAACTAAATATAGATCCGGCTGTTTCTTTTAGCTCCGGCGGGAAAAGTTCGGTCTGGACATTTAAACCTATGCCGACTACGATGCTGCTCACTGTTCCGCTTTCCATATCAGTAACTGCTTCCGTCAATATTCCGCAAACTTTTTTACCGCCAATATATACATCATTGACCCATTTGATTTCAGCATATTGGTTTGTGAATTTATCGATGGAAAGACATACGGCAACTGCTGCGGCAGTAGTAATCAGCACAGAATCAGATATGTTCAGCTTTGGCTTTAAAATAATACTCATATAAATGCCGGATTCGGACGGAGAATAGAAACTTCTTCCCATTCTGCCTCTGCCTTCGGTTTGCTCCTCAGACAAAATTACAGTTCCATGATCTGCATGTTTCATTGACATAAGTTTTGCTTCTGTGTTTGTGGAACCAATAGTTTTGTGAACGGTCAAAGATATATTTTTGTATTCGTCGCTTAAAAATGTCCTAATACCCTCTGATGATAAAATATCCGAAGTTTTTGACAGTGAATACCCTTTGTTAGAAACTCCTGTGATTATGTAACCTTCATTTTTTAGCGAATTAATTGCTTTCCATATAGATGTTCTGGAAACACATAGTTTTTCTGCCAGTTCCTGTCCGGAGATACTCTTGCCTTTATATTGCTCCAAAATATTTAAAACCTCATTTTTTACTGTCATACTATCACCTCGATATGATATTATATAATTACAAAGAAAGATTGTCAACCAAAAAAAAAAAATGGTTAACAATACATCTATCTTATTGTAAAAGATTTTAATTTTATTTTGGAACAAATTTTGAACAGAATAAGTCTATTATAAGAAAGAGATAAAAAATACCGGCTGATTTTTGTATTGCATTAGGCAATATTTTTGTGTATGGAGTTAAAATGTATAAGGAAACATTGGAATATATTTAAGAGAGGGTTATTATGAAAAGAAAAAATTTAACATACGGTCTAATTGCATTGATTTTGTTTGTTAATGTATTCTTGGTAAATGCATCTGCCGCAGAATACGATGAAAATGAAAGCGGAAAAAAGTTTAAAGTTATAGGATATTATTCGGGGGACTTGTTTGATGAGCCCTTGGAGAATTTGCAGACGGATAAGTTGACTCATGTCATATATGCTTTTTTGATTCCTCAAGAGGATGGTTCGCTTATTGAATTGAAGAATCCAGAGAAACTTAGAAAATTGGTTGAAAAATGCCATGCTGATGGAACGAATGTTTTCATTGCTGTGGGAGGCTGGTCATATGAAGGGAACACCTTGCAGCCTGTATTTGAGGAGATTGCTTCATCGGATGAAAAGAGAAAAGCGTTTATAGAAAATATAGCTGATATTGTTGAAGAATACAACCTTGATGGAGTTGAGCTTGACTGGGAGCATCCAAATGCAAATACTGCATTTGATTATGAAAAACTTGCAGTTGAGTTGAGTGAAGCACTAAAACAGATGGGAAAGGAAATGACAGCGGCACTAAACGGTGCTTGGTCTAAGACTGCTGGGCCGGAGCCTTCTATGGTACTGACGGACAAATGTCTTGAAAGTTTCAGTTTTATAAATGTAATGGCATATGATATAAGTAATGCCGATCACAGCCCTTTGTGGTTTTCCGAAACATCCATAGATTATTGGCTGAACAGAGGAGTACCGTCCGAGAAAATTGTACTTGGAATGCCTCTATATGCCAGACCCAGTTGGATGCAGTACAGACATTTAGTTTCTATGAATACAGAATATGCATATACGGATTATGCGCCAACAGACCCGCTGGAATCATATTATAACGGAATAAATACGTTAAGAGAAAAGACTGTAATATCTTTGAGCAAGGCGGGGGGAGTAATGCTTTTTGATGTCAATGAAGACACAAATGACAAATATAGCATAGTCTCCATGATAGACGATATCGTTAAGAAAACTGCTAATTTATCAGCAGATGAAATGAACAGTTATGTAACAGTTGTTTTAAATGGAAGGGAATTGGTGTTTTCGGAAAGCGAAGGCTATGGAAAGCCGTTTATAAGTGAAGCAGGCAGAACGATGCTTCCGCTCAGGATGCCTCTGGAGGCAATAGGAGCGAAAGTGAGATATGACAATGAAAATAGAATTGTAACTGCTGTCAAGGATGATATAACAGTAAAAATTCCAGTTGATAAAGATGTTGTTTATATAAATGAAAAAGAAATTAAAACAGATGCAAAATCATTTATAATAAGCGGAAGAACGTACATTCCACTAAGAACGGTTTTTGAAGCGTTCGAGTATCAAATTGACTGGCACGGCAGCAGCAGAACAGTTTTGTTGACAGAAAAGGAACAGGAAACTAATTAGATTTATATTAAGATAGACATTATATAGCTTTAATAAAATAAGATGTGAGGAGTGTGGAAGAATGTACAAGTACAAGTTTGTAAAGGCAACAACAGGAGGAGTATTTAACGGAAAACAAAACCACAGAGAGTTAATAGACAGGTACAGCAGAGAAGGATGGAGATTTGTAACTGCCATACCAACGGAAAGCAACGGACATGGTGTTATATTCGAATTTGACCTGGTGTTTGAAAGGGAAATGAAACAAGAGTGATTAAATATTAAAATTAAGTCCTTAATTGACTAAGTGTATAGTTAGGGCTTTTTTGATGAGTAAAACCATACACTGGGGAAACTGAAAACACAGGAGTAAAAAATGTGCATAATTTTGGTCAGAATGTTTGGTAAATAAAATGCTTATGATGTATAATTGAATAATCAACTTTATGGAGAGGTAAAAATGAGTGTTTCAATAACGAAGGCGATACTTCACATTCTTGATCCAAGTCTTGGAATTCCTGTTCTTTCCGAAAATCTCATGTCATTTAATGATCAGATGAGAGAATATACGGAAAAACACATCTTAAAGAGTTATAATGACGCAGATTTAAAGAAAACAAAATTTGTAAATCAAGATGGAATATTTTTAAAGCTGGTTAATCAATATTTAAAAAATGATGACTTTATAAAATTTTCAAGAGAGGTTTCTGAATTTTTCTTTAAGATAATAGCTGAAAACCCTGATATAAAACCTTGTGATTTGATGTTTGTACAAGCTAATGTATTTAACAAGGACTATATAGTGATACTTAAGCTCAATTACAAAAAAGGATATATCCATTTTACGAAGCAGGATGACACTACAAAAAATATTATAATAGAACAGCCTTGTTCATTGCCGGCTACATCACAAAAAATAGACGAATTCATATTTGTCGATTTAAACAGCCTTGATGTATTTGTAAAAGAGAGAAAATGCCAGGTTTATAATGAACCCAGCTACTATATTTCAAAGCACATACTTGAATGTAAGGAGGAGAAGCCTGACAAGGAAAAAGTGAAAATTATAACTCAAGCGACAGATAAAATTATCAAGGAATACTACGATGATGATATGCTTATGAAAAGCCGTGTAAAAAATATAATAAGAGAAAATGTTGAAGAAAAGTTGAATATAAACATAGAAGAAATATCTGAAAAAGCGTTTAAGGATGAGGCTGCAAGGAAGGTATACAACGAAGAAATTCAGATGAAGGGCATAAGAGAGCCGGAAATCAAAGTAAACTTTAACTATGCAAATAAAATAAAAACTAAGCAAAAATTTATTACCGATGAAGGAATTGAAATAAATATTCCTTATGAAATGTTGAGTGACAAGGAAAAGGTAGAGTTTATTACTAACACTAATGGTACAATTTCAATTATGCTGAAAAATATTGACAACATAGTTGACAAATAATAATGTTTGAACGCGTTAAAAAGGCGGCCTCTAAAAAGAGACAGCCTTTTTTGCATTTCGCAACCTTAATTTTATGCTGGTGGTACGCAGAAATATCTGCGACTATTGGATTATTCATCTTCATACAACAGCACATATTGGTTAGTTGATTTATCCTCATAAATTCTTTCAATTTCCGGTTCTACAAGAGTTAGAGGATTTTCCTCATAAGCAAGCCTGGCACATATTCCGCAGCTGGAACTGAGCTTTCTCGGTACAGGCTGCAAGGTGCAGGGTATGTTTAGTTTTTTCATTTTGCTGTCAAACTTTATTGCACCGGACTGAGTATGAAAAACTACTGTGTATTTCATTTTATTCCTCTGACAATAAATAAATCATCAGCTTCTTCTATTTCAACATTGAATCCATTGCTTAAAAGGTATTTTTTTACGTTTGTTTTTGAAGTGTTATTGTCTGTCAGCACTTCAATTTTATCTGCTCCCGTATTGCCACTCAGAGCTTTTTTTGTCATTAATACCGGCTGAGGGCAAGAAGTACCACATGTATCAATTCTCATTTTTTTCACCTCTTAACTATTTTTTTTAAGCAAATCTGAGTTTGCTATTGACAAAAGCAATATAAATGCAAAACATATTATAACTGCAATTTGTCCATTTGGAGTAGGTCCGTTTCCGCTTGAAGCCAAAGAAAAATTATGAGCAAATGCGGCACCGACTATCATTCCGAAGACTGTAACAGCTGAATCTGAATTTCCTTCACCTGAAAGTATAAGCTGTCTCAACGGGCAGCCGCCTAAAAGAACGGATCCCCAACCTACAAGAGCCATACCGAGGAAGTTCCAAAGGCCGTCAGTATGTGAAACAGGCTGTTCAGCAAACCCTAGGTTGAAGTTTCCGAGAACAAGATTGCCTATTGCTGTTACAACAATAATTGCAACAAAGCCAAGAAGCAAGTAATTCTGTTTGAACATTACTTTATCTCTGAGGCCTCCAACCATGCAAAGTCTTGTCTTTTGTGATAAAAATCCTACAATCAAGCCGCATACAAGTGCAATAAAAATTGGTGCATGCATGCTTCCAGGACCTTCTTCGCTGAAGAAAATGAACGCTGGTGCAGCCAGCAGAAGTATAAACAGTCCAACTGATGCAATAGGCATTACATATCCGTCAAATGAGGATGTTTTGTAATTTCTTTTGAGCGAAAAACCCTTATTTAAAAATAATATTCCCACACCTATTCCGGCCATGAAACCAACCAGTCCAACAATTGCATTTAGATCTCCTCCGCCTATTCTAAGTACCATTCTCAGAGGACATCCTAAGAACATCAGGGCGCCAATCATTACGGCTATTCCTATGAAAAATCTTGTAATTGGTGAAGATCCACCTTTAGACTTAAACTCTTTACCTGCTAAAGCGGCAATAAATGCTCCTAAGATTAATCCTATTATTTCAGGCCTTATGTATTGAACTACCGCCGCTCTGTGGAGGCCTAAAGCTCCTGCTATGTCTCTTTCAAAACATGCTATGCAGAATCCCATGTTTTGGGGGTTTCCAAGAGCAACTAATATTAAAGCTATGATTCCTACTGCTCCGCCGGCAAAAATTATACCTTTTTTGCTTTCAAAAAAAGGTATTTTTTCGTCTGATAATTTTTCTTTTTCCATTTCTTCCTCCTAACATATCAATAATTGTATTATATTTCACAATCTTTTGAAAGTAAAATAGAAAAAAGTTAAAAAAGCAGCACATTGCATAACAAACATTTATATTTTAAGAAAAAATGGATGTATTTTAATAATTCTACATTTGTTTTTGAAAATAACTCCTACTAATAGTTAAACATTTTAATTATTAAATGAGAAAAAGATGAAAAAAATTAAAAATCTTTTCTAAAAGTAGTTGACAAATTATAAATGAGTGGTATTATATAACCATAAGATTAGCACTCACCAGACGAGAGTGCTAACAAAATAAATTTAATAATAAAGGAGATGTTGAGCATGTCTGGATTAGTACCATTTAACAGAAAGAACAGAAGTTTAATGAGTAAGGATTTTGATGATTTTGGTAACTTTTACAACATGGTTGATGACTTTTTTAATTTTAACTGGCCATCAGGCAAGAATTTTATTAAAGATACCTTCAAGGTCGATGTTCAGGAAGACGATAAAAAATACTTAATTGAAGCAGAGCTGCCGGGTGTCAGCAAAGATGAAGTAAATATTGAAATGGATGACGGGAAACTAAGTATTAATGTAAAAAAAGAAGAAAATGTAAATGAAGAGAAGAAAAACTACATTCATAGAGAAAGACGTTACAGTTCAATGAGCAGATGCATTTACCTGGAGGATGCAAAATCGCAGGATATAAAAGCCGGCCTTGATAACGGCGTCTTAAAAATTGCGGTTCCAAAAGAATCAAGACCAAATAAATCTGTTAAAATCGATATTGAATAAAAAAGTAAAGGAAGCAGGTATTAATCTGTTTCCTTTACTTTTTTTGTGCTTTGTGTCATCTGTTATTTATGGCAGAATGATTATTAATTTTAACATTTGAGCTGAAATAATGATAATTATATGTTAAGATAATATTATTATTTCAAGGTGAGCATATTAATGGATATTCAGGTGTACTTGCTGATGATAATAAGTAGAATAAGGAATTCTTTTTAAAAATTTGGGAGATAAGAATGAAAGCCCCATTGATTTACAGCAATAATATATTTAAATTAAAAAAATGCATTGGCGCGCTTCTGAAGCAAGCGCATTTTCAGGAGGATTTATGGCTGACGTTTTGAAATTGAATCATGTGAGTAAAAGATTTGGAAGCAAGGAGGTACTTAAGGATATTAATTTTACGGTTAACAGCGGTGAAATTATAGGATATATAGGTTCAAACGGAGCCGGTAAAAGCACTACAATAAAGATTATACTCGGCTTGATTGACGATTATGATGGTGATGTATATGTATTCGGCGAAAATATCAAAGGACAAACCGACTATAAGAGAAAAATCGGGTATGTTCCCGAGATATCGGATATGTATGATAATCTCACAGCCTGCGAATATATTGGGTTTATAGGTATGCTTTACGGTATAGGATCTATTAAGGCGGTTTCAAAGGCAAAGGAGATGATGAGTGTATTTGGTATTGAGGAAGCTATTGACGGAAGGATTCACACATTTTCAAAAGGAATGAGGCAGAAGCTGTCTATTATAACTGGAATGCTTCATAATCCCGATATACTTTTTCTGGATGAGCCTCTTGGCGGTATAGATGCAAACAGCGTCCTTGTGTTTAAGGAAATTATTCAGGGCTTGAAAAATTCAGGAAAGACTATTTTTTATTCGTCACATATACTTGAGGTTGTGGAAAAACTCAGCGACAGGTTACTTCTGTTAAATGAAGGCAATATTGTCTTGGACGGCACAATGAACGAGGTTAGACAAAAGAAATCTGACTCTTCACTTGAATCTATATTTAATGATGTAACAGGTTTTCACGATCATGAAAAGCTTGCTCATAAGTTTATTGATGCATTTATGAGCTAGGAGGTAATTATGGAATTTATGTCTTTAAAAATTCTTGATAATTTTAAAGGTTTGTTTGGAAGATTAGGAATTGACTATGAAATGATGCGAATAATATTAAATACAAAGCTTTTGCTTGATTCAAGAAAAGCTCCTGTTATATCAGGGCAAAACAAAAAAAATGAAACAGAAAATCCTTCATTCATTAAGAGATACCTGCTTCATCTAATTTTTGGCTTATTTCTCGCGTTTTTCATATATTTTATAAATGATGAAATGATAAGAATGATATATTTTTCAGGGGCGATGTTTTTTATGACAACTATGTACCTGATTTCAGATTTTTCATTCGTACTTTTGGATACAAAGGATAAGAATATTCTAATGACCAAGCCTGTGGATAGCAAAGCTGTGTCTTTGGCAAAGGTTCTGCATATTTTGATATACATGTTTCGGCTCAATATCTTTCTTGCAGGCCCGTCTCTTGTAGCTATTGTAATGCTAAACGGAGTGTTGGCAATACCTGTGTTGTTGCTGGAAATTTTGTTTATGGATTTGCTTATATTTTTGGTTACGGCATTTATATATATTTTGGTGCTAAGATTTTTTGACGGAGAGTTTTTAAGGAATATAATTAATTATATTCAGATTCTGCTTACAATTTTGGTAACTGTAGGGTATCAAATTGCAATTAGAATGATTGATTTTTCTGATCTGCAAAATATAACCTATACTTTTAAAGTTTATAATTATTTAAATCCCATACTGTGGTTCGGCGCACCATTTGAAATCTTGTTCAACGGTGGCGATGAAATGTATCTGTACATATTTGTATTGTTATTAATTGTAGTCCCAGTAAGTTGCTTTATAGTGTATATAAAACTAAGCAAAAAAATGGAATCTCTTTTGCTCAAGCTGGAAAGTGACGGAGGTGAAAAGCCTTTGAGGCATCCGATTGAATCACTTGTGGGCAGAGTTTTAAACAGAAATGAGGTGACAAGGCAGTCATTTCATTTTGCAAATTCTGTAATTAGAAGCGATAGAAGCCTTAAGCTGAAAATATATCCTGCTCTGTCTACGGGAATTTTGCTTCCTGTACTCATGATATTTAATATGGGGGTCAGGGGAAAGGGCTATGAACCGCTTGGGTTTGAATATCTGTATCTTTACTTTAATCTGCTGATTATTCCTTCTGTCATAAACCTTGTACTGTTTTCATCCGCGTGGAAGGGTGCATATATATATGCTGTTACAGGATTTACCGATACAAAAAAGATGTTCAGAGGAATTTTAGAAGCAGTTGTAATACGTCTTTTTATACCTTTAATGATAGTGAACAGTGCAATTTATATAGTGCTTTTTAAGGATAGATTTGCTGTTGATATAGTTTCTATGCTGATTGCAACTATAGCAATATTTCCGGTGCTGGGGAGAATATATCTTACAGAGTTTCCTTTTTCAAGACCTATAGATGAATCAAACCAAGGTAAAGATATGGATAAATTTATTTATTCACTGGGAGTGATAGTATGCATAGTTATTATGCATGTTGTTTTTCGAAGATTCCAAATGGGAGTGTGGATTTATATCGGCCTAATGGCGGTTTTACTGCCGTTAAGTTGGATATTTGTTTCTCCTAAGGTTACTAAGCCAGTAAATGAAGCAAAGAAAATATGATAAAAGAGGGGATGCCATGATGGATGATTTAAAAAAGCGGAACTTTATTGTAAAAATGATACTTTTAATTGGGCTAGTTATGATTGTAGTCCTTAATTTCGATGCCGCTATTGGTGTGATGAGAAAAATAAATGCCGTTATTTCACCGCTTATATACGGTGCTGCGATTGCGTTTGTTTTGAATATTCTGGTTGTTTTTTACGAAAGAATATATTTCCCCAGGAGCAGAAACAAATTAGTCAATAAGTCTAAAAGAGGAATGAGCATACTTTTTTCTTTGCTGACAATTATTTTAGTAGTTATATTTTTTCTTAATATAGTCATACCGCAAATTGTCCAATTTGTATCTCTCTTGATAAAGGGATTCCCTGACGTTTATGACAGTGCTTTAAAATGGGCCATTGACAATTCGGACGTTATACCGTCACTGCAGAAAAAGGTGGAGGGCTTTAGCATGAACGGTGAAGAGGTGTTGAAAAAAAGCATGGAAATTCTGGGGAACTGGACATTCGGTACCGTATCATTTATAGGCTCTGCTTTTGGAGCTGTTATAAAATTTATACTTGCACTAACCTTCGGAATATATATACTGGCCGATAAGGAAGAATTGAAACGTAGATTTGATAGGCTATTTAAAGCATATATAAAACCAAGCACAAGAAAAAAACTTTATGAAGTTATGGAAACTGCAAATGATACTTTTTCAGGCTACATAGTGGGCCAGTGCAAGGAAGCTGTTATATTGGGAATTCTATGCACCATAGGAATGCTTATCCTTAGGTTTCCATATGCTAAAGTCATAGGGCCGGTTATTGGATTGACAGCGCTTATTCCGATGCTTGGGGCATATATAGGAGCAGTGTTGGGATTTTTATTAATAGTAACTATAGACTGGTTTCAGGCAGTATTGTTTCTTGTGTTTATAGTTGTGCTTCAACAGCTGGAAGGAAATTTTATATATCCAAAGGTTGTAGGAAGCAGTATAGGGCTTCCTGGAATATGGGTTTTTGCGGCTGTGGCCGTAGGTGGAGGTTTAATGGGAATAACAGGCATTTTGTTTGGAGTTCCGTTAGTGGCGACTGCTTACAAATTACTTAGAAAAGCTGTAAACAAAAGAAATGAAATATAAAGAATAAAGTATGCGGCCTGCCTTTTTATGACAGGCCCATAATTAGTATGTTTGAAAAAACACTCCGAAGTTAAAATGTAAAATCTACGGTTACAAAAGCTTCAATTTTAATATTTCCTGGCATGACCGGTGTAGATGATGCAAGTTGTTCCTGCCTGTAATATGGTTGTTGTATAGGAAGTGTACCGCTTTCAACTATTCTCATTGGAACAGGGTTGGCAGAAATTCCTAAATTCTGAGAAATTGATTTTGCTTTCTGAATAGCGTTCATCACGGCCATGTTAAGCGCTTGCTGGTAATAATATTCTTTGTTTGAGACCTCAAATGAAATCAGGTCGATTATGTTAGCTCCGGCATTTACAGAGGCATCTATTATGGTACCTACTCTGTCCATATTTGACGTTCTTATTTCCAGTATATTTTTTACAGAATATCCTTTGTCTATGCGTCTTCCGTCTTCATAGTCGTACATCTTGTCTATTGTGTACTGATACGTTTTAATGTCAGAAACACCCATCCGTTTAAGAATATCAATGATTGATTGAGTTTTTTGAGCGTTATCGGATTGAATATTGACCAAATTTTCTCCTGTTGTCTGCACGCCAAGACGCAGTACGGCTAAATTAGGAATTGCTGAAATCTGGCCCTGACCAGTCATTGTCATCGTCCTGTTATGTAAATTGTCGTTATAATATTTAGACATGAAAAGCTCCTTTCTGCAATATATTATTTATTATATGACAGAAGGCAGTCGGCTGTACCTGTTATAGCAAATATGACGTGTTAATGGTAAAAATTTTGTTAAATGAAACATATTCTAATGAGAAATTAACCAAATATTAATGGCGAACAATTTATTAATTGTTAAAATTATTGCATATGGCAAATAAATATATTATATTGTATTAAAGATACATAATCGGAGGTAAGTATGAAATTTTTATGGACAACAATTTTGGTGAATAATATGGAAGAAAGCTTGAAATTTTACCAGGAATTTTTAGAGTTGAAATTAGAAAGAAGATTCAGCGGAGCACCTGGAATGGAAATTTGTTTTTTAGGTGAAGGTGAGACAAAGATAGAGTTAATTTGTAATGAAAAAATAAAGAATATAAATCCAGGAAATGCGGTTACTCTTGGCTTTAAGGTTGATTCACTTGATAAGGCAGTTCAGTCTGTAAATAAAAGAGGAATTGAAATAAAAACCGGTCCTGTTCAGCCGAATCCGCATATAAGATACTTTATCATTCAGGACCCTAACGGAGTAAAGATACAGTTTGCAGAACAGCTTGACTGAAATCAGCAAATATAAAACTGAAATGCAGCATTTAATAAAGACGATATGAGGTTGGAGAATTTAATATATGAATGAAGATTGGAAAAAAAATATTGTTTTGTTTTTACTGAGCCAAATTATCTCATTGTTCGGGACTTCGTTGGTTCAATATGCAATAATGTGGTACATAACTCTTGAAACTCGGTCAGGAGTTATGATGACAATATCAATTTTATGTGGATTTCTTCCTATTTTTGTATTATCCCCATTTGCAGGGGTCTGGGCAGACCGTTACGACAGAAAAAAGTTAATTATTCTTGCAGATTCATTTATAGCGTTGGCGACACTCATTCTTGCAATTTTGTTTTACATGGGATATGAATCCATATGGCTGTTATTTGCTGCATCAGTCATAAGAGCCTTTGGCTCAGGAGTACAGACTCCTGCTGTTAACGCATTTATTCCTCAGCTTGTTCCCGAAGATAAGCTCACTAAGGTCAATGCTACTAACGGAAGTTTGCAGGCTATGGCTACACTGTTTTCTCCAATGGCAAGCGGAGCATTGTTAAGTTTGATAGGTATAAAAGTCATATTTTTAGTTGATGTTATAACTGCTGTAGTAGCAATATCAATTTTAGTTTTTTTTCTTCATGCTGCTCCACACGCAAAGGCATTGGAAGAGCATAAATTAAACTATTTTAAAGATATGAAAGAAGGAATAAAATATATTAACGAACGTCAATTTTTGAAGATATATTTTTCTTTTTTAGCTGTATTTTATGTATTGCTTGCCCCTCCGGCATTTCTGACACCATTGCAGGTCGCAAGAAGCTTTGGAAATGATGTGTGGCGTCTTACGACTCTTGAGGTTGTATTTTCGGCAGGCATGGTAATTGGAGGTGCTCTGATGGCATATTGGGAGGGATTCAAAAACAGAATACACACAATGGCGACAGCCTGTATTATTATAGGTGTGTGTACAGTGTTACTAGGCATTGTACCATATTTCTGGGTATATATTTCTATTATTTGTCTGTTCGGAGTAGCTATGCCAATACTTAATACTCCTGCCATAGTGTTGCTTCAGGAAAGGGTCGAAGCAAATTTTATGGGCAGAGTATTCAGCATTCTCGGAATGATATCAAGTATAATGATGCCTTTTGGAATGCTTGTTTTTGGTCCTGTTTCGGATTATGTAGAAATAGAAATTATTCTTTTGGTAACAGGTGGGATAATTATTGCAATGTCACTTTTCTTTGGGAAAAATAAAATTTTGATTGAAGCTGGGAAACAGGTACCGACTGATAAACTTGCACAGTAGGATGGAAATATTTATGGATATTATAAAAAAGCATTTAAGAAAGCTTGAAAAAAAAGAATTAAAAATTCTGAATAAAAAACAGGGAATTATGGGAGAAAAAATAGAACCCATAGTTAACAAAGTTGAGTCAAAAATACCAGATTCTTTAAAAAATACATTGGATGCGGCATTTTATAAGTCTTTTAAGCTTATTTTCAAAAATGGAACAAAGTATATTGAAAAACTGTACAATAAAAATAAAATACAATTCAATCACAATATTCATGACTACAACCTTAAAAAGAATTCAAATAGCAGAAGTATCAGGAGAATTGACGGGCATTCCAAAAAAAGTACTATGTTAAATGCATCTATTTCAACTCTGGAGGGCGCGGGCTTGGGATTATTGGGCATGGGAATACCTGATATTCCTCTTTTTTCGGCAATGATACTAAAAACCGTTTATGAGATATCATTAAGCTATGGGTTTCTTTATGAACTTGAAGAAGAAAAAATATATATTCTTAATATAATAAATGCTTCACTCACAAACGGAGAAAGACAGAGCAAATACAACCGAAGAGTGGATTTAATATCGGACAAAATAGATAATCATATTATGTTTAAATACGATTTGAACAAAGAAATACTAAATACATCAAAGATTTTATCAGATTCTATGCTTACAGCTAAATTTATACAGGGCATACCGGTTGTAGGCGTGGTGGGCAGCATATATAATTATTCGATAATAAATAAAATCAGCGGGTATTGTTTGATAAAGTACAAGAAAAGATATTTGAAAAATAATAAGAAATGATAAATTATAAAAATGCTTCTAAATACTTAATATGATACAATAAATAAAACAGATGAAATATAATCTCATTTGCGTGGGGTCAACAAGCCTGCAGCTTATGCAGATATGAACAAATTTTGAAACATTAGATAAAGCGGTGGAGAAATGTTACGAATTGCAATTTGTGATGACGAAAAAATTATATGCCGGCAGCTGGAGGACATGCTGCTGGAAATAGAAAACTGTATAAACCAGGAAATTGAGACGGATGTATATTATTCCGGGGAAGAGCTGTGCAAATCACTTAACAATAAAAGCAGGTATGATATAATATTGCTTGATATTGAGCTCTGCAAAATCAGTGGAGTTGAGGTAGGTAGGAAGATAAGGGATGAATTTGGTGATGAGCTTACTCAGATTGTATACATATCATTCAAGGAAAGTTATGCAATGGAATTGTTTGATATAAGACCACTTAATTTTTTAATAAAACCTGTCAGCATGGAAAAAATCAAAGAAGTTCTGCTGAAAGCGGTTAAGCTTCTCAATAAAGAGAATAAATTTTTTGAGTATAAAAACGGAAATGTTACAACCAACGTAAACATAAATGATATTTTGTATTTTGAAAGCAGGGGCCGCAAGGTCAATGTCATTCAGGATGGCGAAGTCAGCAGCTTTTACGGTAAGCTTTCAGAAGTTGAGGAGCAGATTAAGAATAATGATTTCATTCTGATACATAAATCATACTTAATAAATTTTAAGAAATGCATTGAACACACCTACGAGCATGTAAAAATGATTAATGGAGAAATTTTGACAATAAGTCAAAATAACAGAAAGACAGTCCGAGAAAAAATAATGCAAAGAAAGCTGAGAGAACGGC
Source organism: Sedimentibacter sp. MB35-C1 (assembly GCF_030913635.1). Lineage (NCBI taxonomy): Bacteria > Bacillati > Bacillota > Tissierellia > Sedimentibacter > Sedimentibacter sp. MB35-C1. The sequence goes on from NZ_CP133188.1 coordinate 1,749,625, forward strand.
ATGACAAATAATGTTGCTTCAGTATACCTTATAACAAATGCGTTCGGTACATATATAATTTATAGATTTATGCGCATTTTTTTTGATGTGGCTGAAACAGATAAGAAGGTAGAAGCGGTATCCTACTTACTTTATTTTTTTACTATAGGATTACTGTTCATTGCGTTTAACAATTCTACGCTTAATGTCTTTGCAAACTTAATTATGTTTTTTTTAATCACTTTTAACTATGAAGCTGCATTGAGAAAAAGAATTACAGTATCGATATCAATTTATGTTATACTTGCAATTATAGAGTTGTCCGTTGTATTGCCCATGCAATATTATGACATAACGATTATATCCAAGGATTCTGATCTCAAATTAATGGCCGCGCTAATAACAATAAAAATAATTACGTACAACATTATGCTTCTTTTGTCAAACTTTAAGAGGATTAAAAATGATGTTAAAGTTTCGGTTTTTCATTGGCTTTCAATATTTATAATACCTGCCGGTACATTGATTCTGGCATTGATGATGGTTATGAAAGCCAATCCTAATAACCTAACCGGAATAATTACAAGTGTGATTATACTTTTTATAATAAATTTATTTATATTTTACTTGTATGACTTTTTAATAAAATCTTATGATGAAAAAATGGAGAATGCTCTGCTTCAACAGCAAAATTATGCATATCTAGAGCAGCTTGAGATAATTAATCAATCAAAAGAAAATTTGAGAGTGTTCAGCCATGATATGAAAAATCATATGCTTTCAATAAAGACACTTATTGAAAATAATGAAAGCGAGAAGGCTCTGGATTATCTGAACAGTGTTTTTAAGTTCACAGATATAACGAATGAGTATTCCAAATCCGGGAATTTTGAGATTGACAGCATTCTTAATTACAAGCTCCATAATGCAAAATCTCTTGGTATAAATACGGATATAAGCATTAATGTTCCGGAGAGACTCAACATTTTGCCATTTGATTTAAGCGTAGTACTTGGGAACCTCCTTGATAACGCAGTAGAAGCAGTCTGCAAATGCGATGAAAAAATAATCAAAATAATGCTGGAGCTTGACAGGAATGTATTATATATAAGCATTTCCAATTCGTTTGCGGGAAATCTTCATTATGATGACGGCGTGCTGGCTACAACAAAATGTGATAAGCAAAACCACGGAATGGGAATTAAGAGTGTAATGAAGTCGCTGGAAAAATATAACGGTGCCATGGAGATACATCACAACGGCAATATGTTTTTTGTTGATGTGTTAATATATAATTGCTTGTAGGAAGTAAAGAAAATTTAATTATTACATAATTCCTGTTAATTATTACAATTAGCGTCGCACTTTATGTTTTTGTGATAGAATGTTCTCAGAATTATCATTAAATAACAATGGAGGATTTGCATTGAATGTCAATGATTATTTTAAGAAAATTTATACTGTGGCTTTTCGCCTTACAGGAGATGAAAAACGGGCGTCAGACATATCTCATAATGCAATAGACAATGTTTTTTTAGGTGAGTTATCAGAGAAAGTGCAGCCGCAGCTTTTCAAAAAAACTGCAGGTGAAGTTATTAGGCTGTTTGCGTTAGAATACATTAATGACAATAAGGTTTTTAAATATTCCTCAAGGCTGGAATCATATGATGAGCCGTTTCAATCCACGTTGATGTCTCTTGAACCAATAATGAGAATATCAATAGTGTGGAGAGATATTCTTGGATTTGAAATAGATGAAATTTCAGACAAAAATTATTCAAGACAAATACTTTATAAAGAGCTTAATGGTGCAAGATATCAAATAAAAACGCAATTGAAAAATACATTGCGGCAATAACCTGAACACTTAAGAAAATCAGGAGATATATTTAGAAAAAACTAACCTTGCATTAATGTAAGGTTAATTTTAATAATGTAAGATAATTCTATGGTTAATACTGGCCGATTTGGCTAATATTATTTATGAAACAGAGTTTAGAAATTTAATATTTGGAGAGTAAAATGAAAGTATTTAAAAGAAAAAAAGTATTAATTGCAGCACTTATTGTTATAGCAGCCTTGGCTGTTTTTACTGCCTTAAACAAGGATAAAGGCACAGCGGAAGTTTACGCTAATGCTGAAATTCTGGATACAAAGAGTATTGAGCAGATAATATCTGTAAAAGCTCCACTGGAGGGAATTGCAAAGGCAGATGTGGTGTCTCCATTAAACTATGAGATTATTGATATACGTGTCAAGGAAGGAGACATAGTTAAAAAAGATCAGGTATTGGCGGTGCTTGACAGCGAGGAGCTGGAAAAACAAATAGCTTCTGAAGAGAATCAGATAGAACTGTCTACCCTTGAACTTGACGAAAAGCTTAATGCTAAGCAGATAGAATATGACAATGCAATTCTTTCGGTTAAGGATCTTGAAGGAAATTATGAGCAGAACAAAGAGCTTCTTATAAACGAAATAATAACTCAGGAGGCATTTGACAAATTAGAAATGAGTTTGAAAGAAGCGAGAAAAAATCTGGAAAGCTTTAATGTAACAAACGGAAAAGTAGTTGCATCGTCTGCCGAGCTTAAGCGAATAGAAATCCAAAAGCAGGAATTGGAAAAGAAAAAAGAGGATCTTGAAAAAATATATGTTAAAAGTCCTATAGATGGTACAGTAACAAGAGTTAATGTAAATCTGGGAAGGTATGCCAAGGATACCGAAGACGAAAAAGCAATGTTTGTTGTTGAAAATCTCGACAAGCTTCAGATGAAGGTGTCTATCAGTGAGTATGATATAGGGAAGATAAAGACAGGCCAGGAGGTTGTTATACATTCGGATGTTATGGGAGCTGACACTGCGGAAGGAATTGTTTCCAGAATTTCTCCTACAGCTGAACAAAAAGATAACAATACGATGGAAAGAGTTATACCTGTAGTTATTGATGTAACAAAAAGGCCTGAAAATTTAATGGCTGGAGTTATTGCTACGGCAAAAATCAAAGTTGACAAGGCAGAGAATGTTTTTGCGGTTCCATCAGGAGCAATCATTACAGATGAAAACAATCAAAATAAAGTGTTTGTACAGCAGGATGATGGCTCAATAAAATCTGTGCTTGTTGATACAGGGCTCGTAACTGACCTTGAAACAGAAATAATAAGCAGTGAGCTTAATGCCGGTATGAAGGTTATTGTTAATCCGGATGCAAGTTTTACGGATGGTATGATTGTTACAATTAATGAAAATCAAGAATAAAGTAGGCGCAATATGAGCAATATGATATCTATTAGTAATTTAAATAAAACATACAAAAATGGTTCAGTTGAAGTTCATGCTCTTAAAGACGTAAGCCTGGAAATCAGTCATGGTGAATTTATAGCGATAATGGGACATTCAGGTTCGGGAAAATCAACTTTCATGAATATATTAGGATGTCTGGACAGGCCATCGTCAGGAGAATATCTGCTTGAGGGGATTAATATCAAAGACCAGACTCAGGATGAACTTTCGTTTATCAGGAACAAAAAAATAGGATTTGTTTTTCAGGCATTTAATCTCATACCTAGAACCAGTGTTCTTAAAAATGTGGAGCTTCCTATGGTATATGCCAAGACAAAATCTTCTTACAGGAAAAAAAGAGCGATGGAGCTTCTGGAAAAAGTAGGGCTGGCTGAAAGAATAAATCATCTGCCAAACGAATTGTCAGGGGGTCAGAAGCAAAGGGTTGCAATAGCCAGAGCTCTTTCAAATAATCCGCCCATTATTCTTGCCGACGAACCCACAGGCAATCTTGATACACAGGCTTCGGAAGAAATAATGGAGATATTTAAGACACTGAATAAAGAAGGAAGCAGTGTAATTTTGGTAACCCATGAGCCGGATATAGCAGAATTTGCGAACAGGATAATAGTTTTCAGAGATGGATGTATTATCGAAGACCGAAAGAAGGAGGCTGTAAGATGATTTGGATGGAAAATGTAAAAATAGCTGTTCAGTCCATAATATCCAATAAAATGAGATCTCTTCTTACAATGCTTGGAATAATAATCGGTATTAGTTCTGTAATTGCAATAGTGGCAATAGGTGACAGCATGAAGGGCGTTATGGATGATATATATAAGGACATAGGCAAAAATCGTGCATACATATATACTAACATAGAGGATTACCGTTCTACAGATTTTTTTAACAGGGATGATATGGAGCTTCTTAAAGAAAGATTTGGAGATAAAATTTCATATTTGTGTCCTTCAGAATCAATAAGAAGTGATGTTACTCATAATAAAAATATTATTAAACTTAGTATGGAATGTGTTGATTATAACTTAAGTGACGTACAGAAGATTAAGATGCTATACGGAAGAATGATAAACAAGAGTGACGTGGACAGAAAAAGCAAGGTGGTTGTCTTGGAGCAAAGCGCGGCTATGAAGCTGTTCAATAAAGAAAATGTAACGGGACAGACAGTAAGGGTTGAAATAGAAAATAATTTGGAAGATTTGCTTGTAGTAGGCGTATACAAGAATGAGGAGTCACCTGTTTTATCTATGCTGCAGGGGCAGAAAACCTATGAGGACAGCTATATACCTTATACTATGGCTTTTCCTGACAGCTATTCTTTTTACGGGTTGGATGTCTTTATCGGAGAAAAATATCCTGTAAGCCAAACAGGTGACGAGATACTGTCATATATAGCAGGGCTTAAGAACAGGCTGCCTGAAAATTACTGGTTTTATACAGTGGAGGAAGATCAGCAGACGGTTGATGGAATATTAGGTGGCATGTCCATAGCTGTTGCTGCCATAGCGGCCATATCCTTATTGGTTGGAGGCATAGGCATAATGAACATAATGCTTGTTTCGGTAACAGAAAGAACAAGGGAGATAGGTATAAAGAAGGCACTTGGTGCAAGAACAAAAGATGTTTTGTTTCAGTTTTTGATTGAGTCTGCTACATTGTCGGCACTTGGAGGAATTGTTGGAACGTTGTTGGGCATCGGACTTGTTATGCTTGGCGGAAAAATAATCTCGCTTCCTATTGTTGTAAATCCTGTATCAATAGTGGTAGCCGTAGCCTTTTCTATGATAATTGGTGTATTTTTCGGATACTACCCTGCCAGAAAAGCAGCAAAATCCGACCCTATTGATGCTTTAAGATATGAATAAGTCATCGACACTTCATTTGTAATGAAAGGGAAAGTAAATGGCTTTAATAGGCAGAATAGAAAACAAAAAAGGAAATTTAGCTACAATTTTAGTAAAAAAAGAATTACCCTGTGGAGATAATTGCAGAAAATGCTCCGCAGGGTGCATTTTTTTGGTATATATATACAAGCAAATGTAGTTGAAGACATAAAGCCCGGAGACTATGAAACAATTATAGAAAAGGGCAGTTTCGTACTGGATTCCAGAATTATGTTTTATGCAATATCCACAATCATTATTGTAGGTTCTGTAACCGCGGTTCAGATGTTTCCATGCATTCAAAATAAGGCAAAGAATTTTACCGTAGGAGAGAAACATAATCCTAGATAGACGTACAATATTTTGTGTGTAAACATAAGAATAAGAATGCATCAATAGAATAAATATATAAATATGCAAGAATATGAAAAAATATTTGACACAACCTTCAAAAAGTGCTAATATACGTTTATGTTAAAAAATATAAGGACAATTTTGGAGGATAAAATGAAAAAGGTAATATCTATTATATTAATGATGACCATGGTTTTTGTTCTGTCAACAGGATGTAGCTCCGATTCAGGCAGTGAACAGCCTGCAGAGACACCAGCCGATGTTGAAAATAATAAATTAGTAATGTACACTAATGCGGAATTTGCTCCATTTGAGTATTTTGAAGGAGAAAAGGTTGTGGGTGTTGATCCTGACATAGTTCAGGAAATAGCTAATGAAATGGGAAAAGAGCTTGTTATAGAGCATACGGATTTTGACAGCCTCATTCCTTCACTTGTAGCAGGCAAAGCTGATTTGGTGGCTGCAGGAATGACTATAAACCCTGAAAGGGCAGAAGAAGTTGATTTTTCAATACCTTATGTTGAATCAATTCAAAATATTATTTCCAAAAATGATGCTGAGATTACAACCATGGAAGATTTAGAAGGTAAGAAGATCGGTGTACAGTTGGGGACTACGGGAGACCTTGCTATAAGCGATGCAGTAGATCTTGAGGACGGAGACTTGTACAACACAGGCGCGGAAGTAAAGACATATGCAAACGCATTGGAAGCGGCACAGGATTTATTGAACGGAAGAATTGATGCGGTTATTGTAGATGAAATGCCTGCAGAAGAAATTGTAAAAAATAACAGTGAAGAGTTAGTAACATGCATATTTGGAGAAATAAGCGAACAATACGGAATAGCGGTAGAAAAAGGCAATACAGAGCTGCTTGAGGCTGTAAACAAGACTCTTCAAAAGCTTTTAGATGAAGGTAAGATTGAAGAGCTTATAGCTAAGCATTCTAATTAGGATTGGATTAAGGACGATCTGCTTGCGGAGATCGTCTTTTGTTTGCAGAGGAGTGAGATTTTGTTAGACGAATTTATAATAAACTTTACTAAGACATTTATTAAGGATGCAAGATATAAATTATTTCTTACGGGTATAAAGAATACAATATTAATTGCTCTTTTTGCCACACTTATGGGAATATTAATAGGGTTGATAGTTGCAGTTATTCGATATAGCGCCAAAAATAACAAAAAAATGTATATTCCGGACTTGATTTGCAGGTTATATGTCACTGTTATTAGAGGAACGCCTGTGGTTGTACAACTTTTAATAATGTACTATGCAGTATTTGTAAATATGGATAATACTATATTTATAGCAATCATGACTTTTGGAATTAATTCAGGAGCCTATGTTGCAGAAATAGCGCGAGCAGGAATTGAATCTGTCGATAAGGGTCAGATGGAAGCAGGATTATCACTTGGCCTCAGTAGCAACAGTACGATGTTTCACATAATACTTCCTCAGGCTGTAAAAAACATATTGCCTGCATTGGGAAATGAGTTCATTGCTCTTTTAAAGGAAACTTCAGTAGTTGGATTTATTCCTGTTATTGATTTGACCAATGCTGGAAATCTAATTCGAAGCAGGACATACGAGCCATTCTTTTCGCTGTATACAGTAGCTATAGCATACCTTGTAATGGTTCTTGGTATGGGTGCAGTGCAGAAAAGATTGGAAAGGAGGCTTTCTCAAAGTGATAGAAATTAAAAATGTAAACAAAAGCTTTGGCGAGAACCATGTTTTGAAGAATGTGAATACTTCTGTCAGCAGAGGTGAGAAAGTTGTAATCATAGGCCCATCTGGATCTGGAAAGAGCACGTTATTAAGATGCATGAACCTGTTGGAGATTCCAAATTCCGGAAACATATTTTTTGAAGGTGAAGCTATTACAGATAAAAAATGCAAAATAAATAGCGTAAGGCAGAAAATGGGGATGGTGTTTCAACATTTCAATCTTTTTCCTCACTTAACAGTATTGGAAAATATTACTTTGGCTCCGGTTAAACTGGGCCTTCAAACTAAAACTGAGGCAGAAGAGATTGCGGTAAAGCTTTTGGAAAGAATAGGACTTGCAGATAAGAAGAATGAATATCCCAATAAGCTTTCAGGAGGACAGAAGCAAAGAATAGCAATTGTAAGATCGCTTGCTATGAAGCCGGAAATAATGCTTTTTGACGAGCCTACATCGGCTCTTGACCCCGAAATGATTGGAGAAGTGCTTAATCTTATGAAGGATTTGGCGGAGGAAGGCATGACGATGGTTGTTGTTACTCATGAGATGGGCTTTGCGAAAAGTGTTGCAAACAGAATATTATTCATGGATGACGGGCAGATATTGGAAGAAAATAATCCAAGTGACTTTTTTACAAATCCCAAGCACGAAAGAGCAAAGGAATTTCTGTCCAAGGTTTTATACAATATATAAAATCTGACTGATATTTTATGAATGGATAGTTTATGAAATCTATCCAGTTAATTTCAGAAGATCTGTAGAAACAAATTACTATTTGTTTTAAATTTAGGGTTAAATTCGCACAAATAATTGATATTGCAATAATAGAATTATTTTTATGATTAGTTTTTTTATGTTAAAAAATTCTGTAATAACATGCAATTTTAAGTTTTGTAATATAGACTTGCATGCCGTAATTTGTTCTGGTATAGTGATGATGACATAAATTTAAGGAAGCGTATTTAATTTAAATGAACAAAATGAATAAGAAACAGATAAACAATGAAATTAACAGGTGGCAAATGTCCGAATCTATTATGATAGGTATACTTTTAGCCTTTTCAGGAGGATATATGGATGCATATACCTATGTTTTCAGAGGTAAGGTTTTTGCCAACGCACAGACAGGAAATATTATACTTCTTGGAATAAATATTTCAGGATTAAATTATTCGGAAGCTGTAAGGTATCTGATTCCAGTAATATCATTTATAGCTGGTGTTTTTACTGCACAGATGTTGAAGCTTAAGTTCGGTAATACCAGAAAGATTCATTGGCGTCAAATCGGAATACTGGTAGAGATTATTATAATGCTGGTGGTGTCTCTTATGGGAACTGACCTGAATCTGGTTGCTAACAGTATGATTTCTTATGCATGCGGAATTCAAGTTCAAAGCTTTAGAAAGATACACGATAATTCTTTGGCTACGACTATGTGTATAGGAAACCTGCGTACGGCTACAGATTTACTTTGTGGCTCAATAATTAAAAAAGACACTTCGTTATTTCACAGAAGCATATTTTATTACGGAGTCATATTTATATTTACAATCGGTGCAATTTCAGGTAAAAACTGCATTGCAATACTTGGGCAACAGGCAATACTTGTAAGTGTAGTAATTTTATCGATTGTATTTCTATTTATGTTTTTCGAAAAAGAGGTCGAGATAGATATATTAAGAGCAGGTCAAAAAAATAAAAGAAAGTTCAAATGAACTTTAAAAAGTTAAACTTTATAATTAATATGATTTAATTGTTACGCCTTATTTAATTGAACTTGAAAAACTCCCGAAGTGCCAGTCAATAAATGTATGACTTTTGCTTCGGGAGTATGTTTTTTCTTATTTCTTAACAAGTTGCAGATCTACTGGTATCATGCTTTCAACCTGCTCACCATTTAGGATTTTTACTGCTGTTTCAACACCCAGAGAACCTATTTCCTTTGGAAGCTGCTCAACTGTTGCTGCCATCTCTCCGCTTTCAACCGCTGCTTTTGCATCGTCGGTGGCATCGAAACCTACAACAAGTATATCTCTTTTTGAAGCTTTAATAGCTTCTATGGCTCCTAGAGCCATTTCATCATTGTGAGCAAATACGGCATTTATTTCAGTCTGAGCTTGAAGAATATTTTCCATTACTGTCAGCCCCTCAGCTCTGTCAAAGTTTGCTGTTTGCTTTGCAACTACCTCAATATCTGTTTCACTTATTGCTTCGTTAAATCCTTGGCCCCTGTCTCTTGCTGCAGAAGCACCTGGGATGCCTTCAAGCTCAACAACTTTTCCATTTCCGCCCAGAAGCTCAACTATGTATTCTCCTGCCAGTCTGCCGCCTGCAACGTTATCGGATGCAATGTGAGATACAACTTCACCGCCGTTAGCACCTCTATCCAAAGTTATTACAGGTATGTTTGCATTGTTAGCTGCTTCAACGGCGCTTTTAACAGCATCGGAATCTGTAGGGTTAATCATGATGATATCAACACCTTGGTTAATTAAATCCTCTACATTTGACATTTCTGTAGCGGAGTCGTCCTGAGAGTCAAGAGTAACAAGTGAAACTCCCAGTTCCTGAGCCTTTGCCTTGGCACCTGCCTCCAAGTCTACAAAGAAAGGATTGTTTAATGTTGAAATTGCCAGTCCTATGGTTTTTGTTTCTTCGCCGTCTGGATTTTCATTTTTACCGCATCCTGTAAACAGAGACAGTATCATTAGCGTTACAACAACAAAACTCAAAAATTTTTTCATAAATTCCTCCCTAATTAAAAGTTTTATTTTTATCTTGATAATTTTTGTTTTCTATCAAGAAGTACAGCGGCAAGTATTACTATGCCTTTTGCAACATCCTGGTAATAAGAGGATACTTGCATTAAGTTCAGGGCATTGTTCAGTACGCCGATTATGAGAGCTCCTATTGCCGTACCTGCAATTGTTCCTATCCCTCCAGCCATGCTTGTTCCTCCAAGAACAACTGCAGCAATAGCATCAAGCTCATATCCTGCTCCTGCCGTGGGCTGTGCTGAGCCCAACCTGGCTGTAATCAATATTCCAGCCAGTGCGGCCATCATTCCTGAGGCTGAATATACAAACAGCTTAACGCGGTTGGTTTTAATTCCAGAATAAATTGTTGCTTCCTCATTGGAACCTGTTGCATAAATATATCTTCCTATGCGGGTGTGATTTAGTATATAGTATGCAATGATAAATACTAATATCATTATATAAACTGGAATAGGTATTGGGCCGATAAAGCCTGAACCTATTTCTCCGAAAGCTTCGGATGCTTCTGTGCTTCCAGTGCTTATTGGTCGTCCTTGTGTAAATACAAGAATTATACCTCTTAGCAGAGTAACGGTGCCCAGAGTTGCAATAAAAGGTTGCAACCGTCCTGCGGTAATAAGTGTTCCGTTAAGAAATCCTATAAATGTTCCCAGCAGGAGAACGACAATTACAGCAATAAATACATTTGTGCCAGATGAAATCATGGCAGCCGCCACAGCACCACAAATTCCCAAAACCGATCCAACAGATAAATCAATCCCGCCAATTAGTATTGCAAACGTCATTCCAGTAGCTATTACAGCATTAATTGATGTTTGCCTTAGAACAGTAAGAATATTGCCCCAAGTCAAAAATCTGGGGTTGAGAATTGCAACAATAATTGAAGTGATAAGCAATACTATCAGAGGTTTGTTTTTAAGCAGCTTTTTTAATAATTTATTCATTATACTACATCCTTTCCTACGGCGAGGGTCATAATTGCCTCCTGTGTAGCATCCTTTTGCTGCAAAAATCCAGAGATCTTTCCCTCGTGCATGACCATTATTCGGTCGCAAATTCCAAGGATTTCAGGTATATCGGAAGACACTACTATAATGCACATGCCTTTGGTTTTGAATTTATTTATTAAATCGTAGATGTCTTTTCTCGCTCCAACGTCAACTCCACGTGTAGGCTCATCCAGAATGAGTATTTTCGGATTTGTATTTAAGTTTTTTGCAATGGATACTTTTTGCTGGTTTCCGCCGCTTAAATATTTTAAAAGCTGTTGTGTCCCGGCAGTTTTAATTGACATTGTTTCTATATAATTATTTGCCGAAGTTTCTTCCTTGCTTCTGTTGATTAAGCCTGTAGCATTTGTAAATTTTTTAAGAGATGATAGAGTTATATTTTCTCGTACATTCATTTCGTTTATTATTCCGTTAGATTTCCTGTCCTCTGAAACATATGCTATACCCAAATTTAAGGCATTCATGGAAGATGAAATTTTTACTTTTTCACCATTTAAGAAGATTTCCCCATTGTATGGATAGATTCCATAAAGAGTTCTCATAAGTTCGGTTCTTGAAGAACCCATTAAGCCTGCTACACCTAGTGTTTCGCCTTGTCTTATCGTAAATGAAACATTTTTTACAAACTGATTCGAAAGGTTTTCCACTTTCAAAACTTCAGGGCCGGCCACCGTTTTAATTCGAGGATATTGCTCATTAAGTTTTCTGCCAACCATCATTTCAATTACTTTATCTTCATCAGTTTCCTTAATTGATTTTTCTCCGATTAACTCTCCGTCTCTCAATACTGTTACATCATCACAAATTTCAAATATTTCCTGAAGTCTATGAGATATGTACACAATGCTTTTTCCTTCAAATTTCAAGTCATTTATTACATTAAATAATTTTTGTGTTTCTGATGGGGTCAAGGCACCGGTTGGCTCATCCATGATGATAACATTTGCATCAATAGAAAGTGCCTTTGCAATTTCAACCAATTGCTGCTTTCCTACACTTAAGTTTTTAACTAATTCTTTGGGGTTCTCATTTAGCCCTAATTTTTTCAGCCAGTATTCAGAATCAGAGTAAAGTTTGCTCCAAAGAATTCGCCCACGTGCCGATACAGGCTCTCTTCCCAGGAATATATTTTCTCCTATGGACAGATCTTTGACCAAGTTTAGCTCCTGATGTATAATGGCGATTCCGGCTTGTTGAGAGGATCGTGTATCATTGAAATTAACTTGAAGCCCGTTCAGATAAACTTCGCCGCTTGTTTTTAAGTAAACTCCGGTAAGTATTTTCATGAGGGTTGATTTTCCGGCTCCGTTTTCTCCTACAAGAGCCATGGCATGCCCTTTATAAATGTTGAAATTTACATTTTTTAATACATTAACACCTGAAAAATCTTTATTGATATGTTTCATGGATACTGCAATGTCTTTCAATTAATCACCACCCGGAAACTGATTATATATTAGAATGTTACTCCAGATACTAGAATTATGTTGGCATAGGACTTATATTCACCTGTTCTTACAACAGCTTTTGTACCTGCAGTCAGTTTCTTGAATTCTTTATGAGCGACATATTCAACGTCTATAGATCTAATTTCTTCCTTCTCTATACTTTTTATTATTTTTATTATCTTATTGTTCAATTCCGGATTGCTTTCAATTATTTCCTGCGCAAGTATAACCCTTTCAATAAACAGCTCGTCCAGTACTGCCGTCAATACCGGAATAAGCTCAGGCAGTCCCTTTGCCACAGCCAGATCTATCCTTTGAACTCCATCCGGAACAGGAAGACCGCAGTCGCCTATGGTAATTGAATCCGTATGTCCCATTTTTCCTATAACGTATGAGATTTCAGAATTTAACAGACGTCCTTTTTTCATTCTACCACCTGCTTTATCATTGATTATACAGAGCTTCTTTCTATTATTTCTGTATTTAGTATGATTACTTCTGCTTCTTTGTTTACCTTTTTATCGGAGCTGTTTAAATTTTTTAATAGCAGCTCCATAGCCATGTAACCCATTTCGTAGTTTGGCTGTCTGACGGTAGTAAGAGAAGGTTCAACAAGTCCTGCCAGATATATATCATCAAAACCAATTATGCCTATATCATCAGGAATATTGAAGCCGCGCTTCTTAAGCTCCTTAACAGCTCCCACTGCAATTAGATCATTACCGCAAAATATGGCATCAAAATTCTTGTTCTCAGATAACAATTCAATAATACCATTTTTTCCCCATTCAATTTTATATTCACCGTACTTAATAAGTTTTTCATCATATTCCAAACCATTGTCACATAAGGCTTTTCTATATCCGGCTAATCGGTCTCTTGCTGTACGTGTTTTTAAAGACCCTGACAGATATGCTATTTTTTTATACCCTTTATTTATAAGGTGGACAACGCCATTGTATGCTCCTTCTAAATTGTTTACCAAGACCTTTCCGCAAATGTTTTTGGAATAAAAATCTCTGTCTATCAAAATTACAGGAACCTTGCACCGCTCTAATATTCCGGACATTTTTTCACTGTTGGAAGAGTGCGCGATTATAATACCGTCAGCCATTTTTTTTGTAAGGGTTTCAATGTGCTTTTCTTCCACTTCAAGCTTATCATCCGTATTGCAAAATATAATGCTGTAGCCCGATTCATTTGCCTTGTCTTCGGCTCCTCTGGCAACACCGGGGAAAAAGGGATTTGTAATATCAGGAAGTATCAAACCTACAGTATGAGTTTTTTGCGTTACGAGACTCCCTGCCATGGCATTTGGAATGTAGTTATATTTTTTTACTGCATCCAGAACTCTGGTTCGGGTTGCATCTGTAATACTTTTATCCTTGTTGTTTAAAATCATCGAAACTGTGGCAATGGATACGCCAGCTTCTTTTGCGATTTCTTTAATTGTAATTTTCATATTGCACACCTATTTAAACGTTTAACTAAATTATAATACTAAATATTGGAAAAGTCAACAATAAAAGCAAACATTTTCCAAAACAAAAATGTTTTTTAAAATTAATGTAGAATAAATTTAGGTATAATATAATATAGCAGGGTAATTAAAAACCTGTCTGTTTTACCCGATTAATATATTTTAAGCAATCCGATTGACGGTTTGCACACACAATGATAAAACTAATTTAAAATTATAAGGTGGAAAGTAAATGACAAAAATATCGGTTAAAAACCTTGAATATTTTGGAATTATGGATGAGGCAACAAACGAAAATCACTTGGGCTGCAACCAAGAATGGTATGTAAAGCACTGGCAGAGAACGGCAGGATGCGGACCTACGGTTGCTGCCGGTATTGTTTCATATTTACAAAAAAATCGTGGATTGGATAAGGCGAGTTGTCTTAAAATGATGGAAGAAATGTGGAATCATGTTACGCCAACAATAAGAGGAGTGAACAGCACCGGCTTATTTTGTAGCGGACTTTTATCATACTCCGAAAGCAAAGGAATAAAGCTAATATATTACTCTGTAGATGTGCCGGAAAAAACAGATGTCAGACCGCCTTTTAAAAGTCTAATTGAATTTATTTCGTCATCCTTGATAAATGACATACCTGTAGCATTTCTAAACTTGTGTAACGGAGAAGAAAAGAATTTGGATAAATGGCACTGGGTTACAATTGCCGCTTTGGAATATGAAGATGATTTAAGCAGTGCATATGCAGAAATACTTGATGAAGGTATTAAAAAGCGAATTAATCTTTTGATGTGGTATAATACCACAATGCTGGGTGGAGGATTTGTTTCTTTTTATTTTGATGATAAAAATCACTGATTAGGATAATGAGCCCAATCAGTGATTTTTGATAATGTTAATGTTTATCGCACCATATTCATATATGCCTTTCTTTCAGGCATGGGTTTTTCTATTTTGCCTTCGCTAAACTCTATCAGCTTCATGAGCCAAGCCATATTTTTCCCAAGGATTCGCATTATTTGAACACCTTCATCATCCTTGACAGCTTCACCAGGTCTCAAACCAAAAATAACGTTCCAGTAATTTGATGTGGGCATAAGCATTTCCGAATAGCTTATGTAATTGTTCAACTGGTTGAATGCAGGGATTCCTCCTGCTCGTCTGACTGATATAATGCCTGTTCCGACTTTATGTCTGAATAATCCGTTGTTTGCACTCCCCACATATGTAGCCCTGTCAAGAAAGGCTTTCATTGTGGAGCTGATATCTGAAAAGTGAACTGGAGAGCCAAATATTATTCCATCAGCTTCCTTCATTTTTTGAATCCATTCGTTAACTTCATCATCAATTATACATCGTTCATTCCTTGACTTAAAACAGGAGTTACATGCAGTGCAGCCTTGGATTTTCTTGTTTCCTACATGAATTATTTCAACATCAATATTTTCATTTATTAGTTGATCAGCCACTATTTTTATTGCTTCATAAGTATTTCCTTCTTTTCTGGGACTTCCGTTAAATGCAACTACTTTCATAAATTACCTCCTAATCCATTTAAGACATTATACTAAAATGAGTAGCTTATTACAATGATAAGTGCAGTAATAATAGAAATATTTTAAGTATTGTGGTATAATAATACGACTCAATAAGCGGAGAATTATATGAAAAATAAAAGTAAAAAAATAAAAAATATAAAATTGCAATATTCTTTAAGAGTAATTGCTATATGTGTTATTTCAATGCTTTTATCAATTATTATTAACGAATTTGGAATAGGAAAAGAAAATACTTTGATGGTTTTTATCGTAGGGGTGCTGGCTGTTACCATAGTAACACGTGGTTATGTCTACAGTGCGATTGCATCAATAGTAAGTGTGCTCATGTTCAACTATATGTTTACAAATCCAGTGCACAGCCTTAAAATAAGCAATACTCATGATATAATCTTGATGATGTTTTTCCTGATTGCAGCTTTAATTTCAAGCAATATGACATCAAAGCTTCAATATCAGACTGAATCATCCAAGCGAAATGAAAAAACAGCAAAATTTCTGTATGAAATAACAAAGGGTTTTTTAAATGTAACTGGGAACGAAAACATTATTTTGAAAGGTATAAAATATATAAAGGAATATGCCGGCTATGATTGTTGTGTAAAATTAAACAGTGAGGAAAAAGTATATGGTACGCTGGGATCGACAGAATATAGTAAAGTTGATGAAATAAACACTATGATTGTTCCTATAAAAGGAGTAGCAAAACAAAGAGGTGAAGTGCGAATCATTATTGACGACGCCTTATCACAGGAAAAGGACATGTTAATTAAAGCAATAGTTCATCAGATGGCTATAATCTTGGATAGAGAATTTATTTATGAAGAGAGGCAGAAGATAAAGGTTGACATTGAAAGAGAGCGTCTTAAGAGTACCCTCTTAAGGAGTATCTCTCATGATATCAGAACACCTCTGACAAGTATCAAGGGTGCTAGTGAACTAATATGCGATAATTATGATAATTTAGACGAAGATAATATTAAGAAGTTGGCATCAGATATTTTTGATGAATCTACATGGTTAATGAAGACGGTACAAAATATTCTTGATATGACGAGAATAAATGAAGGTAAACTTACTGTTAAAAAAAGCTATGAAGCTGTAGATGATATTGTAAACCAAACGTTATCTCTGGTGCCGCGGCTTCATGAGACGGGAAGACTTTGCGTAAAAATTCCTGATGACATAGTTCTTGTTCCAGTTGACGGCAGGCTTTTTGTTCAGGTATTGGTTAATTTGCTGGATAATGAATATAAGCATGCAGGAGAAAGTGCCGATATATGCTTAAGTGTGTATGTTGAAGATAAATTTGTTATATTTGAAGTTTCAGATAACGGTATCGGAATTGAGCCATCTATGTTGAATAAAATATTTGACGGATTTGTTACCCGCCAAAAGAACAATATTGCGGATGGCAGCTTAGGTGTCGGATTGGGGCTCAGCATATGCAAGGAAATTGTAAATGCACACGGAGGTAAAATTATTGCTCATAATTTAAAAGCCGGAGGGGCATCATTCAAAATAGAGCTGCCTATGGAGGTTGAATAATGGATAATAAAATATTGATAATAGAAGATGACAATAAAATAGTAAACTTTATGTCTATGGCATTAAAAGCTAAGGGATATTCAGTAATAACGGCAAGAAACGGAAACGACGGAATTTTAT
Organism: Sedimentibacter sp. MB35-C1; assembly: GCF_030913635.1. Lineage (NCBI taxonomy): Bacteria > Bacillati > Bacillota > Tissierellia > Sedimentibacter > Sedimentibacter sp. MB35-C1. The sequence goes on from NZ_CP133188.1 coordinate 1,766,813, forward strand.
ATTTCTGTACCGAAACTCCTGATATCATTTTGCTGGATTTAGGACTTCCTGATATGGATGGTATTGAAATAATCAATAAGATAAGAGAAGTTTCAAATATTCCTGTAATAATTGTCTCGGCCAGAGAACAGGACTATGATAAAATTGCAGCTCTTGATGCAGGGGCAAATGATTATGTTACAAAGCCATTTTCAATGGGAGAGCTGCTTGCCAGAATAAGAGTAATGGAAAGGCTTATTGAAAGGGAAGTTTTACCTTCTGCTGAAATTATTTACAAAGTGGACTACTTAACTGTCGATATTGAAAAGCACAGAGTATATGTTGACGACGATGAAATACACCTTACTCCGATTGAGTTCAAGCTGTTGGTTCTGCTTATTAAGAACAGGGGAAAGGTCATAACGCACAGCCAGATATCAAAAGAAGTATGGGGCTATGGTGAAACTGGGGATTCTAAAAGCATAAGAGTATTTATGGCAAGTCTGAGAAGAAAGATAGAAAAGGATACATCAAATCCAAGGTATATTCTAACTGAAATCGGTGTCGGATATCGATTTGCAGATGAATAAAAGTTTGATAATTTTGCCAATAAGAAGCGCCTAAAACGGCACGCAATCACAGTGTATTCAGATATGCGTGAGATTGCATGCCAGAGCGGGAAACCAATCAAAAAAATTTTAAACAGCTAAAATAATATATTTTATTTGATTTATATATTATTTGTAAATTTTTGAACCTCTTCTGATTTGCCTATGATAATGAGATTATCATTTTTTCTGAATGTATAGTCTGCCTTTGGCATTGTAATATCATTTCCGTTTTTAATAAGAAGTATATTAATATGGTGTTTTTTTCTTACGTTTATGTTTTCTATACTTTGCCCTATCCAATCTTGAATAATTGGTGTTTCAAAAATAGAATATTCCTTAGTAATTGAAAAGTAATCCAGTACATTGTTTGCACTGCATCTTGTTGCTAGTTTCTCAGCCATGTCCTTATCTGGATATACAACTTCATCTGCGCCGTTTCTTAATAGAAATTTGGCCTGTATATCCCTGCTTGATTTTGATATTACATACTTGGCACCCAAATCCTTTAGTAAGGATGTTATTTCCAAGGAAGACTGAAAATTATCGCCTATTGTTACAAAGCAAATATCAAAATTGCTTACACCAAGTGCTTTTAATACATCTTCTTTTGTGCAGTCTCCGATTTGAGCATCGGTGACTAGAGATGACATTTCATCTATAATAGATGCATCCTTATCAACTATCATTACGTCATTTTTTAAATCTGACATTTTCAGTGCTAGATGAATTCCAAATGCGCCCATTCCTATAATTAAAACTGATTTCATAATACCACCTACCCGATAATGATTTTTCCGTATGGTCTGCTAAGCGGAGATGTTTCTTTCTTCTCAGCCAAAACAGCAGCCATTGATAGCACTCCTACTTTTCCTCCGTACATGAGAAAAGAAATAATAATTTTAGAAAAATTACTCAATAACGGTGTAATTCCCAATGATAAACCTACAGTGCCGATTGCTGAAATTACTTCAAACATTGTCTCTTCCAGACTGAAATTTTGAGTTGCACTTATAAGCATTACAGCTAAAAAAATAGTTGAAATATAAATGACCGTGATTGAGCTTGCTTTTTTCAGAGAATCTGTTTCAAGTCTTCTTTTAAATATAGTAATGTCTGAAAGCTGTTTTGCCGATGACAAAGCGGTGATGATTAATGTAACAAAAGTGGTTGTTTTTATACCGCCTGCTGTAGATCCGGGGCTGCCTCCGATAACCATTAATAGCATTGTAAGCAGATACCCTCCTTCAGACATGGTGTTTAAATTAATAGTGTTAAATCCAGCTGTTCTGGGAGTTATGGAATGAAATAGTGCTGACAGTATTTTCTCTCCCAAGCTCATATTTATCATGCTGTGCTTTGACTCCATTGCTAAAAATATGGCTGCACCTCCAAGTATCAGAGAAATTGTAGCAGTAAGAACTATTTTGGTATGAAGACTGTATTTGTTGAACTTAAATAAATTTTTAGCAATATCATCCCATACAACAAAACCAATACCTCCTATTACTATTAGCCCCATTACTACAATATTTACAACAACATCGTTCGCATATGAAGTGAGTGATGAAAATTGACCGTATCTGCCCATTAAGTCAAAGCCCGCATTGCAAAATGCGGAAACCGAATGAAATATACCGTTATATAATCCTAAGTAAAAGCCCATTTTAGGGCAAAAACGCAGTGAAAGAAATATGGTTCCTATACCCTCAAAAATAAATGTCCTTATTAAAATTTTTTTAACAAGAAATACAATTCCTCCTATTTTCAATGTATTTGCCGATTCCATCAATAATCTTCTTTCCTTCAAACCTATTTTTCTTCTAAGAAACATTGAAAATAAGGTAATTATAGTCATAAAGCCAAGTCCGCCTACCTGGATGAGCACAAGTATAACTATTTGTCCAAATAAAGACCAATGAGTATAGGTATCGTATAGTACAAGGCCGGTTACACAAAACGCAGAGGCTGCGGTAAACAGTGAATCTATATATGGTGTAGGCATGTTGTTTCTTGATGATACGGGAAGACTCAAAATAATTCCGCCTGCTATTATAATTAACAAAGTACCAAACACAATGATTTCAGTATAAGTCATTTTTAGGTTTTTTATTTTAAACATATTATCTCCTTGTGGCCTTGCTGTTAAGCAGCATTAATACGATTTCAGGTGCTGAGGATTTACCGTCAATACACGTAATTTCATTTTCTTCATATATATTTTTGTTATATTGCTTATTGCATATTGCAAATATAATTTTTATTTTCATTAATTTAGACGCTATAGAGCATGCTGTCAGATTTTCCAAATCATCATCATTGACAGCCAGCATACAGCTGTAATTACGAGATTTATCCAATTTGTCAATATCGTTAAATATATCTGAAGTTAAATCCTTCTGCATCAGCAAACAGCTTATTTCACGGCATACAGCTTTGTTGCCGTATATTAAAACATCTTTTTCTCTGCAAACAAAATTATTATTGGAATTGCAGTGATTTTTAGAAGGAGGTTCGATAATAGTATAAATTTTATCTATAAAAATGAAATTAATTAAGAATACTGCAATAAGCGATAATATAATAGCTGCATTCATACTGAGCTCCTTAATTTTATTGTAATTATTATAATATTATTGACATTAAAAATGTATTAAGTTATGTATCAGGGTGTTAATATTGTATAAGTAACAAAACGTAAAATAATTACTGCCTGATAATTGATACTTTGACTGTGCACTTTCTTTCGTAAAAATATATTATATGTGAATTCTGATTATATTAACCGGATTTTTACTTATTTAATTTGTTATGAGCATAAAAAGCGGTATTTATCGATACAAACTCAATATCTGCAGTGAAATTAAATAATATTTGCGGATATTTAGTGGTAAAAAATCAAATTAACATTTAATTATTAATATTTTATTAAATTTTTAATGGTAATTTTTATTTTGGTTATACTATTTATGAAAAACTAATATTAAATTGGAGGATAATTATGAAGAAACTTGCATTATTGGTATGTGTACTTATGTTGCTCAGCATGGTGGCATGTACTGAGGATAAAAATAATGATTTGACTGAAGATATTACTGACGGCAATAATTCAGTAGGTAATGATGTTGTTGATGAGGGTACGGTTACAGATAATGAAACTAATGATATGACCGACACCCAGACTCTGACAGGGACTGCTCAAGGATATGGCGGAGAAGTGAGCGTAACAGTAAAAGTTAGCGGCGATGACATTATGTCTGTTGAGGCTGTGGGTGAAAAGGAAACCCAGGGTGTAGGTTCTAATGCCTTAGATCAGCTTCCGGCAAAAATAGAAGAAGCTGATTCGACAGATGTAGAAAGTATTTCCGGAGCAACTGTTACGAGCGATGCTATTAAAGAAGCCGTTGACAATGCTTTAGAAGGAATGAAATAAATATGTTGAATGAAAAACCAGGTTGGACTTAATCATAAAGTCTAACCTGGTTTTTTATATACTTAGTTTTAACTATTTAGTTTTAACTATTTTAATTATATACTGAGGTTAATATAAGTGATGTTGATGTTTCTTTAATGCAGTCAATTTTATGTAGTTCGTCCTGCAAGGACTTTAATCCAAGTGGTGATATGCATCTTACTTTCATCAATATGCACCATGTTCCTGTAACAATGTGGCACTCTTCAATAATGAGATCGGCAATTTTAAGGTTTTTTAATTGCTCTAAAAATTTATCATAATTAGTGGTTCGCACTCTTAAAGAAATCATTGCATTAGTCTTATAACCGAGCATGGACCAATTTATTTCGGCCTTGTATCCGGAAATTATTCCTTGCTCTTCGAGTTTTGTAACTCTGTTATGAATGGCAGGTCTGGACAAATTTAAGCGTTTTGATAATTCTTCATGCGAAATTCTGCCTTCTTTTTCAATATTTTCAATTATAAGCATATCCAATGAATCCATTTTATTACCTCTTAAACCAATTAATAATTTTATATTGGAACAAATCTAACATTGTTTTAATATAGCATATCGGAACATGGTTTGCAAATTTTTTTTTATAAACAATACGTAATAAACTTATATACATGTACAGAAATACACCTTTTAAACATTTGACAATTTTGCAAAATTATAATATAATTTAAGTATTGAAATACGCCTATAGACATGAGATATGAGGGGGCAGATTTTAGTGTAGTTTTTGTACACTGAAATTTGTCCTTATTTTTTTAAAAAATATTAAATTTAGGAGGTAAAAATGAGCAAAGTAATAATTACGGGAAATACTTTAACTCTTGAAGAGGTGGCAGCTGTTTGCAGGAATTTCTATGAGGTTGAATTATCAAAATCGGCAGTTGATAAAATAATTGCATCAAGAAAAATAGTGGATGAGTTTGTTGAAAACGAAGATGTTGTCTACGGCATAACAACGGGTTTTGGGAAGTTTAGCGATGTTTCAATTTCAAAAGAAGAATCGAAGCTTCTTCAAAAAAATCTTATTGTGACTCATGCGGTTGGTGCCGGAAAACCTTTCGATACAGAAATAGTAAGAGGAATAATACTGCTTAGAATAAATAATCTGGCGAAGGGGTATTCGGGCGCCAAGCTTGAAACTATCCAAACTATGATAGATATGCTTAATAAGGGAGTGCATCCCGTAGTTCCTCAAAAGGGTTCTCTGGGAGCCAGCGGAGACTTAGCCCCTTTATCTCATATGGTTCTTCCAATGATAGGCCTTGGAATGGCTGAATATGCAGGTGAGGTTATGAGTGGGGCCGAAGCTATGAAAAAGGCAGGTATACCTATAATTGAACTTACTTCAAAAGAAGGTCTTGCATTGATTAACGGTACTCAGGTTATGACTTCAGTGGGAGCATTGACTGTCTACGATGCGATTAACCTTTTAAAAGTATCGGATATAGCGGCTTCACTGAGTTTTGAAGCACATAACGGTATAGTAGATGCACTTGATCATAAAGTTCATGACGTGCGTCCTCATAAAGGGCAGAAGGATACGGCCAGAATTATGCTTCAGTTGCTTGCTGAAAGCAAAATGACAACAAGGCAGGGAGATATAAGAGTTCAGGATGCGTATTCTCTTCGATGTACTCCTCAGGTTCACGGTGCAAGCAAGGATGCAATAAATTATGTAAAGGAAAAAGTTGAAATAGAAATTAATTCAGTAACCGATAATCCAATAATATTCCCTGAAACCAGAGAAGGAATATCAGGCGGCAACTTCCACGGACAGCCTATGGCGCTGAGCTTTGATTTCTTGGGTATTGCTTTAGCAGAGCTTGCGGATATATCTGAAAGAAGACTTGAGAGGCTGGTAAATCCGTCGCTAAGCGGACTCCCGGCATTTCTTGTTGAACACGGAGGATTGAACTCCGGATTTATGATTGTACAATATTCGGCTGCAGCTCTTGTATCCGAAAATAAAGTTCTTGCTCATCCTGCATCTGTTGACAGTATTCCATCATCTGCTAATCAAGAGGACCATGTTTCCATGGGAACCATAGCGGCAAGAAAGGCAAAAGAAATAATGGAGAATGTGAGAAGGGTGCTTGCTATGGAGATAATGTGCGCTTGCCAAGGAATTGATCTGAGAGGAAACAGGGGATTGGGCGATGGTACAGAGCCGGTATACAACGCAGTCAGACAGCGTGTTCCAATGCTAAAAGAAGACAGACCTCTTTATGAAGACATTAATAAGTGCGAAGAACTTATCATGGATAATACTATTATAAGTGCCAGTGAGCAGGCGGCCGGAAGTATTGAATTTTAAAAGAATTTTTTTACAGACTGATATCTTGATGAATTTATCATTAAACTCGAGCGTTTCGAAAGAAACGCTTTTTTGTTGCCAGAAATATTGATAAATGCTATAATTAATTTAATATTTTTAGTTATAAAAATATTTTTTGTAAAAGAAAAATTTATTAAAATAAATTTTTTTGGAACAAATAAAAATTTTATAACGTCTTATATTATAACCGAACGGGGTGAAATAATGAAAAGCAATGAGCTGTGGCTTGTAGAGCAAAGCAAGAAGGGGAATATAGATGCTTTTGAAGAGCTGATCAAAGATTACAAAAAAATTGCATATAACATTGCATTGAAAGTTCTCAAAAATACCGAAGACGCAGAGGACGCATCACAGGAAGCTTTAATTAAGGTATATAAAAGCATAAAAAGTTTTAACATGGAGTCAACCTTTAAGGTTTGGCTGTATAGAATAGTTGTTAATACATGTATTGATTTAAAAAGAAAAAAGGCTATAAATACCTTTTCAATTGATGAAAGTATTGATTTGGGAGGAGTAAACGAAGTTCAAAGAGAAATTGCCGATAACTCTGGGAACCCGGATGAATTGGTTGAAAAAAATTTCAAGAATAAACTTGTTAATGATGCTATAAATAAATTGGATGATGATTTTAAAACCATTATAATTTTAAGAGATATTCAGGGGTTTTCTTACGGTGAAATATCTGAAATACTTTCATGTAATTTAGGTACGGTAAAATCCAGACTTAACAGGGCAAGAAAGAACTTGAAAGAAATATTAGAAAATGAACTGAAATTTCAGTACTAAGGCGGTGAAAATATGAATTGTAATGAAGTTAGAGATAATTTATCACTCTATATCGATAATGAATTAAGTGAAGAAGAAAAAAAGTTGATGGATGAGCATTTAGATAATTGTCCTGAATGCCGAAGTGAACTTGAGGATTACAGGAAGCTTATACAAATGTTGAATGAGCTTCCTGATGAAGAACCGCCTGCCGGATACTGCGACAGACTTCATAAAAAGCTTATGAAGGCAGCATCTGAAGATATTGAAGCAACGAAGACCTCCGATATTCAGGAAGTATACAGTAAGAGAAGCGGTAAATTTAAGTGGATGAAGTATGGCAGTCTTGCCGCTGCGTTTGTATTGGTATTATTAGTATATAGTTTAAACAATGCACGCATGGGAAAATCAAGCAATGAAATGTCATATGATACGGCTGAAGCTCCTTCAGAAATGCCTCAGGAGTATATTGAAGAATCAGGTACCGCGCCTGAATCCGCGACAGAAGAACAATATTTCATCGCAGATACGAACAATCTAAAGGCGGCAGGCGTAAGAGGGGAAGAAAATGACAGCATTGATTCAAATCAGTCTGCATTAACTGCCGAGAGTAACAGAGAAATGAAGATTATTAAGTCTGCAAGTCTGTATCTGCAGACAAAGGATTATAATGAATTTTTCAATGAGATAAACACAAAAATCAGTTCCATGGGCGGCTTTATTGAAAATAATATAACGGAAGTATATCAGGTTTATGAAGATAAAAAGCTTATGCGCGGAAATTTGAAGGTTCGAATCCCGCAGGAGGATTTCTACGAGCTTGTAAGTTATCTAGAAGAAAACTCCGATGTTAAGAGAAAAAGCATTAGTGAGAAGGATGCAACAAAGGAATACTACGAAAAAGACAACAAGGTAAAAAATCTTGAGATTCAGGAGCAGCATTTGAGAGACCTGTTTGAAAAGGCGAGTACGGTCGAAGAAATGCTTAAGATAGAAAATGAGCTTAGAAGAGTCAGAACAGAAATAGATGCACTTAATGTAAGCCTTGCAGATATAGATGACAGAGCTTCAATGTCCACAATAGATTTGGATGTTGAGGAAGTAAGAGAAGTCAATTTCACCCTCAAAAGTGAAAAAGGAATATGGGAACGTGCTAAAGAAGGATTTATCAATACGGTAAATTCAATAGTAAGGGGATTTGGAAACATGGTAGTTGCCGCAGTGACTTCCTCACCTATACTGATTCCAATTATAATTATATTTATAGTATTACTACTGAAGATTAAAAAATATTGGAAGAAGAAAATGTAAAATCAGTTACTTTTCTAAAGTTAGAATCAAATTATGTGTTGAAAAAAAGAGTATTAAAGCCTGTAACCCTAAAGCTAAGGGATCCAGGCTTTTTTCGCTGTTGCGCTTCGAGTTAATTAATTATAAAAGTTATTTAATGATTCTGCTGCATATGTTATAATAACTACTATAAAAAATTAAAAAAGTGAGGCAGATAGATGTCAAGTATAGAAGACTTGTTAAATGATAAAGCAAAAGAGCAGATGAAAACTATGAGAAATCCCAACAAAAATATTTCTGAGCTGACGGCAGGCGAAAAAGCAGATGGATTCTATCTCGTAAAAAGCAGCGAGGTTAAGAAGACTACAAACGGAAAGCAGTACATAGATATTGAATTGGTGGATAAAACGGGTGAAATTAACGCGAAAATATGGGAGTATACCGAAGAAAAAGAAGCTATCCTGAAAAATAATTCTATTGTCAAAGTAAGAGGAGAGGTTTTAGAATGGAACGGGTCAAAGCAGCTTAAAGTAAATAAAGTAAGAGCTAAGAACTCTTCGGATTCCATACAAGTATCGGAGCTTATACCTTCGGCACCTATTAGTAATGATGAAATGTATACGGAAGTTGAATCATATATAGATAAAATTAATGATAAAGAAATTAAATTGCTTGTAAGAAATATAATTTCCAAATACAGTAATAAGCTGCTTTACTATCCCGCTGCAAAAAAAAATCACCACTCATACATGGGGGGACTGCTGTACCATACGCTTAGGATGTTGCAGTCAGGTGAAAAGCTTGGTCAGGTGTATGGCTTTCTAAGAATGGATTACGTGTATTCAGGAGTTATACTCCATGACATATGTAAAATACTGGAAATGGACTCTGATGAATACGGTGTTGTTTCTGACTACACAATGGAAGGTAAGCTGTTGGGGCATATAATCCAAGGAATAAAGGAAATAGAAATTGAAGGAGATAAAATCGGTATAGACAGGGAAAAGAGCATAATTCTACAGCACATGGTTTTATCTCACCATTATGAACCGGAATTCGGCAGCCCTAAAAAGCCCATGACTCCCGAAGCAGAGCTTTTGCATTTTCTGGACATAATAGATGCAAGAATGTTTGACTTTGAACATGCGCTTGAAGGTATAGGAGATGGCCAATTTACCGATAAGATATGGATTTTGGATAACAGAAATTTGTATAAAATGTCAGGTGAGTAAAGCAGCAATATAAACAGATTTAAGGAACGACTTCGTCATCAAAGCGGCAAGGTGATTCAGCAGCTTGTCGATCGATTTATGTCGTTCCTTTACAATTGTACTGAAATTGTAACAGGAGGGAAGGAATGGGACTAACCATTATAGCCGGAAGGGCCAAGACAGGTAAATCAAAATATATAAGTGATGATATAAATAATGAAATACTAAAGAAAAATCATAATCATTTATTGCTGATAGTTCCTGAACAAATGACATATCAGGCTGAATACGACGTTATTGAAAGAACAGGCAGCAATGGAATAATGTCTGCTGAGGTTTTAAGCTTTACACGGTTGGGCTATAAAATTCTCGAAGAAGTTGGCGGCCTAAAAATGCAGGAAATTAACGATTATGGAAAGATTATGCTTTTAAAGCAGGTGTTCGAAGAGAACAAGGACGATCTTAAACTGTTTAGAACAGCTTCAAAGCAGGAGGGGTTCCTGAGAGAATTTAATTCTCTTATCAGTGAAATGAAGCAAAACTGCATAAGCGTAGAATTTCTTGAAAAAATAATTAAGTACAAGGTAAATGATAATGAAAATAGGCTTTTAAATAAAAAGCTTGAAGATATAATTAAAGTTTACGGTGAAATTATTAAGAGAACAAATAACATATTTTTTGATGAAGAAGATAAACTTAATCTTGTTATTGAGGCTGTTGAAAAATCTGATTATATAAAAAATTCCGTGATATGGATTGACGGATTTGAAAGCTTCAGCATGCAGAGGCACAGACTGATAAAAAAACTGGCTGAAAGTTCAATAAACGTTACAATAACACTAAATGCAGAATCAAAAACCTTAATTAGCCCACACAGTACAGAAGACTGGGAGGCATTTAAAATTGTATGTGATACGTATAGAATTTTGTCAGAGGGTTTGGATGATTCAATTAACTTGATTTCTCTCAGCAGTAGCAGAATAAAGAACGAAATCAAAACAATAGAACAAAACCTATTTTCCGTAAGTCCGTCAAAATTCATCCAAGGCACCGGAGCCATACAGATATTTTCATCGCTGAATCCTTATTCCGAGACGGAAAGAGTTGCTCAGAAGATTGTTTCACTTGTTCGGGATGACGGATACAGGTGGAAGGACATAGCTATTGCCGCAAGTGATATGGATAGCTATTCTGTCAATGTGAAAAAGGTGTTCGCAAAATATGAAATTCCTTACTTCCTTGATTATAAGAGAGATATAATGGGAAACCCCCTTACGAAATTCATATTGTCTCTGTTTGATATGCTTATTTATAATTTCAGGCATGACAGCACATTTGAATTTTTGAAAACAGGATTTTCCGATTTGAATTATGATGAAGTAAGCAGACTTGAAAACTTTGCTCTTCAATACGGAATCAAAGGAGATAAGTGGTTTAAGCCTTTCAAATTTAACGCTGATGGTATTGAGTATTTTAATTTACTGAGAAAAAAGTTTGTGAACGGATTGGTAGCCTATAAAAAGAAACTGAAAGATTTAAAAACAACAGCGGATATTACAGTATTTATGCTTGACTTTCTCAGAGAATACAAGGTTCAGGAAAAAATTGAAAGACAGGTTGAAATATTTAAGAAATCAGGACAATTCGAGCTGTCAGGCGAAAATGCTCAAGTATGGAACTATGTAATAGATATTTTTGAACAAATTGTTCTTGTGGGAGGAGATACAGAAATAAGCCCGCGTGAATATAAAAAAATGATAGAGACAGGATTTAGCGAAGTTAAAATAAGCATTATCCCGCCTACTCTGGATAAGGTTACTGTAGGTGAAATTGAGAAAATATCTTTAAAATCCTCAAAGGTTCTTTTTATACTTGGAGCCAATGAAGGAAAACTTGATTCAAGAAACAACGAAAAGGGTCTACTTCTTGATTACGAAAGAGAATTTCTTGAAAAGTCAGGCATGAAGCTTTTAAATGATTCCGACTATTATGTTTACAAGGAAAAGCATACAATTTATAAGCTGTTTACAAATGCTTCTGACAGACTATATTTGAGCTGGGCTCTTGGAAATGCTGAGGGAAGAACTATGCAGCCGTCAATGTATGCGGACAAGCTGAGGCAGATATTTCCGGCAGTCAAGGAGCAGACTGACTTAAGTGGAATGAGCCAGTGGGAAAGGATATCAAACCGAAGCGGAACCGTTGACTATCTTATTTCAAACATGAGAGATTTTGTTGAAGGAAACAACATTGATGTTGTCTGGAAGGATGTGTATTCATGGTACGAAGCAAATGAAGAAATTGTAATAGATTTGATACACAAAGGGCTGTCCTATAAAAATAGCACAGAAAATATAAATAAAAACAGCCTGAAGAAGATACATGAGAATCCTGTTTTAATGTCGGTATCTAAAATTGAAAATTTTGCTGCATGCCCGTTTAAATTTTTTATGGACAATGTGATCAGGCCGCAACCTAGATTAGTTCAAAAAATAGAATTTTATGACCTGGGAAATATATATCACCAGTCTGTTGAACAGTTTACTAAATCAATTTCTAGTGAGCTTGAAAATATAGATAAATTGGACAAGGGTAAAATACATACCATGTCTCAAGAATGCACGGAGAAAATCTTACAAGGCGGAGCTATGGATTATACAGCTTTTGATTCAAACGAACGGAACAGATACATGAAAGAAAAGGTAAAAAGGCTGGTAAACAGGGCCGCAAAAACAATTGTTGAGCAGCTTAAAAAAGGTAAATTTCGTCCCACGTATACAGAGCTTGTTATAGGTGACAGGCATATGGAAATTAGGATTGACCCTGTTGAAATAAAGCTGACAAATAATACAAGCATATTTCTGCAAGGCAGGATTGACAGGGTGGATATTCTTAAGAAGAATGATAAGGTATATATAAATGTAATAGACTATAAGTCTTCATATAAGGATATTGATTTGTCCGATGCTGTGCAGGGACTCCAGCTTCAGCTGTTGATATATATGTCGGCAGTAATCAAAAATGGTAAAAAGCTGTTTGAGACAGCTCCCGAGATAGGTGGAGCGTATTACTTTTGTATAGATGATCCCATGATTGACGGCGATGAAGTTTTATCTTCAGAATCGGAAAATGAAATATTTAAAAAACTTTCTCTCAAAGGTTACATTGTTGAAGATATGGATGTTATTTTGAACATGGACAGTGATGTTGAAGCTGTAAGGAAATCTGATGTTGTTCCCGTTTCGTTAAACAAGGACGGAAGTACGTCCAGATTTTCAAAAACACTCACTTATAAAGAATTTAAAGCGATTTTAAACAAAGCAGATGAAGTTGCGGGAGAAATTGCAGAAAAAATAATGGATGGAAATATTGATATAATGCCGTACAGGAAAGATTCAGGAAGCAAGACCCCCTGTCAATATTGTGAATTCAAATCTGTGTGTCAGTTTGACCCGGCTGTGGATGGAAATAATTATCGAAGGATAAAAAAACTGCGCAAGGAAGAAATATTGTCGGAAATATTGAAAAAAGGTTGTGAAGATGAATGAAATTCAGTGACGGTCAACTAAAAGTAATAAATACGAGGAACAAAAATATACTTGTGTCTGCAGCGGCAGGGTCTGGAAAGACTACAGTCCTGGTAGAAAGAATTATTAAGTTGTTGATTGACGATAATGAGGACATAGATAAATTTTTGATTGTAACCTTTACAAATGCTGCTGCTTCCGGCATGAAGCAGAAAATTCACAAATCTCTTATAAAGGCAGTGCAGAATAGCAGTAACAAAGGGCATCTAAGCAGGCAGCTTAATCTTTTAAGCAGGTCAAACATTTCTACAATACACGCATTCTGCATTGATATTGTTCGAAAAAACTTTCATGTAATCGGAATCGATCCGAATTTTAGGATAGGCGATGTAAATGAAATTGATATACTTCTTAATGAAACAATAGACGAGATTTTGGAAAAGCATTATACAGAGAAAACACCTGGATTTATTCAGCTTGTTGAGAGTTTTACCGGAAACCGCGGCGATTTTGAACTTAACGAAATTATTAAGGATATTTACAGATTTATTTTAAGCTTTCCAGATCCAATGAAGTGGCTCGATGAAAAAATTAATCTGCTTTTGATGTCTAGTGATGGTTTGAAAAAATCACCGTGGTTGGAGGCAATAAAGGATAATCTTAGGCTTCAGCTATCAGGAGGCGAAGAAATACTTAAAACCGCGATAAAATTGTGTGCTGATGATGGAGGTCCCACTCCGTATAAAGAAACACTGACGGATGATATGCAAAATATTCAAAATTTGGAAGAGTTCCTTGAAAATGATTTTGAAAAGTTTCTATATTCGATACACAGCGTGAAGTATTTGTCACTGAAGCAGATAAGGGGAAAAGCAAAGGAAGAGATTGATGCGGAAAAACAGGAAGAAGTAAAACTTCTGAGAGATGAATACAAGAAAATTATAAGCAGCATTAACAAGATGATACCGAACAGAACATTGTCTGAATTTGCTGCTGATGTTAATTATATGCATGTTTCTATGAGGGCTCTGTTTGACATTATTTGCGATCTGGACAAAAGTTTCAAAACCAAAAAAATGGATAAATCGATTGCGGATTTCAATGATGTAGAACATTACGCCCTTGAAATTTTGAGGCAGGAGGACATAGGCAAAAGTTACAGGAGCAGGTTTAAATATATATTTATTGATGAGTACCAGGATAGCAACAGCCTCCAGGAGGAATTGCTGAGCAAAATAAAAAGAGAAAATAATTTATTTATGGTAGGAGATGTAAAGCAGAGCATATACCGTTTCAGATTGTCTGATCCTGCGATTTTTAACGAGAAGTGCGAAACATACCCACTTTCTGAGAGGAGCGGTCAGGATATAAGAATTGATCTGACGCAAAACTTCAGAAGCAGAAAGGAAATATTGAGCGGGATAAATTATGTATTCAGTAATGTTATGAATAAGACTCTTGGAGAGGTGGATTATAACCGGGATGTATTTTTAAACCCCGGTTCGGAATTCACAGATAACCGTTCGGATGAAAGAGACTGCTTTATGGATCTTACAATTATAGATAAGGATACCTCGGAATCAGATGACTTGGATGATGAAATCAGATCTATGAAGACAGCAGAACTTGAAGCTTATATGGCTGTTCAAAAAATAAATCAGCTTCTTAAAAAAAACATGAATGAACCTATAAGAGCAAATAATGTATATAACAAAGCAGGTGTAGAAGCAAAAAAAATTCAATACAAGGACATAGTGCTGCTTATGCGTTCTGTATCAGGGTGGGCAGGTATATTTGAACAAATTTTCAATGATAATGGGATACCTTTCTATTTTGACGGAGGATCCGGTTATTATGAAACTATTGAAATACAAGTTATATTGAATTTGCTTAAAATAATTGATAACATAAGGCAGGATGTTCCGGCTTTAAGTGTTATGAGATCTCCAATAGGCTTGTTTGAAGCTGATGACCTTGTACAAATACGTCTTAAGAATCCAAAATTAAATTTTATTGATGCTCTGTACGAATATAAAAATAACTGCTCTGATGATCTTGCCATAAAAATAAGAAATTTTATAGACAAAATTGAAAACTGGAAAAAGAGGAGCAGGTACAGTCAGCTAAGTGATTTTATATGGGAGGTATTGATGGAGACAAATTATTATTATTTTGTCGGAATGCTTCCCAATGGGAGAATAAGGCAGGCAAATCTAAGGATGCTGACTGAAAAAGCATCTGATTTTGAAAAAACTTCCATGAGTGGTCTGTTTAATTTTTTAAGGTATGTTGAAAAGCTTAATAATTCTTCATCTGATACCGGTAGTGCAAAAACACTTGGAGAAAATGACAATGTTGTACGGCTTATGTCTGTGCACAAAAGCAAGGGCCTTGAATTCCCTGTTGTAATTATTTGCGGCCTGAACAAAAAGTTTAATCGGACCGATTCGTCAAAAAGCATATTAAAGCATAAACTGCATGGAATCGCTCCAAAATATATTAATCCGCAGCAGAGGATATACAGAGAGACTTTGCCGAGAATCGCCGTAAAAAATATAATAAGAACTGAAAATATTTCAGAAGAAATGAGGGTTCTTTATGTTGCCATGACGAGAGCAATTGACAGGCTAATAATGATAGGAACAGTTGATAAATTCGACAGAAGGTTGAAAAAATGGTCAAAAGGACCGTCTTTGTATAATATTTACAATGGCGATTCATTTTTGGAATGGATTTGCACCACTTTATTTAAAAACTTAGATGCATACAGCACGCTTAGTAGTGTAAGCTCTGAAAATATGATTTTCGAAACATTTGTCAGCGAAGGTGTCAGTCCTGCAAAATGGAATGTAAACAAGATTACATTATCTCAAATAAACAGAAATGAGTGTGAAGCGGCTGAAAAAAAAGCTGTGAGGATAAATGAAATGAATTTGTTTAAATGCCATGATTACAGCAATGAGAAAACAGAAATAAACCGCAGGCTGAGCTGTGAATACTCTTTCAGAAGTTCCATAAATGTTCCTACAAAGCTTTCGGTAACAGATTTAAAGGTTTTAAAGCGCGAGAATATTGAAACGGTTAAGTTTAATATTCCTGCTTTGAGAGACATACCTCAGTTTAAAGAAAAGGATTCTGATTTTACACAGGCAGAAATAGGGTCAATTGTCCACTTCGTAATGCAGCATCTCAATATTTATGACAACATGGGAATAGAAAATATTAAGGAACAAATAGATGGTATGGTTCAAAAAAAACTTTTGACTGAGCAGGAAGCAAGTGTGGTTGATGTAAAAAAAATATTTGGGTTTTTCAGAACTGATATAGGCAGAAGAATGAGATCGTCGTTACAAGTAAAGAGAGAAGTTCCATTTGTGATCAAAAAAAGTGCTTCTGAGATTATTGAATACCTGGATGGTGATGATATGATACTAATTCAGGGAATTATAGACTGCTATTTCTATGAAGACGATAAAATTGTAATAATAGACTATAAAACGGATGAAATTATTGACGGCAATACAGATGCTGCTATTGATGAATACAGCCGTCAGATATTGTCATATAAGGAAGCTGTAGAAAAAATAACGGGAGTCGAAGTTAAGGAATGTTACCTGTACTTGTTTGATATTGAACAGGCGGTTGAGATAAGATAAAAGCTGAAAAAAAAATAATGAAGAATGATTGGCCGTCACTCTTCATTATTTTTTTATGCCTAACGTCTCCTTCTCTGCTTAATGCGAATTGGTGTTGGATTCTCTTTTTTTTCGTTGTAGTTGGCTTTGTGTTCATCATAATTTATTGTTTTTTCGTGACTTTCATAGCGGTTGTTTTTATAGTGTTTGCTATATCTGTCATTTTCAAGTTTGTTATAGTTTTCATCCCTGCTGTCGTATGTATTCTTTTCATTTTCTTTATGTTGTGCTGCAAGATTTGGTATTGCAACTTCATCATCCTCATCATCCGGTAAAAATGATTCGTTTCGGAATTCAGGTTTATCAGTGTAATCGTCATAAGTTTCTAAATCTTTGACATCTATATCTTTATAATTGTCATTTTTCTCTTCTGCTTTAGTGTTCATGCTATTTATCATAGGCATGAAAGCTTCCATGAGGCTGTTTAAATCAACATTATTTTCGGAGGACCCGCTATCCGAATTTTGTGCAAAATTTGATATAATATCGCTAATGTTTTCATTTTTAAGCAAATCATTAAAACCGCCGTTTTTCATCATATTCATTGCAACGGTACTCATTATTTTTTCCATGTTGTTTGCAATAAGCGGCTGTGAAAGAATTTTGCCCATTGGAACATTTCCACCCTTCATTAGTGCGGTCATCATGTCGGTGGGAGATTTTGCATTTAAAGATTCAATTGGCTTGAATGTCTGAGCTCGGTTCAGAAATGAATATAATCCGAGCAATGTGCTTATTTTTTCAAAAAGCGGCAAATATGTATTAACTCTTGTTACTGTGCCTGGAGATGTCAGCGGAGCAAATGTCCGAACCATGCCGATTAAATTTTCAACCTTTTGCGGATCTGATATTAAGCCGGATGTCAGGTTTTTTGTAGTTCCTGATAATTTAGACACCATGCCCGGAAGCTGGTTTGTTCCGAAAATATACTTTGCGGCAAATAAATACAGCAATATTTGAACTGGAATAATATCACCCTCTTAAAATGATAATCAATATTACATTTTATTCATGGGGTTATATTGTGTTACACAAAAATGAGCCATTAAGATAAATTAATCTGTAATCTATTTAATTTTGCGGCATATTATGTAATTAGGAATGGAGGTATACACATGTCAAAAATTTTTAAAAGTTTCGATGACAATGAATTAAATAAAATCACTGAAAGCAAGGAGTTTAAGAAGGTAGCTAACAACAAAAAGGTCAATGATTTTGTGAACAATAAACAGTTTAAAGAATTCCAAGAGAAATATACGGGCAAGTCAGAAGATGAAATTTTAAATGATGCTAAAAACATGAGCAAAAAGCTTAAGGAACAATACGGAGAAGAGGAATATAACAAAAAAATAAACGACCTAAAAAACTTTGAAATGTTTCTAAGTCCTGAACAAAAAAAGAAAATGAGAAAGTTTTTGGATAGTTTAAAATAGTCTTGATTTAAAGTAAGTTAAAAGGGAATAAAACCTCCCTTTTTTCTTTATTTTTATAAAAATTTTTATACAACAAGATACATATTTATATTATTTTGTTTTTTTAATGCATACAAATGTTAAAAAGTGTTTGTATTTAAAAATTGAACTGAAAACGCTAACATCATTATGTGTTTATTTTGAAAACGTTTCAAAATTTATTAAAATAATTAAAAAAAATAAATAATCGTTTTCATTAAAATACAAAAATTAGCAAAACATTTATAAATGGAAAAAACAGGACATATAATAATTGTTTGACAATTCATATATATTCAATTATAATTAAAACCAGGTTATATTTTATTAATTAGGAGGGACAAAATGAAGAAGGTTATAAGTATCTTGTTAGTGCTTGTTATGGTTTTCGGTTTAGCTGCTTGCAGTAAACCTGCGGAAGCACCGGCAGAACAACCGGCAGAGCAGCCGGCAGAACAACCTGCGGAAGCACCAGCAGAACAACCTGCAGGAGATGCAGAGCCTTTTGAAGGCAAAATTGCTATTGTAACAAATACACTTTCACAAAATGAAGAAGAGTATCGTTCGGCTCAGGAAATGGTAGAGAGATACGGCGAAGATAAAGTATCACATGTTTTATGGCCGGATAACTTTATGACTGAGCAGGAACAAATGATCAGTATTATTACAAAGATAGGTTCAGACCCTGATGTAAAAGCGCTGATTATAAACCAGGCTGTACCGGGAACAAATGCAGCCGTTGATAAATTGCTGGAAATGCGTGATGACATGTTTATTGTTTACTGTGCACCTCAGGAAAATCCTCCAGATGTTGTGGCAAGAGCAAACTTAATCCTTCAGCCGGATGAGCTTGGAATGGGTAACAGTATTCCGGAGCAGGCTCAATTATTAGGAGCTAAGACATTGGTTCACTATTCATTCCCAAGACATATGTCAGTTGTACTTCTTTCAGCAAGAAGAGACCTTATGATAGCTAAGTGCGAAGAAATAGGACTTGAATTTGTTGATGCAACTGCACCGGATCCAACAGGAGATGCAGGTGTACCTGGAGCGCAGCAATTTATTCTTGAAGATGTTCCTAAAATGGTAGAAAAATACGGTAAAGATACTGCATTCTTCTCAACAAACTGTGCAATGCAGACACCGTTAATTAAAGCTTGTTATGATGCAGGAGCTATTTATCCTCAGCCATGCTGTCCATCACCATATCACGGATACCCGTCAGCACTAGGTATTGAATCAACAGGATATACCGTAGATGCGATGGCAAATGTAATAAGCGAAACAGCAAAAAAACTTCAAGAAGGCGGAGTTCTTGGCAGATTCTCAACATGGCCAGTACCTGTAGCTATGATGAACACTGTATCTGGAAGTGAATATGCTATCAAATGGATAAAAGGTGAAGTTGGAGATGACCTTGAGCCGGAAGTATTGGAACAATTAATGACGGAATATGCTAACGGACTTGAAGTTTCTACAACACAATACATAGAAGAAACAACAGACGGGACAGCTGAATATCCTACATTCAGACTGATAATGATGGATTTCTTAACATATGGTGAAGAGCATATTATAGATTAACACTTTATTAATATTAAAAGGTAATTAAGGAATGTTTCGGAGTTTCCTATTGATGAACTTCCGTTGCATTCCTTTTATTAAACATACCACAGGAGGTAAAAATGAGTGAAAACCTTCTAAGCTTAAAAAATGTTTCAAAGGAGTATTCCGGAAACAAAGTATTAAAGGATATAAATATTGAGCTGGAAAAAGGTGAAATACTTGCTCTAATAGGTGAGAACGGTGCTGGAAAATCAACATTAATGAACATATTGTTTGGAATGCCCGTTATTCATACGACTGGAGGATTTGATGGTAATATTGAAATTGAAGGAAAACATGTTAATATAAAATCTCCACACGATGCAATGGATTATGGTATAGGTATGGTACATCAGGAATTTATGCTTATACCCGGTTTTACAATTACAGAAAATATTAAATTAAACAGGGAAATTACCAAGCCTAACGTTGTGAGCCAAGTTTTTGGTAAACGTATGGAATCTTTGGACGTAAAGAAAATGAACGAAGATGCAAGAAAAGCTCTTGATATTCTTGACATGAACATTGATGAGTTTCTTCCTGTTGCAGGGCTTCCCGTAGGGCATATGCAGTTTATAGAAATTGCACGTGAAATAGATAAAAAGGGAATTAAAATTCTTGTGTTTGATGAACCCACTGCGGTATTGGCAGAAGCCGAAGCTAAAAATCTTCTAAATGCAATAAAAAAATTGTCCAAAAAAGGTATAGGTATTATATTTATCAGTCATAGGCTTGATGAAATTATAGATGTAGCAGATAAAGTTACAGTACTTAGAGATGGTGAGCACGTTGCAACAAAAAAAATAAAAGACACAAATAAGTTTGAGATAGCCCAGCTTATGGTTGGCAGAAAGGTTTCAATTGACAGAAAAAGCGCTGAAAATAAAGTTATAAGTGATGAAACAATTTTAAGCATCAAAGATTTGAATGTATCCATGCCCGGAGAAAGAGTAAAGGGTGTGAACCTTGATATCAAAAAAGGAGAGATAGTAGGAATAGGAGGCCTTGCGGGACAAGGAAAACTGGGTATCGCCAATGGCTTAATGGGAATATATCCGGCAACAGGAGAAATTACTTTTAACGGAGAAAAACTCTCCCTAAATGATCCTAAGGAAGTTATACAGGCAGGGCTTGCATTTGTTAGCGAAGACAGAAAAGGCATAGGCCTTTTACTGGATGAATCTATAGAGGGTAACATAGTTTTTTCTGCAATGCAGACGAGAAATGATTTTCTTACTGAAATTGGTCCTTTCAGATTTAAGGATTCAAAAATGATAAGGCAGCATGCTTTAAAGATGATTAAGGATCTTGATATTAGATGCACATCTTCTCTGCAAAACGCTGGGAGACTCAGCGGAGGCAATCAACAGAAAGTGTGCGTTGCTAGGGCTCTTACTTTAAATCCAAATCTTCTTCTGGTTTCAGAGCCTACAAGAGGAATTGACATAGGTGCCAAGAAACTGGTACTGGATTTATTGAAAAAATTGAACGAAGAATACGGTATGACCATAGTTATGACTTCCTCCGAACTTGCGGAATTAAGAAGTATATGTGACAGGATTGTAATAATATGCGAAGGCAAGGTTGAAGGAGTTCTTTCTCCTGAGGCTCCCGATGCGGATTTTGGTCTGATGATGTCAGGAAGCCGGCATGATGTAGAAGGGAGTGAAGCATAATGGTTGAAGTAAAGGATAAAAGCAAAAGCTTTAAGGAAATTATAAATAAGATAGGCTTACCGACGATGATCATAGGTACATTTTGGATAGCTCTTCTTATTATGGGAGGCGCTTTGGGTATATCAATGTCAACTCTGATGAGTGATACGTTAAAAAGAGCTGGCATGAACGGAATACTTGTTCTAGCTATGGTTCCTTCTATCCAGTCAGGAACGGGACCTAATTTTGCATTGCCTATAGGCATTGTGTGCGGCTTGTTTGCTATAGTTCTTTCCATAGAATTCGGTTTTATGGGAGCATCATGGTTGTTTGTTTCTATCGCTCTTGCAATTGTATTTGCAACTATCCTTGGGTATTTGTATGGAAAGCTATTAAATGCAGTTAAGGGTTCAGAAATGACCATAGCTACTTATACGGGATTTTCTATATCCGCGTTTATGTGTCTTGCATGGCTTATGATTCCATTCACAAGCACCAAAATGGGATGGTTTATGGGAAATGGATTAAGGGAAACAATTCAGTTGGATGCTGTTGAAGGAGCTCAAATATTAAGCAATTTCTGGAGATTTGCAATTGGAGGAGAGAACGGATTGATCACTGTAGGCGGTACTAAAGGACTTATAATACCTACAGGGATGATACTGATATTCCTTTTATGCTGTGCGCTTGTATGGCTGTATTTCAGATCAAAATCCGGTATAGCAATATCAGCTGGAGGAATCAATCCTAGATTCGCTCAAGCATCCGGCATCGAAATAAATAGAAACAGGGTAAAAGCTAATATTTTGTCCACAGTATTGGGGGCAGTGGGAATAATAGTATATTCGCAGGGATATGGATATGCTCAGCTTTATAATGCACCTCTAATGATGGCGTTCCCAGCTGTAGCAGCCGTTCTCATAGGAGGGGCAACAGCTTCAAGAGCCAAGGTTTCGCATGTAATAATAGGAACAATTATATTCCAGGGACTTTTGACGACTGCATTGCCTGTAGCAAATCAGTTATTTGAAGGCACCGACTTGTCGGAAATACTTCGTATGGTAATTCAGAACGGAATAATCCTTTATGCTTTAACTCAGGTTAAAGGAGGCGATAAATAATGAATAATATATCTACAGGAGAGAGACTTAGTAATAAGAAAGATACGTCATGGATTGCGGATAACATAGTTACGCTGATTTTTGTTGCATTTACCTTATTTGGTTTTCTAGTATCTGACGGTGTAACAGTAAATTACTTTCTTACTGAATTGTCTAGCAGGTTTTTTAGAAATGCATTTCTTGTATTGTCGCTGATAATACCAGTTGTTGCAGGCCTTGGGCTTAACTTTGGTATTGTTGTAGGAGCAATGGCTGGACAGGTTGCCATAGCAATTGTAAGATATTTTGAGCTGGGAGGATATTCCGGAATGGCTCTTACATTTTTGCTGGCATTACCTATTGCAGCATTGTTCGGATATTTTACGGGAGCTTTATACAATAAAACCAGGGGCCAGGAAATGATTGCCAGCTTAATAGTAGGCTTTTTCGCAAATGGTATTTATCAATTTCTGTTTTTGTTCGTTGTGGGAGTTATCATAAAAGTTCCTGATACACATCCAATGATTAAGCCTGACGGAGTAGGCATAAGAACAACGGTTGACCTTGTTAAGGTAGAAGAAGGCGGATTAAAATACGCACTTGACAGCATTATGGAAATACCATTTATGTGGGCTGTCCTGGTAGTAGCAGCTGCTATACTTGCTTTGCAAATTATAAGACTTGCAAGGAAAAAGAATACGGCAGTTTTCACTAAAAACAAAAAAATGATGACTATTTTAAATTCCGTTATATGTCTTGTGATTATAGCTATAAGCATCTTTGCTATAGCAACAGATTCCGGCCTGATGAAAGTAAGAAAAGTACCTGTTGTAATAGGTATTTTTATCATAGGTTTGTGTGTATTTAATGAATTGATATTAAGAACAAAACTTGGACAGGATTTCAGAAGTGTTGGTCAGAGTCAGCATATTGCGCAAGTTTCTGGTATAAATGTTGATCGGACAAGAATAATTGCAACAATTATGTCGACGGTTCTTGCAGCGTGGGGGCAGATTATGTACCTTCAGAACATGGGAACGTTGAACACATATGGAGCCCATACTCAAATAGGTATGTTTTCGGTTGCAGCACTTTTGGTAGGAGGTGCTTCAACTCAAAAAGCAAACATACGCCATGCCATACTTGGAACATTGCTATTTAACTCAATGTTTATCATGTCACCAGAAATAGGGTTGTCCTTATTTGGCAACGCACTTCTGGGAGAATATTTCAGAACATTTATGGTATACGGAGTAATAGGTCTTGCGCTTGGACTTCATGTTTGGAGAACAAACAAGAAAGCGAAAGAATCACTAGAATAAATTTCTTATATCGCTAATTTTAACAGCTGCTTGTATAAGCAATACACGCAGCTGTTTTATTTATTTTTGATTTGTATTTTGCTTCTTGCGCAAAGAGCCCTTTTGGATTATAATCAAAACAATCGAAGCGGAGGAAAATATGAAAGAAAATATATTGATACTTGCAATAGAATCATCATGTGATGAAACAGCTGCTTCTGTTATTAAAAATGGAAGAGATGTTTTATCAAACGTTATATCATCTCAGATAGATATACATAAGGAATTTGGAGGTGTTGTACCTGAGGTAGCCTCAAGAAAGCACATAGAAAATATAAACGGAGTTGTTGAAGAGGCCTTGAGAACTGCAGATGTAACAAAGGATCAGGTTGATGCAATCGCTGTAACATATGGACCAGGGTTAGTGGGTGCACTGCTTGTGGGAGTAAACTTTGCAAAGGGGCTGTCCTACGCATTTAATAAACCTCTTATTGGGGTTAATCACATAGAAGGTCATATAAGTGCTAATTTTATTGAAGATAAAAACCTTGAACCTCCATTCATATGCCTGGTTGCATCAGGTGGCCACACACATCTCGTATATGTGAAAGATTACGGAAAGTATGAGATAATGGGGAAGACAAGAGATGATGCGGCAGGGGAGGCTTTTGACAAGATTGCCAGAGCAGTAGGTCTAGGATACCCTGGAGGTCCGTTGATAGATAAAGCTGCAAAGCAAGGCTGCAAGACGGCTATCAAATTTCCTAGAGTAATTATAGATGAAGATACTTTGGATTTTAGTTTCAGTGGATTAAAATCTTCAGTGCTGAATTATCTGCATAATAGTGAGCAAAGAAACGAAAAAATTGTTGTCGAAGATGTTGCGGCAAGTTTTCAGGAGGCAGTAGTAGAAGTCCTTGTTATGAAAACAATTAAAGCTGCCAAGCAAAAGAACTGCAAGACGATTGCACTTGCCGGAGGTGTTGCTTCAAACTCACGCTTGAGAGAAATGCTTATGGAGAAATGCCAGGAAAATAATTATAAATTTACAAAACCATCACCTATTTTATGCACCGATAATGCAGCTATGATTGGATGCGCCGGATATTATAAATATTTAAATAAGCAGTTTTGCGATGCATCATTAAATGCGATACCTAATTTGGAGCTTGAAAACTTATAAACAGATTAAGTGTAAAAAAGTATCAACAGCTGTGGATAAAGCTGTTGATACTGAAATACTAATGAAAAAGTTGTTCACAGTTCATTAACAACATGTGGACAACTTTTTTAATTTTCTAAAAGTTCCGTCCAATCTGTGTATAGAATGTCAAGTTCATTTTTATAAGTGTTTAATTTTTCATTTAAATCAATAATTAGAACTTTATCTTCATATGTTGAAGGTTGGCATAATTCAAATTCAAGTTCATGAATTTTATTTTCATGCAATTGAATTTTTTCTTCTAGTTTTTGAATTGTCTTTTCTCTTTGTTGTCGGTCGCGTATATTTTCACGCTCTTTTTTCTTTTCAGCATTTAATTGTGTCTTTGTTTTTAAAACAGTTACTGACTCGTCAGTTTCCTCAAGCTCCGCTTTTTTTTGAATGTAGTAATCATAGTTGCCAAGATACTGGAAGGCGCTGTCTGATGACACATCATAAATTTTATCTGCAACTTTGTTAAGAAAATATCTGTCGTGGGATACAACAAGTACTGTTCCTTCATAGTTAACGAGTGCATCCTCTAAAATTTCCTTTGAGTCAATGTCCAGATGATTTGTGGGTTCATCCATCAGAAGAAAATTTGAGTTTGAAGTCATAAGCTTCAGCAGTGATAATCTGCTTTTTTCACCTCCGCTTAAGTCTCCGACTATTTTGTACATATCATCGCCGTTAAATAAAAATCTTGCCAGCATGCTGCGTATGTCATAATAGTTTAAATCAGGATTATAATCCCAGATCTCATCTATAACAGTACTTTCGCTGTCCAAATTAGTTTGTTCCTGATCATAATAGCCTATATTTACATTATGACCAATAGTTACATTACCCTCATAAGATTCAACTTTACCTGCTATTACTTTTAACAGAGTAGATTTTCCGATACCATTCGGGCCAATTATTCCGACCTTTTCACCTTTGTATACGTTAATGTTGATATTGTTGAAAACTCTATGCTCTCCATAATTTACGGCTAAGCCTTCTGCTGCGAGAACGTCGGTTCCGCTTTTTATTCTTGTTGCGAACCGAAGCTTGACTTTTTTATTGTTCAGAGCCGGTTTGTCCATTTTTTTAATTTTGTCCAGGGATTTTTGTCTGCTGAGTGCCTGTCTTATATTTCGTTTGCTTCCGTAAGCGTGAAGGCGCCGAATCATTTCCTCCTGCCTGTTTATTTCCTTTTCATACTCTTCATATTGCTTTGCCCGCTGTTCAAGCTCAATCTTCCTTTTTTTTATGAATTCCGTAAAGTTTCCGTCGTATTCTTTCAAATTCTTGTTTTCCATTAGAAAGATTCTACTTACTGTATTGTCCAAGAAATATCTGTCATGGGAAATAATTATTACAGCACCCTTAAAATCTTTTATATATTTCTCAAGCCAAGAAATTGCTTCGATGTCCAGGTGGTTTGTAGGTTCATCCAAAAGAAGTACATCTGCCTTTTCCAGCAGCAACTTAGCGAGCATAACTCTGCTTTTTTGTCCTCCGCTGAGCAAGTTGACAGGCTTGTCAAACTCGCTTTCAGAAAAACCTAAGCCCTTTAGTACACCCTTTATGTGACTTTTGAAAATATAGCCGTCCATTTCTTCAAATTTTTCGCTCATTTTTGCATATGTTTCCATGATTTGCTGAAGTTCCTCTGAATCATCGTTTTCAGTGTAGCTGCTTATTTTATGAGATAATTCATGGAGGTCTTGTTCAAGCTTGATTACATTTTGATATATGGTGAGCATTTCATTCATAATGCTGCGGTTGCTTTCTATATTTGTGTTTTGTTTTAAATAACCAATCTTTTTTCCTTTAGCTAGATATATTTCTCCGCTGTCAAAATCTGATTTTCCGGTCAATATATTGAATAAGGTAGTCTTACCTGCTCCATTTAGTCCTATCAATCCAACTTTTTCGTTGTCATTAACTGTGAATGATATATTTTCAATAATATTATCAACAACGTAGGCTTTTGAAACATCATTGCATGATAAAACAATCATAGTATTTTCCTTTCCGGTCATTATTGTATAAAGTCATATAATTATAACAGTTTTAATTTTATTTTTCAAATGTATTAAATTGATACGGTTGAGCCAATTAATCATTTGCTGACTATCATATTCATATTTTCTAATACGAGATTTAAATTATTTTTGAATATTATGACAATTTTGCTATCAAGGCGATCGCCGTTGAAAATCATGCAATTTTTGCCATTCAAAGAAGAAATGATTTTATTCAATAATTCAGAATAATCGGTATCGAGTTCCTCTAATTTATTTTTTTCATAAGAATCAGAAATGCCTAGGATAAAATCGGTAGAAACATCAAAGTAATATGCCATTTTAACTATCAGATCGACACTCGGTCGCCTTTTGCCGCTTTCATACAATGAAATTGACGATTCTGATACGTTCAGAGCTTTGCTCAGCTCTTTTGAAGTAAGATTATACTTGGTGCGAAGATAGCGGATTCGTTCGTCTATTTTCATCTTTGTCAGTCCTTTTAATTATTATAATTATATTATAATGTAATTCGTGATAAAAAACTACAAAAATTTACAAAAAGTAAATTATTAATATAAATATTGACAACTGGCAAAGTAAAGAGTATTATATATTTGAAAACTACATTACATATTAAGGAGAATTGATATGCAAAGCAAGACTGTTGCTGTAGAATTCGACATTGAAAATTATGTGGAAGTTGCAGACTTTTATGATCTCGTAAAAACAGGGGAGAATGCTCACTTGGTTGCTGCATTGACAGGGTGTATTGAAGGCATTATCGTTCCCGGTAAAGAAAATTCTTTTTTTACAATTGCAGGACTCAGCAAAGTGAAATGCAGAGATAGCTATTTATTTCTTGATATCTACAGATTTGTTTCCAAAAACAGAAATATGTTCAACTACATAGTTGATTACTTTAATTTGTGGCATAATAATGAGTATAAAGTGTTTTCATATGATAAATATAATAAGAATGATTTAATAAATAATTTTAATGAGCTTGCTTCGCTTTTAATTGAAGAAAGAAATATTGCTTCTCTTAAGAATAATGAAGCAGTAACTGAAGCTTATGATATTTTTAATAGGAGCTTGTCAGATTTATATATGAGCAGTTTAAAATAAATTGTTTGACAAAATAATTTATTTAGTATAAATTAAAATAATATACTTTGTATAAAATCCTCATTATGAGGATTTTTTATATACTTAATTTTTTGAAGTATGTTTGACATACAGATTACAGCAGATTAAATCTGATGTGACAAGATTTTAAACATTGACACAAGGAGGAAAAACACATGCCGGTAATAATACCCTCAACACTTCCAGCTTACAACACTATGCACGAAGAAAACATATTTGTAATGAGCAGCGAACGGGCAAAATCTCAGGATATAAGGCCTCTTGAAGTTGCCTTGGTAAATCTTATGCCTACAAAAATTGAAACAGAAACACAGTTTGTAAGGCTTTTATCAAATTCACCCATACAGATAAATGTTGAATTTATTCACACATGTACACATAATACGAAAAATGCATCAGAAAGCCACATGAAGAGTTTTTATAAAAGTATTGACGACATAAAAGATAAAAAATATGATGCTATGATTATAACAGGAGCACCAGTTGAGTTAATGGAGTTCGAAGAAGTGGATTATTGGAAAGAGCTTGAGAGAATACTGGACTTTTCTTCTTTGAACGTTACATCCACAATGTTTATTTGCTGGAGTGCGCAGGCTGCGCTTCATTATTATTACGGACTTAATAAAAGAGTTCTTGACAAAAAGGTCTTTGGAGTGTTTGAACATGAGAAGAAACATGAAACATGCATGCTCCTGAACGGATTTGATGACATATTTTATGTTCCACATTCGAGACATACAGAAGTGACAGCGGAAGATATAAAAAGCGTTGAAGAATTAATTATACTTGCAGAGTCGAAAGATGCCGGAGTACATATTGCAGTTACAGATGATTATAGTAAAATATTTGTAATGGGACATTCAGAGTATGATCCTTTAACACTTAAAAAGGAATATGACAGAGATATAAGTCTTGGAAAGTACATAAATATTCCAATGAACTATTATCCTGAAAATGATCCGTCCCGCAAGCCGTTTGTCAAATGGAGAAGTCATGCAAATTTGTTGTTTAAAAATTGGATAAATATAATATACCAAGAGACTCCATACGATATAAGGGAAGTCGGGAAAAAAAGAACTGATTGGTACCATTAGTTTATTGTTAGAATGTTGTATATAATGAAGAATAGCATACCATTATATTTAATGGTATCTTTTTTTTTGAACTAAAATGTGATAAAATATTATGTGCTGCTTTGAGGCAGCTATAAATTGTGATTTTGGAGGAAATATGGGTAAATTATTTGGTACTGACGGAGTAAGGGGTATTGCAAATAAAGATTTGTCACCTGAACTGGCTTACAAACTTGGGCGAATAGGAGGCTTTTTTTTAACACAGGGTAAAAAGAGGCCAAAGATGGTTGTGGGAACAGATACAAGAATTTCAGGTGATATGCTCGTGGCAGCCTTGTCCTCAGGCTTAAATTCTGCCGGAGTGGATGTGTTATACCTGGGTATATTGCCGACACCAGCGGTAGCCCGCATGATAAAAGTTTTGGAAGCAGACGGTGGAGTTATGGTTACTGCTTCTCACAATCCTGTTGAATATAACGGAATAAAATTTTTTAACGAACATGGCTTAAAACTTACTGATGAAATAGAAAATTCCATTGAAGAATACATACTTAACAATTTAGACATAGAATTTTTGCCTGTTGCGGGAGAGGTAGGAAGAATAATTCGAGTTGAAAATCCCTTAAGAAAATATACGGATTTTTTAAAACAAACTATTGATACTGACCTTACAGGGATAAAAGTTGCTGTTGACTGTGGCAACGGGGCAGTTTACAAGGCTGCACCAGAGCTGTTGAGAGAACTTGGAGCGCAGGTATATGTAATTCACAATGACCCTAACGGAATCAATATAAATGTAGAATGTGGTTCTACTAAGCCGGAAGAGGTTCAAAAGCTTGTTTTAGAGACTGGAGCGGACGTGGGACTGTCTTTTGACGGAGACGCAGACAGACTGATAGCTGCGGATGAAAACGGAAGTATTGTGGACGGAGATCATATACTGGCAATTTGCGGTTCTAATATGAAAGAATCAGGAAAG
Organism: Sedimentibacter sp. MB35-C1; assembly: GCF_030913635.1. Lineage (NCBI taxonomy): Bacteria > Bacillati > Bacillota > Tissierellia > Sedimentibacter > Sedimentibacter sp. MB35-C1. Next base: position 1,797,219 of record NZ_CP133188.1, read on the forward strand.
CTTAAAAGCAATACCATAATCGGAACCGTAATGACGAACATGGGGCTGGATATATGTCTTAAGGAAAAAGATATAAATATTATAAAAACAAAAGTTGGGGACAGATATGTTCTGGAAGAGATGATTAAAGGAGGACACTCAATAGGAGGAGAGCAGTCTGGGCATATAATCTTTCTTGATCATAATACTACTGGAGACGGACTTCTCACTGCAATTCAGCTTTTGAGCGTAATGAAGAAAAAGAATATGAAACTCTCCGAACTTGCATCTGTAATGGAGGTAATGCCTCAGGTATTAGTAAACGCACGTGTATCAGAAGAAAAGAAAAAGTCATATACTGATGATGATATAATAAAAAGTAAAATAGAAGAAATTGAACGACATTTTCACGGCAATGGAAGGGTGCTCATAAGACCTTCTGGAACAGAGCCTCTTGTAAGAGTCATGATAGAAGGAGAGAGGCAGGAGGAGCTTGACAAATACGCAAATGAGCTTGCGGTGTTAATAGAAGAAAGACTTAATTAAGAATGATAAAAAAGACAGAACAAACGAATCGTTGTTATGTCTTTTTTTATTATCTCCCTATAGGGATCTGCATGTAAGGTACATAAATGAATCGCTCTCTTGGCTGGCGATATATTGTAACAGAATTTAAAATGTACTCGGAAAATTCAGGCAGTTTAACTTCTGCTCGCTTTCGTGCAATATCAATATCAATCTTTTTTTTCGGCCTTTCTTTTATGACAGTGAGATGAGGCGTGTAGTCTCTTGCTTCTTTTTTAAGCCCTAATGACTGGAAGAGATCATTATATAAGGATATAAGTTCCGGTGAATCAACGCTTACATATAACACCCTGCGTCCAAACTGTTCTAAGGAGCCCAGCTTAATATGAAATTTTTCTGTTTTCCTGCACACTTCAACTGTGTTTTTTATGAAAGAGTCATTATCAGGAAGCGATGGTGGCGGAACAATAGTTATATGTGGTTCCGTAGAAAAAAAACTAAATTCTGCTCGCAGCATTTCAATTTTATGTTTGTAATCTTTTGGAATAGGTATACCTATAAAATATTTCATGAATTATCCTTTCTGAGTTGTTCTTTTTATATTATATTTTATATTTCAAATTATTCAAGTCTGTATTATAATAAATCAGAACCAAAAAACAGGGTATATTATATATAAATTATGAAGTAAGGAATTGAAAAGAAATCATGGATTATGAAAAATTTTATATTTTGTTTGACTATGTTGAAAAAATCGGACCGCTGGCAGGTATATTGCTGCCTATAATAGAGGCATTTATTCCTGTATTGCCGCTGGTTGGATTTGTAATAATAAATGTTGCTGCCTTTGGATTTTTCTTCGGCTATCTTTACTCATGGCTGGGGAATTGCATCGGAACTTTTCTTTTATTTTTAGTAATCAGGAAAATAGGGGGAAACAGACTTGAGGTTAGGATAAAAAATAGCAGATACAGAGGAACTCTTGATAAGATAAAAAAGAAAGATATGACGGTTTTGTTCTTTTTGTATTGTTTTCCTTTTACACCTTCATTTTTGATAAGTGGTGCTGCTGCTCTCGCTAACATGGATACTCAGCGGTTTTTAATCACTATGCTTCCTTCAAAATTCGTGATGGTTTTATCCTTGTCCTTTATAGGTGAAAATGTCAGTTCATTTTTTGAAAACCCGGTAAAATCTATACTGTACATATTATTAATTCTTGTATTTAATTTAATTAGTAAAAAAGCGTTTCAGAAATACGAAGAGCACCACAGAGGTAATTAATAAATTCAATATTATCTTATGATATTACAATTAAATTTTAATAATTCATTAATCTTTATTTTATAGTAAATTAAAATTATTGTTCCATAATTGGAGGCATAGCAGAAATAAGGAGCTAATTATGGAAAACAAAAAAATTTATATTGTTCTAACAAGAACAAATACAATTTTGTCAAGATTAATCGGAGTTGTAACAGGGGATGAATATACGCATGCCTCAATTTCTCTGGATAAAAATTTGAGCAAAATGTACAGCTTCGGCAGAAAATATACATACAACCCTTTTTTAGGACGTTTCGTCAAGGAGGATTTGAATAAAGGAGTGTACGGCATACACAATAATCTCTGCGGTTTAGTAATGGAAATTGAGATAACATATGAGCAGTATTTAAAAGCGGAGAATTTAATAAATGAATTTATTTTAAACAGCAATTTATACAAATATAACTATATGGGACTTATTAATTGCTTTCTTAACAGAGAATCACGTAATGATAACAGATTTTTATGTTCGGAATTTGTATATTATATTCTAAATAAAAGCAATATAGTTGATTTTAGTAAATCGAGAAATCTTGTGAGGCCTCAAGATTTTCTAAATATAAAGGGCAGAACCGTATTTAGCGGAAATCTTAAAAATGCGGATTGGTCGAGAAAAGTATATAACGGAGATGAACTTTTGCCAATATATCAATATGCGGAGATATAAACCGCATATTGATTTTTAGATTATAAGAATATATTTTTTAAACTATTTGAAACAAGACTGGAGGTAGCATCATAAATACTTCCAAATTTATTATAAAACATTATGCTGTGTGCAATATATAAGTTAAGAATAAGTGATTGACAAAAAGATTGTTATGAGCTATAATGACTAAAAAAATAAATATAGTCAAACAGTACAAACGAGGAGAGAAAAATATGCCAAAGCCTTTTACTGAACAAGAAAGAGAGTATATTAAAACTAGGCTGAAAGAAGAAGCGAAAGAGTGCTTAAATCGATATGGTATTAAAAAAACAACAGTTGATGAGCTGGTTAAAAGAGTAAATATACCTAAAGGAACATTTTATTTGTTTTATGATTCAAAGGAGTTGCTGCTGTTCGACGTGATTAATGATGTACATGATGATATACAAAACTGTGTAATACATGGATTACAAGCTTTAAGCGGCAATATTGACAGTGAAGTATTAGCTGAATTTTTATTCAGCTTTTATAAAAAAGTTGAAAATACATTTCTGTTAAAAATTCTTACAAACGGAGAATTAGAATTATTGATGAGAAAACTGCCTCTTGATATTGTGGAGGAACATCTTGCTCATGATGATTTAATAATTGAAAATATTTTGGGAATAATTCCACATAGAAATAATGTAGACATTAAATATTTTAGCGGAGCATTGCGCGGTATTTTTATGTCCATGCTGCATAAAAGGGAAATAGGCGAAGATGTATTTGATCCATCATTGAAGCTTATGATAAGAGGAATTGCTATTCAATTGACGGAGGAACAAAATGATTGAAGTTGTTGATTTATCATTCAGCTATAACCATAAACCTTTTATAGAGCACATGAACTTCAGTGTTCAAAAGGGAGAGATATTCGGTTTTCTGGGGCCTTCCGGAGCAGGCAAAAGCACTTTGCAAAAGATACTGACGGGGCTAATCAGAAGTTATAATGGAAATGCAATTGTAAACGAAACAGAATGCAAAAGCTATAAAAATGATTTTTATGAAAATATCGGTGTTGATTTTGAATTCCCCTCACTTTATGAGAAGTTGACTGGAAAAGAAAATTTAAAATTTTTCGGGTCATTGTATTCCAAAGAACTCAGAGATATTGATGAATCATTAAAAATGGTTGGATTACAAAACGATGGAGGCAAAAAAGTTTCAGAATATTCAAAGGGCATGAAGTCAAGGCTGAACTTCATAAAAGCATTGCTTCACAATCCGGATATTTTATTTTTGGATGAGCCCACTAATGGGTTGGATCCAAATAACAGCAGAATTATGAAAAACATAATTCTCAAGGAAAAAGAAAAAGGCAGGACCATAATCCTAACAACACACAATATGGTTGATGCTACGGAATTATGCGACAGAGTGGCTTTTATAGTTAATGGAAGTATAAAAGCATTGGATTCACCGCATAATTTAATTATGTCCAAGGGTGCTGCAAAAATAAAATATACCTTCATGGATGGCAAAGAAGAAACTCGAGAATGCCTGCTTAACAAAACATCAGAAGATACGATGCTTTATGATCTGATAAAATCAAATAGAATTGTATCGATACACAGCAGCGAACCTACGTTGGATGATATATTTGCGGAAGTTACAGGGAGTGTGTTGCAATGAGGCTCATAAATCTTATTTACGGTGATATTAGGTTTCAGTATAAGTATGGATTTTACTTTGTTTATGTTGTGTTTACCTTAATGTATATTTCAGTATTATTTTTTCTGCCTTTAGAATGGAGAGAAAAAACTGCAGCCGTTTTAATATTTTCTGATCCTTCTGCAATGGGACTATTTTTTATGGGGGCAATAGTTTTGTTGGAAAAAAGTGAGAGAGTGCTCAGCACTATAGCTGTTTCACCTGTAAAGGCAGATGATTATATAATTTCAAAGGTTGTATCGCTGGGTGTGATATCTGTAATTTCGGGTGCTTCGATAGCCTTATCGGCAGATGTTCAAAATATACTAATTGTATTAATGGGAGTATTTGCTGGTTCTGTGTTGTTTACTCTTGTCGGATTGATTATTGCAATTAATATAAACAGCTTGAATCAGTTTGTAACGGCAGTTGTTCCGGTTGAAATTATAATTTTTATTCCGCCGCTTCTATATGTGTTTGGATATGACAATAAACTTATGCTTTTGCATCCAGGTTGCATGGTAATAAGTATGATCAGTGGCAGCGGTAATTATATTTTGTTTATTTTCCCAGTATTGATCATGTGGTTTTTGGTTTTATATAAAGTGGCACGTTTTAATGTAATTAAAATGTTTCAGAGTCTTGGAGGTATAAAGCTATGAACTCCGGTGGAAATTGTGGAAAATTGTTTATTTCATTTAAGCAGTATTTAATACAGATTACTAAGGATGCCATGCTTTTTATAGTTTGCCTATCTCCTTTTCTATGCGGAGTATTGTTTAAATTTGGCATACCGTCGGTGGCAATGCTTAAACCATATTATCTTTTATTTGATTTACTTTTGGCAGTACTGACTCCTATGATGATTTCATACGTTTCTGCCATGGTAATTCTTGGAGATGTTGATGAAGGAATAACAAGGCATATGGCAGTTACGCCTCTCGGAAAAAGCGGATATTTAATTTCAAAATTAGGATTTCCTCTGGCAGCCTCATTTTTTATAACAATTATTGTCATGATAATATTTTCTCTGACAGAACCTGCTCTTGGGCGTGTAATTGGAATATCAATATTAACATCAATGCTTGGGCTTATAATGTCAATGATGGTAATATCAATTGCTGCAAATAAGGTGGAGGGTATGGCAGTAATGAAGTTATCGGGAATTATAATATTAGGAATTCCGGCAGCATTTTTAATTGCAGAGAAGTTCCAGTATTTATTTTTCTTTTTACCCTCATTATGGATTGCCAAATTTTTTATGGAAAATTCATTGCTTTACTTTTTTTTATGCATTGGAGTGTCGACTATATGGATATTATTATTTATTAAAAGATTCATAAAAAAAATTTATTGATTTTGTAATAATAAGTATGTGACAGTAGTTATATTCGACTGTCACATAAGTTTTTTAATTAGGTACAAAGATCTGGGATTATCAAGTTTTTTTGCAAGGTTGTATGCTTTTTTTGAATGAAATTTAGCTTCTGTATAATTCCCTTTTTTTATTTCCAACAGCGCTTTATAGTATTCTGCAAAGTCTCTTCCCCAAATAACATTAAATTTATCAAAATATTCAATGGATTTATTTATTAATTCTTCAGCTTCCTTGAATCTTCCTAAGTTGTACAGCGCTTGCCCGGCGTTTGAATAAAAAATTTCCAAACCCTTGATAACTGAGTTTTCAATGCATATATCTATCGCTTTCATAAAATAACCATAGGCGTTTTCATAATTTTCCATATCTCGGTTCATTTGCCCCAGATAATTGTAGCATGCGGAAATGTTAACACTGTACTTGCCGCTGAATTTATTCAGGCTTGAAAAAATGCTAATAGATTCATTCAATACTCTGTCCGCTTCTTTGAAGTTACCTGTCTTAATAAAATAAAGTCCCTGCAGTCTTAGAATTATGCCCCTTTCATCTATAATGTCTCTTTTCTCCAAAAGATATAAGCATTTGTTAATATAATCATTCATGGTATCATTATTGCCGGTTTGTATTGCATAGAAAATCATTTGCTTGTAATTACTTAACAAATATATTAAATTATCAAGTTTATTTGCCAGCCTAATGCTTATTTGTATGTTTTTAATTCCTTTTTCATATTCACCTATGGAAATATAGTATCTTCCTGCAAGGTAAGAAGCTTTCATTTTTATTTTTATGTATTCAGTATCTAAATCATCTATGGTGTCTAAATCTTTTTCAATATTTTTTAGTTCTGATTCAATGTCACTTATATTTGAAGTATCTGAAGCTTCTATTGTTTCAGATGACAAAGAAGGATAGGTCTCATGGTACATGGTGTAGTAATCGGTTAAATTTTCAACTTTACTTTTTAAATTAATATAATTGTTTTCATAGTTCGAATTAATGGTATTTTTTAGATCTAAAATTTCTTTGAAAAGTTTCTTTGTTTTAAGTTCCGGTTCAACATCCAAATCTTTTTTCAATACGTCAGACAGTTCATAATAAAGTTTTATGGCTTTGTTATAATCCTCGGAAAGCGCGTGTGTCTTCATTAAATAACGATAGGTTTTTTCATTGTAAGGGTCGTTTTTTATGAGAATATTCCCGTACTTCTCAATGCTGCTAAAATCGCTTATGCTTATTAGCTCGTTCATTTTACTGTATACGGATTTAACGTATATATTTCTGTAGTGGTTTCTTTTATCATGCATCCAATTTTCAAAATCATAGCAGTTTTTCACGGAAAAATTTAATAAAAAATCGCCTGTATACAGATTAACTGCGTTTGTTTCGTTAATTTTGCCCACATCAGATTCAATAATCAGATTGTTTGAAAATTCTATAAATGATTTTGAATTGGAAAAGATGCTTTCAATTGTGCTTGTCTTTATTTTGTACAGAGCATCTCTTAAATTTTTTCTTCCCGTTTCCTCTCCTGAGTCTGCCCAAAATATGTTGATTGCTTCTTCTCTGGATATTTTTTTATTTATGAGGATATAGTAAAATAATGCTTCCGATTTTTTGTATGGGAAACTTACATATTTATTATTAAGTTTTACTGACGGAGTTCCCAGAAGTTTTACCGAAATAATATCCATGTTAACACCTCGAATTCTGTTAGTTTAATGATACATTATTATTGGTGGTTTTTCAATTAAAACATAAAAAATTAGACCCTACATCGCACGTAAGGCCTAATAATATATTTATAAAAAAACAAGGGGGAGAGGGTAAGTAATAAGTTTATCTTATTAGCTTATTTACATTATAGAAATAAAAGCTTTAAGTAATCTTAAGTTTAGACGAATTATCGACGTTAATAATATATAATATAATCAGTAAATAAATGGAGGTGTTTTATGATTAATAATTCAGACATTTCAAAAGCTATGACTATTAAATTAGATGATATTCTGCCGGAATATCCCGTTTTTAAAGATGGAGTGAGAAGGGCTCCAAAAAGAGAGCTTACACTCAATCAAAGGGAAATCAAACTTGCATTAAAGAATGCCTTAAGGTATGTTCCTGAAAGTCTGCATGAAGAATTAGCACCGGAGTTTCTTGAAGAATTAATGACCATGGGAAGAATTTACGGCTACAGGTTCATGCCTAAGGAAAGAATTTACGGGAAACCTATCGATGAATATAAAGGAAACTGCATAGAAGGAAAAGCATTTCAGGTTATGATTGACAACAATTTAAACCATGATGTAGCATTATATCCCTATGAGCTTGTAACCTACGGTGAAACCGGACAGGTGTGCCAAAATTGGATGCAGTACAGGCTTATAAAAAAATATCTGGAGCAGCTGACAGATGAACAGACACTTGCTATTTTGTCCGGCCATCCACTGGGACTTTTTAAATCTCATAAAACAAGCCCTCGTGTTATTTTGTCCAACGGATTGATGATAGGGATGTTTGATAACCCGCATGATTGGGCGAAGGCGACTGCAATGGGATGTTCCAGCTATGGACAGATGACCGCAGGAGGATGGATGTACATAGGACCTCAGGGAATTGTTCACGGTACATTTAACACCTTGATAAATGCAGGAAGAAAAGAGCTTGGAATCCCTGATGACAAGGATTTGGCAGGACATTTGTTCATAACGTCCGGTCTTGGAGGAATGAGCGGTGCTCAACCTAAAGCAATTGAGATAGCAAACGGAGTGGGAATAATTGCGGAAGTTGATTATTCCAGAATTGAAACGAGGATAAATCAGGGGTGGGTTTCAAAGGCAACGGAAAGCTTGGAGGAAGCTTTTAAAACTGCGCAGGAATATATAGATAAAAAGCAAACCATATCAATAGCCTATCACGGAAATATAGTTGATTTGCTTGAATATGCAGTTGATAACAATATACATGTTGATTTACTGTCTGATCAGACTTCTTGTCACGTTCCATATGACGGAGGATACTGTCCTAAAGGACTGACATTTGAAGAAAGAACTGAGCTGCTAAACAGAGACCGGGATAAATTTGCCCAGCTTGTTGATAAATCTTTGGCAGAACATTTCAGAGCAGTTAAAACTCTTGTTGACAGAGGAACTTATTTCTTTGACTATGGCAATGCTTTCATGAAAGCGGTATTTGACTCTGGAATAAAGGAAATATCAAAAAACGGTGTTGATACAAGTGAAGGATTTATATTCCCATCTTATGTTGAGGATATAATGGGTCCGATGTTGTTTGACTATGGATACGGCCCCTTCAGATGGGTATGCTTAAGCGGTAAACCTGAGGATCTCAGGAAAACAGATCATGCGGCCATGTCTGTGATAAACCCTGATAGAAGAGGGCAGGACAGGGATAATTATATATGGATTCGTGATGCTGAGAAAAATAAGTTGGTAGTCGGAACACAGGCCAGGATTTTATACCAGGATGCTCTGGGAAGAAGAGATATAGCATTAAAATTCAATGAAATGGTGAGAAATGGTGAGATAGGTCCTGTTATGCTTGGAAGAGATCACCACGATACAGGAGGTACGGATTCTCCTTACAGAGAGACGTCGAATATTTATGACGGAAGCAATGTTACGGCAGACATGGCTGTTCACTGCTTTGCAGGAAATGCGGCCAGAGGAATGAGTCTTGTTGCTCTGCACAACGGCGGCGGTGTAGGAATAAGCAAATCCATAAACGGAGGATTTGGAATGGTTCTGGACGGAAGCAAAAGAGTTGATGATATCCTTAAAAAGTCCATACCATGGGATACTATGGTAGGAGTGTCCAGAAGAAATTGGGCAAGAAACGATCATTCAATAGAAACATCAATGGAATATAACAATAAATTCGCGGGACAGGATCATATAACAATTCCTTACCTTGCAAATGATAAATTAATCGAAGAAACTGTTAAGAACTATAGCAAATAGTCGGAGGACATTCGGAGGACATATGAATAAAATTATAGAATGCGTTCCTAATTTTAGCGAAGGCAGAGATTTAAAAAAACTTGAAAAAATACTTGATGCTTTTAGAGGGAAGCAAGATGTTAAGCTTTTGGATTATTCAAGCGATGAGGATCATAACAGGACAGTGGTAACAATTGTTGGCGAGCCGGATGCGCTTAAATCAGCAGTAGTAGAAGCAATAGGGAAAGCAGTTGAACTTATTGACCTTACAAAACATGATGGACAGCATCCTCGAATGGGAGCAGTTGATGTAATACCGTTTATTCCTGTGAAAAACGCTACTGTAGAGGAAGCTGACGCACTTGCGAAAGATGTTGCAAAGGAAGCGTCAAAGCTTTACGGACTTCCCTTCTTTCTTTATGAAAAATCAGCAACAGCACCTCACAGAGAAAATTTGGCAAGTATAAGAAAAGGCCAGTTTGAGGGTATGAAGGAAAAAATGAAGGATGATATGTGGAAGCCTGATTTCGGTCCGGGAACCATACATCCAACTGCCGGTGTTACTGCTATAGGAGCTAGAATGCCACTAGTTGCGTACAATGTTAATCTTTCAACAAATAATCTGGACATTGCTACAAAAATTGCAAAACAGGTGAGACATATAAACGGAGGATTCAGATACGTAAAGGCTTTGGGCATAGAGCTTGAGGACAGGGGAATCGTGCAGGTGTCCATGAATCTGACGGACTACACAAAGACGTCAATTTACAGAGTGTTTGAAACTATTAAAATGGAGGCACAACGTTACGGAGTAAGTATTGTAGGAAGTGAAATTGTAGGATTGGTTCCAATGCAGGCACTTGTTGATACAGCGGATTACTATCTGCGTTTGGAAGGATTTAGTTTTGACCAGGTGCTTGAAACAAGGCTGTAGATTAATTTGAGCCGATGAATCTGTTCTTTGTGGGACAGATTCATTTGGCTATGACATAATACTAAGTATGAAAAGGAAGTGATTGAATGAGTAAATTAATAATTAAAAATGCTTCAGAGTTGGTTACATGCAAAGGGGAAGGGCCAAAACACGGCAAAGATATGTCTGAAATAGGAATGATTAAAAACGGATGCGTGGTCGTTAAAGATGGTCTAATTATTGATGTTGGTACAACAGAGGACATTATAGATAAATACATGCAAGATGAGTACAAAGTAATAGATGCATCAGGCAAAGCGGTGCTGCCGGGATTTATAGATTCTCATACCCATCTGGTGTTTGGCGGATATAGAGCTGATGAATTTTCATGGAGGCTGAGAGGGGACACCTATATGTCAATCATGGAACGCGGGGGCGGAATTACAAGCACGGTCAGAGCAACGAGAAACACATCTCTTGATGAATTTGTTGAATTAGGAATGAAGAGGCTGGATAAAATAATGGCCATGGGTGTAACAACAGTTGAAGGAAAAAGCGGATACGGACTTGACAGAGATACGGAAATGAGGCAGCTTGAGGCCGTAAAGAAACTTAATGAAATGCATCCTGTGGATATTGTATCTACTTTTTTGGGGCCACACAGTGTACTGCCTGAATACAAAGGCAAAGAAGATGAATTCATAGATTTCATGATTGAAGTTATGCAGTATGTTGCAGAAAATAATCTTGCTGAATTTGCGGATATTTTCTGTGAAAAAAATGTGTTCGACATTGAACAGTCAAAAAGGTTTTTATCAGAAGCTAAAAAAAGCGGACTTAATTTAAAAATCCATGCTGATGAAATATTTCAACTTGGCGGGACAGAACTTGCGGTAGAGCTTGGATGCACTTCTGCGGACCATTTGTTGCAGGCATCAGATGAGGGCATAAAAATGCTTTCCCAGTCAGATACCGTTGCAACGCTGCTTCCGGCGACTGCTTTCTGCCTTAATGAGGAGTATGCAAGAGCAAGAGACATGATAGATTCCGGCTGCGCCGTAGCTTTGGCTACAGATTTTAATCCTGGAAGCTGTTTTACAAATTCTATACCGCTTATTATAGCATTGGCTGCGATTCATATGAAGATGTCTGTTGAAGAAATAATAACCGCTCTAACAGTAAATGCTGCCTCTGCAGTGGGAAGAGGCCATGTGACAGGGAGCATAGAAGTTGGAAAGAAAGCGGATATAATAATTCTTGAATACCCTTCTATACATTTTCTTCCGTATCATGCAGGGGTAAACATAGTTGAAACAGTAATAAAAAACGGGAAGATCGTAAAGGAGAACTAGAATGAAAAATATGACACTGGAACAATTTGCGAATGTTGTTTCATCAAATGAGCCCGTTCCCGGAGGTGGAAGCGTTGCTGCCGTATGCGGAATGCTTAGTGCTGCTCTTTCGGAAATGGTTGCTAATCTTACAATAGGAAAGAAAAAATATGCTGAGCATGAAAAAGAAATGCTTGAAATAAAAGAAGAAGCTTCTCAACTTAAAAACAAGCTCATGGACTATATTGAAAAGGACAGCAATGCATACAACATGGTAATGGATGCTTACAGGCTTCCGAAGGAAACGCAGGAAGAGAAGGAAACCAGAAAGCTGGCAATAGAAGAAGGGTCAAAGCTTGCTGCAGCTATTCCACTTGAGGTTGCACATACATCATATGAAATTATGCATCTGGCGGAAGCGGTTGTGCTGAGAGGAAATTCAAATGCAGTAACGGATGCTCTTGTAGCTGCTATGCTCACAAGGACAGCTGTATTATCTGCTCTGCTTAACGTAAGAGTAAATCTTAGCTCTATAAGTGACGAGGAATTTGCTGTTAGATATAAAGAGAAATCTGATTTGCTTGAAGCAAAGGTTTTAAATTATGAGAAAAAAATATTGGAATATTCTCCGTTTTAATGTATAATGTAGACGGTTGCTTTTATTATCTTTGAGTGGGGTTACTGTATGGAGAAAAAAGGAATAGGAAAAATTGCACTGCTTCTCGCTTTAGGTGACGACACAGAAGAGTTAAAATCATATTATGAAAATAAAAACTACATAATATACAAAGGGCAGGCAGGCTCCATGGACGCGAAAAAAATAGTTGCAGCAATAGAGACCGCGGCTACTCGCGAAGACTTGATAAGGGAAAACTATCATGAGGAGCATGCTTTGTATCATGCGATTATAGAGGCTCTGAGCGGATTTTGCAGAGGTCAGGTAATGCTCGGAGAGGTATTAAGAAGTGCTGGACTGACATTTGTAATTGTACGTGGACTTCTTGCGGAGGACGAACCTACCAGCGGGAATTGGATTTCTGTTGTTCTTTACGGACATATAGGTTCACCAAGGCGAGGATTTGAGCATGAAGCAATCGGTATGGGAATACAGCCGATATAGTGAGGTAGAAATGAATACAGCTTATTTAAGAACATTTATCGAAGTTATTAATCTGAAAAACATATCAAAGGCTGCTGAAAAATTGTTTGTAACTCAGCCTGCTGTGTCGAAGCAGCTTCAATTGCTTGAAAAGGATTTTGGGGCCGAATTGTTTAAGAAAAATGGAAGAGAAATAATTCCTACGGAAGACGGCTATATTTTGTATAAGTTTGCTAAAAATGTGCTGAACGAGGAGAACAAAATATATTCACAGCTGAGAAGAGATGATAACAAGCTTAGCGGAAAACTGGAGATATATACAAGTTCAATGCCGGCTGAGTACTACATACATGATTTAATAGTAGAATTCAGCAAAATGTATCCGGAAGTTACTTATTCTATTATGAAAGTAGACTCCAGCAAGGTATTTAAGAATATAGAGGAAGGCTTTACAAGCTTTGGTTTTACTGGAACACCTCCGAAATCAAGAAAGATTAAAAACATATGCATTGCTGAAGATGAGATAGTGATTGTGGCTCCTTCCGAAAAAAAGGATGAATTTAACGGAGATAAGTTAAATGTCAAGGATATTGTAAACCAGAAATTTATATTAAGAGAAAACGGTTCTGCAACTTTGCAGGTTTTTGAAAAATTTTTAAGAAAAAATCATATTAAGCTTAGTGAGCTGAATGTGGTAATTCAGACCGAGGACAATGAAATGATAAAAAAATTTCTTGCTGAAAATCTGGGTATAGCCATTCTACCTAAAAAAACCGTTGAAAACGAAGTTAAAGAAGGAAAAATGTTTATTTTGAATCTGGGCGACGTAAAGCTCAAAAGAAAACTTTACTATATCTATGAGCAGGATAGATATTTTTCCAAGATAGAAAACAAATTTAAGGAATTTATGATTAATAAGCACATGTGTCAATAAAATATGAAACAGGTCTGGATTCCAGACCTGTTTTTGACATTAGCAGTCGCTTTCGCACCAGCTGAATAAAATTACTAACAATAAGAAGAAAAATAGTAAATTTGTTCCGCTTTCTCCGCAAACATTATTTCCGCAAAATCCCATAATTAACCTCCTTAAAGTATTGTTTACGATATTATATGTTTACGCATTAAGACGGTTACTGGGTTTTTCAAAAATTAAGCTGCTTAATCTTTTATTTACAATGCTGTAATCCAAGTTGGCAATGAACGCATCAATATATTCCGATCTATTTATTCCATAATCCATCATGTATGCATGCTCATATACATCCATTACGATAAGAGGTTCGGAGCAGAGGATAACACCTTCATCATGGGAATCCTGGCCGTAAATACAATATTCATCTCTAAACCGGTCGTAGCACAGCAAAACCCATCCGTGCATGGATAATCCGATACACTTGAATTTATCAATGAAATTTTCGTATGATCCGAAGATTTTATTGATAAGAGATTCAATTTGTCCGTACATTCTCGTGTTGCGACCTGTGAGATTCTCAAAGTATAATTCATGGAGCATGACTGCATCATAGCAAAAAGTTTTTGCTTTCTGATCTGACCTTACTTGACTGTAATTGGGACTGCATGTTGAATATGTTTTATCACTGCTGAGACTTTCCATAACCTTGTTTAAGCTGTCTACGTATCTTGTATATAAAACATAATGCTGACTTAACTGCATTGGTGAGAAGAATTTAACGTTAGAAAAATTATAGTGCTTTGCATTTATATAATTCATATACTTTACCTCCATACTATTTATATGTGAGCAATTGCAGGATATGATAAATGAAAATATTCCTTTACCCATTGAATATTAGTTGTTATAATTTAAATAATACATTTTCAATTTTCATTGTTTGAGAGGTTTTTGCAGTTAATTTGCAATTCGCTTCTTGTGTCATTGAAAAGATTAAATGTTAAAATAAAAAACATATAGGAGATGTCATGAAAAACAAAATTATGATACTGGACGGCAATAGTCTGCTTTTTAGAGCATTTTATGCTATGCCGCCTCTTAAAACAAAAAAAGGGCAATATACAAATGCGGTATATGGTTTTTTAAGCATGTTGTATAAGCTTTTAGATACATATTCTCCTGAATACATATGTGTTGCTTTCGATCCTAAAAAACCGTCCTTCAGACATGATCAGTACAAGGACTACAAGGCGAACAGGGCAAAAGCACCTAACGAATTAGTTGAGCAATTCCAGCTTATTAGAGACGTTCTTGATATACATAACATAAAATGTGTTGAAATTGAAGGATTTGAGGCGGATGATGTTGCCGGAACATTTGCTGGCGCCGCTGAAAAGCAAGGGGCTGAAGTATACCTTGTTACCAGTGACAAGGACTACTTGCAGCTTATTGATGAAAATACAAAGGTAATTTTGACAAAAAAGGGAGTTACAAATACAGAGGAAATGAGCTTGCAGTCAATGGAGGACACATACGGTATAACGCCTGAGCAGTTTATTGATTTAAAGGCATTGATGGGAGACTCATCCGATAATATACCAGGTGTCGGCGGTGTGGGAGAAAAAACTGCGTTGAAGCTTATACGTGAATACGGAAGCCTCGACGGCGTGTATGAAAATATAGAAAACATTAAGGGCAAGCTTAAAGAAAAACTTGAAACTGACAAGATGCAGGCATATATGAGCCAGACTCTTGCGAGAATTATAATAGACATACCTGTGGATTTTAATTTGGATGAATATAAAATTCAGGAAGCAGATTCACAGAAGCTGTTAGATATGTATGACGAGCTTGAGTTCAGAACCTTAAAAAAAAGAATCTCAGCGGAAAATACGCAAAAGAAAGCTCAGATGTCAATGTTTGACTCAGAATTTAAAAAGTCCGATGAAATGCAAGTAAAAAAAGTCTCTGTTATTTATATTGATAAGCCGGAAGATGTTAAGGATGTCGCAGAAAATATTGCAAAAAGCGGAAAACTTGTCTTAAAGTTTCTTATGGACTCTGACAGAGCTCTTTACGGAAAAGCCATTGCTGTTGGAATATCAGATGGAAGAGATATATACTACATAGATTTGTATAAGGCAGATGAAACAACAGTTATAGAAGCCTTAAGAGATGTTTTTGAGCGGGATGATATCCAGATAAGCGGCCACAGCATTAAAAATGAAGTTATATACCTGATGAAGAAAAATATTGAGCTTAACAGCATATCATTTGATTCTGAAATAGGAAAATATCTTCTCGATCCGTCGGAAAGTTCTTATTCCATAGATAAAATTGCATATGAATACTTAAATGATGAAATACCCTCTGAGAATGATATTCTTGGCACAGGTAAAAAAAGACTATCATTTGGTGAACTTGATTTGGAAGAAAGGAAAAATTATATATGCAATTATCTGAAGACTGTGCAGGGAGCAGAAAAGTACATTATAGAAGAAATCAAGAGTTTGGAAATGTTAGATCTTTATAATATTATTGAGCTTCCTTTGATTGAAGTGTTGGCATATATGGAGTTTGTCGGGTTTAAGGTAGACATGGATGTAATGGACAGTCTGGGTGCTCACTTTCAGGAAAAAATAAGTTTTCTAGAGAAAGAAATTTACGAGATGGCAGGAGAGAAATTTAATATTAATTCACCTAAGCAGCTTTCAGTTATATTGTTTGAAAAGCTGGGCCTGCCTGTAATAAAGAAAACTAAGACGGGAATATCCACAGATGCAGAGGTACTCGATAGGTTGAAATCGGAGCATGAAATTATTAATCTAATATTGGAATACAGATCCATGGTTAAACTTAATTCAACATATGTGGAGGGACTGAAAAATGTTGTTAGCAGTGAAACCGGAAGGGTGCATTCGTCATTTAACCAGACAATTACGGCTACAGGCAGAATTTCCAGCACAGAGCCAAACCTTCAGAATATACCTACAAGGACTCAGGAGGGCAGGGAGCTTAGGAAAGCTTTTGTGGCAGAAGACGGATATGTCCTTTGCGATGCGGATTATTCGCAGATAGAGTTGAGGGTGCTTGCCCATCTGGCAGATGAAAAAAATCTTATTGATGCATTCGCAAACAATGAGGACATACACACAAAGACCGCGTCCCAGGTTTTCCATGTTAGTATGGAAGATGTAACCTCCGAAATGAGAAGCAGGGCTAAGGCGGTAAACTTTGGCATAGTCTACGGTATAAGTGATTACGGTCTGAGCAGGGATTTAAGCATTCCAAGAAAAGAAGCAAAGCAGTACATTGACAACTATCTCAAGTATTTCGGAAGTATCGACATGTATATGAAGCATATAGTGGAACAGGGCAAAGCCGACGGATATGTAACAACATATTTCGGCAGGAGAAGAAGTATACCGGAACTGGCATCAAGAAACTTCAATATACGATCGTTTGGGGAAAGAATTGCACTTAACACACCTGTTCAGGGAACCGCTGCAGATATAATCAAGTGTGCCATGGTAGGAGTGTACAAGAGATTAAAGAAAAACAAAATGAAATCCAGGCTTATATTGCAGGTGCATGACGAACTCATTATCGAAGCATATGATTCAGAGCTGGAAGAAGTGAAAAAAATACTTAAAGAAGAAATGGAAAATGTAGTTGAAACATTCAAGGTAAGTCTTAAATCTGATGTAAATGTGGGAAGAAGCTGGTATGAAGCAAAATAATAAAAAAGTGATTGTCATAACAGGTGGAATTGGAACAGGAAAATCAACTGCCGTAAATATAATTAAAAAATTCGGTTTTTTGGTTCTGGATTCCGATAAAATTGTTCATGAGGGCTATAATAGAGGAAGAGCTCTTTATTATAAGGTAACCGAAGTATTCGGTAGCAAAATATTAGATGAGCATAATGCTATAAACAGGCAGGCTCTGGGTAGAATAGTATTTAATGATGAAAAAAAACTAACTATGTTAAATTCAATTGTGCATGAATATGTCATTGATATGCTTGCAAAGGGCGTTGAAGCTTCAGAAGATGAAGTAGTTTTTCTTGATATTCCTCTGATTTTGGAAAGTATCAGAACAAAGAAGGGATATGGCTTGAAATACGACGAAGTATGGCTCATATATGTAAATTCGGAAACACAGGCGGCTCGATTGAAACAAAGAGCAATAAAAGAAAATAAAAATCCTGAGGATGTATTAAATATAATAAATAAACAAATACCTATAGATGATAAGGTATCTATGGTTGATGAAGTCATAATCAATGATGGTACAATTGAGGAGCTTGAAGGAAAAATTACTGAGCTTTTTAAAATAAAAGGATTAAGTAGGTGAGTTATGGCAAGAAGGCGAAGTATGTACGCAAGAAGAAGGAAGATTAATTACGGGCGCATTCTGCTGCTGGTATTGGTGCTTGCAGCGATTGTGGTCCTTGTATCGTTCCTATTCAGGAAGAATGATTATATGACTGTGATTGATGAGGCTCTCGACTCTGGTACAGCTAAAATAACAGGTACGGTAAACCATGTTTCGGATGTGGATATAACCGTATATTCAAATGAAGGAATAAGATATGCAAACCAACATGAAGGCATAAAGAAGCTTGACAGCTTTGACGGAACCATTTCGGATGATTCAGAGAAAACAGAAAGAGTAAGGATGCTGTTTGAAAGTCTGCTTAAATTAAATCAAACATCAGGAACAGAAGATCTTCCGCTGACAGATGATGGCTATTACTGGATAGATGCAGATTTTTCGGTCGGGGAAAAAAGCCTGTTTGGAGGCAATGATGTATACAATTTTGATTTGTACTATGATATAGAAAGCAAGGTTGTATATGTAAAAGAAAAGTATTATTCAGAATTCAGTAAAAAAAATAATAAGCAGAAACTTATAGGCTACCAGGCAGATGATGAATTTGTAAGAATGATAGAAGAATTGACAAAATAAAATCCATCCCGGCGGAATATTCCGCCGGGATGTCCATATGGAACATCTCCGTTGGACAGAACCCCCACCGTACTTGGTGGGGGTTGTTGTTTTGTTTATTTAATTACTTCATATGTACCGCGAACCATAAATATTGCATAGCTGTCCGTATAGGCACCTCTTCCATCATCTCTTGGGATTATAAAAAGATTATTTGGCACAAGGTCCATACCTGATACAAAATCCTTGCCCAGAGTTACATTTGTTATTCCGCCAAGTTCGCTTCCAATAACGGTTGCTTCACCGCCTCTTAAAATGATTTCCGAACCTGCTCCTGCTATAAGCTTTTCACCTTCATTGATTTCTACGATTTCTAATGTTGAAGATCCACCTGTTTCCGTAGATCCAGAACCTTCACTTAATGCTTCAACCTGTTCTTTTATTTCATCAATATCCTCAAGCCTGTATTTTTCTATCAGATCTTCCAGACGATCGTTCAGATAGCTCAATACAACAATTGGATCATTTGTGTCACCCGGTGCTGCAAATATTACCGTGGTGAGAGCAAATGTAAGTATTAGCACTGTAATAAGGATTTTTTTCAAATTAACAACTCCCTTAATAATATTCTGTTCACTTTGCCGTATTGATATTTTATATTAAATTAGTAAATAATTCAACAAAAATTGACAGAAGCTGAATAATTCAATTTAGCGTAAAATCTACGAGAGAATGCATTTACCGCAATAAACATGCAACAAATGATTGAATTTGATAAATCTAAATGATATAATTGCAAAAGAATAAAAAACTGATGAAGAAGGTTAAAATATGAAGAAATTATGTATGACAGTAAATAAAATGTTTAAGCTGCCTGTACATCCCTTCAACCTTAACAATGAGGGCAAAAAAACATATGCTGAATGGCAATATGAAAAAGGCATTGATACAATTAAATTTTACTTGAAACACACAAGTGTTGATGAAATGTTTAAGGATAAAGTTGTCCTTGATATAGGCTGCGGTGCAGGGGGCAAGACTGTGTATTACGCATCAAGGGGAGTAAAGAAAATAGTAGGAGTTGAAATACTGGGAAAATATAAAGAGGAAGCTGAGGGACTGGCAAAGAAATACGGCATGGAAGATAAGTTCCAATTTGTAAGTGCTGATGCGTCTAAAACTCCTTTTGAGGATGAGACGTTTGATACCATAATAATGAATGATGCCATGGAGCATGTGGATGAACCTGAGAAGGTCCTTGATGAATGCTACAGAATATTAAAAAAGAACGGTAGGCTGTATTTGAATTTTCCGCCGTACAATCATCCATATGGTGCGCATTTAAGTGATGCGATAGGAATGCCGTGGGTGCATGTTTTCTTCAGTGAAAAAACACTTATAGAAACGTACAAAGAGCTGGTAAAGGATTTGCCTGATGGCAGAGACAGAATTGAATTCAGAATCAGCAAAAAATCCGATGGAACTGAATATTTTTCTTACATAAATAAAATGACCATAAAAAGAGCCGATAATATATTGCAAAACAGCAAATTTAATATCGAGTATTATTCGGAAGAGCCCTTGAGGAACATATTTAAATATCCTGCAAAACTTCCAGGTTTAAAGGAATTTTTGGTAAAAATGGTGGTCTGCGTTTTAAGAAAGTAATTCATAAGAGAATCTCATTAGAGTATGAGATTATTATTTTCTATATAGGTATAATATTGCCAATTTTTTGTTAAATTAAAAAGGATATAAGGAGATAAAATGAGGTTAAATAAAGTTGATAAATGGATTCTTCTGTTGATTTGTTTTTCACTGTTGGTAGCGGTTTTTACAATGTACCAGAGGATGGAAATTGAAAAACAATATAACACTGCGGAAATCATGCTTGATTATAATGAAATGGAAAAATTCGCTAATAGCTCGGAGAATTCTTTAAGCTATTGGCTTAAAGAATTCAAGGAATATGGAGCACAGTCTGTTGCAATACCGGAAGAAACATTAAAGCGATTGATGGAACAGGGAAAACCCCTTAGAGCAGAAATGGTATCAGAGCTCATTAAAAACTATAACTGGCAGGATGATTATGATGCCGAGATTGTTTCATTGATTGAAGAAAAGGAAATCGGCTCAAATGATGTAATCGTAACAACAGAAGATGAAGAATTATACAACTACATCATATTCGGGCTGACAGAAAGATACAGTAAGGAATTTTTTGATACATACACACTGGACAATGTTTATTATATATTGCTGAAGGGTACAAATGATGATGTATATTATGGTCAGACTGAAAGGGTGACAAATCTCAAGGGTGACGGAGTATATGAGTCTAAAAGAGCTGTTGATTCAAGACTGATGAATATCGGTATCGGCTATGACGATGCTAAAATTAATCTGGCAAAGGATGCGGGACTCGATGCTATATTAAGACCTATCAACTTTCCTACATACAATGAAAAACTGACGGATGTATATAAATTAACCAATGAGAAATATGGATTAGAGCCCAGGATATATCTGGTTGGCAGCAAGGAAGTGCTGGGATATCCAGAAAACGAGGATAAGCTGCTTGAATACGTAAGGGAAAATAATATTGCCATAGGGCTTATTGAGAGTTCAACGCAAAGAGAGCATCTCGAGAGCGAGGGTTTGAATAAACTGGTTGAGGATTCGGGATATAGTGCTCTCAGAGTTTTCACCATGTGGGATTACATAAGAGAGAGAAACAAGTACTATAATTACGAAGGTGCTGAAGAAATTGAAAATACAATGTTTAGGGCGATTACCGAGCGAAATATAAGAGTTATATATTTTAAGCCATTCTTTGAAGAACAAAAAAGCACAAAATACTTAACTGACGAGCAGGAATATAAAAGAACATTTGAAAGCCTTGAGGAAAGGCTTAACGAGCATGGTATAAGTCTTGGAAGAGCTGAAGCCATCAAAGAATTTCACATAGGATCAAAAAGATTGGCTGTATTGTCTTTCGGCATAGCACTGGCTTCGGTATTCTTATTTATCAAAATGTTTAACATAAAGGATAAAAGAGCAGGTTTCCTTTATTTGTTCAGTGTGCCTGCAGCTTTTGCACCATTAGTAATGAGAAGCTTATCTGAAAAAGGCTTTTCATTTGCTGCTGCAGTTGTTTTTTCATCACTGGGTATATATTTCTTTATGATGCAGATAAAGAAAATATACGATTCATCCGAAAAATATTCATTAATTAAAACAATGTCTTATTCAACTGTAATACTGGCGGGAGCTATAGTTATATCGCTGGCAGGGGCAGCATTTGTGGATGCAATGCTCGCTGATGTAAGGTACTTTCTTGAAATGGATATTTTCAGGGGTGTAAAATTTGCTCAGATACTGCCTTTCGGAGTATTTTTGATTATGTTTTTGATATACTTTATGAACAGGGAAGCAGATAACCCTGTAAAGGGTGCTGTAAATACTGCAATAAAGTTTCTGAATTTAAGGATAAAAATTTATTATGGAATAATTGTTGCGATTATCGGCGCCATTGCCTATGTGTACATTTCCAGAACGGGACATGAATCGAATCTTCAGCCTTCAAACATAGAAATGATTACAAGGAATTTCATGGAATATGTATTGCTGGCACGACCCAGAACAAAAGAATTTTTGTTTGCGTTTCCTGCTGTTTTCGCAGCTGTGTATGCCGCAAGCAAAAAATCAGAGTTTTTTACGGGTATATTCATGCTTGCAGCTGCAATCGGAACATCTTCCGTCATAAACACTTTTTCCCATTTGAGAACACCGATATACCTTTCTTTGGCAAGAACAGTTATCGCTTTGGGGTTTGGAATTGTAATTGGATGTATTGCTGTTATTATAATGGATTTACTATATAAAATATATGCTGTGTTGCAGGAGAGGCTGAAGTGAAAAAAATATTGTTGGCGGGATACTATGGGTTTGGAAATTTAGGGGACGAAGCAATATTGGAGATGGCAATTAAACAAATGCTTGAAATTACGGATATAGAAAATATTACGGTTTTATCCGGCAATAAGGAAAGAACAAGAGAAAAATACAATGTAAGTACAATTGACAGATACAATGTGTTTTCAATTGTGTTCAATCTTGTGAAGTCGGATGCTCTAGTATTTGGAGGCGGAAGCCTTCTTCAGGATATAACAAGCAAGAGAAGCATATATTACTATCTTTTTTTAATCAGGCTTGCAAAGTTGATGAATAACAAGGTAATAATGCTCAGCCAGGGTATAGGTCCAATAATAAACGAAAACAGCAAAAAAGCCCTGAAAGATACACTGCCGCTTATAGATTACATGACTGTAAGAGATAAGCACTCCAAGGAATTTCTTGAAGGGATCGGTATGGATAAAAATAAAGTATTTCTGTCAACCGATCCGGTAATTAATTTGAGAGCAGGAGAAAAATACAAGTCAAAAGGCCGCGGTAAAAAAAAGGTCTGTTTTTCGCTGAGAAATTGGAAGAATGCTGATGTAAGCAAAAAAATAAGCATACTAACGGAAAAGCTGGTTGAAAACGGCATAGAGTGCTATTTTATTCCTTTTTATTACAATGAGGATACGGAACTGATAGATCAGGTTGAAAAAAGCATCGGAGACAAAGCTGTTTATTACAAGGAGAGGCTTACAACAAGCCAGGCGTTTGATATAATAAGAGATATGGATGTGCTTGTGGGAGTGAGGCTGCATTCTCTAATATTTGCGGCAGCCGCAAATGTACCTTTTGTGGCGGTTTCATATGATCATAAAGTTGACCACTTTGCAAACAGTGTAAATATGAAAGTTGCATGTGTGATTGACAATATAGATGTGGATTTGCTCTTTGACGAAATAATGAAAAAAATCAGCAATGAATCCGAGGAAAAGAAGAAGCTTGAAGAAAGTGTAGAGGAATTGAGAGAGATGACAAAGATTAATTATAAAATACTGAAGGAAATATAAATATGAATAAACTAAGTATAATGGGTGTCAGAATCGACAATAAGAGCATGGACGAAGCTGTGGACATGGTAAAAAAGAAAATTGCCGATAATGAACGATATATAATATATACTCCAAATACCGAAATTGTTATGATGTGTCAGAAAGATGATGAATTCATGGAGCTGATGAACAAATCGGATATAAATATTCCCGACGGTGTAGGTTTGATATATGCTTCTAAAATCAAGAAACATCCATTGAAAGAAAAAGTTGCGGGCTTCGATTTATCTGTTAATCTGCTGAAGCTGGCCGATGAACAGGGATTAAAGCTTTATGTTGTGGGGGGCAAGCCCGGCGTAGCTAAAACCGCAATGGATAAAGTCCATGAAGAATATCCCGGAATAAAAATAATGGGAGCTCAGCACGGATACTTCAAGGGGTCACATCTAGGGAAGCAAGGACATGAGGAGGAAGTGAAGGTTATAGAAGATATAAACCGGGCAGAGCCTCACATTTTGTTTGTGGGATTTGGTGCTAAGAAGCAGGAACAGTGGATAGAATTTAACAGAGATAAAATTAATGCCAAAATAATTATAGGCAATGGTGGAACTCTGGACGGATTGGCCGGGCATGTGAAGAGAGCGCCTGAATTATTTATTAAACTTGGACTTGAATGGTTTTACAGGCTTATGAAGGAACCAAAAAGAATAAAAAGACAGATTTTATTACCGATTTTTGTGTTTAGAGTGCTTTTCGGCAATAAAGACGTAGTAAAAGTAATTGAATAAGGAGGCTGAACATTGAAATTATTTATTGATACGGCAAATGTTGAAGAAATAAAAAATGCAAATGAAATGGGAATTATTTGTGGGGTTACTACAAACCCGTCTTTAATTGCCAAGGAAGGAAAAATATTTGAGGATGTTGTAAAGGAAATAACTGGTATTGTAGACGGGCCAATAAGTGCAGAAGTTATAAGTGCTGACTGTGAAGGAATGATTAAAGAAGCTACAGAACTTTCGAGGATACATAAAAATATAATTATAAAAATACCGATGACGATTGAAGGGCTTAAAGCGGTTAAGATTCTAAAAAAAGAAAACATAAAAACAAATGTTACTCTTATATTTTCCGCATCTCAGGCTCTGATGGCGGCAAGGGCAGGAGCAACTTATGTTAGCCCATTTGTGGGAAGACTGGATGATGTAAGCAGCAGCGGGATGGAACTGATAAAGGATATAGTAACTATATTTAATAATTACGATATAGATACAGAGATAATAGCAGCTAGTATAAGACATCCAATGCATGTGACAGAGGCTGCGAAACTTGGTTGCCACATAGCAACTGTTCCGTACAAGGTGTTAATTCAAATGGCAGGGCATCCGCTGACAGATAAAGGAATAGATAGGTTTTTAAAGGATTGGGAATCAGTACCTAAGAGAAAATAAGGAGGATAAGATGAATCACGAAAAATTATGTGTCATAGCTAAAAATATGAGAAGCAATATTTTAACTATGATTCACGACGCAAAGTCGGGGCATCCGGGAGGTTCGCTTTCGGCAGTTGAAATAGTAACATATCTGTATTTTAATGAAATGAATATAGAAAATCCCGAGGATGAGAACAGAGACCGTTTTGTGCTGTCAAAGGGACATGGCGCTCCAGTTTTGTATTCAGCATTGATGGAGAAGGGATTTGTAGATAAATCCTTGATTGGAACGTTGAGAAAAATAAACTCTAAACTTCAGGGACACCCAGATATGAAAAAACTTCCCGGAGTGGAGGCATCCACTGGATCGCTGGGACAGGGACTGGCAATTGCAAATGGAATGGCACTTGCGTTTAAGCTTGATAAAAAGAAAAACAGAGTTTTTGCTCTTCTTGGAGACGGTGAACTGCAGGAAGGAATGGTATGGGAGGCTGCAATGCTTGCCGGACATTATAAACTGGATAACGTGACTGCTATAATAGACCACAATGGACTGCAAATAGATGGAAGAAATAATGATGTTATGAAAGTTGAACCTATTGATAAGAAATGGGAAGCTTTTGGATGGCACGTTATTAAAGCTGATGGAAATAACTTTGACTCATTGGAAAAGGCCTTTTCAGAAAGAAGAAGCATTACAGATAAGCCGACGGTAATTATTGCTGATACCGTAAAGGGAAAAGGCTGCTCATTTATGGAAGATAAAGCATCATGGCATGGCAAGGCTCCAAACGATGAAGAATATTCTATTGCCATGAATGAATTAGGGAGGTGCGAATAATGGCTAAGGCGACTAGAGAAGCATACGGTGAAGCATTAAAGAAACTGGCTGCCAATAATCCGGATGTTGTAGTGTTGGATGCTGACCTGTCTGGGTCAACAAAGACAGCTGAATTTAAAAAGGTGGCACCCGAAAGATTTTTTAACGTAGGCATAGCTGAACAGGATCTTATTGGAACGGCGGCCGGAATGGCAATAGCGGGTAAAATTCCTTTTGCCAGTTCTTTTGCAATGTTTGCTGCAGGAAGGGCGTTTGAAATAATAAGAAATACAGTTGCATATCCAAAGCTGAATGTTAAAATTGCTGCAACTCATGCGGGACTGACAGTTGGGGAAGACGGAGCATCACACCAAGCCATTGAAGATATAAGTTTGATGAGAAGCATACCGAATATGACGGTTATTAATCCGTCAGACAGCATTGAGGCGGAACAGGCTGTTTTAAAAGCGGCTGAAATGAAAGGCCCTGTATATATCAGACTGGGAAGAATGGCTGTTGATAATGTGTATGGACAGGATTACAAATTTGAATTGGGCAAGGGCGTAGAACTTAAAAAAGGAAATGATGTAACAATTATAGCTACCGGATTAATGGTTCAAGAAGCGTTAAAGGCTTCAGAGGAGCTTTCCGGAGAAGGAATAAATGCAAGAGTAATAAATATACACACAATAAAACCCATCGATGAGGAAATAATTATAAATGCTGCAAGAGAGACTAAGGCAATAGTTACAGCAGAGGAACACAGCATAATAGGCGGACTGGGAAGCGCGGTTTTAGAAGCTTTGTCCGATAAACATCCAGTACCTGTTAAAAGAATAGGTGTTCTGGATACATTCGGAGAGTCAGGGAAACCGGCTGACCTTCTTGAAAAGTATCATTTAACTGCTAAAGACATTCAGGAAGCCTGCAAGGAAGTAATAAAATTAAAAAACATTAAATAAATACACAATAAAAATCACGATCGCTTTAGCGGTCGTGATTTTAAAAATAATAAAAAAAATTAATAATTTGCAAAAATATTTCTTATTGTAAAATTATGATAAAAATAAGTTGTAATTGTAATAATTTTTTTTGAAATATATATTGACATTGTTGTAATGCCAAGGTATAATTATCGATTTGACAATTGTTTCTGTTTAGTGTATACTAAAGAGTAGGGAGGTAGTAGCATGTTTAAGTTAGGAGACAAAGTTGTATACCCAATGCATGGTGCCGGTGTTATTGAAACGATGGAACAAAAGGAAATACTCGGTGAAGTTAAAAAATACTATGTTCTTAAGATGCCTATTGGAGAAATGAAGCTCATGATACCTGTAGACAACGTAAACAATATCGGATTAAGAAATATTATAGATACAGAGGCAGTAGAAAAAGTCTATAAAATTTTAAAGCAAAGTGCCGAACTCAACGATTCAAACTGGAATAAAAGATACCGGGATAATATGGTTAAGATGAAGACAGGAGATATTTTCGAGGTCGCCAAGGTGGTAAGGGATTTGACCTTTCGGGACAGAGAGAAAGGGTTGTCAACAGGTGAGAAGAAAATGCTTGTAAGCGCAAAGCAGATGCTTGTAAGCGAAATAGCTCTTTCAACTAATACCGATGGCAAAAACATACAGGATTATTTGGATAATATCATTAATGAGGATGCGTTAAAGCAATAACATATGAGATAATGTGCTTTAGTGCATTTTCTTTTTGTCCTTAAAATTGTCCTTAAAATTAAGGTAAAATTAATAATAAATATATATAATTTGAAGAAAATAGTATAGCCAAATAACAAAAAATATGATACATTAAATAATGTAGCAATATATGGGTATACTGTAAAGGAGGTGATTACATGATAGATAAAATAATAAAGGCGGTTATTACTGTAATAGGAACATTACTAGGTGTTTTTACTGGGGTGCTTCTAAACCAAAACGGTCTTCTTAATTTTACGGAATTTCAAAATGTTTTAGTAATCATTGGTATCAGTTTAGTATTTGGAATTATATTTTTTCTTTTATCAACCAGAATCAAAAAAATTGGTCTCAAAGTAGTAGGAGCTTTTGAAACGGAGCTACTTAAATTTTCTACCATGGATATTATTTGGGGAGCTTTGGGGCTTATAGTGGGGTTTATTATTGCTTTCCTGATCAGTCAGCCATTTTCTGATATTAAGTATGTGGGCACAATTATTTCAATTTTGTCTTATTTAATATTTGGATATTTGGGAATCAAAATTTCCACAAGGAAAAAAGACGATGTAATATGGCCGCAAATAAACTTGAAAAAAACGGCTGTTTCAAAAAAACAGGATAGAAATTCAAAGAAAGAAACATATTTACCAAAAATACTTGATACTAGCGTGATTATAGACGGAAGAATTTCTGATATTTGCAAGACTGGGTTTATTGAAGGAACACTGGTTATACCTGAATTTGTTCTTAAGGAATTAAGACACATTGCTGATTCTTCAGACAGCCTCAAAAGAAACAGAGGAAGAAGAGGATTGGATATTTTAAATATTTTGCAAAAAGATGATGCAGTGCATGTTGTTATTGAATCAAAAGATTACGGAGATAATATAGAAGTTGATGTAAAGCTTTTGAAGCTTGCTAAAGAGCTTGGAGGCAAAGTCCTGACAAATGATTTTAACTTGAATAAGGTTGCTGAATTCCAGGGTGTTGAAGTTTTAAATATCAATGAGCTGGCTAATGCTGTTAAGCCTGTTGTTCTTCCCGGAGAAGAAATGACTGTAATGGTTGTCAAGGACGGTAAGGAATCAGGGCAGGGTCTGGCATACCTTGATGATGGAACAATGATTGTTGTGGAAGGCGGCAAAAAATGCATCGGAGATTCTGTTGTTGTAACAGTAACGAGCGTGCTTCAAACGGCAGCAGGAAGAATGATTTTTGCCAAGCTTAAAAATGTAATAAACAAAGCTGTATAGAGGAAACAATCCTGATACAGCGTGGATAAAATTAAAATGAAATATGAAAAAGATAGTTGGATATTATATTCAGCTATCTTCTTTTGTTATGCAAAAAAATATTCACAAACATTCTGGGTACAGACCTTAGAATGAAGCTTTAAAGATTATTTTTTTTGTAATTAAAATTATTTTTATATGGAATAACTTTTTATGATTGACATAACATCTACTGTGCGGTACAATGTAGTTAACTATTATGCGGTGCAAGGTAGGTGGAATACATGGTGGATAAATCGCAATTATTAAGAGGTACATTGGAAGGATGTATAGTGAAAATAATTGGTGATGAAGAAACATACGGGTATGAAATAATATCCCGCTTACAGGATTATGGTTTTGATGATGTAAGAGAAGGAACAACCTATCCTATTTTGGTAAGACTTGAGAGGAAAAAAATTATAACATCCAAATACAAAGAGTCACCTCTTGGTCCGAAAAGAAAATACTATTTCTTAACTGAAACAGGAGAAGAATTTTTAAATGAATTTCAATTGGTGTGGAATGATGTAAAAAAGTCCGTTGACAAAGTATTGAAAGGGGAATAATTATGTTTATGAATGAAATGATCTTACTTAAAAAAGAAAATGAAGCACAAATAAAAGCTTTAAGGGATGACGACGTCCAGACCATAAAGGATATTATGAAAGGTATGAGTATATTTAAGGTTAATTCTTATGATGCGCAAGTAATCAAAAGAGATTTGATAGGGATGGCGCAGGAATTTGAATTAAGAAACAAAACATTACATGATGCCATTGGGAGTGATGTAAAAGGATTTGCTCATGATATTATAAAAAACAGCGGAGGACCATGTAAGTATGAAATATTTTTAGGATTTCTATTAAAGTTGACAGGATATTTTTTTGCTTGGTTTTTAGTATTATCTTTTGGAGCCTATGGAGGAGAATTAGGTTGGAGAGTTAATCCAATAATATTTTTATTTTACTTTTCAGTCGTAATACTAAGTTTCATAACAGAAGGCTTGGTAGCACCTGTATTTAGTATGGAAAAAGGATTTAAGAAAGAATGCGGTTCAATAATTTCCATAGTGTTATTTTTAGTTGTAACAATTATATATTTTTTTCTATATGATAATCAGAACATAATGGAAATTAATGTAGGCTGTATAATGCTTGTATCAGGATTAGCCTATCTGATAGCAAAATATTTGAATTTTAAGAATATTCATAAATTAGCAATTAATAAAAAGAATTTTATACAAGATTTGAGTTGATTGGCTATTAAGTTAAAAAATTATAACGAGTTAAGTTATAGGAATGCAAACACTAAACATAATTTATGAATAAATATTGTAACTTTATAAACTATGGGTTATAATGGAAAAAATAGAAAGAAACAGTATGCGATGATTAATACACGTAAAAAATCAATTTTCTTTCTTTTATTAGCCGCAGTAATACTTGTTATAATATTGTTTAATGTTGTACTATATTTTAAACTGCTGTCTACTGATTATGAATATCGTTGGAGGTATAAGTCATGTGTTATGAAGATAAATTGAAAAATAAAATTGAAAATACTCTAAAACAATATGTAGCTGATTATTCAAAACTTAAAAATGTTCAAACTAAATGGGAAGAATCTCTTACTGCATATGCGGATGCAAATGATAAGATGTTTTACAAACTCAAGGATGTAGTCAGTTCTTATCACGCTCTGCCAAAAGACAGTTTAAAGGAAGCCCAAACAGTAGTCGCATATTTTATCCCCTTCCATGAGTCAATAGTTAAAAGCAACATAGATGGCAGGGAGTGCTCAAAGGAATGGGCAAGGGCATATTTAGAAACAAATCAGCTCATATTGGATGTAAATACATATATAAAGGACGTATTAGAAGAATCAGGCTATAAAGCAGTGATCACTCCTGCAACTCATAATTTTGACGAGGAAAAATTAATCAGTAGCTGGTCTCACAGGCATGTGGCATATATTGCCGGATTGGGAACCTTCGGGCTGAACAATATGCTCATAACTGAGAAAGGATGCTGTGGAAGAATCGGCAGTTTTATAACAGACGGAAAAATTGAGCCCACCAAAAGAACTGATAAAGAAAATTGCTTGTTTAAGCATAAAAGTATATGTAAGAAATGCGTTAAAAAATGTGTGAATGATGCCTTGAAGACAGATGAGTTTGACAGATTTAAATGCTTTGAAATGTGCCTTTACAACGATAAGCTTCATTCGGATGTTGAGGGGTTTACCGAGGTATGCGGGAAGTGTATGGTTAATATCCCATGTTCTTTTGTCAATCCTGTGAAATAATTATGTTGTGTCTATGACACATTAAAATATCAGTGGAGGTTAATATGGAAATTTCAGAACAAATTGCTAAACTGGAAAAAAACAGCCCAATGAGGTATCTTGATTACCAGCTCACATCATGGGGAAGGATGTACAGCGATATGGATAATAAAGAAAGTTATACATCTAATTATGCCGTTATTGATAAAAATGAAAATATTGATGACATTATTAAAGAAATAGAAGAATACTATAATTCAAAAAATATAATTCCTAAAATTTTTTACCGTCATGGTTCTTTGGAGCTAGATGTTTTAAGACCTTATTATGAAAAATATGGTTACTCAATAAGGGAATTTGATATAGATTTGATGATTTTAAATATGAATGATGCTATTAATAACAAAATTAAAGGATGTAAAATTAGACGGGTTGGACATGTTCTGGATGGAAAGGAATACAATCTGGTCCTAGAACAGGATGACGGCGAAACATACGGCATAAAACTTCTTAATAAACAAATAGCCGCAGGTAATAATATGTTTTTTGCTTATAATGAAGCATGCTGCCCTGTCAGCATGGCATTGGCTGAAAAATACAACAATACAGTCTACATATCAAACGTTTATACAACACCGTCAAACAGATGCCAAGGATATGGAATGGCAGTTATAGATGCTGTTATATCATATTACAAGGATTCATTTATATATCTGCACACACATAACCCTGATGCAGCAAGCGTTTACAGAAAACTAGGATTTACCGGTGAAACATTTAAATCATGGTGGGCTGTTAAAGGTTCACTTCCAGAGTGGTGCCAATAATCAGTCCTCCGCTCAAAGGTCCGTCCCCAGAATGCCACCCAGAATGCCAAAAGGTCCGTCCCCAAAATGTCATTTTATTTTAAAAAAGTTCAAATTTTCTGCATGGTTTTTTAATGTATATAACTTCTGTAAGTGGTCAAAATATAAGAATAATTGTATTTATGATTTCAGGGCGGAGATTTCTATGGTTATAGTTGTTATAAGAGCAATAATTTTATACACAGTTTTGATGATATCCATGAGAATAATGGGAAAGGGAGAATTGGGAGAGCTTCAGCCTCACGATCTTGTAGTTTCTTTGATGCTTGCGGAGCTTGCCGTAATGCCCATGGAGGACTTAGGTGAGCCTCTGCTGCACGGATTTATTGCGACAGCAACAATAATGTTTCTTCAGTGTTTTATTTCCTATATAACTTTGAAAAATAATACAGCAAGGAAATTTATATGCGGAACACCAACAATAATAATTGACCACGGTAAATTTAATATAAAAGAAATGAATAAGCTTAGAATAAACATAAATGATGTATTGGGGCAGATGCGTCTAAAGGGATATAATAATGTTGAAGACGTGGACTATATTATAATGGAAACAAATGGGGAAATGAGCATTATTGCACCAGATGATCATCCAGGCAAGAAATGTATCAGAATTCCCATTGCGACTATACTGGACGGTGAAGTAATGCATGATAATTTTAAAAAATACAAGATTTCGTACAAAAGATTTGAAGAAGAGTTAAAAAAGAAAAAATTAAATCCAAATCAAGTATTGTATGGGTTTGTGGATGAAAATGACAGATTTGTTTTTCTTGAGAGGTAAGTTATGAGAATGGTTGTAATATCCTTGACGATCCTACTTGTGCTAATGGCTATATGGACTTGGGTGCATTTCACCTCAATAGATCCAATGACTGAATATTATCGAGAAGAATTAACCGGGTTAGGTGATTTAATAGATGCAGGGGATTGGGACAGTGTTGAGTCTAATATGGTCAATTATTATGAAGAATGGCAGGATACCAGAGAGCTGTGGATATATTTTGTCAACCAAGACGATATAGATAATATAGATGCATCTATGGAAAAACTGAAGTCATTTGTAGGAAATCGAGATAAAGTAATGGCTCAAGCAGAGCTTGAGCACTTAAAGGTATTGTTTGTTGTTATAAAAGAGAATGAATGTGTAACATTGGATAATATTTTTTAGTTATTTAATAGTATTAGAGAGCGTACCAATTTTTTCGATTGTACAATCAACGGTGTCACCTGCACTAAGGTATTTTGGAGGCTTAAAACCAGCTCCAACTCCTGCCGGAGTTCCTGTTAATATTATGTCGCCAGGATATAGAGTTATTCCTGCTGACAGGTCACTTATTATTTCAGGTATGTCAAATATAAGTTGATTTGTATTTGCGTTTTGTCTTAACTCACCGTTAACATAGCTTTTTATTTCCAGATTTGGCGGGAAAGGTATGCAGGATTTAGGCACTATGTACGGACCCATAGGGCAGTAAGTGTCGAGAGATTTTCCTTTGTGCCACTGCATGTGATCTTGCTGCATATCACGTGCTGATATGTCGTTAGCTATAGTGTAACCGAAAATCACGCTCTCGGCTTCTTCTCTGGAGACATCTTTGCATTCTTTGCCAATTATAACTGCAAGTTCAACTTCATAATCCAGCTCTTTAACAACTTCTGAATGAGCAATAACCTCATCATTGTGTCCAACTGCAGGATACGCAATCTTGCTGAAATATATAGGTTTCTTCGGAATATCAGAATTAACATTTCTAAGTCCTCCGACTTCGTTAACATGGTCTACATAGTTCTTACCGAGACAGAGTACATTTCTCCTTGGGTAAGGTATGGGTGCCATTATATTAACATCTTCAATTTTAAGATGGCTGTCTGACGAAGCTATTGCATCGTTTAGCTTAGCCGTATCCAGCTGGTCAAAAGTATCAATCAGGTTTAACATATTCGAGGGTACCGGAAAATTTAATTTTTTAAAAACAGCTTCAGCTGGAATGATTTCATTTCTGTTTTCACTTAAAAATCCAATATGCTCTTTGTTTTCATGAAAATAAGTTAGTATGTACATATGAACCTCCATAATTTTTATAATATAATATAATACTTTATCATAAATTTTTCAAGAGTTATTTACATATCTGCTAAATTCCTTGGATTTATGAATTTATTGCAGTATAAACTTTCATATGGTATAATGTTTACATTGAACTTTTAATTTAATGAGGTATATTATGAGTAGATTTATGTTGAATGAGTTACATAAGGAAATACTGCAAAGTCTAACAAAAAAAGATTTTTTGAAAAAAATTAATGTTTCAGAAGAAAAAATACAGTCTTCTATCATCAATAAAAAATTTGTTAATAACCTTCTTATACTTATTAACAAAAACCAATTATTATGCAGAGATGTACTGGATTTGTCTTTCGACATATTAAATAACGTTTGCAATGAGTCTCCTAAAGACTGGCTGTCATACATATTCCAATATACACTGCATAAATCATTTCCTGACGCAACAACGATCAAACTTTTTACAAAATACGAAAATGGCGCTCTCATATACCTGGAAATGCTGAAAACAATACTTCGACATGGGCATAACAGCGGCATGTTCGATAAATTTACTGATTTTAAATTTTTAAGTGAAGATGATATAAAAGATTTGCCAAACCAGGAGGAATATATCACCTTCCTTGATAAGTTTGAAAAAAATTATATATATGAACTTATGATGCTGGATCATGAGGTGAACGGATTCAACACGTTAAACCACGTTGCTGCTG
The DNA here is from genome assembly GCF_030913635.1 of Sedimentibacter sp. MB35-C1. Taxonomy (NCBI): domain Bacteria; kingdom Bacillati; phylum Bacillota; class Tissierellia; genus Sedimentibacter; species Sedimentibacter sp. MB35-C1. The sequence goes on from NZ_CP133188.1 coordinate 1,832,048, forward strand.
TTCACTATGTTGCAATGCATATTGCCAGCCAGCTTAAGAAGGTGGGTTCGCATGTTAACCTGGGTCTTGTTTCAGGTGCTGCTGCAGGACATGATATAGGCAAGTACGGTTGTAAAGGATTGGAAAAAAGAAGGGTTGCGTATCTGCATTATTATTATACAGATCAATGGTTTACTAAGTACAATATGCCTAATATAGGCCTTATTGCAACAAACCATTCAACATGGGATCTTGAGCTGGAAAATCTGCCGTTAGAATCTCTTATTTTGATTTATGCCGATTTCAGAGTCAAAAATATGTCTACAAAGAATGGACCTGAAATGCACATTTATGATTTGAGTGAGTCATTCCAAATCATACTTGACAAGCTTGATAATGTGGATGAAAAAAAGGAAAAAAGATATCAAAGAGTTTATTCCAAGCTCAAAGATTTTGAAAATTATATAGTGCATGAAGGAATTAATATAGATTTCAAAACTGACGAACCTATGCCGTCTAAATTTGTTGACTATGCTCTTCTGGACGGGTATGAGGTTGTTGAAAACTTTAAGTACATGGCTATAGAGCACAATACTTCATTGATGAGCAAGCTAAACAATGAAGTTGTGTTCTCAAGTATGATAGAATCAGCAAGAAGCGAACAGAACTGGCAGAACTTAAGGGCATATCTGAATATATTGGAAGAGTACTACATATATCTTTCTCAAAAAGAGAAGCTGTTTACGCTAAGCTTCCTGTACGAAATGCTGGTGCACAGGGAAGGTGATATCAGGCGTCAGGTAGCAGGCCTTATGGGAAAAATAATTGTAACATACGATCCCGAGCATTCAAAAGAGCTGCCTGAGGATGTTAAAATTGAGTTTATTGAAGAGAATACAGGGTTATCAATATGGGATAAATACTTAGGTATATTTCTTGATCCTGGCTACAAGGTAACAGATAACCATAAGGAATGGATTGGATATTCATTGAGAGTTTTTGTCGACAGCGTTATTAACTCAAGCAGGAACAAGGATAAGAAAAGCTATCTTGAGATATTTATTAAAAAAATAAAAGAAATTAATGCAGACGAGGTTGCCAGATTCAATGTTTTAAATTCCTTATTGAGCATTCCGATTGACTTGTATGAGAAAGAGCAGTTGGAATTTGTGATTTCGTATTCACTTGATTCTGTTAATGATACTGCACAAAATATAAGTCTGATGGCGGTTCAGTTTTTTAACATGCTTGTAAACTATAAAAGCAGTGCTAAGGCATCATTAGATAAGCTGCGTGAATTTGCATTGCAAGTAAATGAGAATGACGGTTTGTGTATAAATTATTTAAAGGGCAGAATAGCAAAAAAACTAGATGCGCCTGATTATGTTTCGGATAAATACAATGAACTTATGAGCAGCAGTATATACAAAACCTCCGAACTGTTTCTGAATAACTTAAAAGCTGCTACACCTTGGAATGTAAAAACAATCAGCATTGATTTTATTATGGAAAACATAAAAAGTAAAAACGAAGTTACATTGCTTCAGACTGCAACGCACCTTGCCAATCTGGTAAAGGTAAGCGCTAAGGAATCCGTAAGAAATAAGGCTGGAAATTCTTTGGTTGAAATAGGACCGTTTTTATCAATAGAACAGAGAAATGAAATAGCGGTGGAGCTATTTAAAGGCCTTGAAATAGATGAACTTCAATATGCAAAGTACATTCCGGAATATCTGGGCAGGTTTATGATGCTTCTGCCTCCCAAAGAACTTGATGAATGCATTTTGGATTTGAATATAATTTACAAAGGAACTAATCCCCGTGTCAGTGTGCTGGTAATTAATACATTTGGCATAATATTACAGTATTACCCAGAGTACATAGATAGGTTTAAAGAAGATGAAGAATCGTATAATAAGAGACTTAAAAAAATGCTGGGTATTATTTTAAGCGGCCTTGCAAATTATAACACTCAAATAAAGCAGGAAACATTTTTTGTTATAGGGCAGAATGTGTTTGGGTCTAAGATCCTCAGCTTGAAAGAAAAGCACAAATTATTTTTGATTTTATACAAAAAACTTTTGACATTGATAAATGAAAAAGAGCTGGAAGATTTATTTTTCTTTAATAACTCATCATCATTTAATCATATATACAGGTTTATAAGTGATTATGAATTTTATTATAAAAATTTTGATATACATGTGAATGGGAACATTGCATTTTTCCCCGGTACCTTTGATCCTTTTTCATTGAGCCACAAAGGAATCGTAACAGCAATACGAAATCTTGGATATGAGGTATATTTATCGGTTGATGAATTCTCATGGTCTAAGAAAGTGCAGCCTAGGATGATAAGAAGACAGATAATTAACATGTCCATCGCCGACGAATTGGGAGTATTTTTGTTTCCAGACGATGTGCCTGTGAATCTGTCAAGTTCCAATGACTTAAAAGCCCTTAAAGGACTGTTCCCGAAAAAGGAAATATATATTGTTGTGGGTAGTGATGTCCTCCTAAATGCTACAGCATACAAGTCAAGACCTACAAAGCATTCAATACACAGTTTTAATCATATTGTGTTTAAACGCACTCAGGATGAAGTGCCTTCATCTGCCAAGAAGACTGAAGATGCTAAAAGCAGAATCAAAGGAACTATAGTTGATCTTCAGCTTCCAATGTATCTGGAAGATATAAGCTCAACTCAGATAAGAGATAACATAGATAATAACAGAGATATATCTAACTTAATAGATTCTCTGGCGCAGAGCTTTATTTATGACAGAAATCTCTATACAAGAGAGCCTTTAAATAAGGGTATCTTAAAATCTAAGCCGTTTACAATCGAGATAATAGATGATCTGAGCCAAAAAATTGTGGATGAAATAGGCCACTACATTTTCATGCATACGAGTTTATATGAAAATATCGGAGAACAGCTCATTTCCAAAAAAATTAAGCTTCTCGTTATAAGAGACAGCAAGAATTCAAATAAGCTTCTTGGATTCTCAGCGTTTCATAAAATTGCTTCATCAGAGGTATACGGTGAGTTTCAAAGTCAGTATATTGCAAATTATGTAAGAGAAAACACGGCAGGAAGAATAATTATAATAGATGGTATTTTTATGAATCCTAGCAAGATTTATAACAATATGGAACAGATAATACTGACTGAAACTCTTGCATACTGCTTGAAAAATGATTTTACTTATGCTCTCTATTACAACAATATGTCCAATACGAACTCGGACACCATAATAGATACATTAAAGCATCAGGGGTTCAAAAAAATTCATGATGAAGGTATGAATAAATCCGTATATGCTGTTGATATGAAATTTCCAATATGCCTGACACTGAACATGAAGAGCTTTTTAAAAGAATCTCTCAGCACAAATGAGAAGGTTCACGATGCTATCGAAGCTGCCAGAAAGAGGCTTCAAAAGTCACTGACTGAGCTTTACCCGGGATCCTTGGTTCTGTCCATTGACAATGACATGATTAACCAGACGCTTATAAACAAAATATGCAGCATAAATAATGTCAACAATGAAATGCAGATTCCCAGAGCGATAGGGGAAAATATGTGTGTTCCCTTCGGAAATATTTTAAAAGGGATGGTTGTTCCAAATACGGTTACAAAGTCTCTTCATACAGAGAAGGTATATTCAACGGATGCAATGACATTCAAGATAACTGAGTATCCTTTTTATTCACCTATAGAAATTCAGGTAAAAACCATAAAATCCTTTGAAAAACCAGTTATTTTGGTCGATGACCTACTTCACAAAGGATACAGAATAAAAGAATTGGATCCAATACTCAAAAGGTACAATGTAGATGTTAAAAAAATAATAGTCGGCATTATGTCGGGAAGAGGAAAGGACCTGATGGAAATTCAGGGAAGAGATTATGATTGTGCATACTTTATACCGAATTTGAGGATATGGTTTAACGAAAACCTTATGTATCCATTTTTAGGAGGAGACGGTATGTGGATGAATAATGAAAATATGCAGAATTTGATTCCATCCATAAATCTGATACTTCCGTATTATTCGCCAATGTATATAAGCAAGGCAACAAACGAATCGATTTATAATCTGTCAATGGTCTGCCTTGAAAATGCAAGATCGATTCTTTTGGCACTTGAAGCAGAGTATCAAGAGATGTATGAGAAAAAGCTTACCGTTAAAAGACTTGGAGAAGTTTTGATTTCGCCCAGACTTCCATACTTAGGTGAGAACATATATTACGACCTGAACAAGGAGGCTTCCGGCTTTATGGGCGGCAGCATCGAAAAACTTATAAAGCTTGAAAGGATTATTAAATAATGTTTTATTACAAATACAAGAACACGTACCTTTTTTCCCTTGAAGATAATTACAATTTTGAAAAACTGGAAAGTTTGCCGGATAATCTTAATGAGCTTTATTTTCTTTGCAACATTGATAAGAATAAATCTAAAAAATCTTATGCCGTGTCGCATACATCAGATATTTTCGCCATGGAAGAAAGCCTTGAAATGTTGAAGTTAACAGATAGATGCTATGATATAGACGATAAAATAACGAGGCTAATTGAGCAAAGAAAGATAAAAGCCGTAAATACCTCCTATAATGATTTTGAGGACTGCCTTTCAATGGAGTGTAACATAAAGAAGAAAGTAAATATATTGGCGCTTGGAGATGTGGGAAGCACGCTTCTTACGGGACTTAGACTGCTTGGCGGGAATTCCATAGGAAGCATAGGTATATTTGACAGAAGTCCGGATAAGATTAAAAGATGGGAATATGAAATGAATCAAACTTCCTATCCCTTTGATTTTTATTCATTTCCTGAAGTTCAGGGAATTTCAAAAGAGGAATTGTTTGACTGTGATATGTTTGTGTTCTGTGCTTCAAAGGGAGTTCCTCCAGTAGGGTCTGAAGGTATTGACGTAAGAATGGTTCAATTTGAGGAAAATAAAAAGCTTATAAAAGAATACGCGGTAATGGCTGCGAAAAAAAACTTTACAGGAATATTCGCTGTTGTGTCTGATCCTGTTGATCCTTTGTGCGCTTCTGTTCTCAAAGAAAGCGAAGGGAAACTTGCTCCTGAACAGATAAAGGGATACGGCCTTGGCGTCATGAATGCAAGAGCTGCCTATTATGCTAAAAAGGATGATAAATATTCATCTTATTTATCACATGGAAGAGCATTTGGACCTCATGGAAATGGTTTGGTTATTGCAAACAGCATAGATAGTTATGACAATAATCTCTCTGAGGAGCTTACGAAGCTTGCTGTTCAAGCAAATCTTCAGGTTCGTGAAACCGGGTTTAAGCCGTATATAGCACCTGCTCTGTCATCTGGTGCAATATCCATTGTGCTGACACTGGAGGGTAAATGGCATTACAGTTCCAACTACTTGGGGGGAGTATTTATGGGAGCTAAAAACAGAAATATTCCATCAGGGCTGGAAATAGAAAAAATTATAATGCCCAATAAATTGTTTAAGCGTCTTGAAAAAACATATAATGAATTGAAAAAATTTATTTGAACTGATGTTTGCATAACGGGGGTGAAGCAATGAGTAAATTAACTGTAATAATGCCAGGAGAAGTTTCGGAAAGACTTCGTAAAATGTACGAATATTCCACAAAAGGGTACGAGATTGAAATAATAAGAGAATCATGCGAAATTAATAATCTGAAAAATAAGAGAATATTATTTGCGGTAGATCTCGGAGATTCAGGAATAAATATTGAGCTGTTCAAAATCTTAAATAAAATTAAGCTGTCCGGGGATGATTTTATGCAAGATTCATTTGGAAGTGTTCTCATAAACAGCGGTAATGAGCTATATTCACGAGATGTTGCGCGCAAAATAATACTGTACTGTAATCTGGCTGGATGTATGTTCCCGGGAAGGCCGCTTTCGGAAGCTACAGGCTCTCTAAAAAACTTCAGTACCCAGAAAAAAAGAATACCAGGTATGAATCTTGAAGAAATATGCTTCAGTGACAGCAGAAATGTTGTAGAAAGATTAATTGATTTCAAGGTAACAAAAATATCAGATCCTAAAATACTTACGCTTCATGCAAGCAATTACAGAACCTCAAATACGCTGTCTCTATGGAATAAAGTTAAAAAAAATCTAACAGGTTACAACATTAAAGAGATACATATAGAAAACGGGTCTGTGAGAGACTGCAAGGGTTGCCCGTACAAGGCCTGCAAGCACTATTCACAGAGCACTAACTGCTTTTATGGAGGAGTAATGGTTGAAGAAGTGTATCCTGCTATACTTGATTGCGATATTCTCATAATGTTGTGTCCTAATTACAATGATTCCATAAGCGCCAATTTGTCAGCTGTAATTAACAGGCTCACTTCTTTGTTCAGGAAAACTAAATTTTATGACAAATATGTATATTCAGTTATAGTTTCAGGTTTCAGCGGAAGCGATATAATAGCACAGCAGCTCATAAGTTCGCTTAATATAAACAAGACTTTTATGCTGCCGCCGAAATTTGCTCTGATGGAGACAGCAAATGATTTCGGAGCTATTGATAAAATAGAAAATATAGACCATAAAGCTAAGAGGTTTGCTGAAAACATAAAGAGCTGTGTTAGTAAAAAAAATTAACCTGGCTGCTGTCAGGTTAATTTAGCTTATAAAAAGCCCGCCTGTTTCGTTACTGTACAAGGCGGTCAATAATCATTTGTTCAGTTCAAACACGCCTACGGCTTTGCTCATATCAGAAGAAGTTATCTTCAAGCTGGTGATTTCAGCTGTAAATGGAGAAAAACTTTCCCAAAGGATTGAAAGTATCTTCTGTTCCTGACCTGGATCAATCGAAGCTATTGACATATGAGGTGTCCAGCTGTTTTGCTTCAGAGAGAACAAGCATCCTTTATCAGTACAACATTCATCGTATCTTTTGTGTATGTTTGAGTGAAGCTCAAGTAGATTCCAGCTTGAGCAGGGGGCCAAAAAGCATAAGCGAGCATCTGTGAAAAAACCAAAATGGTTTAAGTGGATTTTAATGCTTTTCTGTTGCTTTGCAATTTTATCAATCCACTGTAGCAGATCCTCATCATTTAATTCTGTATATATGCCGAATGTTATGTGCGGCTCGTATTCATCAGTAGCTATACCATGCATTTTTAGCTTGTCTTTTATTCGGTGCACTTCTTGGTTTGCCTGATTATCAAATGTGCCCATGACACATAGAGTTCGTAGCTGATCCATAATACCCCCTCATTATTTTAATTACAGAGTTTTTAGTAAATTATACTATCAGAAATAAATCTTGTCAAATTACGTCCAAATAAAAGCAGCTCCAAGTATCAAACTATATGTGCTATTTTTAACAAAAAAAGCTGCACTTTTATTGGTTATTACCAACAAAAATACAACTTTTAGCTTGGTCGGGATGACAAGATTCGAACTTGCGGCCCCAAACACCCCATGCTTGTGCGCTACCAAACTGCGCTACATCCCGGTTACACTACTATTATAAACAAAAAACTGTATTTTGTAAAGAAAGATTTAATAAAATAATACAAAATTATTTCTTGCAATTTAAAGTGCATTCTGATAGAGTTTAAATATCTATCAATATAATTGATAAAATAATATTAAGGATGTAAATATTATGAATGATAATGAATTATTCGACTGTGGATGCGGCGAAGATGAAGGCTGCGGATGCGGATGCGGCTGTGAACACGAACATGAAGAAGAAATAATGACTATTACCCTCGAAGACGGCACAGAAATGGAATGTGCCATTATTGCCATATTCCCTGTTGGAGAAAAAGATTACATAGCTCTTTTACCGCTTGAAAATCAGGAAGACGGTGAAGTATTCTTATATGGCTTTGAAGAACATGAAGACGGCTCTTTTGAACTTCTTAGTATTGAATCAGACGAAGAATACGAGAAAGTTACGACAGCGTTTGATGAAATACTGGACGAAGCTGAAATTGACGAGTTGCTAGATGATGAGGATGAAGAATAAATAATATAAAACACAATATAAAACACAATATAAAACACAATATAAAACACATAAAAAAAGACAGCCTGAGCTGTCTTTTATATTGTAATTATTGGTTCTTTAGAATAACATCATGAGCTCCGCCCTCAGAAATTGAGGTAGCAGAAACAATTGTGAGTTTTCCGTTCTTTTGCAGTTCCTTAATTGATTTTGCACCGCAGTTACACATTGTGCTTTTTACTTTATGGATTGTTGAACCCAACCCATCATCAAGTTTGCCGGCATAAGGCACATATGAATCTACGCCTTCCTCAAATTGAAGGCCAGCTTTTCCACCAAGATCATATCTTGCCCAGTTTCTTGCCCTGTTTGAGCCTTCACCCCAATATTCCTTTACATAACCGTTGCCATACTTGATTTTGGTAGTTGGACTTTCGTCAAAACCGGCAAAATATCTTCCAAGCATTACGAAGTCAGCGCCCATAGCCAGTGCCAGCGTTATGTGGTAATCTAGCACAATACCACCGTCAGAACATATGGGTACGTAAATTCCAGTATTTTCATAATATTTATCTCGTGCCTTTGCAACATCCAGTACTGAAGAAGCCTGGCCTCTTCCTATGCCCTTCTGTTCTCTTGTTATGCAGATGGATCCTCCACCTATACCTATTTTAACAAAATCTGCTCCCGCATCAGCAAGGTAATTAAAGCCTTCTTCTTCAACGACATTACCTGCTCCTACTTTGACCTTGTCACCGTACTTTCCTTTAATCCATTTTATGGTGTCGTGCTGCCATTCGCTGAATCCCTCAGAAGAATCTATGCACAATATGTCGGCTCCTGCTTCAACAAGCGCTGGGACTCTGTCTTTGTAATCTCTAGAATTGATTCCTGCACCAACAATGTATCTTTTCTGTTTATCAAGCAATGATCGGGGATTTTCCTTATCCTCAGAGTAGTCTTTTCTGAAAACCATGTATACAAGGTTAAAATCGTCATCAATTATGGGTAGAGCATTTAACTTATGCTGCCAGATAATATCATTTGCTTCTGAAAGGGTGATGCCCTCGTGGCCCACTATAAGAGATTCAGCAGGAGTCATAAATTCCTTTGTTTTTTTATCAAGAGGGTCTCTTGTAATTCTGTAGTCTCTGCTGGTTACGATTCCCAAAAGTTTTCCATCTGAGGAACCATCCTCAGTAATTGCCATGGTTGAATGTCCTGTTCTTTTTTTAAGTTCAAGAACATCCTTTAGGGTATCCTCAGGTGTCAGATTTGAGTCACTTATAACAAAGCCAGCTTTGTATTTTTTTACCTTGCGTATCATCTCTGCCTGGCTTTCAATTGACTGAGAGCAATATATAAAAGATATTCCTCCATTTTTTGCAAGTGCTATTGCCATGTTATTGTCGGAAACAGACTGCATAATTGCCGATGAAAAAGGAACATTCAATTTTAATTCCGGTTCATCGCCTTTTTTATATCTACATATAGGTGTGCTTAAATCCACATTTTCAACAATACAATCCTTTGTGGTTAAACTTGGTAAAAGCAAATATTCTCCAAACGTTCTGGAAGGCTCGTTGATAATTCTTGCCATTATTGTTTCTCCTTTTCATATGTAATCCATAAACAAAATTAATAATTATTCTTGAGGTTATCACAACAAGATTGTATTGTCAATATTATATTTTTTTAGAAATCGTTTGTATTGTGCAATCAACAGATATCAGAAGAATGCAAGTGGCGAATCGTAATTATTATACTTTAAGTATTGACATATATAGATTATCTATATATAATTTGTATAGATAATCTATATAAAGGAGGATCAAGTAAATATGTCTGGTAATAAAAACTTGCTGTCGGGAAGTACATCAATGCTCTTGTTAAGGCTACTGGAAGATAAGGACATGTATGGATATGAAATGATTGAAGAACTTGAAAAAAGATCAAATAATATATTCTCATTAAAAGCAGGTACACTATATCCACTTTTGCATAACCTTGAGAAACAAGAATTGATAAGTTCCTATATAGAAAATGCTGACAGTTCTAGAGTAAGAAAATATTACAGTATTACAATTAAAGGAATAGGTGTTCTCAGAGAAAAAAAAGAAGAATGGGATGCTTATGCATTTGCCATTAATCAAGTTTTGCAAGGGGGTGCGAATATTGCAACAATCTAATATTACCGAATACGTAAAGACTGTTTGTGAACAAGTAAGATGGAAAAAGGCTCATGATTTGATTTCGGAAGAAATAAAAGATCATATAGTTGATCAAAAAAATGCATTTATAAATAGCGGTTTAGATGATAAAACTGCAACGGAAAAAGCAATTATTGAAATGGGTGATCCGGTACTGATTGGAACAGAATTTGACCGATCATACAGACCAAAAGTTGAGTGGAGTATTGTTATTTTAACATGTATTATGGTATTTATGGGATTTTTAGTTAGATACTTTGTAATTTACAATTCTGCCGAAAACATAAATATATCTATATCTAAGGATATTTTAAGTATTATAATTGGATTTGCATTTATGACTACAGCATATTTTTTAGATTTTACTATAATCGGAAAACATCCTAAGAAAATTTTTTTTGGACTGATAGTTTTAGTTATAGTAACTTTTACGAATAATAATCCTTACTTTTCACCAACAACTTTTTCGTTTATACTTCTATTTTTCCCAACGATTTTTGCAGGAATTATACATAAAATGAGAAACAAAAGCTATCTGGGAATAATACAAATGGGCATATTTTTTTTCATACCTGCTGTTATTTGTTTAAATGCAAGGACTATTTCAAGCATTATAATTTATTCAATTTCATGCCTTATGTTGTTGACAGCAGCGATTTTAAATGGCTGGGTTAATGTAAAAAAATCAAACGCACTTTCTCTTGTCTATGGAGTTGTTGCATTGGTATCTACAACTTCTATGCTTGTAATAATTTCAACGAGATCTTACATGTTCCATAGGCTTCAAGGGGCTTTTAATCCTTCCCTTGAACCACAAACTTCAGGATGGCTGACAATTTTTGTGCGCAATAGAATTTCTGGTGCAAAGCTTTTTGGACAAGGTTCTTTAGGTGAATATGCAGGAGTTACTTTGCCTAGTAAACATAGTGATCTTTTACTAACATATTTAATACATAAAGTAGGCTGGGTTTCATTTATTGTTGTAACGATGATTGTTATAATATTTATTATTCGTTTATTTAAGCTTTGCAAGAAACAAAAAAGTGTTTTGGCAAAATTGGTATCAACTTCTATATTAATTACATTTACAATGCAAGTTTTTGTATATGTTATTTATAATTTAGGATTTCAACTGTTATCCCCACTTACTTTGCCGTTTTTTTCATACGGGTCAGCATCAATTGTAATAAATATGATATTAATAGGAATATTGCTTTCAGTATTTAATACAGGGGATTTATACTATGATGATAAACCTAAACATGCACTAAACAAAAATAAGTTATTCGAATATTCAGAAGGCAAGATTACTATTGATTTGAATACTAAATTAAAAAAGAATTTGGAGGTAAATAATGAACAATAATGAAATACATAATGAAATTCTGCGAATAGTCCGTGATAAATTAAAGTGTTCTGCTCATAACCTGGACCATGTTATGAGGGTATACAACCTATGCCTGATGCTTGCCGAACATGAAAAAAATGTAGATTTGGATGTTCTTGTTCCCTCGGCACTGCTTCATGATATTGCAAGAGTTGATGAGATAGAGGATAAAACGGGAAAAACGGATCATGCTGTCTTAGGGAGCAAATTGGCCGGCGATATATTGAAAAATATGGACTATGATAAAGAAAAAGTTGAGAAAATTAAACATTGCATATTAGCACACAGGTATAGAACAGGAAATAAACCTATTACGATAGAAGCTAAAATACTATTTGACGCAGATAAGATTGACGCAATAGGAGCTGTAGGCATTGCTCGAGCTTTTATGTTATCTGGCCAAAGCGGGCAAGGGTTAGCATTAAGCGATTCAATTGACGATTATCTTTCATCAAACACTGCAGAAAACGGGAGGATTAAGAATTGGTCAAAACACTCGGCATTAATTGAATATGAATTTAAGCTAAAAAAGATTCCTGATAAATTATATACTGATAAGGCAAAAGAAATAAGCAAAGAAAGAATGAAATTTATGGATGAGTTTTTTAAAAAACTAAAATTAGAATTAGAAGGCAAGTAAAAAGCTTTATAGATGTCGGTTATATGGAAATCTGTTAAAGGGGAAAAACATAATTATGAGGGATATTTATTTAACTAATAAGCAAGCCCGCAGATTTATACTTCTTAAGCACGGCCTTATAGATGACTATAAATTTACGGGTAGGAATGGTGTGATTGATTTTGTACGTCAAGCAGGCTGTATTCAGTATGATCCAATTGATGTGTGTGGTAAGAATGCCGAACTAGTACTGCAATCCAGAGTAAAAGGCTTTACCAAGCAAATGCTTTATTCACTTTTATACGATGACAGAGCCTTGCTTGACCATTTTGATAAGAATCTTGCAATTATTCAATCTGCAGACTGGAAGTATTTATGGCGTCATCGTGAGGTGTATAAAACCGGCGGCAGGAGTCATGACGAAGTAAATAAGGTATGTGAAGAAATCAAAAATATAATACGCAAACAAGGTCCTGTCTCATCTGCTAACATAGGATTTGACAATAAGGTTAACTGGTATTGGAGTAATACAAAGCTATCTCGTGCCGCTCTTGAAACCATGTATTTTCGCGGTGAGCTGGCAGTACATCATAAGAAAGGAACAATTAAGTATTACGATCTTGCTGAAAATTGCATTGACGCAAAGATATTGAATGCCCACAGACCGCATGCCAACGAACTTGACTATCAGAAGTGGTGTGTATTGCGCAGAATTGGTGCAGTGGGACTATTATGGAATAAAGCCTCTGATGCATGGTTGAATATCATAAATCTAAAAGCAGCTGAGAGAAATGAAATTTTTAAGCGGCTGCTTGCAGAAGAAGGGGTACTTGGAGTTAATGTGGAAAATGTAAAAGACAGGTTGTATTGTCTTTCATCTGACTGTGATTTACTTGAAGAGGTATTGCAGGATTCTAAACTAAAAGAACGCTGTGAACTGATTGCTCCTCTTGACAATATGCTTTGGGACAGAAGACTTATTAAGATACTTTTTGATTTTGACTATAAGTGGGAAATTTACACTCCTAAATTACAGAGAAAATTCGGATACTATGTCCTTCCTTTGCTTTATGGTGATAGTTTTATAGGCAGAGTAGAGGTAGTATGTGATCGTAAGAATAAAACGATGATTGTGAAAAATATCTGGTACGAGGAAAATGTCAAGCAAACTAAGAAGTTAAAAAAGGCGCTTAGCGACTGTATCCAAAGATTTGCCGAATTTAATGAATGCGAATATATCAGAGAAGTTTTGATATAAATTATATTCAGTTCTTGAAGAGGAATAAACTGTAAGGGAATCTAAATACTTTATACTTCAGAAATTATTTTATGTGAGGAAAATAATGATACAAGAGCGATTCAAGTATGCTAAAGCAAATAAAGCTGCAATTGTAAGCAAGGAATATGAAATATTGCCAGGATATATTATTTAATAATATGCCCTGACAATAGTGCTTAAACAAATTCATTGCTCTAAAATTACTTATAATTAATTTACACTGCTTTTGAGCATTGATTGCAACCATTTGTAAGGCCGTTTATACTTTCCGCTGCCAATTTTGTTATTTCGTCATATCTCTTGGTTGATGCATTAAGTGCGGCATCGAAAACCTCGGGCAGCTTTTCCTCAAATACCTTTACACCTTCGTAGGTTATGCCCCCCTTGGTGGATACACGGTGTATGGTTTCTTCAAAGCTCATGTTTTTCTCAAGCAGTAGCCTTGAAGCACCAAGCAGAGATACTAAAAGCATGTGTTCCAGCTCATCGTTCGATAAATTTGTGCTTTTTTTTGAAGCGGCCTTAACGAATTCAAGCATTATTTCGGCGAAGAAACCTGGAAAGCTTGCTGTCATATTTTGTGCTAAATTAATGTCTTCTTCGCCTATAATCTTAACTTCGCTGAAGCTTCCTATTATGCTTTCAAAGAATATTCTTTTATCATCTTTCACAAGCTTGTTGTGAAAAGTAAGTGTTACACCACCGTTAACCATTGATATCAGCGTGGGCATGAATATAGTTATACCGCCTTTGTGAAAATTATATATATCCTTGTGTGCAACCATGGAGGTTGACACCATCAAGTAAGTTTCTTTGTTTAAATACGGCTGGATTTCTAAAAGTACCTTAGGTAAATTGAGGGGTTCAACACATAGCAGGATATTACTGCAGTTTTGAGCCAACTCAATATTACTTTTACATATATTCAGCGATGGATATTTTTTTCTTAAGCTTTCCAACTTTTCTTCCGAACGATTTGCTGCATAAATATTTTCTTCTTTAAATAAATTAAGTTCTATAAATTTGCGAAGCATCATTGAGCCCACATTTCCTATTCCGATTATTCCTATATTTTTTTTCATAATAGCCTCCATATATTAATTTTTAGAAATCAGGTACATATAAAAAATCCGCCCTCACTAAGAGGCGGATTATCCACGGTACCACTCTAATTGCCGCAATGCGGCATCTCATTTCAAATAACGGTTTATGCCGTTCAGGTTGCCATACCTGAAAGCTCCGAGACGGGTTCAATATGCAGAGGGACAAAAACATCTCACCACCAGTTTTTTCTCTTTGGACCATGCAAATTTACTGCTTCTCATCACAGCTCATATTCTGTTTTAAGGTATAAAAAATAAAAACCACCTCTACAAAGAGGCGGATATCCGCGGTACCACTCTAATTACTGTATACAGTATCTCATTTAAATAACGGTTTATGCCGTTCGGGTTGCCACACCCGAAAGCTCCAAGACGGGTTCAATATGCAGAGGGACAAAAACATTTCACCACCAGTTTTCTCTCTTTGGACCATGCAAATTTACTGCTTCTCATCACAGCTGTTTATTTTATATTGCATAATATACCAATAATCTAATTTTGTCAATCTTTTTTTTATACCATTATTTGGATTTTTAAAAGTAAATGGATGTTTTTATTATTTTAAGATTCAATTAATGATGTATGGATATAATATTATTATATATTTATATATCATAATGAGGATATAAATGCAGGAGGAAGAATGAAAGAACAAAAAAATACAAAAAGACCGTTTATATATTATTATGGAATAGTGCTCATAGTAATGGTAATGTTAAATGCTTTTTTAGTTCCATATATGAACAAGCTTCGATCTGAAGTGGTAGAAGTTGATTACGGGACATTTCTATCAATGGTTGAATCAGGAGATGTAACAGAAGTGGAAATAGATGACAGGCAGATTGCCTTTCTCTCAAGCTCTCAGAAGGGGACCGTGTATATAACAGGAAAGATGGATGATCCCAACCTAGTGGACAGGTTGCGATTATATGATAAAGATATAAAGTTTTCCAAGGTAATACCAAAGGAAAATTCTACGTTTTTAAATGCCGTATTGTCATGGGTGCTTCCGCTATTGTTCTTTATTGCAATAGGGCAGATATTATCCAGGCAGTTGCAGAAAAGAATGGGGCCGGGAGCAATGCAGTTTGGTAAAAGCAATGCAAAAATATATGTGGAAGCTCAAACTGGCAAAAGATTTGAAGATGTAGCCGGACAAGATGAAGCGAAGGAAGCTCTCACGGAATTAGTCGATTTCCTTCATAATCCAGGAAAATATGAGGAAATTGGAGCATCTATGCCTAAGGGAGCACTTTTGGTGGGGCCTCCGGGCACAGGTAAGACCTTGCTGGCAAAGGCTGTTGCTGGAGAAGCAAAAGTTCCGTTCTTTTCTATATCAGGTTCGGAATTTGTTGAGATGTTTGTAGGTATGGGTGCTGCAAAGGTCAGAGATTTATTTAAACAGGCTCAGGAAAAAGCTCCGTGCATTGTGTTTATCGATGAAATAGATACAATAGGTAAAAAAAGAGACAGCGCCGGAGGAATAGGGGGAAATGACGAAAGAGAGCAGACGTTAAATCAGCTACTAACGGAAATGGACGGATTTGACGGTACTAAGGGAGTAGTTATACTTGCCGCTACCAACAGACCAGAGTCGCTGGACAGAGCTTTGCTGAGACCGGGCAGGTTTGACAGGCGAATCCCAGTTGAGCTGCCTGATCTTGCCGGACGTGAAGCGATTCTTAAAGTTCATGCAAAGAAGGTGCAGCTTGATGAAAATGTTGATTTTAATGCCGTAGCCAGAGCAACTGCCGGTGCCAGCGGCGCAGAGCTTGCAAATATAATAAATGAAGGTGCGTTACGGGCAGTTAAAAATGGAAGGAGTAAAACATCCCAAGATGATTTGGAGGAAGCTGTTGAAGTTGTAATAGCAGGATATCAGAGAAAAAATGCTGTGATTTCACCTAAGGAAAAGAAAATTGTAGCATACCATGAAATAGGTCATGCCCTTGTTGCTGCAAAGCAGACAGAATCAGCGCCTGTCCATAAAATTACAATAATTCCGCGTACTTCAGGGGCACTGGGCTATACTATGCAGGTTGCCGAAGAAGAACAGTTCCTGCTTTCGAGAGAGGAAGCATTCAATAAAATTGTCACTCTTACAGGTGGACGTGCTGCTGAAGAAGTTATTTTCAATACATTTACAACTGGAGCATCAAATGACATCGAACAGGCAACAAAGCTTGCGAGATCTATGGTCACGCGTTACGGAATGAGCGAGGAGTTTGACATGATGGCATTGGAGAGTGTAAGCAATCCGTATCTTGGAGGAGAGTCTTCCATAGCGTGCTCTTCTGTAACTTCTAGCAAAATAGATGATGAAGTCTTAAAACTAATTAAAAATGCTCATGAAAAAGCAATCAATATTTTAAAAGAAAATGAGGATAAGCTTCATGAGCTTGCAAGTTATTTATTAGAAAAGGAAACTATTACAGGTGAAGAATTTATGGAAATATTAAACAGAAAAAACAATCCAAATTCACCAGAGTAATATTAACAATAAGAAGTAAAAGGAATAGTCAAACGAGGAGAATTGCCCCTATGAATATTTTGGTTACGATTGATTCAAATTATGCAGAGCAGTTGACGGTAATGCTTACATCACTTATAACATCGAACAGTAATGAAAAATTTGATGTTTATTTAGCACATTCGTCTCTGACTGAGAATGATTTTAATTTTATTAAAAGAAGCGTTGATAATGATATGTGCAGTATTACAAATGTTGTGATTCCTGACGATATGTTTGCTGGAGCGCCTGTAACAGACCGATATCCGAAGGAAATGTATTACAGAATTTTCGCGGCTAAATATCTTCCGCAAGACATGGACAAAATTTTGTATCTGGATCCTGACATTGTTGTAATCAACGAGATAAGTGATTTGTACAGCATGGATTTGCGCGGCAATTATTTTGCCGCCGCATCCCATGTAGACAAAAACTTGAAGAGGATAAACGGGATAAGGCTCGATATGCCGGAGGATAGTACATATATAAATTCTGGAGTGATGCTTATGAATTTGAAGGAGTTGAGAGAAAACCAAAATGTTAGGGAGGTGTATGATTACATAGAAAATAAAAAACTATTTTTGCTGCTTCCGGATCAGGATGTTCTTAACGGAGTATACGCAGATAAAACCATGCATCTCGATGCATTGATATATAATCTCAGTGACAGATATTTGAATTTTTATAATGCTAATCCGAAAAATATTGGTAACAAAAAGGATATGAGATGGGTAGCACATAACACATCGATTATTCACTACTGCGGACGTAACAAACCGTGGAAGAATAATTACAGAGGAGATTTGGGAGTATTTTATTATTACTATGAAAATATTTTGAAGAGGGGTAAAAATAAATATGCGTTTTGTAAAAATGACTAAAAAAAATTAAACCATGAAGTTATTTGATAAGTTTTACCATTTGTAAAGGATATTTTTATTTACAAAAAAGAGACTGCATAAAAAGTAAGTCTCTTTTTTGTATAAAAACCCTAGCCAAAACAACAACTTGTATGATACACTGAAGTAGTTGGCTTGATTTATAGTTACTAAGAATAAAAAAACTATTAAAATGTATGGTAATGTCTGAGTTTTAAAATATGGCCGGATATGCACTGTGGTTACAATAAATCAAAGGTGCAGTGATTCCGGTTGCTTTTTTATGGCGCAGGAGAGCTGCAAGCTAATGGCTTATTAATGAGTTTACTCGAACTCACTAAAAATACAATTATTTAGGAGGAATTTTATGATTAAAAAATCAAAACATATGAAAGGTTTAGCGCTAGCATTAGTGTTGCTATTTATAGCAGTATCAGTTAGTGCATGCGGTGGTAAAGACGAAAATACTATTAAGGTAGGTTCAAAAGAATTTACTGAGCAAATAATTTTAGGAAAGATATCTGTAATTGCTTTGGAAAATGCAGGTTTTAATGTGGAAGATAAAACTAATGTAGCTGGATCGGATAAAGTACGTATGGCACTTGAAAGTGGTGATTTTGATTTATATTGGGAATATACAGGGACAGCGTGGCTTTCTCACCTTCAGCATGATGAACCTATAACAGATTCCCAGGAAGCTTTTGAGAAAGTAAGAGATGAAGATGCTAAAAATGGAATTACATGGCTCCAGTATGCACCATTAAATAATACCTATACATTGCTGATGAGGCGTGCGGAGGCAGAAGAGCTTGGCATAAAAACGCTTAGCGATTTAGCTGAATATGTTAATTCAAATCCAGAAGAATTAACAGTTGCGGTAGGTCATGAATTTGCAATAAGACCTGACGGATACCCGGGAGTACAGAAACATTACGGATATGCGCATGACGAAGATGATATAAAAATAATGGACATGGGAATTATGTACAAGACTTTACAGGAAGGACAGGTTGATGTAGCAATGGGACTTTCAACAGATGGGCGTATACCCGCGTATGATTTGGTATCTTTGGAAGATGACAAGGCATTTTTCCCAGTTTATAATGGGGCTCCTATAGTTAGAACTGATGTTTTGGAAAGCAACCCTGAAATAAAGGATGTTCTTGAAGAAATTGCTGGATTATTAGATTCTGAAACAATGATGCAATTAAATTATGAAGTAGATATAAATGAGAGAGAGCCTGAAGAAGTTGCCAGAGAGTGGCTTGAATCAGAAGGTCTTATAAAATAATCGAATGAATAAGCACCTAAATAAGGGTGCTTTTTTTTGCAAAACAACTATAATATTATGGAGATTTTATATATGGACAGATTAAATTATAGTGACAGTGTTGGCTGTTATCCTATAATTATGGCAATCTGTACCTTTTGAAAGTACCAAAATTGCTTATAATAATAGTAGCACATTTATAAGAAAGGATATGGCATATGAAAAATGTTCCAAAAGTAGCAGCCATACATGACATGTCAGGTATGGGAAGGTGCTCTATGACGGTTATAATTCCCATAATGTCAGCGTTGGGCTGTCAGGTTTGTCCTCTGCCAACTGCACTTCTCAGCAATCATTCTGAATACGAATATTTTTATTTTTTTGATTTTACTGATCATATGAAGGAATATTACAGCAATTGGGAAAAAAACGATGCTGAATTTGACTGCCTGTACAGCGGTTTTATAGGTTCAGAGAAACAAATTAACATTATGATAGATATTATAGATAAAATGAAGGAACACAATAATCCGTTAATAGTAGTTGATCCTGTAATGGGCGATCATGGCGAAATTTATAAAACGTATACATCTGAGATGGTGCATAAAATGGGCTGCTTGGTAAATAAGGCTGACATAATTACTCCAAACTTGACGGAAGCAGCAATTTTAATCGGTGAAAAATATGACGGTGAGACAATAAGTATTTCTGCTTTGAAAGAGTATTTGAAAAAACTCTGTTCAATGGGGCCTGGCACGGCAGTTATAACAGGTGTTACCACCAATGAGGGAGAACACATAAATGCGTGTTATGATAAGAATACCGATGAATATTGGAAGGTTCCCTTTGAGTATGTTGATACAAGGTATCCAGGAACCGGTGACTTATTTGCTTCTTTATTTACAGGCTACCTATTGGAAGGGAAAAAATTACCGGAGGCTATGGAAGATGCTTCGATATTTATTTCTAAGGCGGTTAAGGAAACGCACAAGGCAAATACTCCGAAATCCGAAGGGGTTATGTTTGAAAAAATAATGAAAGAATTATACAAGAAACACAAATATTATAAATATTCACGAATATAAATATTAATGATGACATACATGAAAGCGGCCCATGGCGCATCCATAAAGGACGATACCAGCTGTTTTCATGTATTTTTTATGTTAAATTGGTATATTTTATAAAAATAAGCAAATACTATGTGTAATTTACGGGAAAATTTATATAAAAAATCCTTAAAAATGCACAGCAGTCGAATTTCTTAACACCACTTAAGAAAAAATTAATTTGTTTTATTTATATAAATCGGTTATAATAGCACTTGTGCAAAAAAATATGGGATTTTGCATAGGGATTGCCAGAGAGCTATAAGTTAATACTTATACAAAAAGTAAATTTTTCCAGTAAAAATTTACACCTTTATTTGACAGGTAGAAATGTCAATTTTGGAAAAAAGTAAAAGGTTGGTGATAATATGAAAAGAAAAATATACCCATTTATTATGGCAGTATTGATAATGAGCTTTATTGCATTTTATTATTATGATGAAGGAAGCATCGGTGCAAATGTGTTTGCGGATACAAAAAATAACTTAACGGCAATATCAAAACCTTCATTAAAAGAAATAAAATATGATATTTACAAAACTGGAGTAGAGCATGAAACAAAAATATTATATAACAATGAAAAATATGTTGACTATAAGAAAGTAGTTCAGAAAGGATCAGACGGAATGAAGAAATCAGTTTACCAGGAATGCTATACTGACGGAAAACTGACTTCCAAGTCTCTGAAAAAAGAAATAGTATACATTGATCCGGTAGACGAAATTATTGAAATAGGAACAAAGGAATATGAAGTTGTCACATCAAGAGGTGGAATCAGATTTGAAGAAGAGCTTGATATGATAGCAAGTGCATATGATTTATCATATGAAAGCTGCGGCAAGTATCCCGGTGATCCTTACTATGGAATAACAGCATCTGGCACGAAAGCTCAGCCAGGTACGGTTGCGGTGGATCCAAGTGTAATCCCGCTTGGAACGAAGCTATACGTAGCTTCTACAGATGGCAGTCCTGATTATGGTTTTGCAACGGCTCTCGATACAGGAGGTGCCATAAAGGGAAACCGAATCGACTTGTTTTTTGAAGACGGTACAGTATGTTACAACTATGGGATGAGACAAGTAAAAGTTTATATTTTAGAGTAGCCCATCTGAAGCTACTTGATAAATTAAAAACAAAATGAAGTCCTCACACATATAAGTGAGGACTTCATTTTTATCTTTTTAATCAGTAGATTTTTTTATAATAATAAAAACCTTATAATTTTGAATTTTTAAAAATCAATCGGATTTTTTTCTTTTTTCATGTAGGCAAATTGTAAAAAATAGTGTATATTGTTATTATAAATTATTTACATGTGAGGAATGTATGAAAAAACCAATATTTATAGGAATATCAGGAGGAAGCGGCTCGGGAAAAACAACAATAGTTAACAGAATATATTCAGCTGTACCCGAAAAGAGCATTACAATAATGGAGCATGATTCATACTATAAGGATCAGAGCTCATTAACATATGAAGAAAGATGCAAGACAAATTACGACCATCCGTTTGCGTTTGATACGGACTTGTTTGTAGAGCACATAAAGGAATTAAAAAAAGGGAATTCGGTAAGAAAACCGATTTATGATTATGGAATACATAACAGAAAGAATGATACGATTGCTGTGGATCCAAAAGAGATAATTATAGTTGAGGGGCTCTTGGTATTCTACGAAAAAAGAATAAGAGAGTTGCTGGATATTAAAATATATGTTGATACTGATGCAGATATCAGAATTTTAAGAAGAATCGTAAGAGATATTAACGAAAGGTCAAGAAGCCTAGAATCGGTAATAAGCCAATATATGGGTATGGTAAGACCGGCTCATGAACAATTTATAGAGCCAAGCAAGAAATATGCCGATATAATTGTTACAGAAGGCGGAAACAACCTTGTTGCTGTAGACCTTATGGTTACAAAAATTAAATCTCTGCTGGAAAGCTCTAAAAATGTTATGAGGGGCAAAGCTTATGATTAAGGAAATAATAGTCGTTGAGGGTAAATCAGACATAAACGCAGTGAAGAGAGCTGTGGATGCGCAGGTTATAGCTACAAGCGGACTGGGACTCAACCAAAATATTATCAAGACTATAAAAAGAGCTTCAAAAGGAAAAGGAATTATAATACTTACAGATCCGGACTATCCCGGTAAAAAAATAAGATATATGCTTTCAGCTGAAATAGAAAACTGCAAGCATGCTTTTATTCCAAGAGACAAGGCAACCAAAAACGGTGATGTCGGCGTTGAAAATGCTTCTCCGGACATAATAAGAGAAGCATTGAAAAATGCACGGGCTGAAATAACTGAATGCAGGCAGGAATTTACTAACAGGGATATGATTTACTATGATCTTGCAGGCAATGACAATGCATCCAAAAGAAGAGCCAAGGTTGGTGATGAGCTTGGCATAGGATATTGCAGTGCAAAACAATTCTTGAAAAGAATAAATTCATTCGGTATAACCAGAGCCGAACTGGAAAAAGCAGTTATATTGGCAGATAAAAAAGAGGTAGCGGATAAATAATGGATGACAAAAAACTATACTCCCCAAGAGTGATGAAGGATATACTTGATAAGTACGGATTTAAGTTTAGTAAGAGCCTCGGGCAGAATTTTCTCATAGACGGAAATATAATCAATAAGATAGTAGATGTAGCAGAACTGGATGAAAATTCCGGAGTGCTTGAAATAGGACCGGGATTTGGTACTCTGACCCAGATTCTTTGCGGCAGGGCGAAAAAGGTTGTTGCTATAGAAGTGGATAAAAGTCTGGAAAAGGTGCATAGGGAAACTCTGAATTACGACAACCTTAAATTAATATATGATGATTTTATGAAGGTAGATGTAAATAAGCTTATTGATGAAGAGTTCTCCGGACTTGATGTAAAAATAGTTGCTAATTTGCCTTACTACATAACAACTCCAATAATCATGAAAATACTTGAAGAAAAATATAAAGTTTCAAAGATTGTGGTCATGGTTCAAAAGGAAGTGGCTCAAAGGCTTAATTCAGCACCTGGAAGTAAAGAATTCGGAGCTATAACTCTTGCGGTACAATATAGGGCAGATACGAATATTGCCATGATTGTTCCGAATTCCGTGTTTATGCCACGGCCAAAGGTAGATTCGGCAGTAATTGAATTCAACATCCTGGGCACACCTAGAATAACTGTACAGGATGAAGATTTACTTTTTAGGGTAATAAAGGCATCGTTCGGACAGAGAAGGAAGACTTTGCTTAACGGAATGAGCAACAACTTGAAAATATCAAAGGATATTGTTAAAAATGCTTTGGAAAATGCGGAAATTGACCCGAGTGTCAGGGGAGAGATGCTGTGTCTGGAGCAATTCGGAAAAATTTCGGATGAATTGAGTAAATTAATTTTATAATTAAAACACATAAAACGGGGTATATATTACAATAACATAATATAGTAATATAATGGGAGGCATTTATGAAAATTTATACCAAGACAGGTGATAAAGGACAGACATCGCTTTATGACGGAACAAGAATTGACAAGGATTCGTTAAGAGTTGAATCCTACGGCACTGTTGATGAGCTTAATTCTTCCATAGGTGTTGCAATCAGATTTGTTGAAGATGAAGATATAAGGGAATCTCTCAAAAAAATTCAGATGCGCCTTTTCTTTGTAGCCGGTGAGCTTGCTACAATTGAAGAAGGAAGGTACAAATATAAGATAACGGAAGAAGATATAGCGGCTCTTGAAAAAATAATCGACGGCTGTATTTCAGAAATAAAAGGGGAAGATAAATTTATAGTTCCAGGCTCTTCGAAAGCAGCGGCATACCTGCATGTAGCCAGAACTATATGCAGAAGAGCAGAGAGAAGAATAATAACATTAAAAAAGCATGAGCAGGTTAGTGATGTTCTCCTTAAATTTGTCAACAGACTTTCAGATGTTCTTTATTCATATGCAAGATACCTTGAAAGTGATTTGACTATAATGGATTTTGAAAAAGCATATAATGAAAAGCTCTAAGTTCTATAATTATCTGAAAGGGAAACGGAAATCCGTTTCCCTTTATTAATTAAAAATTAAGATTTAATTTATTTACAAAAACATAATTTGTGTTATTATATATCAATGATACTAATTTTGGAGGAAGTAAAATTGAAGCGATTTCTTAAGGTGTTTTTTACATCCCTCATTTGCTTTTCGCTGGTTGCGACTGCTGGTTTATATGTTCTTGCCGGGTTTAGCAGCGATCAAAATGTGGATGCTTCAGATATATTTAATATAATAGGTAACGACAAAGAAAAAAGAATAAACGTGCTTTTGCTCGGTCTAGAACATGAACGGTCTGATACAATAATGCTTGCAAGCTATGATACAAAAACAAAGACAGCCGATATAATTTCTATTCCCAGAGATACATACGTGGAAAGAGACGGCTTTGTAAACAGCGCAAACAACAAAATAAATTCTGTCTATACTGTAAAAGGGATGGAAGGACTAAAGAAAGTAGTCTTAAACATTACAGGTATTGAAGTAGATAAGTTTGTTACAATTGATTATGATGGTGTAAGAGCTGCAGTTGATGCTGTAGGAGGAGTAGAGGTAGATGTACCGTTTCATATGAGATATACCGACCCGTATTCAGATCCACCTTTGGATATAAACATACCTGCCGGGGTACAGACTATAGATGGCGATAATGCCATGGAATTTTTAAGATTTAGAAAAACCAATTATTCCGGATACTCGGGGTATTCAGAAGGTGACTTGGGAAGAATAGAAGCTCAGCAGGGATTTATTAAATCAGCAATTAAAAAAGCGCTTAGTTTTAAGTTGCCTAAGGTTGTCAGCGAGGTTTACCCGTATGTGGACACAGACTTTACATTAGCTGAGGCAACTTCTTTAGCTGTGAGCAGCATTGGACTTTCAACTGAAAATATAAATTTTCATGTTTTGCCGGGAAATTCAAAGACAATAAATGGA
The DNA here is from genome assembly GCF_030913635.1 of Sedimentibacter sp. MB35-C1. Taxonomy (NCBI): domain Bacteria; kingdom Bacillati; phylum Bacillota; class Tissierellia; genus Sedimentibacter; species Sedimentibacter sp. MB35-C1. The sequence continues at coordinate 1,857,345 of NZ_CP133188.1, forward strand.
CTTTCGTTCTATATAATGGATACAACTGAAACTAAAGATCTTGTTTACAGCATACTCGAAATAGAATAATAAATGGACTAAAAAAAACGCCCGAAGGCGTTTTTTATTTAGTGTCAGAAAATATCTCTATCAGAAGGAGATTCGGTTTGCCTGTTTGCAAGCATCTTTTCTCCCATTCGAACCATTTCCCGGACACTCAGGCCATTAACAATGGCAGGATACATTTCAGAAGTCGTGCCGTTTATTGTAGGGATACCTAAGTCCTGCGCTATTTCCATTTTCAGATTATTAATGGCCTGCTGAGCTTCAGGAACTATTATTTTGTTCTTGCTCATAATATACAGCTCCTTTCATTTTATGAAGCTATATATTTATTATTATCATCAATCAAAAAAATAAACTGATAAATATTTCTATAATAAAAAATTAATGTAAAAATTTATACTTGGTTATATAGTTACCAGTGTAATTTCATTATGGGGATAATGAGTACTTATAATAGTAAGCTGCTGAAAAATTTCAAGTTGACTTAGTTGTTGCCCGAAGCGCTTAGACATAACAGAGAAATGAATTACTGAATCGGGCTAATAGTTGCTTTTTCAGCAGCTTTATGAGTAGTACATACCGACAGGTATATTATCTGGGAACAGTTATAGGAGTTTCAAGTGAATTCCAAAGCCATCCGCAGCAGCATCTGTGGCATCTGTTGCTTCCGCCTGAGCCTTGGACATTATTGCAGCGGTTTCCGCCAGCTCCGGCAGTGTTATTATTGCATCCGCTGCCTCCGGTGCCTCTGAAATTTCCGCAGTTTCTTCCTCCGGCACCTAATATATTGTTACATCTTCTTCCGCCAGTTCCGAGCACATCGCATCGTCCTGTGCCGCTTATGCATCCGGGTCCTCTCAGTGCTATTCTGGGAATTTCAGATTCTCCCATAACCTGACCGTTTCCACATCTACATCTACATCTACATCTATTATTGCAACACATTATAACACCTTATTCTTTTTAAATTTGAGCCAAGCTCATTAATATCATATTCGACATATTTCAAAGTGTTACGACATGTACACTATTTTAAAAAATATAATTATATCTTACTTTTTAATGGTTACATTGAATTCCTGCATCCATGTATTAATCTGTATAAAGTAGGCAATGAGCTGAGGGCCTGTCATAAGTTGACCATACCATGGTTTTTTGAAGGATTTGCCTCCGGATTCTACTATATCGCTGACCTTTTCCTTGTCAATAAGCTGATAAATAGGTGCGTTACTATCTGACAGGATGTTTCTCATTTTGCTTTGAACAGCATTTGTGTAATCAATATGATGTGTTTTGGGATAAGGAGATTTTTTTCGGTCTATAATATAATCAGGAAGCATTCCTCTCAATGCCTCTCTTAGAAGACCCTTTTCTCTGCCATTGTAAAATTTAAATTTATTAGGAATATTAAAAGCGTATTCAACTAACCTGTAATCAGCAAACGGTACTCTTACTTCAAGGCTGTTAGCCATGCTCATGCGGTCTTTTCTGTTTAAAAGCGCCATCATAAACCATTTTATATTAAGATAAAACAGCTCTCTCATTCTTGATTCTTCTTTTGATTCACCGCTGAGTTTAGATACTTTGATGATAGTATCGTGATACTTTTGATTTACATAATCCTCTATCGGAAGATGTGATAGCTCCTTATTAATGATTTCACGTCTTTCTTTTGTTGATTTTGACCATGGGAATGTATCGGAACTTATATCTTCAGGGCGTGTAAACCATGGATATCCTCCGAAGATTTCATCAGCGCACTCACCTGACAGGGCTACCGTAAAATTCTTTCTTATTTCTCTGCAGAATAATAACAGTGAGGAATCAATATCCGCCATTCCTGGTAGATCGTTTGCTTTGACTGCATCCTCAAGGGCGTTCATAAGTTTTAAGTTGTCGAGTACTACTGTATGGTGAATGCTTTTAATATGCTCGGACATTTTTACTGCAAATTGCTGATCGGAAGTTGGCTGGAACATATTAGAATGAAAGTACTTGTCATTATCCTTGTAATCTATGGAATATGTGTTGAGTATTTCTCTACCGTGTTTAGCCAGGTATTTAGAAGATATTGAGGAAATGGCGCTTGAATCAAGTCCGCCTGAAAGAAATGTGCATAACGGAACATCAGAGACAAGCTGTCTCTCAACAGCATCAATCAACAGATTTCTAACAGACTGTTTTGTTTGTTTGAAATCCTCTTCGTGAGGTTTTGCTTCGAGTTTCCAATATTCTCTGAGCATAGTTGAGCCGTCTCTGTAAAAAAGGTAGTGAGCAGGTGGAATTTCTTTAATATCTTTAAATATTCCGCTGCCCAATGAACGTGCAGGTCCAAGGCCTAGTATTTCCATGATTCCTTCTTCTCCTATAGCAGGTTCTGCCATGGGATGTGCAAGTATGGCCTTTATCTGAGAAGCAAATAAAAGGTTATTATCCTTAAAGCTGTAGAATAATGGTTTTACTCCCAAATGGTCTCTTGCCAGAAAGAAAGTTTTGTTGTATTCATCCCAAACACCGAATGCAAAAATGCCGTTTATGTGATTAACACAGTTTGGACCCCACTCAATATATGAGACAAGCAGCACTTCCGTATCTGAATATGATTCAAAATTGTATCCTTTTAATTTTAGTTCATTTCTTAAATCGTCCGTGTTGTAAAGTTCGCCGTTGTACACCATCAAAAACTTGTGCTCCCCTATCTGCCTTATCATTGGTTGTACTCCGCCTTCAGCATCAACAATTATTAAACGCCTGTGACCAAGTATTATATTTTCATCCTCATAGTAGCCGGAATTATCCGGCCCTCTGGATAATAATTTATCAGTCATGTTTTTCATTATTTCCATGTTGCCTGAGATTTTTGCTTTGGTGTTAATCCATCCTGCAATACCACACATATGATGCCTCCTAATTAATTTTGATAAAATAATTTTATGTGTCAATACATCTATTGTTCCATAATAATTTTATAAAATGTAATTACAGTTTAAAGTAAACAGTGGAAATATTATCCTGATTATTATATAATATTTCTATGGCTTTGATATTTCTATGGCCTAAGGATGTAAAAATGAATATGTGGAGATAACGATACCATAGGATTTTAGCATTGAAGGAAGTGCAACACATAATTTAAAAACATGGGAGGAATAAAATGTTTTGTTGCAGAGATATACCATTCAGCGATGTTTCAATTATAAAGTGTTTGTGGGAAAAGAACAGAGAGTACCATGAAAGATTATCAAAAAATTTTGGAGAAATATATTCAAATCTGATTTTTGAAGAGAGAATCAATAATTTTGGTGTCTTTGATAAAGACCACATAAAAATAACAATTGCCGAAAATTCCTCAGACAAAGAAATATTGGGATATTGTATATCCACTTTTAATGGAGTTGAAGGAGAAACTCACTCTCTACATGTATATGAAGGTGCCCGTGGGTGTGGAATTGGTAAAAGCCTGATGAGCAGCCATATAGAGTGGATGAAAAATAATGGGTGCACAAATATTACAATAATAGTTGCATATGAAAACGAAAATACAATTCAGTTTTACAGAACATTAGGGTTTAAAGAAAATACCATTGAAATGCGGTTATAATAAATACATGAAGTGCATTGAAATCAAATTAGGACTACTTTCAGGACAACTTCTTTTATAGCAGCACAAATTATGGTATTATATAGTAAACATAAGAATTAACAGGGGGCAAAAATGATCGAAACTAAAAGACTGTACTTGGATGATGCAAAGGAATCAGATATAGATACAATTATGGAGTTGGAAAATCATAAAGATAACAGGAACTTCGTATGGAAAGGCACTTATAAAGAGCATAAGGAAGAAATTAAGAACAGTGACTTTTTCCTCTTTGTTGTCAAGCAGAAGGAAGATAGCGAAACCGTAGGGTTCTGTCTTATTCACCTGGATAATAAGTCCAGACGATTTGAGCTTAGGAGATTTGTTATCTCAAAAAAAAGAATGGGATATGGTAGTGAAGTAATAACAGGATTGTTTAAGTTTGCATTTGAAAATCTTAAAATGAACAAATTCTGGTTGGACGTATATCCTGATAATTCTGCAGGAATAAAGCTCTACGAAAAGGTGGGAATGCACAGGGATGGTGTGCTGAGGCAGAATTACAAATCCGAGAGAGGATACTTGGATCAGGTGGTTTACTCTATGCTAAAAGATGAATACTTTCAAAAATATTAAAAGGGGAAGTTAATTGAAGAAAGCCGACAATTTGACTATAAAACCAGTTAACAGAAACAAAATGCGTTTGATGGCTGGGAAGGTATATTATACAGCTTTGCGGTACATGCTGTGGCATTCAGGTAAGTATAAATATGCCGGGCATCAATCCGAAAGCAATTTGGAATATGAATATTTTTCTCATAATACTCCATTGATCAGAAAGCTTAAGGAAGTTGATATGATTTATCAATACAATAAAATTATCAATCTGAAGCTTGCGGTTAAAAAAATTGACGGAATAATAATAAAGCCAGGAGAAACCTTCAGCTATTGGAAGTGTATAGGTAATCCTACTTCAAGAAAAGGTTATGTACAAGGCATGGTTTTATATTGTGGAAGCTATACCATGGGAATTGGGGGAGGATTGTGTCAATTGTCAAATCTGATATATTGGATGACTCTTCATACTCCGCTGACGGTTGTGGAAAGATATCGCCACTCATTTGATGTTTTCCCGGATTCAAACCGCACTCAGCCTTTCGGCAGTGGAGCAACCTGCGTTTATCCATACAGGGATTTGATGATAAGAAATGATACTGAAGATAACTTTCAGCTGAGAGTTAAGGTTGGAGACGCATACTTAGAGGGCAAGTGGCTGACTGATTTCAAGCCCTGCAGCAGATATGAGATAGTTGAAAAGAACCATAGATTTGAGAGCGAATACTGGGGAGCATTTAGCAGGCACAACGAGCTTTACAGAAAAAAATATAACTTGTCTGGAGAATTAATAGAAGAACAATATATAACAGAAAACCATGCGCTGATGATGTACTCACCATTTATAGAGTCGGAAGCGGAGTGAAGCTTTATGACGTTAGCGTATGGCTATTATATTATTGTATTAACTGCTGTTGCCTAATAAAACTTGTGAAGGAGGTAATAATGGGAGAATTAAGCAAATTACCGAATATAGGAATTAAACTTGAAGAACAGCTTAATGAAATCGGTATAAATACAACTGAACAATTAAAGAAAGTCGGAAGCAAACAGGCCTGGCTTGAAATTAAGGCTAATGATAATTCTGCATGCATTAACAGACTGTGCGCGTTAGAGGGAGCAATACAAGGAATCAGGTGGCACAGCCTTTCAGAGGAAATAAAAAGTGAGCTGAAAAAATTTTGCAATTCAGTAAAATAGCTAGCATTTTGCTACATAAAGTTAGGCATAGCACTTATGATGCCTCTCCGTAACATATATTATTGACGACTAATTATTCATAAAAGATAAAATTGTATTGATGTTGTCATTACAATGAGGTATAATTATGATGAGGTGATTTTATGTCAAAAACATATATTCAAGTGAGAGCGGAAGAAAGCGATAAGGAATTAGCATCTGAAATACTTGAAAAGTTAGGTACTAATTTATCTACGGTTGTAAATATGCTATTAAAACAAATTATTATGACTAAAAGCATTCCGTTTGAAGTGAAGCTTAATGAAACCAGCTATGCTGAAGATGAAGCAGTTTCTGAAATAGTTGCGACTTTAGCGATGGAAAATATGAATTTAACAAAAGAAGATATATTATTATTAAAAGAATATAGGAATGATAAGAGTTCAGCTGATAAAATTCGGAAAAAAATAATTTCTGAATATACCAAGGAGTAATAAGAATGAGCGATCATGTATATTGCTATGCTAATTCCGATGTATTGACTAATAAATTAAATATTCGAGATAGTAAGATATTGATTGAAGCTGAAAGAAAACTTACAATGTTACGTATTTCTGATTTGATTGACACTCCTATTGAAGGTGAGTTTGACTTAAGACATTTGCAGGCAATTCATAAATATATATTTCAAGATATTTATCATTGGGCTGGTGAAATTCGTACAGTAAATATATCTAAGGGAAATATGTTTTGTAAGGCTCAATATATTGAAGAACAGGCTAATAGTATTTTTGAAAGTCTGAAGAAGGACAACTATTTATATAGTTTGGGTCGAGATGAAATGATAATAAAATTAGCTTATTATTTTTCTGAAATAAATGCACTTCATCCTTTCAGAGAGGGTAATGGACGTAGTCAAAGAGAATTTATTAGAGAATTGGCACTGTTTTTCAATTATAGAATTGATTTTAGAAAAATAGATAATAACCTAATGTTAGAAGCTTGTAAAGATTCTTTTTTGTGCAATTATAGTAAAATGGAAGAACTATTTAATATTTGCTTAAGTGAAAAGTTATAGGCAATGTTTGTTATTTATCACAGAAAGTATATAACCATTTCGGCTTCGATAGCCTATGTCAATATATGATACTTTAACATTAATGATTGCGTTTGCGATGTTAGTAGCGGTTATCATAAATGACAAAAAAAGTTACTTATGATATGCCTCACCTGAATTAATTTTAAATGTTCTGTATATCTGTTCCATTAAAATTACTTTAAAAAGCTGGTGCGGAAATGTCATTTTGGAAAATGAAAGCTTGAAATTTGCAGCATCCAGAACTTCCTTGGACAGACCGTTACTGCCGCCTATTATAAACGTTATATCTGAAATTCCGTCAATTCCCAATGAATTGATTTTTTCGGCAAGCTCTTCTGAAGTAAGTTGTTTTCCCTTTACATCCAACACGACAATATAAGTGTTTTTTGGTATTTTATTTAATATTTTTATACCTTCTTTAATTTTAACCTGTTCTATTTCTGCAGGAGAAAAGCTTTCGTCAGCTCGTTCGTCATGTATTATCTCTTCTGACAGCCTGCAGAATTTTGTAAGTCTTTTTGAATATTCATTTATTGCGTCTGTAAAAAATCTTTCTTTAATTTTTCCTACGGAAATTATTGTAATTTTCATATTCGTATCCTTAAGCAAGTTTTTTTCATAATTTTTTTTCTCTATAATATAATAGTATAACAATAAGAAACAAATTTTTACAGGATTTTTTAAGTAAACGTTTACAATTTTATTATTGATTATAAACTATTAATATGTTATAATTTTTTAATAATCACGCTAACGCAAGCAATAAAATCCAAATTAGCGAGGTAGAAACTATGATAAAACTAATAAGAATTTTATGTGTTGCCTTTGCAATATGCTTTATAGGAACATATGCATACGGTCTTGCATATGAACCTTCAGATGAAGAAGAATTAATTAAAAATCTTGAAAGTAATTACAATATAAATATAATTATTCCGGATGACGGGGAATATGTAAGATACAGAGAATGTCTGCTGGTTCTTGAACGAGGGTTAAGCAGGTTCTCGGATGGAGTTATAAAGGAAATAACACAATACTATTTTGATAATGGTATAGAAACAAATATTATAATAAATAAGACTGAAAAAATAAAGGATTTGTTTTCTGAATATAAATTAAATGAGCATTCGGCTGATATATATATAAATACACTTCAAAGCAGCATGTATAATGCTTCTTGCGTTGCATCTGAGGAAGGATTTGTCTATGAGATGGGACGCTTTATAAGTGATTATTTATTTAATTCTTACGGCTATGACAAAATTAAAAAGGAATTTGAAAAATTAAATGAGGGTTATACATACGGTGCATGGAAAGATGGTTATGAAAATGTATTTGTAAATAAACATGCCTCCCTTAGCTTTGAAGATGAAGTTGTGGATTTAATATGGTTCAATGAAATTCATCCCAATATTGTAAGAACTATTGATAAAGATAATTATACCGTTATACATAAAAAGGTTGAGGTTTTAGCACATGCTTTAGATGAAAGTTTAAAATCCGTAACTGCGGATTCAAAGATGTGGCTTGAAGCCTTACCGCAAAAACCTGATTCTTGGGCATTAGATACTATACAAGCTATGAAAGAGGCAGCTCTTATTCCTGAAGAATTTGACGGAATGTATGGATCCTATGTAACAAGAGAAGATTTTTATGTACTGACTCTGAATGTAATAGAAAAAAAGCTTGGCAGAGAAGAATTCGTAAAAACTTTCAACTTAATTAGCGATGAGGGCAATGTATCCATTGACCCTGTAAAAGGTGAAATTTTTGTTAATAGTTGTGCAGATGTAGTAAACATTGATTTTAACGTGAGCGATTATAAAGAAAAAAAGCTTTATGAAGCATATCAGATAGGATTAATTGATGCCGAGGGATTGTCGGATTTAAATAAATATATAACCAGGCTTGAGATTGCAAGAATATTTAACTATCTGGGAAATGAACTGGGTGTTGATATTTCCGACTACGAGGCTGTTAATTATGATGACATTTCAAGTGTTAACAAATCTGAAAAAAACCTTATATATTTTGCATCAAGCAAAGGGCTGCTTAAGGGCTATGGAACAAGCTTCAAGCCTCACAATTATTGCACATACCAAGAAGCATATCTTATACTGATGAGATTTTATTCGCTAATTTAACAATACATATTGTTTGAAAATAACATATTTAATAAATTTTTCATATGTGTTATAATGGTAAAAATAATGAGGGTAGAGACATGTTTGACTTGAGAAGTATTGTAATAGGCATTGTGTTGATGCTGAAAAGATATACTTGTGTTGATATTACCATATACGCAGAGGAAAATGAAGAAGATTATAAAAGCGGCATAATGGCACTGCCCTTGATTGGTATTGCCATCGGCTTTATTGCGTTTATTATTTCGTCTCTGAAAATATTCTATGATGGGTTTTTTGTAAGTGCTTTAATCCTTTCATATTATAATGTAGTTACAAAAACCGTAACTATGAGAGATACCTACAAAACATTAAATTATTATATAAAACCAAAAAATCAGTCAGAGCAGCTTGCAGGGCTGATCGGTATTATATTGGTTAATTTAATGTATTTTTCTATTTTCAGAATTGTCTCTTCCACAGCACTGATAGTCATGGCTTCGGCAGGATACTCAGGTCTCATTATATCAAGCTCAGCAATAAAACGTAACAAGAGCAACACGACGATCATGAAGTACTGCGGGCGGTACCATATCATAGCAGCATTTGGAATTTCATTTTTTACAGCTGCCGTTTTTAATTACAGATTGGTTGTTTCACTTGCACTTACATATATTGTACTTGCTGCCGTTGTGAGCATTTTGGATGAAAAAATAAAAAAGCTTCCGAATTCAGTTGAAGGAACAATCATTGAAATGACGCAACTTTTGTTTCTTATAATTACATATATACTGAAAATTTAAAATTTTCAACTATGCATATTCAACGACCTGATGGTCGTTGTTTTGTATAAAATATGTAACGAACGGCAGCAATACATATACGCCGGATATACTGTTAAGCCCTTCCATAGAGGATTTTATGAATGGTAATGATGCTGTCTTGAATTATATTTTGGAATAATAATATATTTGTTGGAGAATAAAAAGGAGTATCATATTAATGTATATGTTGCTCCTTTTTTTAGCGATATTTTCCGCAGTGAAATGGGAATCGTCTTATAAATAAGAAAAAAAAAGAATACTAAAGCACAGCATAATATAATATTAAGGATAATAGGATATAATTAGTTGCAAACTTAATGAATACTGAGAGGTAAATATGTCGGGAATCAATGAAAAAAAGAAAAGAAATTGGAAGAATATCACGGGCTACTTCTTATTTGTTGTTTTATTAATCTCTATTGCTTATACGATAGTAAGAATAATAATGGCACCTTCCGAGCTTACCGTTTCGGATGCTCATGTTAAAATAAAAAGTGATTATGTTCTTATGCTTATACAGTGTATTCTAGGACTGATTGTAATGATGATTCCATCTATAGTTGAACGTCGGCTTTCAATAGATATTCCAAATAATATGGAAGTGCTATATTTTATATTTTTATTTTGTGCAATATATTTGGGAGAAGTTCGGGATTTCTACTATTTGATACCATACTGGGATACAATTCTGCATGCATTCAGCGGGGCCATGCTTGGGGCGCTAGGGTTTTGGCTTGTGAGTTTTTTAAACGATGCCAGTTACATTAACCTAAAATTGAGTCCGTTTTTTGTTGCAATGTTTGCTTTTTGCTTTGCATTGGCAGCAGGAGCTGCTTGGGAGATTTATGAATTTACTTTTGACGGCTTGCTATCTCTTAATATGCAAAAACATACGCTGAAAAACGGAATTCCGTTGGTTGGAAGAGAAGCTTTGGAGGATACAATGAAGGATATAATTGTTGATGCGGTTAGTGCATTTGCGGTTTCTACTACAGGATATTACCAATTACTAAAACAAGAAATGTGCGATACGAAGGATATTGATTCCATGCTTTAGAGACACTATTGCGTTTGCTTTGACTAAAAGCTATTTGCTGAACTGAAGCTCGTTTGCAACAAACTTAGAATATACTCAATGTGGAATTAATTATTGGAAAAACAATATTATCAATTATATATTTTTGTGTTATACTTTTCATAGCATAGAGACAAAAATTATAAGAAGGAAGTTGACAGATGAGAGATACCAATATTTTGATATGTGATGATGATCCGGTGGTGCATGAATCTCTTAAAATATACTTAAAAAATGAGGGCTTTGCATGCATGTCGGCCTATGACGGAGAGAATGCCTTGATGCAGGTCAAAGATAACCGACCTGATTTGGTTGTGCTTGATATTATGATGCCAAAAATAAACGGGCTGGACGTATGCAAGGAAATAAGAAAATCAAGCACGGTGCCGATAATTATGCTGACTGCAAAGGGCGAGGAAATTGACAGGATTTTGGGCCTGGAGCTTGGAGCGGATGATTACATAGTAAAGCCTTTCAGCCCCAGGGAAGTAGTGGCCAGGATTAAGGCTGTAAGAAGAAGGATTACTGAAAATGCAGTAGAAGGAAAATCATTGACCCTTTTGTTTGGCGAAATGAAAGTAAGCATTAAAAAGTATCAGGTTACGTACAAGAATGAAGTTGTAATTTCAACGCCTAAGGAGGTTGAAATACTATACCTTCTTGCTTCTAATCCGGGACAAGTATTTTCAAGAGAGCAGATACTTGACAGAGTGTGGGGATATGAATATTACGGTGACACACGTACCGTTGATACACACATTAAGCGAATAAGATCAAAGCTGCCTCAGGATGGTACAAGCTGGAGTCTGCAGACAGTGTACGGAGTTGGATATAAATTCGAGGTGGAACAGTGAAAAATACAATAACCAGACGCCTTACAATCTTAATTTCACTGGCACTGATGATATCATCGGTGCTTGTAGCTTTTTTGGGTGCTGTAATGTCGGAAAGTATTAAAGTGGATAATATGGGGAAGCAGCTTATTCCGGCTCTTTCTCTTGTGGAACAGAACACTCTTAATTATATTGACGGAAATATTGACAGAAATACATATGAAAACATTATAATGAATTCCGTGGAGGAAAATAACAGACAATATATTATATTTAACTCTGACGGTACAATTCTTATAAACACAGGAGAAAAAACAGATAATACTACAGAAGAAAAAATAAATGATTCAATCAGTGAAATTTTAAAAAATAAAAAAACGGTTGTTAAATTATACGATTATCCGAATAATCCTTTGGTGCTTGTGGGGATACCGATTGTAAAGGAAAATCAAATTATTTGTGCCGCATTTGCTTTGGAGTGTGCAGCTGATTTCTTGCCTGACAGGATGCGTTTTATGAAGGCTGTGATTATTTCTTTGTTTATAGTTATTCCTTTTATTTCGGTTCTTTCATACATGGTTTTACAAAGAATAGTCAAACCTGTGAAGAATGTTGTAGAGGTGGCTCTTTCTATGACTGAGGGAGATTTTTCGATTCGGGCTGATGAAACTCTGAAAGGAGAAATAGGTTTTTTAGGAAGAACCTTAAATAAGATGTCTGTTGACTTGTACAGAAATGTATCACAGCTTTTTATAGAAAGAAACAGGCTTCAAAAAGTTTTGGACAGCCTTGAAGAGGGCATGATTGCAGTAGATGAAAATAAAAATATAACGCATTTCAACAAAGTGTTTTTGGACATGTTTAATTTAAAGGAGGATATAAAGGAAACGTGTGTGGATGACATAGAAATAATATCTGAGGATTTGACAGAACTTACACAGGTTATTGAGGGAAAATATTCTATCGTTAAAAATAGTACTGCTAATGGACGTATTATAAGAATAATAATAGCTTCAATAGAGGATGAGAAAAGCTCTGCAGTAGGTGCTGTTATATTGTTTAGAGATATTACTGAATTAGAAAAACTGGAAAGCATGAGAAAAAATTATGTGGCCAATGTATCTCATGAACTTCGTTCACCGCTGACATCTATAAGAGGGCTAATTGAGCCACTTATGGATTCCATTGTGACTGACGAAAAGGATATTAAAAGATATTATAATATAATTTATCAGGAGAGCCTGAGACTTTCAAGGCTTGTGGATGATATTATGGAATTGTCCAGGCTTCAGAACGATGGGGCGGTTATTGATAAAAGCAGGGTAGATTTAAAAGCTCTCTTGGAAATGGTATATGAAAGATACAGGCTGCATGACGAGGAAATCAGTCTTGTATATTCTGCAAGCCCAGTTCCAAAGGTTTATACCAATTATGACAGGATTGAGCAGGTCATGGTAATATTGCTGGATAATGCTTATAAATTTATAAAAAAAGGCGGAACTATAGAAATATCCACAAAGATAGCAGAAAAATATGTTGCGGTTTCAGTTGAAGATACTGGTGAAGGCATTTCACCTGATGACTTACCATATATTTTTGACAGATTTTATAAAAGTGACAAGTCACGTTCAAAAAAAGGTACAGGACTTGGCCTTTCCATTGCAAAAGAGATACTCAATATAATGGGTGAGAGCATAACGGTGGAAAGCACTGCCGGAAAGGGAAGTAAGTTTGAATTTACGGTACACACAGAAGAAATATAAATGAATAAATATCTGAGCATAAGCTGGGGCTTATGCTTTTTTTGTTAACATTATTTCCAAGTTGTTCACAATTGTTCAAATTCATACCATACTAAATACAAATATATAAATTATAATTACTTTAAAATTGTTTAGGGAATACAAATTGTGAGGTGTAAAATGCCTGATGAATTGAAGATCAAAACAACTTTAGTTTTTTTAGAGGCACAGTCAGAGGGGTGGGGGTTCCTGAACGAGGGCAGAAAAATTGCTGATGATACAAATACTCAATTGTACATAATAAATGTTCAGGAAAATTGCAAATGGGGAAGAAAGTTGAGCAGAGAGCTGGAAGATATGTTTACTCTTTCAGAGAAGCTTAACGCACAGATGCTCATATTTTTTTCTGATAATCCTATTGACATACTAAAAGATTGTATTGAGAGGTTCAATGTTATAAACATAATTCTGCCAAACGATAATACAGTTTTGAGCACCCTTGAAAAAAAATCTAAAGTTAATACAGACAGTGTTAAAGTATATGTTTTTTAGTAAAACAAGAAAGGAATGATGAATATGAAAAAAATTACGGCCTTTATATGCATTGCTTCTATATTGCTGTGTTCGTCAGTATATCCGGTATATGCTGCTGATAAAAACACGGATGATTCCAAAGACAGCACGGAAGTTACAGCACCATACAAGCTACCTGAGGATGAAGGAAAAGACAGTAAATCTTCTGAAGAAGATAGTGAGAATACTGATGAGGAAGAACCCAAGGAAAAAAATGTTGTTAATTTCACCGCTGAATCGGCAGTAGAATACGGGTTGGAGCATAACAAAACTATTGAAATATTGGATAATAAGATTAAGATTGCTGAGGTATTGTATCAAAATTCAAAGAAGAATGCCAAAGATCTTAAAGATGCCAAAAAAACCCTCAACGATGCAAACAATGAGCTTTTTGATAAACAGAAGGAGTTGGCAGAAGGAATAAGCAATCTAGATAAAGCGGAGGCGCTTCTTGGCAAAGGTATAGCTCCACAGTCAATACCATTTAAGGATCCTTTGGGAAATGCAATTGTTATTCCTGCAGGCTCTAATATAGTATCTGAGTTAGTTAAAAACGGATACCCTGAAAGCATGGCACAAAGCGTTGCTTCACAAATAATATCCGGTGTTGAAAATGAGCTGGAAGGATCAAAAGGTAAAATAAGCGAAGCTTCCACAGCACTGTCCGAAGCAAAGGAAACACTTGAATTAAAAAAAGAGCAGTTTAAGGATGTACTTAAAGATACCTCTGAAAAGCTTGATGTAAAGATGGATTACGGAAGTTTTATAACACTTGATGCAAATGATGCAAGTAAACTTATGATAGAAATGGGCGGAGTTAATCTTGATGTAACCAGGTATGCAAAAAGTATATACAAAAACCAGATAGCAATGCTTATAAATAAAAATTATTATGATGCATTGTACACAAAAAAATTTGCAGAACTTAAAGAAATTGCAATGAAACGCGGAGAAAAGCAGTACAATATTGTTAAACTGTCTTATGATAACGGAATGAAGGCGAAAGACGATCTTTTGCTAAGTAAAATGTATTATGACAGCACAGTTCTTCAATACGATCTGGCAATAGCTGATTATAATAATGCGGTTACAGAGTTGAAAAAAAATATGAATATTGATTTTGATACTGAAATAACACTGGCAGATGTGGATCCAAATAATGCAGAAGTTGAAAGCCTTGAGGAAGGAATAAAATCAGGGTTGACAAACAGGCTTGAAATACAGCAGGCTTTGGGGCAACTGGCTATATATCAGCTAAACGAAAAGCTGATTACATCAAGAGCTGAATATAGAACAAATTCCAGAGCAATTAAAGAGGCTAAACTGTTGAGGGAAGGTGCAGAGCTGCAGCTTGAACAGGTTAAAAAAACTGTGGAATCCGACATTGTGCAGTCTTATGAGACAATGACCGCATTGAATAAAATGCTGGAAGAATCAAAAGAACTTGTAGGCAATGCAGAGGAAGTTGTAAGAATTGCTAAGCTGAAGTATGAGCAGGGGTTTGGTGTAGAAAACTCTCTTTTAAAACAGATGAATCTTGAGGAGAGTTCCGGCACTGTGATTGAACTTATTGCGGCACAGGAAAAGCTGTCAGAGGTTGAGGCTCAGGTTGCTCAAATTAGATACAACAGCATAATGGCAAGAATAAAGTATCAAAATGATGCAGGAATTTTAATTTATAAATAAGAAAGGACGGAAAGCATATGAACAGATTTAAAGATACATTGAAAACTGTCTCCAATAAGGAGTGGATAAGTAGGAATATCAGAAAAATTGTTGTTTCTCTCGTGGTAATATGCTCAGCAATGATTATTACCGTAGGGGCGGTTCAGGTAAGTGCCGGCAGTATTGATAAGGATAAATCTCAAGGTATTGTATATGCCAAGGACGTAAGCCTAAACACAAAAATACCTGGGAGAATTGTGAAGTTTTATGTAGAAGAAGGACAGAAGATTAAGGCGGGGGATCCTATTGTAGAAATATCAAGTGAGGAGCTGCAGGCCAAAAAGGCGCAGCTGGAAGCGCAGATAGAGCAGGCACAGGCAGGTGTTGATGCATCGAAGGCATTGCTTGAAATGGCTCAGGGAAACTACAGTCTGTCTCAGGAGAGGGTAAAGCAAGCAGAGGCAGGGCTCAAGGCAAGTCAAAGTCAAAGAGATATGGCAAAGGCTGTAAGCGAAAAAGCCGAAAATGGTGCTAGAACGCAGGAAGTAGCTCAGGCTGAAAGTGCATATAATTTATGGAAATCTACATATGACAGAGCTAAGGTTCTTTATGAGGGAGGAGCTCTTACAAAGCAGAAGCTTGAAGAAATAAAAACACAGATGGATGTTTCAGAGCAGACTCTAAATATGGCAAAAGAAGGGGCAAGATCGGAAGATAAAAAAGCAGCCTTAGCACAGCTCTCAATGGCTGAGGCAGGAGTCCAGTCCAGCGCGTCATTGCTTAATCAGGCAAATGAAGCTTCAAACATTGCTCTTGCTCAGGTAAATCAGGCTCAGGCTGGGCTTACGGCGGCTCAGGGAAAGTTAGAGCAGGCTAAAGCAGGACAGCAGGAGGTAGAGGTATATCTGCAGGATACGCTTATAAAATCTCCTATTGACGGAACTGTTACAGCGTTAAATTCCGATGAGGGAGAGCTGGTATCTACAGGAACTTCCATAGGAACAGTTAGTAATTTGGATAAGTGCTGGGTGAGTGCAAATCTTGATGAATATAAGCTGAGCGATCTGTCGGAAGGACAGTCGGTAGATGTAAATCTTCCAGCTTACAAGGGGAAGAAATTTATAGGTAAAATAGTTACAATCAATAAGCAGCCGGATTTTGCCGTAAAAAAAGCTACATCGGAAAACGGAAATATTGATATTGTTTCATACGAAGTAAAAATTGAATTAGATAATCATGATGAGCTAATAAGACCCGGAATGACAGCTATCGTGGATTTTGCTGATTAGGATGTGTGTGCAATGATTTTTAAAAGCTTTAAAGACGAATATTATAGCTTTAGGAAAAATAAAATGAGCATTTTAGTGCTTCTGGTATTACCGTTGATCTTTGCTATAGTGCTGGGCTTAGAACTGTCGCATGAATTTATTGACAGCATTCCAATGGCAGTTATAGACTATGATAAATCCACATTTAGCATGCAGCTTACGGATGCCTTTGACAGCAATGAAATATTTAATGTTGTTTATCATCCGGCAAATGAAGATGAACTGGAATACCTTATGAAAAACAGCAAAGCAAGGGTAGGAATGATTATACCGAAGAATTTTTACAATGATATAGCCATGCTTAAATCTCCTACCGTAATGATGGTGTATGACGGAAGCCATATGTCCATTACAAGTGCCGCAAAAACAAAGGCTACCGAAATTCTATTGACATATAAAGCTGGAGCGGCAATTAAACAACTTACGGCAAGGCTGGATATGCCGTATGAAGAGGCATACAATATTGCTCAAGCAATAAAATTCAGTAATCAAACATTGTATAATCCAACAAAAAGTTTTGATAATTTCCTGTCTCCGATTTTGTTGGCAGGGTATGTACAGTCTGCTATAGCATTGGTGGCTGCAGTGGCTGTAGATCACGGTATATATAAAAAAAGAAGAAGCGAACGTTTGGGATATTCAACAGGCAAGACTATATTTTATACTATTTGCGGCACAATTGCTTTTATGATTAATATTGTTTTTCAGGTTGTGGTATTCCGCCTTCCTTTTGAAGGTAACATATTCTATGCGGTAATTTTATCCGCTGCCTTAAGCTTTTCAGTTTCTGCATTCTGCATTCTTATTTCTGCCCTGTTTGAGAACAGAATGATAGCCGTAGTTGCAGGAGCAGTTGTATTTATTCCTAATTCTGCAATGGCTGGAACTACATGGCCTCTATTGTCGATGCTTTCAGGATACAGGAGTTTTGCTGAATTTCTGCCCTTTACTCACTATGTAAGTAATATACGGTATTTATACCTTAAAGGGCTTTCAATAAATCAAATTTACGGAGATATAATTTATATGCTTATCTTTGGAGCGGTAATGTTGCTGCTGTCTGAAGGAGTTATGCTTATAGCGGAGCAAAAATCCGATTTCGGGGAGGTGAAGGCTTATGACTTATATGAACGCGATGAAAAGGGGATTTCGCTCAATATTTAAGCACAAGGGCATGATGATAATTGTTTTTATTGGTCCGATTTTTCTTACACTTCTTTTTGGAGGCATATATTACAATGATTATGTAAAAGATGTGCCTGTTGCTGTATTGGATGAAGACTGCACCAGCCTCAGCCGGCTTGTAAACAGTTATTTTATTACAAATGAAAGATTTCAGGTAACGAATTATCCCGAATCAAGACAAGAACTTCAGGAGCTCATTGACAACGGGGAAGTGCAAATGGGGTTATATATTCCGAAAGGTTTTGAAAGCAAGGTAGGAACGTATAAATCCTCTGAAATATTGGTCATTACAGACGGTTCAAATGTTGTTACGGCAAACAATGCTTTGGCCCAGGCTACTATGATAGTTCAATCAGTTTCAGCCGGAATTGAAATGAAGCTGATACAGGGTAAAGGTGTTTTGCCTGCTGTGGCTGAAAACATGGCTCTCGTATATAACATTGGCGAAAGAATTTTATTCGACCCTAAAATGACCTACATGAATTACCTTATGATTTGTTTCCTGGCAATATTCATTCAGCAGCTTATGCTTGCTGCCATGGGAGGTTCTTTTTTCAGAGAGAGCGAATACATAACACATGGAGATACTGCTAAAAAGGTACTGGGAATAGTAAGCTCATGTTTTATAGCAATGATACCGGCGTTGATTGCAAGTATTTTGATTCTTAAAATGCTTTTCCATGTTCCGTTTACCGGGAACATGCTTACGGTTGTTATAATGACACTTTGCTTTATATTGGCGCTTACAGGGCCGTCTCTGATTATGTTGTCATTAACAAAGGACAGGATTAAATATTCACAGCTTGAATTTATGCTGTCGCTGCCCACATTTGCAACTGCTGGATGTGTGTGGCCTGTAGAGCAGATGCCGTGGATTTTAGCAGTGATAATGAAAATATCCTGGCCTTTGATATATTATGCAAAAACAGTGCAGGAGGTAATTATAAAAGGGATGGGATTCATTACTGTTCTTCCAAACATTATAAGTCTTTTACTGTTTTCTGCAATTTGGTTTCCATTAGGTATTCATTTATATAAAAAATCATTTACGCTCACATATTCTGATACCATACAGCAGTAATGAATGTCTGCAGACCGTGAAAAATCCATTTTTTCGCGGTCTTTCAGTACATTGACAAATAAAATTGATTGTAGTATAATCAAAAAAATCAGACTTTTTAGGGCTTTCTCGTCTTATGTGCTGGAAGGTTCTTTTTAATATATGGAGGTTACAATGGAGAATAAAAAGGTTATATTCAGCGGTATGCAGCCATCAGGATCACTTACGCTGGGAAATTATCTTGGGGCATTAAAAAACTGGGTAAAGCTTCAGGGCGAATATGACAGCTATTACTGTGTAGTAGATATGCATGCCATTACAGTTCCAAAGGAACCCAAGAATTTGAGAAAAAACACACTGGAGGTACTTGCTAATTATATTGCAGCAGGCTTGGATCCAGACCAGGTTACTTTGTTTATACAATCCCATGTATCTGCTCATGCGGAGCTGTCATGGGTTTTAAACTGCTTAACATACTTCGGTGAGCTGGGGAGAATGACGCAGTTCAAAGATAAGTCACAAAAACTTGACAACAATTCAATTCCAGCCGGGTTATTTACATATCCTGTCCTTATGGCGGCAGATATACTCTTATATCAGGCTGATCTAGTTCCTGTTGGAGAGGATCAGAGACAACATCTTGAAATTACAAGAGACATTGCTCAAAGGTTTAATAATCGCTTCAGCGAAACGTTCAAAGTTCCGGATGCATTTATATCTAAGGACGGAGCAAAAATAATGAGTCTTCAGGATCCCACCAGCAAAATGTCAAAATCAGATCCAAATGAAAATTCATATATAATTTTAATGGACGATCCTGATGCGGTCAGAAGAAAGCTTAAAAGGGCAGTAACAGATTCTGAGGGCGTTGTAAGGTACGACAATAACCAGCCCGGCGTTAAAAACTTGATAAATATATATTCTAAAATAACCGGTAAATCATCCGATGAAATAGTATCTCTTTATGATGGAAAGGGCTATGCCCAATTCAAGGAGGACGTTGCAGAGATAATAATCGGAGAGCTTAAACCTCTTCAGGATAAAATTGATTACTTGCTGAAGAACAAAGATTATCTGGAAAGAATTTATGTAAAAGGCGCTGAAAAAGCTGAGGTAGTAGCAAGAAAGACATTGAGAAAGGTTTATAAAAAGGTAGGCTTTATTCCAAGATATTAATTCATAACGGAGGACACATGATTGTAATTAAAAACGGCTATATAAAAACTATGGCAGGTAAAGATATAGAAAACGGACAAATAATTATTGAAGAAGGAAAGATAAAGGCTGTTGGCAAGGAACTGGAGATACCAGATGATGCAGAGGTAATAGACGCAGGAGGGCTAATAGTTTCTCCTGGTTTTGTTGATGGTCACTGTCACATAGGCATGTGGGAAGAGGGCATAGGTTTTGAAGGATCAGATGGCAATGAAGATACGGAACCCATAACTCCACAGCTGAGAGCAATTGATGCAATAAACCCCATGGACCAAGGGTTCACGGATGCAATTGAAGGTGGAGTAACAACAGCGATAACAGGACCGGGAAGTGCTAATGTAATAGGCGGAACATTTTTGGCTATGAAGACATACGGCAAAAGAGTGGACGATATGGTTATAAAAGATCCTGTTGCCATGAAAATTGCTTTTGGCGAAAACCCAAAAAGGGTATATGATGAACAGCACAAGTCTCCTGTAACTCGAATGGCCATAGCTGCATTGCTCAGGGAAACGCTGTACGAGGCAAAGGAATATAAGGAAGATTTGGATGCTTCTGTTGAAGATCCTGACAAAAAGCCAGATTTTGATCTTAAGCTTGATGCTCTACTGCCTGTTATGAGAAAAGAGATTCCTTTGAAGGCGCATGCTCACAGGGCGGATGACATATTTACGGCACTTAGGATTGCCAAAGAATTTGATTTAGACATTACTTTAGATCATTGCACGGAAGGACATTTAATTGCCGAAGAATTGAAGGAAGCAGGCAAGAGTTGCTTTATTGGGCCAACTTTTGGGTCCAGAACAAAGTATGAACTTAAGAATAAAAGCTTCGAAACACCTAAAGTATTATATGATTCAGGAATAAAAATTGCAATTATAACAGATTCAAATGTTATACCCATTCAACACATACCTATGTGTGCAGGCATGGCAGTGAAGGCCGGACTTCCGGAAGAAGAAGGATGGAGATCAATAACAATAAATCCAGCTGAAATTACCGGAATAGCTGACAGAGTTGGAAGCATCAAGGCAGGTAAGGATGCGGATATAGCAATATTTAAAGGCAATCCTTTATTGGATGTTGATTATGAAACTGTAATGACCATAATAGACGGCAGAATTGTTTATAAAAACGAAAAGGTAATAGCTTAGCTATCAGCTATACATTTTGACGTTCTATTATGCAATAAACAAGTATAAACCTATTGCATATGGGTATATAAAATATTGAATTAAATTAAATGTAGTTTTGTAGAACAATCAGCTTGTATTATTATCAAATAATTGATATAATGATAATTGGTTATCCCCCCCGATAACTAAAAATATTCCCAATACCCCTTTAAGCATTTTTAATGCTTAACAAAAAGGCCGAAAGGCCTTTTTGTGTTTATCAATTCGTAAAATTCAATAAATATATTTATTAATTAAGGGAGACAAACTATGTGTGAGGATTAAATTTAATGGCGGTGCTATAGAATTCTCAGCTAGTTATTTGCAAGTTATTGAATTATTTATTAAAATTTGTGTAATATATGAAAAAAAACTTGCAAAATGTCTTTAGAAAGAATAAACTTATCAGTGGAAAAAAAGAGGATGGTAAATATGAAAAATAAGATAATAAATATAGCGGTAATAGCCCACGTAGATGCGGGAAAATCAACATTAGTAGATGCATTTCTTCAACAAAGCGGCGTTTTTAGAGAAAACCAGGAAATGGTAGATCAAGTAATGGATTCTAACGCAATTGAACGTGAACGAGGAATAACTATTTATTCAAAAAACTGCTCAGTAATGCATGGAGATTATAAAATTAATATTGTGGATACGCCAGGGCATGCGGATTTCTCATCAGAGGTTGAGCGTATTATGAAGACTGTGGATACAGTTATTCTGCTGGTTGACTCAATAGAAGGCCCTATGCCACAAACTAGATTTGTTCTTCAAAAGTCACTGGCAATAGGTCTGAAACCTATTCTGCTTATTAACAAAATAGACAAGAAAAACAATAGAGCAGAAGAAGTTGTAGACATGGTATTTGACTTATTTGTTGAGTTGAATGCCACTGATGAACAGCTTGACTTTCCTATATTGTACGGAATAGCAAAACAAGGCATTGTTCAGTACGAACTGGATCAGCCCAGCGACAGCATAAAACCATTGTTCGAAACAATAATAAATCACGTTGCGCCGTATCCTGACAGAGATGGAGAAGATTTGCAAATGCAGATATCTTCACTTGCGTATGATGAATATATAGGAAGACTTGGAATAGGAAGAGTTACAGCCGGGACAATCAAAGAGGGCCAGACTGTATCTGTGGCAAAGCATGACGGATCTGTAGAAAAGCAAAAGGTATCAAATATATTTATATACCAAGGCCTTAGCAGAATAAGCGTAAAAGAAGCTTCAAGCGGCGAAATAGTAGTAGTGGCAGGAGTCCCAAACATTTCCATAGGCGATACGATATGTACAGAAAACAAAGTAAAACCCATGGAGACAATCAAAATAGAAGAGCCGACACTTTCAATGAATTTTTTGATAAACACATCTCCATTTGTTGGATTGTCAGGCAAGTATGTGACTACAAGACATCTTAAAGCAAGGCTTGAAAAGGAGCTTGAGGTAAATGTAGGGTTAAGGGTTGAACCGTTGGAAGATGCTGTAGACGGTTACAAGGTATCAGGAAGAGGAGAGCTTCATATTTCAATCCTCCTTGAAAACATGAGAAGAGAAGGCTATGAAGTTGCGGTTTCACGTCCTGAAGTAATACTGAGAAAAATTGATGGCGTTACCATGGAGCCTATTGAAAGAGTATTTGTAAATGTTCCTGAAATATATTCAGGTTCAGTAATTTCAAAGCTTAATGTAAGAAAAGGAATGATGGTATCCATGACTCCAGACGGAAATTATGTAAGGATTGAGTACATGGTTCCTACAAGAGGACTTCTGGGTTACAGAACAGAGCTGATAAATGATACCAGAGGCGAAGGTACAATGGTAAGGAGCTTTGACCATTACGAGAAATACAAAGGAGAAATTCCTCAAAGAATTAACGGAGTGCTTATTTCAAACGACGAAGGTGAAGCAATTGCATATTCTTTAAATAACCTTGAAAGCAGGGGAACATTGTTCATCAGTGCCGGTGAAAAGGTGTATGAAGGAATGATTATTGGTATGTGTGCAAGAGGAGAGGATATAACCGTAAATCCGTGCAAGGCTAAAAAACAGTCCAATACAAGATCTTCATCAGCGGATGATTCAATAAAATTATCACCTCCAAGAATCATGACATTGGAATCGGCGTTGGAATTTATTAATGATGATGAGCTTGTGGAAGTAACTCCTGACAATATAAGATTAAGAAAAAGACATCTTACTGAAATGGACAGAAGGAAACACGCGAACAGATTGAAGACACAATAATATATTTAATAAAAATGGAAGAGCAGCTGCTCTTCCATTTCTTAACTGATAGTGACATTCAATATGGAAACTATTTTCAATTTTTTCTTCTTGGTAATTACACATTTAACTATTTCGAATAAATTAAATTTTCGTCCCTTAAATTTAACAAAACTTCATTGTAAAATTTGGATGCTTCATACTTTGCCATTGGCAGGTTCATATCGAGGTAGTTTCCGCAGGAGCGTGCATCTGCTCCGGGAATTTCTCCTTCATAATCTTTAATGAACTTAAACATTTCTTTTATTATATCAACAACATCTATTGATTTTAAGTCTCCTTTAAAAATAACATAAAATCCTGTTCTGCATCCCATTGGCCCAAAATACACTGTTTGCTTGTCATAAACCGCATGATTCCTTAGAAATGTTGCTCCCAGATGTTCTATTGCATGCAACTCTGCTGTGTTGATTACAGGTTCATTATTGGGTTCCTTCATTCTTATGTCAAATGTAGTTACAGCTGAATCATTCACAGCATCTTTTCTTGAAACGTATATTCCTCTTTTTAATTTCAGATGATTTACCTGAAAACTTTCAATTTTTTTCATTTGTACTCCTTTATAAAAAATATATATTTTGACTATATTTATATTAATTTAATTTTACAACAATTAGATTGGTATGTAAACTTATATGATTGTAAAAAATATATCACCGTGATATAATGACATAATAGTAAAAGGAGAGTAGTATGAAGGCTAAAGAATATTTGTTTATAATGCAAAAAATTTTGCACTATACAGATGAAGGTGTTCATGTTTTGGATAATAGTGGCAATACAATAATATATAACGAAGCAATGTCTAAGCTTGAAAAAATGGAAACCAAGGAAGTAATGAAAAAACCCTTCGGAGAAGTGTTCAAAAATCTGGATGTAGATAACAGCACACTGCTTAAGGCGCTTAACTCTCGTGTTACTACGTCGGATCTTAAGCAAACTTATCTTAACAAGGACGGAAGAGAAATAACAACTATCAATACAACATTTCCGGTTGTAATTAATGACGAAGTTATTGCAGTTGTTGAAGTAGCTAAAAACATAACAAAAATGACCGAAATGTCTCATACTATCTTAAAGCTACAAAATGAAATCGGCAAGCCGGAAACCGCTAAAACTAAAAGAATCAGGAAGTATAATTTTAATAATATAGTTGGGAGCAGCAACAATTTCATTAACGTAATAGAGAAGGCAAAAAAAGCATCAAAAAATTCGGCTTCGGTATTCATATTCGGAGAAACAGGCACTGGTAAGGAGCTCATAGCTCAGAGCATCCACTATGAAGGCGTTAGAAAGGATAAACCTTTTATAGCGCAGAATTGCGCAGCTCTTCCAGAGTCATTGCTTGAGGGGCTTTTGTTTGGTACGTCTAAAGGAGGATTTACCGGCGCTATGGACAGGTCTGGGCTTTTTGAGCAGGCTAACGGTGGCACATTGTTGCTTGATGAGATAAATTCAATGCCGTATGAACTTCAGGCTAAACTTTTAAGAGTTTTGCAGGAAAATTACATCAGAAGAGTTGGTGGTACAAGAGATATACCAATAGATGTAAGAATAATTTCCACTAGCAATGAACCACCGGAAGTAATATTGAAAAATGGCAAAATAAGAAAGGACTTGTTTTACAGATTAAATGTAATTCAGCTGAATGTTCCGCCACTTCGTCAACGCAAGGATGACATTATGATGCTTGTAAATATGTTTATTCACAAATACAATGACAGGTTAAATAAAGAAATATTGTCTATAGAGAAGGACGCACAGGAAAATCTTTTGAAATATAACTATCCCGGCAATGTCAGGGAACTTGAAAATATTGTTATGGCTGCTATAAGCATGACAGATGATAATGAAAGAATATTGAAGCTAAACCACTTTAATGTGCTTGATGCAGATAGAGAGTATTCGAATGTTGATCACGAAATGGATGATGAGGGCATCGATGAATACTTAAGTAACTTGGAAAAATGTATAATTGAAAAAGCTTTGAGAAATAACAACAATAATATAACAAAAGCAGCTGAGGCGTTGAAAATTAAGCGGCAAACGCTTCAACATAAAATAAAGAAATATGAAATAATGCAATAAATAGCAAATATGTTTGCGCTAAACGCAAAAATATTTGCTATTTTTGCGTTTTTTTATTTTGAAAATGGTATTTTTATGTAATTTATACATATGTATAAATTTATTACTTTTACTGGTAAATGATTTTTTTTCATTGGAATATAAACGCTACAAAGCGTTGTGAAAGCATTAAAACAAATATTTTATTTATTTTAGAAAATGTTTGGCATAGTTATTGCTAAATATATAGTTAAGGGAGTCAGGGGTATATGAAGTGTTAAAGTTGTAAATAATAAATATGCTTTAACTTTTATGTTTGATGCGGCGTGACCGCAACTATAATATATCTATTTAAATAAGGAGGATTCAAAATGCAGAATGTAAAAGTAATTATTTGGGGCCTTGGAGCAATGGGTTCTGGTATGGCTAAAATGTTATTAAACAAAAAAGGTGTTGATATCGTAGGTGCAGTAGGCAGAGGAGCAAAAATCGGTAAAAGCATGTATGAAATAATAGGAGTTGAAAAAGGAGACAGACCGGAAGTTTTAATAGGCTCTCCTGAAGATGTTATCAAGGAAAAGGCTGCAGACGTTGTTTTGTGCTGTACTGACTCTTATACCAAAGTTGCTTTCGAAAGACTTAAATTTGTTTTAGAAAGAAAAATTAACGTTGTATCGAGTGCTGAAGAAATGTCATACCCACAGGCTCAATCTCCTGAGCATGCTAAGAAATTAGATGAAATAGCAAAAGCAAACGGAGTTTCAATACTTGGTACAGGAATTAACCCTGGCTTAATTATGGACCTGCTTGTTGTTGTTATGACAGGTTGCTGTGAATCAGTTGACCACGTAATTTCAAGAAGAGTTAACAGCTTGTCTCCGTTTGGACCAACTGTTATGCAGGAACAAGGTATAGGAATCACAGCTGATGAATTCAATAAAGGCGTTGAAACAGGTCACTTAGCAGGGCATGTAGGATTCCATGAATCAATTAGTATGATTGCTGATGCTATAGGTTGGAAAGTAGACAAAATAACTACTTCAATGGAACCTATAGTTACAGATGTTGATAGAAAATCTCCTTATGGCTTTGCAGCAGCTGGAAATGTTGCTGGCGTTGCAATGAAAGGTTTTGGATACGTTGACGGAGAATTAAAACTTGAGATGGATCATCCACAGCAGATTGAGCCAGAACAGGTTGGAGTACAGACAGGTGATTATGTAATAATTAAGGGAACACCAAATATTAACATGGTAAATTCACCTGAAGTTCCAGGAGGAATAGGTACAATTGCAATGTGCGTAAACATGATACCTCAGATAATCAATGCAAAACCAGGATTAAGATCAATGATTGATCTGCCTGTTCCAAGAGCTATTATGGGTGATATGAGAGATTTAATAGATCCTGAATGCAAAATAGTTAAATAATTGTTAACAGAATAAAAAGTATAATCGATACTTATGTATGTTAAGAAATAAAATAATAAATAAGGAAGTGCAATAATGATTAAAAAAGGCGAATGGGTTTTAATACACAGAAATATATTAGAACCGTCACAAAGAGCACCTCAGGCTCCAGATGATACTAAAAAAGTTCCTCTGGAAATGTGGGTTAAAGGATATCTGCAAGATGACGCAAATGTAGGCGATGAAGTAACAGTTATTACAAGGACAAAACGTACAGAAAAAGGAACTTTGCTGGAAGCAAATCCGTACTATAAACATGACTTTGGCACATTTGTTCCTGAGCTAATGAAAATCAGCGATCAAGTGAAAGATATTTTATTTGGAGGTGCTGACAATGAGTAAGGATATGAGCTATTCAGCGGTAATGAGCAGAAGGCCTGAGATAATGAAGCAGGCAGCAGGACTTGATTTCTCTGTATTTGAGAGCGGTTCTATAGCTTTTGACTACGAAAGAATGATGAGAGAGGCAGGATTTTCAATTGAAGAAATTCAAAAAATCCAATCAGATCACGGCGTTGGAAATACTCCCATAATAGAACTGAGAAATCTTACAGCATTAGCAAGAAAAATGGCACCGGCAGGAAAAGGCGCTAGAATATTTATAAAAGATGAAGCAGCAAATGCATCTGGTAGCTTTAAAGCAAGAAGAGCATCTACAGCAGTATATCAGGCATGGAAACTTGGATATAAAGGTGTTGTTTCAGCAACAAGCGGTAACTATGGTGCAGCAGTTGCATCACAGGCTGCAATGTATGGATTGAAATGTATAGTAGTTCAGGAGTGCTATGATTCTAAAGGAATTGGACAGCCTGAAATAATTGAAAAAGCTAGAAAATGTGAAGCACTGGGCGCAGAAGTAGTACAACTTACTGTAGGACCTGAATTATTCTACACATTCTTGGCTATACTTGAAGAAACAGGATATTTCAATGCATCACTTTATACACCATTTGCAATCGCAGGCGTTGAAACATTGGGATATGAAATAGCAATGCAGTTTAGAGAAAAGCACGGCAAGGACCCAGATGTGGTAGTTTGCACAAATGCCGGCGGAGGAAACTTGACTGGTACTGCAAGAGGGTTGAAAAAAGCAGGAGCTGAATCAAAAATAGTTGCAGCAAGTGTTGACTTGTCAGGATTGCATATGGCTTCTGACAGTCAGTTTAATAGAAAGTCATTTACAACTGGACATACAGGGTTTGGAATGCCATTTACAACATGGCCAGACAGATCAGATGTTCCTCGTTCAGCTGCAAGACCGTTAAGATACATGGATAGATATTTAACAATTCGTCAAGGCGAAGTATTTTATATAACCGAAGTTCTTGCAAGTCTTGAAGGACTGGAAAAAGGGCCTGCAGGAAATACTGCATTAACAGCTGCATTCTCTCTGGCACAGGAATTAGATCAGGATCAGATGATAGTTGTACAGGAAACTGAATACACTGGAGCAGGAAAGCATATACAGCCACAGCTTTCATTTGCAAGACAAAACGGAATAGAAGTAAAATTCGGGGATCCTAAAGATGAAGTTCCGGGTAAAAATATAATTCTTCCTTCACATCCGTCATTGATTAAAGCAAATGATGCAGACTTAGAACACATGAGAAAATCTCTTATTAAAAATGCTTTGAAAAACTATGATGTTGTACCAAATGATGCAGATATTGAGTTCCTTGCAGAGGAAACAAAGACAGATAAAGATTACGTAAAGAAAGTATTAGAGACTTTATAAGAAAAAAGCAATTAATTTAAGGCGTATGCAAATACGCCTTAGGCTGTTAAAAAAGAATGTAGCTTTTGATGAAAAAACGAACCGTTTCGTTTCCGCCAGGTATATACGTATTTTACAGTACTTACGGATAGATTATGGTGTCTCGCAGGACGAATTATACGGGCAAACAGATTGATACTTTGATATTGATCTGATTCATATGTTAATGCATATGTTCAAATTATTTGATGGAGGAAAAATATGAAAAGAGCCGACGATTATGAACAAAGAAGAGCTCATCTTGCGAATCTTTCAGATGAGGAATTATATGAAAGATTTTGGAATTTGGCAGATAAAGTAGTTGACCCGCTGCTGGAATTAGGAAAGAAAAATACAACCCCTTCTGTTGAAAGAAGTGTTTTGTTAAGAATGGGATTCTCAAGTCTTGAAGTTAAGCCTATTGTAGAAGGTGTTATGAACAAAGGGCTTATGGGCAAGGGTGCTGGAAACGTTGTTTGGAGATTATCTCAAAAACTGGGATGCTCAGTTCGTGAAGCAGGTTTAGAGCTTGCAAACGGAAGACATTGGGACGACGTAGAATCATTATTTTAAGGAGGGGAAGTAGATGAAGCTAGATCCTAACAAGAAGATAGATATTAAAGAATTATTGAAAGACTTAGATAAATATGAGCCTAGAAGACGCGGATGGCATTGGAGAGATAAAAGAAATGAAAAAAGGACAGTAGGAGATTTCGAATATCACGAAACATCCGAAGGCCTGAAGAATTCTGTTCCGCTGCCTGGCAGCAGAGGTTTCGGATATATAGACCCTCAGCCTGATTGCGTTATAACTACGGAAATTGCTTCAGGAAGATTTGAAGATGATATAAGAAGAATGCGTATGGCTGCATGGCACGGTGCTGATCATCTAATGGTTATCAGAACAGCAGGACAGTCACATATAGATTCACTGCTGGAAGGAACAAACCAGGGTATAGGCGGTATCATGGTAACTAGAAAGCAGGTAAGAGCAAGCAGAAAAGCATGCGATTTGATTGAAGATGAAGTAGGGCGCCCTATTAATTTCCATTCATATATTTCAGGAGTCGCAGGTCCTGATATTGCGGTTATGTTTGCTGAAGAAGGAGTTAACGGTGCACACCAGGACCCTCAGTACAATGTTCTGTACAGAAATGTAAACATGGTAAGAAGCTTTGTTGACGCATGTGAGGCAAAGAAAATAATGGCTTGGTCTGATATGCTTCAAATAGATGGAGCGCACAATGCAAATGCAACTGCTATGAAAGCATGGAAAGTAATGCCTGAATTAATGGTTCAGCATGCTATTAACTCAATATTCTCAAGAAAAGTAGGTATTAAGCCTGAAAATATAGCATTGTCTACAGTACCGCCGACTGCTCCTCCGGCACCGTGTATGAGACTGGATCTTCCGTATGCTGTGGCACTGCGTGATTTCTTCAGAGAATACAAGATGAGAGCTCAGCAAAATACGAAATATATGGAATCAGATACTCGTGAGGCGGCTGTTACTCACACGATGAACATGATGATATCAAGATTAACAAGTGCAGATATCCAGTCGACAATAACTCCTGACGAAGGAAGAAACGTTCCTTGGCATTATAACAATATTGCAGGTGTTATGACTGCAAAACAGTCTCTTACAGGTATGGACGGCTTAAGAGAAATGGTTAAGTTGGACAGAGAAGGACCGTTGGGAGATAAGGTTCGTGAACTTAAGGAGAGAGCAGTATTGTTCATGGAAGAAATCCTTGAGGTAGGCGGATTCTTTAAAGCAGTTGAACAAGGATTCTTTGTTGACAGCGGTGAGTATCCTGAAAGAAACGGAGACGGTATTGCCAGAGAAATTGAAGGCGGAATAGGATACGGCTTTGTTTATGAAAGAGATGAGGATTATTTTGCTCCAGTATCTGTTCACTATGGGTACAATAACATTCCTAAGCAATTTAAGAGCGCAAGTGAAGCAATAGGCGGAGACACATTTGAAGACCGCTCTAAAATTCAATATATAGATGAGCTGGATGAAAATGACAATGTTAATGTAAGACTTAAAGAAGTTGAAAAATACTATGATACAAATCTTGTTAAACCTGAAGTTGAATGGAGAGCTGATGGAACTGTGCTTCTTTCTATATTCCTGCCTTTGGATGAAAGGACGGCTGAGTTTGCTGCAATGAAGTGTGGAGAAAAAATGGGACTTGAAGATGTAACTGTTGTACACAAGCAATGCATGCATCCTTCAGAAGGAACATATTGCGAAGTTAAAGGAAGAGTAAACTTCGATATAGATATAAATGAACTTGTAATTCCGGAAAAACCTGAAGTGCTTTCAGAGCAGGAAATAAGAGATGACATTCAGGAAAAACCGATGTTTATAGTTGCTGCAACAGTCGGAGAAGATGAGCATTCCGTAGGTTTGAAGGAAACTCTCGATATCAAGCACGGTGGAATTGAGAAATTTGGAATCAAGTATGAATATCTTGGAACATCATGCCCGGTTGAGAAACTTGTGGATGCCGCAATAGAAACTAATGCTGATGCAATATTGTTAAGTACAATAATAACTCATGACGATGTTCACATTAAGAACATGAAGAAGATTCATGACTTGTGCATAGAAAAAGGTATCAGAGAAAAAGTTATGATAATTTGCGGAGGAACTCAGGTAACAAATGAAATAGCTTTGGAAGCCGGACTTGATGCAGGATTTGGAAGAGGAACACACGGTATAGATGTTGCAAGTTTCTTAGTAAAAAGAAGAAGGGAAATGAATTAAATTGAAAGTTGATGTATTGGTAGCTGAAATAGGCAGCACCACTACAGTAGTCAACGCATTCAATGGAATAGGCATTGACCCTGTCTTTATAGGACAGGGTCAGGCACCTACATCCGTCCTGGAGGGAGATGTAACGGTCGGGCTTAAAGGAGCTATTGATTCCTTAACCAGAAATCTGCAAGCGGATGAAATAACATGGGATGATATGTTGGCTACAAGCAGTGCTGCAGGCGGATTAAAAATGACAGTACACGGCCTGGTATATGACATGACTGTCAGAGCGGCAAAGGAAGCCGCGCTTGGAGCCGGAGGAATTATAAAAATGATTACCTCAGGTAGAATGAGAAGGACGGATCTTAAAAAAATACAGGAAATTATGCCTAATATTATTCTTGTCGCCGGGGGAGTGGATTACGGTGAAAGAGAAACGGCGCTTCATAATCTGGAGAAGATTCTTTCGATGAATTTAAACATTCCTATAATATATGCAGGAAATGTTGAGAATCAGGATGAAGTTAGACTTATGTGCGAGGAAGCCGGAAATCAGGTTTATATTGTTGAAAATGTATATCCTAAAATAGATACGCTTGTAGTTGAACCTACAAGAAAAATAATTCAAGATGCTTTTGAAGAGCATATTATTCATGCTCCGGGAATGTCGAAAGTTAGAGATCTTGTTAAAGGTCCTATAATTCCTACACCGGGAGCTGTAATGGAAGCAGCCAAAGTATTGAAGGATAACTTGGGAGATTTGGTTGTGTTTGATGTGGGTGGAGCAACGACGGATGTCCATTCTGTAACTGCAGGGAGTGAAGAGGTCAATTCGATTTTAATCAGTCCCGAACCGGAAGCAAAGCGTACAGTGGAGGGAGATTTAGGTGTATTTGTCAATGTTAGCCACGTTGTCGAAAAAATAGGAATTGACAAGCTGAGACAAGAATTTCCTAACTGTGATGAAATTTTAGAAAGATACAAGCCAATACCAGAGACAGACAGAGAAAAGCAGTTTGTTGAAAGACTGACTCTTGAAGCTGTTTTAACTTCACTGGAAAGACATGCAGGGCATTTGAGATATTTTTATACGGCATCTGGTAAAAAGACTGTTGCTGAGGGAAAAGATCTTACGGTAATAAAATATGTAATTGGTACCGGCGGAGCTCTAACAAGGTTACCGAATAAAAAGAAAATACTGGAGAAGGTAAAAAATCACAGCAAGGAGCAGGAACTATATCCTAAACAGACAGCAAAAATATTAATAGACGAAGATTATATACTGTCATCTTTAGGAGTACTTGCAAAAAGTTATCCCAAGGATGCCTTGAGATTAATGAAAAAAAGCTTAAGAATAGGAGAATGATATGTATCCCAGATTGGTAATAGATTTAAAAAAATTGAAAAATAATCTGGATAAAACTATTGAATTGGTAAAAGGTTCAGGCTGTTCTCTCATGATAGTGACAAAAGTTTATTGTGCAGATATGGAGATATACAAAATGCTGGAGGAATCAAAAATTGATTACTTCGCCGATTCAAGAATCCAAAATCTGAAAAAATATGAAGGAACAAAAAAAGGAAGAGTGCTTTTAAGACTTCCCATGATGTCCGAAGCAGAAGAAACAGTTCGTTATTCTGATATCTCTTTGAATTCAGAAATTGAAACAATCAAAAGATTAAATGAAGCAGCAGCTGAACAGAATAAAAAACATAAGATACTTCTGATGATAGATTTGGGAGATTTAAGAGAAGGAATTTTCTATAAAAATGAAGACGAAATTTACAATGCGGTTGAGGAAATACTTAAGCTGAAAAATATTGAGCTTTACGGCGTTGGTGTTAATCTTACATGCTACGGTGCAGTAATACCTCAAAAGGAAAACTTGTCTATATTGGTTGAAACGTCAGATAAAATAGAGAAAAAGTTTGGAATAAGGCTTCAGATGATTTCAGGAGGAAACTCAAGTTCGGTTCATCTGATAGGAAAAAATGAGCTTCCGGAAGGAATTAATAATTTGAGAGTGGGAGAGGCATTCGCTCTGGGAGATGAAACCGCGTACAGCCAAATGCTGGACGGTTTCTATGACGATGCTTTTACATTGGAAGCGGAAATAATTGAATTGAAGGAAAAGCAATCAGTCCCTATCGGAGAGATAGGTGTGGATGCATTTGGAAACAAGCCTTTTTACGAAGATCTTGGAGTAATCAAGAGAGCCATAATAGCAGTAGGAAGACAGGACGTTGATCCTGACAACCTGCATCCTATAGACTCTAAAATATCCGTACTGGGTGCAAGCTCTGACCATTTGCTTTTAAATGTAAACGAATCTGATAGAAATTACAAGGTCGGAGATATAATTAAATTCAAACTAAGCTACTCAAGCCTTTTAAGAGCGGCTACAAGCAGCGCATATGTGGATAGAGTCTATATAAGATAGTTTCAAAGCCTTAGATATAAATAAACAGCTTCCATAATTTTCAGGAGGCTGTTTGTTTATATCTTTTTGTATTTATTGTCGCACTTCTTCAATAGATTTAGCAATGCTGTGCGTTATTGGTTTCCATTCTATTTTCTTGCATAGAGCTACTATTGAAATAGGAATATATGTGAAAATAAATATTGGAAATGTAAACATATATTTAACCTTGTTCCATGGAGTTGAATTTATGTTTTTCCATTCTGAAACTGTTGTAATTAACCCCAATACAAATAGAACTGAATAAGAATTAATTACGGACATCATAATTGCTCCTGATGTTTCCTGAATTATTTCCGGATATATTTCAATATTAATTAAACCAACAGTAAGAAATATCAGATTTATACTTACGTTCAGCAGAGACAGAAATAATGCCGGGCATATAGTTACAAACATATCGTAGCAGTAAAAGCTTCTTTTAGTAAAAATGTTCTTAAGCAGTTCAAGACCATACCGTGCAAAAACCTGGTAAAAACCTTTTGCCCATCTAAGTCTCTGATTCCATGACTGTTCAAACAAATAAGGCTGTTCATCGTACAGCACTGCATTTCCGCAATAGCCTATCTGTTCACCATGAATGGCGCTGTCGATAGAAAATTCTATGTCTTCGGTTAGCAAGTGGTGCTTCCAACCATTATTCTTTCTTATAATTTCATCTGATACCATAAATCCTGTTCCCGAAATTGCACATCCTGTATTCAGTATCATTCTCGAATTATTTAAGTACTTTGCTTCTCTCAAAAACCATAACGAATATCCTGCTGAAAGCCAGTTGGTGTCATAATTTTTGGAGTTTCTGTAGCTTGTTACTATTTTATATCCGTTATCAAATACCTTGTTCATTTCAGAAATATATTTTTCATCAAGCAGATTGTCTGCATCAAAAATAAAATATGCGTCATATTTTTCATCGCTGTTCAATATCCTTTTAAATGCATAATCTAAGGCATATCCCTTTCCAACAAGTTGTCTGTTAAACCTTTCAAACACAGTTGCACCTGAATTTTTGGCAACTTCTGCAGTATTATCGGTGCAGTTATCTGCAACGACGTAAACATCTACAAGCGAGGACGGATAATCCTGCTTTTTAAGGCTTTTTAATAATTGACCTATAACAGCACTTTCATTCCTAGCTGCAATAATAACAGCATATCTGTTATTATTTTCAGCATACATTATTTTACTTTTTCTGAATAGACCTACAAATACATAAAATAATTGATAAAAATAAAATCCTGTTAATATTATAAATATAGTTAAGTTAAATATGCTTATAAACGATAACAATGTAATACCTCCATTTTTTTTACCCTTTTCGTTTTGTAAGTATAGCATTTCCACGAATTAAATCAATTAAGGAATTCTTAAAATTCGCTTAATTTAAAGGACTGAGCTATTTAAAATACAAATATCTGAAAGTGAAGGTATTAATTATTATTTGAAAAATATATATTTTTATGCTATTTATTAATTCCTTAATATACCATAAAATTATTTTTAAAAAACTGCTAGATTAATTTAGCTAAAAGTTCGATGCGCTACATTTAATATAGCGCTGATACACAAAATCGATTGACTATTGTTATCGAATATCTTATACTATTTATATATAATAATTAATTGGGAGTGATTTACAATAATGGACGATGACGGTATAAGTCGGGTCGTAATATTTATTTTTCTGATACTGGCATCTGCAATTCTTTCCGCTGCAGAAACAGCATTCATTAACTTTAACCGGACTAGAATGAAAAATTTATACAGCATGAATTCTAAGAAGGCGGCATTGGTTTTGAAATTGGATGAAAATTACGAAGAAACGATGTCGACAATTCTTATTATTAACAATATTACAAATATTACGGCAACATCTATAGCAGTATTTACTTTATCTAGTTATTTTAACAATTATGGAATAGCTTTGGCTACAATAACCACAATTTTGTTAATTTTGATATTTGGAGAGCTGCTGCCTAAAGTATTGGCCAAAATTGCACCTGAAAAATTTGCTATATTTTCAGCTCCTGCAATACAGGCTTTGGCATTTGTCTGCATTCCGATAAATTTTCTGTTGTTTTCATTTAAAAAAGGATTCGTCAGGATTTTTGGAACAGAAAGCCTTCCGTCTGTTACAGAGGATGAGCTTAAGACTATGATTGATGAAGTAGAAAATGAAGGTGTTATAAATAAAAGTGAAAGTGACTTAATTAGATCTGCAATTGAGTTTAACGAAACTGTTGTGGAGGATATTTATACACCGAGAATTGATATCGCAGGTATTGAGGAAAAAGAAAACCTTGACGATATTAAGGAAAAATTTCTGTTGAGCGGTTACTCAAGATTACCTGTATTTAGAGGAGATATTGATAATATTGTTGGAGTATTGCACGAAAAAGACTTTTATCAGGCTCTGAACAGGAAGGAAAAAGATATTAAAGGGCTTGTTTCCAAAATATTGTTTGTTACGCCCAACAAAAAAATTTCAGAGCTGTTGAAAGAACTTCAAATTGCAAAAGCACATATGGCAATAGTAATTGATGAATATGGAGGAACAGAGGGCCTTGTTACAATGGAGGACATAATTGAAGAGCTTGTGGGAGAAA
The DNA here is from genome assembly GCF_030913635.1 of Sedimentibacter sp. MB35-C1. Lineage (NCBI taxonomy): Bacteria > Bacillati > Bacillota > Tissierellia > Sedimentibacter > Sedimentibacter sp. MB35-C1. Next base: position 1,894,098 of record NZ_CP133188.1, read on the forward strand.
TATGGGATGAGCATGACGAGGTAATAGAATGGTTCAAAAAGATTGATGACGACAAGTTCCTTATTTCATGCAATGCAGACATTGAAGACATGTTTGATTTGTTTGGACTTGAAGCTGATGATGAGATGGATGTTACGACAGTGAATGGATTTATTACAACACTCTTCGAAGAAATTCCAGAGGTTGGGGGCAGAATTGCATATAAAAATTTGGATATTACCGTAACAAAGGCTGAAGCAAAAAGAGTCCTGGAAATACAGGTTGAAAAAATAAAAAATGAAGCACATACCATTGTTCAATAATTAAGATATATTTATTAGAAACAAGCATATTATTTAGTATGTTTGTTTTTTTGTGCCTTAAATTGCAGGGTGATGACTTATTAACAAAGAAGCATATACATGGAGAGGGTTGAATATGGGGAAAATATGGATTAGCTTGATAGGACTTGGCATACTGTTTTCATTTTTGAACGGGAGTCCTCAAACAGTTACAAATGTTTTATTTTATGACTTGGAAAAATCAGTTGAGATTATATTAAGTTTACTGCCTGTTATGGCTTTTTGGACAGGGTTAATGGCAATAGTTGAAAAATCAGGAATTTTAAGCAGGGTTTCGACAGCAATTAAACCTATAGTCGGATTTTTGTTTAAAGAGGTTCAAAATAATACAAAAGCAGTTAATGCAATTATTATGACATTAGCAGCAAATATGCTTGGTATCGGTAATTCTGCTACTGCATTCGGCATAAAGGCAATGCATGAAATGCAGCTTCATAACAGAGATAAAAGCACAGCAAATAATGCAATGTGTATGTTTTTAATAATTAACGTATCGTCCGTTCAGCTTATTCCTATAAATATAATAAAATTAAGGGCGGATTCGGGAGCGGCCTTTCCGGGAGATGTAATGGTACCTACTATTGTTGCAACAGCTTTTTCAACAGCGGTTGCAGTTGCTGCCGCAAAATATTACGAAGGGAGGGATTTCAGATGAGCGCATCAGATATACTGCTTTCGTCGGTAATTGGAGGAATATTAATTTACGGAATGATAAAAAATGTGGATATTTACGGCGTTTTTGTTGAAGGGGCACTGGAAGGTGCAAAATCTGCAGTGAAAATTTTTCCATATATACTGGCTGTTGTTTTTGCAATCAATTTATTTATACATTCCGGAGCAGAAGCTTTTATTGTGGGAATTCTTTCTCCCTTAACTTCTATGATTGGGTTTCCCCCGGAAATCTTATCGCTGTCAATAGTAAAACCCCTTTCCGGAGGCGGATCACTGGGTGTATTTAAAACAATACTCGATATTTACGGTCCGGACTCATACATAGGAAGAACCGCATCGGTGTTAATGGGATCATCAGAGACGATTTTTTATACTGTTGCAGTATATTTTGGAGCTGTAGGAATTAAAAACGTAAGGTATACAATAAAAGTTGGCTTAATAGCTCATTGTGCATCAATTTTTGCTGCGCTGGCAGTATGCAAATTAATGTTTTAAAATAGTAAGTTAAACTGTTTTTTGTGAATCAGGCTTTAGCTATGATTTATGCAAGTTAATTACTTAGTATATCGCGGAAGCTCCTGCCAAAATACAAAGACTCCCAGAAATAAAAATATATCACCTATACTTATTGATTTAGGAAAAGGGTAGGGAGAAGCAAGAGTTATAACGTCACACAGCATTTTAAACTTTGTATCTTCGGTTAGAAGTGAATGTATCAGATCCTGACCTGTTCCAAGGTATAACCTGTTAGCATCTGCATTAGCCAGCAAATCGGAAACAAGCACAGGCATTTTGAAATCATTCGATGCTATTGCAATAAAGTTGAGAAGTGTACCTATAAGCAAAAGCTTCATGAATGTTTTTTTGAAGTTTAGTGTTGAAACGATTATCAGCGCAAGGTATATAAGCCAGTTCAGGCTCAAAATCCTAAGCAGGTTGTTATGGCTGAAATTTCCGTATAAATATTCAGCAGTAATTTCTATTACGGCCACTGCTATCAGTATTTTATATCCTTTAATTTCTAATTTAATATCTGTGAAATTAATTTTTCTGTTTCTTATAATCAGGATGAATATGGACAGTATTGAAAAAAATATGATTTCAGGAAGCATAGTACACCTATTCTGTTACCTTGTAATATGTGGTTCTCAGAGCTATTATTGCGTCGTCAACTATGTCGGGATTGAATTGTGTACCCGAATTCAGCTTTATTTCACTTAATGCAGCCTCTAGGCTCAGAGATTTTCTGTAAGGTCTGTTGGTTGTCATGGCATCAAAGGAATCAGCAATAGTGAGTATTGAGGTTTCAAGAGGTATGCTGTCATGACACAGACCGTCAGGATAGCCCTTTCCGTCATTTCTTTCATGATGATGACGAATAATATCTGAAATATTTGACAGATAACTTAAGTCGGCAATTATAGTAGCACCTATTTCAGGGTGAGATTTTATTGTTTCAAATTCATCCCGCTCCAGTTTGCCGGTCTTATTTAATATATTTTTATCTATTCCGATTTTACCTATATCGTGCAGCAAAGCGGCACTTTTTATCAAATCAATTTTGCTTTGAGGGAGTCCGATTTGCTTTGCAACTGCTTCGGAGTATGCGCTCACTCTTAACGAGTGTCCGCTGGTGTACGGGTCGTTTGCTTCAATAGCTCGTACCAAAACATTCATTGTTTCAAAATAGTTTTTGCGCATATCTATATAAAGCTTAAAAGTATACCTTGCCAGCAAAAGTGGAATGAAGAATAACAGCAGACCGCCGATACCGTAGCTGTTGTACGCAAATGCAAGTATTATGCCTAACAATCCAACTAAAAGCACATTTATCATCATGGAAAAGAAATTGTTTCTCCATATGTAAATAAATTTCTCATTTAATAATATTGACATTAAAGCTGACATAAAAAGGGTGTTCAGTAATATATATACTGATAATGCTGCAGCTCCTGCGACAGGATTATAAAAATCAAAACCTACATTTATAATATTATTTAAGTATACATATGCCATTCCAGCCATGCCTGAACATATCATAAGTTGGCTTGTGTTAAATATAGTTTTATATATAGGGTTGTTTAAAATATGGACTCTCCCTACGCCATCCTTATATGGAAATCTAAAAGCGACACCTATGGCGGATATTATTGAAGCCAATAGGGGATTTGTCAATATTATGGCAGAATAATACAGTGCAAAGCTTACGGAAATTGCGCCAACTTTAGGAAGCAATATAAAAAATGTTTCCGCAATAATTGATAATGCGGAAAATACTATGAGCAGGGAATAGTCATTTATAGCATATACTCTAGAAAGGTGCAACATAAGAACAAAAGCCGTAATAGCCAGTATGAAAATATATAAAAATAAATTTGTGCTTATTTTTTCTTTTTTAGGTATTTTATTGTCTGCAATATTTTTCATTTTCATTCCTCATATAATGAAGGGCTGACATGTTAAATTGCTGTTAAGCCCAAGTAAAGCTTGCGCCTGCAGCTAGTACCAATGCTACTATTGAAGATATTATAGGCATTAATTTTTTCATGTGTGAACCCCTCCTACAGAGAATCTCTGCTCTGTTCGCTAGTAGAACAGGAAGGTTTCGCTACGCTAGTTTTTTGTTTCTATTTTTTGTTTAGTCAGCCCGATCATTCTTTTATAAATAAACAGATTTTTCTGTTTATAGCATTAAGGGTAGCTTTTATTGTGGAATCGACCTTATTGTTATTAACAATTGCAGATCCTATCAGTGTGTTCTCTCTTCCACGCTCTATATGGGTAACGGAAGAAAGCATTACATCCATGCCTGCTATACGGGCGGCTTGTATATCATCAACTATGAAGCAGTCTAAATCAATTGCTTTTTTTATAGCGTTCAAAGTCGCCTGAGCCGCAACCATGAGGGTATTTTTTTCAGATTTTATTCCTTCTGCTTCTCCTATGTATTGTTTTTCATCCCATGAAAATTTAATGGAAATTTTTATTCTTTCCGAATTTGTCTCATTTGTATAACCTTCGTAAATCAGCCTGAAATCAGAGCTAATAGAAATGTTCTTATTAACTTGAGCAACACTTATAATCTTGTAATCTACATCCAAATTAAAATGAGACAGTAGAGCAGTTCTTATGTCCCGCACAATTTGTTTAGAGTGTCGGCTGCTGTCAGACAGGACATGTATTTCAGTTATATTATTATTAGAGTCGGTAATAATTTTACATGATAGAACAGATTTGATATTGGCGAGAAAATATTCTATTTCTTCGAAATCCATATTAGTCCTCCAAAACGTTATACTATCTTGATTATAATACAACATTCCCTATAATTCAACACAAAGTTAACAATAATTATTATATTTTTTAATAATTTTCAATAAATACAAAAAAATACATTTGCAGGCAGACCACAAACGTATTTTTTTGTATTATATTAATATTCATTAAAATATCTTATTAACCCAGTATATATTGCCCAAGCTGTTTTTTCCTGATATTCATCGGAAACCAGCTTCTTTTCTTCAGAAGGGTTTGATAAAAAACCGCATTCTATCAGCAGTACAGGAGGTTTCGTTTCGTCCATTATTTTTATGTTTTTTTTCACCTGAGGAACTCTTTTATTATTTTTATCAAGAATATTTTTTAATGAATCTTGCATTATTTCTGCGGCAATTTTTCCCGGCATGCTGTTTTTTTGATAAAAAACATGGGCGCCGTAATATTGTTTTTGCGGGAAGGAATTTAGATGTATGGAAATTGTCAAATCTGCTTCGGTTTCATTTATCATTTTTACCCTGTTTGTCAAATCTTCATTTTTCTTTTCTCTGATAGTTTTGGATTTTAGCGAATAGAGTCCTTCATCTTCATACCTGGTCATTTCTACATCGAATCCGCTTCCTTCAAGGAAAGCCATAAGCTTTTCAGATATTGCAAGAGTCAGGGGGGCTTCGCCAATTCCCATGTCACCGCTTGCTCCCTGATCGATACCTCCGTGTCCGGGGTCAATAAGAACCTTGAGCTTTTTTACCTGTTCTCTATCCGTTGCATCAATTGTCTCTGTTGTTTTGTTTATATCGGAAAATAATGACATCAGCATTACAATCATTAATGCTATCGCAAATATTATATTTACTCTTTTAAAAATATTTTCCATTGCTACCTCCAAAGCCTTTCTTATATAAGATTATGAGGGGCTGTCAACAATAATTACAAAATACTGCTTTATATAGTTGAAATTTTAATCGTGCGGCAGCAGGGCAGAAAACAGTAATATTTAATAGGAATTAATTAATCCAAAAGAGAATAAATATGTAATTTCTGATATTGTAAATCACAGCGCGGGATTGACAGATTACATATATGGCAGTAAACTGTAAAGAAATTTAAATAACAATTTTTAGGAGACATGACATGCACAAAAATAAATTAGTAGTTGTAGGAGTGGGACATGTCGGTTCATATGTTTTGGCAGATGCTATGAAAACCGGACTGTTCGCTGAAATAGGAGTAATTGATATTTTAGAGAATGTAGCTTATGGCGAGGCATTGGATCAAGCCCAGGCTACAGCATTGACTTATATGAACAACGTAAATGTTACAAATGGAGAATATGAACAATGTGCTGATGCAGATGTGATTATCGTAGCTGCAGGTCCAAGCATAATACCTGATCCAAATGATCCAAAAGGTGAACCAGACCGTACCTTATTGACAAAAACAAACTGTGAAGTTATTCGCGGTGTAATGAAAGGTATTACAAAATATACTAAAGATGCTGTTATTATTTTTATTACTAATCCATTGGATACTATGGTTTATATTGCCGAAAACGAATTTGGATATCCGAAAGGGCGTATTTTTGGTACAGGAACCATGCTTGATTCTGCCAGACTACGCAAAATAGTTGCTGATAATTACAATATTGATCCGAAATCTGTTACAGGATTTATGATGGGAGAACACGGCAGGACAGCTTTTCCTGTTATGAGCCATGTATATATCAGCGGGATTCCTTTATCTGAAGCAGATACTTTCCTAGAAGGAAAGAAAGATATACAAAATCCCGATGTGGTTAAAAAATTGACTGTAAGCGCTGCATATGAAGTGTTTAACGGCAAAGGCTGGACAAATGCAGGAGTCGCACAGTCGGCAGTTACAATGGCAAGGGCAGTGCTGTTAGACGAAAAAAGTATTTACCCTGCATCAACTACATTGCGTGGTCAATACGGTCATGACAAAGATGTGGCGCTGAGCATGCCATGTATTATAGGGCGTGAAGGTGTTTTGAAGCAGATACCTGTAAAGTTAAATGAATGGGAAACAAAAAAATTAGAAGAAACAATAGCGTATATCCAAGAAACCATGGTTGATGCAAAAACAGGTCCTAAATTTTCTAAGAGATAATATTTAAAATAAAAATCAAAGTTTTAGATACAGAGTATTTGAAACTTTGATTTTTATTGTTTGCTACAAAAACGATGATATATAATAATTGTGGCAAACATTATCATTTAGCGGTATAATAAAAATAAATGCTTGTTAGAAAGCATTGTAACAATAACATTTTAAGAGGTGAATTATGAAGTTAACTGATCAATATAAGGCTGCAAAGTATAAATTCCAAGGTAACGGTCCAAGAAGTATCGATATATTAAAGGAAGCCTTAAACAGTATACAAGAAGATAGGTTTGCCGATTTATACGGCAAAGGCGAAATTATTGAAGAATTTGAAAAGAAATTTGCTGGAATACTTGGAAAAGAATCAGCTGTTTTTATGCCAAGCGGTACGATGGCACAACAGATTGCTCTTAGGATCTACGCAGACGATAAAAACAACAAGAAAGTTGCATATCATCCTCTCTCACATTTGGAATTGCATGAGCAAGATGCAATAAAGATTTTGCATGGTTTGGAAACTGTTCTTTTGGGTGAAACAAACCGACTGTTTACCATAAAAGATTTAATGTCTGTTAAGGAGAATGTTGGGACTTTGTTAATTGAACTACCTCAGAGAGAAATAGGAGGATATCTGCCGGCTCTTAATGAATTGGAAGAAATTATAGAATACGCAAGGTCTAAAAATATGTACATCCATCTTGACGGTGCCAGATTATTTGAATCGCTTCCATACTATGAAAAATCTCCGGCTGAAATATCAGCGTATTTTGACAGCGTGTATATTTCCTTTTACAAGGGTATAGGTGCTGTTGCAGGAGCTGTTTTAGCTGGGGAAAAAGAGTTTATTAACAAAGCTAAAATCTGGAAACGCAGGCATGGAGGGGATTTAATAAGTCTCTATCCGTATATCATTGCTGCTGATTATTATTATGAAAAAAGAAAAGATATGATGAGTAAATTTCATGAAGAAGCTATAGAACTGGCAAAGTATTTCAATGATTTGCCATCTGTTCGTACGACACCTGAAATACCGATGACTAATATGTTTCATGTGCATGCTGATTTCAGCAGTGATCAACTGGAGAAAATAGTTTCAAAAATATTTAGCGAATTTGATGTTTCAATAGCCGGAGGTATTAAAAAAATAGATGAAAAAACATCAAAATTCGAAATATCAATTGGTGAAGAGTTTTCGAAAATTCCTAAGGAATTGTTAAAACAAGTATTTGACAGGTTTAATGAATACATAAAAGTAAGAAGCTATCTCTTTCATTGACATTTAAATCCTGTTGATTTATAATTATTTCATAAATAAATGAAAATGTACTTTGTTGGTAACTTTTGTTTTAATAGGGAAAACAGTAAAAGCTGTTACAGCCCCCGCTACTGTGAAAGGTGATAAGGCTCATTGCCACTGTGAAAATGGGAAGGCGAGCGTTAAATGATCCGAAAGTCAGGAAACCTGCCAAATTAGTTTTTTATGGATTGTCGGGAGGACTGTCTGAAATATGTGTGTAACCGCCTTCCGTTCAGGAGGGTTTTTTGTTTGTCCAAATAAGGTATGTCAGAAAGGAATAATATGAATTCACTCATCATCGGATATGTGCTTGATTTGATTATCGGAGATCCTCAAGGATGGTTTCATCCTATAAGACTCATAGGGAATATGATTTGCTTTGTTGAGGACAAGCTGAGAAAATGCTGCAAAAATTCAAAGGAAGAAACAGCGGCAGGAGCGATATTATGGTTTTCGGTTGTTTTTACTTCATTTGTAATTCCATATGTAATTTTATATTTTGCATCAAAGGTTAGTTTTATGCTTGCATTAATTATTGAAGGATTAATGTGCTACTACATACTTGCAACAAAAAGTTTGAAGGATGAAAGTATGAAGGTTTATAAATCACTGAAAAGAAATGATTTAGCTGAAGCTCGTAATTATTTATCTTTTATTGTGGGCAGGGACGTGGAAAAGCTTAATGAAGTATCTGTTGCAAAAGCGGCTGTGGAAACTGTTGCAGAAAATGCATCTGACGGGGTTATTGCTCCAATGCTTTACATAATGATTGGAGGAGCTCCTCTGGGATTTATGTACAAGGCAGTCAATACTTTAGATTCAATGGTTGGATACAAAAATGAAAAATATATAAATATAGGCAGGGTTTCAGCCATAGCTGATGATGTTGCAAATTTCATTCCCTCAAGGATTTCAGCGCTTATTATGATCGCTGTGGCATTTATTACAGGCATGGATTACAAAAATGCCCTCAGAATCTATTTGCGAGATAGGTACAATCACAAGAGCCCAAACTCAGCACATACGGAATCAGTGTGCGCCGGAGCTCTGGACATAATGCTTGGAGGAGACAGCTATTACGGAGGCGCGCTTGTCAGCAAGCCGACAATAGGAGATGACATAAGAAAAATAGAAATAGAAGATATTAAAAGGGCTAATAGGCTTATGTACGCAGCATCTATGCTGACGTTGGCAACAGGTTCATTGCTTTACTACTTTGTTACAAGCTTATAAAATAGGAGAATACTATGAGTATAGAAATACATGGCGCCGACATATATACGGCGGCCGAAAAAAACGGTAGCGGGATAAATGAAATATTGGATTTTTCATCAAACATAAATCCTTTGGGTATACCCGATTCGGTTAAATCCGCCTGTATAAATTCAATTGAATATTCTAACAGGTATCCGGACATCAATTCTTCAGAATTAATCCGAAGTATTGCATCAGTCGAAAAAGTCCCGACCAGCTTTATTTTTGCGTCAAATGGAGCAGCAGAAGCCATATATCGTATTGCTTTTTTCTTAATGCCCAAAAAAGGCCTTGTTACTGCACCGGCCTTCAGCGAATATGAGAGCGCATTGAAAGCAGTCGGTGCAGATATTAACTATTACAATCTGGGTGAAGAATATGAATTTAAGATAAAGGATAACATATTAAATCATATAAATAATGATACAGATATTGTATTTTTGTGCAACCCCAATAATCCAACTGGGCAAATAACAGATATTAAAACAACAGAAAAAATAATTGACAAATGTATGAAGTCAGGGGCAACTGTGGTTATAGATGAATGTTTTCTGGATTTTGTGGAAAATAAAGAATCATTAAGTTCTGTCAGACTAATGAATAAATACAATAATCTTATTGTATTGAAAGCATTTACCAAAATATATGCTATTCCGGGGATACGCCTGGGTTATTGTATGTCTTCAAAAAGAGATGTTATTAATGGACTGAAATCGTCAGGGCCTCCCTGGAATGTTTCGAATATTGCACAGGCTGCGGGGATTGCGGCACTGAAGGAAAGAGAGTATGTAAGCAGGACTGTTTCGTACATAAAGGAGCAAAGAAATTACATGCTCAGTGAACTAAATAAGTTGAATATTAAGGCATATAATTCTAATGCCAACTATATATTGTTTAAAATTTTTAATGATGTGGATTTAAAGGAAGAACTGCTTAAAAAAAATATATTGATAAGAAGCTGCTCAAATTACAAAAACTTTGACAGAAGCTATTACAGAATTGCAGTGAAATCAAAGAATGAAAATAAACTTCTCATTAAGGCATTGTATGAAATAAGGGAGATGCTATGAAGAAGGTTTTAATAATAATAGACGGTTTAAGTGAAAAAAATATAGCAGAGCTGAATGATATGCAGCCTTTAGAATACGCATATACACCGTTTATTGATAAGATTATTTATGAAGGGTTCCGAACAAAAAAGATGTATTGCCCTGATGGAAGAGAGCCTGACAGCTTGGGGTGCATTTTATCAATACTTGGAGTTAACGGAAATCTTATTCCAAAAAACAGGGCATATCTTGAGGCAGTTGCGGAAAATATTGATGCAGGAGAAGATGAGGTTGCTCTGAGATGCAACTTAGTGAGCATTCAAGGCAACAAGCTTGAATCCTTTAACGGTGAGGGTCTTACAAGAGAAGAGATGCGTTCAGCTTCAGGGAATATAAAACCCGGGGGCATTAAATTTTATCACTTGAATGAATACAGAAATATTATCATTGCTGGGAAATCAGAAAAGCTTTTTTCTATTAAGGATATGCCTCCTCATGAAAACATAGGAGGCAGAATGGAGTGCTTGCTGAATCAGCTTGAAGGAATTAAAGAATTAAAGGAATTTATAAATGATAACAAATTTTCTGTGAGAGGTAAAAGCTATATGTTTTATCCCTGGGGCGTTGCGGATAAAACAGTACTGCCTTCGTTTCCTGAATTGTTTGGAAAGAGTTGTTCGTGCATATGCAGTGCTGATATTATGAAAGGTATAGCCAAATCTATGAAGATGGACGTTCCTGTTCTTAAAAGGGGAACGGGGGATGTTGATACAGATTTAAGAGAAAAAGCGGAAAATGCAATTAATGAGCTGAAAACTCATGATACAGTTATAGTTCATGTAAACGGAACGGATGAAGCTTCCCATAGAAGGGACATAAAAGGAAAAATAAATTTTATTGAAAAAATAGACAAAGAATTAATAAAAATAATTTACGAAAACATAGAAAATGCAAGTATGATTATTGTATCGGATCATCAGACCAGCAGCATAACAGGCAGGCATGAAACCGGCTTTGTTGATTATATATGCAGCGATAGGAGGAATTAAGATGGCAAAAGTAATAATGGTTCAAGGAACAACTTCAAATGCGGGCAAGAGCCTTATAACAGCCGCTCTGTGCAGAATATTGACGCAGGACGGATACAAAACGGCACCATTTAAGTCGCAGAACATGGCTTTAAACTCGTTCATAACAAAGGACGGATTTGAAATGGGAAGAGCACAGGTTATGCAGGCAGAAGCTGCCAGCATAGAACCGGATGTTAGAATGAATCCTATCCTTTTGAAGCCTACTGGGGAAAAGGGATCGCAGATTGTATTGAACGGAAAGGTATTCAAGGACATGTCGGCTGAAGAATATTATACTTACAAGGATGAAATGGTTCCTCATATTATCAAGTCTTACAGTTCACTAGCGGAAGAATATGATATCATAGTTATTGAGGGAGCTGGAAGCCCTGCGGAAATTAATTTGAAAGAACAGGATATAGTGAATATGGGCATGGCAAAAATTGCTGATGCACCGGTTATTATAGTTGGAGATATTGACAGAGGAGGAGTCTTTGCATCTTTGGCAGGAACAATGCTTTTGCTTGATGAAGAAGAGAAGGATAGAGTTAAAGGCTTCGTAATAAATAAATTCAGAGGTGACATAAAGCTTCTGGAGCCTGGACTGGATATGCTTGAGAATATTGTTGAGGTACCTGTGTTGGGAGTAGTGCCTTACATGAACGTTGATATTGATGATGAGGACAGCCTTTCTGAAAGGCTTGTGGAAAGTTGTGAGCACAGCATGATTGATATTGCAGTTATTAAGCTACCAAGGTTGTCTAATTTTACTGATTTCAATGTGTTTTCATTAATCAGCGGTGTTTCGCTCAGATATGTATCGTCTGTGAGAGAATTGGGTAGTCCCGATATGATAATTATACCTGGCACTAAAAACACCATAGAGGATTTAAAATGGCTCAGGCAGTCGGGATTAGAGGTAAAGATAGTAAGGCATGCCAAGGAAGGAAGAGCCGTGTTTGGTGTATGTGGAGGCTATCAGATGCTTGGTGATATAATAAATGACCCCGAGGGTGTAGAAGGTGGAGGAAGCATCAGGGGGTTAGGTCTGCTTAAGACTGTTACAGACTTTTCAGGCACAAAGACTACAGTGCGTTCGTCGGGAAAAATAGGTGATATAAAAGGCTTTTACAGCCTGCTTTCAGGCATTGATGTGGAAGGATATGAAATTCATATGGGCAATTCAAAGATAATGGAAGGACAGCCCTTATGTTTACTGGATGAAAAAAAAGACGGATGTGTCCGCAGCAACGTTGCCGGAAGCTATATCCACGGAATATTTGACAGCAGTCGAGTTGTTAATGCCATTGTAAGAACACTTGCAGAGCATAAGGGTCTATCATTAGAAGAAATCAGCGAATTTGATTTTAAAAAATATAAAGAAATTCAGTATGATAAATTAGCAGATAATGTTAGGAATGCTGTTGACATGGAACAAATATATAGAATAATAGGAATATAAAATGAAAAGAGCAGGGTGCTTTGATTTTTGATTAATGTAACTCTTGTTTGCAAAAAAAGCCGAAATTTGTATTTAGCGATTATCGGCTTTTATATTTATCCATTATTTTATTTATGCTCAATGTTTTTTCCAGATAGATGGAGAAAATAAAACCAATACCGGGAGAATCTCCAATCTTCCAACTATCATGCACATAGTAAAAACTATTTTGCTGATGTTTGAAAAATCAGCAAAGTTTCCCACTGGCCCTACGGCCCCCAATCCAGGTCCAATGTTGCTTATTGTGGCAATTACTGCTGTAAGTGATGTCTGGAAATCAAAATTATCCAACGATACAATAAGTACCGCAAAAATTATTATGATTATATATGCAAAGAAAAATATCAAAATGCTTTTTATGGTGTCGTCATCGACTGGTTTCCCGTCAATTCGTATTGTCTGAACTGAATTAGGATGAATCGTGTGCTTTATTTCATGAATCAATGTCTTAAAAAGTACCAAAATTCGTATTGACTTCATTCCGCCTCCAGTTGAGCCGGCACAAGCGCCAAAAAGCATCAAGGTTACAAGAATCGCTTTTGAAAACATAGGCCATAAATTGAAATCTGCCGTAACATACCCTGTAGTTGAAACGACTGTGGAAACGGCAAAGGCTGAATGTGTCAAGGCTTTAATTATATCGTAATCAAAATCATGAAGAACATTCAAAAATACAAGAAATATTGATATTAAAACATAGGATGCATATAAGCGAAATTCTTCGTTTTTAAATACTTTAAATATGTTTTTAAAGCTACCGCTAGTCAAAAACAAGTAATAAAGGGCAAAATTAACACCGAACGAAAACATTCCGAATATAATAATCCAATTTATCAATATGCTGTTGTAGGCTCCAATGCTCAGCGCCTTATTTGAAAATCCACCTGTTCCTGCAGTACCAAAGGCGTGAATAAAAGAATCAAAAGCTGGCATTCCTGCCATAATAAGAAGTATAACCATGGCTGCAGTCATGCTGGCGTAAATGATGTAAAGTATTTTCGACGAGTTTGAAAGCTTAGGCACGAGCTTACCAAATGTTGGTCCAGGGCTTTCTGCTCTCATTAAAAAAACTGAACGTGCTCCTAATAATGGAGCCAGAGCCATTGTAAATACAAGCACGCCCATACCACCTATCCAGTGTGTGAAGCTTCTCCAAAAAAGAAGTCCGCGGGGCATACCCTCAATATCTGTTAATATGCTTGAACCGGTTGTTGTAAACCCGGACGCAGTTTCAAATAAAGCATCTATGTATGAAGGTATGGAACCGCTTATATAAAACGGAAGTGCACCGGCTAAGGACATTACAAGCCAACACAATGCAACTGATGCATAGCCTTCTCTTTTTCTCATTTCATTTTCGTTAGTTTTAATATTTTTAAATAATAATCCGAAGATACCACATAATAATATTGCTATAATAAAAGCTTTTACCTCGTAGCTGCCATCAACAGCCGAGATTATCAGGGAGGGCATCATCAGAATGGATTCCCAAAATAACACTGTACCCACTATTTTTAGTACAATTTTAATATTCACTCTGAATACCTCTCATTAATTTTCTAAAATTTCACTTAAATCACTTATAAATCCTGTTTTAGTTACAACGATTACCTTATCACCTTGTTTGATGCAGTCATCACCGTATGGGATGATTATTTTCTTGTTTCGTACAATCGCTGCAATTAATATATCTTTCTTTAAATTAAGATCCTTAAGTTTGATATCGTTTAACTCAGGTGAATTTTTAGCTGTGAATTCAGCAACCTCCGCCTGGTCATCCAATATCTTGTACAACTTTTCAACAGCTATGCCCTGAGAGTTGTCCAAGGCTCTTACATACCTTAAAATGTTGTTCGCTGTTGTCAGCTTAGGGCTTATTATGCTGTCCAAGCCAAGTCTTTTAACTATTGGAATGTAATTGTGACGGTTAATTTTTAATATAACCTTTGGAACTCCGCATTGGTGTGCGTACAAAGATGAAATTAAATTTTCTTCGTCCATATCGGTTAATGAAATCATTGCATCTGCAGTTTGTATGTTTTCATTATCCAAAACCTCTTGATCCGTACCATCGCCGCAGATTATTAAAGCATTGTTAAGCATTTCGCTTAGCAGAACACATCTGCCCTTATTTATTTCAATAATTTTTGTATGCATTCCAAGTTCATTCAAAAGCCATGTCAAATATATTGCTATTCTGCTTCCACCAATTATTGTAACGTTTTTCGCTTTGTGTGAGCTTCTTCCTAAAAAACTGAAAAATTTAGAAATATCTCCTCTTTCTCCGATAACATAGACTGTATCGTTCAAATTGAATGTATAGTTACCATTTGGAATTATAATTTCATTGTTTGTTCTGACTGCGCAGAACAACACCTTTGATGGGAGCTTTTTAGTAAGATCCATAAGTTTTATATTTATTATTGGATCTGTTTCAAGCACACGGAACTCAACCATTTCCAGCATGTTGTTTGCAAAAGTTTCCACATTGGTCGCCGATGGGAATTGAACCATCCTTGCTAATTCATCTGCAGCATCCATTTCCGGATTAATAACCATATCAAGCTCAAGCTCCTGCTTAAGCATTTTGTATTCATTGGAATAATCTGTGTTTCTTATACGTGCAACGGTATGTTTTGCACCTAGTTTTTTCCCTATAACGCAGCATATCATATTTAATTCATCACCGTCGGTTACGGCAATGAGCAAATCAGCTCCATTTATATTTGCTTCCTTTAAAATTTCAGCACTTGCGCCGTTACCCCTGATGCACATTATGTCCAATGTTTCATCAGCGTGGTTCAAAACTACTGGGTTGTTATCAATTAGTATGACATCGTGTTCCTCGGTAGTCAGCTGTTGGGCTAACGTATATCCGACCTTTCCGCCTCCGACAATAATAATTTTCATATTTCCTCCGAACATTACAGGCTAAATATTAAGTTAATTTGTTTAGTAAAATACTATGTATTATATCATAAAATTGAGATTTTGCAAGATAATTCGCATTTTTTAACGTTAAAGTAATAAGTATAACAGATATAAACACCTTGCGTCATAAAACGGACGAAGCGTCAGATATTTGACGTAAACTTTGAAAGAATTACGCACTTACTATGTTAAATTTTGTTGGAACCAGGCTTTAGCAATCAATGATAACGTTTGGCATAGTTATTGCAAAAACATAAGTGAAAAACATAGACGCTTTTATGGCATAATTTTTGAGAGGAGAAAATAAATGAGAATTGAAAAACATCCAATCCTTGAGTTCCGCAGGAATAAGAAAATTTCATTTACATTTAATGGTGAGAAGATTGAGGGTTATGAAGGAGAAACAATAGCTGCAGCTTTGCATGCGGCAGGAGTTAAAGTTTTGGGTAAAAGTCTGTTTATGCACAGGCCGAGGGGATTTTACTGTGCAATAGGAAATTGCTCGTCTTGTTTAATGAAGGTAAACGGGGTGGCAAACGTAAAAACCTGCGTTACGGATCTTGAGGAAGGAATGGTGGTTGAAACACAGGAAGGCAAAGGAGAGATAATATGAGAGAGGCAGATTTGGTTGTAATAGGCGGAGGGCCTGCAGGATTGTGTGCCGCAATAAGCGCTGCTGAAAGCGGAGCAAGAGTATTAGTTATTGAAAGAAACAAAGTACTTGGAGGCCAGCTTGTAAAACAGACACATATGTTCTTCGGTTCTGAGAAACAGTATGCTTCTGACAGAGGTATTGACATTGCCGGAATGTTATTAAATAAATTAGGTTGTTTTAATAACGTCGAAATTCTGACGGAGACCACAGTTGTGGGGATGTATGAAGACGGGGTGATATCGGTTCTTCACAAGGAGGATGTGTATTATAAAATTAAACCTAAAGCAGTTGTAGTTTCAACGGGTGCTTTTGAAAAAGCTTTGGCTTTCCCTAACAATGATTTGCCGGGAATTTACGGAGCAGGTGCAGTGCAGACGCTCATGAATGTTCACGGCGTAAAACCCGGGGATAAAGTGCTGATGGTTGGGGCAGGCAACATAGGTCTGATTGTGAGTTATCAGCTTATTCAGGCCGGGGTTGAGGTAGCAGCAATTCTTGATGCAGCACCGCGAATAGGAGGGTACCTTGTTCATGCTTCTAAAATAAGAAGAATGGGTGTTCCGATACTTACGTCGCATACAGTTAAAGAAGCTATTGGAAAAGACTTTGTGGAAAAAGCTATAGTAAGCCAGGTTGATGAAAAATTTCGGCCGATTGCTGGAACTGAAAAAGAATTTGATGTTGATGTAATTTGCATATCCGTAGGGTTAACACCGCTAAATGAGCTGCTTTCTATGAGAGGATGTCAGATGAAGTATGTTCCTCAGCTGAGCGGGTTTGTGCCTATAAGAGATGAAAACTATGAAACAACTGTTGAATATGTGTTTGCCGCAGGAGATGCAACAGGTGTGGAAGAAGCCAGCGCAGCCATGGTTGAAGGTTATCTGGCAGGTTTGTGCGCAGCTTCAAAAATTGGATGCACACCTGATGATTTTGACGAAAGAAAAAGTGATTATGTTAAACAGTTAAATGATCTGCGCTCAGGTCCCGTGAGCAGACACATATTATCAGGAATTGAACAAATAGTTATATAACAGGAGGTTGTGATGTTCGAAAAAACAGGAATACCAAGTAAAGAAATGGTTACGGGCAAATTCCCTTCAATAGAAAGAATAAATAAAGGACCGGTTGCGGTTGTTGAATGCTACAAAGAGATTCCGTGCAATCCGTGTGAAACAGCATGTAAATTTAATGGAATCAATGTAGGTGATGACATAAATAACATTCCGGTTTTGAATATTGATAATTGCACAGGCTGTGCTGTATGCTTAAGCAAATGTCCTGGGCTTGCTATAATGGTTGTGGACGGTTCTAAATCTGAAGAAAACGTACAAATAAAGATTCCTTATGAGTTTCTTCCGCTTCCTGAAAGGGGCGATATTGTAAGAGGTTTGGACAGAGAAGGGAAATATGTTGCGGATGTAACGGTTGTTAATGTTTTAAACCCAAAATCTTTTGATAGGACTCCGGTAATAACCATAGAAGCTGACAGAAAATATATTTATGAATTAAGAAATATTCAGGTGGAGGCATAGATGGACGAAAATACTATAATTTGCAGATGTTCGGATGTTACATTAAAGCAGGTCAGAGATCTTATAAATGATGGCTATGTGACATATGATGAAATAAAAAGAATTACTCGTATCGGTATGGGCCCGTGTCAGGGAAAAACCTGCGGTCAGCTTGTAATGAGAGAAATAGCCAATGCAACCGGGCAAAACATTAAGGATGTAAAATTCCAGACGACAAGACCTCCGGCAGTGGGAGTTAAGCTGGGACTTATAGCAGAGGAGGGAAGAAGAAATGAAGAATAGTGCAGAGGTGGTAATTATAGGTGGCGGCATATCAGGATGTTCTACTGCCTATAACCTGGCAAAAAAAGGCGTTAAAAATATTGTTGTGCTGGAGAAAAACTATATATGCAGCGGCTCTACTGGTAGGTGCGGTGCAGGCGTTAGAATGCAGTGGGGAACAGAGATGAACTGCAAAATTGCCAAAAAAAGCATTGAATTTTACGAACATGCTAATGAAATTCTTGAATACGACAGAGATGTTGAGTTCAAACAAAGCGGATATTTGCTGATAGCAGATAATGAAAAGGAAATAGAGCAGTTTAAAAAAAATATTGTAGTTCAGCATGAGTGCGGTATACCATCAAGCCTTCTTACGCCGGAGGAAGCAAAAAAAATAGTTCCGTACTTAAATACAGACATGCTTAAAGGCGCTGCTTATTGCAGCAAGGATGGATTCTTGAATCCATTTAAGACCACAGACGCATTTTACAGGGCAGCTAAAAGGTTAGGTGTGAAATTTAACACCTTTACCGAAGTAACAGGCATAATAAAAGAAAAAGGTAGAGTTACAGGTGTAGAAACAAACAAAGGGGTTATACACACAAATATTGTTGTTAATGCAACCAATGCATATTCAAAAAGTATTTGTGATATGATCGGACTAGGTATACCAGTATATTCTGAAAGACATCAGATATTGGTTACTGAACCTGTTGAACCTATGCAGGAACCAATGGTAATGTCATTTGGGCTTAATCTTTATGTGCAGCAGTCGCCTGAAGGGTCATTTATAATGGGTAGAGGTGATAATAGCGAGCCAAGAGATTTAAGAATTACTTCAAGCTGGCATTTTGCAGAGGAGATGGCAAAGACTATTGATGCTGTATTGCCTCCGATTTCCAAATTAAGAGTAGTGAGGCAGTGGGCGGGATTATATAACATGACGCCTGATAAGCAGCCTATTTATGACAAAGCAGAAAATGTGGAAGGTTTTTATCTCGCTGTAGGTTTTAGCGGACATGGCTTCATGTTTGGGCCTATAACAGGGGTAGCCATGTCTGAAATGATATTGGGTGAAAAGCCGACAGTGGACGTGAGCATGCTTAACCTTGATAGGTTTAGGACTGGAAACCTTATACTTGAACCTTCTGTTGTTTAGATTGTATTGCAGTTAAAGGAGCACCTGCAGTCATTTGCGTTGTTTCTAACTAGTTAGAACGACTAATTGATATTAAAATGATTTGATTTTTGTTATGTTTGGCTTTATAATAAAATATAGGCGGACAATTTCATTCAGCATATGTTTTTTAAATAGGTAATCGTTCGCAACTACTATGAGAGGTGAAAAATGAGGAAAAAGTATTTGGATAAGCTTGTGAATATTTTGCAGAAAAATAATATGGATGCCATTCTAATTGCACCTTCGGAAGAAATGGAATTCATAATGGGGCATAACACACATCTTTGCGAAAGATTTCAAGCATTAGTTATTAAAAAAGACGGAACATATTTTTACATATGCAACCTGCTAACGGTTGACGAGGTTCAGGCTGTCTTGGGTCCGAATATAAAAGTTTATGGATGGTTTGACGGAGATATATTTACGGACACAGTCAAAAAAGCATTTGAAGAAAACGACCTTATAGGAAAAGTTATCGGAGTAAACTCTACTGAAAGGGCATTTTTAGTTCTCCAGATAATGGATGCGATGGATGTCAAATTTGTAAACGGAAAGCCGCTGCTGGAAGAAATGAGAATGATTAAGAATGATGAAGAGCTTGAGAACCTCAGAATGGCTGCACGAATTACAGATGAATCATATGAAGAACTTTTAAAATATATTAGACCTGGAATAAAAGAAGCTGATATTGCAAGAAAAATGAACGAAATATTTAAGGAAAAAGGTGCAGATGAAGGATTTACAATGGTTTGTTCAGGGCCTAATTCGTCATATCCTCACTACAATTCTGACCAGAGGGTAATTCAGGAAAAAGACGTTATAATTCTTGACTGGGGATGCAAGTATAAAAATATGTGTGCTGATATGTCAAGAACTGTATTCGTAGGAGATATTACAGAGGAAGAAAGAAAAGTATATGAAATTGTACTGGCGTCTCAGGAAGCAGGTGAAAAGTCTGCTGTTGAAGGAGCATATATACCGGATGTAGACAAGGCGGCAAGAGAAGTTATCGAAAAATCCGGATATAGTAATAATTTCTTCACCAGACTGGGACACGGTATAGGATATTCAGTGCACGAAGCGCCGGATATTAAGGCAAGTAACAAGAGAAAGCTTGAAAAAGGAATGGTTTTCAGCATAGAGCCGGGAATCTATATAGCAGGAAAGTTTGGTATGCGCATAGAAAATATTGTGGCTGTTACCGAGAACGGCAATGAAGTGCTGAACAAAGCGACAAAGGAAATTCAAATAATTAAGAAATAATAAAGAAATAACAATTATAATGAGGATTTGCATATGCTGCAGATTCTCATTATTAATTTTATGCCCTTCATTTGAATTCTAAGTTAACAAACACTTGTAAAATATTGATGTATTAATTATAATTAAATATATTATAATCAAAGGAGAGCAAAATGGATTTTAAGGAAGCTGCTTTACAACTGCATAAAAGCAATGTGGTTGTCGACACTCATCTTGATCTTGCAGGCGAAATATACAACAGGTACCTTGCGGGTGAGAAAGAAGTAATTAAAAATAAATATTTAAGCAATTTCAAAAAAGGGGGATTCAATATTATTGTATCTTCTTTGTTCATAGATGATATATTTTTGCCGGAAATGGGATTGAGAGTTGCGTTAGGTCAAATAAGAGCGCTGATGGAAGATATAGAGACGTTAAAGGGAGAGGTTATTCTTATAAAGACAAAAAAACAGATGGAAGATGTAATAAAAGAAAATAAAATAGGAATAATGCTGTCTTTTGAGGGCTTAGATCCAATAGGGAATGATATTGGGCTTTTAAAAATATTTTATGAACTTGGTGTACGCGCAGCCGGTCTTGTATGGAGCAGAAGGAACTACGCGGCTGATGGTTGCAGTTTTAATCCAGTTGAAGAAGGGCAAAGAGGCGGGCTTACAAAATTTGGAGTAAACGCTGTGAAAGAGATGGATGAAATGAATATGTTGATTGACGTAAGCCACTTAAACGACGAAGGATTTTATGATGTTTTAAAATTTACTGAGAAGCCATTTATAGCTTCCCATTCAAATTCAAGAAACATTCATGGAAGGATGCGAAATTTAACAGACGAACAAATTAAAATTATAGGTGAAAGAGGCGGCGTAATAGGGATAAACGCATACAAAAATATTGCAGGAGTTAAGGATGGAGAAAACCCTGTTAAAAAGTTGGCCGACCATATTGAGCACATGGTTAACCTTGTTGGGGCAAAACATGTTGGATTTGGATTCGATTTGTGCAATGGTTACTATGAAAGCGAATTGAAGTTTAAATTTGAACCGTATAATAATGACAGCCTGAATTCCCATGCGGAGGCTGTATTAATAACTGAAGAGCTTTTAAGAAGAGGTATGTCAGAAGAAGATGTGAAATTAATTATAGGCGGAAATTTCTATAGAATATTTAATGATATGCTTCAATAATTGAAAAGGAATGGATGAGAGAATGAAGTATTTTATTAAAGAATGGGTTGTACCTGTTGTAATAGCTCTGGTAATAGTAATATTTTTGAACAAATTTGTATTCATATTGGTTACCGTGCCAACGGGCTCTATGGTGGGTACAATTATGCCCGGAGACAGACTTTATGTTAATGAATTGTTTGATATAAAAGATGCGGAGCGGGGAGATATATTAGTGTTCAAATCGGATGAGCTTGATGAAAAAAGATTGGTTAAAAGATTGATAGGGCTCCCAGGGGAGACAGTCGAGGTTAAGGAAGACGGCAGTGTGTTTATCAACGGAGAAAAATTAGATGAACCTTATGTTACTAAAGCCGAAGGCGAAGAAAAAGTATTTAAAGTTCCGGAGAATTCTTACCTGTTTTTTGGAGATAACAGACCTATTTCATATGATGCACGTTATTGGGAAAATCCATATATAGACGGGAGCAAAATAATAGGAGATGTTAAATTTAGATTTTTCCCCTTTACCAGAATAGGTAAAGTTGAATAAATCTAAAAATTAACTAATATTTGAATATTGAACGTTTATTAAGTTTGATTCTTATTAATAAATAAAGTGGAGGAGTATGATGAAAAGAGTACTAGATGGATTAAAACCAGAAAAGGTATTTTACTATTTTGAGGAAATATCGAAAATTCCAAGAGGATCCGGAAATGAAAAACAAATTTCGGACTACTTGTATAACTTGGCAAAGTCCAAGAACTGGGATGTTGTTCAGGATGATTATTTAAATATCATAATAAAAAAACCTGCCTCAAAAGGGTATGAAAATGCACCAGTTGTTATGCTTCAGGGGCATATGGATATGGTTTGCGAAAAAAATGAAGGCATTGAACATGACTTTGAAAAAGATCCTATAAAATTAAGAGTTATTGACGGAAATATTTATGGCACGGAAACAACTTTGGGTGCAGATAACGGAATTGCTGTTGCATATGCGCTATCTATACTTGATTCGGATGATATTAAGCATCCAGCATTGGAAGTTTTGATAACCGTTGATGAAGAAAAAGGAATGAGCGGTGCGGAAAATGTAGATGCCAGTTTGTTTAATAGCAAGTATTTGTTAAATCTTGACAGCGAGGAAGAGGGCGTTTTTACCTGCGGATGTGCAGGCGGATGCGGTGTAGATTTTAAAATACCTGTCATTCAACAGAAAACTAAAATGCAAGCATATAAGCTTATCGTTAAAGGGCTTCAGGGAGGTCATTCAGGTTCGGATATTGATAAAGAAAGAGGAAATGCCAATAAAATTCTGGGAAGAATTCTCTATGATTTATATGATATTGTTGATTTAATAAGCATAAACGGAGGTTCAAAGGGAAATGCCATACCTAGAGAGGCACATGCGTTTATCGCTTCAAGCAATATTGAGCAAGTACAAGAAAAAGTAAATTGTTGGAATGAAATCTTAAGAAACGAATATTCATTTACTGATAAGCAAATAGAGATTCTATTGGAAAAATCTGATTCAGAAGAACATCCTTTAGAAAAAGATATATTTAAAAAAGTTGTAAGCGCCATCAATTTAATACCTAGCGGCGTTTTGTCCAAAAGCACTGTAATAGATTTGGTAATAAGCTCAAATAACCTTGGAGTTATAACACAGAATGATAAATCCATAATATTGAACAATCAGGTAAGAAGTTCAGTAAAATCACTAATAACAAATAACGTGGAATATGTAATGAAGCAGATTGGAGAGGCTTTAGATATTGAATGCGTGATCGGAGGGTGTTATCCGGGATGGGAATATGCCAAGGAATCTAAAATAAGGGACATTTGCACAGAAGCCTATCGCGATATTTTTGGTAAAGAACCTGTTGTGGAAGCTATTCATGCAGGTCTGGAGTGTGGTCTGCTGATGGGTAAAATACATAATTTGGATGCAATTTCAATGGGCCCAGATGCATACGACGCACATTCTCCCAATGAACATGTAAGCATTAAGTCTACTGAAAATGTCTATAATTTGCTCTTAAAAATTCTAGAAAAAATTAAATAAACCAATACTTGTTTTACGTAAGCAAGCATTGTCTTTATATTAACTACAAAAATATTGTTTTGAATGTATAGAGAATGCTTGCTTTTCAACTTTCTATGGTTAAATTTGAATATAAATTCATCAAATTCAATTTTTACTATATGCAATTAACTAAAAATACCAGCAAATTGAATTCGTTAACATCATTGAAAAAAACGATTTCGTTACATAAATAAACGCTAGTGGTATAAAAATAAATATATTGAAATGTATTAGTTTCTATGTTATAATAACCTACACATTTAGCTAAGAGAGGAGAAAGAAAAGTGGTAAAATATATAGTAAAAAGAATTATTTCAGCATTTATTACTATATGGTTTATTTTGACTTTGACATTCATTTTAATGAACAGCATTCCAGGTGACCCGTTTTCATCAGGAAAGGCTTTGCAGCCGGAG
Source organism: Sedimentibacter sp. MB35-C1 (assembly GCF_030913635.1). NCBI lineage: Bacteria > Bacillati > Bacillota > Tissierellia > Sedimentibacter > Sedimentibacter sp. MB35-C1. The sequence goes on from NZ_CP133188.1 coordinate 1,918,170, forward strand.
GTCGAAGCAGCAATCAAAGCAAAATACGGGTTGGACAGACCTATAATTGAGCAATATTTTACTTATTTAAAAAATTATGCACACGGAGATTTCGGTGTCTCATTCAAGAAAATAGGTTTAACAACAAATCAAATAATTGGTGATGGGTTCCCATATTCGCTGAAAATCGGAGCATGGTCATCGTTATTTATAATAGTGGCGGGCATATCTTTCGGGATAATATCGGCACTTAAACAAAATAAGATTCCTGACAGAATAATGATGGTAGTTTCAACATTGGGAGCAACTATACCGAGTTTCGTTTTTGCTACAATGTTCATTTATATATTTAACAGGAAGTTGGGCTGGGTGCCTTCCTTCGGTGCCGGTACATGGAAGCATTATATCGGTCCTGTTCTTTGTATAGGTATGTTTTCGCTTGCGTATGTAACAAGACTTACAAGGACTTCGGTTCTTGATGTTCTGCAGCAGGACTACATAAGAACTGCAAGGGCAAAAGGATTATCCGAAGGCGTTGTAATTGTAAAACATGCTTTAAGAAATGCGCTTATCCCGGTTGTAAGCTATCTTGGGCCAATGATAGCAGGTCTTATTACTGGATCATTTGTAGTTGAAAAAGTATTTGGTATCGCAGGAATAGGTTCGCTGTTTACAACAAGTATTATGAACAGAGACTATACTTTAATTATGGGTATCACAGTGTTTTTTGGTATATTTATAGTAATTGCGACTTTAATAGTGGATATTCTTTATGTTTTCATAGATCCGCGTATTAAGTATGATTAGGAGGAACTTATAGATGGAAAACAATTTTAAAATGTCTCCTGATATGTGGACGCCTTTGGAGAAATCAGAAAAGGATGCGGAAGGTGTATCCAGACAAAGTCTTACATTTTGGCAGGATGCGGCAAGAAGATTAAAACAAAATAAAGTTGCAATGATTTCACTGGTTATTGTTGCTATTATGATTTTGGCATGTGCTTTTGTGCCGATGTTTTATCCAATAACTTACGAAGATCAGGTTTTGGACTTTTCAAATATAGGCATTATGCTTGACATATATGAAGTGGACGGAAATTATTTCTATATGAACGGCGAATATTATCTTTTGGACATCACAAAGGATGGAGAACTTCTTCAGAAACATCCACTTGTTAAGGATGACGTGCAGAATAAAAGGTATATTTATGATTTTAGCGGTAAAGAGGTAATTGTCGATTACAGTCCGTACTTTAATGCCAAAGTTGAATATAACAGCTTGGAAAAGAAAGCAAGAAAAGATCCTACGATAGACTTGACTGAAGCAAAATTCAACCTCGACAATGCGAAAAGAGTTGAGCTTACTGTTGAAGGCACAGAAATAAAGCCTGTTGATACGGTTCACAACAAGACGTATATATTTGGCACAGACAATCTCGGAAGAGATATGTTCATAAGAATACTTCACGGAGGCAGGATATCATTCATAGTAGGTTTTGTCGCTGCATTTGTTAATTTCATCATAGGGGTTCTGTACGGAGGTATATCAGGATATATCGGAGGAAGAACAGACAATCTAATGATGCGTGTCGTTGACGTAATAAACGCCATACCTACACTTTTATATGTTATACTCCTGATGGTTATAATGGGAAGTGGTATGACACCTATAATTGTTACACTGAGTATAACCTACTGGCTAAGTATGGCTAGACTTGTAAGAGGACAGGTTCTTGGACTTAAGGAACAGGAATTTGTATTGGCAGCACAGTCTTTGGGCGCATCAACAAACAGAATAATGTTAAGGCACCTGATTCCTAATATGATGGGGCCGATAATGGTTTCTGTAACCATGCAGATACCGAACGCCATATTTACTGAAGCTTTTTTAAGTTTCGTAGGTTTAGGAGTTTCAGCTCCTCAGGCGTCTTGGGGTTCACTGTGTAATGATGCATTGCTGACATACATGACATATCCGTACCAATTGTTCTTGCCGGCTTTTGCAATATCAATAACAATATTGGCGTTTAATTTATTTAGCGACGGTTTAAGAGATGCTCTTGACCCAAAACAAAGAAAGTAAAGTGAGGTGTAAAAAATGTCAGAAAAATTATTAGAAGTTAAAGACTTAAGGACATCATTTTTCACTCACTTAGGCGAAGTAAAGGCTATAAGAGGCATAAGCTTTGATGTTGAAAAAGGAGAATCCTTAGGTATAGTAGGTGAGTCAGGAAGCGGTAAAAGCGTTACCTCTTTATCTATTATGAGACTATTGTTATATCCAGGTAAAATTGTAGGCGGAGAGATACTGTTCAATGGAGCTGATATAGTAAAAAAATCAAACAGAGAAATGATGGGCATCAGAGGAAATGAGATTGCAATGATATTTCAAGACCCTATGACATCATTGAATCCTGTTTATACAATAGGAAATCAAATTACCGAAGCGATTATGAAGCATCAGAAATTATCGAAAAAAGATGCAAATGAAAAAGCTTTGGAAATGCTGAAGCTTGTTAATATACCGGACCCTGAAAAGAGAATAAAGAACTATCCTCATGAGTTTTCGGGAGGTATGAGACAAAGAGCTATGATAGCAATAGCTCTGTCTTGCGAACCTGAATTGCTAATTGCAGATGAGCCTACTACGGCTCTTGACGTTACGATTCAGGCACAGATACTTGATTTGATGAAAACACTGAATTCTAAGCTTGACACATCAACAATGCTTATAACTCATGATCTTGGAGTTGTTGCTGATGTTTGCTCAAGAGTAGTTGTTATGTACGGCGGTCTCATAATGGAAAAAGGGAGCATAAAAAATATTTATTATGAACCGAGGCATCCGTATACTATGGGATTGCTAAAATCAATACCAAAAGTAGCTTCCGATGAAAAACAAAGGCTAATTCCAATAGCAGGTACTCCTCCTGATTTATTGCATCCTCCTACAGGATGTCCGTTTTATGCAAGATGTGAGTATGCTATGCGCATATGCAACCAGGAGCAGCCTCCGTATTTTAAAACAGCAGATGGGCAGCACGAATCAATGTGCTGGTTACTCCACCCTGAAGCTCCCAGAAATGAAGAGTATGAACGATTGAAGGGAGGAGTAAGAATTGGAAAATAAGGAAATATTGATTGAAGTTAAAAACTTGAAAAAATATTTTATAAAAAATAAAGGATTTATACAAAAAAAACTTGAAATAACGAAAGCGGTTGATGACGTATCTTTTTATATAAAAAATGGAGAAACACTGGGGCTGGTTGGTGAGTCCGGTTGCGGTAAATCAACTACTGGACGTACTATTTTGAGACTTTACGAGCCTACGTCAGGAGAAATACTGTATAACGGAAAGGATATTGCAAAGTTAAACATAGAACAGCTTATGCCGTATAGAAAGAAAATGCAGATGATTTTCCAGGACCCGTATGCATCATTGAATGCCAGGATGACGGTTTCTGATATAATTGGGGAACCCATGGATATACATCATCTGGCTTCCGGAAAAGAGCGTCAGGAAAAAATTTATGAGTTGCTTGATACAGTAGGGTTGAATAAGGATCATGCTGCGCGTTACCCTCATGAATTCTCCGGAGGACAGAGACAACGTATAGGTATTGCCAGATCATTGGCCGTTGATCCAGAATTCATAATATGTGATGAGCCGATTTCGGCTCTTGACGTTTCTATTCAGGCACAGGTTGTAAATATGCTTGAAGATCTGCAGGAAGAAAGAGGATTGACGTACCTGTTTATAGCTCATGATTTGTCTATGGTTAAACATATATCAGACAGGGTAGGGGTTATGTATCTCGGAAGCCTTGTGGAGGTTGCAAAAAGCAGTGAACTGTATGCAAATCCGGTTCATCCGTATACTCAGGCTCTGCTGTCTTCAATTCCTATACCTGATCCAGACATAGCAAAAGCATCAAAAAGAATCGTTTTAGAAGGAGACGTTCCGAGTCCTGTAAATCCGCCTTCAGGCTGTAAATTCAGGACAAGATGCAGGTATGCAACAGATATATGCAAAGAAGTGTCGCCTGAACTTAAAGAAGTCGAAAAAGAACACTTTGTAGCATGTCATTTGGTAAATAAATAATGATGTTTTCATCCTTTATGCAATGTGTTAAAAGTATAACTCTTGACATATTGCATAAAAAGGGTGATAATATAAATGCAGCCAAAAAATGGCTGTAAATACATAGATATTTGGAGGGATTTTATGTTAAAGAGAGTACTGGCGTTAATAGTGGTACTAGCAATGGTATTTTCTATAGTTGGCTGCGCTAAGCAGGAAGCACCTGCACCTACAGATGAGCCAGCAGAGGAAACACCATCAGAAGAACAGCCGGCTGAACAAGCAGCAGGTAATGACGATTATTTAGTTTGGAACATAGCAGTTGACTCACAAACTTGGGACCCAACGCTTAACAGTTCTGCAGACGGTGGACACATAATTCAAAACTTATTTGAAGGTTTGACAAGAGAAACAAAAGATGGTATTGAAGCTGCCGCAGCAGATAGTTGGGAAATTACAAATGACGGTAAAACTTATACATTCAAATTAAAAGAAGGTCTTAAGTGGTCAGACGGACAACCGTTAACAGCTAAGGATTTTGAATATGCTTGGAAAAGAGCATGCGATCCCGCAACAGCATCAGAATATTCTTTCCTTGTAACTAGCTACTTAGTTGGTGGAGAAGAATTTTTTAACGGTGAAGGTACAATAGATGAAGTGGGAGTTAAGGCACTTGACGATACAACTTTAGAAGTTAATCTGAAATTCCCTGTATCTTACTTCCTGAGCTTGACTTCATTCTATACTTACATGCCTGTAAGACAGGACATAGTTGAAGCTAACGGTGAAGGTTGGGAAAAGAATCCTGAAACTTGTATTTCAAACGGAGCTTTCAAGCTTTCTGAATATAAGACTGGCGATCATTTAACAATGGTTAAGAACGACCAGTACTGGGATGCAGACAGCATTAAACTTGCTGGAATTAAAGGCCTTATGATAGTTGAAGGAACTACTGCTCTTAACGGTTATGAAAATGGAGAAATCCAAGTTCTTGACAGTATTACTATAGAACAGATTCCAAGACTTCAAAAAGAAGATCCTAACTTCAAAATTACTCCTCACATCGGAACATACTATGTAAACTTCAACGTTGACGACGATGTATTTAAGGATGTAAGAGTAAGAAAAGCATTCTCACTTGCTATTGACAGAAAAGCGTTTGTTGAACAGGTTACAAAGGGTGGGCAGGTTCCTGCAACAGGATTTATACCATCCGGTATGCAGTATTCTGAAGGAACTGACATCAGACCGTTGGATGAAAATGGACTTCCAGCAGTTGAGTATGGTATAGACCCAAGCAAAGCATTAGTAGAAGAAGCTCAGACATTATTAGCTGAAGCTGGATATCCTAATGGAGAAGGATTATCTGAAGTAACATTCCTTTACAATACAAACGAAAACAATAAGAAAATTGCTGAAGCATTACAGGGTATGTGGAAACAAAACCTTGGCGTAGATGTTACACTTCTTAATCAAGACTGGGCTGTATTCCAGGAAGAAAGAAGAGCTGGAAACTACATGATGGCCAGAGGCGGCTGGTTGGGTGACTACGGTGATCCAATGACTATGCTTGATTTATTTGCATGTAAATCAGGAAACAATGATCCTCAGTGGAGATACAAAGAAATGTCTGTTTTGGCACCTCATGATAAAATGCTGAACCCAGAGCAGGAAGAATTTGAAAATGCAATTGATGCTTCAATGCTTGCAAGCGGAAAAGACAGAGATGAGCAATTGAAGATAGCTGAAGATGCTCTTATGAACAATCATGTTATAGCTCCTATTTACTACTATACATTCACAAACATAGTTGATGAATCTGTAGTTGAAGGTGTTGAGCTTACAATGACTAATAAATGGGATTTCAGACACGCTGAGATTATAAAATAAGAAAGTTACGAAAATACGGCAGATTTTCTGCCGTATTTTTTTATGGAAATTTAGGGCTTTAAAAGCACCAAAAATTTTCCGTAGATTTAGAATCTAAGGATAAGGTGAACAAGAGAATAAATGATGTGAAAAATTGTTTAAATCAACGAATTGCTGGACTTTGAGTATGCTTTATGTTATTATAGTTGCACAATAAAGGAGCAAAGATAACATAATTATAAAAATTCTTCCGCAAAACTTTGCCATGGAAAAACTATTGTAATTGACTTCGAAACAAAAATGAAAAATATTCATGCCGCAAAATTAAGGAGGTTTTTAAATGTTTGATTTAGATAGATGAGTGGGATATATAGCAGATAATTCAAGTAAAATTATCTGTGATGCCTTTAGTGAGAGGGTGAAAGATTTAGGTGTAACCAGAGTACAGTGGATTGCTCTGTATTATTTAGGAAAAGATGAATTTATAAGTCAAAAGGAATTGGCTGAAAGAATGAGTGTAAAAGAATCATCTGTAGCTAGACTTTTAGATCGTATGGAAAGAGACGGATTAGTGGAAAGAGTCAGAAGCGAAGAAGATAAAAGAGTTATAAATTTAAGACTTACCGAAAAAGGAAGGCAGCGTAGAGCTAAATTGGTTCCGGAAGGTGAGAAATTTGAAAGATTGTTGCATAAAAACATATCGGATGAGGATATGAAGATATTTACAATGGTTTTATCAAAGATGGTTAATAATATATTGGAAGAGAATATGGATGAAAAATGTACACGTGAATTATAAAATGTGTGCATTTTTTTTATACTAGTAAATATATATAATGAAAATTACAAGGATTTGATGCTCTGCAGTTAAGTTGAGGCAACGAATCAACTTTTTTAAATATAAAAATATGTAAAATTATAATAGTTGTTAAAAATTTGTCCAAAAATGTTGACAAAAATCATTTTACTTGCTATACTAATAGTTAGCATAGCAAGTAAAATGATTGGGAGGATAAGAAATGGCTAAAGATGTAAGACAATTATTACAGGATTTTACAGGAGGAATGGAAGAGCTGTCAAATACCAGCGGAGCTCAGATTGATGCATTTATGAATTTATTGGGAGCGGCTTACGAGCCTGATGCATTGGATTTAAAAACAAAAGAATTAATAAGCGTAGGAGTTGCTGTTTACAATCGTTGTGAATATTGCATTGTTTTCCACACTTACAATGCTCTGCAGGCAGGTGCCACAAGAAAAGAAATTATAGAAGCAGCGATGGTTTCTGTAGCATTTGGAGGAGGCCCTTCAATGGCATATAGTTCAACAGTATTAAAAGATTCTCTTGATGAATTTGAAAAGGATTTTAAATAGGCAAAAAAGGATAATGAGCAGATTGGAGTCTCATTGCATAGTCTTTAAATTAACGGGAGGAATAAAGTGATATTTGATATAAAACTGGAAAAATTATCAGGTAGTGACAGATCCGGAGTGATAGGCAGCATATATAAGTCAAATGGAGACCCTGTAAAAGCAGGAGATGAAGTCCTCGATGTAGAAGTTAAAAAAAAGAACATTACCATTACTTCTGATGTGGAAGGAAAGATTGTAGAAATAAAAGCAAAACAAGGAGATAAGGTTTCAATAGGTGATGTTCTATATACTGTTGAAGGTGAAAAAGTCGAAAGTAAAGGGCAGACTGATAAGAAGCAGGGTTTTAATTATATGGCTAATTTTTTAAAACCGCAAAAAGAAACAATTGACGGAGACATAGTCATAATCGGCGGCGGTCCGGGAGGATATGTTGCTGCAATTGAAGGTGCTAAGGAAGGCGCTAATGTAATATTGATTGAAAAAGAAAGCCTGGGAGGAACCTGTCTCAATAGAGGATGCATACCAACAAAAGCTTTGGTGAGGTCTTCTGAGGTTTACAATATAGTTAAAAACTCTGAAGGATATGGAATTTTTAATTCTTCTCCAAGTTACGACTTTTCCAAAATAGTAGATAGAAAGAATGAAGTTGTAAAGGAATTGGTTGGAGGAATAGATTATCTGATGGCCAAAAATAATGTTACTGTATTCAGAGGAGACGGTCAAATAGTAAATAAGAATGTGGTATTTGTAAAGGAAAGGAACAAAGAAATTACAATTAATACAAAAAACATCATAATAGCCACCGGCTCAGATACATTTGTCCCTCCAATAAAAGGAGTGGAGTCAAAAAATGTACTGACTAGTACTGACATGTTGAATTTAAGCCAACTGCCTGAGAAAATAATTATTGTAGGTGGCGGTGTAATAGGTATGGAGTTTGCATTTATTTGCAATGCTTTAGATGTAGATGTTAGTGTGGTAGAGTTTGCTGATGATATTTTAGTTTCATTGGATGAAGATATAAGAGATGAAATCAGAGAGATAGCTGTAGAAAAAGGAATAAAGGTATATATCGGTTCAAAGGTTGAAGAAATTATAGATACCGAAGAAGGCAAGTCAATCGTATTATTCAATAAAGAAGGTAAAAATGGTTATATAACAGGTGACAAAGTTCTTATGGCAGTTGGAAGAAAGCCATTTTATGGTAATATAAATTTGGAAGAGCTGGGAATTGAAGTTGGCAGAAATAAAAGAGGAATAAAAGTTAACAGTAAGATGCAAACTACGGCAGAGAATATTTACGCTGTTGGAGATGTTACTAATGTGATACAATTGGCTCACGTTGCTTCTCATCAGGGTTTGGTTGCTATTGAGAACATAATGGGCAAAGATACAGAAACTGATTATTCTGCTATACCAAGCGTAATATTTACGAGCCCTGAAATTGCTTCTGTCGGCATTAGAGAAAAAGATGCAAGAGAGCAAGGTATACCCGTAAGCATTGGAAAGTTCCCATTTGGAGCTAACGGCAAGGCTCTGACTCAGGGAGACAGAAAGGGTTTTGTAAAAATAATAGCCCAGGAAGATACAGGCGTAATATTGGGTGGATCTATAATAGGTCCTCACGCTTCAGATCTTATACATGAAGTTGCAGTTGCAATAAAAAACAAATCAACCGCTGAACATGTAATTAATACTGTTCATGCTCATCCTACAACTGCCGAATCTGTACATGAGGCTATGTTAGCAGCTACAGCAAAAGGGGCAATACATTTGGCTGAGTAAATAGAATTGTAAGATTTATTTTAAAATTTTATACAGCAAAATAAAAAATATTAGAATTAGCATTTTTTTTTCTAATATTTTTTATTTTTTTATCGAATAGAGCCAGAGGATTGCTTAGAGTTGCTCAGCCGTTCTTTTATATATACAATTCCCTGAATACAGTGTATAATTAACAGGGGTGATTATATGAAGTATAAAATGGTTGTCCTTGACTTGGACGGAACTTTGCTGAATAATGATAAGCATATAAGCTTAAATAATATAGAAATATTAAATGATCTTCATGGAAGAGGAATAAAAATAGTTATTGCCACAGGTAGAAATTATTATATGGCAAAGACTCTTGTTAAGGATGTAGAAAATGTTGAGCCAGTTATTCTTGCAAACAACGGAGCTATAATAAGAAAATCACAGAATGACGAGCTCATTGAATGTAATTATCTAAGTCCTCTTGAGTTTGAAAAAATCTACCGAGAGGGAATAAAACGCAATTTGAATCCTGTTCTGCATGTGGATGAGTACTTTAACGGATATGACCTTATATATGAAAATGAGAATTTTGAGGAAGTATACAGGGGATATATTAAGAAGGGTTATGAAAGAGCGAAGCTTAAAAAATTTAATCCACTAGAAATCAAGAACATTTTGTCTGTATGTTATTTTAATGATTATAACATGCTTTGTGACTTCAGTGATGAAATGAATAAAATAAATAGAGGAAATTATAATACAATATGCAACAGAAATATAGGAAAAAGAGCTCTGCTTGAGTTCCTTCATCCTGATGGATGTAAGTGGAGTGCATTAAAAAAATACGCTTTACAGCACAATGTTGGACCGGATGAAATAGTATCAATAGGAGATGACAACAATGATATCGAACTTTTGAAAAATTCAGGCCTCGGAATTGCCATGTTAAACGGAACTGAAGAATCAAAAAAAGCTGCTAAAATAATTACTACGCACAATAACAATGATTCTGGAGTTTACCATATATTGAATGAAATATTTAAGATGTAAAAATATATAAGCTTTGTACATATTTCTCTTAGACATCAAATATAATGTAATAATATTAGATTGTTGAGGAGGAATTATGAGAATCTTAACTGCAATAGCGTCAATTCTTATTATCATAGGAGCTTTAAACTGGGGACTATACGGATTATCAAAAATTGATATAATTGAAAATTTCTTTGGCGGTTGGAAAAATAAATTTGGACGAATGCTTTACATTCTTATTGGACTTGCCGGACTTTATTCTCTTTTATACGTAATATTTGCGTAAAGCAATAATATTTTAAAGCAGCAATAACGCTCATCAGCGTTTTGCTGCTTTAAAATATTCCGCAGTAATTATTATCAGAAATTTTCTACTTAAACGAAACTGCTTTAGAAGCTTTTCTTACCATATTGCTGTTTTGGACTTTTTGACCTACAAACGTTGCGGAGCCCATAGCAATATGCGCCAGGCCAAAGCCTATAATTCCGTTTCTGTAGGATTTCGGAATATTATTTTTTAGTGCAAATCCCGTAGCTGTTACGGCGGTTCCTAAAACTGCGGGGATGATTCCTTCTCTAATATGCATATATACCTCCTGAATTTTTGTTGTTTAATTATTGTTTGCATAAATTTTAAAAATAATATAATTTTTATTACCAAAATATATAAATAATTATAATTTCAATTGCTTTAATTGTTTAATTTAATTATAATTATATGATATAAATAAAATTGCAAAATTACAAATGATAGGGGCAATATGAAATTATATAATGAATATTCTATATTTTTAAAAGAAAAATATGGCGAAAAGGTTTATAAGCTTCCGGTTAATATTCCATGTACATGTCCTAACCGCGACGGAACAATCGGATACGGAGGGTGCACATTTTGTGCAGATGTAGGTACAGGTTTTGAAATGCTTAAGAATACTATTAGTGTAAAGGAACAAATTGAAAAAAACATGCAGTATATATCTAAAAAGTATAAGGCAAAAAAATTCATTGCTTACTTCCAGAATTATACGAATACGTATCTTGAACTTGAAGAATTTAAAAAATATATCAATGAAGCAGTTGGTAAAGATATAGTGGGGATATCTGTTTCTACGAGGCCTGATTGTATAGGAAACGAATATCTTGAGTTTCTTAAAGAAGTAAAAGATTTATACAATATTGATATTTCAATAGAGCTGGGATTACAGACGGCAAATTACCACACACTTATATCCATTAACAGAGGGCATACTCTTGCTGAATTCATTGATGCTGTTATGAGAATAAAAAAATACGGTTTTGAAGTATGTACTCACGTTATTTTAAACCTGCCGGGAGATGATATTATTGATGCGAAGGAGACAGCAAAAATTTTGTCAGTACTCATGGTTGACCAGGTTAAAATTCACTCACTATATATTATGGAAAATACAAAGATGGGAATATTATATAAAAATAAGGAAATAACTGTTATTGACGAGGAAGAATATGTTGAAAGAGTAATTGTATTTCTGGAACATCTTGATAAGAATATAGTGGTGCAAAGGCTTGTGGGTAGAGCTCCGGAGAAAAACTCCCTGTTTGTTAACTGGGGTATGAGCTGGTGGAAAATAAAGGATGATATTCTTGAGAAAATGGAGAAGGAAGGCAGGCATCAAGGTTCCAAATCAATAAAAAATTATACCGCAGGTTAAAATGTAAAGACTTTTACTACAACTTGTAAATTTTAAAAATAAGTAGTGTAAACATTTTCAATTTGTGGTACAATATATATGTAATTAACTTTTATAAAAAAAACATAGGAGTGTGATTATTATGGTTCAATTAGTTTGTGGGCACAACGGCACCGGTAAAACAAGAAGAATGATTGATATGGCAAACAAAACAATCGATAGTATACATGGAAAGATGGTTTTTTTGGAAGCGAACAACCGACATATATTCGATTTGGATTACAGAATCAGATATATAAACACAAAAGAATTTGGACTAACAAATGCTGAGCAGTTTGAAGGCTTTGTATGCGGCTTAATTGCCACAGATTATGATATAGAACAGGTTTACATAGATGGATTGTACAAGATAGCCCAGGCGGGCATGGAAAAACTGGATTATGTAGTAGAAAGACTGGATTATTTATCAGAGAAATTTGATGTGAAATTTGTAATGAGTGTAAATCATGATGTAGAAGATATTCCGGAAGGATTAAGAGATAGAGTAATTGAAGAGGCAGTAATGCTATAGTTAGGTGAGCCACCGATTTATCGGTGGCTCATGCTGTTTTAAAACTATAAAAATCTCAGAAAATTCAACTATCAATCTAATCATCTAAATGCATTCGGTTTATCCGCAACAGGTGCCCTGCGGAACGAATCATTTTGGATGTTGTCATTTTGTTATGTTTGCTATTTAATAATTGCCGCCGATATTCGGCGGCAATTATCTTTAAAACGAATCTAATTTTAGGGACTTATCTCTGTCACTATTGCTAAAAAGCATTTTTTCTGTTAAAATTATTTTACTATTTAGTACGACTATTAGAAAGAGTGATCTTATGAATTATTTTAAACAGAGCAAGAATATTTTTGACGAGTTTTTCGAACACAGGGATATGCTGATTATTCAGCATATGAATGGTGATATCAATAAGAAGGAGTATCTTGAATTAAATTATAAATACATGCTTGAAAAAAATATTAAGCCGTTTCAGCGAATAGACAGTTTTGAAAAAGGCATGTACAATTATCAGTATTACAATATGATGGCAAAGTATCATAGAATGATTGCCCAAGAAATTAAGGACAAAGGGAAGCACATAAGCTTTTACAGCAAGTACTTGAATGATGCCGATTATTATTATAATGAGAAGGATAAAACAACATTCAGGCTTTTGAGATTCCTTCAGTACGAAAATGTAGAAGCATACTATATTAAAATGGAATCTACAATTCTTGAGGGTAAGCTTTATGAAATTGTGCTGAATGATTATGAATATGCGGTGCTTCATTCTAAAAGCCTGTGGCTTCTGGAAGTATTAAAAAAAGAAAATGTGTTTTCAGATAAAAAGAAAAAATCGGTTATTGATTACTATGTAAATTCTAAGTATTGATGAAAAGGCAATGAATATAAATTGTTCCTATAACTTTTATTGACACTTTTTTGGTTAAGAAAGCATCAATTAAAAGGTCTGCAGCATTTTTGAACTGTCTGCAGACCCCATAATTAATGAATTTTATAAATTATGATAAAATATGAAGTATTATAATAAAACACAGCAAACCATTAATTTAAAACTGTTTTGCTGTGTACTTGATGTTCTTATTTATTAAGCTTTGATTTTAGTATTTCTGTCGACATCACTATTGTGCGTTTGCTATTATCTTTATCACATTGTCCAACGATGTTCCCACTTCTATTTCAAATGTTCCGCTTCTAAGCCTTGTATCAAGTCCCAGCTCAACTGATCTGTTTAAAAACTCATTCTTGTCATCAATTAGATTGGAATTAAGAAGGATATCTCCGATTGTCGATGGATATGAACCTTCCGGAATACTAACTGTTGCAAATAATTTGTTTCCGCCATTAGTTTCTGATCCTGGGTTATCATCTTGCGCTGGTTCTTCAGGGCTTTCCGGATTTTCGGGGTCAGGAGTGTCTTCGCCGGTTGGTGTCTCAGGGTTATTTTCCGATGCAACGGGAAAATCTTCAATAACATCCTTTTCAATGCCCCTGCTAAATAAAATGTCAAACCTCCAACTTAATATTACAGCCATAATAACGATTACCGTAATAATCAACCCATAGTCCGTAATATTATATAAAAAGTCTCTTATTGCATTAATTATTGTTTTCATTTGTAACTCCTTGAGATTATCCTATTGATTAATAATAGCACAAAATTCGCTCATATACAATAATCACGTTATATAAAAACCTACTAAATTTTATCAAATTTTACAAAGGTATATACTTTCACTAATAATTTGGTATAATATAATGAAGATATCACAAAACAGACATGGAGAAAACATGAAGGAAATAATAATTACTAATAATGAAGAAGGCCAAAGACTTGATAGATTCTTAAAAAAATATCTTAATAAAGCTAATCAGTCCTTTATTTATAAAATGATAAGGAAGAAAAATATAAAATTGAACAATTCCAAGGCAGAACCTGAAATCCTTTTAAAAAAGGATGATTTGGTGCAGGTTTATCTATCTGATGAAACAATCTCAAAATTCAGAGAAAAGAAAACACTAAAACAGACAGATATACATTTTGGCGTTGTATATGAAGATGATAATATTCTTATTGTAAACAAACCCATAGGCTTAAGTAGTCAGCCTGACGAGACAAGTTCAATAAACCTTGTGGATGAGATTAAAATGTATCTGGATGCAAAGGAGAAGAATATCAGTTTTACTTTCAAGCCGGCAGTATGCAACAGGCTGGACAAGAATACTTCAGGTCTGGTTATTGCAGCAAAAAACTATGAGACACTGAAACAGACAAACATGGCTATAAGAGAAAGAAGCATAAAAAAATTCTACATGGCAAAGGTGCACGGAATAATCGATAACACTATTGAACTTAAGGATTACCTGATTAAAAACGAAAATAAAAATATGGTGAAAATAATAAAAAACGAAGCTGAAAGTGCAAAACGGGTAATTACCACGGTACGTCCCTTGAGGGAAGAAGGTAATTTTACATGGCTTGAGATAGAAATAGAAACCGGAAGAGCACACCAGATAAGAGCCCATCTTGCATCCATAGGGCATCCAATTGTGGGAGACAAAAAGTATGGCAGAAAAGATAGTGAAAAGCACCAGATTCTGCATGCCTATAAATTGATTTTAGAAGGATATGAAGGCAGCTTGTCTTATTTGAACGGAAAGACGGTAAAGTCGGAAATTAATGACAGATTTTTATTAAGGGGGAAAACTCATGAAAATAGAATTAGTAAATGAAAATAAAAATGTAGACATAGATAATAATAAATCTTTGTATGATTTTTTGAAGGAATACAAAACGGATTATAAAAAATATCTCGGAATCAAAGTAAACAATAAACTGCGTGAGCTTGTCAACGCAGATTTCTGCGAAAATGATAAGGTCGAATTTCTGGATATAACAGACAGGGACGGACACAGGATTTATGTGAGAACTCTTTCTTTGATTTACATAAAAGCATGCAAGGATGTATTTAAGAATATAGATGTGGAGATTAAGCATTCATTAAACAAGGGATTGTATACAGAACTTGAATTTAAGCAGCCGGTAAATAATACCAAGCTTGAAAGCATAAAAAAGAGAATGAAGGAAATTATAGATGCTCAAAGACCTGTTAATACTGTTTTTTTAGATATCGATGAAGCTGAAAAAATATTCTTAGGACAGGGCATGAAAGATAAGGCAGAGCTTCTGAAATATTGGACTAAAGATAAAATTCGTGTATATGAACTTGATGGATACTATGATACCTTCTACGGCTACCTGGCACCAAATACAGGTTATATAGATAAATTTGACTTGAGGCTGTTTTATCCCGGAATAATATTAAATTTTCCCACAAAAGAAAGCAACTTTGAACTTCCCGAATACATTGAACAGAAGAAGCTTTACAAAGTGTTCAAGGAAGCAGAGGAGTGGGGAGAAATAATGGATGTAGGCTATGTAGGCGTTCTAAACAAAAAAAATAGTCAATAATACAATTAATGATATGATCCGTATTAACGAAGCCCTGCATGAGAAAAAAATCGCCTATATTGCGGATGAGATAGCCGGTGACAAAAATATTAAAATAGTGCTCATAGCTGGTCCATCCTCTTCGGGCAAGACTACATTTGCGCAGAGGCTGTCAATTCAGCTGAGAGTTAACGGGAAAAAGACATATGCGCTTTCTCTTGATGATTACTTTGTTGACAGGTATCTGACACCTAAGGACGAAAATGGTGCTTATGATTTTGAGACGATTGACGCTTTGGATTTGGATTTGTTTAACGAGCAGCTGTTGAGCCTTATGACCTGTGAAACTGTTAAATTGCCGGTCTATAATTTTAAGCTTGGCAAGAGGGAATATACCAGAGAGCCCGTTACCCTGACGAAAGATCACATAATTATTATTGAAGGAATACACGGGTTGAATGATAAACTCACAAAGCAGATACCTCAAATCAATAAGTTTAAGATTTATATAAGTGCTTTGACTCAGCTGAACATAGATAATCACAATCGTATTTCTACATCTGATTTAAGGCTACTGAGGAGAATAGTGCGAGACAATACTCACCGGGGAAATGATGCGTTGAAAACAATGGAGCTTTGGGATAATGTAGTTAGAGGAACTGAAAGGTTTATTTTTCCGTATCAGGAAAATGCAGATGCAATATTTAACTCTGCTTTGGTATATGAACTGTGCGTACTAAAAAAATACGCTGAGCCTCTTATAAACGGAATAGAAAAAAATAGCAAGTTTTATCCCGAGAGGCAGCGATTACTGAAGTTTTTAAGCTATTTTAAATCAATCGAAGATGAAAGTGCAATTGCAAGCACATCAATTTTGAGGGAATTTATAGGTGGAAGCTGTTTTGAATAAAAAAAGGAGTTGAACAATTAACAAATTGTTCAACTCCTTTTTACATGAAATCATTTAAATCTACTTTTCCTCTTTTCATACCTACGCTGAGGGCGAGCCCCATGCTTACCATATTTATAAGCATAAATGTTCCTCCAGAACTTATAAACGGAAGAGGTATACCTGTTACAGGTAACAATCCCATTGTCATGCCTATATTTTCGAAAATATGGAAGAATTGCATGGAGGCTATTCCTGTCACTATCAGGGATCCGAACAGGTTAGATGAATGTTTCGCAATACGTATCAACCTGTTAAGCAAGATTGCATAAAGACTGAGCAGAAAAAGACCTCCAATGAGCCCTAATTCTTCTCCTATTACCGCAAATATAAAATCTGTTTCCTTTGTCGGCAGGTATCCAAGCTGGTTTTGAACTCCGTTGTACAATCCTCTGCCGTAAAGCATGCCTGAGCCGATGGCAGTCTTGGACTGTATAACCTGGTAACCTGTATCTTCCGGGTCCAGTTCGGGGTAAAAGAATGTTACTATTCTGTCTATACGATAATCTTCATTGGGTGTATAATCCTGCATTATATAGTAGAGAAAAACAAGCCCTACTATAAGAAGTATAAGAATAATTAACATGACTGAAATAATATATTTCCTGTCTATCCCAGCTACGAAAATCATAACCGCAATAAAGAAAATGAAAACCATGGCGGTTCCAAAATCAGGCTGCATTAAAATTAATGCTATTGGGAAAAATGCAAAAATTAAAACTTTTATAAGCACTGCAGGATCGTTCAAATTTTCCTTGTTTATATCAATGTATTTTGATACTGATATTATAACTCCAAATTTAGCCAATTCTGAAGGCTGAAATACAATAGGACCTACGGAAATCCAGCTTCGTACATCACCCCATTCTGAGGCGCTTACGGGATTTATAAGAACATATACCAGCAGAATCACAGTTACTCCGTAAATTGGGATATAAAAGGTTCCGTATATGTCGTAGTCTATCATTACGAGCACAAGCAGTACAGCTAGACCAATCCCGAAGGCAGCTATCTGAGTTTTTAAATACGGCTCGCTTCCGGATATTTTGCTCATGGTTGCGCTATTAATTATTATAAAACCAAAAACACACAATATAATCGTTGTAAAAAACAACACAAAATCAAACCTCTTAAGTTTGCTTTCTTTCTTAAACATGTTAAACTCCTTTGTAATATACGTTATTATATCATATTTTAATATAATGAAAAGTAAAATATTATTTATGACAATAATTGTATACCGTGATATTTCAGGGGTTAAAAAGTTCTTAACATGACGATGAATCTATGTTATAATTTGAAATAACCCAAGAGTTAGGAGAAACTATGATTATATTCGGTATAGATCCGGGCCTTGCCATATCAGGCTACGGTATTTTAAATTATGTCGGAAATAAATTCGAAGTATTGGATTACGGTGCGGTTACAACAGACAGCTGTGAAGAATTCCCAAAGAGGCTAAAAAAAATATATGACAGATATACAGAGCTGTTTATGTTGTACAAGCCCGAAGCAGTTGCCATTGAGGAACTTTTTTATAATAAAAATGTTAAGACAGCCATAGCCATTGCAGAGGCAAGGGGGGTACACCTTTTAGCAGCGGAAAATTTCGGAATACCTTTGTATGAATACACACCTCTTCAGATAAAGCAGGGCATTGTGGGCTACGGCAGAGCCGAAAAAAGGCAGATCCAAGAAATGGTGAAAATAATACTTCACCTTGAATGCATTCCAAAGCCAGATGATGTAGCCGACGGACTGGCGGCAGCTATCTGTCATGCTCATTCATTAAAATATGCAAATAACTATAAAATATTAAAATATTAACGGAGTGTCAGATGATTAGTTATATCAAAGGTGAAGTAGTAAAAAAAGGACCTGATTACATAGTTGTAGAAAATAATGATATAGGCTACTATGTAAGCACATCCCGCTCAACTTTAAATAAGGTAAGTGAAGGAGAGAGGACTTCAATACATATATATATGCATGTAAGAGAGGATAATATTGCGCTGTACGGGTTTCTGACCTCGGATGAAATTGAAATGTATAAAAAACTAATTTCAGTGAATGGTATCGGCCCTAAAGCAGGATTATCAATTTTGTCCACTTATGAAACAAATACTGTTAAGGAAATAATTATTAAAGATGATGTTGCAAGCATGTCCAAGGTTCCCGGCATAGGGAAAAAAACAGCAGGGAAAATAATTCTTGAGTTAAAGGACAAAGTTGGAACACTTGACAGCATAGAAGTTTCGGCACCAACGGAAATTCAGCGCTTTGATTCCGAATCAGATGATGTAATAAATGGTTTAATATCACTGGGATTTAATCCGAATGAATCTAAAAAGGCCCTTGATAAAATTGACACGACTGGAAAGACGGAGAACGAAATTATTAAGGAAGCATTAAAAAATATTAACAGGCAGGGATAATGATGTTTGAAAGAGAAAATGAAATAGTTGCCGGTACTGCAAATACAGGTGAGGAAGAACTTGAACTCAGCCTGAGGCCCCAAAGACTCTGTCAATATATTGGACAAAGCAAGGTTAAAGAGGTTCTTAATATTTTCATTCAGTCGGCTCAAATGAGAAATCAGCCTCTGGATCATGTGCTGCTTTCTGGGCCTCCTGGGTTGGGAAAAACCACGCTTGCCAATATTATTTCAAATGAAATGGGAGTGAACATCAGAGTTACATCAGGTCCGGCGATAGAAAGGCAGGGAGATTTAGCAGCAATATTGACGAATTTAAACGAGAATGATGTGCTGTTTATTGATGAGATTCACAGAATAAATAAGAATGTGGAAGAAATCTTATACCCTGCACTTGAGGATTTCGCTCTTGATATTATAATAGGCAAGGGACCATCAGCAAGATCTATAAGGCTTGATTTGCCGAAATTTACTTTAATCGGTGCCACAACAAGATCTGGAATGCTGGCATCACCTTTGAGAGACAGGTTCGGTGTCATGTGCAACCTGGATTTTTATAATGTAAAAGATTTAAAAGAAATTGTACTTCGTTCTGCCGGAATTATTGATGTTGAAATAAATGAGAATGGAGCAGAAGAAATTGCAAGGAGATCAAGGGGAACACCTAGAATAGCAAACAGACTACTAAGGCGTGTAAGGGATTATGCCATAGTGAAAAGTGACGGAATAATCGATACAGAAACGGCTGACAGCGCTCTTAAAATGTTAGAAATAGATGAAATGGGACTGGATAAACTTGACAGGAGAATATTGAACACAATCATTGATTTTTACAAGGGAGGCCCTGTAGGGCTGGAAACTCTGTCTGCTTCAATAGGTGAAGAAAAGGGAACGATAGAGGATGTTTATGAACCTTATCTTCTTCAGATAGGATATTTGAGCCGAACGCCAAGAGGTAGAATCGTTACAGAACATGGATACAGGCATGTAAATAAGCATAGAAAAAATACAAGTCAAACAACAATTGATCTGGATTAGGTGATTTATATGAAAAAAAACATATTGAAGATTACAGCTATGTCTTTATTGATTTTAATTTTATCAATTTCTGCCTGCTTCGGAGCTTCTGATGAAGAATATGTTAGAATCAGAATACGGTATCCAAGAGTATACAACGAGCAGTCATCAATCCAGAGCTATGAAGATATAACCGTTTATGAACTGGATGGAAAGCCGGAGGAGCTGTTTCAGTTAAATGAAGACAGCTTATGTCTCCTCTTAGATTCGTATTTCGACAGTGAATACAGCTACACACAGGAAAAAAACAAGGCGTCTGTTGGACCAAACCATGTTGTTCTTGACCAGCTATATTCTTCTTTTGAAAAAGCTGATAGAGTTGCAAATGAACTGGAGGAAGAATTCAGAGAAGACTTTTTCCCACAGCTTAGTAATGATGGCTACAGAATTTACGGTGGTATGTATGCTGACATGTACGGAGCAAAAGAGTTAATGGAAGAAATGGTTGACGAGGGGTATGAAGTAGAAGTTGTAAGCACTAATATGCAAAATGTAGCAGCCTATGATGATAATGACAATGTTGCATTTATGTACAGTAACGACATGGACATATATTTTTCATCATACAATGACGGCGAAGGCTGTGAAATGATTAAAATTGATAAGAAACCTTACAGGGGTTTTATAGGGTTTAAAATAATAGATAATTCTAAGCTTATTTCTATTAATTTTGTAGATCTTGAAAGCTATCTGTATGGTGTAGTTCCAAATGAAATATCCGCTTCATGGGGAAAAGAGTCTCTTAAAGCACAGGCGGTTGCAGCCAGGACATATGCAGTTTCTTGCCTAAGTCCTTATGCTTCATACGGCTATGATATGGATGACAACCAAAACAGCCAGGTATACATGGGTTATTCTTCGGAAAAGGAATCAACTAATGAAGCTGTAGATGAAACAAAGGGTGAAATGATTTATTATGAAGACAAGCTTATTCAAGCATTTTATCATTCTACCAGCGGAGGAAAAACCGAGAATACGGAAAATGTATGGTCGTCAAAACTTCCGTATGGCGTTGCTGTAGATGATGAGTATTCGGACAGGTCTGATTCACCGTACAATGAATGGCAGAAATCATATAAAAGAAGCGAAATAATTAAAATGCTCAATGATGATGGAAACAACGTTGATGAGCTTTACAGTATAGAAATAGCGGAGGTTTCTGAAAATAACAGGGTTTTGAAATGCATATTTTTAACTGATATTGGAGAAATTGTATATTATAAGGAAGATGCAAGGCTTGTTCTTGGTCTTATGAGCCAATGGTTTACAGTTGAAAACGGAACAGTGTATTATTTTACAAATGAATTTACATTTGATAAAAGTTCAAGCACAGCTGAAGATGACGGTTTAAAGCAGGAAATCCCTTCAAGAGGAGGAATTCTGGATCACATAATAGATGAAATACCAGAAGAAGATGCAGGCAGCGAAACGGCGGATACGGTGAATCGATTGGATACAGGAAGTGTTACAGGCCGACATGTAATATCATCCTCAGGTACAAAAAAATTAACACAAGAAAAAATTTCAGTTATTAGCTCTTCAGGAGTATCTGTTTTGGATACAGATTCATCAGATTACAATTTCCAGGGAAGAGGCTGGGGGCACGGTATCGGCATGAGCCAGTACGGAGCCAAGCAAATGGCTGAAGAAGGATTTAAGTACGACGAAATATTAGAACATTACTATACTGGAGTAACAATTAGATGATAAATGATTTTAAGACAAGTGATTTTTATTATGATCTTCCCCAGGAGCTTATAGCTCAGACTCCTATAAAGGATAGGGATCATTCAAGACTTCTGGTGCTTGATAAAAGTACCGGAGAGGTTGAGCATAGACATTTCTATGAAATTGTGAACTATTTAAAAAAAGGCGACTGCCTTGTAATTAACGATACTAAGGTGCTACCGGCGAGGCTTTTTGGAACAAGAAAGGATACGGGAGCCGTAATTGAGCTTCTTTTGTTGAAAAGGATTGATGACAACAAATGGGAAACTTTAGTTAAACCAGGCAAGAAAGCAAGGAACGGAGTTGAAATAGTATTCAAAGAAAATCTGCTTTCCGGCAAAATAATAGAGGTTGAGGATGATGGTAATCGAATAATTGAATTTAAATATAATGGAATTTTTGAGGAAATACTGGATCAGTTGGGAGAAATGCCGCTTCCTCCGTACATACACGAGAAGCTGGAGGATAAGAACAGGTATCAGACGATTTATGCTAAAAATCCCGGTTCTGCTGCCGCACCTACTGCCGGATTACATTTCAATGACGAATTGTTGAAAAAGATAGAAGAAATGGGAACAGACATAGCCAGGCTGACGTTGCATGTAGGGCTTGGAACCTTTAGACCGGTTAAGTCTGAATTTATTTCCGAGCATAAAATGCACTCTGAATATTATGAGCTGTCGGAAATCGAGGCGGAAAAAATAAACAGGGCAAAAATGAATGGAAATAGAATAATCTCTGTTGGAACAACAAGCACGAGAACATTGGAAACAATAGGAGATGATCGTGGATTTGTTAGAGCTCAAAAAGGATGGACAGATATATTTATATATCCGGGATATAAATACAAGGTTGTGGACACACTTATTACAAATTTCCATCTGCCAGAGTCCACGCTTATAATGCTTGTAAGTGCGCTGGCAGGCAAAGAAAACATAATGAATGCTTATAATATTGCAGTAAAAAACAAATACAGGTTTTTCAGCTTCGGCGATGCTATGCTGATTAAATAAAGGGTGAAATATGTTTAATTTTGAATTAATAAAAGAATCTAAAGAATGTAAGGCAAGGTTGGGAATTATCCATACAAATCACGGAGATATAGAAACACCTATTTTCATGCCGGTGGGAACTAAGGCGACTGTAAAGGCAATGACTCCTGAAGAAATGAAATCGTTGGAAGCTCAAATAATATTGAGCAATACATACCATTTGTACTTAAGACCCGGACATGAGCTTATTAGAGAAGCTGGAGGATTGCACAAGTTTATGAACTGGGATGGTCCAATTCTAACGGACAGCGGAGGGTTTCAGGTGTTCAGCCTCGGAGATTTAAGAAAAATCAGGGAAGAGGGAGTTGAATTCAGATCCCACATAGACGGTTCTAAGCACTTCATAAGCCCTGAAAAGTCTATGGAAATACAAAACTACCTGGGATCGGATATAATGATGGCATTTGATGAATGTGCTCCTTATCCGGCAACATATGAATATGTTGAAAAATCTATGCAGAGAACTACAAGATGGGCAAAACGTTGCAAGGACTTTCATAAAAATATCGACAATCAGGCATTGTTTGGTATTGTGCAGGGAGGAATGTACAAAGATTTGAGAATAGAAAGTGTAAAGCAACTCACAGAGCTTGATTTCCCTGGATATGCTGTTGGAGGGCTAAGCGTAGGTGAGCCGAGAGAATTGATGTGCGAGGTAATGGATTATACCGTTGAGCTTCTGCCAAAGAAAAAACCAAGATACCTGATGGGTGTTGGAAGTCCTGATTATCTGTTTGAAGCGGTTGAAAGAGGAATAGATATGGCGGACTGTGTGCTTCCCACAAGAATGGCAAGGCACGGTGCATTCATGACGAGCAAAGGACAGCTTACCATTAAAAATGCCAAGCACAAGCATGATTTTGGGCCAATTGACGAAGAGTGCGGATGCTACACATGCCGAAACTATTCAAGGGCTTATATAAGGCATTTATTCAGTGAAAACGAGATACTTGGTGCAAGGCTTGCATCAATTCATAATTTATTTTTCTTGATTAATTTAATGAAACGTATTAGAATAAGTATAATGGAAGACAATTTCATGAAATTTAAAAAACAATTTTATGAGAACTATGGATACTAAACATTAGGAGGAAATATGGAACAATATAGCGGAATTTTAATGATGGTCGTTTTATTTGCATTAATGTATTTTATGATGATCAGACCGCAGAAAAAAAAGGACAAAGAAATAAAGGCAATGAGAGACAGCCTGGCTACAGGAGATGAAGTCATTACAATCGGCGGAATTCATGGAAAAGTAGTTAAGGTTAATGATGAAATCGTGGTATTAGAAATGCCGCACGCTAAGCAAAGAATTGAATTCTCTAAATGGGCAATAGGAAATGTTGTTAAAAAGGGAAAAGAAAAAGCAGCTGCTGTCGAAGAAGTTGAAACTGAAACCAAATCGACAGATGAAGATGATAATAAGTAATTGATACATATAGGAGCATTGATGCTCCTTTTTTCTTGCATAAATAAACCCGGCTTGAAGAAGCCGGGTTTATTTATAATTATGCTTGTTTTTTAAATATGTGCTTTCCTGCTACAACAATTTCATGGGACAGCAGAGGAACCATTGATAAAAGTATCAGGTTTCCCCATTCTTTAAATGACAGTTTGCTAGTTTCAAAAGCTTCGACAAGTATAGGAATTTCAGTAACTGCAACTTGAAGAAGCAGACCTATGATAAAAGCACCTATCATTGATTTATTGTCAAATAAATTCTGTTTAAAAAGAGATTTATCGTAGTTTCTCATTCCTATTGCATGAAACAGCTGTGAAACGCCCAGTGTTGTGAATGCATATGTCTGAGCATGCTCGATTATGCTGTAATCGACCCCGTTTTCTTGTATAACCTGTCCAAGCATCCATTTTATATTTTCCAGTGTTACTTCCATGCCGGCATTATTCAGATGAATGACAGGAGACCAAAGAAATGCTCCCAATGTAAGGGCTGCAATCATGAAGCCGTTGTATACGGTAAATGCCATGCCTCCGTGGGCAAACAGACTTTCATTTGGATTTCTTGGACTCGCTTCCATTATATCTTCATCTTTTGAGTCAACTCCAAGAGCAAGGCCCGGCAGAGAGTCGGTTATAAGGTTAATCCACAGTATGTGAATTGATTGCAGAGGAGCTGCAAGTCCTGCGACTATTGCTCCAAACATGGATATAACTTCTCCAAAATTTGAGGAAAGAAGGAACAATACAGTCTTCTTGATATTATTGTAAATACCTCTTCCTTCAGCAACTGCTTTCTCAATCGTCGCAAAGTTATCATCTGTCAGAACCATGTCAGCGGCACCTTTTGCTACATCAGTTCCGGTTATTCCCATTGCAACGCCAATGTCGGCTGCTTTTAATGAAGGAGCATCATTTACACCGTCACCTGTCATTGAAACTATGCTTCCGTTTGATTTGAATGCTTTAACTATCATTACCTTATGTTCCGGCGACACGCGGGCGAACACTCTTAAGTTGTTAACCTTATGGTTTAACTGTTCCTGAGTCAGCTCGTTCAACTGGCTTCCGGTTATACATTGGCTCTCATCCTCTGCAATACCCAGTTCCTTGGCTATTGCAAGGGCTGTATCTTTATGATCTCCGGTAATCATTATGGTTGTTATACCCGCTTGTTTTAATGTTTTGACAGAATCTTTGGCTTCCGGACGTGGAGGGTCTATCATGCCAACCAAACCAACAAATGTAAGATTTTCTTCACTTGCAGAATCATCATCCTGTTTGATACCCAGTGCTAAAACTCTTAAGGCATCTTTTGCCATTTCAGAAGCAGCATTGTTTATGCCTGCAATATGCGTATCTGTAATATCTACAGTCTTTCCGTCAATGTATATTTTTTTACATCGCCCAAGAAGCACATCTGTTGCTCCCTTTGTGTAGCTTATAACCTTGCCGTCCTCATCCTTGTGGACGGTAGTCATAAGTTTACGCGCAGAATCAAATGACTGCTCGTTTATTCGTGGGTTGCTCTTTTCCAGCTCTTCTCTCGTAATGTTGGAAAGAGAACCCATATCAAGAAGAGCCAGTTCAGTTGGGTCTCCTATTCTTTCATTGTTTGCGGTTGAGGCATCATTGCACAGTACAAAACCTTTCATAAATACAGTATTTTTATCGTAGGAAAGGTCATTAACTTCTTTTATTTGCCCATCTAAATATATTTTTGTTACAGTCATTTTATTCTGAGTGAGGGTACCTGTTTTATCTGAGCATACAGTGCTTACTGCGCCTAATGTTTCAACTGCCGGCAGCTTTCGCACTATTGTGTTGACTTTTACCATTCTTTGAACCCCAAGAGCAAGAACGATGGTTACAACTGCTGTAAGACCCTCAGGAATAGCAGCTACCGCAAGAGAAATTGCAGTAATAAGCATTTCAACAATGTCTCTGCCCTGCAGTACCGCAATACCGAACATTGCAAGAACTATTACAATTGCAACTATCCCCAGAACCTTGCCTAAATCGTTAAGCCTTTTTTGAAGAGGCGTAAGCTCTTCTTCGCTTTCATTCAGCATTGCGGCAATTTTACCGATTTCTGTATCCATGCCCGTATATACAACAACACCTTCGCCCCGCCCGTAAGCAACGCTTGTTGATGAGTATGCCATATTAATTCTGTCGCCTATGCCGACTTCTGTATCTGCAATGAATTCAGCATTCTTGTCAACAGGTACTGATTCACCGGTCAATGCCGATTCTTCTATTTTCAGATTAACTGAGTTAAGAAGTCTTAGGTCTGCTGGAATTATCCGGCCAGCTTCTAGTACAACAATGTCTCCAACTACTAATTCAGATGCAGGTAGTTCCATTATTTTTCCGCCTCGTTTTACCATTGCTGACGGGCTTGAAAGGTTTTTTAAAGCTTCAAGTGCTGCTTCTGCTTTTGATTCCTGTATTACACCGATCACAGAATTTATAAGCACTACCAGCAGTATAATTATTGCATCTGTTACTTCATGCAGCATGAATGATATGGCTGCGGCAGCAAACAATATATAAATCATAGTATCCTTCAATTGTGCCAAAAACTTTTGGAGTAAGGTTTTACGGCTTTTCTCAACTAGAGCATTAGGCCCGTTCTGCTCAAGTCTCTTTTTTGCTTCCTCCTGACTCAGTCCGCTTCTTAGAGTGCTTAACTCTGTACAGACTTCGTCAGCTTTTTTTTGATAATACATAATTTTCTCCTTTTTGATAGTTTATACTAGTATGCCATTTCTAAAAAAAAAAAGACTCGTGGCATATCTTTATAATAAATCCAAGATATACTAAAAGTCTTGTTACCTACGTTACTTAAACAGATCTTCAGCCAGAATGCTGGCATTCGGTTGTTGACTGAAGATTTAAAACTACTCCCTCTTAGTATCCTTACTTTAGCAAATCCGACTGTTGTTGTCAAGTGTTTTATGCCTCAAATATAGCCATTATTAGTATTGTCGGTTCTTTTTTTTTTACATCTGAATAAAATTTAATGATTATAATAATTGGAGGATTAATATGATGAAAATAATGAAATTGCTTAAATATTCGCTATATTTATTAATAATGTCCTTGTCTGTATTTTTTATTCTTACATTGTACATGTACTTTTTTTCTAAACAGCCCTCATTGGAACTTGCATACAGTTTTGTGATTCCCATATGTATGTTTGTAGTGACGCTTATGTACTCCAAAAGTGTGCACGAGAGAGGTTTGCTAAGGGGAATTGAAATGTGGATAGTTTATTTTGCAGTTGTGTTGCTGATGAAAGTTATATTCAGGCATCCGGGAGAAATAAATATATTGATGCACTTGCTTTACCTGCCTGTTTCAATTCTCGCAGGAATAGTAGGAGTAAATATGAAACTTCGCACTCAAAGGTAGCCTATTTATAAAATTTAAAAAAAAACACTTTTAAATAATCTCCAAAAATGCTATAATTTAAAAAGTTCGAAGGAGGTTCAGTATGGTACATATTAAAACGCTAAACAAAACAAAACTTACAGATAACATGAATGTAAAAGGATGCGGCGAATGCCAGACTTCATGTCAATCTGCATGCAAAACTTCTTGTACAGTAGGAAACCAAAAGTGCGAGAATAAATAAATAGTTAAGGGTGTTGAAAAAGTTTGTTCTGCAAGATTTTGGAAGGTAGGCATAAACAGTATGTTCGGATACTTAACGATTGTTTGTTTTAACAGAATCGATGCAGGCAGATTTTTTCAGCAACTTGTGCAGCTTCTTGGTTAAGTTGTTGCCTTTGTGTAGATGACCCCTTTAAGGGGGTTTTTTTCTGAACAGCGAAAAATTTCTGTTAATGAAACGCTAACTGATAAATGGCCTGATCAACACAATGTTTAACGGAATATGTAATATAATATGATCCATTGATGAGCCATAAAGTAATTTGGAGGAAGAGATGATACATCTATTTTGTTTGGACAACATGTGCTTCGCTATTGATACTAACAGCGGGCTGGTGCATGTTGTTGATGAAGTGGTATATGACCTATTAAATGATGAAAGTTTTAAATGCGGACATAAAGTTGAAGAAATTGAAAAAAAATACGGCAAGGAAGCAACTGATGAGGCTATTTTAGAAATTAACTATCTCATAGTTAACAATATGCTTTACACAGAAGAATCCAATCCTGTAAACAAAATTAAACCTGCTGTTAAGGCTATGTGTCTTAACATGACACATGATTGTAACCTGAGGTGTGAATATTGCTTTGCATCACAGGGAAGTTACAACGGTGAAAGATCATATATGAGCTTTGAAACAGGGAAAAAAGCTTTTGATTACCTGGTGAAAAATTCTGGAACAAGAAGAAATCTTGAAGTTGACTTCTTTGGAGGGGAACCTCTTATGAATTTTGAAACGATTAAAAAGCTTGTGAGTTATGGAAGGTCTTTGGAAGATAAGTACAATAAGCACTTTAGATTTACCGTAACTACAAACGGAGTTCTCCTGGATGACGAAAAGATAGACTATATAAATGAAAATATGGACAATGTGGTGTTAAGTATAGACGGAAGAAAATCTACTAACGACCGCATGAGAAAGACTGTTAATAAAATGGGTAGCTACGATGTTATTGTAAATAACTTTAAAAAATTTGTAGCAAAAAGGATGGATAAAGATTATTTTGCCAGAGGTACTTTTACTGCGAACAATCTTGATTTTTCTGAAGATGTAAGGCATATGAGAGACTTGGGATTTGATAAAATCTCCGTAGAGCCTGTGGTTGCAAGCCCAGAAGAAAAATACGCCTTGCTTGAAGAACATCTTGAAATATTAAAAAATGAATACGAAAAGCTTGCCAGACTTTATTTGGAATCCCAAAAAGATGACAGCAAGAAATTCCAATTTTTCCACTTTAACATTGAACTTGATGGAGGCCCGTGCATATACAAGAGATCTATAGGCTGCGGAGCAGGAACGGAATATGTTGCCGTAACGCCTGCAGGGGAATTTTATCCGTGCCATCAGTTTGTCGGCCAGGAGGAATTCATTATAGGAAATGTTGATGAAGGAATAGTAAACGAGCCGGTTGTAAGCAAATTCAAAAATGTATCTGTAAATGACAAGCCTGTATGCAAAGATTGCTGGGCAAAGTATTACTGCAGCGGAGGATGTCATGCAAATGCATACAATTTTAACCATAATTTTGATGTTCCTTACAATGTTGGATGCGAGCTTGAGAAAAAAAGAATTGAGTGCTCAATATATATAAAAGCGAAATTAAGTGAATAATTTATTGTAATATTATGCTTAATTGTAAAAAATAGTGGTAAATATATACTAGACTATAGTATAATATATTTTGATATCTACATATGATTACAAGAGAGGAGTGTTACTATGCAGGTTGGTTTTATAGTTATATTGATAATAGCAATTTTTGTTGCTATATTTGCTATTCAGAACGGCACACCGGTTCCTGTTGATTTGTTTCTTGCCAGATTTGAAATGCCTTTGGCTGTTGTTATGATGATTTGTATAATTATAGGAGCTGTACTTGTTTTGATTCTCGGAACAACTAGACAGTTTAAAAAAAGATCTGAGTCAAAAGAGATGAAGAATAAATTAAAAACACTTGAAAACGACAAAGTACTGGCAGACAGCAATATTAAAGCAATGGAAGAAGAAACGAATAAGCTGAAAGAAAACGGAAGCGCATTAGAAGCAAAAATCTCCGAACTGGAGCAGAAAAACAAGGCTCAGGCAGATACAATCGCAAAGTTAAACAATGAATTGGATTCTCTAAAAACTGAATCAAACGAATCGATTGTAACCGATACTAAAGATGAAGGTGCCAAAATTACTGACAACGATGAAAAAAGTGAAGCTCAAAGTTAAAGAGTATGACAGAGGATATATTAAAGATGTAAGCAGAAAATTTAATCTTTCAAAAATATCCTCAAGGATACTTTTAAACAGAAATATAACAGAATATAATGAAATAGAGGAATTTCTTAATCCGGATTTCAAATACTTTGAAAATGCTAAGAATTATAAAGATTTACAAAGAGGATGTTCAAGAGTTCTTGAAGCAATTGATAAGAATCAGAAAATAATCATATATGGAGATTATGATGTAGACGGTGTGACCTCCATAAGTCAATTCATATTGCTCTTGTCAAAAGCTGGGGCAGATGTTGATTATTATGTGCCTGAAAGAGAAAATGAAGGTTATGGCATAAGTTCCGAATTTGTGGAAAAGCTGAAGGATAATAGAATAGAGGCTGACTTAGTGGTTACAGTAGACTGCGGTATAGCTGAAATTGAAAAGATTGCCTGCATAAGCGAAATGAATAAGGATGTTGTTATAATAGACCATCACCAGTGCAAGGAGGAGCTGCCTCCGGCTTATGCAGTCATAGATCCGAAGCAGAAAGACTGTCCGTCGAAAAACAAGCATTTATGCGCGGCAGGACTGTCTTTTAAATTTTTGAAACATTTGAACACATATCTTAAGGTTGAAGACATTGAAGATGTTCTTCTTGAACTGGCATGCCTTGGTACTATAGCGGATATAGTTGATCTTTTTGGAGACAACAGGGTTATTGCAAAGAACGGATTGAGAAAAATTAACAACACAAGGTTGATAGGCTTAAAAAAGCTTATTGAAGTTTCCGGTATCAAAGATAAAGAAATCGAATCCTACCACATTGGATTTATTATTGCTCCGAGAATAAATGCGGCTGGGAGAATGGATACCGCAAAAAAGGCAATAAAGCTTATGCTTTCGTCTGATGAGCAGGAAGCAGAAAAGCTTGCACTGGAGCTTGAAGCTTTAAATGCTTTGAGAAAGCAGGCCGAGAGTGTAATTTTTGAAGAAGCTGTTAATAAGATAGAAACAGACTTTTTATACAAGAAGAGTATTATTGTTGTTTATGGAGAGAACTGGCATGAAGGCGTGCTTGGAATTGTAGCTTCAAAGCTTACGGATAAATATGAAATACCCAGTGTTGTTATATCTATGAAAGAAGGTATAGGCAAAGGATCTGCCAGGAGTCTGGAATGTGTTGATATTTTTGAGGCTTTTACAGCGGTGAAGCAATATTTGCTGAAGTATGGCGGTCATAAGCTTGCAGCTGGACTGACGATAGAAGAGAAAAATATAAATATATTTGCAGATGAATTGAACAGCTACATCTTCTCTTTAAACAGGGATGACAGCCTAAATGAAATTGAAGCCGATTCGTATATTGAAGCGAAAGACGTCAGTTTTGATTTATATAAAGAAATCTGCATGTTTGAGCCTTATGGATCGGGAAATCCGAAACCGGTGTTTGCTCTTAAGGATGCAGAACTGAAAAATATTCGAAAAGTAGGCAGGGATGGAAGTCATTTAAGCTTTGTTCTTGTAAAAGATAATAGAGAAATTTCTGTAATTGGATTTGGTAAAATCGGCATTTTGGAAAAAGTTCTCACAAAACCGTCAGCTTATGTGGTTACCATGAGCTTGAATGAATTTAACGGCAGAAAAAGTATTCAGCTGGTATTGCAGAATGTTGAGGATAGTGACAAACTGGATTACTCTATCGACGATGAAAAAATGAAAGTGCTGAATTCAGTCATAAATAAAAGCAAGTCAAAAATAATAAAGACTGACATATTCGTGCTTGTGGAAAAGCTAAATAAAATATATAATACTAAAATAACAGCAGAAGAAATAATATGTATGCTTAAAAAGGCTGATAATATTCAATACGCATTAAAAAATGAAGTACTGTATATAAAGAAATAGTCTTTTAAATTGGAGGAATTATGGACTTAAAAGAAAAGATTCGTGTAATAGAAGGGTTTCCGTCAGAGGGAATAAGTTTTAAAGACATAACGACACTTCTGAAGGATGCGGATGCTTTAAAGGAATGCATAAACAAAATGGCTGAAAAATTCAAGGACATAGATGTTGATATAATAGTTGGACCTGAATCAAGAGGCTTCATATTCGCAACTCCTCTTGCTTATTTGCTGGGAACAGGATTTGTTCCTGTAAGAAAGCAGGGAAAACTTCCTGCTGAAACAGTAAGTTACGAATATTCCCTTGAATATGGAAAAGATAAACTGGAAATACATAAGGACTCAATCAAGAAAGGGCAAAAAGTATTAATTGTGGATGATTTACTTGCTACCGGTGGAACGATGTACGCTGCTGCAAAACTGGTTGAAAAACTGGGAGGCGAAGTAGCAGGACTTGGATTTTTAATTGAGCTGGAAGATTTAAACGGAAGAGAAAAACTAAAAGGGTACAATGTTGAATCATTAGTAAAATACAGCTAATGCTTTAGTCAGTGAACTTATTAACATAAGACACTGTAATAGAAAAAGTAACAGACATTAATTATGATACTGATTAGAAATAGTGGTGAAGACATGCTGGAAAATTTAATTAATCAAATAGAATCGTATAATTCCAATGCGGATATTTCTGTTGTTGCAAAGGCATACAACTATGCGGAGATGGCTCATTCAAATGCGCAGACTAGGTATTCTGGCGAAAGATACTTTGTGCATCCTTATAATGTTGCGCTTATTTTAGCTGATTTGCATGTTGATGTACAAACGATCGCAGCAGCTCTTCTCCATGATGTGGTTGAAGATACAGGCATTACATATTATGACATAAAGAGAGAATTCAGTGAAGAAATTGCTAATATGGTTGACGGTGTCACAAAGTTGAGCAAGGTAAAATACCGAAATAAAGAAGAACGCCAGGCTGAATCCTTAAGAAAAATGATAATTGCCATGTCAAAGGATATCAGGGTTGTTATAATAAAACTTGCGGATCGACTTCACAATATAAGAACGCTTCAATACATGCCTAAGGAAAAGCAGTACCAGAAGGCAATGGAAACTATTGAAATATATGCACCTATTGCGAATCGTCTCGGTATGGCATCCATTAAGTGGGAGCTTGAAGACTTGAGCCTTAAATATATAGATCCGGAAGGATATGAAGACTTAGTCAAAAAAGTACAGGAAAAAAGTGAAAAGAGAAAAGATTACATTTCTCAAATAATTTCTATAATGTCTGAAAAGCTTAACGAAGCGGGAATAAAATCAGAAATCAAAGGGAGACCGAAAAGTCTATATTCCATTTATAAGAAAATGTATTTTAAGAATAAATCCTTTGAGCAGATATATGACTTGATTGCCGTTAGAATTATTGTGGACACTATTAAAGACTGCTACGGCTCTCTGGGAACTGTGCACACACTTTGGAAGCCTATTCCTGGAAGGTTCAAAGACTACATTGCAATGCCAAAACCAAACATGTACCAGTCTTTGCATACTACGGTAATAGGGCCGTATGGAGAACCATTTGAGATACAGATAAGGACTCTTGAAATGCACAGGACTGCTGAGTACGGTATTGCGGCGCACTGGAAGTACAAGGAAGGAATCGATGAAAAGACAAATTATGAGGAGAAACTGAACTGGCTGAGGCAGATGCTTGAATGGCAGCAGGAAACAAATGATCCTCAGGAATTTATGGAATCGCTAAAAATAGACTTATATGCTGACGAAGTATTTGTATTTACACCTAAGGGAGAAGTTGTAAATCTGCCTAAGGGTTCAATACCGATAGATTTTGCTTACAGGGTACACAGTGCCGTGGGCAACAGGTGTGTAGGTGCAAAGATAAACGGCAGAATAGTGCCTATTGACACGAAGCTAAAGACAGGTGATCAGGTTGAAATACTTACATCGCAGTCTAGTGTCGGTCCCAGCAGAGACTGGCTGAAAATAGCTGCATCAAGCCAGGCAAAATCAAAAATAAGGAAGTTCTTCAAGGAAAAAGACAAAGATTTCAATGTTGAAAAAGGGAAAGAGCTTGTAGAGCGAGAAGTCAAAAAACAAGGCTTTCAAATTGTTGATTTGATGAAGGAAGAATGGCTGAAGTTTGTAGCAGATAAATACAACATGAATACCATAAGCAATCTGTTTGCGGCGGTAGGAAATGGCGGTATCACAGAAAACCAGATTGTAAACAGGCTGAAGTTACTATATCTGGAAAAAAACAAGGATAAAATAGAGCTTGAAAAGATAGAAAATCTTGAGAAGAATCTGACAGCAGCAAAAGCATCGCCGCCAAGAAAAGAAAAACATGCTTCGGGTGTTATTATAAAGGGCATAGACAACATAAAGGTCCGTTTTTCTAAATGCTGCAATCCAGTTCCCGGAGATGCAATTGTAGGATATATTACCAGAGGCAGAGGAGTTTCGATTCACAGGTCAGACTGTACAAATGTCCATGACCTGAATGATTCGGATGATCAAAGGTTTATCGAGGTAGAATGGGACACAGAAGAAAAGGCGACTTTCTTAAGCGAGCTTCAGATAAAAGCCATAGACAGACCAAGACTTCTTCAAGACGTGACTAATCTATATTCGGAAGCTAAATTGAATGCCGTTTCACTCAACTTAAGAGTAAATAAGGAACGGGTTGCCATATTAGACATTGGATTTGAAATAAATGAAACAAAACAAATAGAAGATTTAATCAAAAAAATCAAAAAGTTAGACGGAGTACTGGAAGTATACAGGAACAAAAAATAGTTTAATAACAAACTTTTCGAGACGGTTTGTTATCTTGATGGCTTTGTAATCAATCTGAGAACGACTTCGCGTCGTTCTGTTTTATTGTAGGTGACATAATTACAGACTAACATAAAATTAAACTATAAAATAAGGAAGGTGATTAAATGAGAGGAGTAGTACAGCGTGTAAAAAGAGCAGGCGTTACTGTTGACAACAAGATTATAGGCGAGATAAACCACGGTATATTGCTATTGCTTGGAGTGGAAGAAACGGACAATGAAAAAGACCTGGAATACATGTGTGAAAAAGTCCCTAATTTAAGGATATTTGAAGATGAAAACGGGAAAATGAATAAAAGCCTCATAGATGTGGAAGGAAGTATTTTGGTTGTTTCTCAGTTTACTCTTTTGGGAGATGCAAGAAAAGGAAGAAGGCCCAGTTTTATTCACGCAGCTTTGCCGGAGAAGGCGGTCCCCATGTATGAAAGCTTCATAAATAGAATGAAAGAAAAAGAAATATTTACTCAGTGCGGAGAATTTGGTGCCGATATGGATGTAGAACTTGTCAATGACGGCCCGGTTACAATTCTTCTAGACAGCAAAAAATTATTTTAGGAGGAACAAATGATATTTGAAGCTATGACTGTAGGGTCTTATTTATCCAATTGTTATATTGTTGGTTCTGAAACAACAATGGAAGCCGCTGTAATAGATCCGGGAGCAGACTTTAAAAAAATAGATGATAAGCTGAAGGAACTTAACCTTATTCCTAAAATTATCATACTTACTCATGCTCACGGTGACCATATAGGAGCTGTGAAGGAGCTGACTGATAAGTATAATTTGAAAATTTATATTCACAAGGATGACGCAGAAGTTCTTAAGGACGGCAATGCTAATTTTTCAAAGATGATTACTGGCAGGAGTACATCTATAATTCCGGATGTTGAATTAAATGATGGTGATGATATAATGCTGGGAGACTTAAAATTTGATATTATTCATACTCCGGGCCATACAAAGGGCGGTATATGTATAAAGGTCGGAAATATTATGATGACCGGCGATACGCTCTTTAACAAATCCATAGGCAGGACGGATTTTCCGGGAGGATCCTTTGATGATATAATAAGTTCAATAAAGAATAAAATCTTTAAATATGACGATGATATTGTAATATATCCGGGCCACAACTCACCTTCTACCATTAAATCTGAGAAACTCGGGAATCCGTTTGTAAACTAAATGAAGGTGCTTACATTTTATTTTTCAGGACATAATTTTGAATATGAAGCAAGAAATGACCTCAGAATATTTGATTTAAACATAGGATATGAAGTCAAACTTTCCGGAAAAAGCTATAATGACACAGGGCTGGCAATGGTGTCAGTATTGAACGATGATGGGAATTCGTTAATCAGTACTGCTTGTCTGTATTTAAACGACCAGCTTTTGTTCAGAGCAGAATACGAAAGTGATGAAATTTTTCTTGAGAGTGCTGATTCGAAGAGACTTAAAAAGATTCTTGTCGTAAAATCAATACACAGTGTTCTGAAAAGATACTACGGTGTAAATCCAGAGTACGGTATTCTGACCGGCGTGAGAGTGGTAAAGATACTGATAACAGCACTTAAACATGGGAAGACAAAAAAAGAAACTACAAAAATATTAAAAGATACCTACGAAGTTTTACCGGAAAAAATTGATCTTTTGTGGGAAGTACTGGATATTGAAAGAAAGTATGTGAATGAAGAGGAAAACAAGCAAAATTACAATTTGTATGCCGGGATACCGTTTTGCCCTTCAAAATGTAGCTATTGTTCATTTACATCATATACAGGCGCAAAGGAAGATAAAATAGATAAATATATAGATGTACTTGTATATGAGATTGAAGAAACGATAAAAATGGCTTTGAGAAGGGGCCTAAAGCTACACACTATATATATAGGAGGAGGAACTCCTTCTGTATTAAATGAAAGGCAGATATCTGTTATATTTGACTGCATAAAAAAATACTATGATCTGGCTGAAATAAAAGAAGTGATGTTTGAAGCCGGAAGACCGGATACTTTGACAGAAGAAAAATTGATATTCCTAAAAGAAACAGGCGTAAACCGAATAAGCATCAACCCTCAGACAATGAACGAAAAGACGCTTGAAATAATCGGGAGAAAGCATTCTTCAGAGGATATAGTAAATAAATATAACCTTGCAAGAAAAACAGGCTTTGATTGGATTAACACGGATATAATATTGGGACTTCCAGGAGAAGATGAAGCAGACGTTAATTACACCATAAGAGAAATAATTAAATTAAGGCCTGAAAATATTACTGTCCATTCACTGGCATACAAGACGAAATCTGAGCTTACAAGACAAAGTGAAGAATTGCGTAAGGATTATGACTTGATACAAAAAATGTATGAGGTGGTAAAGAAGGAATGCATTGACAGCGGGTACATACCATACTATATGTACAGGCAAAAAAACATAAAGGGAAATTCTGAAAATATTGGTTATACTTTGCCGGAAAAGGAAAGTTTATACAATATTGTTATAATAGAGGAACTGGAGACCATACTGGCGTGCGGACTTGGAGCATCTTCAAAAATAAAGAAACAGGACGGGAGGCATGTTCCCCTTCGGAATTTTAAAAGTCTGGAGGAGTACGAAGGGCGGATTGAAGAAATATTGCAAAAAAAGAAGAGATTATTATTTGACAAAAAGGAGATTGTATGAAGAAGGTAAAAGCATTCTATTTGGAAAATTGTCCTCACTGCAAGAGGGCCTTTAAAATGGTAGATGCGTTGAAGACAAAAAAACCTGAATACAAGGATGTTGAAATTGAACGTATTGAAGAATCAGTGCATGCGCAAATTGCCGATGCTTATGATTATTACCAGGTTCCCACATTTTACGTTGACGAAATAAAAGTCCATGAGGGAGTACCATCTTTCGAAAAAATAGAAGAAGTATTGAAAAAAGCAATATCATAAAAATTGGGACTGAGCCAGTCCCAATTTTTTATGTATGTTATAATTTTTTTTCATCAACTTCATTCTTGTGAGCCGTTTTTTCTTTCAATTCTTTGAAGTGATTTGCACGTTTCGAATCGCTTTCTATTTCCCAATGAATAATTAATGTTAATGCTGCTCTTAAAACTACTATGGAAGCAAGAATAATTAGTTCATCAATTGTTCTGATAACCAAGGTTTTTAAAATCTCAGCGCCCAGTTTAAATTCCAGTGCCATTGCCAGAGCCTGCGAAAATTCGATTTTAATAGTTTCATCAGTAAATTTAAAAAACCTAAGCGCATACCTTCCGAATGCCTTTAAAGCAGAGTAAATTATTATAAATACACCTATTAATTCCAAAATATGCGCAATATTAGGCACAAGAATAGTAATCAAATGTTCTAGCATAGTACCTCCAAGTATATATAATGAAAACATTTACTAGTATTATATATAATTTGTCTCGTTATGTCAAACATGTGAGCATACGTTTGATTGGTAAAAAGTGCTAATTAATATTGCGATTTTAAGACATAATGTGCGTCACAATATATATATATAAGTAAGGGGTGAAGTATATGATTATTTATATAAGAAAGAAAAGTATTGGTATAGCTTTGTTTTGTGCGGTGCTTTTATTTGCGGGCATGTTTGTTTATGAGGCGATGTTTAATTTTTCTATAACAGTTTCTACTGAAATAACCAATTGGGGACTGAGTTTCAGGGAAAACGGAAAGGCTCCCATAGGCAATGCCACCGCAAGGGCACTAAAAGAATACAATGCTTATTACGTGGGGAATGATGACGAAAAGGTAATATATCTTACTTTTGATGCGGGTTTTGAGAATGGATTTACTGAAAAGATACTTGATACATTGAAAAAACATGATGTTAAGGCAGCTTTTTTTCTTGTAGGCCATTATATGGAGGAAGAACCGCTGCTGGTTAAGAGAATGGTTAATGAAGGGCATATTGTAGCAAACCATACATACCATCATCCGGACATGTCAAAGATATCAGATGTGGAATCATTTAAAAAAGAGCTTACATCTCTTGAAGAGATATTTAAGCAGATAACTGGTACTGAAATGTCTAAATATTATAGGCCTCCTCAGGGTAAATTTAATGAAAAAAATCTAATGATGGCAAATGAACTGGGATATAAAACAATTTTCTGGAGTCTTGCATATGTAGACTGGTACGCCGATAAGCAACCTACAAAAGAACAGGCGTACAGCAAGCTTATACCAAGAATTCATCCGGGTGCCGTATTACTTTTGCATAGTACCTCAAAAACAAATTCAGAAATATTGGATGAACTTCTGACAAAATACAAGGAAGAAGGATATATATTTAAGACTTTGGATGATTTAACAGAAAATAATTAATAAAACTAATGAATTACAAAAAATTAATAATTTATAAAGATGTGGAATAAAATAGAGTGTTTGAATGATTATGCAAAAGCGCGCTTACAACTATTGAAAGAAAGTGTGTAAAATTCTTAATATGTGAGCAAATTAACATATGTCGTAAAAAAAACAAATTAAATATTCATTAGTAATCATTTTTTTATGAGGAAAAATCGTTATATCATTTAGGATATAACGGTTTTAAGCGATTTTAGTATTGATTAAAAAGTTTAATTATGATAAAATTATAACATTATAATTGTTAAAAAATATACAATTATAAAATATTGCTCGCGGGAGGGACTTGATGATTGATAATTCTGTTGAAGACAGAAATAATGAAGAAGAATTTGAGTCTGATTTAATTTCCGAGGAAAATGATGCTTTCGAAGATGCCCCTGATGATAAATTAGCTGAATTGGCAATTTTAATCAGGGATAAATCATATGAAGGAATTTTGGCAAATGCAGAGGACTTTTTGGACGAGCCGATGTCATTGGAGGTCGAAAACCTTTTGGAGATCATTGAAGAGCTGAAAGCAAGAGAAGAATTCTCTGATATTTGCACCATGAACGGGAAGGAAAAAATGTATTTGTACTCGGAGCAGTACATGACCGGAAAATATGCTAAGATGATGGTTTTGGTGGAAGAAAATGATTTATTTAAAACCATATCTGAAACTGTAAGAGAGGAATCAAGGATATATCCGAGGCCGACAGATGTAAGGCTGTTCGGTAAATCTCCTTTTAAGTTGTCCAAAGAAGAGTTTGCAGAAGTGTATGAGCAGCTCAAAAAAAATGAGGAGTACAAGGATATACAGGAAACGAGAGCTTCAAATAATGCGCTTTATCTTTATTCTGACAAGTTCATGAGAAAAGCTCATGCCGCTTCACTTGCCGAATGGATAGAAGTGGAATCCGAGCAAAATCCATAAGTTTGTCAATTTAAATTACTTGGAAAGGAGGGATAACATGGGCAAAATAGGACCTGCTGAACTGATACTTGTATTAGTTATAGCTTTAGTTATATTTGGACCTTCCAAACTTCCGGAAATAGGAAAGGCATTCGGGAAATCTATAAGAGAATTTAAGGATAATGTTAATAAGACCAGTGACGAACCTACAGAAAAAGATGCTGTTAAAGAAGATTAAACAAGCGATTCATATTTTATCAGAGAGATGATATATATTTGAAGGGAGAGTTATCATGTTTGAAAGAGAGATTGAAGATTTTATTGAAAAAATCAGAACAAGACGCGAATTTTTGAAAATGAGCGGTAAGGGAATTGCAGGTGTAACTGTCGCAACTTCTGTTTTGAACCTAATGGGATGTTCCCAGGCTGAGCCGTCGGGAAATGAAGAATCACCTGAAGTTGAGGCCTTTGTAATTCCTACTGGTCTTCTTGTTGTAGAGCCTAACAAATGCACAGGATGCCAGAGATGTGAAATGGTTTGTACTGTTGCAAATGACCAAAAGATTCACCCGTTAATTTCAAGAGTCAAAATCAGCAGAAATTTTAACTACGGAAAAGAAATGACAGAAAACTATCGTTATGAAAACGGATATTTTGGTAACTTCTTGATGACGCCTGAAACATGTCGTCAATGCGAAGATGCTAAATGTGCTGAAGCATGTCCGAAAAATGCCATCAGTCAAAATGAAACAACCAAGGCTTGGACAGTAGATGAAAGTTTATGTGTGGGCTGTGGAGCATGTTCAGATGCATGTCCTTGGAATATGCCTACTGTTGATCCGGAGACAGGTAAATCAACTAAATGTATTTTATGTGGTGCATGTGCTGACAACTGCATAACTGGAGCTTTGCAGATTATACCTTGGGAAAAAATGGAGGCAATCTTCAGAAGAAAAGGATATAGATTTTCATAGTTTAAGCTAACTGAAAAATGAAAGAATTTTGATTGGAGGAAGAATAAATGGCTAATATAACAGGATGGACAGGAAGTCTATTAAGAGTTAATTTAACTACTGGCAATATTAAAACAGAAGATACAATGAAATACAAAGACCTTGTAGGAGGAGCAGGATTCGGATACAAAATAATATTTGACGAAGTTCCTCAGGGAACAAAGGCTTTTGATGAAGCAAACAAGGTAGTAATAGCAGTGGGGCCGCTTACAGGTACAACGGCACCTTGTAGCGGAAGAACAAATATTACTTCATTGAGCCCTACAAATCCGTATCATGCTATAGCTGACAGCCACATGGGAGGAAATTTCGGAGCTTGGCTGAAATTTGCAGGATACGACGGAATTATAATTGAAGGGGAATCAACAAAACCTGTATGGTTAAAAATTGAAGATGATAATATATCAATAGAAGATGCAAGTGACTTATGGGGAAAAGGTACCATAGACACAACTTATGCAATAAATGAAATTATGGGTAAGGAAGCATGTATTGCCGCAATCGGGCCTGCAGGGGAGCAGATGAAAAATCTGGCATCAATAGTTAATTCAGTTAACCACTCAGCAGGAGGACACGGAGGAATTTTAGGAGCAAAAAAACTAAAAGCCATAGGTGTAAAAGGAACTAATGCTGTACATATAGCAGAAGGAAAAGCTCAGGATTGGCTGGATTTGAATGAATACATGATGAAAGATATAATAGGATCCAACAACAATCACGTGGTACCTAGCACACCACAGCCTTGGGCAGAATATCACAATTCAAAGAGCCGCTGGACTGCACAGCTTGGGCTGTTCTGGGGAGCAGCTAATCCGCCTGTGGAAACGGGAGAATGTGCTGCAGGAGATAAAAACAAGGTAGGACTTCGTACACAGAAGGCTATATTTGACTTGGGACCGCTGGCTGAAGACAGAACCATAAAAATGGGAGGATGCTACTCATGTCCGATTCGATGTCAGTCAAATATGTATATGCCTGAACTTGAAAAATACGGATTAACTCCTTATGCAACAAGTACATGCATTAACTACAGTTCGCCTAACACTGCAATGATAAAAGGTTATGCAGATGGTGAAAAGAAGGGAATGGATTCACTTATTACAAAATGTCTGGGATCAAGGCTTGCTGATGATTACGGTATTTGGAGCAATTACGGTCAGTTGCCGAGAGACTTTAGATATGCTTATAATTCAGGGAAATTTAAAGAAGTTCTTCCTAAGGAAGAATATGACAGCATAAACTGGGATTTAGTGGAGAGCGGTGATCCGGGCTGGATGGTAGAGTATTACGGAAACTTGATTAAAGGTGGAGAGTTCGGCCATTTGCTTGATGGACCGTACTGGCTTGATCAAAGATGGAATTTAGGAGAAGAATATTGGAATTCATACGGAAATAATTTGTGGTCTAAAATGGCATATCCTAAACATCACAGTAATGAATCAGGAGCACAGGTAGGTGCATTGGTTAACGTAATATTCAATAGGGATGCAAATTCGCACACTCACATGAATATGATAGGTGCTGGACTTCCTATTGAAATTCTTAAA
Organism: Sedimentibacter sp. MB35-C1; assembly: GCF_030913635.1. NCBI lineage: Bacteria > Bacillati > Bacillota > Tissierellia > Sedimentibacter > Sedimentibacter sp. MB35-C1. Next base: position 1,961,138 of record NZ_CP133188.1, read on the forward strand.
GAAGTTGCAGGAGAAGTATGGGGTTCGCCTGATGCGTTGGATGCACCGATGAACTACACTCCTATGAATGAATATAAAGCTAAATTTGCTAAATGGTCGCTGGACAGAAACTTCCTGCATGATTCAATTACATTGTGCAACTGGGTATGGCCTATGACTGTATCACCTTCAAAGGAAAGAAACTATAGAGGAGATACTGCACTGGAAGCTAAATTCTTCAGCTTGGCAACAGGCATAGAGACTTCAGAGGAAGAAATGAATCTTGCAGCAGAAAGAATTTCAACAATGCACAGGGCTGCATGTGTTAAAGAAATGAATACAATTGATATGAGAAATGAACATGATACAATTCCAGAATGGGTATTTGAAGCTGATCCAGATGTTAAACCATTTACTGAAGGTACGGTAAAACTTGACAGAGATGATATGCAGTTAGGTTTGACACTGCTGTATAGAGAATATGGATGGGATGAAAAAACAGGAGCTCCTACAAGAGCTACATTAGAAAGACTAGGTCTTAAGGATGTGGCAGATGAGCTTGAAGCTTTGAACCTGCTTCCTTAAATTAGGATAGCAAAGCTGTATCGGTATAATAGGAAAGCAGTTTGCTTTCCTGTTTTACTTTACAATACAAAGGTGCCAATATGATATTAGATTATTTGTTTAACAAAATGACTGAAAAAAATCTTCCGGAAGTTTCTGCCAAAAAATGTATTAATAACAAAGGCATACCATGCAGCAGATGCATTGATAATTGTCCGGAAGGAGCTATTCAGTTAAAGGATAAAAAAATAAAATTCAGCGAAAAAATGTGCGCTGAGTGTGGTGTGTGCAGATCAAGTTGCCCTACGCAGGCAATAACATTTAATAATGCTCAGGAGGAAGATGTTCTTTTGCATGCATGCGGCAAGAAAAAACTTGTTTTTTCTTGTTTAAAGGAATCTGCAGCAGGAAACATTAATATGAGCTGCCTGAATGGAATGCACCCTGAGTTTATTGCAGCAGTATTAATTTTATGCGCAGATAAGAAAATTTATTTTAACTTGAGCAGGTGTTCTGATTGTGAAGCAGGGTATAATGATTCGTTTTTTAAACAATCTTTGGAAAAAGCCACAGCTTTTCTTAAAAATATTGGAAGGCTTCCTAATTATGAAATTATTACTGAAAACAGAGATATTGCGGACTTAATCGATGAGGAAATATCGCGAAGAAATTTATTTAAGCTTGTAAAAAAAGAATCAGAAAATATTGTGCTGAAGACTATAAATTCAATTATTGATGATGATAATAACCTGTCAGCCAGAAGGCTGCTTCTAAAAGCTATAAGAGACAAGGGATTGTCAGACCGGGCTAAGAATGTAAATACGTTTTGGGCAGATTTTGAAGTCGGTGCTGCTTGTGACGGTTGCGGTAAATGTCAGGATGTATGTCCTGGAGATGCTTGGAAGATTGAAGAAGAAACTCTGTCAAAGAGGTTGTACTACAGTGTTGCTAACTGTTATCAATGCGGATTATGCGAAACAATGTGCCCACAGAAGGCAATATACAGATGTTCAGACGGAAGTCAGGTTTTTAGCTCTGCTTTGAAAAAAGAAATTAATCTGAAAATCTGTAGCGTTTGTGGGAAGAAGCATATGCCTGAAAATGAAAATGAGGAAGTATGTATAGTTTGCAGGAAAAAAGAATTATTGAGAAAAAAATTATCAACTGGATTGAGTTAATATATATTTTATAGATCTTTTATGTTATAATTGTACAAGAAACGTAATTGAGAGGAGAATAATTATGGGCAGAATAGGTACAGGAGAATTAGTGCTTATACTAATAATTGCATTAATCATAGTAGGGCCGGCTAAACTTCCTGAGCTTGGCAGATCAATTGGAAAGACATTAAATGAATTTAAAAAGGTATCCAAGGAATTTAAAGATGACCTGTCTGTAGAAGATAAACCCCAAAAGACCGAAAAAGAAGAAAAACCGGTCGTAATAGCTGAAAAATCAGAATCTGTTGAAGCGGCAGAAAAAACAGAGGAAACAGAAAAATAGCATTTTCGATTGCGCTGAATAAAGAAATTCAAAAGAAATTGGACTTTTGTTCAATTTCTTTTATTTTTTAATAATCAGTAGAGGGGTATGTAGGTCTCTACTGTAGCGGCAACATAGTATTTTTTTGCAGCAGATGCAATATTTTTCACCTATGCAAAAAATCGTTGACAAAGAAAAATTATTGTGGTAGTTTTATTGTATATATTGCATGGGGAAGAGTAATCATAATTGCATTAATTTTAGCGAGACAGGGACGATGGAAGCCTGTTATTAACTTGTGATGAAAGACACCTCTAAATAGCAATTTCTAATTGAGCGGGACTGTACGGTCCAATTAGGGTGGCAACGCGGGTTAAACTCGTCCCTAGCAGGGAGGGGTTATTTTTTTTGATATATGGAGGAAATTATGGATACGATGGGTCAATTAAAAAGAACCGATATGTGCGGAGAATTATGCCTTGGTGATATAGGACGAGAAGTGGTGCTTATGGGCTGGGTTCAAAAAAGAAGAAGCCTTGGAGGACTTATTTTTGCCGATCTTAGAGATATAACAGGGTTAGTTCAGGTTGTATTCGATACTGAAGTGAATAATGAAGCATTTGATAAAGCAGGAAGTTTGAGAAGTGAATTTGTTATTGCTGTAAAAGGGAAGGTTTTTGAAAGAAAATCCAAAAATCCGGAAATGAAAACCGGCGATATAGAAGTTTATGCTGAAGAATTAAAGATACTTGATACTGCGGAAACTCCGCCTATTTATATTAAGGATAATGACGATGTGTCAGAGCAGATGCGTCTAAAATACAGATTCCTTGATTTAAGGAAACCTCACATGCAGAATAATCTTATAATAAGAAGTAAAACATCTAAAGTTATAAGAGAATTTTTGTACGAAAATGATTTTAATGAAATAGAGACACCGTTTTTAACAAAACCGACTCCTGAAGGAGCGAGAGACTATCTTGTTCCAAGCAGAGTCAATCCTGGAAAATTTTATGCTTTGCCTCAGTCTCCTCAGCTTTTTAAGCAATTGCTGATGGTGTCAGGAATGAACAGGTACTTCCAGATTGTAAGATGTTTCAGGGATGAGGACTTAAGAGCAAACAGACAACCTGAATTTACTCAGGTAGATATTGAAATGTCTTTTGTTGATGTAGAGGATGTTATTTCAGTTAATGAAAAACTGATACAAAGAATTTTTAAAGAAGTCAAAAATATTGATATAGAGGTACCTATAAAGCGCATGCCATACAAGGTTGCTATGGATAAGTACGGATGTGATAAGCCGGATTTGCGCTTTGGATATGAGCTTACAAATATAACAAAGATTTTTAGAAATACAGAGTTCAATGCATTTAAGTCCACATGTGAGTCTAAAGGGCTCATTAAGTGCATTAAAATCGAAGGAGATGCAGACGAATTTTCAAAGAAAGGGATATCAAAGCTTGAAAAATTCGTTAAAACATATGGAGCTAAAGGGTTAGCGTGGATGAAATATGAAGGCGGAGCAATTGACTCTCCAATAGCGAAGTTCCTGAGTGAAGAAGAAATCAAACAGCTAGAATCATCTCTTGAATTAAAAGAGAAGGATATTGTATTTATTGTAGCTGATAAGGAATCCGTAGTAAATACTGCATTAGGGGCATTAAGAATTGAGATAGCAAAGAAAAAAGGTCTTATAGACAACAATAAATATGAGTTGGTTTGGATAACAGACTTTCCGCTTTTCGAATTTGATGAAGAAGAAAACAGATACGTTGCAAAGCACCATCCGTTTACTTCACCTGTAGATGAAGATATTGAGAAGATAGAATCTGATCCGGGAGAAGTGAGAGCAAAAGCATATGATATTGTAATAAACGGTGATGAAATAGGCGGAGGAAGTATACGTATAACTAACAGAGAGTTGCAAAACAGAATGTTTAGAGCGTTAGGATTTACAGATGAGGAAGCTAATGAAAAGTTTGGATTTTTACTTGAAGCATTTAAGTACGGAGTACCACCACACGGCGGAATTGCTTACGGGCTGGATCGCTTCATGATGTTGCTTACAGAAAGTGATAATATCAGAGACGTTATAGCTTTCCCTAAAACTCAGAGTGCTACATGCCTGATGACAGAAGCACCTACGTATGCTTCCGAAAATCAACTTAATGAATTGAGCATAGAAGTAAAAGATAAGGAATAGGCAAGCAGGGCGAATTAGTTCGCCATAGCGGTCGTATTTCGTAAGTGCCAGAAAGGAATGGAATAATGGAGCAAGTAGGTAAAATAGAGAAAATTGAAGGAAACAAGGCGATAATTTCGGTGAAGAGAGTATCCAGCTGCGGTGACAACTGTAAAAGCTGCGGATCATCTTGCAGGCAACCCAGCGTCATGTTTGAAACAGAAATAAGCGGTGATTATGAGGTTGGAGATTATGTTGAAATTACAACTGAAAATTCAGTGGTCCTCAAGCAAATTTTAATGCTTTACGGCATACCGTTTGTAATTATGTTAATTACAATAGGGATAGTACAGCTTATATTTATGAACAATGCCAACAAAGATATGATTTCAGCCGTTGCATCCATTGCTTCTCTTGCCGTATCTTACTTTATTTTGAAAGCCTATGATAAAAAAGAAATGAAGAAAAATACCCTTAAATTTACATTGGGGAAAAAACTATAATTTTTGTGAAGCATTGAAGGATAAATAATGAATATATTTGAAATGCAATATGAAAATAACATTAAGAAAAAAGGGCCTCTCGCTGAGCGAATGAGACCAATGAATCTTAGTGATTTTGTTGGGCAGAAACACATAGTCGGTGAGGGCAGGATATTGAACAGAGCAATAAAGGCTGACAAGCTTTCTTCGGCAATATTTTACGGCCCGCCCGGGACAGGAAAAACAACTCTGGCGAGAATTATTGCTGAAAACACCAATAACAATTTTACAACTTTAAATGCAGTTACCAGCGGAATTAAGGATATAAAGGGAAAAATTAGCTTTGCGGTTGACGAGCTGTCTATTTATAATAGAAGGACAATACTCTTTATTGACGAAATTCACCGGTTTAATAAAGCTCAGCAGGATGCCCTCCTTCCATATGTTGAAAACGGAACGATTATACTGGTGGGAGCAACAACGGAGAATCCTTATTTTGAGGTTAATCAGGCTTTGATTTCACGTTCGTTGGTTTTTGAATTTCAAAAAATAACAAATGAAGATATTAAAATGGTTGTTCGAAATGCCTTGAAGGATGAAGAAAGGGGCTACGGAAAAAAGAACATTGAGCTTGAAGATGATGCGCTGAATCATATAGTGGAGAACTCAAACGGTGACATAAGAAAGGCTTTGAGTGCATTGGAACTGGGAGTGGAAACTACTTCCGAAGTGAACGGCAGGATAATAATTGACATTAATGTAGCTGTTGAATGCATCCAAAGGAAGAAAATTGAATATGATAAAAACGGGGATAGTCATTATGACACAATTTCTGCATTTATTAAAAGTATGAGAGGATCAGACCCGGACGCTGCTGTGTTCTGGCTGGCAAAAATGATTAAAGCAGGAGAAGATCCTAAGTTTATTGCAAGAAGAATAATAATATGTGCTTCGGAAGATGTTGGTAATGCTGATCCGAGAGCACTGGAAGTTGCGGTTAATGCTTTTAAGGCTGTGGAGATAATAGGGTTTCCGGAGGGGCGCATAACATTGGCTCAGGCAGCAATTTACGTAGCCTGTGCACCTAAAAGCAATGCCTCGATCATAGCCATATCTAGAGCTATGGATGCCGTCGAAAAAAATTCACTTGAGGTTCCTTTACATCTAAGGGATTCCCACTATGGAGGAGCTGAAAAGCTTAACAGAGGAGTCAGCTATAAATATCCTCACGATTATGATAAATTTTATGTTAAACAGAGTTATCTTCCGGAAACTTTGAAGAACACAAGTTTTTATGAGCCAAAAGAATCAGGTTACGAAAGCAAAATGAAAAAATTTTTGGAGTACCTGAAACAGAGTTAGGGGGAGCTATGGACTATAAACTATTCAAATCAAATATTACTGATTCAAATGTTTTCGAAACTATCGAAAACAAGGTCGATTTTTACGGACTTGACGAAAATAATATCTATGATATTTCTGTTGAATATTACAACAATGATCTGAATGAAGAGATGTTAAACGAAAATGCAGCCTTTGAAATAAAAAGAAAGCACTATGTATTTATAAAAGAAGTCAGAAATTTGTTTGAAAAACACAATATAAAAATCAATAAGTTTCACCTGATGGGTACTATTATCGATTTAAAAGAAAATGAAATGAGTATTTCAATTTTAAAGTCAAACTATGATAAAAAAAGCAACACCGTATGGCCTTGCAAGGAAATCTTTATCTTTGAAGACAGTAAAAATAAATTAGACGACCTTCTTTTTAACAATCAAATATCAGAAGAAGACTATGAATCAAATTTAGAAATTCTCAAGGATGAACTGAATATTTACGAAAAAGAGGATGAAATGCAGTATTTAAATTAACAGTTCACCTCCTTTGTAACCTTATGAAATATTGTTAATAAAATAATATAGGGTGCAGCATTATAAAGGAGGAATTTCATGGAACTGTATATTATAACATTTATGCATGGAAGTTATGCTATTGCAGCATATAATAAATTACAGGGTTACGGTTTAAAAAATATTAAGGTGGCCCAAACCCCTTTCAGCATCAAGGGTGAATGCGATATGTGCATTAAAATGTATGACAGAAAAACATTGGATATTGTGCTGAATGAGTGCAGGAAAAGATATCCGGTGAGCAATGTATATATGGAAGCAAAGCAGGATGGCAGGACGGTTTATAAATTACTGCCCTGATGAAATAATGAAACAGCCGGCGATATTTTCGTCGGCTGTTTTGATTTACATTTGTGAATTTGAATGAATTCTCTTTAAATTTTATGAAATTAATGTTAAAATAGTTGGAACAAAGAATTTTTTGTTACATTATGGAAAGGATGGTACCGTATGTCGGATTCACAAATAACAAAAAAAGCGCTGGCTGAATCTATGAAGAAGCTAATGGAAGAAAGGCCCATGAAAAAAATAAATATTAGTGATATAGTTGAAGGCTGCGATATGAACAGACAGAGTTTTTACTATCATTTCAAAGACAAATATGATTTGGTCAACTGGATTTATTATACTGAATTCATAGTTACAATCAAGGATGTCCCCATGTCATCTTGGCAAATTCTTGAGAAAACATGCGATTTTTTCTATGAAAACAAAAAATTTTATAAAAATGCTTTTAAGGTTACAGGCCAGAATTCATTCTCAGAGTATTTTATAGAAGTTTTGCATCCTATACTTGTGGTCCATCTTAATGACGTACTTAAAAACAATAAGGATGTGGATTTCTATGCTACGTTTTATGCAGATGCTATAAGAGTTGCAATTTCAAGATGGCTGCTTGAGGAAGCAAAAATTCCTCCGGAGCAGTTTGTAGCTCTATTGAGAAATGCAATTGAAGGCGTTGCTATGTCAATACTGGAAAAAAATTAGGTATATTTTGCTTTCGGCATTGTTGAAGCAAGAATTTCATTCAGACTTTTGTTCTGAATGTTTAGTGATGTTTCATTCAAACTGTCCGAAATACTTATCTGACCTCGGCTGTTTATGCTTAAAAAGCAGGATTTTACTGAGATGATTTCGTTAATGCGCTCCAAATCACCATACAAATCCATCATAAATACCGGGTAATTATCTTTTACTCTCAGACTATTAATAAAATTTCGAATTTCTTGTGCAGTTTTAATGTTGCAGCTACGTTTTTTAATATACATGGCGAAGTTTGTTTTCAGTGACATCATAGTTTCGGCAGATTTGCCGCTTAATATATAATCTGCATTTTTGTCATCATAACTGTAAGATAATCCGCACAGGCACCTGTGTTTTTTAAGAACATTGAATTTTTCAGTTGCTGTTTTATTTTTTTTGTCACAATTGATTGATACAAAAATGCATAAGTTACTATGCAGGCTTAATTTTTCGATTACGTCATAATTTAAGGCATCAGGCTCTACAAATAAAGTGAATGCGCAATCATCATTTTCAAGTAATATATTGCTCAATGCCTTTAGGGGCATATTTTTTTCCAATAATATAAAATAGCTGTAAATTCCGACCTTTTTGCCGGCGCTTATTATTTTTAAAAGTTCTTCTTCCGTGAGCTCAATATGATCATCATTTTCAAAATTAAAAACTATTGCCCAAGGGATATTATATCCCAGTTTTTTTTCGTTTTCTCTTATTGTCCGCGTCCCGTATGTAAAGCTGTTATATCCGATGTTTATTCCGAAAACGGTCAACTTTTTATGGCTTATTTCTTTTACAAGGCTGTCAATTATATTATAGTAGAAGCTGTTTTCATTGCTTAATATTTCATGAGAAAGCTTAAAAAAATTCTTTTGAAAATTTCCAGATGCAAAGTATTCGCCTAAATCCAAGAGATTTCGTACACCTCTTTTCGGGTTATCCTCAATGTATCGTATTCCGTTTTCCACCGCCGTCTTAATAACAGTATAAATCAATTTGTTGTTTTCCATTTCATATCCCCTTTTCTGTAAAGGTATACCTATATTTATATACTATAGCTTTTATGTGATTTTTATATAGACAAAAATTTAAAATGTCTAAAATTTATACAAAAAATTAAATGTGTCTGAAATTAAGACAAAAAAAATTATTGTCTAGTGTAAGTATCGATGTAAGTTAATATAATGGCATTATAAAGTGAATTATTTTGAAGGGAGGATATGGGCAATATGACAATGGTTGAACTTCTTGAATCCTATGGATTGAAAAAAGTATTATCATATTTGGACGCAGATCCGGACAATAATATTCCTAAAATATTGGACTGGGTTGAAAAATTTGACAGGGATGGTGTTGTGGAAAGGCAGATGAACACCATCAAAAAGTCTCTTAAGAATAAAGATGGAAACTGGTATAAGCTTACAAAGAGTCTGTACACAGATATTGACCCAGAAGTAAGAAAAAAAATATTTGAGAATTTTATAATAAATGCCACGATAATAGGAGGACAGAGGCAAAGAAAGGCTAGAGCGGAAAATGAATGCAATATTCCGTGGGCAATTCTTATGGATCCAACTTCGGCATGTAATCTGCACTGCACAGGATGCTGGGCTGCAGATTATGGAAATAAGATGAACATGGACTATGAAACTCTGGACAGTATTATTAATCAGGGCAAAAAGCTGGGGACGTTCATGTATATTTATTCCGGCGGAGAACCTCTTGTGCGAAAGAAAGACATTATTAAACTTTGTGAAAAACATAGTGATTGTGCATTTTTGGCATTTACAAATTCAACGCTGATTGATGAGGAATTTGCTGACGATATGCTGCGAGTTAAAAATTTCATCCCTGCCATAAGTGTTGAAGGCTTTGAAGATGAGACAGATTTCAGAAGGGGAAACGGGGCATACAAAGCAATTATAAAGGCAATGGAAATACTCAAGAACAAGAAGCTTCCTTTTGGTATATCTTGCTGTTATACAAGAAAAAATGCTGATGTTATAGGCAGCGAGAAATATTTTGATGACATGATTAAAAAAGGCGCGAAATTTGCATGGTTTTTTACTTACATGCCAGTGGGAACAGATGCAGTGCCTGAACTTCTAGCAACCGCAGAGCAGAGAGAGTACATGTATCATCAAATAAGAGAGTTCAGAAAAACAAAACCAATATTTACCCTTGATTTCTGGAATGACGGAGAATATGTGGACGGATGTATAGCAGGGGGAAGGTGCTACCTGCACATAAATGCAAACGGAGATATTGAACCATGTGCGTTCATACATTACTCGGATGCAAATATTCACAAAAACACATTGCTGGAGGCATACAAAAAGCCATTGTTTATGCAGTACAGGCAAAATCAGCCGTTTAATAAAAATCATTTGAGACCTTGTCCGCTTTTGGATAACGCTGGACGTCTTACGGATATGGTAGAAAAATCAGGCGCAGCTTCAACAGACTTCATAAGCCCTGAGAATGTACGAAACCTGAGTGCAAAATGCAGTGATGCGGCTGCTAATTGGGCACCTGTGGCAGATAAGCTCTGGGAAGAGTCTGGTAAATGCTCTGACTGTAAGAAGCGCAGCAGCTAATTAATGAACGAAAATTTATAGAATAGTTTTATTGAGAAAGAAAACCTGAAGAGCTCCGAAATGAGATAGTCAGGTTTTTTATTTTTGACTGCAAGCCTTTAATTCAGTGAGTTTGAAATAAAAAAATTTTTTTCGTTTATTGTTGACAAAATTAGTGGGGTATACTATAATAAATCGTACCCCACTAAAATAGTGGGAATTAAAATTAAGGAGAACAGACATGATTTTATCGACAAAGGGCAGATATGGATTAAAAGCGGTATTTGAACTTGCACTGAATTATGGTTCAGGGCCTGTTTCTCTGAAGAAGATATCGGACAAATATGATATATCTGAAAGCTATCTGGAACAGCTTTTTGCCAAACTTAAAAAAAGCGGCTATATTGATACGGTAAGAGGACCGTATGGAGGATACATGCTTGCCAGAAACCCGGAGGAAATAACCGTCGGTATGATTTTAAGAACGCTCGAAGGCGATATAACCACGTCAGATTGTATAAATAAAGAGGTATGCTCCAGAGAATCAATATGTGCTACCAGAGTAATATTTGAAAAGATAGAAAAGAGCATTAACGATGTTATTGATAATATAACTTTAGCGGATATGCATGAACAGCAAAAACAAATTTTAACGGAGGAAAACATATGAGCAGAAAATTATATCTTGACAATGCTGCTACAACAAGAGTAAGAAAAGAAGTTTTGGACGCGATGCAGAAATATTTTGAAGAGTATTACGGTAATCCGTCGTCTCAGTTGTACGAGCTTGGAAGAAAATCCAAGGAAGCTGTTGAAAACTCAAGAAAGACGGTTGCTGATTTTATAAATGCAGATGAAAAGGAAATTTATTTTACCGGCGGCGGATCGGAATCTGATAACTGGGCGCTGAAAGGTATTGCATTTGCAAATTTCAACAAAGGAAAGAATCATATTATTACTACTAAAATAGAGCATCATGCAGTATTACATACGTGTGAATACTTGGAGAAATTCGGCATTGAAACGACTTATCTGAATGTTGATAAGTACGGCATGATAGATCTTGAAGAACTAAAAAAAGCAATCAGACCGGAAACTATGCTCATATCAGTAATGTTTGCAAATAATGAAATAGGAACTATTCAGCCTATAGAACAAATAGGAGAAATTGCAAAGAAAAACGGAATTGTTTTTCATGTTGATGCGGTTCAGGCCTTGGGTAGCGTAAAAATTGACGTGAAAAAGCAGCATATTGATTTATTGTCCATGTCGGCCCACAAAATAGGCGGTCCTAAGGGAATAGGTGGAATGTTTATAAGAAAAGGTGTTAAAATAGACAACTTTATTCACGGAGGCGCACAAGAAAGAGGAAGAAGAGCTGGGACAGAAGGCGTACAGAATATAGTTGGTTTTGGAAAAGCCGTTGATATTGCAAATAAGAATTTTGACAGCCATGTTAAAAAGCTTTCGGCTTTAAGAGATAGGTTGATTACAGGTATAAAAAACAACATACCTGATGTTATTCTTAACGGTCATCCTACTAATAGGCTTCCTAACAATGTAAATTTTTCATACAAATATGTTGAAGGAGAATCAATATTGCTTTTGCTTGATATGGACGGCATAGCGGCATCAAGCGGTTCCGCATGTACATCAGGCTCTCTTGATCCTTCCCATGTTCTTTTGGCAACAGGTCTTGACCACGGAACTGCTCACGGCTCAATACGTTTTACGGTAAGCGAGGATATTACGGAAGAAGATATTGATTTTGTTGTTGATACGATGAAGAAAATAATCGAGCGATTAAGAGCTATGTCACCAATTAAAAACGACTCGGATTTATATAAAAAATAATTCACACTTAACGGAGGAGAATATATGTATACGGAAATAGTAATGGATCACTTCAGAAATCCAAGAAATGTTGGTTCAATAGATAATCCTGACGGAGTAGGTCAGGTTGGAAATCCAAAGTGCGGAGACATAATGAAGATTTATTTAAAAATAAATGACGAAGTAATAGAGGATGTAAAATTTGAAACATTTGGATGTGGCTCTGCAATTGCATCATCAAGCATGGCAACAGAGCTTATAAAAGGGAAAAACATCAACGATGCCGTAGAACTGACAAACAAGGCAGTTGTTGAAGCGCTGGGAGGGCTTCCACCGGTTAAAGTTCACTGTTCTGTATTGGCTGAACAGGCAGTTAAGGCAGCGTTGTACGATTACTCACAAAAAACAGGTAAAACAATCAAAGGATTGGAAAACTACAAGCCTGAAGATTCAGAAGATATTCACTGTCATTAATAATTTGGTAGGAGCTAAATAAAATTTTATTTAGCTCCTATTTAATTATTAAAAATATATAATTTTGGAAGTAGATGTTAGAATAAATGAAATATAGTTGACAATACGGGAAAGAATACATTATAATTTCATAATAAGAACCCCGCTCGGCGACGCAATTAAAGATTGCTGCCGATTGCCAGGGAATCTTGTTGCATTTGCAATAAGAATAATGAACGTACTATACATATTGGAGGAGCAATGGATACATTAGATAGATTTTCCATAAACAACATAAGAAGAGAGTATTTGAATTTTTTTAAGAGCAAGGGACATTTAACCGAAAGCAGCTTTTCATTGATTCCTAAAAATGATAAGAGTCTTTTACTGATAGGTGCCGGCATGGCACCGCTGAAAAAATATTTTACGGGTATTGAAACTCCACCTTGTAAAAGAATGGCGACCGTTCAAAAATGTGTGAGGACGGGAGATATCGACAATGTAGGTTTAACTGCAAGGCATCTTACTTTTTTTGAAATGCTTGGAAACTTTTCGTTCGGAGATTATTTTAAAAAGGAAGCAATTCAGTGGGCATGGGAGTTATTGACTGGAGTTTTGAAAATAGAAAAGGACAGATTATGGGTAACCGTTTATTTGGACGATGATGAGGCTGCAGATATTTGGCATGATGTTGTTGGAGTGCCTAAGGAAAAAATAATAAGGCTTGGAAAAGAGGATAATTTCTGGGAATTGGAAGTTGGACCCAGCGGGCCATGTTCCGAAATATATTATGACACAGGATCCGACAGAGGTTGTGGGTCGCCTGAATGCAAGCCGGGATGTGACTGCAACAGATTTATTGAAATATGGAACTTGGTATTTACACAGTTTGACAAGGATGTAAATGGAGTATATCATCCTCTTCCAAACCCAAACATTGATACAGGAATGGGGCTTGAAAGAGTTGCAGCTGTTTTGCAGGATAAGGAAACTGTATTTGATGTGGAGCCGCTTTTATCTATAGTGAATAAAATTTCTGAAATATCCGGTATACAATACGGTTCTGATGAAAAAAATGATGTTTCTATGAAAATAATATGCGACCATTCCAGAGCAGCAGCGTTCATGATAGGTGATGGAGTCATACCATCTAATGAAGGCAGAGGCTATGTTCTTAGAAGATTAATAAGAAGAGCTGTAAGACAGGGAAAATCTCTTGGTATACATAATGAGTTTTTGACAAAGACTGTAAAGGTAGTAATAGATGAATGGAAGGATGCTTATCCTGAGCTTGGTGAAAAGGAAAGCTACATACTTAAAGTAATTAAGCTTGAAGAAGAAAAATTTAAAATTACAATCGACCAGGGACTTGAACTTTTAATGAAAGAAATAAAAGCCCTGAAGGAAGCCGGCAAGGATATACTGGATGCTGGAGTGGCATTCAAACTGTATGACACATATGGATTCCCTTCGGAACTTACCGAAGAAATACTGGCTGAAAATTCTATAAAATTTGATAAAGATGCTTTAAGCGCTATTATGGATGAACACAGACAGATGGCACGAGAAGCAAGAGCAAAAACAGGAAGCTCAGGTTGGAAGGACGAAGATTTTAATCTCGATGTTCCTAAGACAGAATTTACGGGATATATTACATTGGATGATACCGCAGAGGTTAAGGCGATTGTGGTTGATGGTGAACAAGTCAATACAATTTCCGAAGGTCAGTTTGGAATTATAGTTCTGGATAAAACTCCATTCTATGCCGAAAGCGGAGGACAAACGGGAGATACAGGTAGAATTGAATCTGATGATGCTATGACAGAGGTTCATGACACAAAAAAATACAACAAAACAATCTATCTTCATGAAGTGACTGTTGTGAGTGGAAGCATATCTGTAAGTGACAAGGTTGCAGCTCATGTAAATGCTGATGGAAGAAAAAATACGGCTAAAAATCATACATGCACACATATTTTGCATAAAGTATTGAAAGAAATGCTGGGAGATCATGTAAACCAGGCTGGTTCGTATGTATCTCAGGACAGACTTAGATTTGACTATACTCATTTTGAAGCAGTTGATCATGATACGCTGAAAGAAATTGAAAAGAGAGTTAATGAAGCGATTCTTGCAGACTATGCTGTTAATACAGATATACTTAATATTGAGGAAGCAAAAAAATCAGGCGCTATGGCATTGTTCGACGAAAAATATGACGATACTGTAAGAGTTGTAAGTGTAGGCAATTTCAGTAAAGAGCTATGCGGGGGAACTCACATTGACGAAACAGCTAAAATAGGTTTATTTAAAATATTATCTGAAGGAGGCATTGCTTCTGGAGTAAGGAGAATTGAGGCCATTACAGGAAGAGCAGCGCTGAATTACCTCAAGGAGCTTTCAGATATTACAGATGAACTTTCGTTGTCAATGAAGGCATCAAAGGATGAGCTTATAGGTAAAGTTAACACTCTCAAAAAAGAAATTAAAGATAAAGAAAAAGAAATACAAAAATTGAACACGGAGCTGTTAAAACAAGACTTGAATAAGATGCTTGAAGATTATGATGAAATAAACGGAATCAAGTTGTTTGCTCTTAAGTTTAAAGATAAAGATGCCAATACTTTAAGGGAAATTGCTGATAAGATAAAAGACAAGAATGAAAGCTGTGCAGTTTTACTGGCATCTGATTTGGGAGATAAAGTACTGTTTGTGGCTGCTGTTACAAAGGATTTAGTTAAGAAAGGCCTGAATGCGGGAAATATGGTTAGAGAAGCCGCAAAAGTTGCTGGCGGCGGCGGTGGTGGAAGACCGGACTTTGCACAAGCTGGAGGCAAGAATCCCGGCAAAGCTGACGAAGCAATTGAAGCTGTTAAGAAAATGATAAATTTATAATGTAGTTGACATGGCAATTTAATTGGGTTTATTGTCAACCAATTGAATTGTCGCTGTCATTGCCTAAACATATATAAAATATTAATTGATTTTAAAACAAAACTGTAGTACAATTAAGACAGATGTTAAGAGGTGGTTTATATGGATAGTAATGCAAATAACACTACGAAATTTAATTACAAAATGGAATCGTTAAATGAAGCTAGGGAAATAGTGTCTCAAGTTTATGAGTCATTGAAAGAAAAAGGATACGATCCTAATAACCAGCTCATAGGATATATACTATCCGGAGATCCAACTTATATTACGAATCATAACAATGCAAGAAGTTTAATAAGGAAAATAGAAAGAGACGAACTGTTGGAAGAAATATTAAATGTTTACTTAGATGTGATAGACCTTTAAGAACGGGAAGCAGTATATAAACATATACTGCTCTATTTATATTACCGGAACAACAGATGAAATAATCAGTTATGAAATATACAAATTTATTTGAAAAAGAAAATGTATCAAAGTTATGCTACGGGACTTTGGCTTTAAGTTTCCTGCAGAATTTTGATAGCCTTGAAAACAAGGTAAACCTCTTGAATTATGCTTTTGAAAGAGGTATTAATTTTTATGATACAGCAGAGCTTTATGACAACTATAATATATTAAAAGAATTCATAAAAGATAAAGACAGGGATAAACTAACATTAGCTACAAAAAGCTATGCCTATGACAAGCAGACTGCAGAAATTAGTGTCAATAAAGCTTTGAAGGAACTAAATACGGATTATTTAGACGTTTTTATGCTTCATGAACAAGAAAATGGAAATAATTTTAGAGGCCATTATGAAGCTGTTGAGCGCTTTATGAAATATAAAGAACAAGGCGTTATAAGGCACTTCGGAATATCCACTCACAGGGTTGCGGCTGTAAGAGACAGCCTACAATTTGATGAAATTGAATTCGTATTTCCACTCATCAATATGATGGGGATAGGTATACAGGATGGAACTGTGGATGAAATGACGGAAGCAATAAAAAATGCCAAAAAACACAACAAATTTATTATGGCAATGAAAATTTATGGAGGAGGCCACTTAATTAACCAGGCAAAAAAAGCATTTGATTTTGCTCGGAACATAAGTGAGATTGATTCCATAGCAGTAGGTATGAGCACATTTGAGGAAATAGATGCGAATATCTGTTATTTGGAAAACAATGAGTTAAATATTAATATAAAAAATAAAATAAGAAATCAAAAACGCACTCTCATGATAGAAGAGTGGTGTGTAGGTTGCGGAAAATGTGCAAAGAAATGCAGTCAAAACGCACTTCAGATTATTGACGGTAAATGTGTTGTCGATATGAATAAATGTGTTTTGTGCAGTTATTGCGCAGGTGAATGTACGGATTTTTTTATCAAAATTGTGTGAGGTATCTATGGAAAGATTGATGGGTCTTGATGTGGGAGACAAAACTATTGGAGTTGCTGTAAGTGATCTATTGATGATTACTGCTCAGGGTGTAACTACGATTAAAAGAACGAATATAAAAAATGATATCAGCGAGCTGAAAAAGATAATTGAAGAGTACCAAGTTACGAAGATTATTGCGGGATTGCCGAAAATGCTTGACGGAACAGTCGGAATTCAAGGAGAAAAAGTACTCAGATTTATAGAAAAGCTAAAGAACCGTGTAGACTTGCCGATTGAATTTGAAGATGAAAGGTTCACCACAACTATATCCGAAAGAATGCTTATAGATGCCGATGTAAGTAGAAAAAAAAGAAAAGAAGTAATAGACAAATTAGCCGCGGTCCATATTCTTTCAGGTTATATGCAGCGTAAGAAAAATGGAGGAGAGTAATATGGAAAACAACATTATAGAATTGATCAATGAAAACGGAAAACCGGAAAAGCTTGTTGTTGAAGCTACTTTTCATATTGACGATACCTTGTACGCAGTTCTTCATGAAGTCGACTCAGATGAGGGTATGATTTATTGTGTGGAAGAAGCGGAAGATGGTAACGGAATATTAATCAAGGTTGAAGATCAAGAGGAAATCAGGGAAGTAATGGAAGTCTATGAAGGAATAGCTGACGATTTAATATAATGTTAAATGTCAATTTATTAGGGGTGAATTATGAACGAATCAGATTACTTATTAAAAGCGCTTGGAGATAACGGATATAAAACTACCAGTCAAAGAGCTTTGGTATATGAAGTACTTTCCGAAAACAAGGACCAGCATTTAAGTACTGAAGAAGTTTACGAGCTAGTAAAAAAAAAGAACTCCAATATGGGAATAGCTACCATTTACAGAACCCTTCAACTTTTTGAAGAAATAGGACTGGTTTATAAGCATAACTTTGATGATGGTTGTTCAAGATATGAAATTTTATCTCCGAACAGCAACGAAGTTCATCAACACCATCATTTGTTATGCAAAAAATGCGGCAGGATAATTGAGGTCAAGGAAGATTTAATGAACTCATTGGAAGAAATGATTGAAAAACAATACAATTTTGAAATATTAAATCATGTAGTCAAATTCACCGGAATCTGTGATTTATGCAGAAATAAGGAGAATGAAGATGGCAACAGAAAAAAAACATAAACTTAAGGTTATACCTCTGGGAGGATTAGGAGAAATCGGGAAGAACATGACCGTTATTGAATATGGTGCAAATATCATGGTGATAGATTGCGGAATGTCGTTCCCAGAGGATGAAATGCTCGGTATTGATATAGTAATACCGGATATAACATATTTAATAAAGAATAAAGACAAAGTAAAGGGAATATGCCTGACACACGGGCATGAGGATCACATTGGTTCAATTCCTTACTTGCTGAAAAAAATGAATGTTCCTATATATGGAACGAAGCTTACGCTGGGATTATTGGGAAATAAGCTTGTGGAGCATAAAATAGAAGATGCTCAGCTTAATGTTATTGAAGCAGGAACAACAATAAATCTTGGATGTTTTAAAGTAACATTCATAAGAAACAACCACAGTATACCTGATGCTGTATCTATGGCAATAGACACCCCGATAGGAATGGTTGTTCATACTGGTGACTTTAAAATTGATTACACTCCAATAAATGAAGATGTTATGGATTTAGGAAAGCTTGCTGAGCTGGGAAGAAAAGGTGTTCTGCTTGCTATGTCTGATAGTACGAATGTAGAGCGTGCAGGCTTTACTGAATCTGAAAAAACCATAGGCCAAAAACTTATGGAAATATTTAAACACTGCGAATCAAGAATAATAGTTGCATCCTTTGCATCGAACATTCACAGGCTTCAGCAAATAATAGATGCTGCTGTTGTAAATAACAGAAAGGTTGCAATTTCCGGAAAAAGCATGGTAAATGCTGTAAAGGTTTCACAGGAGTTGGGTTATCTTGATGTTCCTGATGGAACTCTTATTCATGTAAATGATTTGAGAAGCCATAAGGATAACGAAGTTGTAATCATAACGACGGGAAGCCAGGGAGAGCCTATGTCTGCCCTCACAAGGATGGCAAACAATGCCCATAAAAAAATACAAATCAAATCTGGAGACTTGGTTGTTATATCAGCTAATCCGATTCCCGGAAATGAAAAAACCGTATCAAGAGTTATTAATATGCTTTATGAAAAAGGAGCAAATGTACTTTATGATGCGTTGACACAGGTTCATGTTTCCGGACACGCCAGAAGAGAGGAATTAAAGCTGATGCTTACTCTTCTAAAACCGAAGTTTTTCGTGCCGGTGCATGGAGAATACAGGCATCTGATGCAACATTCAATGCTTGCTCAGGAGCTGGGGCTTCCGGAGGGACGCACGGTAATAGGCAAGAACGGAGATGTAATAGAAGTCACGACAAAATCAATAGCTGTAAACGGGACAGTTTCATCCGGAAATATTCTTGTTGATGGTTTAGGCGTTGGAGATGTTGGTAATATTGTGCTTCGTGACAGAAAACTGTTATCCGAAAACGGACTGATAATTGTTGTTTTGGCAACTGAAAAAGGAACAGGTAAAGTTTTATCCGGACCTGAAATTGTTTCAAGAGGGTTTATTTATGTCAGAGAAAACATAGATTTGATTGAGGAGTCCAAAACAGTAATTAAAAAAGCACTTGCCAAGTGTGAGGAATCTAATATAAAAGAATGGAATAACATTAAAATGATGATAAAAGATTCCTTAAGCAGTTTCATTTATGAAAAAATAAAAAGAAACCCTATGATACTGCCTATAATCGTTGATGTTAAGACAGATGATTTTACTGATTTGAACAATATTGAGTTTTAGTTTATCTTTATGCATCCTTTCTAAGTAGAAAGGGTGCATTTTAATTGGAGCAATAAAATAATGAAGCAGCCGGCGATAATTCACCGGCTGCTTGTGTGCTTATTACTTCAATTATTTTTTAATCATGTGAAAGTTTACACCTAGTATAGGCCCAAATTGAGACGGTTTATTATTTACAATTTTTTTATCAACCACTTTTGTATTCTCTTTTTTGGAAAGAATATTTAAATCTGGTTCAAGTTTGCCATTTAATCTGGCTAACTGCAAATTGCCATCTCTTTTTTTCTTAACTTCACCTAATTTTTTATCAGCATTATTTTCAGGAGTGTTACTCATGTTCAATCTTACCTTTTTTCAAGTCCAACAGAACCAACCCTCTCTTGAAAGTAATAAGCATTATTATTATGGCAATATGGCAGATTATTATTCATGGAGGGCAACTTTTTTATGTAAAAAACTATGGATGGCTTTCCTGAAAATTATAATTGTTTTTATAATTTTTTAAATAAATTGATTATATGCTTTATGAAATATACAAGAAAGTTAAAGATAAAATATGTTAGAGAATTTGTCATTCAGGGCAACTAAATATTTTATATTGTAATTATTGGTTAAAAGTTGTATAATTTAATGGATTTTGATAACAATCGGAGGAATTTATGAAAAAACTAATTGCTGTTGCAGTTGTCTTAATATTAGCTGTTTTTGCATATTTTTTTGTTAGCAGCTATATTGATGAAAACTTGAAAGCGACAGATACTAACGATGATACCAAATTAGTCGTGGAAATACCTTCTGGCAGCACTACAAATGATATTGCTGACATACTGTATGAAAACAATTTAATTAAGAATAAACTTGCTTTTAAGTTTTATGCTGAAAAAACCGGAAAGGACAGTTCCCTGAAAGCAGGAAGTTATGTTTTGTCCAAAAACATGAATGTGGAAGAGCTGATTCAGGAATTAACGAAAGGCGGTTCTTCAGGAAATACTTTAGACATTACCCTGATTGAAGGACTTACAATAGAGGAGACAGCAGAATCAATATCTGAACAGCTTGAATTAAATTACGACAAACTCCTTGAAATGATGAACAATCCTCAGTTATTTAGGGAGGACTTTGCGTTTTTAGGAGACAATCCTGATATTGAGAGTCTTCAAGGTTATCTGATGCCGGACACGTACAATGTCTATATAAATTCTTCAGAGGAGGATATAATAAAAATATTGCTTTCTCAATTTGATGAATTTTATGAGGGTGAAATAGTTCCAAGAATGGAAGACTCGGAGTTGAGCTTTAGCGAAGTTATAGATCTCGCCAGCATCGTAGAGAAAGAAGCACTACTTGATGAAGAGAGAGATGAAGTAGCTGCAGTGTTTTTAAATCGCCTGGATATTAATATGAAGCTTCAATCCTGTGCCACAGTGAACTATGCTCACGGAGAATGGAAAGAAAGGCTTACATACGAAGACATAGCAATTGATTCGCCGTTTAATACATATGTAATTGAAGGACTTCCTCCGGCACCCATAAATTCTCCAGGAAAAGCATCTATAATTGCCGTGCTGGAGCCTGCGGATGTTGACTATTTGTACTTTGTTGCAAAGGGTGACGGTTCACATTATTTTTCCAGAACATATGATGAGCATATAGATGCGGCGAATGAATACTTGGATTAGGAATGAATTATGGATAATATAAACAGAGAATATGTAGATACGTATATAAACAGCTTGATTGACGGCGAAAACGAGAAGCTTGATGCGTTCAGGAAAGAATGTGAAGAAAGAAATCTTCCAATTATTCACAGAGAAGTGGGACAGTTTATAAAGTTAGTCATAAACCATGCAAAAGCAAAAAAAATAATTGAAGTTGGTTGCAATGTAGGATATTCATCTATTTTTATGAGCCATGTTATGAACAATAACGGTAAAGTTGTGACAATGGAAAGAAGCGAAAAATTTTACACCGAGGCATTGAACAACATAAAAAGCTTTGGCATGGAAAAAAATATAGACGTTTATTTCGGTGAGGCTGCTGAAATACTTGATACCGTAAAAGAAACTTTTGACATTGCGTTCATTGACGCAGCCAAAAGCTACTACAAATTATTTTTTGACAAATGCTGTGAGAAAATGAAGCCTGGAGGAATCATACTGTCGGATAATGTGTTGTATCAAGGAATGATTGCTTCTGATGATCTTGTTGTCAGAAGAAAGAAAACTCTTGTAAGAAATTTGAGAAGTTATTTGGAATACATTTCAAACGATGACAGATACATTACTTCCGTACTTCCGTTGGGAGACGGACTTGCGGTTACACTAATAAAATAAAAAAGGAGATAATATGTTGCCAAGGTTATTAGCACCTGCCGGTAATTTAGATAAATTGATTATGGCCGTACAATATGGTGCGGACGAAGTATATTTTGCTGGAAAGTCAATGGGAATGAGAGCAGGGGGCAAAAATTTTACAAATAAAGAGCTGGAAAAAGGAGTTGATTACTGTCACAAGCATGGCAGGAAATCAAATATTACAGTAAATATAGTACCACACAATGAGGATTTAAAGGGAATAGAAGAATATTTGAAATATCTTCAAAAGATAGGTGCAGATGCAATAATAGCAGCAGATCCAGGTATTATTGAAATTATAAAGCAGACTGTTCCCGATATGAGAATTCATTTATCTACTCAAGCAAACACAACAAACTACCGCACTGCCAATTTTTGGCACAAGCAGGGAGTTAACAGAGTAGTGCTTGCAAGGGAACTTTCGTTTAAAGAAATAGAAGAAATAGTAAAAAATTCACCTAAAGATTTAGAATTTGAAACATTTGTGCACGGTGCCATGTGTATTTCTTATTCGGGAAGATGCCTGCTGTCAAGCTTCATGACAGGTAGATTTTCAAACAAGGGCGACTGCGCGCAGGCCTGCAGATGGAAGTATAACCTTGTTGAAGAAAAACGACCTGGTGAATATTATCCCATAGAAGAAAATGATGAAGGAACTTTCATTATGAATTCTAAAGACATGTGTATGGTAGAACATCTGCAGAAATTTAAGGATTTAGGTATAAAAGCATTAAAAATTGAAGGAAGAAATAAAAGTGAGTATTATACGGCAATTGCCGTAAGATCATACAGAAATGCTCTGGATGAGCTTGATAAGCCTGTTGGTGAAAGAAATACTGAGTATTGGAAAGAAGAAGTAGAAAAGTCCTCTCACAGAGATTTTTCCTACGGATTTTTTTTCGGAAATCCATACAAAGACGGTCAGCTCTATACTTCCAGCAGCTATATTCGAACTTATGACGTAGTAGGTATAGTAAGATCCTATGATAAAGAAACAAGAACTGCCGTTATAGAGCAGAGAAATAAGTTTTCTGAGGGAGATGCGCTGGAATGCTTCGGACCTAAAGGAATGCATTTTGAAGTGACAGCAAAAAATATGCATGATGAGCAAGGAAATAAAATTATTTCGGCACCTCATGCTCAAATGATTGTAAAAATAGAAATAGACCATGACGTTGAACCATATTATATATTGAGAAAAAAAGTAGGATAATATAAGGAGCTGCAGGCCATCATGCCGCAGCTCTTTATGTAGCTCTAATTTCCAACATTTGATACCAAAGCGTCATAAAGCTTTTTTAAAGCTTTTTTTTCGATTCTGGAAACATAGGAACGCGAAATACCCAGCATTTTTGCTATTTCTCTCTGTGTTTTGTGCTCGTTGTTTCTTATGCCGTAACGCATTTCTATAATTGTTTTTTCTCTTTTTTGGAGTGTTTTATCGAGAAGTTCATCAAGAGCTTTGATTTTTTCTTCTTTATCGAGCCTTCCTACGATTTCCTCACCCTCGTACTTGATTATATCAATAAGATAGATATTATTTCCTTCCTTGTCTGTTCCCAGAGGTCCCTGAAGAGAAACCTCTTTTTTTAGTTTTTTATCACTTCTTATAGTCATGAGTACCTCGTTGTCTATGCATTTTGCAGCATATGTAGCCAGCCGTATACCTTTGTTGTTGTCAAATGTAGATACTGCTTTTATTAAGCCGATAGTTCCTATAGAGATTAAATCCTCCTGGTCGATTCCAACAGTCTTATATTTTTTTATTACATGAGCAACCAGTCTCAGATTCCTTTCTATAAGAATATTGCGTGCTTCCAGATCTCCGTCCTTAGATTTCTGTATCAGCTCGGCTTCTTCTTCTTTATCTAAAGGCTGAGGAAAGGAACTCCCATTAGTTATGTATCCAAAAATAAAAATAGACAATGGAAACAAGAGCTGCAATATATTTTCTAACAAAAAACCACCCCCAGAGTTATACATTATATGCGGAAAGGCTCAAAAAACTGTATGTACACTTTATTAAATAATTGATACAATAAAAAAATACGTCTATTTATCCGGAAATATATAAAATATGATAAAATTCGACTAATAAGCAGCAGCCTAAATAAATATATGTAATATTCAAAATTAATTTTGAATATTACATATATTTCATTTACCTCATTGTTCTGTTTTGCGTATTGTTGTTCATATTGTTCATATTGTTCATGTTGTTCATGTTGTTCATGTTATTCATGTTGTTCATGTTATTCATGTGATTCATGTTGCAATTCATGCGCCTCATCATTTCCATTAACTGCTCGCAGGTATATTGCGGCATTTCAGTCATGTCTTCCTGAGGTGTTTCAGCCGTCGGTTCTGTCGGAGCGGTTGTTTCAGGTGACACCGGCATTTCAGGCATTACGGGCATTTCAGGCATTACGGGCATTTCAGGAACAGCAGGGAATCCTGGAAATTCTGGAATATTGGGGAATCCCGGAATCCCCGGATAAATATTAAGATCTTCGGGAATGAATGGCATTGGTCCGCTGCTCGGCATGTTTGGAAGCGCCGGTGTATCTCCGTCAATAAATGGCAGCTCCTGCATGAGATCTTCAGGCATAAAAGGCAGTTCCTGCATCATGTCACCGGGCATTGACTGAGAGTTTGCCATGTGTGGATACGGATTTTTATATTGCATCATATCTGGGTAATAGCCTGAGTTAAAACTGAACGGCATTGAATCATAATGAGGCATATTTTTATAATTTGGGTAATTCATACTATCCTCCAATACTTAATTTATTTCTTATAATCAATATACGTAGCAAATGCAAATTAGGTGAATTAAATTAAATTGTTTCTTTACTAATTTATCAACTTCATTTAAAATATATTTACTACACATAGGAGATAATAAATGCATTTATCAAATTTACACACTCATACCGACTATTGCGACGGCACATGCAGTGCAGAGGAAATGGTTAAATCTGCAGTACAAGCAGGATTTCATTCAATAGGAATTTCTACTCACGGTCCTGTAACATTTGAAACGGACTGGAATATTAAGCATAAAAATATTGAAAAATATATCGATGAAATTTTATTGCTTAAAGAAAAATACAGGAATATTATTGAAATCTATTTGGGGATGGAACTGGATTACTTGCCGAGAAAAGGATTTGACAAATCTTTAGAACTTCTAATAAAAAGGCTGGATTATTACATCGGTTCGGTTCATTTCCTGGGGGAACTCAGCGACGGTACTAAGTGGACAGTGGATTATAATCTTAAAGAAATACAATCCGGAATAAAGGACAGCTTTGGAGGAAGTACAAGGCTTGCTGTGGAAACATATTTCAGCATGTTAGCTGAAATGGCCGAAATGTATGAACCTCCAATAATAGGGCACTTTGATCTAATCAAGAAGTTAAACAAAAACAATATTTTGTTTGATGAAAAAAGTGACTGGTACATCAAATCTGTGGTAAAATGTCTTGATGTCATAAAGAATACTGAATCTGTAGTTGAAATAAACACCGGAGGAATTATCCGTGGATATACGGAAGAACAATATCCGTCAACATTTATTCTTAAGCTTATCAGGGAAAGAGGGATACCGGTTACAGTAAGTTCAGACGCTCACTCAAAAGAAGCAATTAGCGGCAAATTTACTGAAATGTACAGCTTGATTAAATCAATTGGATTTAAGAATATTAGGCATCTGACAAAAAACGGGTGGGTCGAAAAGGAAATATAAACTATTAATGAAGGATTTTTATGTTATAATATAGTATCATGGTTTTAATACAACAAAGGAGCTGAATTTATGATAAATATTTTGATTGTAACACATGGCAATCTGGGAAAGGAATTATTAAAAAGTTCGGAGCTTATAATAGGTCCTGTAGAAAATGCAGAAAGTATATCCTTTCAGCAGGGAGACAACTTTGAAGAATTGCTGGGTAAGGTTGAGGAAGCTGTAGAGCGTTTGTCCGTTGATGATTTAATTGTGTTTACGGACATGTATGGGGGAAGCCCTTTTAATGCGGTTTCAAGAACCATGAAAGCAAATAATTTTTATCATATTACCGGAGTGAATTTTCCTCTATTTATTGATATAGCGGTGAACAGAGATACATACAGCCTAGAGGAGCTGGCGGAAAAAATAATTAAGAACGGAAAGAAGAGTATAGTATTTGTTAATGAGACATTTTTAGCGGAATAACGGAGGAATAATGAAAAATATTGTGTTGACCAGGATTGATGACAGACTTTTACACGGACAGGTTGTGGTTTCCTGGATACCCTATCTTAAGGCAGATGAGATAGTTATCTTAGATGATGAGTATGCTGATGATGAGTTTATGTCATTGCTGATAAAAAATGCTGTTCCGGATAATATCAAGATTCACATTCTTTCTTCAGATGCTTGCGAGGCTTATTTAAATGGCAAAGGTGAAGGAGAGAGGATTCTTGTTTTAGTGAGAACTGTGGAATATTTAAAAAAGCTGATTTGTTCAGGTGTAGAAATAAAAAAAATTAATGTTGGTAATCTCGGAGGTGCCCCTGAGAGAAAACAGCATTACAATTCTGTTTATTTAAGCGATGAGGAATTGAAGCTTTTAAAAGACATCGCCAAGAAAACGGAAGTTGAAATAAAAATGCTGCCGAACGATAAAGGAATTAGAATGGTATAGTATGAATTTAGAAAAATATTTTTTATTGAGTATATTATATTTTTGGGCAAGCAGCACATCACTTTCATTTGGTGTAGGCTATTATACATTGTACAGGCCTGTGATAACGGGATTGCTGACAGGCATTGTCCTTGGTAGGCCTTATGTAGGTATGGCAGCAGGAGCAGTTGTTAATATTTTATATATGGATTTTGTGTCCACCGGAGGATCACTTAAGGCGGATCAGTGCCTTACGGCAATTATATCTGCGGTGAGTTCTGTGCTTCTCGGACTGACTCCGGTTGAAGCGCTGGCTGTTGCATATCCTTTCGGATACTTAGGTACGCTTATTTGGAAATACCGTCTGAAAATAAATACCGTATTTGTGAAAAAATATGATAATGCATTTTCGAAAAAGATAAATCCCGATATTACTTTGTACAACGGGTTTATGCCGCAGATCCTATTATATGTTGTCAGTACAGTTATAGCTGTGCCGGCTGTAATTGTTGTAACTTTGCTTGGGGAATATATTTATGGAATAAGAAATGCACTGTATTTAGCAGGCTTTTTTCTTATATTTACTTCAATGTTTTATACTCTGTATAAAATGGACAAAAAGAGCAATCTGATTTTTATTTTTCTATTTATGAGTATGTTGATTATGAATTTTAGCTCTTATATTATTTTTGCGATTTTTTTGTTTGTATTAGCATACTTGTCAGACAAAAATCTTATATCGACAGATTATAATAAAGCAAAAAAAAGCGGCATAATTTCTAAAACAGACTTATTTTATTCATGGGCGGTGTGGATGAATTTCTCACATTCATGCTACAGCTTTGAACGGATGCAGGGAATGGCATATGCTCAGAGTATGAAAAGAATATTCAGAAAGCTATATGGCGGCAGTGACGCGCAGTACGAAGCTGTTCACAGGCACAGTGCATTTTTTAATACTGAGCCGAACATAGGTACACCTATACACGGATATATTATATCTCTTGAAGAAAACAACATTAAGAATAATAGTGATGAAAAGAATGTTATGTTTATGAAAAAAGGAATGATGGGGATAGCTGCAGGGATGGGTGATTCTTACACCCAGGTGGTACTGACACCGCTGTTTATTTCAATGTCCGTGCTTCTCTGTCTTGACGGCAGGTATATAGCATCCATTATACCTGTAATTATGCTGGCATTGATAATATTAGCTATTTCTTATACAGGTTTTATGAAAGGGTATTATTTAGGCAGGGAGAGCTTAATTGAAAGAATAAATATTGTTAAAAACAGCAAGATTAAATTTTATTTTTCATATATTTTTTCAGGAATATTAGGGTCTTCATTAGGAAGACTATTAACTACTTATAATTTGTCAAAGAATTTGACAGTTTATTTATTGATTGGTATAATTTCTTTAAGTTATGTCACGGTTAAAATAAAAAGGAGCTTGAATCAACAATGAGAAAAATTGGAATTATGGGAGGCACCTTTGATCCTATACATTTGGGCCATTTGGTGGTTGCCAATGAAGTTTTGAATATTTATAAACTTAACAAAATTATATATATACCTTCTGGGAATCCTCCTCATAAGGACGGGTTAGCAACAAGTTCCTTGCACAGATACTTGATGACTAGCATGGCCACCATGTCAAACAGTAAATTCATGGTATCTGATATAGAAATTAAGAAAAAAGATAAATGCTATTCTGTTGACACATTGAAAGAACTGCACAAATTATATCCAGACACCGAATTTTACTTTATAACAGGGGCTGATGCGGTCATTGAACTGCCTAATTGGCGTGAGCCTAAAGAGCTTCTAAAGCTTTGCAGATTCATTGCCGTTTCCAGGCCGGGAATTAGCATGGAAGCTGTTGAATCAAAGATAGAAAAAATAAAAAAAGAGTTAGGTGGAGAAATATATCTTCTTCAAATCCCAATGCTTCAGATTTCATCTACAGATATCAGGGACAGATTTAGCAAGGGTATCTCTGCGAAGTACTTGATTACAGATGCTGTGGAGCAGTACATAATTAAAAATAATCTATATAGCGGAAAAACAGGTTTATGCGAGTTGAAAAAAAAGCTCGAAGTTTACAATCCTAGGCTATATGAACATTGCATAAGAACTATGGAGGAAGCAGATAAACTTGCTGTTCATTATGGTGAAGATGTGGAGAAGGCAAAGATAGCAGGGCTTTTGCATGACTGCGGTAAAAAAAAATCGGGCAGAGGTGACAATATAACCCATTCTAAAACAGGTGCAAGACTTGCAAAAGAGGTTTTCAATATACAAGATGAAGAAATATTAAGTGCCATTATGTATCATACAACAGGCAGAGAAAATATGACCATGCTGGATAAAATCATATTTATTGCGGATAAAATAGAACCAAAAAGGGATTATGAAGGCATAGCGGAAATAAGAAAAGCTGCATATACTAATCTTGATAAAGCTATAATAATGTCACTGGAAAGCACCATAGAATATGTGAAAATTAGAAATTTAGAGCTTGACAATGATTCACTAAAAACGTTAAAATTTCTAAGGAGGCAAAATGAATCAAGACCATAAGAATATAGAATTAATATTAAAAGCCTGTGATGATAAGAAGGCGTATAATTTTACAGTGCTTGACGTAAGAAAAACCAGCTCAATTACGGATTATTTTGTAATATGCAGTGGAAATAATGAACGTCAGACTGTTGCAATCGGGGAAGAAGTGTTAGAAAAAGGATATGAAGCCGGATTAGATTTTTATTATAAAGAAGGTTTCGGTACGGGAAGATGGATTTTATTAGAAACTGATAACATTATTGTTCATATTTTTCACAGAGATGAAAGAGAAGTATATGATTTGGAGTCTTTGTGGTTTGACAATAACTCAATAGATGTTGAACAATATGGTATAAAAAATTGGAAATAGGAGGATATTATGTCAAATACAGTAATACAGACAAGCAACGCACCGGCAGCGGTAGGGCCTTATTCACAGGCAATAAAAGCCGGAAACACAATATATGTTTCGGGCCAGCTGCCAATTAATCCGGCAACAGGAGAACTTTACAAAGGTGGAGACATCAAGGAAGAGACAAAAATTTCATTAATGAATGTCAAAGCAATATTGGAGCAGGCAGGAGCATCATTGAAAGATGTTGTTAAATGCACAGTGTTCATCAAGGATATGAACCAGTTTGGACTAATAAACGAAATGTATGCAGAAATATTCGGTGACACTAAACCTGCAAGAGTTTGCGTAGAGGTAGCCAGACTTCCAAAGGACGCAAACGTGGAAATTGACGCTATAGCTGTTGTTTAATTAAGTATTATTGACAATTAAATTAATATTAAAATACAAAATTCAGGTTGAAAAACCTGAATTTTTATTTGTCAGAATGAGTTCTAATAAGTAAATGTGGAATGACGTTGTAGATAGATTAGTTAACTAATTATTGTATCTTTTCCTTCTTTTTTTTCTGTAAATTTTCATTCTTAAATCATTGTAAATTTTTAAAAACAACAACACCGCAACTAGAAACAGAGCGATATATCCCATAATTGTTACTATGGCCGAGAATAATTTATTTCCTGATTTTTCGGTATCCATGCCTTCAACATGAGTAGGAGTTATTAAATTTACAGTTCCTATAACGCTGCCGTCCAGCATATAGTCAATTTTTCCCACTACGCTGTTTTTCTCAAGAGGCAGTGCAATTTCGTTTATGGTAACTTTTGACTCTATATCGTTCTCAGAATCTTTCTTAATTAAAGCCGTGCAATCATTTTCGGTGATCACAGATATTTCCCTGCTGTCTCCGTTACTTACCTGTATATTTTGAACAAACATATTTTTGCTTACTAGTTTTAAGCTTTCATATTCATCGAATCCGTAATTAAACAAATTATGTGCGTCCTGGTACATTTCAAGAGAAACCCCTTTCATTACAACAGCTATAAGCTCTGTACCGTCTTTTTCGGAACTTGCTACAAGGGTGTTACCAGCTTCAGGAGTGTATCCCGTTTTTACGCCGGTTGCATATTCGTACTCGGGACTTATATACATGCCGTCCACACAAATTTGGCCGTATCCGGAAGGGTGTAACAATTTGTTAAGAGTTGCGAAGTATCGGGTTTCATCTTTCTTATTAGTGGGCTTAACTTCATACTTGACAGTTTTAACGATTTTTCTGAAGGTTTCGTTATTCATGGCATACTTGGTTATTAATGCAAGGTCTGCAGCTGTTGTATAATGATTATCGTCATGAAGCCCGTGAGGATTTACGAAATGTGTGTTATAGGCACCGAGTTCTTTAGCTTTTTCGTTCATAAGATCTACAAATTCTTTTTCGCTGCCGCCGTAATGCTTGGCTATTGCAAGTGCGGCATCATTGGCTGAAGGTAGCATCAATGCATAGAGCAAATCTTTTAATGTAAGTATTTCGCCGGGTTCAAGGGCAATATGGCTCCCGGAAATTTCGTAAGGGGTATCATCATCGATTTTTATAACATCTGATAATTCTCCCATTTCTATTGCAAGTATGGCTGTCATTATTTTAGTAAGACTGGCAGGATACATTTTTTTGCTTGCGTCTTTTTCTGCAAGAATGGTTCCTGTCTCAGCATCTATAAGAACCGCAGTTTCACACAAAAGACTGGGGACGGCATAAGCCTTGCTAAAAATTAATAAAAAAATTGAAAAGAACAATAGATAGGCAATTATTTTTTTAATCATATGTGAACTCCTTTAATACAAATCAAGTAATAGTATAGCAGAAATCAAAAGATTTGTAATTAAAATTTTTGATTTTTCAGCAAAATAATGTATAATGTATTTGTAGTATGTCAAATAATTGCGGAAATGGGGGCAATATGTACAATAACCTTAATAAAAAGGGGCTTGCGATTGTTTTAATCATTGCAATAATAATTATGACTGCTGTGGGGATTAAGCTTTCCGGCAAGAAAGAAGAAATAGAATTTAACAGCCAGGAACATATGTATGAGAAAATTGCTGAAGAAGTCGAACAGAATGATGATGACGGCATAATAGTGGTTGATATCGACGGTTCAGTTGTAAATCCCGGGGTGTATGAGATGAAAAACGGTGACAGGGTTAATGATGCCATAACTGCGGCGGGAGGCCTTAAGGAAAATTCCTTTACCGAAAATCTTAATAAAGCTAGAAAATTATTGGATGGAGAAAAAATATACGTATATTCAGTAGAAGAATCAAAAAAATATATAAGTGAAAAATTAATAAATATAAATACAGCATCGGCGGATGACCTCATATCCTTACCGGGAATCGGCCAAGTGTATGCTCAGAGAATTATTGAATACAGAGAAGAAAGAATATTTTCCTCAATTGAGGAAATAAAAAATATTAACGGAATCGGAGATAAAACCTTCGAAAAAGTTAAAGAAATGATAACAATAGAATAGAGAGGTGCAGCATGTCTATAGATAAAGTGCGTTTGACGCAGATGACAAAAGCTTCTGGCTGAGCAGCCAAAATAGGTCCAGAGACCCTTGCTCAAGTGTTGAGCAAGCTTCCGAAATTTAAAAATGATAAATTAATAGTGGGATTGGAAACGTCAGATGATGCATGTGTGTATCAGATAAATGATAAGCTTGCAATGATACAGACAGTGGATTTTTTTACTCCTGTGGTTGACGATCCGTATACTTTCGGTCAGATTGCAGCTGCAAATTCATTAAGTGATGTATATGCCATGGGAGGCGAGCCTGCTCTTGCTCTTAATATAATGGCGTTTCCCAACTGCCTGAGCCCTGATATTATGGCAGAAATACTGAAAGGCGGAGCAAACAAGGTAATGGAAGCGGGGGCAACAATAGCAGGCGGCCATTCAGTGGAAGATGATGAGCCAAAATACGGAATGTGTGTTACAGGATTTGTTGAGCCCGATAAAGTTTTGAAAAACTATGGAGCAAAGCCGGGAGATGTGCTTATACTTACAAAGCCTATTGGAACAGGCATTATAAATACAGCTTACAAGGCGGAAATTTGTTCGAAAGATACGGAGAATAAGGCAATTCATGTAATGGCTTCACTAAATAAAAATGCCAAGAGAGTAATGGAGCATTATCCAGTAAACAGTTGTACAGATATTACCGGTTTTGGGCTTGCTGGACATTCGGCTGAAATGGCTGAAGCTAGCGATGTAACATTTGTCTTAGATATAAAGAAGGTTCCGGTTATAGGAGATGTTTTTGAATATGCAGAAATGGGCCTTGTCCCAGCAGGAGCATATAGAAACAGAAAATTTTTCGACGACAGAGTATCATACGAAGGTGTCGAAGAGAAGTATGCTGATTTGGCATTTGACCCACAGACATCGGGAGGACTTTTATTTTCAGTCAACGAAAAGTATGCTGTGGAAATTCTGGAGAGATTAAAAGAAAGTCTTGATACGGAATTTGCACTGGTAGGAAAAGTAACGGAAAAACAGGGTAAACACATAATAATAAAGGATTCACTGGGATAATGAGGAGCGATCATGGAGAAAAATAAGTTTTATAGACTGATTCCGAAGGTTGACAACCTGATGGAAAGAGATGAGATAAAGTGTCTTTTCACAGATTGCAGCAGAGATCTTGTGGTTGATGCTGCAAGAGATGTTACAGAGAGATTAAGAGAATTTATAAACAATTCTGATGATGAAGATGAAATAGCAAAGAAAATTGAAAGTGTTACTGATGATATCAAAAAAGAAGTAAGAAGCTTTTCTTCTTATAACATGAAAAGAGTTATAAACGCAACAGGCACTGTTTTACATACAAACCTTGGAAGAGCGGTAATTTCAGAAAATATCGCTGAGAGGGTATTAAAGCTTGTAACGGGTTATTCAAATCTTGAGTATGATTTGGAAGAGGGCAAAAGAGGATCAAGATATTCTCATTTTGAAAAAATAGTAACAAAAATTACCGGTGCTGAGGCAGCTATGGCCGTAAACAATAATGCAGCAGCCGTACTGCTCATACTGTCAGCTTTAGCAAAAGATATGGAAGTTGTCGTATCAAGGGGAGAACTTGTGGAAATAGGAGGCTCTTTCAGAGTCCCGGACGTAATGGCGCAGAGTGGAGGACACCTGGTAGAGGTGGGAACAACGAACAAAACGCATTTGCATGATTACGAAAGCGCAATAAACGAAAATACGGCAGTGCTT
Source organism: Sedimentibacter sp. MB35-C1 (assembly GCF_030913635.1). Taxonomy (NCBI): domain Bacteria; kingdom Bacillati; phylum Bacillota; class Tissierellia; genus Sedimentibacter; species Sedimentibacter sp. MB35-C1. The sequence goes on from NZ_CP133188.1 coordinate 1,995,029, forward strand.
TTAAAGGTTCATACAAGTAATTATAGAATTGTTGGATTTACGGAATCGGTTACGGTGGAAGAGCTCGCAGAACTTGCGCATAAATATGGCCTTCCTGTGATTGAAGATATTGGAAGTGGTGTGCTTGTGGATTTAAGCAGGTACGGTCTTGAATATGAGCCCACAGTTCAGGCATCTATCAAGGCTGGAGCAGACATTGTGTGCTTCAGCGGGGATAAGCTTTTAGGAGGGCCTCAGGCAGGAGTTATAGTCGGAAAGAAGCAGCTGATAGATAAAATCAAGAAGCATCCTCTGACAAGAGCTTTCAGGATAGATAAATTTACGGCAATTGCCTTGGAGTCAGTTTTCCACGAGTATCTTGATGAAGAAAGAGCAGTAAATAATATTCCTGTTTTAAAATTGATTAATAGAAGTTTTGGAGATATTCAAAAAGCGGCAGAACTGTTGCAAGAAAAATTAACGACTGTTGCAGGCGAATATTGCGATATAAGAATTGAGAGTTGTGAGTCTCAAATAGGAGGAGGATCTCTTCCTCTTGAAAGAATTAAAAGCGTCTGTCTTTCAATAAGGCCGTTAAATATGACTACGGCGGCGCTGGAAAAGCAATTAAGACACATGGAGACCCCGGTTATAGGCAGAGTTGTAAATGACAACCTGATTTTAGATTTAAGAACCGTTCTTGAGGGTCAGGAAGCAACTATTGCTGAAGCATTTAAATGCATTTTCAATTGATTCGGAGGTAAGATGAAGAATATTATAATAGGTACGGCAGGTCATATTGATCATGGCAAAACCACTTTAATAAAAGCATTGACAGGAAGAGATACAGACAGATGGGAAGAAGAAAAAAGAAGGGGTATAACCATAGATTTGGGATTTACATATTTTGATTTGCCTAATGGTAATAAGGCGGGCATTATTGATGTCCCCGGCCACGAAAAATTTATTAAAAATATGCTTGCAGGTGTAATAGGAATGGACCTTGTGCTCCTAGTGGTAGCAGCTGACGAGGGAATGATGCCGCAGACGGTGGAACATCTTAATATACTTAATATGCTTGGCGTTAAGAAAGGAATAGTTGTGCTTACCAAGTATGACATAATAGATCCGGAATGGCTTGAACTTGTTAAAGATGATGTGAGAGAAGGGCTGAAGGATACATTCCTTGAAAGCGCACCTATAGCAGAAGTATCATCAAAGACGGGGTACGGAATTGATAATCTGGCAAACATCATTGTACAGCAGACTGAAATTGAGGTGGAAGACAGAAATATAAATACAATACCGAGACTTCCTATTGACAGGGTATTTTCTATAAACGGGTTCGGTACTGTAATTACCGGGACGCTAATATCCGGTCAGCTTAAAAAGGGTGATGAAATAGAGATTTACCCTGTTAACAAGATAAGCAAGATACGTAACATGCAGGTTCATTCTCAGGATGCCGATATAGCTTATGCAGGGCAAAGGACAGCTGTAAACCTGTTAGGCGTCAAAAAAACAGATTTGCACAGAGGGTGTGTAATTGCCCCTGTTAATTCTATGAAAGATACGAAGATGCTTGATGTAAAGTTGAATCTTCTGAAAAATTCACGACGTATTGTTGAAAATCGCTCAAGGCTTCATCTTTATACAGGAACAAGCGAAGTTCTTTGCAGAGTTGTTCTTTTGGATAGAGATGAACTTTCACCGGGAGAAAGTTGCTATGCACAGCTTAGACTGGAAGAAGAACTTGCTGTTAGAAGAGGGGATAAGTTTATAGTCAGATTCTATTCACCTATGGAAACTATTGGCGGAGGAGAAATAATAGAGCCCATGCCTCTTAAAAAGAAGAGATTTGACGAGAATCTTTTAGAAGAGCTGAAGATAAAAGAAAAGGGAAGCAATGCAGATGTAATCGAAAAAATTATAAGAGAAAATTCTAAAGATATACCCACATTAACAGAAGTTGCTAAAATTACTGCGTTGTCTGAGGAAGAAGTAACTAAAAATGTGGAGGCTTTGGAGGAAGAAGAAAAAATAACAGTTTTCAGGCTTAAGAATGATAGATATATATGGCATAAAAGCTTTGAGAGGAAAATTGAAGAGGATATCGATAAATATTTGTTTAAATATCATGAAAATAACAAATATTCAAAAGGAGCGAAAAAGGCAGAGATAAAAAGCAAGTTCCTGCCTAAGATGAAACAGAACGTATTTGACGTGGTTGTGAATTCTTTTGAGAAAAAAGGGACAATTAAACTGGAAGGAGAATTTGTATCACTTCCATATTTTCAAATTCAATATGACGAGTTTTACAGAGCATGTGAAAATAATGTAACAAATACATTAAATAAAGCCATGTTCGATTTCGTCAAACTGGATGATTTGATTCAAGCTATTAACAGCGACAAGGCTGAGGAAATTATATCACTTATGATTGATGAAAAAAAGATCGTTAAAATTAATGAGGCTGGAATTACAACAGTGGAAATTTTTTATAAAGCCAAAGAACTGTTAGTTGAATATATTAAGAAAAATTCAAAAATTACGGCAGCAGAATATCGCGATGTTTTGAATACAAACAGAAAGATAGCCATAGCCCTTCTTGAATATTTTGATATGAGCAGAGTTACAAAAAGGGTTGGAAATGACAGGATATTGTCTTAATTTATAATGATAATTCAATATTTCCCTTGACAATTATTTCAATCCAATGTAAGATTAATTAAAAGTTTAATTTTTGTAACAAAATAATTTAAGGAGTGTAACAAATGAAGGTTTTGCTAGTAGATGACGAGCTTCTGCTTGTCAAGGGACTTAAGTACAGCTTGGAACAAGATGGATATGAAGTTGATACTGCCCTTGAAGGAAACGATGCATTAAGAAAGATTTCGTTGAATGAATTTGACATAGTAATTCTTGACCTGATTCTACCTGATATTGACGGCCTTGAGGTTTGCCAGAAAATAAGAGAAATTTCAAATGTTCCTCTCCTTATATTGACTGCAAGCAATGAAGATATGAATAAAATATTGAGCCTTGAATATGGAGCCGATGATTATATAACCAAACCTTTTAACATATTGGAATTGAAGGCTAGAATTAAGGCTATTCTCAGAAGGACAAAGGGGTCGGCTCAGAAGCCAAATGAACAGACATTAGTTGTTGATGATTTTGTAATCAACTCTCTTGGAAGAAAAGTTAGTCTTCACGGACATGAAATTAACCTTACCGCAAAGGAGTTTGACTTGCTTCTCTTGCTGGCAACCAATCCGGGCAAAGTGTTTTCAAGGGAAGAGCTTTTGGAAATTATTTGGGGCTATGAGTATTTCGGAGACCTTAGAACTGTCGATGTTCATGTTAGAAGGCTGAGAGAAAAAATAGAAAACAAAAACAAAAATTATGAATATATACTTACAAAATGGGGAGTAGGATATTACTTCAGGAATATCCGCTAAGGATACACTCCCTTCAGGATATATGGTATAACGTGAAAGCGTTATACATAAATCGTGTTTTTTTGATTCAAAAATATTCGTAAAATATTTTAAAAATACATATTGACAAATTGCCTGACTTGTGATATTTTTTATTGAAAATGTATTTGAGGTCTAAGAGTAATGAAAAATTTTATCTATAAAAAAATAAAATTTAATATAAACAAAACAGCAATTATTGGATCTATTATTACTAATGGTATTATTGTTTATTTTTCTTAGCTGTCGCATTTGCGACAGCTATTTTTATATGCAGTATTTTAATAAATATTTTTGGAGGAAAACATGAAAGGAAGACTAATACTGGAAAACGGGATGATATTTGAGGGCCAATGTTTTGGGAAAATAGCCGATTCCGTAGGAGAGGTAGTATTTAATACAGGCATGACAGGATATCAGGAAATTTTAACTGATCCATCTTACTACGGTCAGATAGTGACCATGACATATCCTTTGATAGGTAACTACGGTACTAATTTATATGACCTTCAGTCGGATTCACCGAAGGTTAAGGGGTTTATAGTGAGAGAGCTGTGCAAAATTCCAAATAACTTCAGATGTGAAATAGATTTGGACATTTATTTGAAAAAGAATAACGTAATCGGAATTGAAGGAATTGATACAAGATACCTTACTAAAGTAATAAGAAATACAGGAACCATGAAAGGGATTATAACAGTAAACGAATTAAGCCAAAGTGAAATAGAAAAATATTTTGATGATTTTTCAAATAAGAGTGCAGTGGAAGCAGTATCATCAAAAGAAATAAAAACCATGGGAAGCGGACCTTTGAGAATAGGAGTTCTGGACTTTGGAATTAAAAATAACATTTTAAGATGCTTTATTGAAAGAGGTTGCTCACTTACGGTTTTTCCGGCATTTACGAATGCCGATGAACTGTTGAAATATGACTTTGACGGTATTTTTCTGTCAAATGGTCCGGGTGATCCCAAGGACATTCCTGAGGCAATAGAGACCGTAAAAGCATTAACGGGAAAAATACCCATAGCGGGAATATGCCTAGGTGTCCAGATAATTGCTCTTTCATTAGGCGCTAAGACTGAGAAGATGAAGTATGGACACAGGGGATGCAACCACCCTGTAAAGGATTTGAAAACAGGCAAGGTTACAATCACGTCACAAAATCATGGATATGTGGTAAACAAAGATTCTCTAGGTGATTTTCTGGAGATAACACATGTGAATTTAAATGACGGAACCATTGAAGGGTTAAGACATAAGACGTTACCTGTCATGGGAGTGCAGTATCATCCAGAAGCAAGTCCGGGACCTCACGATTCAAACATAATTTTTGACGACTTTATAAATATGTATAAGGAGAAAAATAATGGCGTTAAATAAAGACATAAAAAAAGTATTGGTTATAGGGTCAGGCCCTATTATTATAGGCCAAGCGGCCGAATTTGATTACTCAGGCACGCAGTGCTGCAGAGCTCTGAGAGAAGAAGGAATTGAAACTGTTTTGATAAATTCCAACCCTGCAACAATTATGACGGATACGGATATTGCGGACAAGGTATATATAGAGCCTCTTACGGCAGAGTACGTTGAAAAGATAATTGCGAAAGAAAGACCTGACAGCGTTATCGCCGGAATGGGAGGTCAGACAGGTCTTAATCTTACCGTAGAATTATACGACAGAGGAATACTGGATAAGTACAATGTAAATGTAATAGGAACAAGTGTGGAGTCGATTAAAATAGGGGAAGACAGGGAAAAGTTTAAAGAAATGATGAATAAAATAAATGAACCCATTGTCGATTCTGAAATAGTAAACAGCATGGATGAAGGGCTGAAAGTTGCATCCAGAATAGGCTATCCCATAATTATAAGACCTGCATATACACTTGGAGGAACAGGCGGCGGAATCGCATTAGATGAAGACGAACTGAAGGGAATATTGTCAGCAGGTCTTCACCTGAGCATGAACAAACAGGTTCTGATAGAGAAGAGCATTAAAGGCTGGAAGGAAATAGAATATGAAGTTATGAGAGACAAAAACGGCACTTGTATTACAGTGTGTAACATGGAGAATTTTGACCCCGTAGGTGTTCATACAGGTGACAGTATCGTTGTGGCACCTTCCCAGACGCTGTCAGATGTGGAATATCAGATGCTCAGAACCGCCTCTATTAAAATTATAGATGCAATCGGTATTGAAGGAGGCTGCAATGTGCAGCTTGCATTAAATCCGAGCAGCCTCGAATATGCGGTTATAGAAATAAATCCGAGAGTGAGCCGTTCATCCGCGCTTGCTTCGAAAGCAACAGGCTATCCAATAGCAAAAGTTTCAACTAAAATAGCTCTGGGATACGGGCTTGATGAAATATTAAATCAGGTAACAGGAAAAACATATGCTGCGTTTGAGCCTACTCTTGATTATGTTGTATTAAAAATACCTAAGTGGCCATTTGATAAATTCTTTAATGCTAAAAGAATATTAGGTACAAAAATGATGGCAACAGGCGAGGTAATGGCAATAGGCAGCTCGTTTGAACAGGCGCTGTTAAAAGCTGTACGCTCTCTTGAAATAAAGCAGTATACATTGTACAATGAAAAATTATCGCAAAAAAGTACAGTGGATTTAAAGGCCAGAATTCAAAATCCTGATGACGAGAGACTTTTTTGCATCGCCGAGATGATGAGAAGAGGATATAAGATTGATAAAATTGCAGAACTTACAGGTGTTGATAAATTTTTCCTGTACAAAGTATGTAACATAATAGAAGAAGAAGAACTTCTCAGAAATTCTTCCTTGCATGAGCTTGATAAAAACTGGCTTAAGAAGCTAAAAAAAATGGGCTTTTCAGACAAGGGAATAGCAGACTTGACCGGAAGCAGTCCGGAGGATGTTTACAAACTGAGAATGAAAAACCATATAGTTGCATCATATAAAATGGTGGATACCTGCGGTGGGGAATTTGATGCAGTTTCCCCATACTACTATTCAACCTATGATGAATACGATGAAGTCAATGTTACAGAAAATAAAAAAATACTTGTAATTGGCTCAGGGCCTATACGAATAGGTCAGGGTGTTGAATTCGACTATTGCTCGGTTCACAGCATATTTGCTCTTAGAAAATGCGGCATAGAGACAATAATAGTAAATAATAATCCTGAAACGGTGAGTACAGATTTTGATATAGCAGATAAACTGTATTTTGAACCGCTTACAGAAGAAGATGTTCTGAATATTGTTGAGAAGGAGAAACCTGACGGAGTTATACTTCAGTTTGGAGGCCAGACAGCAATTAAGCTTGCAAATTTCTTTAAACAAAAGAAAATAGCAATTTTGGGAACTGATCCCGAACAAATAGATATGGCGGAAGACAGAGAAAAGTTTGATGAAATGCTGGAAAGCCTGAATATTAAAAGGCCTAAAGGAAAAGCAGTAACCAATATTGAAAATGGTAAAAAAACAGCAGAAAATATAGGGTATCCGGTGCTTGTGAGACCTTCTTATGTACTTGGCGGTCAGGGAATGGAAATAACATATTCAGAAGAGGAACTGGTAAATTATCTCAGCAATGCATTTGCAAATGATTCAAAAAATCCCGTGTTGATTGACAAATATATTGTAGGGAGAGAAATAGAGGTAGATGCTATTTGCGACGGAGAAGACATACTTATTCCAGGAATTATGGAGCATCTCGAGCGAGCAGGAGTTCATTCGGGAGACAGTATCTCAATTTATCCTCCTAAGAATTTAAGTGCTGAGATAAAAGAGAAGCTTGAAATAATAACAAAAAAAATAGCAACTTCATTAAAGACAGTTGGAATGGTTAATATCCAGTTTATAGAATTTGAAGACGAACTTTATATTATAGAAGTAAACCCTCGTTCAAGCAGGACGGTTCCGTACATCAGCAAGGTAACAAAAATTCCTATGATTGAAATAGCTACAAGAGTTATGCTCGGTGAAAAACTTGAATCCATGGAATACGGCACTGGACTATATAAGGAATCAGAATTGGTTGCAATAAAAGTTCCCGTATTCTCCACACAAAAGCTTGAAGGGGTGGAAGTAAGCCTTGGGCCTGAAATGAAATCAACTGGAGAGGTTCTGGGGGTAGGTAGAAGCTACAGAGAAGCGATGTACAAGGGATTTAAAGCTGCCGGATTCAAAGAGCCAAGTGTCGATAAAATAATTATTGCAACAATAAGGGACAGGGATAAAGAAAACTTTAAGCCTGTTGCGGTAAAATTAAATCAATTGGGGTATAAATTTGCAGCAACAGAAAAGACTGCTCAATTCCTCAATAATAACGGAATAAAGGCTGCAATGGTCAAAAAAGTCAGAGAGGACAGCCCTAACATAATTGATCTGATAAGAAGCGGAAATGTTGGATTTGTTGTGGATATTCCCACAAAGGCAAATAATTCAAATACGGACGGCTTTAAAATCAGAAGAACAGCAATCGAAAACTCCATCAACGTTTTTACTTCCTTAGATACATTGTCGGCATTGACAGATATTATGGAATTGAAAATTATGGATGAGGATACAGATGTTTATAATATATGCAGCTAAAATAAATGCTTGAATTTAGTTTGAGTATATGTTATCATGTTATCCGATGGGGATAGATAGGTGCTGGTGTGCCTCCTGGTCTTCAAAACCAGTCGCGGGGCGTTTGCTCGTCCTGGGTGGGTTCAATTCCCACATATTCCCGCCATTTAAGGAGAATAATGATGCATAAAAATGTATTAGTGTGCGTTACGCAGCAAAAGACATGCGAGAGGCTCATACATCAAGGCGCTGAATTATCAAAGGATCAGCCTTCCGGCTTATATGTTCTGCATGTTGTAAATGAAAAAGATAAGCTGCTGTATAACCTCAGTGATGGAGATGCATTAGAGTATTTATTTGATATTACTAAAGGTGTAGGAGCTGAACTGACAGTTAAAAGATCTAAGGATGTTATTAAAACTATAGTTGATTTTGCGGAAGAAATGAAAATAACCCATATTGTGCTGGGAAACCCGGGGAAAAAGGATCCTGCCAATGATTTCGCTTCAAAGCTCAAGAAAAGACTGCCGGACAGGGCCTTTGTAATCTAAGATGAACAGATTTTATTTGATTTTTAAATTTTTATTTGATAAAAACATTCCGATTAAGGAAAAATGGTGGATTATACTACCGATGATTTATATTGTAAGCCCTATTGACTTGATACCGGCACCGGTGTTGGGATTAAGTATCATTGATGATGCAGTGGTGTTTTTATACCTACTAAGTGTAATAAACGGCAAAACAAAAAAATATTACGGAAATGCTTATAAAAAAGATAAAGGTCAAAAAAATCAGCAAGAAAATATAGTTGATAATGTAGAATATGAAATAAAAGATGATGAGGATGAACAGTAGTTCGTCCTTTTTTTATCCAATTTTGCAATATTAACAAATATTATAAAATTTGGTATAAAATGCATTATACTTATGATATAATGTTAAAGGTACAATTAATAGTATAGCAAGTGGAGGAAAAAATGAGCAAATTGTTTAAATCAGCAAAAATGACATTGATTGCTATTGTTGCCGTAATTTATATGGTTTTGAGCTTATTTATATTCTATAAAACTGTTAAACCGTCGCCTGTAATACTATACCCCTCTTTTCAAGAAATAGAAATAAATACGCCTGACAGAGATAATCCTGCTGTTAAGCTGCTGTCATTTCAAACAACCGTTGTAAACAGGAGTAAAAAACATATAGATTTAAAATTATATTTTTATAAAGATAAAAAGTCCCAAAAATGGTATCCATATTATGATCTTATTCCGGAGGTATATGTAACCGAAGTATACAGAATTGAACCGGGACAAAAAAAGGAGATTTCCTCCGAAACGATCATTGAATCAGATGATGAAAGATTGATAAACTCTTACCTGCTTGATGTTAAAGTAAAATATAAAGTTGTTAAATAATCTAACCATTCATTACATCAATAGGCTTAATTCCGGAAAAAGTCTAAAAATTTTCCAGCCTTATACTGTTCGACTTCGGGTGCTTAGGCTATATAGAAACAGAAAAATAATTTAACAATAATATTCCAAAATATTAAAATATTATTAAAAATATCTTTATTTTTGTCGAAATTACTGTTAAGATATAGTTGGACTACCATATTGGAGGGTGGATTATGAATAACAATTACAAAATCGTCCGCACTATTTTTGAAAATGTATTCCAAAGAGTGTTGGAATGTAAGGATAATGATACAGGAGATGTGTTTTACAGCAATGTTATAACGAGTCGAAAAATAATTAATCTTATCAATTTGGAAGAATTGAAGAAAATTCCATCCAACATTTTGGAGTGTTTTAACACTGAAGACAGAATATATATATACACGAAGCCTCTTAAGGCGGAATGCAAGGGTTTAAAAGAGTATCTTGACTCTTCTCTTACATTGAAGCAGCAGTTTGCTTTATCTGAAAATGTAATAAATCTAGCTCAGAATATTTTTAATATGACAGATATTGTGCAGCAGAAGATTTTGGATACAGACAAGCTTTATGTTGACTCCGAAAATAACATATATGCAGACTGCAACCTTATATTTGAACAGGAGTATGATATTGCAGACAATGAAACATTTAAGAGGCTGGGAAATATAATTCATTTTATTTTTGCCGGTTCCGAAATAATTGATTACAATATTTCAGATTCAATTCCACCAGATATTCTTAAGATTATAGTAAGGTGCCTGACAAAGGAATACATATTTCCTAATGATGTAATAGGTGAAATGAAAAAATCTCCAATATATGCAATGATTTTCGGAGAAAAAACGGCTCTGCCTGAGTATGGTACGAATGAAGAAATCAAACCAGATACAGTTATTGAACAGGAGGATTTAAATACAGCCTATGAGGAATCTGCCTTGGGCGAGTACGATGATGATGGTTCGGTTCTTGATATATATGTTAATGACAGCCGCCCTGTTCCAGAGAAAAACAATAAAAATCAATTTAATAAAAAAGAGCTTATAAGAATTGTGCTTACAATACTTGTTGTAGTAATAGTGCTGTTTTTGGGAAATAAGATAATAAAGTCATTCAATAAAGCTGATCCGGCGAATTCAGATAATACGAACGGCAGCGCAGAAAATGAAACGCCGCCGGAAGTTCCTCCTGCATCAGAAAATCAGACGGGGGATGAAGAATCACCGGCTGGTGCAATAACCGATTCAACAGAAGTATATTTTAACGATAATCTTCTGACTAGTATCGGGTATACGGGAAACAAAGCCGGGATAGATGATACCATATATGTAGAAGGTAAGAATTCTCTTGTTGTTTCCAACGAGACAGATGAAAAAATCAAATCATTGTTTGCCGCTGTTAACTTCGGGGATGATAAATTCAGTTATATGCTAAAGAAACAAATAGGTATAGCAGCTAAAATGAAATCTGAAACAGATGTAACGGCACAGGTGGTTATTGAAGCGTACAAAGACGGATCCTTGACATCAAATTTTCATACAAATACAAAAATCAGCAATGACATATGGTCTCAATTTACAGTACCTATAAATGTAACTGATGCGGATTCACTGAACATATACATAGAATATGAAGGAAAAAATAAGATTTGGATTGATTCTATAAACATTGATGTTATTAAATAAACTTTGCAATGACGGAAAGGTCCGGATTTATCATTGACATGTGATAATCAGGGCCTTTAGATTGTTTAAAAAAAATTAAGAAAAATTTAAAAAGGAAGAACTTTTTTGATGTTTTATACGTCATATAAAATGGACTGTATCTTAAAGAGGTGAAATATGGAAATTATAAGAATGGAAAATATCTCAAAGCTCTACAAATCCGGACAGATTGAGGTGGATGCACTAAAGAACATATCATTTTCAATAAAAGAAAAGGAATTTGTATCAATAATGGGTCCTTCGGGTTCGGGGAAATCTACTCTGCTAAATGTCATAGGGTGTCTGGATCAAGCATCAAAAGGTACATATGAGCTTTCAGGCAACCATGTAGATAAATTGAGTGATTCTAAAATGTCAGATATCAGAAACAAATTTATTGGATTTGTGTTTCAGAACTTTCATTTGCTGCCGAGAATGACTGCGATAAAAAATGTTGAAATTCCTCTTATCTATAGAGGAATGGATGCGAAGACCAGGCATGAACTTGCGTCAAATGCATTAGAGCAGGTAGGGTTGAAGGAGAGAATGAAGCATCTTCCTTCACAAATGTCCGGTGGTCAGCAGCAAAGGGTTGCAATTGCAAGAGCAATAGTTGGAAATCCTTCAATTATTCTTGCGGATGAACCTACGGGTGCACTGGATACGAAGACCGGGGATTTGATTATGGAATTATTTGTTGAATTAAATCAGAAGAGTTCAATGACAATTGTTCAGGTAACTCATGAGGAAGAAATTGCCGAATATGGCAGCAGAATTATAAGATTGGTAGATGGAGAAATAGTTTCTGACGAAAGCAGTGGAGGTAAAGTAAATGTATAAAAAAGTAGCGTCAATATTAGCAGTTTTATTAGTCGTATTCGCAGGGGGCTATTTTACGGCGAAGCAGTTAGTACCTGATTCCGCTCAGGTCTCAACCGGCCCCAGATATGCAACGAAGGCCGTTGAAAGAGGAGATATAACTCAGGGTGTAAACATTTCAGGTCAATTAAACGGAAACTGGGGAGGTTCCATTACCGTTCCCAAACCGGAGGGTGTGACTGATTCAAATGGTTCGCCTATAAGTGTTACATACACTGTTGAAGAAGTTTTTGTACAGCCGAATCAAATGATTAAAAAAGACGATAACCTGGTTAGGCTTTCAGCAAACAATCTTACTGATATATTGGATGAATTAACAGAAAGCATCCAGAAAAAGCAAGAAGAAATTCAAGATAAAAATGAGGAAATAAGTACCAAAACAAAAGATCTTGGAAAACTCCTAAACAGAGATGTAACAGATATAAGTCAGGTTAATCCTTATGAAGGCATTGTTTTTTCTGCTCCTATCAGAGGAAGAATCACAGAACTTAATATTGAAGAGGGCGAGAGAGTTGAAAATTATAATATTGCAACCATTGTTGACGATAGTAAAGTAAAAATATCATTTAAAGTAAATACATATGAATATTCAAACGTTAAAGTCGGACAAAAAGTGTTGATGCAGTACAGGAAAAAACTTGAAAGCGGTGGATCACAGACTGCATTTGACGGTTTCTACCTGGGAACCATCAAGAAAATAAATGCAAATTCTGTTCCTAATTCAGACGGAATGACATATGTACATACAGGAGTTATTGAAGCCGATAATCCTGGACTTGTGCAGCCGGGAATGATAGTTGCAATTTATACGGATAACAATGGTTTGCCGGGAACCGGTTTTTCTTACAGCGGAGATGTTGATTCCTTTGTAGATGAAAAAAAGGTATCATACAGCAGATTCTCAGGCGGAGATGATGCAAATATAATTGCAACCGAAGTTTATGTATCCACAAACGAATTTGTCGAAGAGGGAGATGTGCTGGCAAAAATCGCAGGAAGTGATGTTGTTGATTCCATTCAGACTGAAGTGAATGCTATTAAAACAATCTATGAATCTATCGATACATTAAACGAGGATATAGAAGATATTTATAAGAAAATTGATAAGGTTTCAGAACTGACAACAAAATTAATGGTAACAGCACCGTCGGACGGGATGGTATCTTATGTTATGTACGATGTGGGAGACACTATAGAGGCATCTGAAAGCAGCGACAAGTGGTCACTGCAGCTTTTGGATATGTACAACACCGATGAAATGTATATAAACACCACCGTAAGCGATCTTGACGTGCTGTATATTACACAGGATGCTCCTGTTGAAGTAACTGTGGACGCTCTTCCCGGAGAAGAATTTGAAGGTACCGTCATGGGGCTGGATCAATATACCAACAGAGAGGGAAAGACTGTATACAATGTGCAGATAAAAGTTGAAGGAAGAGAAGGGCTGAGACCTGGTATGAATACCAACTGCTTTGTTAATTCGGGAGAATCTGATGATACACTGTTGGTTCCTATAGAAGCAGTATTTGAGGAAGGCGGAAAGCAAAAGGTTGAAGTGCTTAATGAAGCAGAAGAAGCAGAGGTTGTGGAAATTGAAGTCGGCTTAATGAACGACATGTATGTCGAAGTATTAAGTGGATTGGAAGAAGGACAGCTTGTTGTAACAGGCAGTACGAAGGATTTAATGCCAAGTCAGTCGGTGCCTGAAAATGACTCATTGCTGCCGGCCGGAAATTAAGGAGTGATGACAATGCGTGATAAGGGAAAAATTCTATCTTCTCTTGTTAGATTGAAGTTTTCGGCATTAATGGCATTTGACGGAATAACGTCTAATTTGCTGAGGACATTTCTGACTGTGCTTGGCATATCCATAGGGGTTGCTGCAGTTGTAAGTCTGATGGGAATAGGTGAAGGTGCGAGAAGGTCTATTGTTTCTCAATTTGAAAGCCTCGGCGAAAATGTTATTGTAATCAAATCAAATGCAGATAATGTTGTCTTTGATAATGATGAAGCTGAGTCAATGTCTGAAAGAATAACTGGCATAGAGTATTCAACACCTGTGGTGTATACGGAAGATACTCCGGTTAGATGGAGAAGAGATGAAAGTGAAATGAATATAGTCGGTGTAAATCAAAATTACCCTGAAATAAAGGACCACCAAGTAGTTTCGGGAAACTTTTTTACATCGCTTCATGTAAAACAAAGATCACCGGTTGCCGTATTAGGATACAATGTTGCTAATAATTTCTTAAACGGAAGAAGCCCTGTGGGACAATCGCTGAAAATAAATGGAATTAACTATCTTATAGTAGGAGTGCTTTCAGAGAAGGGTGAAGGGAATGGTGACGGAATAGATGATAAAATAGTAATTCCGTACACCTCGGCAATGAAAATTACCAATACTAAAGATATTTTGGAAATTTGGGCGAAATCAAACAGCGCCGAGGATGCGGAGCTTGCTATGGTTCAGCTTGGAAGAATTTATAAACGAAAGATTGGGATGGGAAGCAATATTCGTCCTAGCAACGGACAGGAAGGTGAAATGACAGAAGAAGGGGAAATTGTTGAAGAGAGCGTTGCTGTTTCCGAAGCGGAACCGGCGCCGGAAACTGGTACGGAAACTTCGGGAAATGATGAAAATGTATTTGAAAAGGGAGAAGAACCTCTCACAATTACAAGCCTGAATAACCTGGTCAAGGAAGCTGATCAGGCCAATAGAATAATGACGGTGCTGCTGGGAGGAATAGCGGCGGTTTCGCTGTTGGTAGGCGGCATAGGAATTATGAATATCATGCTTGTTGCTGTAACGGAAAGAACAAGCGAAATTGGCGTAAGAAGAGCGTTGGGAGCAAAAAAAGAAGATATGCTTATTCAATTTTTGCTTGAAGCAATATATGTAAGCATTATTGGATGTGTAGTAGGGATATTAATTGGTTCGTGGGCAGTAAGCATAGTATCAAAATACGGACTGTCAGCAGTTGTAAGTTTTGATTCAATAAAAATATCAGTATTTGTAGCGTTGACTTCGGGACTTTTGTTTGGAGTTTATCCGGCAATAAACGCATCAAGCCTTCCTCCTGTAGAAGCCTTGAAAAGACAATAAATTTTTTAAAAGAGGTTTTAGTTATTTTAAAACCTCTTTTAAATTTACCATATTTGTTATATAATATGCGTTACAAGCTATTGCATGCAGTTTTAGATGTTCTGCAGTAAGTCAAAAAACTTATACTTAAGGAAGGTTAATTATGATATTAACAGGTAATTTAGAAGCATCAACAATTGTAAAATCATTTTTCATAATTGTGGCATTATTAATGTTCAGAAGTTTGATAACCAAGTCGATAATAAAAATCATACGCAAACTTACTGAACGATATAAATTAAGTTATGCCGTATTAATAATTGATTCTATTGAAAAACCTCTTTTAAATTTAATTACATACACTGCCGTTTATTTAGGAATCATAGTATTTCCCATAAATCCGTCAATATATGTATTTATAAGCAGACTATACAGGGCTATGTTAATTATAACGGTAACACAGGGGCTGCTTAGATTAATTACATCATACTCAGAGGCCCTTAACAGTAATTACATAAATGAAAAATCAAGTTCACAAATGGCTAAAACAGTATTTCCTGTTTTATCAAAACTTATAAAGACGGTTGTTGTAATCCTTGCTGTTGTTGCAATAGCTGTTGAGTTTGATTTCAAGCAACTTAGCAGCATACTGGCAGGCCTGGGAATAGGAGGCGCAGCATTAGCTTTAGCTTCTCAGGATTTAATAAAAAACTTTTTCGGCGGATTCGTCATACTTACTGACAAGTCATTCAGTGTAGGAGACTGGATAAGGGTAGATTCCTTTGAAGGTACAGTTGAAGAACTGGGGTTGAGAAGTACAAAAATAAGAACAATAGGAAAAGAATTGGTTATTGTACCAAATTCAAGGTTTGCCGACAGAGAAGTTATAAATTACAGCAACAGGGAAAACAGAAGGGCAAGTTTTACACTTGGCGCTGTATACGGAACACCGGAAGAAAAAATGAAAATTGCAATAGAAAGAATAAAATCAATGCTGGATTCTCATTCGAGGGTTGCTGGGGATACATCTATTGTTAAATTTACTGGCTTTGGGCCAAGTTCTTTGGACATTGCGGTTCAATATTTTACAAATACAGCAGACTATGCTGAGTTTATGGATATTACCAACGACGTTAATTTTAAAATAATGGAGATATTTACAGAGGAAAACATAGAATTTGCATTCCCTAGCATGAGCGTATATATGAGTAAATAGTTTCAAAATTTTGCATAGTAATAGAAAGTTTTGGCAAAATAGGAAGGGAGATATAAATGGAATTTAATTTAAGAGTCGGGATGAAAAACAAATTAGAAAAAATTGTTACGATGAACGATACCGCAAAAGTATTTGGAAGCGGAGCTGCTGAAGTATTTGCAACTCCTATGATGATAGGTATGATGGAAGGAGCTTCCATGAATACTGTTAAGGAGTATTTACCCGAAGGCTTTTCAACTGTAGGAATAAGCGTTAATATAAAGCATGTAAGCGCAACCCCTGTTGGAAAAAAGGTTTGGTCAGAATCCGAGTTGATTGAAATAGATAGAAAGCGTCTTGTATTCAGGGTGAATGCGTATGATGAAGACAAGAAGATTGGTGAGGGAGTTCATGAGCGGTTTATAATTGACGAAAAAAAGTTCATGGATAATTTAAAATAATAATTTTGTTTACTTTATACAGTTTTTTTAGTAAAATCAGTAAAAGGAGATAATTATTATGAAATGCCCTAAATGTAATTATTCTGAAAGTAAGGTTGTTGATACCAGACCTACAGATGACGGTTTTAAGATAAGAAGACGCAGAGAATGCATGGAATGCGGACATCGATTTACAACATATGAAAAAATAGAAGAAACACAAATAGTGGTGGTAAAGCGGGATGGAACAAGACAGGGCTACAACAGAGATAAAATTATAAACGGACTAATAAGAGCCTGTGACAAACGTTCAGTCAGTCTTGAGCAGATAGAGAATATCGCTGACAAAGTGGAAAAACAGCTTTTGAACACATTCCAGAACGAGGTGTCAACTGAAGTTATAGGTGAATTGGTGATGAATGAACTTCAAGGGGTGGATGATGTAGCATATGTGAGGTTTGCATCAGTTTATAGGAAATTCAAGGATATCAATACTTTCATGGATGAGTTAACAAAAATACTTGATGAAAGAAAAAAATAGTAAAAGGAGCATAATATGTATATTAATTTTGATGTGCTTAACATAACAAACGGAAATACAAAGATGACAGACACTGAATTCGGAAGAATGCAGATAGAGAAAATCGAAGCAGGAAAGTTAAAATCGACAACTGGGAAAATAATTGCCACAGATCCTATTTTGATGTATGATGACGAAAGCTATTCTGAGCGCGTAAAACCGGGCACATACAGTGTGTACATATATGTTGGGAAAACTGAAAACAGAAAGAAACAGACAGTCGCGGCAGAACTAAGAATTAATGATAATCCTCCGGTTAAGTGGGAGATGGCACTTCTCAGTGGAGAATCTTCAAACGGATTTGCTCAGGATGAGTTTATGGGCTACGAGGTAGAAAACGGACTTGGCTGCTTTATGGATGAATCAGTTATGAATATTTTGGATACTATGAGTGAGGAAGAGCTTGATGAATATGAAAAATCTGTAAGGGATGCAGTGAGATTGAACGAATGTTCCTGTGCAAATATAGTAGTTGATGAGCCAACAGGCAGAAATATAATTATTTTTGCAAGTGGATGGAATGAGGGTACATTCCCAACTTATTACGGATATGATAAAAATAAAAAACTTGCAAGACTTGTTACGGATTTTATGGTTATAGAAAAATAAATTATTAAGAGCAGCATGGCGAATCAAGCTGCTCTTTTTTAAATTAGGTAGTGAAAGCTGCATGCAGCTGTTTTTACCATAGTTTCTTTTTCTTAAATATCCACAGACAGAACGCTAAAGTAGACATGCTCAAAATTATGACAAACATATAGCCATACTTCCAGTGAAGCTCAGGCATGGAGGAAAAGTTCATTCCATACCACCCAACTATGAATGTAAGTGGAGAAAATATAGCCGTAAGCACGGTAAAAAGTTTCATGATATTGTTAAGGTTTATATCAAGCTGAGCTTGGTAAGATTCTCTTATCTGGGTGACATAGTCGCGAAGATTTCCTACTTTTCGGTTTAGCCTCTCAATTCTGTTCAGTAGTATTACGAAGTATGCAATTGATTTTTTATCGAGTATGCTATTTTCATTTTCTGTTAAATTTTCAACAACGTCCATCAGGGGCTCATAGTGCTTTTTTAAAAACAAAAGCTTATTTTTCAGTAGGACAATATCCTTTATATAATCTTTTGTTTTTCCTTTTAAAACATCCTCTTCAACGCTTGAAATTTCAGTTTCCAAATTTGACAGCATGCTGTAATCTTTTAAAGTCATTTTATCAATTAAATTATATAAGATTTTTTCTGTGCTTATGCCCATTAAGCCTTTGCTGTAAATGTCATTTTGTATTTCTCTGAACAAATCCAAATACTTGTCAGATATAAATACCAGATACTTTTTTGTAATATAAAAATTCAACTCAGATACAGAAAAAAAGCTTTCATTTGGGCCGATTATGTTTAAAATTCCAAAGCTATAACTGTCATATACATCCAGTTTCGGCGTATCTTCGTTATGGATGCAATCATAAATTGTCTGGTAGCTGAAATGAAAGAAGTTATTATTTGCATTTATCTCTTCTGGAGTAAGTATGACCCAATACTTATTATTTTCATCTTTTTCAAGTTCTTCCATGTTTGATTCAACAAGATTGTCCTGAAGTATTTTATACACAGTCAATAAAATCACCTCTATTTATTAATGTAGATTTAAGGAATATAGTATTTAATATATTTTAACAAATTTTTTAAAAATAACAAGTTAACAATTATAAAAATTGCAAGCAATAAAATGATATAAAATGAACATAGAATCTTGAAATAATATTGAATAAATGATAAAATGAGTAATCTAGAAAACATATAAAGGACTATCATGAGAGAAAAGATTAATAAGTACGATATTGCTTTGATTTTGACCATTATTGCAGTCAATATATTGATTTTGGCATACGGAACTTTAAACACTGTTGATAAGGGGAAAAAAATTGCGTATATCTATTCGGACAACCGGTTAGTAGGAGAATACACATTAACCGACGATTACAAGACAGAGTTTGTTGTCGAAAGTGAAAGCGGCTCTAACAAAATACATATCGAAGACGGATACGTATGGATTGAAGAAGCAACCTGCCCTGATAAAATTTGCCTGCACCAAGGTAGAATAAGCAATGATGGAGAAGTTATAGTATGCCTTCCAAATAGGTTGATGGTGCAAATCAAGGATAATAACCCAGAAGATGAATTAGACGTTATAGTCAAATAGCAGAATAAAGAAAGAGAGATTATGAATAAATTAAGAAGATACATATTTTTAGCGGTTTTAACGGCAGGAGCTTTGATATTAAGCATATTAGAAGGAATGATGACTCTACCATACATAGCTCCGGGAGCTAAGCTTGGATTGTCGAATATTGTGGCATTATCGGTTATAGTAGTATTTGGATTTAAGGATGCATTGATGGTTGTTGTTATCAGGTGCATTTTATTCATGTTGGTTGCAACAAATCCAATAACATTTACATACAGTATAGTCAGCGGAATAGTCAGCACTATAGTAATGAGCATAGGACTAAAACATGCCAAAAAATTAAGTCTGATTGGTATAAGTGTCTTGGGTGCAATGGCTCATAATGCTTCGCAGATATCTGTTGCAGCTATATTATTTGAAACTGCAAATCTTTATTACTATTTACCTATTTTGTCTTTTGTAAGTATATTTACAGGATGTTTTGTAGGGTATGCTTCCATTTTTGTAACTAATAACTTGAATAAAACTTTTACGAGGCTTGGGAGAGAGTTAAAATGAGAAAAGGTGGTAACTCCATATATTTTATTTTATTGCTTTTGACGTCTGTAATAATAGGTACCATATTGGGAAAGGCATTTTCTAAGTTTTTACCCATATTAAACTACGGTGAATCTATAGGATTTGGACCGGCTACATTGGATTTGAGTATTTTTTCTGTAACATTTGGCTTCAGTGCGAGTCTGACTGTTGCAGGAATACTAGGTATTTTAATAGCAATAATAGTATATAAGAAACTTTGAGGATTGATAACTATGAGAAATATAATTTTAGCTTCAAAATCACCAAGGCGCATAGAAATGCTTGAAAAATATGTGAAAAACCTTAAAATTTTTTCACCTGATATGGAAGAATCAGTGGACGAAAATGATTTGCCTGAAACAACTGTTATGAGGTTAGCTTTTGAAAAGGCTGCAAAAGTCGCAGAAACATGCGACGAAAAAGGAATTATTATAGCTGCGGACACTGTCGTTTATCTTGATACAATAATGGGAAAGCCTAATGATTATGATGAAGGTTTTGAAATGCTTAAATTACTTTCCGGAAAAACACATAAAGTCTTTACAGGCATTTGTATTATAGATAACGAAAATAATAGAAAGGTCGTTGATTACGAGGAAACCCTGGTTGAATTTAACAAACTGTCAGATAATTTCATCAAGAGATATCTAGATACAGGCGAATATGGAGATAAAGCCGGCGCATATGGAATTCAAGGGTATGGAGAACTGCTTGTTAAGGGAATACATGGATGCTACAATAACGTCAAAGGCATGCCATTATCAAAACTGAATAAATTACTGGCAAAACATTTTTCTTATAATTTGCTTTAGAAATCAAGTATATTGCATATTGGAGGTTTAAATGGACAATACTAATTATACCATAAAATCAATACCTAAGGATGATAGGCCTCAGGAAAAACTTCTTAAGTATGGTGCCAATAATTTGTCTAATTCAGAACTCATTGCAGTAATTTTAAGGACAGGAAGCAAAAATCAAAATGTTGTAATGCTTGCTCAAAGAATATTGAATGAGGATCAAAAAGGGCTCAGGAATATTGCCGAGGGCAGTGTTGAAAAGTTCAAATCATTTAAAGGAATAAATGACGTAAAAGCAGCTCAGCTTTTGGCTTTAGCTGAGATAAGCAAAAGGATAAGTACATTAAAAATTGAAAAAATAAAAATATCCTCTCCTAGCGATGTTGCAATCCTTTTAATGGAGGAAATGCGTTACTATAGGAAAGAATATTTTAAAATAATATTGCTGGATACAAAAAATAATATTAAGAAAATTTCTGATATATCAATCGGAAGCCTGAATTCGTCAATTGTTCATCCCAGAGAAGTGTTTTTAGAGGCGGTAATTAGTTCATCTTCAGCTATAATTCTTGCGCATAATCACCCAAGTGGAGAAACAGAGCCAAGTCGCGAGGATATTTCTTTGACAAACAGGCTGGATGAATGCGGAAAGCTTCTAGGAATAAAAGTGCTTGACCATATAATAATAGGTGATGGTACATTTTACAGTTTTAAAGAAGAAGGTTTACTTTAATTAATATCGAGAGGAAATTAAAATGGGATTTTTTGATATGTTTACACAAAAGATAGGAATAGATCTTGGAACTTCAAATACATTGGTTTATGTAAGCAATAAAGGAATAACAGTAAACGAGCCGTCGGTTGTAGCAGTTAAGGTCAGCTCAAACGAAGTGTGTGCCGTAGGCGAATCCGCAAAAGCTATGCTTGATAGAACACCGAAAACAATAAATGCAGTCAGGCCGCTTCAAAACGGCGTAATTGCAGATTTTGAAATTACAAGAGCGATGATTAAATATTTTATAAACAAAGCGTTAAGCAAAAGAAGATTTGTTAAGTCAAATATAGTAATCTGTGTACCTGTTGGTGTTACTTCCGTTGAAAAAAAAGCAGTTGAGGACGTTGCATACGATGCGGGATCAAAAAAAGTTAAATTGGTGGAAGAACCTATGGCTGCGGCAATCGGTGCAGGGTTAGACGTAGATAAGCCTATTGGAAACATGATAATTGACATTGGTGGAGGGACAACAGAAATAGCGGTGATTTCGCTGGGGGGTATTGTTGTGTCTGATTCTCTTCGCATTGCTGGAGATGACATGGATGTTGATATTAAGGATTATATAAAAAATAAGTATAAAATGGAAATTGGGATGGTAACTGCTGAAAAGATTAAAATGACAATAGGCAATGCCAGCAAAAAGTTTTACAGTATAGCTCGCTACAGTGACGATGAAGACCAGGACGGTGAAAATATAAAGCCTCATCCTCAAGAAATGCAAATAAGAGGAAGAGACATTGTTTCGGGTCTTCCTTTAAATATTACTGTTACCAGTGATGAAATAAGAGAGGCAATTATTGAAACAGTAAATAATATTGTAAATGCAATAAAAAGGGTTTTAGAAAAAACGCCTCCTGAGCTTTCCTCGGATATTTATTCCAATGGAATTTACTTATCCGGAGGGGGAGCATTGCTAAAAGGCCTTGACATTTACATAGAAAAGGAGACGGGACTTAAAGTTTTTATTGCCGAGAATCCATTAAACAGCGTTGCTATGGGAGCGGGAAAAATTTGTGAATCTCTGTAAAGTGGTGAATAAATGAATTTTATACAAAAATACTTTAAAAGAATACTATTTTTGTTTACAATTTTTGTTTTGGTTATTTTAATAGGGCTATCATCAATAGGAAAAGTTAACGGAACTGACTTAGGATTCTTTGGGAGCGTGTTAGCCGGTGCCCAAAGAATCATATTTAATACCGGGCAGACAGTTACCAGTTCGTTTTATTCTATACAGGATATTGTTAAAATGCGTGAAGAAAACAATATTCTTACAGATACGGTGCATGAGCTTAATGAGCAGGTTCGAATATTAGAAAACATTGTAAACAAATCTGAGGCATTAGAAACTGAATATGAAATGAAAGAAAATCTAAAGAGTGATCATATAATTGGACAAGTGATATCACTTGATGATTCAAACTGGTTCAGCAGGATTACAATAGACAAAGGCGAAAAAGACGGTATAAAGAAAAATGACATTGTAATTAATGCGGTGAAGACCAAAAAGGGAGTTGTTCAGATAGGACTGGTTGGCGTAGTTACGCAGACATCGTCTAATTGGGCTAAAGTTATAACTTTGCTTGATGAAAGCTGCAAAATAAGCTTTAGAGACATAAACAGCGATGAAAGCGGAATAATGCAGGGAAGTGTTGATGGAAACATTACCGGCTATTTTTTTAATAGCAAGGCTAATGTAAGCATTGATGATTCTCTTGTTACATCAGGAATAGGTGAAATATATATTCCGGATTTGTATATAGGAAATGTAAAAGAGATTGTCCCAACCACTGACGCATCAACTCAGAGGATTATTATTGAACCTGCTGTGGAATTTACAAAGCTGAGCAGAGTTTATGTGCTTAAGGTGGACAGATAGTAACAGCGAGAGGTAGAAATTAATGAAAAAATTTAGCTTAATGGCTGCTATCATTGTTTTAGGTTTTATTGCTCAGACATCCCTATTTAATTTTTTTAATATATTTGGTACAGTACCTAATCTTTCTCTTGTTCTTATTGTTGTTTTTTCAATGATGTCTGATGGTATAACAGGAGGAGTTCTGGGAATTTTAACCGGAGTAGTATACGATGCTATGTTGTATGATGTTTTTGGTATTTATACGTTGGTATACTTTATTATAGGGGCAATAATAGGAACATACAGTGAAGATATGCTTAGAGACAATTATATTGCATACACGTCTGTTACTGCGGCAGCAACAATAGCATGCAACTTTTTTATGTATCTTATTTTGTTTTTTTTGAGGTACAAAGTTGGAAATGCGGGAGGAATATGGAGCGGCATAATTGTAGAGGTTTTAATGAATACTTTTTTGGTTGTTTTTGTACTTAAATTTATTAATTTTACATTTAATAAATTTAACATTAAATAGAGGTGGAATATTTGAGTTTACAAAAATTTTTTAAAAACAGATACAACATTTTATACATGATAATATTGTTCCTTCTGTGCGTGCTGGGATTCAGAATGGCTGTACTTACAATCGTTGAAGGCGAGGAATACAGGGCTGTTGCAGATATTAAGAAAATAAAGGACATTCCTGTTAAAGCACCAAGGGGCAAAATATATGACAAAAACGGAGTAATCCTTGCTGATAATGTCTCCAGCTTTACTGTTCAAATGTACACAGACGAAATTGACGCTGAAAATTTCAATGACATATCCTATATTTTAGCGGAAATATTTGAAGAAAATGGCGAAAAACCTATTGACGAGTTTCCCATTGAGCTTGATACTTTTGATTATATTGACGAAAGCAAGGAAGCAAATAAAACATCAGATGATGCAGCAGATTCTGCATCTTATATAACTGCTGAAGAAACTGTCATAAATGCGGTAAAGAATAACATAAATGAATGGCTCAATTACAGAACCTTAATTTACGGTAAAGAATTCAATCCCAAGCAAAGAGCGCTAGATACTATTTTAAGATATAAAGACATTCCTGTTAAGCTGGAAAATGACCAGTTTATATTTTATTTCCCTGAGGAGAAATCAGAAGAAAGCGATGGTGGAAATTCTGAAATAACAGTAGTTGAACAGACAGATGCAACTCAAAAGGAAGATGAAACACAGATTATCGAGGGCGAGCAGGATCCCGTAAAAAGATGGTTGGAAGAAAATGATTTTGATAAAAGCCTAAGTGCTGAACAGCTGATTGCCGAGCTTCTTGCTAAAAATAATAAATATCTTACGAGACTGTTTTCAAATTCAAAAATAAGGAAACTTTCATTTGATTTTATTAATTCAAATGGACTTGGATCAAATATAAAGCTAGTTGAATATGCATTTGTACAGGATGAAAATTATAAAAATATAAAAAGAAGCCTGAATGCTAATCATGAGGGAATAACACAGGATTCATCGGCTAAGGACGATTTTGTTTTGCTTACAATGACGTACTCGCTGGAAAGTTTGCTTCAGTCTGTGTATGAAACTGAAACAGGAAAAGTAGCTCCAGGTGAGGTGCTGATAGAAAGGCTTAAGGAAATATATCCCGATCTGCCTGTTATGTTTGTTGAGGAAAGTGGATCTGGATCATATCAATACACGGATGAGCAGCTTAAGAACAAATATTTGGATCAGCATAATTTGGAACAGGATACTCAGCCTTATGATTTTGTTAAGCAGATTTCATTTAAAAATTACGATGTGCTTCAAAATTTCATAACTGACGAAAGCATTAAATATTATGCTCAATCTGAACTTTTAAAGCATGAAAATCCGTCTATATCAATTTCGGATTGGGAATACACTCCTATACGAGACAAAAGGAACTGGATACAAAAAAATGTTGAGATAGATAGTAAAGAAGAATTAAACTATTCAGCAGAAGAAGTATTTTTAATGCTTCGCAAAACATTGAAAATTGATTCAAGCATAAATGATTATGACATGAGAAATATGATGGTTATAAGAGAAAGATATAATAAGACCAGTTATTTGTCATACCATCCTGTTGATATATGCTACGGTATATCAGAAAAATCTGTTGCAATGATATCAGAGCGTTCTCATGAACTTACAGGGATAAATGTTGAAATAGAGCCTTTGAGAGTATATCCTCAAAATGATATTGCTGCCCACGCAATAGGATATCTGGGAAAGATAGCACAAGACTATGAGGTGCAGGAATATGTTGTTGAAAAAGGCTACAGCCCTGATGACATAATAGGCAAGACGGGGCTGGAAGAGAAATTTGAAGAGTATTTAAGAGGAACAAAAGGTAAGAAAACAGTTGAGGTGAATAATGTCGGCAGGACTATAAGGTCTGTTTCAAGTGAGGCTCCGGAACCGGGAGATAACATATATCTTACACTGGATTCAAGACTTCAAAAAACAGCTCAGGACGTTTTGAAAAAAGGACTGGAACAAATACAGATCGGCGGAACCTTTGAGAGTGAATGGGGAGACTTTGATTTTAAAGATAAATATGAAAATGCTAAATCAGGAGCATTGGTTGTGCTTGATGTAAATACAGGAGAAGTTCTCGCAATGGCCAACTACCCGTCATATGATTTGAACATGTTTGCTACAGGTATATCTCAAGATGACTGGAACGGCCTGTTAAATGATTCAAAGAACCCTTTGGCTCCGAGGCCGCTTTACAATATTGCAATGCTTACAGCAATTCAGCCCGGGTCAACGTTTAAGATGATTACTTCACTTGCTGCTCTAGAAAAAGGAGTAGATCCGAATACAACTGTATATTGTTCAGGTACTATGGAGGTCGGTGATAGATATTTCAGCTGCTGGATATACAATATGTTTGGAGGAGCACACGGCAGTCAGAACATGTACCAGGCTATTATGAATTCCTGCAACTTTTATTTTTATACAACTATGCTTGGAGAAAACTTGGCCACACATCAGAAGCATACTGTCAAAGTATCAGCTGAGGAAATAATAGAAATGGCAAAAAAATTCGGATTGGATTCAAAAACCGGGATTGAAATAGACATTCCTCAGGAAGCTTCAGGCGGTGTTCCAAGTATAGATGGTAAAAAAATTAATATCAGGGTTTATTTAAGGATGTTTTTGGAAGCCAATATAGAAAAATATTTAGAAACCGGATATAAAATAGAGGCAGGAATGAAAAATGAGATAGTGGAGGAAATAGTAAGCTGGGTTGATCGGGATGAACCAATGACAAGAGGTGAAGTTTACGAAGGCCTTAAGGCTCTTAGACTCAATCCTGAAAAAACAAATGATTACAACGTTCCTCTCGTTGATATAATAAAATATTCATATTTAAACCAGGCCGTATGGAATGTGGGAGATAATCTGAATATAAGCATAGGGCAAGGAAATAATGCTTATACTGTAATGCAGATGGCAAATTATATAGCTTCAATAGCCAACGGAGGATACAGGAACAATGTCAGCATAATAAAAGAAATAAAAACATACGACAGAAAGAATACTGATTATGTTCCGCAGAGAGAAGCAGAGCCTATTGGTTTGTCAGATTACAGCTATCTGGATGTTGTAAAAGAAGGAATGAGGCTGGTATCTCTGGATGATTCAGCTAAACCATATTCAAGCTTTCCGGTTGAAGTCGGCAGCAAGACCGGTACGGCGCAGAATCAGGGAATAAATCCAGATACAGGAGAGCCATACGATGACTTTGCATGGTATGTTGCATTTGCTCCTTATGATGACCCTCAGATTGCAGTTGCATGTGTGCTGTTTGAAGGGGGTTCGGGACGTTACCCGACTCCAATAGTCAGGGAAGTTATCGGAGAATATCTCAAACTTAACAACGAGGAACCGCAGACAGAAGAGTAGAAAAAAGAACAAAGATGAAATTATAGTTGGGAGGCAATTATGGGAAAGGCAGTATTGATAGGCTCACAAAAAAGAGACATAGGGAAGACTGTTATTTGCATAAAGTTGGGAATGAATCTTTCGAAGGACAAGAAGGTTCTGATTGCAGATTTATCATCAGGGAAAAGAAAGATTGCAGAATACTTTAATGTCAGCGAAAATATTATATATGATATTAAGGATGTGTTGGATTCAACATGTTCATTAGATCAGGCCATAATAGAAATAAATGAAAATTTATCTCTGCTTCCCGGACCGAGAATTTACGACAAATTAAAAAATATAAGTGCCGACGCATTTCGATTACTGATAGATGAAACAAAAAAGTCATATGATGTAGTAATAGCTGATGTTGACAAAGTTTTTCAGAGTTATATAGATTTTAATTTAATTAATGATATTATTACAATAAACAATAATGATTTTTCATGTGTTAAAGAAATTAACAATGATAAGATGCTTGCAGAAAGGTATAATGTAGATGGCATTTATACCATATTGAACAAATACAACAAAAAAAATGCAAAAAGAGGAACCTTTATGAGTGCAAAAGATATTCGTAAAATGACCGAGCTAAACACATGCACCATAATTGAGGACAGCATGAAATATAATGATGTCGATTATGATTTCCTGCTAAGTACTGATGAAAGTTCCTTTAATAAGTCAATTAAATCCATATCTGGTTGTTTGATAATTTAAAGTAGAAAATGAAAAACTTTTGCATATGTCAAAAGTTTTTTGCTTTTTTAACCCCCAGTTCCCTTGTCAAATTATTTATGACTTGTCTGCGATATTTTGTAATAAAGTACTAACATTTTAATAAAATGTATGGAAGGGGTGGGTGAAATGAATAAAATTACCAGAAAAAAATTCAATTTAAAAAGAAAAGATAAGCTTAACAGAAAATTAGCATTGCAGATAATATTCAGCATTGTGCTGGTTGCAGCTGTAATTGTTACAAAGCAGCTGGACACGAATTTATCTGAACAATTTCTAAATACTGCTGATGAAAAGATAAGCGAAAGTATCGAACCTGCAAAAATAAAAAGTTCATTTTTTGGATTTTTTACGGGGTTAAAAAATAAAATCCCGTTTTTAGCAGAAGATTCAGCGGAATACTCTGCTCCGGTTAACGGGAAAATATATCAAAACTACGGGCTTAATAAAACAGAAAATGTTTCATACTACAACCACGGATTAGATATTATATCAAATACTCAATCTGTAAGAGCAATTTCAAAAGGAAAGGTAACTCAGATAGGGAATAATGAAAAGCTGTCAAACTATGTAGTCATTGAAGATGACGGAAAAACTTTTGTATATGGAAAAATAAATGAGGCTTTTGTCAGTGAAGGAAACAGAGTTTCACAGGGAGATATAATAGGAGCTCTCAATGAAGAAAATATGCTTTTGCATGTAGAAATATGGGAAGACGGTGAATCCTTAAATCCATCTAAATTGTTTAAAATGAACGAATAAAATGTAAATGTTCATTCTGATTGCATTGGCTGCACATGAAACAGCACATTTAATTTCTGCTCTTATACTGAGAATAAAATTTTACAAAATCAAAATTACACTTTTTGGTTTCAATTTAAATGCGGAGCTGGAAAGTCTGGCATTGTACAAAAAATTGTTTTTATTTTTGTCAGGCCCTGTATGCAATATATGCCTGTACTCTATATTTACAAAAACCGAGTATAAAGAATTTGCAGACATAAATCTTTTTTTGGCAGTGATAAATATGATACCCATAGTTCCTTTAGATGGAGGAAATATCTGTAAGGCTTTTTTGGAAATGTTTTTGAATATAAAATCCGTATGCAGGTATATGATAATGACCAATACATTTTTTATTGTATTATTTTTAGTAATAATACATATGCATGAAAACTATCTGTACCTTCTTTTAATTTTGATGGGGCTAAAGGGAATACTTGAAGAGAACAGGATGCTAATAGAGAAAACAATAAGAAAAAAATATAATTTGATCAAGTTTAAAAAATAAAATCAGCTTATTATGAAGATTAATCAAAAAATCAAAAAAAATATTTGAAAAAATCTATAAATAGGGTATAATAGAATTACATTTGTAAATGAGAATTTATAAATGCCTCTTAAATTTTTTGCCTCAAGCCGTGGGAAACCACGGCTTGCCCTTTTTTGCAGTCATGTTATTGACAGAACAACAATCAGCACACAGAATATAAATATAATAATATATATTTCTTTTTTTATAAAATCGTATAATTTGCATATCATTAAAATCCCCCCGGTTCTATAATTATTATATGTTGAAATAATAATAAATTGATAATTATTGAAAATAAAAGAACAGTCATATCCAGCCCTGCATAAAATAGAACATATAGTTTAGAAATGGAGGGTTATAATGCCAACAGTATATTTAA
This sequence comes from Sedimentibacter sp. MB35-C1, assembly GCF_030913635.1. Lineage (NCBI taxonomy): Bacteria > Bacillati > Bacillota > Tissierellia > Sedimentibacter > Sedimentibacter sp. MB35-C1. The sequence goes on from NZ_CP133188.1 coordinate 2,024,964, forward strand.
GTCCGTCTACACAGGACTTTAACATGTTTGTTACAGGTGACGGAAGCGAAGAATACTTTATGAATATGATAGCTGATGCAATGATACCGTATCTTCAGCAGTTTGGGATAGATTACTACAGAAATACACCTGAAATGACAGCGGGCTCTTCGCTCAGAGATTCAAATTCTAGAGATGTTGATTTTCATATAGCGATTCATTCAAATGCATCAGGTCCGGGACAGGAAGGGCGAAACAGGGGTGTTATAGTATTCTATTACCCTACAAGTACAAACGGCCAAAGAATGGCTAATATAATGGTTGATAATTTCAGAGAAGTATATCCGCTTCCCAATGAAGTAAGAGCAGTAGCTACAACGAGCTTGGGAGAAGTTTCAAGAACATCTGCACCGTCGGTATTAATTGAAGTTGCTTATCATGACAATGTAGAAGATGCAAACTGGATAGAGAATAATATTGATACAATTGCAAGAACTTTGGCTGAATCGGTAAATGAATTCTTTGCAGGAGCTCAGCCCGAGGTTCAGCCCGAAATGCAACCGGGTGCCGCAAGGACCGGAAGAGTGACGTTATCAAGTGGTTACTTAAACATCAGAAACGGACCGTCTCTAAATGCACCAGTCATAGGTATGGCTCCAAATGGAACGGTGGTTACAGTTACAGAGCAGGTTGGGGACTGGTATAGAGTTTTATATAACGGAACAGACGGCTATGTAAGTAGACAATATATAACGATTCAATAGGAGGCATCAAATAAATGACGATTTTTTATTGTATAAAACTAGTCGTCATTTTATTATGAAAAAGTTGTTTACATTTATAACAGTGAGTAATATAATTATATTTGCAAATGCAAATTATTTGCAATACAACTAAACTTAAAAAAATAACAGCATATACTTAAAAAATTGCTGTTATAATACATTAAAACTGAAAAAATCGAACCTCCTAATTAATAAGGATAAATATAACCTTTAATTTCCAGGGCAGGCATAATAGATGTTACAGCTATTTGGGGTTCGACCTGCCCCTCGTACTGACCTCTGATAATTTCACCCTCTACAGTTATCCACTCATTGGATGCAAGTTCAGATGCCTTGTCGTACCTGCACAGTATTCCGATAGGAGCCAGATCAGCTGCGCAGCATACCATTGCAAGTCTGGCAGCTACGAATTCATCCTCTTCGAAATACTCCATGTCATTGAATACAAAACCTGTTATTGTAATCATATAGCCTTCATAAGCATCTAAGTTTCCGTATATCTCTGCAATCCACGGGTAAAATTCTTCGTTGCTCACAGTTATTATCTTATTTTCCTTATCTAAGCCGGTAAGGTCAAGGCTGTTGTCCTCGCTTGAAGGAACGGTATCTTCAGGTGATGAATTAGCAGTATCAGGTTGAGTGATTTCCTCTCCACCAAAATCATTTTCAGTAATGCCGGGTATAGAATCCAGATTAAAGTCAGAATTGTCTGACAAAGCTTGATTGTTGCTCCTATTGGAAGTTCCCTGATAAAAAGTACTGCCTCCTGCGTAATTTGATGCCAGATTTGCCATATCAAGAGGCTTGTGGGGCAATAACAGAAGCAAGGATGGAAGCACCAGCACAAGGAAGTGAAAAGCGCGTATTTTGTGATGGGGTCTGAACATTCTAAAAAGGCTCATGCATGCCCATATAATCATAATTATCGCAGTAAAATACAGATAAGGTTTCATTTTGGGGGTAACATACAAAAGATATTTGTCACTTGTTATAAAATAAAACATGTATCCGCCGAAAATCAAATAAGAAATAAATTCTAAAAAAACCTGAGCGTTGAACGATCTTGCTTTCATCTAAATACCTCCCATTGAAAACATAAATACCGCAAAAAAGAATACTGCAAATATGGTAAACAATAGCTTTCCAATAAACCGTCTTGTAAACTGTGCTACAAGAATATTTATTTCTTTGGATTCATTTTTGTTTAGCAAATTGTTCAAAAAGGTTGTTTTTCCGGAATCCAGAAATCCGGTAGCTATATAAACAGGTATGCTCATTATTGTTCTCCGCTAAAAATATATTCAAGCTCACGAGAGCTTAAGTTTTTGCCTATAATGCATAATATGGGACTGCCTTCAACTGTGCACTTTATCAACTGAATGTTTCCCGGAATGTATTGTAAATTTAAATATCCGTTCTCACTGCACAAAATTCCCTTTGCCCTGAGAATAGTTCCTGATGCGTTTTGCTCCATAAAGTTAATCTTGTCTTTTAATTCATTTATGCTGAATAGCTTGTCTGTATGTAATAAAAGTTCATTCGAATTAATTTTATCCAAAGACTCTGAAAAAATACGAGATTTTGAATTAAGCTTTTTAAATATCTGTAGCCATAAAATTCTCCAATATTTTGGTGTGCAAATATAAATCCAAGTATTTGCAAATGCGTATCATTTGCAATAAATTTATTATATAATGACGTTTTCTCAAAGTCAAGAAAATGAAACCGACAAGATAAATATTGTTAGATAAAAACAGAGCATGGTATATACAAGAAAGACATATCCAACACTTATGTGGATATGTCTTTCTTAATGCGGTCGGGGGGATTTGAACCCCCACGAATATACATTCGCTAGCCCCTCAAGCTAGTGCGTCTGCCGTTCCGCCACGACCGCGAACTGCTTTATTATTATAAGTGATGCAAAGGAATTTGTAAAGAGAAATTTTCAAGAAAATTATGGTATAATATGAATATTCATGGTAAGAATACTAAAAATTCAGACCTTAATTCTCTTGTAATATTTTCCTGAATGGATTATAATTATATTATAATATATAGTTAAAGTGTGCATAATGCAATATGGAAATCCTTTACTCAAAACAGGCATAATGTTATTTGACAAACAAATAACAAATGTATTAATCGGAAGACTGTAACGTAAATCGGTTAAATAAACCAATCAGCTTTAAATGAAAAAGCTGATAGATGATGAATAACTGTTATGTTGACAGCAATGTTTCTTTTATAAAAAAATAAGTATAGGAGTTGGGGACTTTATGAAAATTAAGGAGATGGCTGAAATTTTAAACGCTGAAATACTGACTGATTTTAGTAAGGATGATACTGACATAAAACATGGATTTGCAAGTGATTTGATGAGTGATGTACTGGCATATGCCAACAGTGAGTCGCTGCTTGTTACCGGATTAAACAATGGTCAGGTTATAAGAACTGCAGAGATGTTGGACATGTGTACTGTGTTGTTTGTAAGAGGCAAGCAGCCGTGCAAGGAAGTAATAGAGCTTGCACGGGAGAATTCAATAACGGTACTTGCAACAAATTATACCATGTTTAAAACATGCGGAAAATTAGTGTTAAACGGTATGAAGGGAATAGAATCGGATGACTGAAAGTTTCTTAAAGCGTTACAGCTTTGACATCGTTGCAAATGATTTCATAGCTGCCGGCAAGGGGTCGAGCACCATCAAGAATTTACTAAAGTCAATGGGAATAGAAGCAAATCTTATCAGAAAGATAGCTATTACATCTTATGAAGCGGAGATAAATATTGTAATACATTCATATGGAGGTCAGCTTCACTGTGATTTGTATGAAGATAAAATAGTTATTGTTTCTCAGGATACCGGTCCCGGAATTAAAGATGTGGAGCTTGCATTAACTGAAGGATACTCCACTGCGACTGAAAGTGTCAGGGAACTTGGTTTTGGCGCAGGCATGGGTCTGCCGAATATGATGAAATATTCTGATGACTTTGAAATTACTTCAAGCAGTGACGGCACGGTTATTAAAATTACTATTTTATTATAGGAGGCAAACATGAATTTTTCAATAATGTTTGATAAGGATAAATGTAAATGCTGTACAAACTGCATCAAGAGATGTCCAACACAAGCTATAAGGCTGGTGGATGGAAAAGCTTTCATAAATAATGACAAATGCATACACTGTGGCGAATGCATAAAGGTTTGTCCATATAATGCGTATACGCCTGAGCCAATTGAATGGTACGAAGAAATGCATTTTTCATCATATAAACATAAAATTGCAATTTCATCCACACCGCTATACGGACAGTTTCCCAAAGGAACTGATATATGTAAGGTTCAGAATTCCATACTAAAACTGGGATTTGATTCTGTATATGATGCCAGCTGGGCGGCTGAAATGGTAGGAATGGCCATAAAAAGAAAAATTAATGAAGAAAAAATAAGGCCATTTATTTCTACAAACTGTCCTGCAGTGGTAAGATTAATAAAAAACAGATATCCTTCGTTAATGGATCATTTGATTTTGATAAAGGAGCCAATGGTAATTGCAGCAATGCTTGCCAGAGAAAAAGCAAAAAAGAAACTGGACCTGAAAGATGACGAAATCGGTGTGTTTTACCTTTCACCATGCCCGGCCAAGCTGCTTGCGGTAACGGATCCTGTTGGTGATTACAAGCCGTATGTGGATTGGGTTATACCTCTTAATACTATTTACGGAGAATTATACAGAGAATTGGTTAAGGGTGACAACGGATTATGCTCACATCCTTCACTGAACGGTACAAAATGGGCTGTATCGGGAGGTCAATCGGAATCAGCTGGGCTTACAAATTATATTGCCGTAAACGGGATGGAAAACATAATTCAGATTCTTGACGAAGTAGAAAATGGAAATCTTACTAATGTTGATTATGTTGAGACACTTGCTTGTGTTCAGGGGTGCGTAGGAGGGACGTTCAATGTAATAAATCCGTTTATAGCCCAAAGCAATATTAATTATATTTTGGGAAACACAAAAGATGAGAGCATAATAGAAGAACTTGATGAATTTGATGAAATGTATGAGTCTGGGGTCTTTAAATTTTCTCTTAAGCCGGAAGAAAACCAAGGGAAATTTAATATGAAGGAAGCAATTATCAAAAGAGAAAAAATAAAAGAAATATATGATAAACTTCCCGGTTTGGACTGTGGCTCATGTGGAGCGCCAACCTGTTATGCTCATGCAGAGGATATATATAATAATGAATCAACTCTTTATAATTGTGTAGTGTTGAGAGCCAACAAAATAACTGAGGAGGGAAGATGAAAATTATAGATTTTGCAAAAAAAATGGATTTATATCAGTTATATGATTCAAAAGACGATATTGAAATAGAAGGAGTATATATAGGTGACTTGCTTAGCATAGTGATGTCAAAGGCAAAAATGAACTATGCATGGATAACAATTCAAACACATGTTAACATAGTAGCTGTTGCTGAACTGCTGGATTTGTCCTGCATTATTGTAGTTGAGGACATGGAGGTTGAGCAGGAAACAATTGAAAAGGCAAAGGAACACGGAATTCCTCTGTATAAATCGAAAGAAAGCGCCTATGAAACAGCATGCAGGCTGCAAAGCATGGGAATAAAATGAAATATTATTATGACTTGCATATCCATTCTGATTTGTCGCCATGTGCAAGCGAAGATATGACTCCAAGCAATATTGTAAACATGTCATATATAAAAGGATTAAATATTATTTCAGTAACAGACCACAACACTACTGAAAATCTTCCTTCGTTTTTACAATTGTGTGACAATAGAGGAATTAAATTTATACCGGGTATTGAGGTTACTACAAAGGAAGAAGTACATGCTCTTTGCTATTTCATGAAACTTGATAGGGCGATGGACTTCGGAAGACTAATATATGATTCTCTTCCGGATATAAAAAACATTCCATCAATTTTTGGGCAGCAGAATATTTACAACAACAAAGATGAAGTAACGGGAACTTTGGATAAGCTTTTGCTGAGTGCTTCAGGCTATTCGCTTGAAGAAGTGTGTTCTTTAGCTCATAAACATTGTGGAACAATGATTCCTGCTCATATAAATAAAAAATCTAACAGTGTCCTGGGTATACTTGGGTTTATCCCTCCAGGACTTAAAATCAATTTTGTGGAAATTCACTCTAAATCGGAAATAAATGAAAAAGTTATAAAAAAATACAACATCATAAAAAATTCAGATGCACATTATTTAACGGATATATCAGAGGCAGTAAACAGTATTGAGCTTAACAATGCAGATGAGATTTACAAATACCTTTTTATAAACAGTTTGTTAAATGACTGCGGTACGGAGGGATCATGAAAGAAATATCAATGCACATACTTGACATTGTAATGAACAGCATTAAAGCCGGAGCAACATTAATAGAAATCAATATATACGACAGCATTAAAAATAATTGTTTAATAATTACAATAAAGGATAACGGAATAGGTATGAGCAGTGAAACAGCTAAGCTTGTAACTGATCCGTTTTTTACTACCAGGACAACAAGAAAGGTGGGGCTGGGCATACCAATGCTGAAGGAAGCATGTGAAAGATGCAACGGAAGCATGGAAATAAATTCGGAAATAGGTAAGGGGACAGTAATTAAATGCTGTTTTGAAAGAAATAATATAGATAGAGCGCCCCTTGGAAATATGGGTGACACAATTATGACAATAGTCAATAGCCTCGAAGAATGTGAATTAATATACAATCATAAGACCGACGAGGGAACATTTTCCTTGAACACTACTGAAGTGAGAGAAGTGCTTGACGGTGCCAGCATAAAGAGCGGTAAAATCTTACTCTGGGTTAAAGAGTATGTTAATGAAAATATAAAAAGTATATCTATTATTTAACAAGGAAAACGGAGCAAATCGATAATAATTGTTTTAAATAATTAGAAATTTAAATAATAATTAAAAAAATAATCAAAAAAGGTGTTTAAAAGTTGTCGATTATCTGATATAATCGATTTGTTTGATTATTAAATAACTTTTATATATCACTTATATAAAACATTAAAACAAGAGGTGAAAATATGAGCACAAAATTGTTTACATTTAAGGGCGGAGTCCACCCACCCACAAACAAGACGCTAACACAAAATGTGCCAATTGAGAATGCAGTTGATCCTAAAGTTGTTGTTATACCTTTATCACAGCATATAGGAGCACCATGCGACCCATTAGTTGCTGTGGGAGATACGGTAAAAGTTGGACAAAAAATAGGCGAATCAAAAGCCTTTATGTCAGTACCGGTACATTCCAGCGTATCAGGAACAGTTAAAAAAATTGAGCAGCATTATGTGCCGAACGGTTCTAAAGTTAATTGCATCGTAATAGAATCAGACGGCAATTTTGAGGTTTATGAATCTGTTCAACCGAAAGGAAACATTGAAGACCTTACAAAAGAAGAAATCTTATCAATAATCAAAGAAGGCGGTATGGCAGGTATGGGAGGGGCAACATTCCCTACTCACATTAAATTAAGTCCTCCAAAAGACAAGCCAATTGATGTTTTACTTGTTAACGGCGCAGAATGTGAGCCTTATTTAACTGCCGACCATAGAATAATGCTTGAAAAACCTGAGCTTGTATTATTGGGTGTTAAAGCAATAATGAAGGCTCTTGGTGTTGATAAATGCTTTATCGGAATTGAAAAGAACAAACCTGATGCAATAGAAATAATTCAGAAGGCAGTTGAAGGACAGGAAGGCATAGAAGTTGCTCCATTGGAAATAAAGTACCCTCAGGGAGACGAAAAGAGAATAATTAATGCCATAACAGGAAGGATAGTACCATCAGGCGGACTTCCTATGGAAGTTGGATGCGTGGTTGAAAATGTCGGCACTGTTGCTACAATAGGCAATATTTTTAAAACAGGCATGCCTTTGATACAAAGAGTTGTTACTGTATCAGGAAGTGCGGTTCAAAATCCAAAGAACCTTTATGTTAGAATAGGTACTTCTTACAAAGATGTAATTGAACAATGCGGAGGATATAAGGAAGAACCTGGGAAGCTTATAAGTGGCGGACCTATGATGGGATTTGCACAATTTACAGATGAAGTATCCGTTATAAAAGGCACTTCAGGAATTCTTGCGTTCAGCAAAAAAGAGGCAGATCTTGGGGAACCATCCAACTGTATTATGTGCGGAAGATGTTTGGAAGCATGTCCTGTTCACCTTCAGCCATATAAAATCAGTAGATATTCTATTCAAAAGAATTTTGATGCTGCTGATGAGTTCCATGCTGCAGATTGTATAGAATGCGGCGGATGCTCTTACATATGTCCGTCAAAAAGACCGTTGAAAGAAACTATATCTGTTGCAAAAAAAGAAATTTTAGCAAGACGTAGAAAGGTAAAATAGGAGGAAATACAGATGGAAAACAAATTAATTGCTTCATCGTCACCTCATATTAGATCGAATGAAACAACTCAAGGTTTAATGCTGGACGTAATTATTGCAATGCTGCCGGCATTAGTAGCAAGTGTATTTTATTTTGGATTTAATTCAGTTGTATTAGTGGTGGCTTCAGTTATATCAGCAGTTATAACAGAATATATATGTAACAAATTAATGAAAAAATCGGTTTCAATTGGTGATTTAAGTGCGGTTGTAACAGGAATATTATTAGCATTCAACATACCCGCATCAGCACCATGGTGGTTGCCTGTTATGGGATCTGTTTTTGCTATTGCAATAGTAAAACAGATTTTTGGAGGAATAGGGTTCAATATAGTAAACCCAGCATTAGCTGGAAGAGCATTTTTGATGTCATCTTGGTCAACTCATATGACAGGCGGATTTATAGATCCTGTTACTGACGCTGTTTCTGCTGCCACTCCTTTAACATTGATTAAAGGTGGTTCAACAGGACAGTTACCTTCAATTTTTGATATGCTTCTTGGAAACATCCCGGGCTGCATTGGAGAGACATCAGCAATATTAATAATACTAGGCGGCTTATACTTAATATACAGAGGAACTATTAAATGGATTATCCCTGTATTTTATATAGGAACTGTTGCGGTTTTAGCACTGATATTTGACGGCGGAAGCATGGCTTTGTATCATTTGTTCGGAGGCGGACTGATGCTTGGTGCTTTCTTTATGGCTACAGACTATGCAACAAGCCCTATTACAGATAAAGGTAAAATTATTTATGCAGTAGGAGCGGGTGCTCTTACGATTTTAATAAGAAAAATCGGCGGATACCCTGAAGGAGTCTCTTATTCAATACTTCTAATGAATGTTATCACTCCTTTAATTAATAAGTACGTTACCCCTAATGTATTTGGAGTTGCAGGAGGTAAAAATGAAAAATAATATATTTAAACTCGGTGGAGTATTATGCTTAATCTGCGCTATAGCAGGCGGTGTTCTTGCATTTGTAAATGATTTTACAAAGGATAAAATTGCTGAGGCTGAATTAAAAGCAAGTATGGATCCTGCGGTTCTTGAGGCTGTTATGCCTGGTTCTACAATGTTTGAACCATATGAAGATCAGGCGATTGTTGAAACAATTAAATCAGAGAACACAAAATTTGAAGATTTATATGTTGCGGTTGATGATTCCGGCAATCAGATGGGATACGTTGTGAAAACATTGAGCACTGTTGCAGGATACGGTGGAGATATGGAATTATTCGTAGGTTTCGCAGACGGTAAAATTTCTGGTATGAGCGTTTTATCTCATCAGGAAACTTCAGGACTTGGTTCAAGAACAACAGAACCTGAATTCCAAAGCCAGTTTATCGGAAAAGACGCAAGTACCGAAATAACAGATTATGATGCAATAACAGGTGTTACAAAATCTTCTGTTTCATTTACAAGCGCCTTGAATAATGCAATCAGTGTTTATAATCAATATGTAAATAAATAGGAGGTAGAGATGGACAAGAGAAAAATATTAACAAACGGTTTTATTAAAGAAAACCCTGTTTTTGTTCAGCTGCTTGGAATGTGTTCTGTACTTGCAATAACCACATCGGTTATGAATGGAATAGGTATGGGTGTTGCCGTTACTGTAGTATTAATAGGATCAAACTTTGTTATATCACTTTTAAGAAAAGTTATACCCGATGAGGTTCGTATACCTGCATTTATAATAGTAATAGCAACTTTTGTAACAATAATAGATTTATTTATGCATGCGTACACGTATGATTTGTATAAGTCTCTTGGTGTATTTATACCACTTATTGTTGTTAACTGTATTATACTTGGAAGAGCTGAATCATTTGCTTCTAAAAATGGCATCGTTGATTCAATAATAGATGGTTTAGGAATGGGTATGGGATATACATTCGCAGTAGTTGTATTAAGTGCTATAAGAGAGCTTATAGGTAACGGTACTTTGTTAGGAATACAAGTTATGGGAGAAAGTTATGAACCTATGATGATGATGGTTCAGCCTCCTGGAGCGTTCATTGCATTAGGCTTGCTAATAGGTCTTGTTAACTTCTTGACAAGAAAAAAGAAAGCATAGGAGGTATATTAAATGGATTTAGTTAGTATATTTATTTCATCATTTATAGTAAATAACATTATATTTATGCAGTTCTTGGGAGTTTGTCCCTTCCTAGGAGTTTCCAAAAAAATTGATACTGCTGCAGGCATGGGTATTGCAGTTATATTTGTTATAACTCTGTCATCAATAATAACTTATATTATTCAGACAGCTGTTTTAGATAGATTTGGACTTGAATATTTGCAGACGATAGTCTTTATATTGGTTATAGCTTCATTGGTTCAGTTTGTTGAAATGTTCTTAAAGAAATCAAGTCCTGGTTTATATCAGGCACTTGGCGTTTATTTGCCGTTAATCACAACAAACTGTGCGGTTCTTGGTGTTGCTATCAATAACTTTGGATATGAGTACAATTTTATTCAGGCATTGATATATTCCATCGGTACATCGGGAGGATTTTTATTGGCTATTGTATTATTTGCGGGAGTCAGAGAAAAAGTTGATTCTGCAGATGTTCCTGGTTGCTTAAAAGGTTCACCGATTGCTTTAGTGGCGGCAGGTTTGATGTCTATTGCATTCCTTGGATTCTCAGGATTAAAACTTTAGGAGGAATAGATTATGGTTATAGTAAAGGCAATTGGAGTATTAGCTGGATTAGGCGTCCTATCCGGAGGATTATTGGCAGTAGCCTCTAAAATTTTCCATGTGGATGTTGATCAGAAAATTATTGATATAAGAAACATTCTTCCTGGTGCAAACTGCGGTGCATGCGGTTTTCCCGGGTGTGACGGTATGGCAGCTGCAATAGCTGAAGGAAAAGCACCTGTAAATGGTTGTCCTGTGGCAAGCAGTGAAAAGCATCAGCAGATAGCTGCTATTATGGGAACATCGGCAGAAGAAACAGAAAAGATGGTCGCACATGTTTTGTGTCAGGGCTGTGACAGCGTAGCTGTTAAAAAATATGAATATGACGGTGTAAGAGACTGTAAGGCTGCTGCTGCGGTGCAGGGCGGACCGAAATCCTGCAGCAGAGGATGCCTGGGATTTGGAAACTGTGTTGCTGTCTGTGACTTTGATGCTATTAAGATAGTTGACGGGATAGCAGTAATAGATAAAGAAAAATGTACAGCATGCGGTAAATGTGTAGCGGAATGTCCGAAATCGGTAATAGAATTTGTGCCGTACAAGAATAATGTGGTTGTTGGATGCAACAACAAAGACTTTGGAAAAGCGGTTAAGGATGTGTGTAAGGTAGGCTGTATCGGCTGCAAAATCTGTGAAAAGAACTGTGCTTTCGATGCCATACACGTTGTTGATAACCTTGCAAAAGTTGATTACGACAAATGTACACATTGCATGGTCTGCGTACAGAAATGTCCTACAAAAGCAATACAAGGTGATTTAACAATATTAGAAAATAAATAAAAGTAAAAATAAAAACCGTGCTGTCACGGTTTTTATTTTTGTAAAATATATTACAGGATTAATTAACTTTGACAAAATTTGGTTATCGAATTATAATATATGTTGATTGTAAAAAAATTAAATTTATAGAGGATGATTTTATGGATGCAGCTAAGAAAATGGAACAGGAGTTAAGAGGGACGACATTGGATTTGGAATCTCTGGGAAAGAAGAAAACAGCCCTGTTTGTAATGGATATGGTAGTAGGATTTGTTTATTCAGGAGCATTATCATCGCCCCGCGTAGCATCGATTGTAGATAATATTGCAGAGTTGAATAAGAAAACAAGTGGTTATAGAAAAATATTTTTTTTAGACAGTCATGAAAATGATTCCCAGGAGTTTAGATATTTTCCGCCTCATTGTGTGTCCGGAACAGAGGAAGCTGCTCTGATACAGGAACTAGACAATGAAGATTCCAAGGGGGTTGAAACCGTATATGCAGAGAAGAACAGCACAAATGGGTTTCACAGCGCTATATTTAAAGAGTGGCTTGCGAATAATGAAGAAGAAGTTGATAACTATATTATTACAGGATGTGTTACTGATATCTGTGTTTTGCAGTTTGCATTAAGCTTAAAATCATATTTTAATGAAATAAATAAAAATAAAAGAGTAATAATTCCTATGAATTGTGTGCAGACTTATGATGGTGGAGCTCACGACGGGTATCTTATGAATTTGTTTGCTCTTTACAATATGCATAACAGTGGAATAGAAATAGTAGAAAAAATAATTTAGCAGGAGAATACTGATGTACCACAATAATTTTAGTGACAGGAAATTATCCATGCTTATGGATTTTTACGAACTTACGATGGCTAATGGATATTTTTCAAGCGGGATGAAAGATGAAATTGTTTATTTTGATATGTTTTTTAGAAAAAACCCTGATGGAGCAGGCTTTTCTATAGTTGCTGGGCTGGAGCAGGTTATAGAATATATAAAAGAGTTAAAGTTTACTGATGATGATATCGATTTTTTAAGAAATAAGAATTTGTTTAAAGAAGAATTTTTACAATATTTGAGGGACTTTAAGTTTTCCGGAGATATTTATGCAATACCTGAGGGCACTCCGGTTTTCCCGGGAGAGCCGCTGATTACAGTAAGAGCCAAGACTATAGATGCGCAGCTTATAGAAACGATGATGCTTTTAACAATTAATCATCAGAGCCTTATAGCAACAAAGGCGAACAGAATTGTGAGATCTGCCAAGGGCAGGCCTATAATGGAATTTGGAGCGAGAAGAAGCCAGGGATATGATGGTGCAATATATGGCGGAAGGGCCGCATACATTGGAGGTGTTGCAGGGACTGCAACTACGCTGGCTGACGAAATGTTTGGCGTTCCGGCACTTGGGACAATGGCACATTCTTGGGTTCAAATGTTTGAAAACGAATACGAATCATTTAAAGCTTATGCGGAGAATTATCCGGATAGTTGTACATTGTTGGTAGACACATATAATGTTATAAAAAGTGGAATTCCAAATGCTATTAAGGTTTCAAGAGAAATTCTTGAGCCAATGGGCAAGAGACTGAAAGGTGTACGTATTGATTCAGGTGATATTGCTTATTTGAGTAAAAAGTGCAGAGAAATGCTGGATGAAGCTGGGCTTACAGATTGCGGTATCGTTGCTTCAAACAGTCTGGATGAGTTTATAATAACCGATTTACTGGATCAAGGGGCAAAAATTGATTCCTTTGGTGTGGGAGAAAGACTTATTACAGCTAAATCCGAACCTGTATTTGGATGTGTATACAAGCTTGTGGCAATAGAGAATGAAGGACAAATTATTCCTAAAATTAAATTATCTGAAAATGAAGAAAAGATAACTAATCCTGGCTATAAGAGAGTTTGGAGATTATATGACAGAAAGAAAAACAATCCTATTGCTGATGTTGTGTGTCTGTCACATGAAACTATTGATGATACAAAGCCCTATACCATATTTGATGAAATACATGTATGGAAGAAGAAAAAAATTAAAGACTTTTATGCAAAAAACCTTCAGGTACCTATATTTATAAAAGGAGAATGTGTGTATAAGAGTCCTACACTGGATGAGATAAGAGAGTACTGTCTGAAAGAGGTTTCAAACTTGTGGAATGAAGTCAAGAGGTTTATTAACCCTCATAGTTATTATGTGGATCTTTCTCCTGAACTCTGGAACTGCAAACAGGATTTAATAAGCCAGTTCAGTTTTAAGGATCCGGCTAATTTTTCTTAAAATAGAAGACAAAGCCTTTCGGGTAAACCGAAAGGCTTTATTTTTATAATACAGTTTCAATATAAGTGTTTGAAATATATGATTTATGGGTTGATTATAGGGTAGGAATTATAGTACATAGCAAACGGAGGTAGTTATGAAAATCCCTAGTATAGGAATGCGAAACATTAAAACAGCTACGGCTGTGTTTATGTGTTTGCTGCTTTTCGAGTTTGTAAACAGAGAAAGCTCAATTTATGCTTGTATTGCTGCAGTTATATGCATGCAGAACACAATTGTAAATTCATTCAAAAAGGGTATTGAGAGAATCATCGGTACAGTAATCGGAGGTGTAGCAGGTATTATTATATTGTTCATTGTCACATCCCTCGGCCGTGATGAACTTTTAATATTTATTATACCGCTGGGAATTATTGTATTAATTGAGATATGCGTTTCTATTGATATGCGGCAGTCCGTAGTAATTTGCTCTGTTGTTTATCTTATTATTCTAGTAACCAAGGGGCATGAGGACAGCTATGTTATGTACACATTTAACAGAGTGCTCGACACCACGCTTGGAATTTTAATTGCTCTTTTGGTTAACAAATATATGTTATTACCCGATAGACTAAAAAAAGTGCTGAAATTTAACCTATCTGGTGATAATTCTGGTGCAAGAAATAAAACATTTCTTGAAAAGACGGATAAATTATCGGAAGAATTAAGCATAAACTCTGAAGAAAATTCTACTCCTCATATTGAAATCAACGAAAAAGTTGATGCAAATTAAAATTAATTATTGACAACAGGACCTCATTAATGTAATGTATGTTTTGTTATCATGAAGCATAAAAACAAGGACAACTTCATAAAATTTAGAAAAAGGTAAATAGGAGGTTGTCTCGTGGGAATAGCAGATGTAGGAATTGTTCTGGCATATTCAGCCGGAGTCATGTTAATCTTTATGTTATCATGGATTTTTGTGAAACCGTTCAAAATTTTAGGCAGATTGATATTAAATTCATTTTTAGGTGCATTATTTTTGATAATATTTAATTTTTTCGGAAAATTCACGGGGATATTTATAGGAGTGAACATATTTACCGCATTGATGCTGGGAATTTTAGGAATACCCGGTTTTATTGCATTATTGCTGCTAAAATTTCTGATTTAGCAAATAATATATTTATACTTAAAATTTGAAGATATTTTAATGCATAAAGAAGTTTTGTTGGACAAGAAATTGTTGCTGTTATATAATAGAATTAACGCTTATTAATTTTTATATACTATGGTGTATATAAAAGGAAAAATGCAAAGGGCAGCTTTTTTGTAAGATACTCACAGCGTTTTTATTATTATAACAGAGGGTGCATTATGTGGATTGAATACATTGTTCTTTTTTCTATCGTAGCCATGATATTATCAATAATGGTTGTGCTGGTTGTAGAGACCGTGCACACCACTAAAAGCATTGCAAGAAAGAGAAATAACAATACTATTAAATGACAGCAATATTATGAAGAAGGAGATGAGTACTAATCCCAATATACAACAATGAGTCAGGAACATAGTTCTGATTTATTCAAGTATCAATATTTAACGGGAGATAAACAATGAAGAAACTTAATATTATTTCGGGGATCCAGCAGTATCGAAGCGAGGTAGATACAAATTTTCATATGCCGGGTCACAAGGGTAAAGACGGTATATTGAACGAGATAGGAAACAGGCTTAATTTTTATGACATCACAGAAACTTTAGGTACAGATAATTTACATTACCCGACAGGTTTTTTGAAAGATGCCTTGGATTATATATCGGAATCCTATGGCTCTAAAAAATCATACATGGTCGTTAACGGGACATCCTGTGGAATTATATCGGCCATAATGGCATGTACTAACCCCGGAGATAAGATAATTGTGCAGCGAGACTGTCACAAATCCGTTTATAATGCTTGTATATTAGGAGATTTAAAGTTATATTATTTATATCCGGAATTTAATAAGAAACATGGCTTGAATTTCAGCATCAGCTTGGAAAAACTGGAACAAATGCTGGCTGATAATCCGGATGTAAAGATGGTAGTATTAACATACCCTACATTTTACGGTATTTGCTTTGATATTAAAAAAGCAGCTGAAATAGTTCACAAGTATGGTAAAATCCTTATGATTGATGAAGCTCATGGATCACACTTGCATTTTTGCAAGGATATGCTTCCGCCGTCAGCTGAAAGTTCAGGAGCTGACATTGTTACACAAAGCACACATAAAACACTTCCGTGTTTAACACAAGGGTCGATTTTACACGTATGTTCTGACAGAGTAGATACAAGCAATATTGAGTCAATGCTTAGAATGCTTCAAACTACTTCTCCTTCGTATGTGCTCATGGCATCAATAGAAAATGCTGTGCACTGGATGAATCAGCATGGGGAAGAAAGACTAAAAAGAAATATCGAGGTGTTTAAGAGAAGAACCCTTGAGCTAAGAAATATGGGAATCAATGTGTTAGAAGATGATTTTCTCATAGGTGAAGGATGTTATGATTTTGACGCTACGAGAGCCGTAATCAGCATGAGTGAACTAGGTATAACAGGTACAGAGCTGCAAGAGATTCTTAGATATAAGTATAAGATTCAGATGGAATTTGCAGACTTGCAATATACTGTAGGATATATTACGGCAACTGATGAAATTGTAGATATAGATAGACTGTTTGACGCGGTTAAGGAAATTTATCTTGAAGAAAGCAAGAGCAAGGAAAAGAGAGAAATCATTGAAATAGAACCTTTCCCGCAGTTGCAACACGAAAGAAAAATGCGTAAGGCTTTTTATGCTGTTAACGAGCTGGTAAATATGGATGATGCAATAGGGAGAACTGCTGCTGAATTCATAATACCTTATCCTCCGGGAATTCCTTTGGTTTGCCCGGGTGAAATAATTATACAGGACACCGTTGATTATGTAAAAGTCATGCTTGAAAACAGCATTAATGTTAACGGTGTTGACAAAAATTATCAAGTGAGAGTTGTTAAATGAAAGGAATATTTATAGTATTAGAAGGCCCGGACGGTTCAGGCAAAAGTACAATGGCAAAAAAAATAGGTGAGTACTACAGGGGAAATGGAAGAGAAATAGAATTTACCAGAGAACCTGGCGGAACTGAAATAGGCGAAAAGGTAAGAAACATAATTTTGGATAACAATAATACAGAAATGGATTACAGAACAGAAGCTCTTCTTTACGCTGCGGCAAGAGCACAACTGGTTGCCGAAAAAATAAAGCCATGGCTTGAAGAAGGTAAAATTGTAATAAGCGAAAGATACGTTTATTCCAGCCTTGTTTACCAGGGGATTGGAAGAGGCATCGGAATTGAAGAAGTGAAAAAAATCAATGACTTTGCCATTGCAGGACTTGTACCTGATAAAGTGTTGTTTTTGGATGTAAATCCTGAGAAGGGTTTGAGACGGAAAAGGCGTATTAACGGAGGAGACAGACTTGAGAATGAGGATATTTCATTCCATGAGAAAGTATACAGAGGATATGGCAAACTTAAGCCTCTCTTCCCTGAAATTAAAACAATTAACGCTGAACGGACTATTAATGAAATTTTTAGAGATATAAAAGAAATAATAAATTCAATATAGGAGGAATTGTTATGAAGTCAATAACTGCCATAGTTCAAAATGATGATGCCAATAAACTGATATCAGCATTGAGAGAAAATGGTTTTTCATCCACAAAGATGTCGTCAACCGGTGGCTTTTTAAGCTCCGGAAACACAACAATAATTTCGTTGGTTGAAGATGACAAGGTTGATGAGGAAATAGAGATAATCAGAAAAATATGCAAATCAAAAAAGAAAATTACGGCAGCTATACCTCCCAGTTCATTTAGCACAGTAGGAGGATATTTGCCTCAAACAATCGAAGTAACAGTTGGAGGAGCGGTTGTTTTTGTAACAAATATTGAGCGATTTGAGAAGATTTAGGTGATAGAATGTTTTACGACCAGGCAATAGTCCAGGAAGAAATAATGAAATCGCTGGCAAAGGCGATAAATAACAACCAAATATCCCACTGCTATATATTCGAAGGAACAAAAGGCATGGGCAAGTATGAAACAGCTTTGATATTTGCCCAGTCTTTATTCTGTGAAAATTTTACATCAGAACCATGCAATAAATGCTCCAGCTGCGTCAAGTTTAACTCAAACAACCATCCTGATATTCATGTAATCAACAGCGGCGAAACAACAATCAAAAGGGAAGAAATAGATAATCTTATAGAATCGGTATATAAAAAACCTTATGAATCGAGTAAAAAGGTTTTTATAATTAAAGACGTTCATCAAATGACAACTCAGGCAGCCAATACATTTTTAAAAACACTGGAAGAACCCCCAGAGGATTCTGTTATAATACTTTTAACAACAAATTCAAATTTATTGCTGCCTACAATCGTATCCAGATGCCAGATGCTGAAGTTTAGAAGCATGAGCAAGGATAAGATTAAGGAATTTTTAATTAAAAACTGTGGGGCGTCAGAGGAACTTTCCGGACTAGCGTCAGAATATTCAAAAGGCGTGCTGAAAAAAGCAATTGAAATGGTCAAGGGTAATGACGGAACACTTAGGCAGAGAGAAGATATAATTAAGCTGTTTGACAAGATTGTAAATTCAGATTCCGGTATTATTTATGAATTAGAAAATTACTTTGAAGAAAATAAAGATAATATAGATATAATTGTTGAAATAATAATGGTGTGGATAAGAGACATTATGTTTGTTCAAAACGGCATGATTGATCTTGTAATCAATAAGGACTTCATTCAGCTTGCTGAAATTCACTCCGGCATTATGAAAAGAAATACAGATTTAATAGAACAAATGCAGTATACATGTGATAATATAAAGAGCAATGTTAACTATAAGCTTGCAATAGATAATATGCTTTTAAAGATTCAGGAGGTCTTTAAATGATAAAAGTAGTAGGCGTAAGGTTTAAAAAGGCAGGGAAAATATACTATTTTGATCCTGATAGGAAATGGATAAACGAAGGTGACAATGTAATAGTAGAAACAGTAAGAGGAATTGAGTTTGGTCAGGTTGTAGTAGGGCCTAAGCTTGTGAAGGAAGAAGATATTGTTCAGCCTTTAAAAAAAGTTTTAAGAATAGCAACCGATGAAGACATAAAACTAAATCAGGAAAACAAGGACAAGGAAAAAACAGCCTTTGATTTGTGCTTTAAAAAAATTGAAGCTCACGGACTGGAAATGAAGCTGGTTGATATAGAATACACATTTGATAACAACAAAGTAATATTCTATTTTACCGCAGATGGAAGAATTGATTTTAGGGAGCTTGTAAAGGATTTAGCTTCAATATTCAGAACAAGAATTGAATTGAGACAGATTGGAGTTCGAGATGAGGCTAAAATGATAGGCGGGCTAGGTCCATGTGGAAGGCCACTGTGTTGTTCATCATTCTTAGGAGAATTTTATCCCGTATCTATTAAAATGGCCAAGGAGCAGAAATTGTCTCTTAACCCAGCAAAAATATCAGGTATATGCTCTAGGCTTATGTGCTGTTTAAACTATGAGCATGAAGTGTATGAGGAAAATATAAAAGAGCTTCCGGATGTGGGAGATAGAGTTTTGGTCAAGGGAACTAACAAAAACGGTATAGTAATTGATGTAAATCCATTATTCAAAACTGCCAAGGTCAACATACACAAGCCTGACGGAACGTATGAAGCAGAAGAAATAAACGGATCTGACCTTAAGGTTGTGGAAGAAGGAGCAATCAAGCATAAAAAGGAAGATGTGGATTTTGAACAATTAAAGGAATTGGAAGACTAATATGAAACCGGCATTTGTGCCGGTTTTTTGCACATTCTAAAATATTTGTATTTTTAGATAAAAAGTTCTTTTCAATGCGGACAAATAGTGTTAAAATGATAAATGATGATATTGGGGGAGGTGAAATCTAATGTCTTATAAAATTACTGATGCATGTATAAGCTGTGGCGCATGCGAACCAGAATGCCCAGTAGGCGCAATTTCAGCTGGTGATGATAAATACCAGATCGATTCATCAACTTGCATTGATTGCGGAGCATGTGCTAGCGTATGTCCGGTAGAAGCTCCTCAACAGGATTAATAATATTTAAGTAAAAAAAGCCTATTACGGCTTTTTTTATTAATCCTAAATTCTGCGAGATTTAACTTTTATAGTTTTGTATCATCAATACCGTCAAGGTAATCCTTTATATGATTTGTGATACTTCTGATAGTACCCTCATCAAAAGGACTTTTCAAATTGCCGGTTTTTAGTATTTCAAGAAAAGACTGGCTGCCTCCAACTTTGCATATGTTCATATAATCATCCCATGCCTTTTTTCTGTCATCATTGAATTTTATCCAGAACTGGTAGGCGCATATTTGGGCAAGCGTATAGTCGATGTAATAAAACGGTCCGTTAAAAATATGACCCTGCTTAAACCAAAAAGTTCCCTTGTCTAAGAATCTGTTGTCGTCATAGTCTTTGTACGGAGTGTATTTCTTTTCTATATCTCTCCATGCTTTTTTTCTTTCATCAGGAGTCATATCAGGATTCTCATAAATAACATGCTGGAATTCATCTACCGTAACTCCATAGGGGATAAACATCAATGAATCCGCAAGGTGGAAAAATTTAAACTTATCAGTAGCATCTTTAAAGAAAAGCTTCATCCAAGGCCATGTGATAAATTCCATGCTCATGGAATGAATTTCACATGCTTCCGAAGTAGGAAAGCCAAACTCCGGAGAATCTAAAAATCTGCTCTCATAAGTTTGAAAAGCGTGACCGGCTTCGTGGGTAACAACTGTTACATCATCCTGAGTTCCATTAAAATTTGCGAAAATAAACGGTGACTTGAAGTTGTGCAGGAATGTGCAGTAGCCTCCGGCTTGCTTATTCGGCTTTGTTTCAAGGTCAAACAAATCTCTTTCCAGCATCATGTTTATAAATTCACCCGTTTCAGGAGATAATTCTTCATACATTTTCTTAGCTCTTGTCATTATCCATTCCTTATTTCCTTTGGGTGCAGGGTTTCCTGTCATGAAGTTCAAAGGAATATCATAATACTTTAATTTGTCTACTCCTATTCGTATCCTTTGCTTTTCTCTTAAACCATTTGAAATAGGTACAATATACTTAAGGACATGGTCTCTGAAGTCAGCAACATCATGGGCATTGTAATCAGATCTTCCCATTCTTAGGTATCCCAGCTCTACAAAGTTTTTGAAACCAAGCTTGTGAGCAATTTCATTTCTCACCTTTACCATTTTATCATAAATAATATCAAACTTTGATTCGTTTTCCATAAAAAAGCTGCTCCATTTTTCAGAAGCTTCTTTTCTTGTTGCTCTGTTTGTGGATTCCATGTATGGCTGCAATTGGGACAGGTTAAGCAATTTGCCATCATAGCTTATTTGTGCGGAGGAAACTAATTTAGAGTATTCGCTTACCAGCTTGTTTTCTTCTTGCATTAAAGGAACAACCTCATCTGAAAATGTTCTGATTTCAATTTCAGCTAAAGTAAAAAGCTGGGGCTTAGTTTTTTCCTTTAGATCATCTTTAAATTTTGAATTCAAAAGTGCTTTGTAAAATTCGACTCTTAATCCGTGAAGTTTTGGAGAAATCATATCAATGTATTCATTTTCTCTATCATAGAATTCATCCGAAGTGTTAATGGAGTTTCTTATCATAACCAGTTGAGCCATTGTTTCGACATCTTTCTGAAGCTTATTAATTTTTTGTACATATTCATACTGTTCGTCAGAGCTGTTTGATCTGTTAAACAGTTCTATTAATTCAGTGTATTTGGCCTTAATGCTGTCATAATCAGGTCGTTTGTATTCATATTCGTTGAATTTCATAGTTCACCTCAACAATTTTTTGATTTCGAAAATTAGTAAAAATTTCCGATATTATTATTATACCAAAAAGCCATAAAAATACAAATAAAGAAAAATTTTAATAAAGGTGTACAAGAGATTTAAATTCAACAAATCTATATTGTTAAAAAATAAATTGCAGTTCATAAAACAGATATGTTATAATGTCCGTGAAGTAATTGCGTATAAAGGAAAAGCTAATGAAGAACATAATAGTTAAAGTTTTAAAAAATTCGATTGCTGAGGAAATGGAGCTTGAACCGGGAGATGAGCTTGTTTCGGTGAACAATTGTCCGGTTAAGGATTATATAGATTATAAATACCAGATATCAGACGAAAATATATTGTTTGAAATAAAAAAGCCCGATGGGGAGATTTGGGAGCTTGAAATCGAAAAGGAATATGACGAGGATATAGGGATAGTATTTGAAAATTCTCTTATGGACAACATAAAGGTGTGCTCAAACAAATGCATTTTTTGCTTTATAGATCAGCTGCCCAAAGGAATGCGTAAAACACTCTATGTTAAAGATGATGATACAAGGCTGTCATTTCTTTATGGAAATTTTATAACATTGACCAATTTAAAAGACGAAGAGATAGAAAGAATAATAAAGTACAAAATAAGCCCTATTAAGGTATCGGTGCATACAACCGATCCTGAATTGAGAAAATATATGATGGGCAACAATAAACATATTGATGTTCTGGAATATCTCAAAAAACTTATAGATGCGGGAATAACCGTGGACTGTCAGATCGTGCTGGTAAGAGGCGTAAATGACGGGAAGCAGCTTGAAAAAACTATCGATGATTTATCATCTCTCCACCCGGGGCTAAGAAGTGTTGCAGTTGTACCTGTGGGGCTTACAAGATACAGAGACAGACTGACTGAGATCATTCCTTTTGACAAAGCAAGTGCAGAAGAAGTGGTAAATCAGGTGTCTCGTATACAAGATAAATTATATCAAAAGCTGGGAACGAGATTTATATTTATCGCAGATGAATTTTATATTACAAGCGAAAGAGATTTCCCGAAGTATGATGCCTATGAAGAGTTCGATCAACTAGAAAATGGAATAGGCATGAGCAGGCTGTTCAAACATCAGGTAGAGGTATTATTAGATGATTATGCAGGTTTTGAGCCTACCGAAAAAGAGATTACTTTTGTGACGGGAGATGCAGCGTACGAGCTTATGGTGGAATTATCCGAAAAGATAATGAAAAAAATATCGCTTAAAATTAATGTGGTTAAAGTTATAAACAATTTTTTTGGCGGGAAAATAACTGTATCCGGATTAACAACGGGTACGGATATCATAAATCAGATGAAGGATAAAAATTATAAGAATCTAATCCTTCCGAGAAATATGATAAACGATAATAATGTCATGTTGGATGACTTAACAATTGAAGATTTGAAAAAAGAATTAAATACAAATATTTCGGTCTGCGATGTAGATGGTGAAATGCTGTTAAACCTTATTACAAGGTAGCAGCATTATTGACAGCATATCAGAAGGAGTAAATACGGAGGTAAAAATGGCAAGACCAGTTGTGACAATTGTAGGCAGACCAAATGTGGGAAAGTCTACTTTATTTAACAGAATAGCGGGAAAGAGAATTTCTATAACAGAGGATACACCGGGAGTAACACGAGACAGAATATATGCCGAATGCGAATGGCTAGATAAGCATTTTACATTGATAGATACAGGCGGTATTGAACCCAATACTACTGATACCATATTTTCGCAGATGAGGATACAGGCTGAAATAGCCATAGATATGGCTGATGTTGTTTTATTTATGGTTGACGGCAAGGAAGGCGTCACGGCTGCAGACATGGAAGTTGCACATATGCTCAGAAGGGCGAAGAAGGAAATAATATTAGTAGTTAACAAGATGGATAAATTCGTTAATGATAACAACGTATATGAATTTTACAATCTTGGTATAGGAGAACCGATTTCTGTTTCATCTTCAGAAGCCTTAGGGATTGGAGACTTGTTAGATGAAGTAATAAATAAATTTGATGAATCCTTGGATACGGATGATGATGATGACAGCATAAAGATAGCGGTAATAGGAAAACCGAATGCCGGTAAGTCATCGATTATCAACCGCATTATCGGAGAAAACAGGGTCATCGTAAGCGATATACCCGGAACCACAAGAGATGCAATAGATACCAGGTTTGAGGCAGACGGGAAGAAGTATACTCTGATTGATACGGCAGGAATAAGAAAAAAGAGCAAGGTAAGCGAATCTGTTGAAAAATACAGTGTTCTTAGGGCATTTACGGCTGTCGAAAGAGCTGATATATGCATATTGGTAATAGATGCGGACAAGGGAGTAACCGAGCAAGACGTTAGAATTGCAGGATATTCCCATGACAGCAACAAAGGAATGATTATTGTCATAAATAAGTGGGATTTAATTGATAAGGACAACAATACATTCAAGGAATTTCAGGAGGAAGTAAGAAAGAGTCTTGCATATGCAACATATGCGCCTATTATGACGGTATCGGCGTTAACCGGACAGAGGGTGAACAAGATACTGGATGAAGTCAACGAAGTATACAGCTTCAGAAATCTGAGAGTATCTACGGGAGTTTTAAATGATATTATAACAGAAGCGGTTCTCA
Source organism: Sedimentibacter sp. MB35-C1 (assembly GCF_030913635.1). Lineage (NCBI taxonomy): Bacteria > Bacillati > Bacillota > Tissierellia > Sedimentibacter > Sedimentibacter sp. MB35-C1. The sequence goes on from NZ_CP133188.1 coordinate 2,049,529, forward strand.
TGAATCAGCCGAGAATGGTTAAAGGAAAGAGACTTAAATTATACTACGGAACTCAGGTTGCAGTTAATCCGCCAAAGTTTCTCATATTCGTAAACGACAGTTCCATAGTACACTTCTCATATGAGAGATACATGGAAAATAAGATACGAGAATCATTTGAATACAAGGGAACTCCAATTGTAATAGAATTCAGAAGTAAAAACGAGAAAAATCTGTAGCGGAGCGGTACTACCGTTCTCAGGCTACAGAAAAAGCCTGTCATTTTGGACGACATCAAAATGACAGGTTATTCAATATTTGTTATTAAATATACTAAGGAGCAATCATGAAATTCATAGTTATAGCACTCATAGCTTATTTTTTAGGAAACATTTCATTTGCTTACATTCTGGGTAAATTGCTTGCTAAAAAGGATGTAAGAGATTTTGGAAGCGGAAATGCAGGAGCAACCAACGCTCTCAGGACATTTGGCAAAAAAATTGGCATTATGGTATTTACGGGAGATATACTGAAGGGTGTCCTTGCTGTTATAATAGGAAGAAATTTCGGAGGACAGACCGGTGCATATATTGCCGGAGCTTTTGTAATAATAGGACATAACTGGCCGGTACTTTTAAATTTTAAAGGCGGTAAGGGAGTAGCAACCACCATAGGGGTCATGGTATTCGTAAATCCGTTTTTAACGTTAATATGCGTTATATTCGGAGTGCTTATCATTGTATTCACAAGAACCGTATCCCTAGGTTCAATATGTGGGATGGCATCTGCGCCGATTGTTGCGGTTGTATTTGTAAGGCCGTTTGACGCAGGGCTTCTTATATTCTGCCTGTTCATAGCAGGTATGGCCATATACAGGCATAAATCTAACATACAAAGATTGCTGGAAGGCAAAGAAAATAAATTATAGGAGATGAGGAATTGAAAAAGAAAATAACGCTGCTGGGAGGCGGAAGCTGGGGAACAGCTCTTGCCAAACTTCTTTCTGAAAACGGACAGGAAGTTACCGTGTGGCTGAGAGATGAAGAGCAATGCAAGACGCTCAGCACTGACCGGGTAAACAAAAAATACCTGCCAAAGGTGCAAATTCCGGAGAACATAGTATTTACTTCAAATATAAATGAGGCTGTAAAGGATGCGGAAGCACTCCTTATAGTAACGCCTACGCAGATGATACGAAGCGTCCTGAAACAAATAGACAGTGAAAACAAAACCGGCAAAATAATATTGAATGCTTCAAAGGGAATTGAAAGAGGTACAATGTGTCTCGTTTCAGACATAGTAAAGGAAGAAACGACAAACTGCATCTTCGCAGTTCTATCAGGCCCGTCCCATGCTGAAGAAGTAGGCCTTTCCATGCCCACAGCCATAACTGTTGCATGCGAAGACAAGGACACTGCGGAAACAATACAGGATATGTTTATGTCTTCATATTTCAGAGTTTACACAAATGATGATGTAAAAGGAGCTGAAATCGGCGGAGCACTGAAAAATATAATAGCCCTGGGCGCAGGAATATCGGATGGAGTCGGATATGGGGACAATGCCAAGGCCGCTCTGATGAATAGAGGAATTGTAGAAATATCCAAACTTGGAATAGCTATGGGAGCAGACGTACATACATTTTATGGACTTACCGGCATAGGCGACTTAATAGTAACTTGCACAAGCAAACATTCAAGAAACTGGAACGCAGGCTACTTAATAGGGCAGGGATTGACAAAAGACGAGGCAATTAAAAAAATAGGAATGGTAGTTGAGGGAATTCCGACTACATATGCAGCATACGAACTATCAAAAAAACTCAAAGTAGAAATGCCAATAGTAGATGCTATGTACGACGTTCTCGAAAATGACGCGAATGTTAAGGATACTGTAAATAAGCTTATGCAGAGAGATAAGAAGGAAGAGAAGTACTTTTTCTGATAAATACAAATGTAATGGCTTAAAATAAATAGACACCTGTATTTTTTGTTTGAGAAAATGCAGGTGTTATAATATGTAAAGACAAAATTATTTTAAATAAGTTATATTCATTTATTTGTTCTTTTAAAATATATTTATAGTATGGGAGGAAAGCATGGAAAAAGGATATGTTCATGTATATACGGGTAACGGAAAAGGAAAAACCACAGCGGCTCTCGGTTTATCAATCAGATCGGTGTGCGCTGGCAAAAAGGTATACTTTGGACAGTTTGTGAAGGGGATGGAATACAGTGAGCTGAAATGTACAGAAATTATCAGTAATTTGAAGATTGAGCAGTTTGGACGCAGATGTTTCATATATGAAGCTCCGGATGAAGAGGATATTAATGCTGCGTTAAAAGGGCTTGAAAAAGCTAAGGAAATATTGAAATCCGGCGAATATGACGTAGTTGTGCTGGATGAATTAAACATTGCTTTGTTTTTTAAATTGTTCACTGTTGAAGAAGCTCTGGATGCTATCAGGAGCAGAGCGGATAATGTGGAAGTAATTATAACCGGAAGGTATGCGCCGGAGGAGATAATTCAAATGGCTGATTTAGTTACTGAAATGAAAGAAATCAAGCACTATTATACTAAAGGATTGGAAGCAAGAAAAGGTATAGAATTCTGATCTGTATAATTTTGACGTCCATATGGTTGACATTGCCGTTTCGCAATGATATAATTTTTTAACAAGAACATTTGCATAAATAACTGTTTAAATCACGGAATCGGGTGAAAATCCCGGACAATCGGGTTACTGTGTTGCGGAGCGAACTCCAGTATGCCCTAACCCCATTTTTTCAAGCGATAGCGCAGAAAAGATGGCGGTAGGTCAACCACAACGAACTTCCGAATTATGCGACCGTCAGGGAGCAAATAATTTGGTGAGTGAGACTGTGATATGCCACTGTAGAAAGCGGGAAGGCGGAGCGAGCATTGAGGCTGAGTCAGGATATGTGTTAAAACAGGTGCGTATTATTATTTTCCAACGAAAAATAATGTACAGGTAGTAAAGAATAATAATTACTTAGTTTATATAGAGTGGTATACCTGTGTTTTTCGTATAGAAAATGCAGGTGTTTTTGCATTCAAGGGTTGTCGGGCGCAATATTCTCCATAAAGTATGAAACCGACAAAGATATTCTTAGTCTGTTTGCTAATTAGTTTTGAACGGTAGCTGTATAAACTGACGTTATAAACGTTGCGAATGCGAGCCGCAGCCACCTCCAAGTATTAACGCTCATGTTTAGGTCGAGCTGTTTGCCGGAATGTTACTATTAAAAGTACTATGCTAAATGTTGATTAACAAGTAGTGGCCGACACCCCATTTGAATTATTGAATTAAATTATAATAAAAAAATACCGGAGAAACCGGTATTTTTTATGTGTCTCTTTAGTTGCTGATTTCCTGAGGCCTTAGTATAAGTTTGTCTTTATAAAATCGTTCTTTATGGCAGGTCTCCTGGCTTCAGATCATCATTCGGGTATTACATTCCCGTTTATAAAAAACAGTGGCATTAAAATAACAGGACTTCCTGTTACAGTGGCGGGACCGCGCCGGAATTTAACCGGCTTCCCTTTTAACGCTGTATAGCTTACAATTATAAAATTAAAGAAGCACATGTATCATTAGTATAAATTATCTGATTTAAAGAAATTAAACAAAGCATAAATTTTCAAAAAACGTACATACTTCTTATTGACAACTAATTACTTATATGTTAAACTTTAACCGTAAAACAAAAACAAAATAGAGTAAACGTTTTTGTTTTAGATACACGATAATGCATTATTTATTTATGAAGTGAAAAGGATTTCAAATAAGTATATTACTTGTTTGTGGGGCATAATATTAACATATATTGCCCTAATATTTACAACAAAACATAAAATACGTTTGCATAAAAAGAACAGCGAATTTGTTAACAAATAAGAAGTGAAGTGTAAGATAAATACTGGAGGAAAAGATAATGAAAAATGACGGTGTTCAGGAATTTAAGCCTTTTATTCCTGCGAATAAAATACTTCCTGAGTTTACAAAAACATCAATTATAATGGGAATTTTGCTGTCGATTGTTTTTGGCGGCGCTAATGCATACTTAGGATTGAGAGTAGGTATGACAGTAAGTGCTTCCATACCTGCTGCTGTAATATCAATGGGACTTATAAGAGGTGTCTTAAAAAGAGATTCGATATTGGAAAATAATATAGTACAGACTATCGGTTCAGCTGGGGAATCACTTGCTGCAGGTACAATATTCACAATGCCTGCACTTTATTTGTGGGCCAAGGAATGGGGAACAGCGGCTCCTAATATAATGACAATTACAGTTGTTGCATTAATAGGAGGAATTCTCGGAGTAGTGTTTATGGTTCCTTTGAGAAAAGCTTTAATAGTTCAGGAGCATGGTGTATTGCCGTATCCTGAAGGAACAGCATGTGCGGAGGTTTTGCTTGCTGGTGAAGAAGGCGGAGAAAAGAGCAAAACTACTTTTCTGGGATTAGGATTCGGAGCAGCATACAAGTTTATATGTGAAGGTCTACATTTATTCCCAAATGAAATAGAAACTACGATACCAGGCTATAGCGGTGCTGCCATAGGTGTTGATGTGCTTCCTTCACTATTGGGTGTTGGATTTATTATAGGGCCTAAAATTTCAGCTTATATGTTGGGCGGAGCAGTTTTGGGATGGTTTGTGCTTATACCGCTTATTACATATATAGGAAGTCTTGCTCCTATCATAATGGCACCTGCGCTGGATCCTATAATTGAAATGGATCACTGGGATATATGGGGAAATTATATAAAATATGTAGGTGCAGGAGCAGTTGCTTTCGGAGGTATCTACAGTCTGGTTACTTCCCTTCCTCTTATAGTCAGAACATTTAGGGATGCAATGAAGGACTATTCAAAAGGGGTTGGAGGAAACAGCGCTATCAGAACTGATAGAGATTTATCTATGAAGACAATTATTATAATTGTTTTGGCTATGGTTGCAGCAATGGCTGTGACGCCGGCTGTACCGGTAGGAATTGGCGGAGCGCTGCTCGTAGCACTGTTTGGTTTCTTCTTTGCAACAGTTTCGTCCAGAATCGTTGGATTAATAGGAAGCTCTAACAATCCAATATCCGGCATGACCATAGCGACATTGATTATAACAGCATTTATATTTAAAGCAACAGGAAATACAGGACATTCTGGAATGATTGCTGCACTGACCGTAGGCTCGATAGTGGCAATTATTGCGGCAATTGCGGGAGATGCTTCACAGGATTTAAAAACAGGATTTCTTGTAGGATCTACTCCAAAATATCAACAGTACGGTGAATTTATAGGCGCGATAGTTGCGGCTTTTGCAATCGGCGGAATTTTAAATTTGTTAGATTCGGCATGGGGCTTCGGTACTACTCAGCTACCGGCGCCGCAGGCAACCTTAATGAAGGTCATCGTAGAAGGTGTTATGGGAGGAAGTCTGCCGTGGACGTTCATATTGGTCGGAATATTCCTGGGAGTTGGACTACAGATATTTGGACTTCCTGTGCTGCCAATTGCCATAGGTCTGTACCTGCCTATACATCTTAGTGTTGGTATAATGATAGGCGGCATAGTTAGAGGAGTTATAGATTCAAGGTTGCAAAAGACTAAAAATGATAGTGAGATTAGTACTATACAATCTAAAATCGATTCGGGAATTTTATTCGGTTCAGGACTAATTGCCGGAGAAGGTATATTGGGAATATTACTAGCTGTATTTGCTGTATTTAATTTGAATCTTGATATGGGCATAAACCTGGGATCAATAGGGTCAATTATTGCATTCGGACTGCTGACATATACGCTTGTAAGACATTCTATGTTAAAGAAAGTCAATTAGTATCTCAATTATGAGAGGGTAGTTAATTTTTGGCTATCCTCTCATTGTTTGCTTTAATGGTTTAAAAAAGAAAAAATTTTTTCTTTTTTAAAAGTGGTATAATACAGTTATGCAGGAAGGTACATGTAAATTTCAAATTGCGGAAAGGAGGCAGCTTAGTGAGTAAAAAAATAATGAAATCTGATAATTTTTTGGAATATATACCTAAGAAAAATGAAAAGTATCGGTGGGTTCAAAAAGAAGACGGGCTTATTCAAGTTATAGTGCCCAGAAATAGCATTCTTGATAAAATAGCCAGAAAATTGTTTAAGACGCCGGAGCAATTTAAAATAGACCTTGATTTAATAGGAAGTTTTATTTGTATGAATATTGACGGATCAAATAATATTATGAATATAGGGGAGCTTTTAAAAGAAAAATTCGGAGAAGAGGCCGAACCGCTTTATGAAAGACTGGGAACATATATAAATATATTGAGGAACAACAAAATTATTCACTTAGAAAAGGCGGGAAATTAAAATGCTTCATATTATTTTTGCGATTATTTTGTTCGGTATGGTTACCGCTTTTTTATATGCGTGGGGATATGTGAAAGAACAGAGAAAAAATAATGAACTAATGGATCAGCTTATAAGTAAAAGCCGGGAAAAAGTTTTAAAAGAGATGAGGGGCGGTAAGACTTTAACAAATAGAGATATAAGAAAGATAACAGAAGGGAATAAGTCATCTTTGTTTTGGAGCAAAAGTAAAATGCATGTTACGGATTTGAAACTTTTTGCCGATAGGCTGATTGAAACAATGATATCAGAAGGAACGATTAAAGAAATTAAAGACGGAAATACAAAAAAATATAAAATAAATAAGGAGGCTCAATAATGAAAAAAATATTAAACGGATTGGAGCCGGAATCAGTGTTCAAAAATTTTGAAGATTTGACACGTATTCCAAGAGGTTCTGGAAATGAAAAAGAAGTAAGTGATTTTTTGGTTTCATTTGCAAATAAGCATAAACTTGAAGTAATTCAGGACCCTTCGCTTAATGTAATAATTCAAAAAAATGCCTCACCTGGGTATGAAAATAGCAAAAGGGTAATACTTCAAGGACATATGGATATGGTGGCCCTAAAGGAAGAAGATATTGAATTCGATTTTTTCAAGGATCCCATTCCGTTGATTGTGGACGGCGACATGATAAGAACTAAAGGGACCACCTTAGGGGCTGATAATGGAATAGCGGTAGCTATGGCAATGTCAATTTTAGAATCTGAAAACTTGCAGCACCCTCCGATTACAGCACTGTTTACCGTATCGGAAGAAATGGGCATGGACGGTGTTATGAATTTGGAACCCGGAGTTGTATCAGGGGACATACTTATAAACATGGATTCTGAAGAAGAAGGTAAAATTTGGGCATCATGCGCCGGAGGAGTAGACAGCCATATGGCATTGCATGTAGATCGAGAAAACGCCGAAGATGAGGATGTTTTTTATGGAGTTTCTGTAAGGGGACTGCTTGGCGGTCATTCAGGAATGGAAATCAATAAAAATAGAGGCAGTGCAATTGTTTTACTGGGCAGATTGCTTCAAATTCTTGAAGAGCAAGTTGGAATTGGAATTTCATATGTTCAGGGTGGAGTTAAGATGAATGCGATACCCAAAAATGCAGCAGCAGTTTTGTCTGTACATAGAGATAAGCAGGATAGATTTAAGGAGATTGTTAAGAATGTACAGGATATTTTTAGAAACGAGTATAGTATATCGGATCCTGATATTATTATAAATCTAAATATTGAGGATAATAAGCAAAGCATATTAGATACTGATTCAAAGAAAAGGCTGATAAATACGTTACGTCTTCTTCCTTTTGGTGTGCAGGCAATGAGTACAGATATTGAAGGATTGGTTGAAACATCAAATAATATAGGAATATTAGAAACTAAGGATAATTTAATAATTATCCGCAATTCCATAAGAAGTTCTGTGAAAAGCCGTCAAGAAGAAATATGCGGCAGGCTTAAAGCAATAGGCGAAGCAGCTGGAGCTGAAGTTAAATTTGAGTCTGACTATCCTGCATGGCAGTTTAAGAAGGATTCTCCAATCAGGGATTTAATGATTAAGACGTACAAGGATATGTTTGGGAAAAATACAGAAATAGAGGCAATTCATGCTGGGTTAGAATGCGGATTCTTAAAAGAAAAAATAGGGGATATAGATATGGTTTCGATGGGACCGGATATGTATGATGTCCATACGCCAAATGAACATTTAAGCATTTCTTCTACTAAAAGAGTATTCGAATTTTTATGTGAAGTATTAAAAAGATTAAAATAAAGATGTCTTTAAGAGTAAAATTATTTAGTTAAAATGCCTCAGAGGCTATGCATTACGTAAAGTTTGTGCTGTACTGTGAGGTTTTTTAATATGCGGTATTTTAGTACCCGTGAAAATAATGTACAGGAATTTGTAATAGCAATTATACAAATTTAATTTTAACACCTGTATTTTCGTAAGGGAAGTACAGGTGTTTTGTTTCTGATTCTAATTGGAGGAAACAATGCTGGAAAAACTAGACGGGATAAAGGTAAAGTATGGTTTAGCAGAAGATAGCATTGTTAACTAGCAGGAATAATATATTTATTATGACAATCATAAATTGAATATACAAAATAATGAATGATATTTTAGATATTAAAATTTAATCTGAATATAAAAGAAATGATGCGGTTATATTAGCATGTCATTATAACGCATCATTTCTTATAAATTTAACTTCTATGCTAACGCTTCATTCAGAAGTTCAACCATTTTTTTAGTAGTATCTGCTGCAACACCTGCACAGCGGGCTTTTCTTTCAGGAGAACCGTATTCGTATCCTGATTCTTCCATGAACAGGCCTACAGAGTCTTTGCATAAAAGTGAATTAGCAACTGTTGTTGGAAGATTAAGGTTTTCAGGCTGATACATTGGCAAAACGGCATCCTTGTACCAATTTTCAAGTTCGACAATAATCTTTTTTGCCATATCAGGTTCACATACAGTTCCTATGCAAGCTGCTGCAGCTCCCAGGGAACCGCATAATGATGACTGCTGGAATCCTGCACTGTAATTTACAAATGTCGAAACAGGAATTTGATTAAAAGGATATCCTACTTCTTCAGATAATACGCCGAAGAACCCTTCGGCCACACCTGCGCCTCAGCCGCCTTTTTCTTTATATCCCTGATAAGCTCGTGCTTCTACTACAGAAGGATCAAGTTTTTTGTATGGAAATGGATGCTGAGGAGCTTGTGAAGTATCAACATCTGCTGCCGGTGCGGATGTTGAGCATCCGGTAAGCAAACCTCCCAACGAACCTGCAGCAACTATGCCTGCAGCAGTATATCCCATTTCTTTAATAAAGTTCTTTCTAGAAATTTTCTTGTTGTCTAGCATATAATTCTCTCCTAATGAATAATTTGTTAAATTTATATCTGTATAGATATTATATAATAATTTGTTATACTTTACAATACTTATATAATAAATTGTTATAAATTAGCAAATGTATTACTTCATCAGAGAACGTATCAGTTTATAATTTTTTTCTTTATAAGGATGATATCTTATGGGAATATCCAGCCATGAGTATTTTTTAACGATGCTTCTGTAATGGGTGAATGTATCAAAGCTGAGCTTTCCGTGATAGCTTCCAATGCCTGAATTACCGACACCTCCGAATCCTAAATAGGTAGATGCTGTATGTATTACTGTATCGTTTATACACCCTCCGCCGAAGGAGCAGCTGTTGAGTATTGTTTTCTCCATTTCTTTGCTTTCGGTAAAGAGGTATAAAGCCAGCGGTTTTGGGCGTGATGATATAACACCTATGCATTCATGTATATTTGAATAAGTAATTACCGGAAGTATGGGTCCGAAAATTTCCTCCTGCATTATAGCGGAATCGGGTTTTATATCTGTAAGTACCGTAGGTTCTATAAATAGATTTTTTTCATCTAGGCTTCCTCCCATGTATATTTTTTCTCCATTCACAAGTTTGGTAAGCCTTTGAAAATGCTTTTGATTAATAATACAAGGCATATTAGAATAATCATTGTTGGGGAAAAATTCATATATTGCTTTTTTATATTCACCCAGAAATTGTTTTTCAATATTTTTGTGAACTAACAGGTAGTCGGGCGCAACACAGGTTTGACCGGAGTTCAAAACTTTTCCAAATGCAATACGCCTTGCGGCAATTTTTATATTTGAGTCTTTTGTGACTATAGCCGGGCTTTTACCGCCCAGTTCAAGGGTTATGGGAGTTAGGTTTTCTGCTGCGGCTTTCATTACAATTTTTCCTACACTTACACTGCCTGTAAAGAATATGTAGTCAAATTTTTCTTTCAGCAGCGATTTGTTTTGTTCTCTGCCTCCCTCTACGACTGTTATATATTCCGGTGGGAATGTTTCACTTATTATTTTATTAATTACGCTGCTGGTTTCAGGAGCGTATGCCGAAGGCTTAATCACCGCGCAATTTCCTGCGGAGATTGCTCCGATAAGCGGCTCAAGACATAGCTGAAGCGGGTAATTCCATGGAGACATAATGAGAACTACTCCATAGGGCTCTGGTGATATGAAGCTTTTAGAATGAAACTGTGCAAGCGGTGTTCGGACTTTTCTGTTTTTCATCCATGAGTTTATATGCTTTAAATGAAAATTGATTTCTTCCATTACAATACCGATTTCTGTCATATATGTTTCAAAAGGTGTTTTGTTCAAATCTGATTTTAAGGCTGTTTCAATCAGATGCTCATTTCTTTCTATGGATTTTTTGAGCTCCAACAGTGCATTTGTTCGGAAATTTACAGGACGTGTAGCACCTGTCATGAAAAACATTTTTTGGTGTTCTACTATGTTTTTAATATTCATATGTCCTCCTTAATCAATGGTTATTAAAAGCACAAAAAACTTTAACATTATTTGCGCAAAAATATTTAAAACAAGGATGATACTGTCTTATTAACTAATTTTACATATCTTTAATTACGTTTGTCACCCATTTTTTTGATTTTACTCTGAATATTCCTATAGATGCTTTTATAACTTCCTCCATGTTGACCATTAGGGAGACATAATATACTGGAAACTTGAATACCAATGCGCCGAGAAAAGCAAGCGGAACGCCTACAAGCCAGACCGAGCACATTTCAAGAATCATTGAAAATTTGGTATCGCCGCCGCCCCTAAGTACTCCGACTATCATTGTTCCGTTAAATGATTTTATAAGGAAAAATGCAGCTGAAACAATTAATAGTTTTTTTGAAGCATCATGCAAACTAGGCGTCAGATTCCTGAAAAAAATAAGTATTACATCTGTTGTGAAAAATAGTAATATTCCCAGAGTAAGACCAAGTACCGCTGACAATATCATAAAGCTGTTTGCATATTCAACAGCTTTTTCTTCTTCATCAGCTCCGATTTTATTTCCCACCATAACTGTGCACGAGTTGGCTAAACCTCTGCTCATTACCATAAATATATTCTGAACTGTATTTAGAATCTGAACGGCAGCAGCAGCCTCAGTACCTATCTTTGCATAAGCTATAGAATAAAGCACTGTACCTAATGACCAGAATGCTTCGTTTAAAATAACAGGATAGGCTGTTTTAAAATATTTTTTGACGAAAATTGCTGTCCAGTCGGTCATATCACTGAAGCTGTGAGCTAGAGGGTTCCTTTTGTTTGAATAAATTGAGTATAGTATAAGGATTATCTCCAAAGTCCTGGCTATTAATGTTCCGTATGCTGCACCCTTGATGCCAAGTTGAGGAAAACCAAACTTGCCAAAAATAAGTAGGTAGTTAAACAAAGCATTGGTTACAAAGGAAACCATGCTTACTGCCATAGGCATTTTTGCCTGACCTATGCTTCTGGAAGCAACAGCATATGAAAAGCTGATGCCTGTAATAATGTAACTAAGCGATACGATCCTTAAATAATCCACTCCCAATCTTATAACTTCTTTATCATTGCTGAAAATTTTCATTATAAATTCAGGCACAATTAAGGCAGCTAAAGTAAACACAGTTCCCAGAACGATTACTATGGCCAAGGATATTCCTAAAATTCTTGCTATGTTTTTAGTGTCCTTTTTTCCCCAGAATTGTGCAATAAATATTGAGGAGCCGGTAGCTACGCCGAATATTGTAACGGCATAAAAAAAGAAAACCTGGTTAGCAAGCCCGACAGCGGCAAGACTTTCCTTACCAAGGCTTGTAATCATAAGTGTATCAAGCATATTTACAGATGAAGCTACTAAATTCTGCAGCGTAATCGGTAATGCTATAGATATCATCATTTTAAAAAAATCTTTGTTTCTAAAACTAGTCCGCATTGCGACCTCCAGAGTTAAATTATAAAATGAACTAAGTGCTTAAACATTAATTTTGTTTCAAATGTAAAAAAAAACATCCCTTTACAGGTCGCCTTAATTTTTGTATCATATACTAATATTTAGAGTTTTTTATTTGCTGTGTACTTTATGTGTTAAGATAGTTTCGTTCTATTTTGTTGCTTTTTAAGCTTTTTTTCATACAAAGCATTATCGGCATCAGATAATGCTTGTGATATTTTATCATAATCTCCTATGGAAACAATGCTTGTGCTTATTCCGGCCGTTTCTTCATAGGAGGATACATACTCTTTGAATAAACTGCTGATTTTTTCGATTTTATCAGAAAGTTCAATTTTATCTCCATAATAAATAACAGCAAATTCATCTCCACCCCAGCGGCTTACAATATGTCTGTCATTGCCAAAAGTTTTTTGCAATAGTGATGACAGCTCTTTAAGTACTTCATCCCCTACATGATGTCCAAAATTATCATTAATCAATTTAAAATTATCTAGATCCATAAAAGCCAAAACTGCAATATTTTTGTTATTTTTAACGGTTTCTTCCATTGTAATGTTAAACATTCTTCGGTTGTAAAGACCTGTAAGCTCGTCAAGATTAGCAAACGCCTCAAGACGTTTATTTACCTTTTCATATTCCTTGGCAAACCTAAGAATTATAAAATAAGATATCAGCAATAATATAGGAACTTGTATTATGCGATCCACAAACTGGGTGTGTGGATGATAAACAGCTATAATGTTAGGGTAATAATATTCTAATACATGCATTATAACAAATATGCAGACAAGTGATATAACTAGAAATGTCCTCCTTAGGTCTTTAAATAAATATGTAATTGCAATGAGGAGGAAAAAAGTATATCCCAAGGCATTATTATTGCTTCCTCCGGAATCAATAAATGCAAAGGGTAAAAAAATACAAACTGCAAATATAAATACGCCGAACATTATGTTGTAAGTATATTTTTCATTATAAGAAAAAACAAATGCAAGAACCGTAATAAAAAAAAGAAAAATCCATTTAACACTTATAGCAAGAGGAAAGGCAGAAATGTAATTACCGACAATACTTATAACAGAAAATGCGGCTCCTGCTGCCAAAATTGCTCGATATAATCGTAAGTGAATATCTGGATGCTTCAACAATTTATCCTCCTAGCAAATTATCCTATAACACACAATGATACTTATATATAATATCATGAATATTTGCTTATTTGAACAAATTTTTTCTGTATTGTTTAAAAATTTAAAATATAACAAATATTGGTATAAATTATATTTGAAATACAAGAAGAATAAATTGGAAAAAAGCAGAAAAATTTATTTATCTTAAAATATTTTTTTGGTATAATACAAAGAAAAAAGGGAGCACTCCAATTATGAATTCACTATGGAATTTTGATTACATTGAAGTCAATGAAAAAACAAAGGACAAAATCATTCTTTTTTACTTGGTTTTATTGCTGCTAATAGGACTAATTTTGGATACTCCATCCGCTTTGTACACTGGTATGAAGAATATTTTTTTATCTACGGGAACCCTTCTTACTGATTATACGGAGGTAGGAGGAGTAGGAGCTGCGTTAATTAACGGATCACTTATAGGTATTTTAGGGTATGTTATCTTAAAAATAAATAAAGTATCTTTTTCAGGACCAGCTATAGCTTCAGTATTTACTATGACAGGTTTCGGATTTTTTGGTAAAAATATATGGTCTGTAGTTCCTGTTATTTTCGGTGCATATCTGTATAGTAAAGTAAAAAAGCAAAAGTTTAAAAATCATATTTTCCCTGCACTTTTCAGTACTGCTTTGGTTCCACTGGTGACCCATGTTGCATTTGAATTCCAATGGGGGTATTTGGCGAGCATAACTATTGGCGTCACTTCAGGATTTATTATATCTCCGATTGCAAGCCATCTGTTAAGAACGCATGAAGGATATAACTTATATAATGTAGGATTTGCGGCAGGCTTTATTGGATTGCTTTTTGTAAGTATATTTAGAAATTTTGGTTTTGATAGCAGCTCCGTAATGATATGGGGAACAGAAAATTCGCAGTTGTTAAGAAAGATTTTTATTTCGATATTTATAAGCATGGTAATATGTGGTATAATATTAACAAAGGGCAAGTTCAAAAACTACATTGAACTGGTAAAACATCCAGGAACTTTGATATCAGATTTTCCATACTCTGCAGGCTTTGGAAGCACAATTTTAAATATGGGACTCGTAGGCTTAATTGGTGTCATTTATATAGAATTAGTAAATGGACATTACAATGGCCCTACAGTAGGGGCACTTTTAACCATGGCCGGTTTTGCCGCGTTTGGAAAGCATCCACTGAATATTACCCCTGTAATGTTTGGAGCTTATTTAGCTACATTAACTGATTTTACTGTATATAGTGCCAATAATCCTACGGCATTGCTTGCAGCGTTATTTGGAACAACTCTGGCACCACTGTCAGGGGCATATGGCCCGTTAGTTGGGATACTTGCCGGGTTTACGCATTTATGCATAGTCAGCAATGTTGGTGTGCTTCACGGGTGGCTCAACTTATATAACAATGGATTTTCCGGAGGCATTGTTGCCACAATTTTTATTGCCTTGATCCAGGGCTTAAAAACTGATAAATAGGAGGAAATTAATTGAGCGGAGAAAAAGAAAAAATTGAGGGAATAGTAATGGCACTGTTAGCCAATTCTTTGAATTCCAAAGCATCAAAAATAGGTGTTAATGTTGAACGCGACGACATAAGCACAACAATTACAGTTGAGGATAATGGTCGCGGAATGAATGATAAGACCCTTAAGATAGTAAAAACCACATTAAATCAGCCACGAAGAGATGAGGTTGAGGAATATTACGGCTGCCTTGCCGGTAATTGTAACTGCGGGTCGGGATTAACCATTGTGGGAATGCTGGTAGATGAAGCACAGGTTGAAAGCCAAGCAAATGAAGGAACTAAAATTATTGTCAGAAGAAATAATAATTATGATAAAAAATAAATATAAAGGTATTCTGCATTTATTTAATAATGCGAATACCTTTTTGTATTACATAAAATTTTGTTTTGATTACATATCACAACAACCAAACATTTGTTTATTTTCTTTTAATATGGTATTATTACATAAATATTATTTGCAAAGGAGAGATTGCGGCTCATATGGACAATAACGTAAGATGGTATTTAGAAAAGCAAGTTGAAAGATGTATAAATAATTTAAGAAGACGAAATATGGCGGGCTTTTTCGTAAAAGATAGTGATGAATTAAAAGAACTTCTAAAACAGCTCATAGCTGAAAATTCAACTGTAGGCGTGGGAGATTCAATGACACTTTTTGAGACCGGTGTTATAGATTTGCTGCGAAGCGGAAAATATAATTTTCTGGATAAATACAGAGAAGGAATTACCAGCGAAGGAAAGAAACAGATTTACATACAGAATTTTTCGGCGGATACATTCATGTGCGGCACAAATGCTCTGACAGAGGATGGTGAGCTATACAATATTGACGGAAACGGCAGCAGAGTGGCTCCAATTATATATGGTCCGAAACAGGTTATTATAGTTGCGGGTATCAATAAAATTGTGAGGACAATTGAAGAAGCAGAAAAACGAACAAGGAATTATTCAGCACCTATTGATGCAAAAAGATTAGGCAAAAATACTCCCTGCACGTCATTAGGATATTGTGTAGACTGCAAAAGTCCTGAGAGGATATGCAACGATTTTACAATTATAAGAGGACAGTTTGTCAAGGACAGAATAAAAGTTATAATAGTTGATAGTAAGCTTGGGTATTAGTTATATATGTAAGCAGCTGCTATTTTATATAATATTGCATTTACAAAATAAAGGGTGATAGTATGCAAATAAACAGATTGTTTGAAATTATATATATTCTGCTTCAAAAGCAGACCGTAACCGCAAAGGAACTGGCCTTAAGATTTGAGGTATCACCCAGAACCATTTATAGAGATGTGGAATCGCTGTCATCTGCGGGAATACCTATTTATATGAGCAGAGGCAAAGGTGGAGGAATTTCGTTATTGCCAGATTTCGTTCTCGATAAAGCGGTTATGACTGATGAAGAAAAGGAAAAAATTCTATCATCTCTCAGGGCTGTGGGTGCTGTTGATTTGAGCGAAGAAAATAAAGCACTGCAAAAATTTATCAGCCTGTTCGGCGAAGCGTATGCGGACTGGATAGAGGTTGATTTTTCGTCATGGTACAACTGTGACGGCGAAACTAAAACTTTCCAAACTCTGAAAACCTGTGTACTTAAAAAGAAAATAGTTTCTTTTCAGTATTCAAATACAAAGGGAGAACAAATCCTTCGAACTGTAGAACCTCTGAAGCTGTGCTTTAAGGGAGGGGCCTGGTACCTTTTCGGATATTGCAAAACCCGTATGGACTTTCGGTTTTTTAAACTTCGCAGAATAAAAAACCTTGAAATTAGAGGAGAAGCGGTTGAGCATACGGCTCCGAGGCACGTGAAAGCAGAGACAGATTATAACGAAGAATTTGTAAGTTTAAAACTTCATTTGGCCGCAGAGATGGCATTCAGAGTTTATGAAGAATTCAGCCAGTACGAAAAACAGGAGGATGGCAGCTTTATTTGTAAAATAGACTACCCAAGGGGAGAATGGCTGTTTTACTATATACTAAGCTTCGGAAAAAACTGTGAGGTTTTGGAACCCGAAGATATTCGCGTTGAAATTAAATTGCTTTTAAAGAAAATGATAAATTTTTATATTTAATATGACATGCAGTTGTCCTATATTGACTGTTATAATTACAGAAAAAATATGGAGGCGAAGCTATGAAATATGAAATAGTAAATCTTGAAGAAAAAATTCTTGTGGGTATAGGTGCATCTACATCAAACAATTCTCCCAAAATGGGAGAAGTTATAGGAGGTCTGTGGGAAAAGTTTTATCAGGGAGGGATAGCTCAAACAATAAAAAATAAGGTAAATAGCTATGCTATTGGATTGTATTCAGATTATTCCGGCGATGACTACACAGTAACGGTGGGTAACGAGGTTTCCGGTGCAGAAAATGAAGGACTGTCTGTGAAAGTTATTCCTGCGGGAAAATATGCTAAGTTTTCGGCTCACGGCAATATGGTAACGGCAGTGGCACAGGCTTGGAGCGAAATATGGAGCATGAATTTAAATAGAAGTTATACTGGAGATTTTGAGGAATATCTCAATTGCGATATGAATAATGCTGATGTTGACATATATATTGCGTTGAAGTAAATTAACAGCAGGAAAGGCAGGGCGAGCAGCTATGCATTATGCGGAATACAAATCTATACTCTCGGCTAAAAACGGAATGAATATATACAGGGGTTGCAGCCACGGCTGTATCTACTGCGACAGCAGAAGTACATGTTATCAGATGAAGCATGATTTTACCGATATAGAAATAAAGAAAAATGCTCCGGAGATGCTTGAGGAGGCGTTGAAGCATAAACGCAAAAAATGCATGATTGCTACAGGCTCCATGTGTGATCCGTACATTCACATTGAAGAGGAAATAATGTATACACGCAAATGTCTTCAAGTTATAGAGAGGTATGGCTTTGGACTTTCTATACTGACAAAGTCGAGCAGAATTCTGAGGGATATAGATATTCTAAAAAGAATAAATGAGAAATCTAAGTGTGTAGCTCAGATGACGCTTACCACTGCTGACGAAAATCTATGTCGCATTCTGGAACCCGAAGTCTCAACTACCAAGGAACGTTTTGAGGCGTTGAAGATACTCGGTAAAAATTGTATACCTACGGTGGTATGGTTGGGACCTTTTCTGCCGTTTATAAATGATACAGAGGAGAATTTCAGAGCAATTCTCAAATATTGCATAGAAGCAAAGGTACATGCAATAATGTGCTTTGGCATAGGCGTAACTATGCGTGAGGGAAACAGAGAATATTTCTATAAAAAGCTGGATGAGAATTTTCCTGGAATGAAACAAAAATATATCCGAATGTTCGGTAGTTCCTATGAATGTCACAGTCTAAATCATAAAAGACTTATGAGTATTCTTCATTCAGTATGCAAAAAGAATAATATTATGGTTGGAATGGATAAGATATTTTCGTACCTTGGTGAATATGAGGATAAAAGAGTAAACGAACAAATTAGTTTGTTTTAAATATTAAGAAGGGAGCAAAGTATGAACAGAATGAATATTATATGCCTGGGGGTCAGAGATATGGAAAAATCCATCAGGTTCTACAGAGACGGACTGGGCTTCAGCACAGAAGAAAAGAGTAATAATCCGGAAATTGTTTTTTTCAGCACATCAGGAACAAAGCTGGAATTGTATCCCATTGATCTACTGGCGGAGGATATTGACAAGGATAATCCGCCGGAGATATGTTCCGGATTCGGAGGTATTACACTGGCATACAATGCTAAATCGAAGGAAGAGGTTAAAGCGGTTATTGAACTGGCGCGCAGGGCTGGAGCTAAAATTGTAAAGGAGCCTCAAAATGTATTTTGGGGAGGATATCATGCGTATTTTTCAGATCCAGACGGTTATTACTGGGAGGTTGCATGGGGACCTAATTTTAAATTTGATGACAATGACATGCTGATATTTTAAATATATTTAACCGCACCACTGCTACATCCAGTGCGGTTTTTTTATTGAAAATATCTATGAAGGTTGATAAAATTAACTTTGATTTGTTATTTTTCAGCAAGTCGATATAATAAAATCTATAATATATATTGCAACCTTTTCTGGATTGTATCGTCTAAATAAATGGGAGGGTAAAAGGTGGCAGAAAAGTTATTGATAAAGGGACTGAAAAAAGGAAAAGAAGATGCATACAGCCAAATAGTACGGGACTACGGAAATAAGCTCCTGAGAACCTGCTTCCTTATGCTTGGTAACAGAGAAGAGGCAGAAGACGTTGTCCAGGAAACTTTTGAAAAGGTTTTTGAAAAGGTTGGAAATTTCAGGGAGGATTCTGGACTGTATACATGGATTTATACTATAGCACTCAACCTGTCCAGAGATAGGCTGAGAAAGAAAAGAGATGTTCTTGCCCTCGAAGATGAATGGCTTGGCAACGATGATGTTGAATCTCATGTTGAGGAAAGCATTGACAGAGAGGTTTTGAAAAAGGAACTTTTCAAGTTGCATCCTATGTATATGGAAGTTATGGTGCTGTTTTATTTTGAAGAGCTTTCCATAAAAGAAATTTCAGTTCTGCTTAATGAAAAAGAAGGAACCATAAAAAGCAGGCTGTCAAGAGGAAGAAACATATTGAAGGAAAGTTTGTTGAAAGGAGGACGACTCAATGGATAACAGAGACAATATTGGATTAGAAATAAAAAAAATAATGGAAGAAGAAACAAAAGATATAGTCCTGTCGCAGGCGGCATTGAATAATATACTTAATCACAGAAAGAAAACACTTAAAGAAAAAATAAATGAGTTTTTAAACAGAGAAATAGAAATTCCTTTAGCGCCTGTCCTAATAGGATTTGCAGCTTTGTTTGCTGTTACATTGATTCCGAGAAGCGCTTTTAAATTACAAAATGAAAAAATAATTGACATAGGCGGTTCGCAGGTTATTGTCAGAGAAAGCTGTGAGGTGAGCTTGAAATGAAAATAAAAATTAAAGTAAAAACATTGATTTTTATAGTTTGTATTTTTACTGCAATATTTATGTGGGTAGTACCATCTTCAATTTTAGGAATAGCTGATTATCTTGATAGGAAGAACTCTGACAAAGCAGTTTTGTTTTATGAAAAATATGCTTCCTATCCAACAACATCAAGTGTAGAGGGATGGTATGTCTATGCAGATAAGCTGGTAGAAGGTTTTGATAAGTACACTATTTTTTTAAACGGTTGGGGCGGAGCAAATCAGGAACTTGGAGATATGGAAAAAGCAAAGGAATTATTTTCTCGTATAGTTAATTCAACTTCCTACAAAAAATCAGAAAAACACTATGTTATCAAGTCCTATAAAATGCTTATGGATATTGCAATTTCTACGGGAGATTCAGAGACTCTCCGTGAATGGATTTCGTTTGGGCAGAAGAATGATGACCAGGATATAAAATACATTTCAGACATATATAATGGATTTTTAATGCACGTAAACGGAAATAATGAGCGAGCCGAAGAAATAATTTCTGAGTATGAGGGTACAGAATACGCGGATGTTAAGCTTGATATATTAAAAATGGAGACAGCTCTTTTCAATGAAAATTATGATGAAGCTGTATTAATCTCAGAAAAAATAACGAACATAGATTGGAAAACGCGTGATGAAATAGTATTTGGATCATCAAGATACTACGACAGAAACTACTGGCTGGATGAATTCAGCAAAAATATGAAAGGAAGCAATGTTGTTAAAGGAACCGTAACCTATAAGGGGCAACCTATGCCCTTTGTTGAAATATATGTACAGGAAGCAGGAGGTCTCAGAGGAGGCGGTGACAGTTATATTGGAATAACAAATGAAAAAGGAGAATTTAAGACCATCGGTTTAAAAGACGGAATATACAGTATAGGAATGGGATTGAATACTTCGCTTTTGGAGGATAAGGTTATTAGCCGCGCGGGCTATGAATATGTCACTATTGGTGGTGCAGATAAAGAAATGAATTTTGTTTTTAACAGCACCATAAATGTTAGTTCACCAAAGCCAAGAGAAAAAATATCAGGTAATGAATTTACCGTTTCTTGGGAAAAAGTAGAAGGAGCGGATCACTATACTGTTCAAGTGGTAGTGTTTTCTAATCCCTATGAAAAAGGCGGGAGCAGTGTAACAACACCAATCTCTGACAAGAACGGAAATGTTGAATTTAACGAAAACTATGCTGTGTTTGATGTGGATAAACTTAAGGAAAAATCAATAGGAATCTCATATGAAGGGGAAGAAATGCTTCTTGGTTATGAAGGAGTATTAGGAAGCTTTTTACATGGAATAGAATATCCAATTACAGTAAACGCATGTGACGAAAACGGCAAAATTATTACCGGAAGCCTGCCTATGCGAACATATTATGACCAAATACCAAGTATTACAATAGAAGGCAGTGTTACCGACGGAGAAAAAATGATTATAGATAAAAAATATCCGGAGGCAATAGAGTATTACGAAAATATTCTCTTGGAAGAACCTGACAATACAGATGCATTGATGTATTTGATCAAAATTTACGGCATTGGATGGAAAAAAGGTGAGAGAAATATTGAGAGGGCAGTTGAGCTTGGCAAGAAATATGCCGGCTTAACTGGAGATACACAGCTGATTTTCAGAACGTTGGACACAATGGACAGAGATGAAATAAAGGAAAATAAGGACTTAATTTATTCAGCTATAAAAAAAAGTGATAAAAATCTTGGAACAGAAGGTAACAGGCTGTTGAGCAGGTGTTATATCGCTTACGAAAATTGGGAGAAAGCAAGAGAGACATTATTAAAAATAGATGATTATGTACCCGACAATCTCTTTTATCTAAATTTGTATTTCGGAGACTATAAAGAGGCAGCAGAAAATCTGAAAAAATTATATACATCCGAATTAACTACCGATAAAATCTCAGAATCGGTGATGGCCCTCGAGGATATTCCTCCTGACGATTCAGATAAAGAGGTTTTTAAAAGCTTTTTGCTAAAACTCGTTAAAGGTGTGGAACACAACGATGGAAAGAAGCTATACAATCAAACAACAAACCAAATCGAAAACATAAATATAAAAAATATTCTGTACGGAATTTATTTAGAAAGAAACTGGGAGTCAAGGTATTAATTTCGGCGAAGAGCAATATAGTGAAATTTAAGCAATTTTAACGTTTAATCTTCGCCTTGGGGACTAGGTTTTTGCCATATGTATCTGGTTAATTAATAGGTAGAATTGGGGCGAATATTATAATTACCTATATTTTTCATTTTAGTACCAAGTCCAGCTAAGAATTGTTATTATAATACATTTCGGAGGAAATAGATCTATGATACAATATTTTACTTTTAGCTTGCTTTTTACAGCTTTATTTTTAAAGGTATTTATTGACAAGCTATCTAAAACAAGCTTTTTTAAAAGAACAGAAAATATAGACAGCAATAAGAAGTCTTGCATACAGGAATTGCATAAGCATAAAGCTGCAACTCCAACAATGGGAGGTGTTGCTATTAATTTGACATTATTTATTTCCACTGTAGCTTACAGTGCTTCAACGAGTAGAATAATATGGAGTAACTTTTTCTTATTGTTATTCGGTCTGATGGGGTTTGTTGATGATTATATAAAAGTTAAAAAGAAGAGGGATGGCATAACTCCAAAAGAAAAGTTAGCCGGTCTTATTATTATAGGTGTAATTATAACTATATATTTAATTCTCTCCGGACAGATAAATACACAAATTATGTTTCCGCTCATAAGTAACTCGATAGAAATTAACACATATCTGTACGGTGTTTTTACGGTGTTTCTGATTGTTTTAGCAAGTAATAGTGTCAACATTACAGACGGAGTAGACGGGCTTGCGTTGGGTATATGTTCTATAGTCTTTGTTTTCATTGGAATATGTGCATACCAATTGAGGGACGATAAAGTACTGTTTGGAGCCATAATCATGGAGGGAGCCTGTCTTGGTACTCTGTTTTTTAACAGATATCCTGCTAAAATTTTTATGGGAGACACAGGCTCTCTTTTTTTAGGAGGGTCAATTGCTGTATTTTTGATTGAATTGAACATACCCCTATGGATATTTATTGTACTTTGCGTTTGTATTTTTGAAACAATCAGCGTGATAATACAGTTGTTTTCATTAAAATATTTTAATAAAAGAGTTTTCAAGATAGCGCCTTTCCATCATCACCTGGAGAAGAGTGGCTGGAAAGAAAGTACTATTACATTGACATTTTGCATTATAACTTTTGCGGCATGTTTTATTGCATATCTGGGTTTTGGAGCATAATACGATGAATAGTATTTTTAAAATATGGAGGTACGGCGTGTAACAAGAGGAAAACAATGAAATCATGTGCATGGGAGGTATATTATGATAAAAGTAGGAATTATAGGCTCCACCGGATATGCCGGACAGGAATTAGTAAGGCTGCTATACGGCCATCCGGAAGTAAAAATAATTAAAACTATTTCGGAAACCTATATGGATAACAAGTATTCTTACGTATACCGGAATTTTACCGGGTTTAGCCAGAATGTCTGTTCTGCTCTTGATTATGAAACTATTGCAGACGGTATTGATGTGCTTTTCACATCTCTGCCATATGGTGCTTTGATGGAAAGGCTTAATGACGATATATTAAATAATGTAACAGTTATTGATCTGGGAGTGGATTATCGTTTATTGAACAGTATGGAGTATAAACAGTATTATAGCAAGGAGCATAAATCTATTCATCTTTCGCCTAGGTTTACCTATGGCCTTTGTGAGTGGAATGAAAATGAGATACAAGAAGCCGAAAACATTGCTAATCCCGGATGCTTTGCAACGGCAATCCAGCTTGCACTGCTACCGCTTATCAAAGAAAAAATAATTTTGACCGACGTGATAGTTGACGGAAAATGTGCGCTGTCAGGTTCAGGTAGAACTCTTACACTTGGAACCCACTTTGTTGAGGCGAACGAATCAGTTAAGCCTTACAAAATTATAAATCACCCCCACAAAGTAGAAGCTCGGAAAGCGATTGAGCATTTTACCCATGAACAAGTAAAATTAACCTTTGTACCTCACATTGTCCCTATGCAGAGAGGTATGCTTGTTACCTGCTATACTAGGACTGCAATGAAAGTTGACTATGATTTTATCAGAAGCATATACGAAAAGTATTATCATTGCAAGGAGTTCGTTCAAATACTGGATCGCGGCATGTATGTGGAAACAAAATGGGTTAGAAATTCAAACATGTGCCATATAAATTTCGAAGTGGATGAACAGGACAATTCATTAATCATATTTGCCGCAATTGATAATCTAATAAAAGGGGCGGCGGGACAGGCTATACAAAACCTGAATATAATGAATGGATTCCCTCAAAATACGGCGATTAATTATGTACCGACATGTATTTAAATACTATTCAATTAGATGGATGACCTTTCAACTTATAACATTTATATCTTAAAAAACCAAAAAAATTTACTAATGGTAAGAGAAGTGCAGCAGGTGAAGTTGTCGGAGGAGTAATGGGTGATGATTCACCTTCAGGCGCTAACAATGCATGGGCTTTGACTGCAGGAAAATTATCAGCAGAAGCAGTTGCAGAGGAATTAAAATAACTTTGAATATATAGAATATTATGGACGTTTCAAATGTCATGGATGATGTTGAAACGTCCTTTTTTTATTTCTTGTTTGCTAAAAGAATATTTAATTATTTTGCTTATTGTGATATGTTTTTCTTATAACAAAATATTTATTGTAGCTTTTATATAAAATGTTCATAATTCAAACTGTTGACTCTCAAATTAAATCAAAATATAATGGTGTTATGCAATAAATATTTTTGGAAGTGTTGGGAGCTCTTAAATTGCTTTCTATGAATAAAAAATAATAATTTAAATGAAAAAAAGGTGGTAAAATGATTTTAAGAGATACAGTTGTAGAAGTAAATTTGGATAAAATTAAATACAATATGAAGCTGATTAAGGAAATGTGCGGAAATGATGTAGCTGTTATGCCTGTAATAAAAGCTGACGGTTACGGGCACGGTGCAGTTGGAATAGCTAAAACGTTAATGGAATCAGGGGCGTCTCATCTTGCGGTGGCAACACTTGTAGAAGCTATAGAATTAAGAAAAGCTTATGAATATTATCCCATAATGATTCTTGGTCATACACCTAACAGGCTTCTTGGAGAAATAGTAAAATATAATTTAATACCGACAATTTTCAGCTCAGAACAGGCAAAAATTCTTTCAGACATAGCAGCAAGTTCACATAAAAAAGTAAAAATACACATTAAAGTAGATACGGGATTTCACAGACTTGGAATTTATGATGAAGATGAAATAGCTTCAATTTGTTCATATCCAAACATAGAAGCTGAAGGAATTTTTTCACACTTAGCTCTTGTAAATGATGAAGAGAATAAAATGCAGTTTGGCAAGTTTACAGATATGATAAATAAACTTGAAAAAAGAGGAATTACATTTAGATATAAACATATTTCTGACAGCATAAGTCTTGTGGATTATCCTGAGTATAGGATGAATATGGTGCGCCCCGGCGCATTAATATATGGGCTGAGAGGTTTTCATAAAGGTTTTATAGGAGTAGAAACATGCATATGCTTTAAAACACGTATTTCTCAAATTCATGACATTAAAAAAGGTGAAGGCGTAGGATACGATTATTTGTGGAGAGCAACAAAGGATACAAAAATTGGAACTCTTCCATTTGGGTATGCAGACGGTTATCCAAGAAATATGAGAGATAAAGGATATGTTACTATAAAAGGTATAAAGTGTCCCATACTAGGAGTTATTTGCATGGATCAATGCATGGTTGATCTTGCAGGTGTTTCAGATCCTCAAGTAGGAGATGAGGCAATAATATATGGGGACGGTAAAAATAACACAATGAGCATACAGGAGGCAAGTGAACTTGCCGGTACAAATAAAAATGAAATAGTTGCAAGAATTCTTCCAAGACCTCCGCGTGTATATGTGTCATCTGAAAAAAAATAGCATATAGAAACCTCCGAGTAAATATTAATTACTCGGAGGTTTCTATATATAATGATTATAAGTTAAACAAGCAGTGGTATATAAATTATAAGTTTGTTATTTTCCATCTTATAATTTTTAATTACGGCAGACTGTCAATCAAGTACGGCCTTGTTACTGAAGTGTCGGAATTAAGTAAGTTTTTAACAGTCCCGGAAAACAGAATATTGCCTCCGGAAATTCCACCTCCAGGGCCCAGTTCGATTATGTAATCGGCATCCTTCATAACCTCGAGACTATGTTCAACGAGAAACAGGCTGTTGCCCTCATCAACTAATTTGTTAAAAAGCTTCATAAGCTTTCTTACATCCTCTAGATGAAGCCCGTCTGTAGGTTCGTCAAGTATAAAAACAGCCCCCTTTTGATTAAGCTGGCTTGCAAGCTTAACTCTTTGAAGTTCTCCGCCGGACAGTGTAGTCATGGACTGATTAAGGTGAAGATATCCTAAGCCTACCTTTTCAAGTGACTCAAGCTTTTTCGTGAAGTTTTCTACCTTGAAAAAGTCGATTGCTTCTTCTACAGTGAAATCCATTACCTCCGCAATGTTTTTGCCGTGATACGTATATTTGAGTACGTCCTTGGAAAATCTTTTGCCATGACACACATCGCATACAGTTTCTATGGTGTCCATAAATGCCATTTCCGAAATAATAATACCCTTGCCGCCGCATGCCGGGCATGCTCCCTTTGAATTAAAGCTGAATAAATTTGGCTTCAGTTTATTTTCATGAGCAAATATTTTCCTTATGTTGTCTGATATGTCAAGATATGTCGCAGGTGTTGAACGCAAGTTTACACCGATATTTTTTTGACTTATTGAAATCACATTTTCATGAAACACATTTTGAAAATATTCCATCAGGGAGCTTTTACCTGATCCTGCAACTCCTGCAATAACCGTCAGCACTCCAAGAGGAAAATCTACAGAAACATTTTTTAAATTGTGAATTTGAGCATTTTTGACAGAGAACCACTTTTTCGGTTTTCTTATAACTTCTTTCAGAGGAGCTTTCTGTCCTAAGAGTTTTCCGGTTAAGTTATCGGATTCTATGAGTTCAGAATACTTACCCTGAAATATTATCATCCCGCCGTTAGTTCCTGCTTTGGGACCCATATCAATTACATAGTCAGCCATTTTTATAATTTCTCTGTGATGTTCAACAATCAAGATTGTATTTCCATGATTTTTCAGCTTAATCAGAGAATTCTTAAGCAGTTCTATATCTTTGGGATGAAGGCCGACACTCGGTTCGTCCAGTACATACACCATATCAGTCAAAGAAGAATTTATATATTTTGCAATTTTAATTCTTTGAGCCTCTCCGCCTGATAGGGTTCCGGAGCCTCTGCTTAATGAAATATAGCCCAATCCTATTTCAACCAAAGCAGTCAGACGTTTTATAAGCTCTCTTTTTATATCTTGTGCCAATGGATTATCAATACTTTTGATAAATTCTATAGCTTCTGGAATCGGCATATCATCTACATCTGCTATACTCTTGCCATTTATTTTACAGCTTCTTATCTTATGGTTTATCCTTGATCCGCCGCATTCAGGGCATGCTGCGGTTGTTACCATTTCATCCAAAATCTTTTGATGGCGTTTGCCTTCTTTAGTGCTTATTATACTTCTGTACATCCTGGGATATATACCTTCAAATTTTGCTGTTTTTGGCCAATTAGACGGAGGGTTTTTCACCTTTACTTGAGGAGAATAAAGAAATAAGTTCAGCTCTTCATTTGAATAATCCTTAATTTTTTTATTAAGGTCAAACAACCCGCTGTATGCATATCTTTTCCATCTCCATGCTCTTGTTGTAAAAGTGGGAAAGTTTATTACACCTTCGTCATTTAAGCATTTATTAAAATCTACAAGTTTATGTATATCTAAATCTGTAATATCACCCAGACCATCACATCGAGGGCATTTCCCCAATGGGTGATTAAACGAAAAGCTGTCCGAATATCCTACAAAGGGTTTTCCAACTCTTGAGAATAAAAGTCTTAAAAAAGGTTGAATGTCCGTGTACGTTCCAACAGTGGATCGTGTATTTGGTGCTGGTTTTTTTTGATTGATGATAATTGTTACAGGAAGGTTCTCTACCTTTTCAACGTCAGGCCTTCCGTATTTTGGAAGATATTGCTGAACAAAGCTGGGAAAGGTTTCATTCAGTTCTCTTCTTGACTCTGCTGCTATAGTGTCAATACAAAGTGATGATTTCCCGGAGCCGGACACTCCGGTAAAAATTGTTATTTGTTTTTTGGGTATCTTCACTGAAATGTTTTTTAAATTGTTTTCACAAGCATTTACTATATTTATAGTGTTGTTTTCATCAAAATTCATTTGCTTTTGTTACTCCTGCTAAAAATTTTGCTCTATTGTTCCTCAGTACACATCCGGCTGATAATTCCCATTTCCAGCCGACATATTGTCAGTATATAGCCAGATTTAAAATAAATCAACAGTAAATAAAAAGTAGTGACAAGGGGATGGTAGTGTTGTCACTATTTTAATAGCACAACAATCAAATTGAAATAGATAAAATAATAGTATATAATGTAGAAGTTATAAGATAAATTTAAAATATTTTTGGGTAGAAACATCCGGATAATTATATTATACCTAAAATATGACGACATACGGTTATTAAGAGATAATGGATATATAAGAGTTTTTAAGTCAAGGAATATATCAAAAAATAGTTTAGGGGTGAAGGTATTGAATGAACATGATTTTAATTCCATGAATGAACAAGAAGTTGATAAATTATTGAAAAACGGGGAATCTGAATTACAGCCTCAAAGTGACGTTGTTAATGAAATAACTCCTTGGAGTAAGGCTATAAATCGTGTGCTTGTGGGTTTGGCATTGAGCACATTGACGCTGAATTTTCTTTGCCTTAATTATATTTTACCTGCAATTGGTATTGTGCTTATGTTGCTTGGATTTCGTTCTTTGCGTAATGAAAATTTTGGGTTTAGAGTATGTTGGATAATTTCAATTATCAGAATTTTTTATTTCTTTCCAGGGTTGATACTGAATGCAACCATTTGGCAGAAATATATTTATCAACTTCCTGTCATTACTGCTTTGAACTATGTCAATATTGCTTTAATTATTGTTCTCATGTTTTGCCTGCGCAGCGGTTTTCGCTCGGTGCAGATAAAATCGAAATCACCTGAAAATATAAGCGGAATTTCTGCACTTATTGTTTGGTATGTTATTTTATGTGTACTTGGTTTGATTCAGTATAATGGGTGGATTATTGCAATTATAATTCTCATTGCCTATGTGTATATTATCCGAAGTCTTTATGGCTTGTCATCTGAACTTAATAAGGCAGGATATGCAATTCAAGACGCTCCCATTAAAATATCAGACAAAAATTTAACCAGGATTATTTTAGGGGTTCTTGTTTTGGGTATTGCCTCAGGCTATTTGTTCTTTGGCAAATATCCTATGTCTTGGGAAAAAATTAACGTGGCTGAGCAAAATAAATACGAAGATTTAAGATTACATTTGTTGGATATGGGATTTCCGGAAACTGTTTTAAATGATCTTACTGAAAATGATGTTTCAGATTGTGATGGAGCAATTCGGGTAGTAACTGATAGGGAAGATCATGCTGTAAATGATGGCCGGGAAGTAACTGAAAAAAACGGAAATGCTACCTATATTTCAACGGTTTATGATGTTATGGAGCTGCGAATCACAAGTGTAGCAGTCGAGCTTTCAGGTGAACGAGAACAATGGAAAATATTTCACCACTTTGATTGGGTTGTAGATCCGGGGTTTTACGGAACAGAAGTCATTCAGCTATGGCCAACTTACAGGGGTGACCGTGGCTGGTCAAAGAATGGAAATTTTTCAGGTCATGTTCTATACGATGATGATGAACAAACTTATGCGGCACCATACTACAGTCTAGAGTATGCAACTTATCAAAACGAAAATATTTTTTTTGGAAAACAGGTTTCCACTGATGCTTTTGCTTCATTTTCTTTTCCCACCGGTAAGGAACACTACAGAGGATATGTTTCTTATGAAATTCTTGAAAATGTAGACGGTTATATTATTGACTCGTGGATAAACTATGTTCATCAACGAAGCCGATTGCAGTATCCAGTGCAGACAGCGCTAGATTCTCGAACAACATCATCGATGTTTTCTTCTAACAGGGTTTTTTTTATGATTCAAGATGCACTGCAATTCGATCCTAACGACAAAGATGCAAAACCATTTTAGTTGGTATAGCTAAATAACCTGGAAAGTTCATTAAATCTTTGAATTTAGAAGCTGACAAGTGGACGTTGTTGTCATCTGGTATTTGATTAATTATCAAACGAAATCTGGGAAGAGGATAACAAATAGAGTTGACACAATTGTTCATGTTAAAAAAATTAAGACTAATAAAAGCGAAAAGGAATGACAAGGTGTTTGGTTTGTTTTCATCTTAGATTAATTTATTAGGAATAATGCTCCCATTACGGCATCATATTACAAGTGTGTTGTTGTGATGGGATTTTTGTTGCAAATTTAATATAATGACATATTTGCAAAGCGTATTTTTTTCATAGGATATAATTGTTAAAAAACATACAAACATAATTTTATTAACTTTATATTTTTTAAATTAAGTAAAATAATATTAGTATTGACAACATTTATCATTAAGTCTATAATACGTTAAGTTAAAAAAATATCAAAAAAGGAGCTTTTATGAAATTGAAAAAAATGTTATCACTACTGCTGGCAGTAATGCTTGTTTTCTCAATGACTGCATGCCAGCAAAAAGAAGTTGAACAGCCAGCTGAAGCGAATAAATCGGAAGAGCTTGTAAGCACTTCTGTTCAGGGAGAGGGAACTGGAAAATACGGCCCATTTAAGGTTGAAGTTACTTTGGAAAATTCCGAAATTAAAGATATTAATGTTACAGAAAGCTCAGAGTCAGGGTTCACTGAACCTGTAATTGCTCAGTTAACTAAACAGATGATTGATTCAAATTCTGTTGATGTTGATGCTGTTACAGGAGCAACTTTAACAAGTTTTGCATTTATCAATGCTGTTAAAGATGCTGTAGAACAGTCGGGTGCGGCGCTTACTGCAAAAGAAGTTAAAGCAGTAGAGGAAAAGGTTGAAGATGCTTCAACTGACATAGTAATTGTAGGAGCCGGTGGAGCAGGACTTACAGCAGCAATCGAGGCTACTAACAAAGGAGCAAACGTAATAGTTGTTGAAAAAAATGCATTTATGGGTGGAAATACTAACTACGCAACAGGTGGTATGAATGCAGCCGGAACAAAATATCAAGAAGAAAAAGGAATAGAAGATAGTCCGGAACTTTTCTATGAAGATACTATGAAGGGTGGAAAAAATCTTAATAATCCGGAACTTTTAAAGGTATTTACAGAAAATTCTGCTGATACAATTTATTGGCTTGAAAGCATTGGTGCTAGCCTGTCTGAAGTTGGAAGATCAGGAGGACAAAGCGTAGATAGATTACATAAAGCACCTGGTGGAATGCCAATAGGAACTCATTTAATGGATGTTTTTAGCAATCAGGTTAAGGAACTTGGAATTGAAGTTAGATTAAACACTAAGGCAGTTGAGATATTGTCAGAAGGAAATACTGTAACTGGAATTAAAGTTGAAAATGAAGATGGAAACAGCTACACTATTAATGCAAAAGCTGTAATATTAGCTACAGGTGGATTTGGAGCAAACCCTGAAATGGTTGAAAAATATAATCCAGCGCTTAAAGGATTCGGAACTACAAACTCACCGGGAGCAACAGGTGATGCATTGGCAATGGTCGAAAATCTCAATGTTTCATTGACTGATATTGATCAGATACAAACACATCCTACAGTTGTTCCAAAAATCAACGAAATGATTACCGAAGGTATAAGAGGTGACGGTGCTATACTTGTTAATCATGAAGCTCAGAGATTTATAAATGAACTTGAAACAAGAGATGTTGTATCAAAGGCTATACTTGAGCAAAACGGAGCTACTGCATTCTTGGTTCTTGATAATCAAACATATAAAGATGCATCTACTTATGAAAAATATAAAAATCAAGGTCTTTTAAAGGAAGCTCAGACGCTTGCAGAACTTGCTGATATTATGAAAGTTGACGCAGCTACTTTAGAAGCAACAGTTGCAAAATACAATGAAGCTGTTAAGGCGAAATCAGACCCTGATTTCGGCAGAACATCATTGGAAGTTGAACTTGTTGAAGGACCTTTCTACGCAGTTGAAATATCCCCTGCAGTTCACCACACAATGGGCGGTGTTACTATCAATACAAGCACACAGGTTATGAACGAATCCGGCGAACCGGTTGTAGGATTGTATGCTGCAGGTGAAGTTACTGGAGGAATTCACGGCGGAAACAGAATCGGTGGAAACGCAGTTGCTGACATAACTGTATTCGGAAGAATAGCTGGAGATAATGCAGCAGCTTTTGTAGGAAAATAATTAAAAAGTTCCGGATATAGGCGGGGCGTAATAGGGAAGTTTGTACTTTCTTACGGTAAGGCACAGGATATTTCGGTATCCTGTGCCTTTTCCGTTTTCACCACCAGCTGTTTGTATTGGCGGTGGGCGAAAGCCCGCTGTCAATACAAACAGCTGGTCTACCTTAAAGAGTAGTAAACGTATCCTCACGCCCCACATTTTCCTGTTGCTTTTTCGCTCTCTGTCCGTTACAAATGAGAGCAACCAATTTTTTTGAAACCGTAGGGTTTCGTGAGACGTCATTCCATTACCGTGGAGTGGCGGCTTTTGCTATTTCACAATCATAGGCATCGCTCCTTTCATAGTCTAATTATTATATATAATAGCAATTAGACTATAGCCATATATTCAAGACTAATGTATAATTTAACAAGGAATAAGTCTTTGATGAGGTGACAAAGGATGGCACAAAAATATAAGGTCTGGATTGCAGATGACAAAGAGCATTTTGAATTTGGGAATGAACAGAAAAAGAAAAAAGACTTTCCCTTTGGGGAAAGTCTGATGGATTTGCTGTATTTGGATGTGTGGTCTGACAGCAGTTTTTTGAGGGAATGGGTAACGCTCTCATGGAACTGTATTCTTCCAAGGAACAGCGGTATGCAGATGAATTCTTAACTGTATTGGACACGATAGCGCCCAAACATATCTACTTTGAACTGCTTCGTTTGGAATGGCGGGAACGTTTGGAACAGGCGAATCGACAAAATTATGAGGATATTGTGAACCTGCTGCCTCGCAAGGTATTGACGCACATTCCATCCAATATTCACACCATGCAGGAACAGATTAAAACAATCTTTGCCTATGTACTGGATTTGGACACCAGCTCCAAGGAGCCAGTACGGAAGAAGATGGTTCGGTATTATAATCACCGTGGCAGTGACCAGCTAAATACTTTTCAATTCCAGCCCCAGCCCATGAGTTTTGAGGTTATAGATAAGAGGACATTTACGGAGGTGTTGTATCCCAATGATATTTATGACATCATTGACTACTTTGTCCGTGAGTTTGTAAAGCGTGGACAGCCTGTACGTATCTGCAAAAACTGCAAGCGGTATTTTGCCATTGTTGAGCGTACTGATGCGGAATACTGCAATCGTCCCATAGACGATAAGGGTCGTACCTGCAAAAATATGGGAGCTATTACCCTTTGGAATGAAAAGCGAAAAGATGATGAAATCTTTAAAGTTTACCGCAGAGAGTACAAAAAACGCTTTGGGTGGATTAAGGCAAGGAAAATCGAGCACGATGCTTTCTATGCTTGGAGTCAAAAGGCCAGAGAACAGAAGGCAAGATGTGAAGCTGGGGAAATCCGCTTGCAAGAGTTTACTGAGTGGCTAATGAATTCATAATGGTTTCTGGATTTTGGTAACACAGGGAGGGATATAAATGCTGATATTTTTACTTGCACTTATTGATGATGAAGGTGACCGTCAAAAATTCACAATGATTTTTAATCAGTATCATATCCAAATGGAGAAGGTTGCCATGCGTATATTGTCGGAACAAAGGGATGCAGAAGATGCAGTTCAGAATGCCTTTATGCAAGTTATAAAGCACTTTGAAAAAGTTACAGAGATTCCCTGTGAGGAATTATTGTTTTGGCTCATTTCTATAACGAAGAACGAAGCTCTCATGATTTGGCGAAAAAATAAAAAAACAGTACCTCTGGAGGATTGGAACGTATTCACGTCAGCATCCGATAGCGACATGGATTATAAGGCATTAGTGGCTCTTTTTATGCGTATGCCGGAAACATATCGTGCGGTACTTGAAATGAAACTGTTGTTGAATTATACAGATCGTGAGATTGCTCAGCATTTAGGCATCACCGAAACCGCAGTCAGCACTCGTGCCAGCCGAGGTCGTCTGTTACTGCAAAAGCTTGTGAGAAAAGAGGGATTTCACATATGACTGATGAAGAAGTTGATAAACTTATGCGCAGAATTTTACTGGATGCATTGCAGTTGGAGTGGGCTGATTACTTAAAAAATACTTCTCCTGTGGAAACATCAAAACAATACCGTTATGCAATGCAAAAAATGCTTGCTGATCCTCTGGCGTGGTATCGTAAAGAGACTCGTCCAATATGGAAAAAATCACTTCAGGTCGTGGCATCCATTGTAATGGCTTTCACTATTGCTCTTGGATCGCTTATGGCTGCAAGCCCTACTGTTCGGGCTGCAGTTCTGCAATGGGTCAGAGAGTGGTATGATACACATATTGTTTATCAATATTCAGGGGAAGCAACACAGGCAGAAATGCCTCAATATCAAATTGCAGATTTGCCAGAAGGTTATGTGGAGATTGACAGGAGTGAATTACCGGGCTATGTAAGCGTGACTTATCAAAATGCAGACGAAGAAATTTTATATCTGGATTACTCATTTATCCAGCAGGGTGCGGCATCTGATTTTGTGACAGATAGCATGGAGGTATCTGAAATTACAGTAAACGGATGTCACGGACAACTATTTCTATCGAAAACACCAGAGCAAACAAGCGCTATCACTTGGATTGACGTGGATAAAAATCTACAATTCACTGTGGATGGTTTCTTGAATGAAACAGAAATTTTGAATGTAGCTGAGAGCGTTTTTTGGAATAAAAAATAAAATAAAAAAATATATAAAAATTTGTGAGAAATTTACCTTCTGCTGCATTTACATAATAGAAACACACAAAGTATTCTCTGTTAAAATGTAGAAGGAGGTGATTTTTATGAAAAAGAGTATTTTTGCTATTGTGTTACTGCTTGTGCTGACACTTTCAATGTCAGCTGAGGCGGCGGAAACCCGAGCGATTCGCAGTCGACCCAGTTTATCATTTAGCGGAACTACCGCAACCTGCTCGGTTGACTGCAAAAGCGGAAACTCCAAAGATGATTTATCCGTAACCCTGACCCTTTGGCGAGGGAAAACGTTGGTTGATTCTTGGAGTGACTCAGGAACTGGGCGAGTTATTCTATCTGAACAATGCACAGTTAAAAAAGGTCAGAACTACAAGCTAACCTTGTCCTATTCGGTGAATGGACAAGCACAATCTTCTGTATCTGTTACCGGTACGTGCCCATAGCCATAGAACTATACCCTCCTAATCCGTATGATAAGAGCCATGCACTCTACCTGGTTTGATTAATCTTAGATTGGGATACGATGGGTAATTTGAAAGTTTATAATAAGGAATAAATATGGTGTCATACAAAGAAACTTAAATTTAAAAAGGAAAGAAGGTTTATTTATGAACAAAGTTTTTTCGTCCCTATTAGCATTGTGTGTTGCTGTATCAATGCTTGCATCATCAGCTATTACGGCAATGGCTGCCCCAGTGTATGAGGGTAACGACTCCACCACTACTATAACAACTGAATATGAGGCAGTATTAGAACAGTCAAAGATTTACAATCAACAAAGGAGTGCAAGAGGCATTGATCCTTTGGTAGAATTTGAAAAGGGATTTACCAAGAGAGCCGCTTTATCGGAAGCGGAATTAAAAGGAATGGGGTATTCCAAAGAAGAAATAACTGCACTAAAGGAGTATTTGAAAGGCAATATCTCGTTTGAAGCTGCAGCAACTAGAGCCTCGGCCGATCTTACAGCAACACTGACTAACTCTAAGCATACCACAACACGATATACCTGTAAATATAGTTGGTCATGGGACAAAACACCAATAGGTCTGGGTGAAGATGCATTTGCTTTGGCAATGTCTGGAATTGACTCGAAGAGCAAAGCCTTTGAAACAAAAAAAATGAGTAGCTCAGCATCAGTAAGCTTTCATTATACAGATGGTACCTTCTACAAAACCGAAACTCCATCGACATCCACAAGTGGAAATTCTGTAAAATGCACCTTTGACTCATATAAAATGAATAGTTTGGGAGATCGCTGGGTCTGGGCCAAGAGCGGATATATTACATTGTCTATTGCACCAGCCGTTTCTAACAGCACAACCTTTGAATGCGCACGAGCATATGGTGAATATGCTCACTCCACTACATCTTCAGGAACGATAGATATTTCTGTAACCGTTGATGCCGCGGGTTCAATTACTGTTTCTTTCACCCACAGTAAGGGTAACACCAAAAGAACGCTTTGGGGGTATAAACAAATCATTTTTTACAATGACGGCACATCTCATGAAGAATCCTAATTTGGCGCTAACTAAATAATATAATACTACCAGTGCAGGTCCTCGTTAACGGGGGCCTGCAAATTGAAATCTTTGAGAGAGGAGTATGTCCATGGGTAAGGTGTTTTGGAAATCCGGTTTTTTGATTTGCTTATTATTTTGTTTAGTTTCTTGTCAAACAAATACTAATAAAGGTTCAATAGACCCTGCTACATACACGTGGCCAGTTACCGACTCATTATCAACTGAAATAGAGTATAGAGAAGGGGGGAAAATTAAATATGTACATGCTCAAACTGGTTATGCGGATGCAAGCGGTATATATGAAGATGTAAATTACTGGACTGTCTATATTGAAAATGTAGAGCTTGGGGATATTGAAAACTATATTGCCCAGTTGAAATCATATGGTTTTTCATACTTTAGTTTTGATGAATCTGAGGAAGAACCTAATGTTGAATTTGTCTGGCCAGGTTATTTTATGTGGGATGGCACGACCGAAAAATATATCATCAAAATTTATTTAAACGAAGAAAAACAAGAAATGAAAAACGCGGAAACTAACG
Source organism: Sedimentibacter sp. MB35-C1 (assembly GCF_030913635.1). Taxonomy (NCBI): domain Bacteria; kingdom Bacillati; phylum Bacillota; class Tissierellia; genus Sedimentibacter; species Sedimentibacter sp. MB35-C1. The sequence continues at coordinate 2,086,733 of NZ_CP133188.1, forward strand.
AAACGTTCTATTATAATTTGCGTCTGGAATTATTAGATAACAATATATGGAAACCGCATTAATTGACAGGCAACAAAGTTAATTAATTTTATCCCTTAAGTACTGAATTAATGAATATGCGTACCTCTGATGAATATATTTGTAGTTATTGTCATAAGCCCTATATACTATTATATAGATGAGGTCGTACAAAATAGTAAGGCTTACTAGTTTTGCTCCGCATCACCCTAATTACTATGGAGCTTTTCACGTGATTATGCTGAATGATGTAATGCGGCAAGCAGGACAAGCATAGCCCAAAATAGAAGCAACCAACAAGGAGACATATCTCTGTCGGTTGCTTCTATTTTGGCCAATGGTTATTGACTACGAAATAATACAAACTCTCAACCGATTTGCTTGACAGCCTTTTCTCTAACTTCCCTATGAAGCCCGCCTTTTCCGGAACTTTTTATATAACAGCCATTGCAGGGAAATAATTTATAATTAACAGGAAGCTTCCCCAATAACATGGTGAGCTTCTTTGTATTGCAAAGAAAATGCTGTTAAAGATACAAATATACAATGCAAATATGCACAGAGTTTTTAGTAAACTAATTGTTGTGGAAATTAATTATGAATTAGTTTATAATAAAAGCCATTACGACGTGAAACTATAGAAATAGGGAAGGATAATAAATGAAATTTATATTAGATACACATACACACACATTGGCCAGCGGCCACGCTTACAGTACCATACGTGAAATGGCTGCTGCAGCAAAAGAAAAAGGATTAGAGCTTCTGTCCATAACAGAGCACGGACCTAAAATGCCAGGTTCAGCTACAGATTTCTATTTTGCAAATTTGGGTGCAGTTGACAGAAACATGTACGGTGTTGAATTGCTTATGGGTTCTGAAGTGAACATAATGGATTACGAAGGAAATGTGGATTTGAAAGATAGCTTGCTAAAAAATTTAGATATTGTTATTGCAAGTATGCATTTGCCGTGCATTGCACCGGGAACAAAAGAAGAAAATACGAAAGCCTATTTAAATGTTATGAAAAATCCATATGTAAACATAATAGGTCATCCTGATGACAGTAACTTTTTAGCGGATTTTAAAGCTCTTGTTTTAGGAGCAAAAGAACATAATGTTTTGCTTGAATTAAATAACTCTTCTCTTGATCCTAATAATTACAGAAGAGATACAAAGAAAAATGATATTGAAATGCTTAAATTGTGCAAGGAATATGGTGTTCCTATAGTAATTGGCAGTGACGCTCATACAGATACTGCAGTGGGAAGTCATGATTTGGCAATGGAAGTAATAAAAGAAGCAGAATTTCCCATTGAACTTGTTATAAATCGTTCTGTTGAAGAATTAAAAAAATTTATAAAAAAATATTAATTTAATGGTTTGTAACGAGCATAAAAACGTGTTTGAATTTTTTGAGAAATAGTAAAAAAATTTCAAAAATAATTTCGCATTACTTCATTAATAAAAACATATGCTGAGGGAACTATATAATCGGAGGTGTTTTTATTGAAATTAAGAGATATAATGTCCAGAGAAATTGCCAGCTTAAAACAAGATGACTCAATAGAAGCTGCAGCTCAATTAATGAAACAACATGATGTAGGCTCAATTCCTATTACTAATCAAGGAAAAGTTATTGGTATCGTCACAGACAGAGATATTACTCTAAGATCTGTTGCATCAAATAATCAATCTAAGTCGCTAAAGGAAGTTATGACTTCAAATCCATCAGTAGGCTCTCCTGAAATGGATGTGCATGAAGCTGCAAGAATAATGGGTGAAAAGCAGATACGAAGACTGCCGGTTGTAGAAAATAACTGTCTCGTAGGAATGGTCTCATTAGGGGATATTTCTGTGGAGTCAAAGCTTCAGGACAATGCAGAAGTTGCTCTGAAAAACATATCAAAACCTTCATCTAACGCTTTTAAATAGCGGATTATTAAAAGCAAAACAGGATAGCTCCTGTTTTGCTTTTTGCTTGTCATTGAAATGAAATTGCTCTTGCAGTATATGCTCATTGTAGTTTTCTAATTATAAAAAATTTCTTTGTTAAATAAGTAATTTAGTCAAAATGCTGCAGCTAAGTATGAATACAGAATGAAAAGCCTTGGAAAATCAACATTCCACAAGAGTTTCTATTGCTGGATGTTTGACTTTATGATATAATGTCGAAATATAAAGTTTAAAGAACGTTAAAATGTGATTATTAGAAGAATAAGAAAAGGTTTGGATATAAAGATATGTTCAAGAAAAGTAACCATAAATATAAAATAATATATAATAATTATCAGTTTTATGAAAGTTCTGCACTGATTGGATTTATAAGAAATCAAATGACAGAAGGCTATTATCTTTGTGGAATGATAGGAGAATTTTGCAACATATTAAAATTTTGTTATGCAAAGACTAAGTCTCCAAAATCATGCGCAATTTTCCGTAAACGTTTAGACGAACAGATAGATGCAGAGATAGAAAATATGAAAAACGAGGGTGCGAAAATTATATGCCAGAATAATTTGTACATAATATTTGAAGTTGATTCTTATGAAGTTGTTGAGACGAAGTTAGAAATAGCGGAAAAAAAGCAAAACAATTTACTTAGTGTTCCTATAAAAAAATCTATAGTTTTTATTTCGGTGCTACTTGTGCTTTCTGTAATCGGCTTGATTTTGAAAATATTATTGATAGAAAACGGGAACTTACATATTAACATTTTGAGTTTAGTGATTTGCTTAGCTCTAATTATAAATTTTCTTTTTTATTTTACAGGTGATATGCACGATATTATTTTCGGTATGGGGACATGCACAGATGGTAAAATATATTTTTCTACCCGCACAAAATTCAAAGATATGTTGTTTCATGTTGGAGATATATTTAAGTTCGGAATATTATTGGGAAGTATTTGCATTAGTGTAGCAATTTTATTAATTGCAAATGATGAAGTAATAGCTATTGATGTTTTAAAAATGTGGTTGATATGCTGTATTGGTGGTTATGCATCCAGGTTGCGCTACCAACGATCATATATATACCTGCTGCTAATTGAAGTGCTATTGGTGACATTAGGTTAATAGTATCAAGATTGTCAATGAGATAATTCAAAATGTGCAAGATGACAATGACAGCGTCCATGTACACACGAGTGTTTATAATTAACATAGACGGAATTTTACATCTTGTGTTATACTGTTCATAGCGAAAAGCTCATTTTGTTGTTTGTTATGAATAAAACATGCAATATTTGAAGAGGATTTTATGGATGTTAAGAGAGTTAAGAATGTTATTAAAAAGGTTGTTTTTATTATAGGTATATGTTTGCTATTAAACAGTCTAAGTAAAGATGTTGTTTATAATGAATATATTGATGAGTCCGCAGAAACTCTGACTTCTGAGTTAGACAATATATATTATTCATGGTTTTATAATATAATGGAGGTTAGCAAGAATGAAGCTGTTGTTCGATATTGCATGATGGGTGGTAATGTCCGATTGGGAACGCTGTCTGTTATTAATAATACAACATTGAACATTCAAGCAGAAAAAAGAAATGGAGATATTAAGCTTCTATTAATTGATGATGCCTCAGAAGAAGTTGTTTTTTTTGATAACATTATTAATAATTATAATGATTTTTCGTTAGAAAAAGGAGTATATCAAGTTTATTTAGTTGGCAGCTGGTTCTCTGGAAAGTTTAGTATGACTTTTTCTGATGCATTATTTGAAGATTACAATTCTTAAATTTCTATAATATTAAGTGTAGCGTAGATTTAACAGTAAATTGATAGCTTTTTTAAGCTATATAAGCTCACAATATATTAAGCACTTATCAAAAAGAAGGTGAATAAAAAGTTCTCCTTCTTTTTATTATTGACAATAAAGTAACAGTTTTATCAACAAATGCTTTTAAATTGCTGGATGTATTGCTATCCTGCAAAATTAATTAATTTGTCTCTAGATTTAACATTGACCTTTGTGCAGCACAAAGTGTTATGATAAAAAAAAGATACAATTATTGACTTAAATTGTAGACTATAGTATTATAATTAGGAGAGAAAAGATGAAAAAAATTATTAAAAATTTAACAATCGTTACAGTGTTAGCATTAATGCTTACTGCTTGCGCAGCACCAGCAGAAGAAACACAGGAGACACAAAAACCAGTTGAAGAAGCAAAGTATACAGCAGGAGTATATACAGGTGGAGGTAAAGGGTTTGAGGGAAGTATGACTGCAGAAGTTACACTTTCTGAAACAAAAATAGAAGATATAAAAGTTACTTCAAACGAAACACCAGATATTGGCGGCAAAGCAATGCCTCAAATAATTGATAAAATTTTGGAAACACAAAGACTTGATGTAGATACAATTTCGGGAGCAACAAAATCATCTGAGGGACTTTTAACAGCAGTTACAAAAGCTCTTCAAGAAGCTGATGTAGATGTAGAAGCATTAGGCGGTACTTTTATAGAGGAAGAAGCTGTTCTTCCTGCATCTGAACGTTTAAAAGAAATTACCAAAGAAGGTGCAGAAGAAGGAGTTAGAAAATTTGAATTCGAAGCTGACGGATCAACATGTACTACAAGCTTTGTAATTGGAACTAATGGTACTAAAGTTACTAATGTTGAATTTTTAGGCGATCCATGTGTTGGAAATACAACAGGTATAATACATTTGATAGACGGAATGGAAATGACTGATGTTATAGAAGATTTTGAAGGTATTAAGTGTCCAGGAGCTAACGATGTTTCATCATGTCCAGATCAGCTTGCAAAAGGTCTTAAAGAAATTTTAAATCTTTATGCAATTGAAAGCGGAGACAATTCAAAAGATACAGATGAAATGTTAAATGCCGATAATGGTGATAATGATGACAATGTTGACGGAGAAGAAGATTCAAAGAAATTTAGTGGTTGCGGAGGCAACTGTCTTGCATGTGGAGGAGCATGCTTCCCAAGATCATAATAAAAATTAACATAAGAAGGTAATTATATGAATGTTTGTAAAGATGGTTTATTAAGTGTTTCAAAGTTTGCAGAAATTTGCAACATAACAGCTGAAACATTAAGATATTATGATAGGGAGGGATTGCTTACTCCGGATTATATAGACCCGCAAACATTATATAGATACTATTCGGTTGAAAGATACAGATGTGTAAAGGTTATTTGTGAGCTTAGAAAACAAAATTTTTCAATTTCGCAGATTAAAGATTTGTTTGATAACGCGGACAGGGATTTTGCGAAGGACATCCTTGAGAAAAATTTAAAAACAATAGATATACAGATTCAGCAGCTTCAGAACAAAAAAGAAAATTTGGAACTGAAGATTAGATATCTAAACGGTGAAAACTTATTGGATAGATGTAATATTATCGAGGAAAAATTATTTGATGATCGATATTCCTTAGTTAAAGAAACAAACAGGGAAATAACAAATTACAACGATTTTTTCTATACAATGTCTGCTGTTGAAAAAAATCTGAGCCAAAACGAAGATTTTTTTATACAAATTTTTTCCAATACTTGTTATATGGCTTTAGTTAGGGAAAACCCTGAATGGAGTTCTTACAAGGATTCGCCTGTAAGTATTGCAATTCAATTAAACAATAAGTGTGATATAGTTCCTGAGGGCTTCTATTTGCATAAGAGTAAGTCGGGAAAATATGTGTGCATGATTAGTAAATGCAGAATTTTTGATCGAAAAAATCAAATTGAAAAAATGTTGAATTATATAGCAGATAAGGGATATAAAATCAGCGGTGATATAAGAGTAATATTCTTGGCAGGGCAGGTTCTTATAAGTCCTTGTATTAATATGTATTGTGAGTTCCAAATACCAGTAGAATAACAGAAGAAAGCCTGAATAACCTTTGTATAGATAAAGGTTGCAAGATGTATAAAAGTCGTAAGATTAAAATGAGATCTTACGACTTTTTATGTTTGAAAATTGTATAAACAGTTGTATTGTGGTAAAATATAAGCAAGAAAATTTGTGCTGTGCTTGTATGCGATGTATCTTATTTCAGAAGTTCATCTATTTGCAATGTTATTGACACGAATTTTTTTGCTGATATAATAATTAATATATTCTTTACGAAAGGGGAAAAATATGGGATCAACACAACAATCACTTTCCAGAAACGTTGCAGAGCATCTTCGCAATATGATTTTAGTTGAAAAAAAATATGAACCTAGCGAAAAACTTCCAAATGAAAGAGCTCTGGCAGAACAAATGGGGGTAAGCCGCCCATGCATAAGAGAAGCTATAAAATATTTAGTTGCAAGTGGTGTTCTAACTATCAGAAGAGGTGTTGGGACATTTGTAAGTGAAAACCCAGACGTTATTCCGGATCCATTCGGTTTTAATACGGTTGGAAATCAAAAAAAATTATTATCTGATTGGTACAATGTCCGAATGATTCTCGAAGGAGAGGCTATGAAAATGGTTGTTGAAAATGCTACTGATCAAGAAATTGATAACATAAGGTATTTGGCGGAAGAAGAAAAGAAATTAATTATAGAAGATAACAAGGCTTTTGTTGAGGCTGATCAAAAATTTCATAAAGCGCTGGCGGATGCTACACATAATGATATAATGAAAAAAATACTACCATCTTTACATGAATGGATGTATTTTGGTATCATATCAAACAATTATGAAATGCTTGGACCAGATTTGAAAACTAATGCATTTGAAAACCATGATAATATTCTGAAATTTATAATGGCACGTGATGGTGAAGGTGCTAAACTAGCAATGCGGTATCATATGATTAAAGGATTGAAAGATTTAATATAAAAGATTAGAAAAATAAAAATCTGCTAACATGTTGTCAGCAGATTTTTTGACGCTTAAATAATTATTTGTAAAATATATAATTTAGATATTATGAAAATACAGAGTAGTAATACCACCTCTTTAAGATGTTAGATTAAAAGTTTGATAATAAAATATCAAAATCGTTGATAAATGAACAAATAATAATTATAATTTTTGTATTTAATATTGACAATTAATAATGCATTGTGTATAATACCTTCAAGAGGTAATACCACGAATTTGTTAATTATATAAGCTATGTGTAGTGCGAGAGTTTATGTCTTGAATATTAACGAGGAAAACGATTATGTTTTTGCTACTAATTTTAAACTATAAAGATAGAATTATAATTAGAAAAATAAGTAAAGTAATTTTTGTTTAATAATAGGATTTGGAGTGCGCTAGTTGTAATTCGTTAAATAGTAATAAAATGTTTTTTATGTTTTGACAATAATTTGGGTGCTGTATTTGTCGGTGGAAGGAATAAGAATCAGCAAATATGATGGACATGCTTGTTATATGAATGTTCAGGGCCTGATGTTGTGGAAAACGTATTATAAATATATATATTAGGAGGAAGTAATAAAATGAAAAAGGTTATATCAATATTATTAGTGTTGTCTCTTGTGTTTTCACTTTCTGCATGTAGCGGAGGAGACAAAGATAGTTCTTCATCCGAACCGGCGGCTTCGTCTCCGTCTGATGAGAAAATAGTAATAAGGGTTGGAACTGCAACAGAACTTGATAGCCATTATGCATTGGGAGCTCAAGAGTTTGAAAAAAAAGTAGAAGAATATACTGATGGCAAAGTAGATGTTCAGATATTCCCTAGCGGTCAATTGGGGAATGAAAGAGATATGATAGAAGGTTTAAGTTTGGGAACGTTGGAAATGGTAGTTAGTTCAACTGGACCTCTCCCTAATTTTTCAAAAGATTTTCAGGTTTTTGACCTTCCGTTTTTAATTACAGACAGAGAAAAGGCATATGAGGTAATGGACGGAGAAATAGGGCAACAAATTTTAGCTACTCTTGAGCCTCTAGGAATTAAGGCGTTGGGATTTTGGGAAAATGGATTTAGAAATGTCTCAAATAATAAACAAGAAATAGTTACGCCGGATGACATTGCAGGAAAGAAAATAAGAACTATGGAAAATCCAATACACATATCAACATTTCAACAGCTAGAAGCGATACCAACACCGATGGCTTGGTCTGAAGTTTTTACAGCCTTGCAGCAAGGTACTATAGATGGTCAAGAAAATCCTCTTGTTGTATTTAACTCGAACAAGCTGTATGAAGCTCAAAAATATCTGTCTTTGACTGGACATGTATACTCTCCGGCGGTAATGCTTATAAGCCAATCTGCTTTTGATAGTTATCCTAAAGAAGTGCAGGATGCTATTGTAAAAGCTGAAAAAGAAGCAAGAACTTGGGAAAGAGAGTATTGTATAAAAATGGACAATGAGCTAGTAGATACAATAAAATCATATGGTGTTACAGTAACTGAGGTTGATAAATCTTTATGGCAGGAAGCATGCCAACCGGTGTATGATCAATATGCTGATGAAATCAATCAAGATTATGTAAATGCTTTAAAAGGCAATTAAATAGAGAAAAATGGGGGGGATGGAGAACATAAGTACTCCATCCTTTACCATGAATGATGCAAGGTGTTTAATGGAGGTACAATGAAAAAAATATTAAAATTTCTAGATAATTTTGAGGAGAATGCTATAACTGTACTGCTCCCGTGTATGGTTATCATAATTTTTGTAGCAACATTTTTTAGATTTACTAAAATAATGATTATTCCTTGGTCTGAAGAAGCGGCTAGATATATGATGATTTGGATTGTATTTCTAGGAATTGGTGTTGGTGCTAAGAATAACGCACATTTTACAGTTGACAATTTTGTTAATGCATTACCTGAATCAACTAAGAAATATACATTTATGCTAAGAACTTTAATTATCTTAGGGTTTTGCGGATTTATGACATATGTTTCTGTCGGGCTTGTATCTAAGCTGTTTAAAATGGGACAAGTTACGCCTGCTATGCAGCTGCCTACATGGATAGTATATTCAGCTATGCCTGTTGGGCTAACTCTTATGCTCGTGCGTACTTTGCAGTATGCAATAAGAAAATTTGTAGATGAAAATGCACAGGAGGTGGAATAAATGGCCATTACTTTATTCGGTACTTTGGGACTTATGCTGCTGCTAAATGTTCCTATTTCCATTTCTTTGGGGATAGCAGCTATTATAGCTCTTACAACTGGAACGATGAATACAAACATAGTAATAATAGCACAAAGGTTGTTCACATCTCTCGATAGCTTTCCATTAATGGCTGTGCCTTTTTTTATCCTTTCAGGAGATTTGATGGAAAAAGGAGGAATATCCAAAAGGCTAATTGAATTTGCAAGAGTTTTGCTCGGGAGGCTCCCGTCTAGTTTGTCTATTATTACAACTATAGCTTCCGCATTTTTTGGTGCAATATCCGGATCAAATGCGGCAACAGTAGCGGCAATAGGAGGAATCATGATTCCAAATATGGAAAAAGCCGGTTATCCTAAGGACAGAGCTGCAGCTGTAGCGGCTTCATCTGGAACTTTAGGGGTTGTCATTCCGCCTAGCATATCAATGGTTACATATGCTATTATCGCAAATGTTTCAATTGGAACTATGTTTATGGCTGGATTTGTTCCTGGACTTATGTTAGCATCTGTAATTATTCTCGTAGCAATTATTACTTGCGGAAAATATGAAATAAAGCAAAATGAAAATTTGACTGTAGATAAATTTTTAAGATCATTTATAGATGCCATATGGGCATTACTAATGCCAATAATAATTCTTGGCGGAATATACGGAGGTATTTTTACTCCTACTGAAGCTTCTGCTGTAGCTGTTGTATATTCGTTTATTGTGGCGATGTTTGTTTATAAGGAACTTAAGTGGAGAGATTTACCAGCAATATTATCCAAATCTGCTTCATCAACTGCTGCTATATTGTTTGTTGTATGTTTATCAGCGCCATTTTCTTGGCTTATGACCAGTGCTAATATTCCTACTACAATTGCAGGGGCAGTTTTAAATGCTTTTAGCAGTAAATATATAATATTATTTTTAGTTAACTTTGTTTTACTTTTCCTTGGATGTTTCTTAGAAACCCAATCAATAATACTATTGATTACGCCAATGCTTTTGCCGTTGGTTACAGGGCTTGGAGTGCATCCGGTTGCGCTTGGTATAATCATGGTAATTAATACGTCAATAGGGATGATAACACCTCCTATGGCTGTTAATTTATTTGTTGCTAGCGGGATTGCAAAAATATCCATAGGAGATATCAGCAAAAGGATAATGCCTTTCTTGCTGTCAGAAATAGCTGTATTGTTATTAATTACTTATTTCCCTGATATAATAACATGGCTTCCAAAGATTACGGGGCTTATGAACTAAAGTAAAAAAATAATGGTAAGGAGATAAAAAATGAAAGTTGCAATTATAGGCGCAGGTGCTATGGGGAGTATATATGGAGGATTTCTTGCGGAAGCAGGGAATGAAGTATATTTCCTAGATGTTTATAAGGAACATGTAGATAATATTAATCGAGATGGTCTATGGATGGAAGGAACCAGCGGAGACAGATATATAAAAGGTATTAAGGCTACATCTGATCCAAATGAAGTTGGAGTAGTTGAGCTGGCTATAGTTTTTGTTAAGTCCACTATTACTGATATAGCAATAGCGCAAAACAAAGCTGTAATAGGAGAAGATACAATTGTTCTTACTTTGCAAAATGGGTTAGGTAATATTGAAAAACTGGAAACTATTGTTAAGAAAGAACAAATAATAACGGGAACAACTTCTCATGGTGCTAATTTATTGGGGCCCGGAAGAGTAAAACATGCAGGTCATGGAGCTACTGTTATTGGAGAATTGGACGGTAAAGTTACAGAAAAAATAAAAGGCATTGCAAAAGTGCTTGAAGATGCAGGGCTGAAACCTGTAAAAGTATCTACTAATGTTATGGGAATTATATGGGACAAGGTGCTTGTAAATGTTGGAATTAATGCTCTTACAGCTCTTACGGGATTAAAGAATGGACAGCTTCTTGAAAATCCCGAAACAGAAAATATTTTAGGAGAGGCTGTAAAGGAAGCTGAAATGGTTGCAAAAGCTGCAGGAATAAATTTAGCTACTCCAAATCCGGCAGATCACTGTAAGGAAGTTGCAAGAGTTACAAAAGACAATATTTCGTCCATGCTTGCGGATGTAAACAACAAAAGAAAAACAGAAATAAGCAACATAAACGGAGCTATTGTTAGAGAAGGGGAAAAATATAATATAGATACTCCTGTAAATAAGGTGCTTACTAATCTTGTTCTTATGAAAGAGAAAATGTATCAGATAAAGTAAATGAGTTTTTGGGAGCTGGATAGGCTCCTCTTATTTTGCAAAATAAAAAGGAAGATGTATTACCACCAAGAAAGCATTTTGTATAATGAAATTTAGATATTGACAATATAATATCAAACAAACCATTGATAAATAAGCAAAAAATAAAATATAAACAACTATATAACTGTTGACATTTTTATAAAGAGTATATATAATAATTGTCAGAGGTAATACCACGTAAGAAAAACAAATTTTGCGTTTTCAAAATATTTTATGTAGAAAAGCAGTTTAACGGCAAAGGAAAACGATTAATTTCGTTTAAATAAAATATAAAAGGAGATATTAAAATGAAAAAGAAAATGACAATCATGGACTTCAAGAAATTTAAAGAAGAAGGTAGAAAATTTTCATATGTAACGGCTTATGATTATACAACTGCTTCTATTGTTAATGAAAGCAATTGTGAAATAATACTTGTCGGAGATTCATTGGGTATGATAATGCTTGGATATAGCGGAACAACACCTGTTACGATGGATGATATGGTTCACCACATCAGACCTGTTGTTAAAGGAGCACCGGAAACATTTATAGTTGGAGACATGCCTTTTGGATCATACAATGTTAGCAAAGAACAGGCGATCATGAGTGCGAACAGGTTAATAAAAGAGACAGGCTGCGATTGTGTTAAGCTTGAAGGTGGAGTTGAAATGGCTGATACAATAGCTGCAATGGTTAAAGCAGGAATTCCTGTTATGGGACACATAGGACTTACTCCTCAGACAGCAACTTCTTTGGGCGGTTTTAGAGTTCAGGGCGGAACACCGGAGTCAGCTGCAAAATTAATCGAAGACGCTAAAGCCCTTGAAAAAGCAGGCTGTTTTTCAATGGTATTGGAATGTGTGCCAAAAGGAGTAGCTAAAACATTGACAGAAGCTATAAAAATTCCTGTACTTGGTATTGGAGCTGGACCTTATGTTGACTGCCAGGTACTTGTTACTCAGGACTTGCTGGGAATGTACGGCGATTTCAAACCAAAATTCGTAAAATTATTTAAAAACATAAGAAAAGAAATGGTAGAAGGATTAAATGAATTCCACAAAGAAACATTGGAAGGAACTTTCCCATCAGCTGAATATAGCTTCAATGCAAAAGTTGAAGGCTATGAGCTTGATACATTATACGGCGGAGGTAATTCCAAAAAATAATAAAGTACCTAAACAATAAAAATCTATAGTAATGGAGGATTTATGGCTCAAAAATATTTAAGTGATATAGAAATAGCACAGCAAGCAGTGCCAGAAATAATTAACAACATATCTGATAAAATGGGAATACCAGATAAGTATGTTGAAAATTATGGTAAATACAAAGCTAAAATTGATTACAGATACTTGTTGAACGATTTGAAAGATAAAAAAAATTCGAAACTGATTTTAGTAACTGCAATTAATCCTACACCTGCTGGAGAAGGAAAAACAACAACAACCATTGGATTGGGAGATGCTCTTTCAAAACTTGGTAAAAAAACGATAATTGCCCTTCGGGAGCCTTCATTAGGTCCGGTTTTCGGAGTTAAGGGAGGAGCTGCAGGAGGAGGTTATGCACAGGTTATTCCAATGGAAGACATAAACCTGCATTTTACCGGAGATTTTCATGCTATAGGAGCTGCAAATAATCTGTTGGCTGCTATGATTGACAACCATATACATCAGGGAAATAAATTAAATATTGACACAAGAAGAATAGTATGGAGAAGAGCTGTTGACATGAATGATAGGCAGTTGCGCCACATAGTCGATGGTTTAGGTGGAAAAAGTGAAGGTGTTACAAGAGAAGACGGGTTTGATATTACAGTGGCTTCTGAAGTAATGGCTGTATTCTGTCTTTCAAACGACATCTCTGAGTTAAAGAAAAACCTTTCTAATATAATTGTTGCTTATACAAGAGATGGACAACCTATTACGGCAGGACAGCTTAAAGCTCAAGGTGCAATGGCTGCATTGTTAAAGGATGCGCTAAAACCCAATCTTGTACAAACTTTGGAAGGAACTCCGGCATTCATTCACGGCGGACCATTTGCAAATATTGCTCACGGATGTAATTCAGTTATTGCGACAAAAATGGCAAGTAAAATCGCAGACTATACTATAACGGAAGCAGGATTCGGAGCAGATCTTGGTGCTGAGAAATTCATTGACATTAAATGTCGCAAGACAGGTTTAAAACCAAACGCTGTTGTAATAGTTGCAACAGTAAAAGCGTTAAAATATAACGGTGGGGTTCCTAAGACAGAGTTAGGAGAAGAAAACCTTGATGCTCTCGAAAAGGGACTTCCAAATCTTCTTAAGCATGTTGAAAACATTACTCAGGTGTTCAAACTTCCTGCGGTGGTTGCAATAAATAAGTTTCCTACAGATACAGAAGCTGAACTTAATCTTATAAAAGAAAAATGTAAAGAGCTTGGTGTAAATGTGGCACTTTCCGAAGTCTGGGGAAAAGGGAGCCAAGGCGGAATAGAGCTTGCTCAGGAAGTGTTAAGACTTTCCGATAAAGAAGGCTCAATGGAATTTGCATATGAATCAAATGCTTCCATAAAAGAAAAAATAAGAGAAATATCAAAAAAATTATACGGAGCAGATGATGTTGAGTTCTCTTCTAAAGCAAATAAGGAAATAGCAAATTTTGAAAAACTTGGTTTTGGAAATCTTCCGATATGCATGGCAAAGAATCAATATTCATTGACAGATGATCCTAAGGTTCTTGGGAGGCCAAAAGGATTTAAGATTACAATAAGAGACATTACAATTTCTGCAGGAGCAGGATTCTTAGTTGCTTTAACAGGCGATATTATGAAAATGCCAGGACTTCCAAAGGTCCCTGCTGCAGAAAGCATAGACGTAGACATGGAAGGAAAAATAATAGGATTGTTTTAATGCTAAAAGGCTGCAATGCAGCCTTTTAACAAAATTTCAGCAAAGGAGTTGTTGTTTTGAGCAATGCTTGTTTTACGCCAAAAGAAACTTCTGAAGTTCTGATTACATCAGCACAGAATAAAGTAGCTATGACTACTCGAAAAAGATTGATTATGAGTATAATGGCAGGACTTTATATTTCCTTGGGAGCGCAAGGGTTTATGGCTTCATATGACAATCCATTTATAAGAGCAGCCGTTTTTCCGGTTGGATTGATGCTCATTGTGCTTGTAGGAGGAGAACTTTTTACCGGGAACTGCCTTATGACATTTGCTTATCTTCAGAAAAAAATTACGCTTAAAGATTATATGTCAAGTCTAATGCAGGTGCTTATTGGTAATTTCTTGGGAGCACTATTAGCGGTGGCGCTTTTGTATGCAGGAGGAGTGTACAATAACACTTTTCTTTCGGAAACCATAGTAAAAATAGCTAATTCAAAGTTATCGCTTACATTTATGGAGGCAATGTACAAGGGAATTTTGTGTAATATTTTGGTTGCACTGGGTGTGTGGTTTGCCACAACTGCAAAAGATACTACAGGTAAAATATTGGGATGCTGGTTTCCTATAATGCTTTTTGTACTTAGCGGATATGAGCATGTTGTTGCTAACATGTTTTATCTTCCAATGGCTGCAATTTTTGACCATTCTATAACATTGTCGAAAATATTTGCTGCTAATTTTATTCCTGTAGCAATAGGCAACTTTATTGGAGGAGGAATTTTTGTTCCAGTCATGTACTTCAGAGTTTACCATAAGTAATATGAGGGAAATGCGCTAGAAAAATTATATTACTTAAATTAACTTAAAAAATATTTTGTTATTTAACAGGAGGGTGAAATGTCTGTAGAAACAATAAGGATGGTAGGAAAACCCGTTGCGGATTTTTTAAAAGAAAATATAAAAGAAAGAGTTTCAAATTTAAAGGAAAAAGGGATTGTTCCAAGAATGATTATTATAAGAGTTGGAGCAAGGGAAGATGATGTATTTTATGAAAGAAGTATTTTAAAGAACTGCAAAAATCTCGGTATTGATGGCATTGTAAGTGAACTTCCAGCGGATGTTTCAACAGAGGTGCTTAAAAATACTATAGAGGATGCAAACAACAACAGTGAAATTCACGGCATAATGCTTTTCAGACCTCTTCCAAGCCATTTGGATCAAGAATATATATCAAACATCATAGATCCAAGAAAAGATGTTGACTGCATGTCGCCATTAAATATGGAAAAGATTTTTGAAGGTCACAGCAAAAGATTTGCACCATGTACTCCAAAGGCAGTTGTAGAAATGCTTAAATACTATAAAGTTCCTCTTAAGGGAGCAAACATAGCTGTTGCTGGTAGAAGTCTTGTTGTAGGAAAACCACTTTCAATGCTTCTTTTAGATGAAAATGCAACAGTAACTATTTGTCACTCAAGAACAGGCAACATGAAAGATGTGACAAAAAATGCAGATATTGTTGTTGCTGCAATTGGTAAGGCAAAGTTTATGAATGAAGATTACTTTACAGAAAATACAGTTGTTATAGATGTGGGAATAAACGATGACGGCACAGGGAGCATATGTGGTGACGTTGACTACAGCAGCACATTTGGTAAAGTCAAAGCAATAAACCCTGCAGCAGGTGGCGTAGGAACTATAACTACTACAATTCTTCTCGATCAAGCGGTTAAAGCCTGTGAAATGTTAACAGTGAAATAAAGCATCAAAATATACAAGTGTAAATTAGGTATAAAAATATATTAAATATAAATTAGAGTAGAAACCAGTGCGTTAAGTACCGAAGGATGGGAGGTTGCCTTCGGGCGAGAAGCTATTAAGCTTGCGGTACAGTTTCGCATCCGCTATTTATTTGCTTCTTTCGTAGTTGGAACATGAAAGGAGATTTATGAACAAAATATCATTAAAAGAATTAAAATTCGATTCAAATTCCGTTGCAATGGCAGGTATGTTTGTTGCTATGGAAATAGTTTTATCAAGATTTTTTTCAATTTCAGCTTGGAATATCAAAATAGGCTTTGGCTTTGTTCCTGTTGTAATAGCTGCAATGTTATTGGGACCTGTTAAGGGTGGAATAGTTGCGGCTTTAGGGGATTTTTTTGGAGCTATTTTATTTCCCATTGGAGCATATTTTCCTGGATTTACCTTAACGGCATTTGTTACGGGAATTGTATACGGTGTTTTCTTGCATGAGAAGCAGTCTATCGCAAGAATTTCAGTTGCAATTGGAATTAATCAGCTCGTACTGAGTTTGCTTTTAAACACATTTTGGATATCCATATTGTATGGAGCTCCTTACAAGCCTTTGCTTCTTACCAGGATGATGCAGTGTGTTTTTTTAATACCGGTGCAGCTTGTTACAATATTTGTGATTTCGAAATCTGCAATAAGAAAATTGGCTTTTCAAGTTAATAGATAAATTTGTGATATTATGATTGCAGCACAAATTTCTTAATATATTTAATTTATGACTTACCTATAAGGTAAGTTTTTTATTTTTTGTATTTTCTTTAAGATTTTTAATGGTTATAAATATTGCGGGTCAGAATCATTCTTGACCTGAGTAACCATATGAGTTAATATATAAAAGATTTGAGTTATCTAATAAATCTAGACTCTGGGGAGGAAACATGGCGCTTGAAAATCATAAGGATTACAGTTTAGAAAAAAAGAGACTTAAGGAAACGGTAGAATATATAGAAAATATTATTGGTGCATCCCAGCAGAATAAGGATTTGTACAAAAACGAAATTAAAGATGCTTATGCTAATTTGGATCCAACTGACAGCAGTTTAAGTTATGTATCAATAATGCTTCACACAAGACTTCTTGACGAGCTTGAATTGAATTTTGACAGATTGGAAAAATCAAAGGAAAAGCCCTACTTTGCCAGAATAGATTTTAGGGAGGACGGCAAAGAAAACATAGAAAAATTTTATGTAGGAAAGCTGTCGCTTTTAAGACCTGATTGGGATATTCCCATGATACTTGACTGGCGTTCACCTTTGGCCAGCGTATACTATGATGGACGATTAGGAAATGTAACCTATGTCAATGACCTAGGTGAAGATATGAAAGGTGAGCTTCTGTTAAAAAGGCAGTATGAAATAGAAAATTGTCACCTTAAAGGTATAATGGATGTGGATATAACAGCCACAGATACTTTTTTGCAGGCATCTTTAGGTGAAAACAAAGATAATAGACTAAAAGATATTGTTTCTACAATTCAATCTGAGCAAAATGCCATAATAAGAGCAGACATAAATAAACCGCTAATTGTTCAGGGGGTGGCAGGAAGCGGTAAGACTACTATTGCTCTTCACAGAATTGCTTACTTAATTTACACTTATGAAAGATCATTTCATCCTGAAGAGTTCATGATTATTGCACCAAACAGGTTATTCCTTAACTATATTTCAGGCGTTTTGCCGGAACTTGGGGCGGATAGCGTAAAGCAGACTACATATGCAGATTATGTTTTTGAACTTATTGGAAATAAATATAAACTTACGGATTCAGAAGAAAAACTTCTTTTTCTGATTAACAAAAAACAAGAAGATGCAAATGAAGGACGAGAAAAAGGGCTTGCTGTAAAAACTTCAGCGTTTAAGGGATCACTTGCATTTAAAAACATTATTGCAAGGTATGTTAATGAAATAGAATTAAGTTGTATTCCTCAGGAAGATTTTATGCTTGAAGGTCACAGGCTTATGAGTGTTAAAGAAATTAAGAGCGTTATTTTAAGAGATTATAGGCATCTTCCTTTGTACAAAAGATTTCAACAGCTGGAAAAACATCTAAGGTTCAGATTGGATAATGAAAAAGATTCAATATATGATGAAGAAAAGCTTTCCTACGACAGGAAGATTGAAATCATAAGGCACAATGAACCGGAAGGCGAGGAGAGAAGGCTTGTTATAGTTGATCTTCTTAACTTAAGAGATGCTGCACTTGAAAAAGTCAAAAAAGAAATAAAAATTGCCGTAAAAAGCTATATGAGCAGATTTATTGAAAAAGATTTGTTTGATTGTTATAAGGGGATTGTAACAGAAGGAGAAAAACTTATAGAGTTAAGTTTGGGAAAACTTAGTGAAGAGCTTGCGTTTTTTACAGCAGACTATTCCAAAAAAATTCTTGATAGTGGATGTATAGAACTTGAAGACCTGGCGCCGCTTCTGTATTTGAAACATAGATTGATGGGATTTGATGAAAAAGCTGATATAAAATATGTTGTAATAGATGAAGCTCAAGACTTCAGCCTCTTTCAGTTTTATGCCCTTAGAAAGATTTTTAACACTGAATTTTTTACAATTCTTGGAGATTTGTCTCAGGGAATTCATTCATATAGGAGCCTTAAAAATTGGAAATCAGTGCAGAGCAAAATATTTGAACAGAATGGACAATATCTCACACTTGAGCAAAGCTACAGAACTACCATAGAAATTATGGATTTGGCTAATGAAGTAATAAAACTTGTTCCTAATGATGAACTTATAACTGCAAAGCCTGTAGTTCGACATGGGGATATTCCAAGTATTATGAAGTTTAAAACAAAAAAAGAACTTTTAAAAGAAACATGCCAAAAAGTTCTTGAGCTTATTTCTCAAGGTTATAAATCAGTAGCAATTATAGGAAAAACTCCGAAGGAGTGCAGTGCAATTCACAAAGAGCTTAAGAAGAATGAGGAGCTTGATATAAAGCTGATTGTAGGGAAGGAAGAGGAATATGACAACACAATTGTAGTTCTTCCTTCATATTTGTCAAAGGGCTTAGAATTCGATGCAGTAATAATTGTAAATGTTGATGACGAATACAGCGAAGATGAGCTGGACCTGAAGCTTTTATATGTTGCAATGACAAGAGCTCAACATAAGCTATATGTATACTTTAAGGAAGGTAACAACAGTCTTTTGGAAAGACTAGGCAGCAACCAACAGTCACAATAGGATGTCAGGTTGTGTTAAGATAAAAAGCTGCAGCTTTATGTCTTATGCTGCACCTAATAACGCAGGTGAAGAGCGGTCGATTACCTGTTTGCAATACTTTTGTTGTAGTCATTTAATTTACGGTATAAAGTCCTTAGACCCATTCCCAGCTCTTCTGAAGCAAGAGTTTTTCCTTTAACATCCCAGCCGTACCTGTCTATTGTTTCGATTATTATTTTATGCTCGTTTTCTTTTATAGGATTTACGGCGGCAGATGTATCTGCTTGTTTATCCTCGTAGAAGTCAAGCGGCAAATCCGCCGGTGTGATTACTTCTTTTTCGGTTATGTTTACACAATATTCAACTACGTTTTCAAGCTGTCTTATATTGCCGGGCCAATATGAATTGTTCAGTATATCATATACTTTGTTGTCAAAACCCAATATTTGTTTTTTTAATTTTCTATTATAAAATTTCAAAAAATCGTTAGCTAATATGCTTATATCTTCACGTCTTTGCCTTAGAGGAATTAGTTTCATAGGTATTACATTCAGTCTGTAAAACAAATCTGAACGGAAGCTTTTTTTTTTTATCATTTCTTCAAGGTTTCGATTTGATGCTGCAATTATTCTCACATCTACATTTATAGGAGTGATACCTCCTACTTTTTCAAAAGTTGATTCCTGTAAAACGTTTAAAAGTTTAGCTTGCATGTTTATGGGAATTTCACTTATTTCGTCAAGAAAAAGCGTTCCTTCATTTGCAAGTTCGAACTTACCGGGTTTTCCGTACTTGCTTGCACCGGTGAAAGCTCCGGCTTCATATCCGAAAAGTTCACTTTCAAAAAGATTTTCTGGTATGCTCGTACAGTTTACAATAATAAAAGGTTTATTTTTTCTTTTGCTTTCATAGTGAATGGCCTTGGCAAGAAGCCCTTTTCCGGTTCCTGTTTCGCCGGATATAAAGACGGTTGAAGGGCTGTTTGCTATTTTTTTAATAGTTTTTTTTATGAGCTTAACATGTTCGCTTTTACCTTTAATGCTGTCAATGTTATAAGGCTGGTCATTTTTAATGTTTAAATTAACGCTATCTGAGAGAATGGCTTTGTTGTAGTTTATTCTTATAGCAGTTCCGACAGATACATCATTGTTTCTTAGAGGAGTTGAAAAAACTCTGACAGGAGAATCGTTAATTTTAACTTTATAATTTGATATTGACCTTCCGCTTAAGATGACCGAGACTACATTGTTTGGAAAAAGCTGATGAATATTTTTGGTGTTCATACCGCAGGATGCAAAAAAATCAAGTGCTGCGGCATTTATTATTTCAATGTTTCCCTCTGCGTCTGTAGTTATAAACCCATCTTCTGACAAATCAAGTATTGTGGTTAGAGATGATTTTGAGGCTGTAGAATCAAATGCTTTGTATTGCTGCATTATAAAAAGCGACAGAAGGTGTGCGAATTGCTCGATAATATTTGTGTAGTAGTCGATATTGTTGACAATTCTGTCATGGCTTTCCTTGGAAAATGAAGTGAAAGAAAGTACTCCAAGGGGTTCTGTGTTAACTGTAATGCTTTTTAGTATTTCAATTGTTGAAGGACAATTATCTTTAAATCTGCATCCCAAGCAAGCTGCCATATGACCGGGATTATTTACTGTCACATTTCCTTTCATTATTACTTCCTGAATGGAAGGAGAATGAACAACGCGCCCTTTGATTCTCAAATAGGATTCGGTGCTTATAACTAAATTGCTTTCGGTATCAAAAACAGCATAGTCAATATTAAAGATACTTTTAATTATGTTTAAAATATTTTTTATTTCATTTTCGTAATTATATAAGTTTATCATAAGTCCTCCTATATATTTAATTAATTATATAACTAATTGACATATGAATCAATAAAATTGACAAAAATGGCAAGAAAACATTATCTTAAGAATAATTTTTATAATAATAAATTTAAAGCAGTTGTGTAATTAGAGTAGTTTTATTTTTTTTATTTATAATGTCAATATTGGCACAATAAATGCTATTATTATAGTAAATAAAAATAGGGGGGTCAAAAATGTTGGTAAAAAAAGATTTGCTGTCATTAGAAGGTAAAGTTGCAATAATAACAGGTGCGGCATCAGGAATTGGACTTGGCTCAGTTGAACTTCTTTCAGCTTACGGCGCTACAGTTGCAATGGTCGACATAAGTGCGAACGGCGAAAAAGAGGCTAAAAGGTTAATGGATGCAGGAAGAAAAGTAGAGTTTTTTAAATGTAATGTAACAAAATCCGATGAAGTCAAGAATACAGTTGAATCTATACTTAATCAATTCGGACATATTGATATATTATTCAATAATGCAGGTGTTACCGTAAGGAAAACAGTTGTTGATCTGGAAGAGAAAGAATGGGATTTTGTTCTTGGCGTAGGACTTAAGGGAACGTTTCTATTTTCTAAATATGTAATTCCGCACATGGCTGCAAACGGAGGCGGAAGCATTATTAACACAGGATCAGGTTGGGGTTTGAAAGGTGGAGATTTGGCAGCAGCATATTGTGCAGTTAAAGGGGGAATTGTTAACTTAACTCGCGCAATGGCTATTGATCATGGACATCAAAATATAAGAGTTAACAGTGTTAATCCAGGTGATACTGATACAGCGATGCTTAGAGATGAGGGAGTTCAAACAGGAGTAGTTAAAGATTCTGCTTCTCAGGAAACTTATCTTAGAGATTGTGGTATAGAAAGGCCTCTTCAAAGAATAGGTATGCCTGAAGATATAGCAAATACAGTGCTGTACCTTGCAAGTGATTTATCGAGCTGGGTAACCGGAGCGGCAATTGTTGTAGACGGAGGAGGATTAGCTTAATTTAACATAATAATAATTTGGAGGTTAAAATGACAATAAGAGGATTTAAAAACCATCCCTATATTCCTAATTCAGTTCCTGAAATAGAAGATGAAATGTTAAAGGAAATAGGACTAAATTCAATTGAAGAACTTCATGAGGATGTTCCTGATGAAATTAAGTTAAAAGAAAATTTGAATTTTCCTGAAGCTTTAGGTTCTGAGTATGAACTAAAAAGACATATTGAAGGTATTTTAAATAAAAATAAAAACTGCTTGGAAAATTTGAACTTTCTCGGCGCTGGCTGCTGGCAACATTATGTACCGGCAATATGCGATGAAATAAACGGAAGAGGAGAATTTCTAACAGCTTACGGTGGTGAGCCCTATAACGATTTTGGAAGATTTCAGGCGCTGTTTGAATATCAAAGCCTTGTAGCCGAGCTTGTGGACATGGAAGTCGTTAATGTTCCAACTATGGACTGGACTCAGGCTGCAGCTACTGCAATAAGCATGGCTTCAAGAGTTGTGGGAAAAAAACAGGTCCTTGTTCCGAGGTTAATGGATAGAGAAAAACTAATGGCTATTAAAAATTACTGTGAACCTGTTCTTGAAATAGTTGAAGTTGATTATGACAAAAAAACAGGATGCATGTGTATGGATGATTTAAAAAAGAAAATCTCCGACAAAACTGCTGCAGTATATTTTGAGAATCCTTCTTACCTTGGATTTATTGAAGTAAACGGACATAAAATTTCAGATATAGCTCATGAATTAGGAGCATTAAGTGTCGTTGGTGTTGATCCAATATCCTTGGGAGTTATTGCCCCGCCTCCGTCTTATGGTGCAAATATAGTTTGCGGTGATTTACAGCCTTTAGGAGTACATATGAATTATGGCGGAGGACAATCAGGATTTATGGCTACAATGGACGAAGAAAAATACGTTATGGAATTTCCTTCTAGGTTATTCGGAATCGCTTCAACTAATGTTGAAGGTGAGTATGGGTTCGGAGACGTTGCATATGACAGAACATCATTTGGTAATTACAGAGAAAATGGCAAGGAATATGTGGGAACTCAATCAGCTCTTTGGGGAATTACAGCAGGTGTATATCTTGCAACAATGGGTCCAAAAGGCATGGAAGAAGTAGGACAGACAATTATGCAGAAATCTCAGTATGCTGTACGAAGATTAAATGAACTTGATAATATTAATGGAAGTTATTTTGATTCGGTATTCTTTAAAGAGTTTGTAGTTGACTTCAGTAAAACAGGAAAATCTGTAAAAGAAGTTAACAAAGCTTTGCTTGAAAAAGGAATATTTGGCGGAAAAGATTTGTCTGAAGATTTTCCTGAACTCGGTCAATGTGCTCTTTACTGTGTAACAGAAGTGCACACTAAGACTGATATAGATAAATTAATTACAGCTCTTGAAGAAATAGTTCTTTAATCTTAAGAAAGCGAGGAATCAATGTGAAAAAAATAGATAGAAGTTGTAAAGTCAGAAAGAATTTTCACCAAGCAAAATGGGATGAAGCAATAATTTTTGAACTAAGCCAAAAAGGCGAAAGGGGTATTCTTGTTCCAAAGGCTGAAACAAAAATATCGGAAAAAGTAGGAGACGGAATATCCAAGCTGCCGAAAAACATGAAAAGAAAAACTGTTTTGAATCTTCCTGAAATGTCGCAGAACAGAGTCTTGAGACATTACACAAGGCTTTCTCAGGAAACTTTAGGGGCAGATGTAAATGTTGAAATAGGACAGGGAACATGCACAGTTAAATACAGCCCCAAAATAAATGATCAGCTTTCAAGAATTCCAAAAATGGCAGAACTCCATCCTCTACAGGACGAATCTACAGTACAGGGCATACTTCAAATTATGTATGAAACGGATTTATACTTAAGAGAAGTTTCGGGGATGGATCGAATTACATTCCAACCAGGTGGCGGAAGTCAAGGAGTATTTACAATGGCATCTCTAGTGTATGCATACTATAAAGAAAAAGGCGAGGAAAATCAGAGAAACGAAATAATAACAACGATTTATTCGCACCCTTCTGATGCTGCAGCTCCACATGTTAAAGGATATAAAATAGTATATATTCATCCGGATGAAAATGGATATCCTGATTTTGAAGCATTTAAAGCAGCCGTAAGCGACAAAACAGCAGCATTTTTTGTGGCTAATCCAGAAGACACAGGCGTTTACAATAAGAATATTTTAAAATTTACAAAACTTGTTCATGAGCATGGCGGATTGTGTGGATATGATCAAGCAAATGCAAATGGATTATTGGGAGTTACAAGGGCCAAAGAAGCCGGATTTGATATGTGCTTTTTTAATCTTCACAAAACGTTTTCAACGCCGCACGGATGCGGAGGACCTGCTGTTGGAGCAACAGGAGTTTTAAAACATATTGAAAAATATTTGCCGGCTCCGCTTGTTGATTACGATGGAGAAAAATATTATTTGAATTATGAAATTACAAACAATCCTTATTCAGTAGGAAAAATCCGATCTTTCAATGGTGTTGCACAGGTTGTATTGAAAGCATATGCTTGGATAAGATCTCTGGGACCTGAAGGGTTGTACCAGGTTGCAAAAACTGCAGTGCTTAATAACAATTATCTGTTTAAAAAACTAATGGAGCTTCCATATGTTGATGCACCGTATATTAAAGGCAAACAGCGTGTGGAGCAGGTTAGATATACTCTTGAAAAATTATACAATGAAACAGGAGTGTCAACTGCTGATGTTCAAAGAAGAATGATGGATTTTGGAATGCATTATTGGCAGAGTCATCATCCATATTACATACCTGAGCCAATGACATTAGAACCGACTGAGACTCCGTCCAAAGCTGATTTGGATGAATATATTGAAACACTGAAATTTATATTCAATGAAGCCTATACAAATCCTGAAATAGTAAAAACAGCACCTCATCAAAGTGTGTGTCATTATATAGATGAATCTGGAATGGATGATCCTGAAAAGTGGGCAGTAACTTGGAGAAGCTATCAGAAAAAATTTAAATAGTTTTTCTAGGTTGTTTATAATGAAATTTCTGTAGGGATGTATTAATTATTTTTAAATCCATTCCTGCAGAAGCACTGTTAATTTGTGCTTAAAAAAAATAAGGACTATAGAGTGATGAAAAAAATAGGATTAATAATTAATCCCATAGCAGGCATGGGGGGGAGTGTCGGGCTTAAGGGGACAGACGGATTGGCACATGAAGCATTAAGGCTTGGCTCCATACCTAAAGCGTTAGATAAAGCAAAAGTGTTTATTGAGAAAATTAGTGGACTTGAAAATCTTGTGGAAATAGTTACTTGTTCCGGCGATATGGGAGAAAATGCTTTAAAGAAGTACAATTTTAATGCCAGAATAATTTATTTTCCAAGAAGTGAAAATACAACATCTAGTGATACTGTTGAGGCCGCCAGAATTATGAAAAACGAAGATGTTGATTTATTAGTATTTACGGGGGGAGATGGTACGGCAAAAAATATTTACGAAGGAGCGGGTGAGAGTACTACAGCAATAGGAATACCGGCCGGTGTAAAAATTCATTCATCCGTATTTGCAAAGACTCCTGGCAGAGCCGGAGAACTGGCAAAATTGTTTATTGAAGGTAAAACAACCCTTACCAAGGAAGCTGAAGTTCTGGATATAGATGAATGTGAATATCGCAAAGGCAATGTGAATACAAGATTGTTTGGGTACTTAACGGTACCGGTGGAAAGAAAATTCATGCAGAATAAAAAAGCTCCGTCGCTAAAGAGTGAAAAATCCCAGCAATATGAAATTGCAAATGAAGTTATTAGGGATATGCTTGAGGACGAATATTACATTATTGGACCGGGGTCGACAACACGTGCAATAATGGAAATATTGGGGCTTAAGAATACATTAATAGGAGTTGATTTAATATATAACAAAAAATTAATTGAAAATGATCTGTCTGAAAATCAAATTTTGAAATACATATCATCTAGTCCGGCTAAAATAATTATTACTCCAACTGGTGGGCAAGGTTATTTACTTGGCAGGGGGAACCAGCAAATCAGTGATAAAGTAGTTAAAACTGTGGGGAAAGACAATATAATTATAATAGCTACAAAAGATAAAATAGCTAACTTAAAAGGAGAACCGTTGCTTTTGGATACAGGCAGCAATGAAACAGATGAAATGCTAAAGGGGTATGCAAAAATTATTACAGGCTTCAGAGAAACAGTTATTTATAAAATAAATTCATAATATATCAAAAAATTGCTGTCTGAATTTATTTTAATTAGTTGTAATGGTATATAAAGAATAATGAATGCAGCCCTATTGAAAACGTTAACAAACAACATTATGTTTTGCTGAAATAATAAAAATCATCTCAAAACTTTGCATACTTAATTTGTTTATGTTAAAAAATTTATGGAGGGTTATATGAATAAAAATGAAAAGAAATCTGAAAGCGCTTTAATAGCAGCGATCAAATTTTTACCATTATTAATACTTGCTTTATTGGTAATTATTTTCGAGATGGATTTGCTTATTGCAGCTCCAATAGCAACTGTTTTTGCTGTATTGGTAGCTATGTTTTCAAATAAATTCACCTTCAAAGAAGTTTTTGATAGAGGTCTTAAGAGTGCCAGCAATATAACAATAGTATTTTTTATTTTGATGTTTGCATATGGCGTTGCTGAATGTTTTATGGCAACAGGCGTGGGTGCTTCTGTTATCAATATTGCTCTATCATTGGGCATATCAGGGAAAACAGTGGCAGTTATAGGATTTTTAGTTACTTGTGTATTATCAATAGCTACAGGAACATCCTGGGGAACTTTCGCAGCATGCGCTCCTATATTCTTATGGCTTAACTATATTGTAGGGGGAAGTGAAATATTGACACTTTGTTCTGTTGCAGGTGGCTCATGTTTTGGTGACAATATAGGTCTTATATCTGATACTACAGTGCTAAGTTCAGGCTTGCAGGATGTTGAAATAATTCACAGAGTTAGGCACCAGGGTGTTTGGTCATTGTGTTGTTTAGTTATTTCAGCTGTTATAATATTTGTGTTAGGCATGGGGCTTTCAGGTGTTTCCGGAGATCCAAGGCAAGCAATAGAATCAATCCCTCCGGAAGCATATGAAGCGTTGGCTGAACAGAGACCTTCGGCAATATTGCTTCTTGAACAAGTTAAAACAGGAGTACCTGTTTATATGATAATACCGCTGGTTATTGTTGTAGGTATGGCATTTGCAGGAATACAAACAATGATATGTCTTGGAGCAGGTATGATTTCTGCGTTAATATTTGGTATGATTGCAGGTACAACAACTGTAAGCCAATGGTTAAATGATTTGCTTCTAGTGGGATTTGGAGATGCAGGTGGATGGTCAATAGTAATGATGATGTGGGTATCTGCTTTTGGAGGTATTATGAACGGTATGAATGCTTTTGAACCTCTAGCAAAATTAATTGTTAAAATGTCCTCCAGTGTAAAACAATTAATGGGTTGGTGTGGTGTTCTATGTATAACAGGAAATGTTGCGTTGTCGGATGAAACCGCAGAGATAGCAACAATATCGCCTATAATTAGAAACATAGTAGAAGAAAATGTGGAAGGTACTCCGGATTCTATGTATAAGTTGAGATTAAGACTTGCTACATTTGCAGATGCCATGGGAGTTTATGGCTCTCAATTAATTCCTTGGCATTGCTTTCCGGTATTCTTTACAGCAATAGCCAATGCTGTTTATCCTATAGCTAATTTTACTACTATAGATGTTATGAGGATGAATGTTATGGCATTTGTTGCTGTAGGCTCTATGTTAATATTAACATTTACAGGACTAGACAGGTTTATACCACTGTTTAAAATACCTTCGGAACCTGAGGTGAAACTCAGAAAAAAAGGCAAAGAGTTGAGGGTTTCTGAAGAGGTATAAATTCTAAAAAAAGCGTGAACCATTTTTACGGCGAAATATTATCTATTAGATATATGTCTTAGTTTTATAACAGATATGTAAAAAGTCATAAGCAGCATCCAATTATTAAAATACTACTGGATGCTGCTAAAATTATTGCTTAATAAAGAAGGATCTGTTGTCAATGGCTCTCATAGTAGCAAGTATTCCATCTAGGTGATCATATTCATGTTGCAGGAGTTCAGATAAATCTCCTTCTAAAACAATTTTACGCTCATTCCATTCCATATCACGATATTTGATAAGACATTTTTGATGTCGTTTAACCTTTACCAGCAGATTTGGAAATGACATGCAATCATCCATGACTTCCATCTGTTCTTCACCTATTGGTTCAAGAACCGGGTTGATGAAAACTGTCGGTTCTTCGATGTACATGTACAGTATTCTTTTTTGAACCCCTATTTGAGGTGCCGCAATCGCTCTACCGGCATTATATTGATTTCGAAACGCAATCAATGTATCATGTAAATCCTGAATGATGAGTGAAAGATTAGGCAACTCTGATTTTTCAACAGGTGTGCTGACCTCATATAATTTAGGATTTCCTAACAGTAAGATTTCTTTCTTCATAATCTTCCTCCTAGATATGTATTTATATTTCTTCCATTAGATGGCTTTTATAGCCGTCTCCAAATACTTCGTTTGCACTCGATACTATGAAGAATGCGTTTATATCCTCTTCTTTTATAATTTCTCTTACTTTTGTATAATTATACTTTCTGCATACACACATAATAACTTTTTTATAATTTTGCATGTATGCCCCCTCAGCTTTTAGGTAAGTGATTCCTATATCTATTTCATCAAGAATTCTTTTAGCTATTTTTTCTTGGTTATCACTGATTATATATAATAGTTTCGCACTGTCTCCTCCGTATAGGACAGAGTCCAAAACAAAATTACTGACAACAATAGTAATGGCAGCATATAAGGCAATTTCAATATTTTTAAATATAACAGCTGCTGCAGAAACTATAATTGCATCTGTAACAATAAAAATAGTACCGCTTTTTATATGCTTGTATTTTTGCCTTAAAGCTCTGATAATTATATCAGTACCTCCCGTGGTTGCTCCTTGCCTGAATACTATGGCCATTCCCATAGCCATAAGAGATCCGCCTGCAACACCGGACAGCAACAAATCATCTGTTAAAACGCCATATCTAACTATTATATATGCATTAAGCATATTAATAAAAAATGATGAAATAAATGTAACATATATAGTTGATAATATAAATTTAGTTCCGAATTTCCACCATCCAAATATTAGAATTGGAAGATTTATCAGAAGAACCAAAGTACCTGTTTTTAAGCTTGTTAAGCTGCTTATTATTATTGCAATTCCGGTAGTTCCCCCTGGAGCGAGATTGTTTGGGTCTAAAAATACTGAAATCCCCATAGAATATATAAGCGCTCCAAAAGTAATTAATACAATTTTAATTAACACTGCTTTTAGATTAATATTTTTTTCCATATAGAACCTCTTTTATTAATATATATAATAAATAATATACTAAATTTGAAAGTAAGGCAATGCATTAGTACAAAAATTTGATAGTAAATTTGATAAATTGTTATAAATGTTAATAAAGCAACCCTATTACAGTAGATAATTAAACGTTGGAAGGAAGCGTATTACTTTTATGTTGGATAGCATTTATATTAAGTGAAAACTGGATTGAAATTTGTTTTTGCGGTATAATATGATTATGTAAGCATGAGGGGCAAAAAATTGTAACCATATGGATAGTTTACTTGTTATAAGAGAGATTAGAGACTAGTTTTAATCATGAAATAGATTAGAATTCCACTTTGAAAATGCTGTGTTTTTTGTGTAAGAATTGTGATTTTAATAAATAGGAGGGAAATAAAGTGAATAATTTTATTGAAATAAAACCTGAAGAATTAAACAACAGTCCATTTAAGATGATAGGATCTGACTGGATGCTTGTAACGGCTGAAAAAGATAGCAAGATAAACACTATGACAGCATCATGGGGAGGCCTTGGGGTAATGTGGAACAAGGACGTATCATTTATAGTAATACGTCCTACAAGATATACTAAGGAATTTATAGATAATTCAGATAGGTTTTCGCTTGCTTTTTTTAATAATAGTTTTAAAAAACAACTGACTTATCTTGGTACTGTATCAGGTAGATCCGAAGATAAAGTGTCAAAATCAGGCTTAACCACTGAACATTTTAATGGTACACCATATTTTAGTGAAGCTGATACAGTAATAATATGTAAAAAATTATATTCTCAAAAATTTGGCTCCGAATTTTTCATAGAAAACTCTCTTGACGAAGTAAATTATCCTAATAAAGACTATCATACACTTTACATATCGGAAGTTGAAAATATTTTTGTGAAAAAAGATAAATAAAAATTATATTAATAGTTTTGTAAAATTACTAAACACAGCATTTTTATATCTCTATAACATCTTTCATAGTGTATAATCCGGGAGCTTTTCCTTTTAAGTACAATGCGCCTTCACAGGCTCCTCTTGCAAAGCATTCCCAATTGTGTGCATGATGGGTAATTTCAAGGCGTTCACCCATTAATCCAAATATAACCGTATGGCTGCTCGAAATGTCTCCAGCTCTAACTGAATGGTAGCCTATTGTTCCGGGAATTCTTTCACTCGAACCTATGCGTCCGTTTACAGCAATATCGCTTAGTTCTTTGTTCATGGATTTAGCTATAACTTCTCCCATTTCTTTTGAGGTTCCGCTGGGAGCATCTTTTTTATACGCATCATGCATTTCAATTATTTCTATGTCAGAAGAGTTTCCGATGGTTTTAGCCGCTGTTTCCAGCAATGCATTCATCAAATTTACTACTCTTGATGTGTTGGAAGCATGCAGCAACGGAATTTTTTTCGAGGATTTTTTTATTTTATCAATCTGCTCCGATGAGAATCCTGTAGTGCCGCAAACAAGAGATTTACCCGCTTCAATACACTTATTAAGTACATTCATTGATAATTCTGCGTTAGAAAAATCAATCACCGCGTCACATTTTTCTATAACATTTTCTAAATTATCAACTACTGGTGCACCTACTGTTTTTCCGATGCCCGCTGTTGTTCCGATATCTTTACCTATGTAATCTCTGCCTTTAGGGCCTAGACCTGCTATTATTTCAAAATCAGTATTTTCCGATGCTACTTTGGTAATAAGTCTACCCATTTTTCCTCTTGGTGCAACAATTATTATTTTCATAATTCCTCCACAAGTCTTTTTTTTTATTCTACCATCTATTTCTAATATTTTCAATTTTTTAAAGCATCTTAATTATTTTTTTGCTATTACGTAGTAAAAGACTTAAGTTGAATTTTAATAATAGTGTAGTATAATATCGCTATGAATATGTCCGTATGTAGGCAAGAATGTATTTATTACATGCTTACAGTATGTTTTTGACGGATGTATAATATTTATAAAATGGGATAAGTAGAGGCTATAGAGATGTTTATTAGGATATTACTGTATTTATTTATGTATTCGTTTTTGGGATGGTGTGCAGAGGTGATTTATGCTGCACTTAAGGAAGGAGAATTTGTAAATAGGGGGTTTCTGAACGGACCAATTTGTCCTATTTATGGCTTTGGTGCTGTTGCTGTAGTTGTAATTTTAAGACCGTTTCACGATAACTTATTTATCTTGTTTGCAGGATCGATTGTTGTCACCAGTTTGATCGAACTAATTACCGGATTTGTTCTTGAGAAGGTTTTTAAGCACAGATGGTGGGATTATTCTGATGAAAAGTTTAATATAGGAGGATATATTTGTCCTATTTTTTCTTTAATGTGGGGAATTGCATGTCTGGTTATAGTGGCTTATATTAACCCTATTATAGTGGATGTGGTAAACATTATACCAGAAACAGCCGCTAAAATTATTCTGACAATACTTATGACTTTATTTACAGTAGACTTTATAGCTACAACAGAAACAATTTTAAAGATGAATAAAAGGTTAGAACGAATAGAAGAATTAACTGGCTTGATTAGGAGAGCTTCTGATGATTTGGGAGAAAATCTTGCAGGCGGCACAATAGCATTAATGAAAAGAAAAGAAGAACTTGAAAAAGAGATAGATCAAAAGAGAAGTGCTGTAGAAGAAGAATTGGCAGAGATAAAGCAGGCACATATGGAAATTATGAAAAATAGAGAACAGTATCTTATTAATTTGAAAAAGGCTTATAATGAAATTTTAGAAGCAAGGTTTTTTGGTCACAAGAGGATATTAAAGGCTTTTCCGGGTATAAAGTCATCAAGGCATAAAGATGCGATGGAAAAATTGAGAAATCATTTATTAAGAAGCCATAGAGGAGAAAAAATAAATGATAAAATGAAATAATCGATATTATAAAAATTACCAATTAAAATTGCTTTTTACTTGTATATATGTTAAAGTAATAAAAATATATTTTTTGGTGAACTCTGTTAAGCAAATGTTTTGCTTGACACAGTAAGTGGAGAAAAAATGGAACATATTTCTATAAATGAGATAAAGGATAAATTGGACTTTTTTAGTAAAATGTATGATTCGGTGCGTCTTGTGGACCCGGTAAATAAAAGAGTGGTGGACTGCAGGGATGCTTCTCCGGATGATAAAAAAGAAATCTGTTACGATTATTGGGGAAATGGAAGAATTTGTGACAATTGCATATCTGTCAGAGCGCACAATGAGGAAAAGAGCTTTTTTAAGTTGGAAAAATCTATGGAAACAATTATGCTTGTGACGGCTATACCTGTTGAAAACAAAAGTAAGCCTGTTGTTCTGGAGATGATGAAGAATACTACAGACAGTATGATGGTTGGAACCGGAAATTATAGTGAAGGTGAATTATTGAATCGCTTTGTGCGTGAAATTAACGATATTATTGTGAGAGATTCTCTGACTTCTCTTTATAACCGTCGATTTGTTGATGAGCGTCTTCCGGTTGATATTATTAATTCGACATTAAAGGATCAGCCGCTTTCGGTTTGCTTTATAGATATGGATAATTTTAAGATGTTAAATGACCTTAATGGTCATGAAGCAGGCGATTGGGCTATGAAAGCTGTCGCGAGCGTTATTATGAAGCATATACGTTCAGAGCATGATTGGGCAGCCAGATACGGGGGAGATGAGTTCCTTCTTTGCTTAAATAATACTGATGAAAAGCAGGCCCATACAATACTTGAGCGCATACAGTGCGGAATTGAAAAAATACCAATGAAATTTAATTTGGAAAATACCAATCTTTCTATTTCATTTGGTATTGAAACAATGAAAGATGTACCAAGAACAGCCGAAGAGCTTATACGGCTTTCGGACAAAAAAATGTACAAAGATAAAAAAAATAAACAGCAAGAGAATTGATGGTACTAAAAAGCTGCATTTGAATGATGAGCCGACCCCCAAAAGTTAGACCGAAAATCTAATTTTTGGGTCACATCATGATAGCAGCTTTTTTTATTTTATACATTTATATAATATATTTAATAGTTTTTTTGTCGAATATATTGGCTATTTCTTTTTCAAAAAATATTTTTATATTTTTTATTTGCTCTTTTGAATATACATATTTCCCATATCCAAACTGTCCGTATTTGAATGTTCGGCTCTCGTCGTTCATAGGTAAGGTTGTTTCAGGGAACGTCTTTAATATTATATTTTTAGCACTTGTTGTATATCTGTGTGAAATCACTTCAAATGTTAAGGGATATTCAGTTACATTAGGTAAGCTGTCCCTTATTTTTATCAACAAGCTTCTATAGTCATCCTCCCAATTATCATATAGAAATACAGGAGCTATAATAAATCCAGCGGGATATCCTGCATTAATAACTTTTTTGCACGCTTCAATCCTTTTTTCCAATGAGGGAGTTTTATTCTCATAGTCGTTTATAACTTTATTGGTATTTAAGCTGAATCTTATTTCTGTTCTGCCTCTGTGGTTTAAATTAAGAAGAGTATCTATGTCAGTAAATTTTGTTACAAATCTGAACCTTCCATGTTCAATGTTGCTGAAAAATTCAATAGCTCGTTTGAGAGAATTTGAATACGGTTCAACAGGCACAGGATCAGAAGTAGCTGATCCTTCAAATATTGTTTTTTCTGGAAGCCTTTCAGTTATGTAGTTTTGCGCTGAAGAAAGTATGTCATCTAAATTTACATTTATTTTCATATAAGGTCTGTCACCAAGACGTGTATGTAGATAGCAGTATTCACACTGACCGGTACATCCGGATAGTAAAGGAAGTTGATAATTGGCTGAAGGTTTGCATGATTGAAATTTCATACCTTTTGTTACTCCTACAACTAATGTTTTTTTGCCTTCTCTATAAAAGTCATATGTGTTTTTTCCGGGGATGTTTTCTTTAAATTTATTATTTTTTAAGTGAATTAGATCTACTTTAGTATTGTGTTTAAAATAATTGTATATATTTATTCCGGTTTCATATTCCAAAGCATTTTTTTCAAAAAGTATTCTTTTAGGTATAAACATGTTTTCTCCAATAGATCGTTTTTAATATTATGTCAGATGTGTTGATTTATATGCAGGCAAAAATATGTAACATTTAAATTTCCGTGTTATTTAATTTTATAAGTTAGTATGAGATTGTATCAATACACTAAGAAAGTCGCCGCATAATAAAAAATATTGAGAAATAATCTTAAAATTGTCGGCAATAAAATAAAGAGTTTAAGAGCCTGAAGTTTATCTTCAGGTTTAATTTTTTAAATTATTTTTTGTAATATATTTTTGCATATTTTGGAATAAAGATATTTGTCGGGGCATATAAATTAATTGTATACGAAAGTGCATATTTAGCAGGAGGAGGGATTATTATCACTAATTTAGATATATATGAGGATATCGCAAAGAGAACAAACGGCGAGATATACTTAGGTGTAGTGGGTCCTGTAAGGACAGGCAAATCAACTTTTATAAGAAAATTTTCCGAAAATGTAATGCTGCCTAATATTGAAGATGAATATATAAAGGAAAGAGCAAAAGATGAGATGCCTCAAAGCGGTACAGGCAAGACAGTAACAACAACTGAACCTAAGTTCGTACCGGGAAATGCAGTAAAAGTTACATTTAAAGACAATATTAATGCAAAATTAAGGTTAATAGACTGCGTAGGTTATATGATTCCAGGAGCCATAGGAAACATGGAAGGCGAAGTGCCGCGGATGGTAAGCACTCCGTGGAACGAAGAACCTATTCCTTTTGCAGAAGCGGCAGAAATAGGAACAAGAAAAGTTATTAACGATCATTCCACAATCGGAGTACTTGTTACAACAGATGGGAGCATAACGGATATTAACAGAGATAACTACATTATGGCAGAGGAAAGAGTAGTTAAAGAATTAAAAGAAATAAATAAGCCTTTCGTTATCGTTTTGAATACTACACATCCTATAAATGAAAACACTCAGGCCTTGGCGGTGCAATTAAAAGAGAAGTATGATGCCCCGGTTAAGATATTGGATTTGATGAATCTCAATACGGAAGATATCGACGGTGTTCTGGAAAATGTTTTGTATGAATTTCCTATTAAGGAAATTAATGTTGAACTTCCAAAATGGTTTGATGGACTTACATATGATTATTCGTTAAAAAAGGACTTGATCGGTACATTAAAAGATGATTTCGAAAATCTTTATAAATTAAGTGATTTTAATGCAGATGAAATATTTTCTACTGAAAATGACTTTGTTGAAGATTTCTTTGTGAAAGATATTGAGCTTGGCAACGGAAGCATTAACATGAGAATTGATCTTGACAATTCATACTATTACAAGGTAATAAGTGAGTTGTCCGGCGAGGAAATAACCGGAGAACATCAAATATTGAAGCTCATAGGAGATCTGTCAAAAGCAAAAGATAATTACAAAAAAGTTGAATCTGCAATTAATGATGCTAAATCAAAAGGTTATGGATATGTTTCTCCAGGAATAGCTGATATGGTAGTTGATAAGCCGGAAGTATTTAAAGAAGGTAGTAGATACGGCATTAAAATCAAAGCTCAGGCTCCGTCACTTCATATATTTAATGCAGGAATAAATACAGAGGTAGCTCCTATAATAGGGAACAAAGCTCAAAGCGAAGATTTGATGAACCATATGGTTGAACAGATGAAGGATAATCCTCAATGCATATGGGATGCAGAGATATTCGGAAAGACCATGTACAGTCTGGTTGATGAACAGCTTGAATCCAAACTTACCGCAATGCCTGAAAATGCAAGAAAAAAACTTAAAAAGACAATTGAGAAGATTGTAAATGACGGCTCAGGAAGTATTATTTTCTTGATAATTTAAAAATCAAAAATTTATTTAAGAGATCCTTTCGTGCTTACAGAATTCCATGAAACTAGTGAAATTCTGTGAGTATAGACGAAGAATCTCTTTTTTTGTTGTTAATTATATGAATATGTCATTTTAAACAAAAATTTTTCGCATAAAGTTGTAATATTATTTGAAAATAAGCATATATAGCTTGCAAAAACGTTGAAATTTATGTTATAATGTGCTAACAATCGGATTAAAATATAATCTGTATAGAGTAAAATTGGAGCTTTGTTTAAATGGCTAAAAGAAAAATCTTTGGTATAAAAAATTTTTTCTTTTCATTTGCAGCAGTTTGTATAGTTATTTACATATTTCAAAATGTTAACGGCTCAGCTGAAACCATGGTTGCGGAGAACGGAAACCTTGAAGATGTTATTAAAGCAGAAGGAATCATTATAAAGGATGAAGTTACATATAATGCAGCTGCTGGAGGAAGTGTTACATATTATTATGAAGATGGGGCCAAAGTAAAGGAAGGTCAGCTTGTTGCGGATTTAAGCACTGATGCAAATTCAGTCAAAATAAATAAACAAGTTGCTGAAATACAATCAGCAATAGATAAAAAAAATAATTCGTCAGGCAATTCGCCTGTGTTATCTCAAGAAACATTTGCTACTTATGAAAATGAAATTCAAGCCAGCATTTTAAATAATGAATTCAGCAGTATGTATTCTATTGTCGGACAAGTAAATGGCGAAAGTGATATAACTGCTTTTGGGGAAACATATGAGCAATACAATGTTGCTCAACTGGAAGAAATGAAAAAAAATCTGACGAACAGCATATCAACACATAAAGTCCGTTATTACTCGGGTCAGGCTGGAATTATAACTTATAAAACAGACGGGCTTGAAGATGTATATAAGTTTGAAAATGTTCTGGAAATGACACCAAGTGCCACGACAGAAAAAAAATATACAGCAGCGGATAAGAGCAAAAGCGAAACTGTTTCTGAAAATGAAGCTATATTTAAAATAATAAGAAATTTTGATTATTATATTACAGCTACTTTAGATAATGAGGAAGCAAAGTTATTTGAAGAAAATAAATATGTAAAAACCAGAATTACATCAGACGGGGAACAGCATGAACTTTGGGGGTATATTGAAAAGATTAATTATGGCAGTGAGCAATCTGTGCTGATTCTTTATTTTAATGATTATTTCTATAAAATTTATGATAAACGCTATATAAATTTAGAGCTGATAACCGATATATATGAAGGACTGAAAATAAAAACCGAAGCATTAACAAAACTAAATGGTATGACCGGTGCATATGTTAAGGATGCAAGTAATATTATAAAGTTTTTTCCTGTAGAAATAGTAGGAATGGACGAAGATTATGCAATAATATCTACGGGCACATACATAGGGGAAAATGAAAGAAAAATAATAACAATTAATGAAAAATCATATTCTACTGTTAAAATATTTGATAAAGTGATATTAGAACCTGAAAACGTATATGATGGTCAAATAGCAGATTAGGAGGTTTGTTGTGAGTATTAAGGACAATATAGACGGAATAGTGGCAAGGACAGCTGCTGCGGCAAAACGCTCGGGAAGAAAACCTGAGGATATTACTGTTATAGCGGTATCTAAGACGGTTACGGCTGAAAGGGCGAAGGAAGCTGTTGAGGGAGGTATATTGAATCTTGGAGAAAACAGGGTTCAGGAACTCGTCAGTAAGTATGAGCAGCTTTCAGATACAGAAATTAATTGGCATCTTATAGGACATTTACAGAAAAATAAGGTAAAGTACATAATTGATAAAACAGCTCTCATTCATTCAGTTGAAAGTATAGAACTGGCAAAAGAAATAAATAAAAGGGCATCTCAGCATGACTTGACATCAAAGGTGCTCATAGAGCTGAATATTGGTGAAGAAGAAAGTAAATTCGGTATAGGTGAAGATGAAATCTATGAATTTGTAAAGTCCATGGAACAGTTTGAGAATATAAAGGTGCTCGGACTTATGACTGTTGCACCGTATTGTGAAAATCCAGAAGATATAAGATGGGTTTTCAGGAAGATGAAAGAGATATATGATAAAATTTCAGATATGAAGCTTAAAAATACTGAAATGAAATATTTATCCATGGGGATGACAAATGATTTTGAAATTGCTATTGAAGAAGGTGCAAATATGGTAAGGATTGGAACAGCTATATTTGGAGCAAGAAAATACAAGGAGGAAGTGTAGAATGGGAGTAATGGATAAGGTAAAGGACTTTATAGGCATCACGGAATTTGAAGAAGATTATGATGAGGAGGATGTTTCTGCCGAAATAAATAGCGGCAAACCTGAAAGAATGGAAACTTATACAAGAAAAAACAATGTAATTAAGGTTCATTCTAACACTGATATGAAGGTCTTTATATGTGAGCCGACCAAGTATGAGGATTGCACAAAAGCTGTTGACGAATTAAAAAACAGAAAAGTTGTGGTTCTTAATATTGAAGGAATGGAATTAGAAGATCAAAAACAAATTTTTGAATTCATTAAAGGTGCTGTATATGCACTTGAAGCAAGTATTCAAAAAATATCTAATGGAATATTTGTCTTAGCTCCTAATAATGTTCAAATTGACGGAAGGCTAAGTGACAGGTATGAAAGGAATTATTTTTATAAATAAGGAGCAACTATGTACACAATAAGATTAGCTCTTAGTCTACTATTAAGAATCATAGATTCGCTAATACTAGTAAGAGTATTATTATCATTTTTCCCAACCCTACAATCGTCAAAAATTTCCTACTTTATCTATCAAATGACTGAGCCTATACTGGCTCCTTGCAGGGCAATTTTAGATAGACTGGGATTAGGCATGGGAATGATTGATTTTTCTCCAATATTGGCATTTTTGTTGTTAAGGTTGTTCCAGACTTTGATTTTTGCCTTTTAGGAAGATAACATGAAAAATTTCGAAAAATATTACGATTTTATAAAGGACGAGGAAACAAGAAATTCGGTTAGAAGAATCGCTGAAAAGTCTCTGCATGTCAGCAAAAAATTTGTTGTTGCTGTTACAGAATTTACAAATCCATATATTGCAGAGCTGAGTTTACCTACAATTAAAAATTATGATATAAAATTTGAAATTTTCCCCTCATTTGAGTATAGTGAGAGGAAAGTTTTCGTTTTATACCCTGATTATCTTGATAATATAGAAAAGAATGAATTTGTGACCGGGATTAGAATATATAATCGATCTAAGTTTAAAAAACTAAATCATAAGGATTATCTTGGAGCGTTGATGTCATTAGGTATAGCCAGGAACAAAACAGGGGATATTTATGTTTATGACAACTATGCGGATATAGTTCTGCACAATGATATCTCTGATTATATATTGTACAATTTAGATAAAATAGGTCATAATAAAATAGAAGCAGAAAAAATTAGCCTAGATGAAATAAATTATAAGGAGCAGGAGCATGTTATTATGAATATAACAAGCTCATCTTTAAGAATAGATAACATTGTTAAGCATATTACTAATAAGTCCAGAGAAGCGGCATCAGGTATGATAAAGTCGGGTAATGTAAAAATAAACTGGCAGGTAGAGGAAAGGGTATCATCAGAAGTAAAGGAAAATGACATGATTTCAATAAGCAGGTACGGGAGATACAAAATTTCGGGACTTTTTGGATTAACAAAAAGCGGTAAGCTAAAAATTGAAATCAAGCACTACATTTAATGAGAGGATTCTATGAACGTATTGATAGGAATAGTTTTTGCAGCATCTATATTGTTAGATCAGCTAAGCAAGGTTTGGGCTATAGATGTGCTGATGGACGGAAGTTCAATTAAAGTAATAGGAGATTTTTTGAGGTTCACGTACGCTGAAAACAGGGGTGCTGCTTTCAGCATTTTACAGGATCAGAGGATGTTTTTTATAATAATAACCATTGTTATGCTTGGGGTATTGTCATATGTATTTTTCAAGACAAAAAATATAAGCTGGTTATCAAGGTTATCCATAGCAATGATAGCCGGAGGAGCTATAGGAAATTTTATTGACAGAGTGCGTTTCGGATATGTCGTTGATTTTATTGATGTGAGATTTGGCAGTTTTTATAACTTTCCAATATTTAATATTGCAGACAGCTTTGTTGTATGTGGCACAATACTCATGGTTATTTTGATTCTTTTTAACAGGTTTGAAAGAGTGAATTAAATGGAAAACAAATTAGATTCTAATTTTGTTGAGTTCGAAGAAAATGATGATGAAATAATTTTAATTACAGATAAAGAAAATGAGAGAGTAGACTCTTATATATCAAGCTGCATGGATGATATGTCACGAAACTCTGTGCAGAAGCTCATTTCTGACGGAAGCATCACTGTAAATAACAAAAAAATAAAATCAAACTATAAAATTAAATTAAATGATGAAATAAGGATAATATTGCCGGAGCCGGAGGTTCTGGATGTTACATCGGAGGATATGCCCATAGATATAGTATATGAAGATGATGACTTGGCAGTTGTGAACAAAGCTCAGGGCATGGTAGTTCATCCGGCTCCCGGTCATTATACGGGAACTTTGGTAAACGGTTTGATGTACCATTTAAAAAATTTGTCGTCAATTAACGGCGTGTTGCGCCCAGGAATTGTCCATAGACTTGATATGAATACATCCGGCTTGATGTTGGTTGCCAAAAATGACGCGTCACATAATTTCCTGGCAAAATGTCTGAAGGATCATTCAATTGACAGAATTTACTATGCATTGGTGGAAGGAAACATAAAAGACGATGAAGGAACGATTGATGCACCTTTAGGCAGAAGTGAAAAAGACAGAAAAAAACGTACAGTAACTTACAAAAATAGCAAAAATGCGCGCACAAATTATTGGGTAGTTGAAAGGTTTGGAAAATATACATTAATTAAGCTGAAACTGGAGACAGGAAGAACTCATCAAATAAGAGTGCATATGAAATATATAGGCCACCCGGTAGTTGGTGATGATGTGTACGGCAGAAAGATAAACAAGTTTGGACTTAAGGGACAGCTTCTTCATTCAAAAACATTGGGATTTGTCCATCCGACTATGGGAAAATATATGAAATTTGAAAGTGAACTACCTGAATATTTTCAAAAAGTGCTTAAAAATATAGGAGGGAATTAAACTATAATATGAAAACGAAAGCAATAATAATGGATGAAAAGGCAATAGAAAGGGCTTTATTCAGGATTTCTCATGAAATAATTGAAAAAAACAAGGGCGTTGAAAATATTGTATTGGTTGGCATAATGACAAGAGGATGGCCGCTTGCGCATAGACTCGCTAATAAGATAGAGGAGATAGAAGGCTCAAAGGTTCCACTGTTTTCATTAGATATAACATACTACAGAGACGATTATGAAAAGGATGACAGAGCGCCTTTGTCCGTTAAGAGTGTTGATTTTAATATAAAAGATAAGACTGTCGTATTGGTTGACGATGTGTTGTATACGGGACGAACGGTTAGAGCAGCACTTGATGCAATTGTAGATCAGGGAAGGCCGAAAAATGTTGAACTGGCAGTATTGATAGACAGAGGGCATAGAGAGCTTCCTATCAGAGCTGATTTTATAGGTAAAAATGTTCCCACTTCTAGGCTGGAAAGAATTAGTGTACAGCTTGAAGAAACAGATGGTGCTAATCAGGTTGTTATAGCGGAATAAAATTAATTGAAAAATGAAGGCTGGTACGGAAAACGTCACCAGCTTTTTTGTTTGACATTAACCTGGTAAGGAATTATAATTTCATTGTAATATTTTGACAATATATAATAAAGGGGACGTATATGACAAAAAAATTTGACAACCAGGCCAAATATATAAAATATAAAGTTTTGAAAGAGGTCATAAGATCAAATAAAAACGGAAGCTTAGCAAAGGATATATTATATATACCGGAGAAGATAATACCCGGGCCTGAAGCTGAGACAAGATGTTGTATATATAAGGAAAGAGCTATAATATCCGATAGAATAAAAAATGTCATTGAGGATAATAAGGAACATGTGGTTAATGTCATAGATTTGGCGTGTGACGAATGCCCTCTGTATAGATTTTCAGTTACAGAAGCTTGCAGGGGATGCCTTGCTCACCATTGCAGGGAAAACTGCCCTGCCGGAGCAATCGAAATAATTAATAAGCGAGCTCATATTAACCAAGATAAATGCTTGGAATGTGGCAGGTGCGCGGCAGTATGCCCATTCGAAGCTATATCGGATGTAAAAAGACCATGCAGGACGATATGTAAGACTGGAGCATTAAGCTTTGACCAGGAAACAAAAAAGTCCGTAATTGACTATAGCAAATGTACCAATTGTGGCGCATGTGTGTCAAGATGTCCGTTTGGCGCGATTGCAGACAAGTCTCATATCATGGAAATTATGAAGATGCTTGATGAGTCAATAAATAATACAAAATATAAGGTATACTGTATTGTTGCTCCTGCAGTTGCCGCTCAATATCCAGAAACAGAAATTGAAAATGTGGTAACCGCAATAAAAAAACTGGGATTTTATGAGGTTGTT
Source organism: Sedimentibacter sp. MB35-C1 (assembly GCF_030913635.1). Taxonomy (NCBI): domain Bacteria; kingdom Bacillati; phylum Bacillota; class Tissierellia; genus Sedimentibacter; species Sedimentibacter sp. MB35-C1. The sequence goes on from NZ_CP133188.1 coordinate 2,129,620, forward strand.
GAGGCTGCTGTAGGAGCTGATATGGTTGCTGACTATGAAACAAAATTATTGGAAAAAGAGCTTAAGCACAAAAAATTCATAACATCCTCATGCTGTCCGGCATTTGTTTCATATATAAAAATAAAATATCCGGAGCTAAAGGATAATATTTCAACTGCTGTTTCACCTATGATAGCAACGTCCAGACTTATAAGAAGTAAGGATCCGGAAGCAAGAATAGTTTTTGTCGGCCCGTGCGTTGCAAAAAAGGCTGAAATAAATCAGGATAATTTAAAAGGTGAAATTCAATATACAATGAGCTTCGAAGAGCTTACTGCTTTTCTTGACGCTTATGGAATTAACCCTGTAGAATGTGAGGCGTCCACTCTTGATAACGTGTCCTATTATGCAAGGATATTTGCACGAGCTGGCGGCGTTACCGAATCGATTAAAAATACTATTTCCGTACAAGGTCTTGGATTTGAATTTAGACCTATAATATGTGATGGAATAGAAGAGTGCGATAAGGCTCTTAAAATGGCAAAGTCAGGAAAGCTAAACGGAAATTTTATTGAAGGAATGGCATGCAGGGGGGGATGTGTAAACGGCCCTGTGTCCATGTTCAAAAAACATACAGGTGCAGATTTAATTAACAGCAGTGCAGACAAAGCAAAAGGAAAACATGTAAGGCAGACTTATGTTGCTCTTGATAAGGAAAACTTGAATATGGAAGTGTAGCATGAATTTGGGTTTATGTATGCGTTAATACAAGGGGAAAGCGGATGAAGGATTATAAAACAGGGATTTACAATTGGTTTGGATATATAATGGCTATAGAAGAGAGAATTAAGCTAATAAAGCAGGCTGGATATGATTATGTTATGCTGTGGTGGGAGGATGAATATTATCCATACAAGGTGGATCGCAGAGAATTTAATAAAATTTTAGATTCCTATGATTTAAAGTTGGATAATGTGCATTTACCCTTTGAAAATACAAACAATCTTTGGAGTGAAAGCAGTGAAGAGAGAAACAATCATGTCAATATGATTAAGAGGTGGCTGTACGAATGCAGGGACAGTGGAGTTAATACTATTGTCCTGCATGTTACGGAGGGAAATGAAAAAAGTTTTGATTATTCACTTGGATATGATTCCTTTAGCAAGATAATAAAAGAAGCTGAAAAAACAGGTATTAAAGTAGCGATTGAAAATACACAAATGCTTAATTACACGGAATTCATACTAAAGGAAATAGATTCACCTAATTTGGGATTTTGTTATGATTCATCTCACGATTTTGTTAACGAATCAAGCTTCGGTGAAATACTGAATAGGTGGCAGAACAAACTCATGGCGGTACATTTGTCAGATAATGATGGCTTGTGCGACAGACACTGGATTCCAGGGAAGGGCCATGTAAAATGGGATAGAATTATTAGTATTATTAAAAATACTAACATAAAAAGTTATTCCATGGAAACATATCCTTTTGAGTCTGAAAAAAACATGCTCCCCATAGATTTTTTAATAAAAGCAAGGGAAAATCTTGAGGAAATATTGGATTGCAATCTATAGAGCTGAATAAACGTACATGATTTACAAGCTAAAGAATATGGTATATAATTGCTACATGCATTTTATGAATGATTTTATATTACTGATATACATGAAAGAGGATAAAAATGTATAAAAAATTCTATATAGCCAAAACATTAATAAATATATTGATTGTAGGACTGATTGATTTCTATATTTTTTTTGATGTATTAAATTACGTAATTGTATTGACTTGCTTAATAGTGGTTTTTCAAATAATATTCAAGCTGATAGTTAAATACAAATTTGAAGAACAGGCATTCAAGACCAAAAACCATGCCATACTTAATATAGCGATGGTTTTGTCATTGTGGGCTGGATTATACTTCTTCAGACCATTCATAGTGCTGACATGGATTATATATGTGTTTATAGAAGGATTTGCCTACAAAGAATCGCAGGAATATTTTGAATAAACGCTGCAACAATTAGAAAAATCAACTGATTACTATTTTTTTCTTTCCTAATGCTGCTACAGCGAAAGAGAAGAATCCACTGAATATCAAACTGAAGTAATAGCTTATGCCTCTCCATAGAAGCATCGCAGTTGAAATTATGTTAGAAGGAAACAAATGCCCAAGAAGCAGTACAAAACCTACCTCACTTGCTCCAGCCGTACCCGGTGTAGGTATAAAAGATACCGCCATATACAAAAACGACTGCAGGCATATGATATCAAGTATATTGGAACTGTTCAAATTAAATGATTTATAGACAAAAAATGTTGTGCTGAAAAATATTGTCAGCTGTATAAAGGTGACGGCATACATTTTTATTGTGAACCAGTAATCTTCCTTTAATTTTACAATGCTCTTATTATAATCAGCTATAAAGTTCTCGGTTTTGTTCATTACTTTTTTTACATCTTTAATTAAATGAAGCTTGTATAACAAATTAAACAGCATTCCGCATAATTTAAGTAAAACGCGCTGATTAAAGGCTATTAACAATACAGTGCCAAGCATGACCATATTAAGCGTCAGTCCTGCTATTACGAAACCGGAAACACTGCTGTAGTAATTAACAAGAAGCTTGATTTTATAAACAGCAAGACAAAAAGAATAGATGGTTACACCAATCTGAAAAAGTAAAAACTTGCTTATGAGAATAGCTGTTCCGCTGCTTAAGGAAATATCATCATCAGTTAAAATGCATAGCTGAACCGGCTGCCCTCCCGTTGCCATAGGCGTAATGTTGCTGTAATATTGACCAATCATTGTAACCTTTATCGCAAGCCAGAATGTTCGCAAATTTTTTTTGCGGTCCGCAAATTTGGAAATCAATGTATAAAGCATGCCGGCTTCAAGAAACCAAAACATAAACATGCTAAGAACAGCAGCTCCGATGTAGAAGGCATTAATATTATTTATTATTTTGAACAGATTAATTAAATCGTTGTTTCTAAACAGTATACCCAGCATGACTGCAGCAGATAAAACAACGAATATTAATCCGAATTTTTTCCTGATTTTTTTGAATTGCATATTAAATCACCTCATTTAAGACAGAGCAAAAACTGTTCGTGTAATTTAGGGTCTTTTTTATTTTTCTTATGTTTTCGCAATAATAATTTATTATGTCCTGATTATTGGCATAGTAGCTTAGTATTGACGGTAAATTTTCGAAATCGTTAATAACCACACCTATTTTGTTTTTCTTTATAAATTCAATATTTCCCTTTTCCTGACCAATGTTTGAGTTTAATACAATCAGTGGCAATTCTTTATTTATTGCTTCAAATATAGTTACTCCGCCTGGCTTTGTTACAATAAACAGAGATTCGTCCATCATTTGATTCATATTGTCCACATAGCCGTACACTTTAATATTGGAAAATGTAGATTTAGACAATTTTTCAAAAAGCCTTTCATTTCTGCCCGTTACCAGCATTATATCAAAATTATCTAATTGGTCAAGTTTACTAAGAACACTTTCAGGAACATTATCTATTCCGCTTAATACAATCAAGATTGAGTGTTTATCCTTGATGGAAAGATTAATATTTTCACTTATGAATCCTTTTTTGACAGGAATGCCGGTCACGAGTATAGTACTACCGCTGACTCCCTTATGAATTATTCTATTCTTTATTTCTTCAGTTGGAACTAAATATATATTTGTTCCTTTGTAAATCCATTCCCAGCTGTCTACCACATCTGTTATTACTGTTATCAAATTGATGTCAAGCTCATATTCTTCTTTTATTTTTGATATCATGCATGAACACAACGGAAATGTGCTTATAACAGTCCTAGGTTTCTTAAGTTTCAAATATTCGTAAAACTTTTTTTGATATAAGCTGCAAAATACATTATCTATAATATTATTCTTGTAATTCATTTTTATCTCATAAAACGTGTTGTAAACAAGCGGATAATTTTCTGTCAGTTCACAATATATTTTCGAGCTGAAGTCCTTTACTTTTGGATTCAATATCTCCCAAATATCCGCAATTACAACCTCTGCGTTTTTATTTTCTGTCTCAATCTGTTCCTTTAAAGCATTAGACACACTTTTATGCCCCATCCCAAAGGATGCGGTTAATATTAATATATCAGCCATAATATATACCTCTTCGTATGTTATTAAAAATACAAAATATATTTAATAATCTTAAGTGTCACGGAAAAAAATTATTGTTGATACTATTAATATACCACGAAATGCTTAAATAAAGCATAATATTATATTAAATTTTGATTAAATAATTTGTAAACACAATGAAAATAAAAAGAAAAATTGATACAAACATATCAATGATTATACTTTTTTATAATAAAGAATCATAGAAAACTGACGAAATATAATATATAATGTATGTGTAGAGCAAATATAGGGGGGATATTGTGTTAAACATTGTATTATGCGATGACAATATTGAATTTTGCAACAAAATTGCGGGGAAATTAAAAGAAAAAATTAATGTTGACAAAAAAATACATATATATAATAAATATGATGAGAACCTTATTAAATATATAGAGGAAAATAAGGATCATACTATTTTTATATTGGATATTGATTTGAAAAGTAAAGAAGCAGACGGATACAGCATCGCGAAAAAGATTCGAAAACTGAGAAATTATGATGATGAAATTATTTTTCTTACAAATTACACAAAGCTTTCGCCCAAAATTATAAAGCATAAAATACAACCTGTAGATTTTATAATAAAATCTGACTATTGTATAAATGATTTACTGATTGCAATCAAAAAAAGCAAGGCGCAAATTGATGCAAAAGAAGAAGAAACAGATACAGGAATGATGGTTGTGTATGAAAACAAAGCCATGTACAAGCTTAAGTATAAGGATATTTTATACACTGAGCTTTTGGAGGATTCAAGAAGCGTTATGATAAAGCTGAAGCCCGACTATATAAAGACGGAGTTATACGTTGTTTCATCTGTAAAATCAATAATGAAAAAACTTGACAGCCGTTTTTTCAGAATTTCAAGAACCAGAATAATAAACAAGGATTATTTGACATTTGCTGATCCATATGACAAAAAAGTTGGATTGAGTTATGGTTATGTGTTGGAAGGAAGCGAAGAGAGAATAAAGGAGCTGTTAGAATGTATAAAGTAGCAGCAGATGTTGTAGGAAGTTTTATTTCATGCTACATATGCACAATCTTGATTGCTGGTAAACTGTTAAATAAACAAGAATATTTTAAGTTTAAAAATTATATTATACTACTTTTGGCAATTCCTTTTCTTAGAATTTTTGGGAGCCTTGATATGGCATATAAAATAGCAGGGGTTATAATTATTTATACTATAATTATAAAATTGATTTACCAAAAAGGAAGCATAGCATCGTTTATTGTCTGCATATTTGCGTATTCTGTCGGCCTTGTTTGCGATGTAATAAACTCTTTCTTGTATTTGGCTGTTTTTAACATGGATATTACATATATACGCAGTAATTTGCATATGATTTATATTATGCACGCTTCATTTTTTATTATATCCTTTGCAGCTTCATTAATAATCAGACCCAGTAAATATTTCAACGAAATTGAGGATTTTGTATTAAGAAAAAATTTGTTCTCTGTAGTTCAATATGTTTTATTTTTTGTTGCATCTACAAGCCTCCTCGGTTATATAATATCCGTGCAGCCGTATCTCAGTATTCAGCACATTATGTCAGCTGCCTTGCTAATCTTATTTATAGCAATTAATATAACGTATTTCAGCCAAATTAAAATATCCACTAAAGCAAAATATGATTATGATAACATGTATGATTATACTAACCAGGTTGAAAAATTCGCCAAGCAGTTGTCAAAACAGGAGCATGAATATAGAAACCGACTGATGGGAATGCAGGCGCTAATTGAAAATAATCAATACGATAAAGCACTGGAATTCGTCAATAGCATAGTGGCTGATCAAGATACAAACAAAGATTCAGCCTCTGTAAATTACAATAAAATATATGATGCAATCTTGAAAAAGATACTTATAGAAAAAACCAGTAAAGCATTAAACGCAGGAATAAAAATAAATGCAGATGTGAGAAAAGAAATCCCTACAATTAATATCCAGGGTATAGTATTAAATGACATTGTAAGTATTATTTTGGATAACGCCATAGAGGCGGCAACCATATCAAAAGACAAGGAAATAGATATATTGATAGATGGGGAAGAGGATGAAATCAATATAATTGTAGCCAATTCATATTCAAAAATAGTTGAGGAATCCGCAATGTACAGAGAAGGAGAATCATCCAACGGTACATTCAGAGGAAACGGTCTCTATTTAATTAAACAAATCGAAAAAAATAACCCTAATATCACAATAGACACCACCATTGCAGAAGAACTGTTTATTCAGGAAGTTAATATAAATAACTTAAGCGAAAAAGAGAAGACATATGACATATGATATGTCTTCTCTTTTTTAAATTAGCGTTGGTTATTAGAATTTCTAATTTCTCTTGTCAAAAGGCACTTCGGAACCTTAGCCTGCTGCCATATAAATTCATTGCATTTTGATGAAGAATTAACTGCCGTATTAGTAAATAAGGAAAATAATTTGTTTGAAATTTGGTTGTTTTTAAATAAATTTCTCATAGTTTTTATACTCCTTTTTAAATAATATATACAATACAGGGCAAGTGTTAAGCCCTATAAATGTCAATGATAATACAAGCATATTGGATAAAGCTTCATTAGTAAAAAATGATAATACAAAGTACAAAACTGCTGCAGACATTGTTTTAATTTTCAATTTTAATCTTTTCTTACTGTCTACCAGCGGTCTTTCTTCCGTATCAGCAGGAGCAAATAATGCAAACAGGATTAAAGAAATCACAGCCAGTAAAATTTTTATCAAGGGATTAAAGGACAATTCAGACAAATAAACTATACCGAAAATATTTATAAAAGTAATAACCAGGCAAGACCAGAACGTATCCGCATGAAATCCGTATGCAAATCTTTTTAATATTGCTATTAGCAAAAAAGCCATACAAGTTTCTGCAAAAATATCAAGAACAATAGAAACTACAAGTAATATTAAAAGCTTGGAAATATTAAAGTAATATATTTGAATTCCATATCTCAATATTTCTTCGTCATCACCGGTAATTGTGCATTTATATTTCTTTATATAGCCCACAATTTTGTTTTCTAAATATAACTCCATTAAATACCCCTCCGATTAGTCTTGTGCTTAATGCTTTATTAAATGATACCATATTTTAAAATAACCATAGCAAAATTGTCATGAACCCCCCTATTTTTTTGCATGAAACCCTTTCATGTAGAATTTTAGGGGGGTTTCATGCAGTATTTGTGACAGGCAAAAGTTTGTTTAGTATAATGTAATTAGTAATAAAGAATGAAGATATTTGTAAAAGTAATAACCGAATGTATCTGCGTAAAACCAGTGTGTAAATCTTTTCGGTACAGACGTAAGTAAAACGTATGCATATTTTAGTTAAAATATCAAAAGCAATTGAGATACAAACAATATTAAAACAAGAGAAATAAAAGAACAGCTAGAAAATGAATTAATCAATTTTCAAAAATTCAGACACATTATTTTGGTAACTGGGGTTATGAGTAATTGATAGCTATTTTCTGTAACATTAATATGCTGGATTATAAAAGCTTTGCTTACAGTGTAACTACTAGTTGCAACCTGTAGTTGCATAAATTCCATCTTAAAACGGTAGAATGCAACTACTGAAAGGAATATAATTATTAATAATAAAGAAAATTGAGGAGTGAAATGAATGACCTTTGGGAAAAAATTGCAAAAACTTAGAAAGAATCAGAGAATGTCACAAGAAGAACTTGCTTCAAAAATTACTGTATCTCGACAAGCCGTATCAAAATGGGAATTAGACGAAACTATGCCTGATGTAGATAACATAATACAACTTAGTAAAATATTTGGGATTTCCATTGATTATTTATTAGATGATGAAATAAATATTGTTGAGGAAATCCCAATTGTTAAAGAAACTACAAAAAAGCTAAAAAAGAAATATTATAATTTTGGAAGTATATTACTTGTTATCTCAATTATATTAGCTATTATTATAGGAAATTTATTGAATTTGCAAGCTACAGTAATATTAGGAATAATATGCTTTGGTATACTTGTTGTAATTGTATTGCTCATAAATTTTTTAAAAAAGTGATAAAAGTAAGGGGGCGATTCCATTGATTAATAAAATATTTACTCAAATTAAATAAAATTATAGTCTAAGGAGCTTCCTGTATAATTCAAATATAAGGAATTCCAAGAAAGAAGGTTGAGAAAAAAATACCTCAGTGTACAATAAGATTACTGACTTTGCCGGTTAGTAAAAAATCTTATTAAACAGAGAGGTATCTAGAAATGAATTATAACACACAGAACGCAAAATTAGGAACTATTACAGAAAAAACTTTAGTGGTTGGTATTGATGTCGGAAGTGAACTACACTATGCCAGAGCTTTTGACTGGAGAGGTTATGAGTACTCAAAGAAGGCCTTCTCATTCAGTAATACAGAAGCTGGATTTAACAGTTTTTTGGCATGGATGCATGAACTGGGAGAAAAGCATGAGAAACAGGCTGTACTTCCAGGGATGGAGCCAACAGGACACTACTGGTTTGCACTAGGAAAGTTCCTACAGGACAACGGCATGAGACCGGTGCTTGTCAATCCTCATCACGTAAAGAAATCCAAAGAACTAGATGATAACAATCCAACAAAGACTGATCGCAAGGATCCGAAAGTAATCGCAGGACTAATCAATGAGGGGCGATTCTCTTACCCTTACCTTCCGGAAGGTGTCTATGCAGAGCTTAGGACGGCTTCAAACCTGAGATTTCAGGCGCAGGAGGAACTTACAAGAGTTCTTAATAGGATTGCAAGATGGTTCAGCATTTACTTTCCAGAGTATAAAGACGTTTATGGGAAGAAAGATGCAAAAAGCGGATTGATGATTTTAGCACAGGCACCATTGCCAGCAGACATTGCAGCGTTAGGTGTGGAAGGAGTGAACAAAATCTGGCGGGACGCAAAGCTGAGAGGCGCTGGACGAAAGAGGGCAAAGACCTTGGTAGCAGCTGCAGAGCATAGCATTGGCAGTCAGGAAGGTTTGACAGCAGCACGTATGGAAATAAAAAATCTGCTCAGTGATTATGAGGTTTATAGTAAAAGAGTCAATGAACTAATGGCTCTAATAGAAGACTTGATGAGTGGAATTTCATACACAGATAAGTTGCTGGAAATTAAAGGTATTGGAAGTAAGACCGTATCTGGATTTATAGCTGAAGTGGGTGACATAAGACGTTTTGATAACCCAAAACAGATACAGAAGCTAGCAGGATATGCACTGGTGGAGAACAGTTCTGGAAAACATAAGGGCGAGACAACGATAAGCAGACGTGGTCGCAAGAGACTGAGATATCTGCTGTTTGAGGTTGCAATGTCATTAGTTGGAAAAAATAAAGAGTTCAGGGAACTGCACCATTATTATACGACCAGACAGAATAATCCATTGAAGAAGATGCAGTCGCTGATTGCAGTTGCCTGTAAGTTGCTTAGGGTGATTTACAAGATTCTAACAACAGGAGTCAGCTATGATCCTGTAAAAATGCTTGGAGACATCAAGAGACCACCGATATCAGCACAGGCAGCATAAAAAGTAAAGCAATAAGCTTAAACCTCTGTTGAAAGATATCGCGGTTGAATTTAATTATCAAGGGTACGTTAGTACCGCTAAAGCGGCAAGCCCTTGACAATTAAATCCAGCCACGATAAATAGTAAACAAGAGGTTAAGCTGGAAACTGCCACAAATGTGGCTATACAATAAACAGAAAGCAACAGGAAAACGTCCGTTGGAAACAACGCTGTTGTAGGAGCAAAATCAGTAATCAAAACAAAGAATGAGCCAGTAGTCGGCAGGAATATTTTCCATAGGGCATAGACCCTGTTAAGGAGCTAAGCTGACACCCTGGTTATGGATAGGCAGGACGAAGGTAGTTAGGACGCATGCGGAAACGGATGGAGATCCTGGTGGATACAGGAGGTTAGCTGCCATAGAGGGATGGGTATACACAAGGCCATGTAAAGCGAAAAACAAAGACGTTTTACTTCGTGTACCCTAATACCACTATTTTAGTACTCGATACAAGAAATATCCATGACTATGGCCATTTATCTGAGATAAAGAAACAAAAAACCTTGATTTTTCAAGGAAAAAAGCTTGACTATATGAGGAGGAAAAACAATGAACAAACGTATTTTAGGTTTTTTTATGGCTGTAACTATCTTAATTTGCTCTTTTGTGCCAGCATATGCTGCTGAGACAAACAATGACGCTTTAAAAATGGATGTAATAGGAACTGTAAATTTCAAAGATTTAGAAAATAATCCAAATCAAACATATATAGGTATAGATAAAAATGGCGATGAATATACCGTTACAATTGAAAAAGTAGACACTCTAAATCGTGCATCAGCAAACAGTTGGAAGGTATCGTTTACGGGTGTAATAATAAACTGTTATTTTTATATGACTGTAACTGACAATAAGTGTACTTCTGTATATGATAAATGGATTATGGTTATAGGTGGTACATATGATAATGCTGCTCTAAGCAGAGGTTCAAGTTACGGAAAACTGGAATTTGATGTAACCACAGCTGGTATTTTTCAAACTACTTGTTGGTTAAAAGGGACAGTTACTGGTTCCAATAATGAAATAGACGTATCTTTTCAGATGTAAACTTTAAAATAATAGCATGTTAACGCGTATAATATAAGTAAACGTTAAATACAACTAAACAAAATAATGAGTCCAACAGGGCAATGTCAATTAAAATGAAAGATTAAGAACAGAGTATGTTAAGAATGCATACCCTGTTCTTTTTTATGCAATTTAGCAATAGGGACGGTTCTTTCCGGACAATTTTCCAAATACATATACTGTTTTATTTAAGCAATAATGTTTGAACTTTTCTTATAAAGCTTTCCTAAAATTCCCAAAAATGAATTTTTTTTATAATTAAACCGTCTAAAAAAAGAGCATATTAGAGAAGCTCCAGAGGTGTCCAAAAAGAACCGTCACCACTGGACAAGAACAGACATGGGCAGACATGGGGACGTTCCAGGTGTCTTGGGCTTTTATGGAAATTACAGATTGATTCTGTAATAATTATAGGAGAATATCGGTATTAGTCAATTAAGCAAGATTTTTTGGAATGATAAATGTAATTGTTGAAAATGTTCTAAAAAAGACGAGCGAAACGTCCCCCCTCGTCCTAATTGTAGCCAATTCATATTCAAAAATAGTTGAGGAGTCCGCAATATACAGAGAAGGAGAATCATCCAACGGTACATTCAGAGGAAATGGTCTATATTTAATTAAACAAATCGAAAAAAATAACCCTAATATCACAATAGACACTACCATTACAGAAGAACTGTTTATTCAGGAAGCTAATATAAACAACTTAAGCGAAAAAGAGAAGACATATGACATGTGATATGTCTTCTCTTTTTTATTTTTATTCAATTATATCTCCAAGCATATTTCGTAACTCATGTATGTGAGAAGTAATTACATCTATTCGCTGAGAAGCAAAGTTGTCACTTGAAATCATATCTTTATGAACCTTATCAATTTTAGAAATTAAAACCACCTGCATACATAGAATAATCGCAAGCATAACTCCCATAATTATTGTTGCTTTTTTACTCATTTTTTCATTCGTCCTTTCTTTGTTTTTTATAAAATAGCTTTTCAATAAAAGGTTTTTTCATCGGTTCTTCTGGGGACGGAGCTTGCTGCTCATCCTGATACGCCCCCGGTCCTAATATGAGCAAAGGGGTCTCGTTCTCCGCAGAGAACGACCAAAGGGGGTAGCAATGCCTGCCTATCCCTATATATAAACGATTATATCATTAGAGGATATTTTTTACAATAATTAATAATGCTTGACAGCTCCGAAAGGTAAATTAAATCTTCCTTTGCAGATTGTTTTAATTCTTAAATTAAAATATCAATTTTTAAATTACCAACAGAAGTATGCTGAAATTATTAATTTACCCCATATCAAATAGTTGAATTTTCCCATTTTAATTTCTTATTAAGTCTGAAATTTTGCGCGTGCTTAGAAAGGTAAATATTTCTAATACTGATGTTGATGAAAATGAAATAATGAGCTTTACCGAAATTATTAAATAAGAGGTGCTTATGATTAAAGCAATAATAATAACTGTTATCTTAAATCTAATATTAACAATAAGCTTTCCTAGCATAGTTATAGCATCATATGCCTCTCAGCAGAATTCTGAAATAACTTACAAAGAAGCGATGAATCAAATTAGCATATTATCATACAGACCTGTTGAAGAAGTAATTATTGAAGATAAGCTTGAAAAGAAGATGTATAACTATTTATTTGAAAATGAGAATGTGCAATTCAATTATATAAAGATGGAATCGGAGAAGAACCATGAAGAAAATGAAGAAGTGAAAGCAACATGGCTTGGCATATTAAAGGTGGATTATGGAAATAAACTTATAGTGGATATGTATGCCACTGCAGTTGCCGAACAAAATCTGCTTAATAAGTATGAATTTAAATTAGTAAGCTGGGGTTGTGATAAAGATGGTAATAATATCAACGGTTATTACGACAATGTATATACTTCTGGGATTGTAGAATTCATAAACAAAAAATCTTATGAACATTATTATTTTTATCATGATTTGTCATTTTCCTTTTAAAGTAGGCTTTTACATGGAAAACAAATATATATATCAAAGCAGGCTACTCAAAGTAAGACCAGGATGTTGACACTAGCTAGTAGCTGCATTATTGGCAATAAAAAAGAGTTATAAAATAGAGGGTAAACAAATGTATATAGTTGGAGCTGTGCCCAATAGTGCCGGTTCTTTAGAAGTCCAATAGAAGTCCAATAGGGACGGTTCTTTCAGTCCAATAGGTACGGTTCTTTCTGGACAATTTTCCAAATACATATACTGTTTTATTTAAGTAATGTTGTCCAAGCTTTCTTTATAAAACTTTTCTAAAATCCCATAAAATTGAACCTTTTTGACTTTTTTCATAAATTGGGTAATATAAAAGGCAATACGGAAGATATATCCACAAATGCCGTAAAGTCTTATACACATACTATGGAAAAGACCAAAAAAGATCTTTTGGGGAATGTGCAGTTCGGGTTAAGGTGCAAGGTTGACTGGAATGTATCTGATGGCAAAATAACATATTTGGCTTCAACAACAACAAGATTATATAATTCCGATTATACTTATTATGGGTCTCTTGGAGGAAAGGAAACTCTTACTGATAATGATACCAGAGGTGTTGTATTCAAATACCAGAGTTTTGGTCTTAAGGAAGACGGATATGCCAGTGCAACGGTATATTTAGCTGGAAATTACTACACTGATGGAACTTGTGCATGGAATGGAGAAATTGATTGATGAACAAAAGGTAAATTCTGGGGACGGACCTTATTTTAAGGTCCGTCCCCAGAATTATGGCAAGTTCCTATGTGAAAGTTGTCAGTAACCCTGTCCCTTTGACACCCCTTTGACACCTACGTCCCTTTGACACCTACAAAAAAAGTGAGAAATCACAAATTAAAAATCTCACTTTGAATTATATAAAAGTCTTAACTAAATGACATTGGCCGTGAATAGTAACAAAGTTTAAGTTTTACAATTGATTAATTGCAGGAATAAAAAATAAACCTTCATTAAAATAAAAAATCCTATTGTGAAATAGGAGGAAGTAAAAAAATGGTAGCAAGGTAAAACCTTGCACCGACTAACTCGGAGTATTCCGAGAGACTATTAAATAATTAGGAGGTAAATTATAGGGTGGGTTAATTGAGCTAAGTACTTGACTTATCCTTAATGCTTGTCAACCTCTTAACAACTGCATATATTAAATTGTATTTTGTTTATATAATCAAAAGACTGAAAATACGAACCTTAAAAGACATGGGAAAGACATGGGGACGTTTCATGTGTCTTGTATATATTTCATGTCAGTATTCTTTTCCTCGGATATAGTATGTTTTGGGATAACGTATTTCTTGAATACATCAAGATAGTTATTCAAAGCTTTTTCTTTACGTCATTTTCGTATATGTTGATTTATGTACTTAGATCAACAATTATGAGCTGTTTATGCTTTTTATAAATTCGGAAATTGTAATATTTAAGTATATTTCAAAAAGGCGAAATTATGGCAGTTGACTCTTTTTTCCAGAAGTACTTGTTAATCATCATTATATCGATTATGCTTATTTTTGCAGGTGTTTATAAAAATAAGAAATTTTATTTTCAAAAATAATGCTATTTACTTACATATCCGCCACAAATATATGAAAGGAAGATAGATACAAATAATGAAGAAGAAGGTATTAATAATATGCTTAGGTTTGCTTTGCTTTGTCATAGTAATTACTATAGCCCTGTTCTTTATCCCTATAACAAAGAATATAGACACACAACTCACTGGCAAAATAGTAAGTTTTTATGATTCTTTTGAAGATAATAATATTGATATAATTTTATCGGGAGAGTTTAAAAGCTATATATTTGGTCAGAGTTCTTTCTCAGGTAACATTCAAATCAACAATGCAGATGCATCACTTAGTAGCGGTGGTTATGTAGATATTCTTTTTAATAATAATATTGGGCTTCTTGAGTACTTGACTTTTAGTAATGGGGAAATAACTGGGCAATACTTGGGTCGTATATGTACAAAAGATTTTAATTCGCTTCTTATTTTGCTTTATGATGAAAACTCAATATATAATTCTAGATACACTGCATTTATTTGTGCACCAGCTACATCTATAGAGGAAGCAATAACTATTGCCAATAAGTTAAGCCAAGACAATTGGATGAATGATATTAAATGGGAAAAGTAAAGATGTTACCAGTTAATTTAAATATTAGCGTACCGTTTAATCAATACTCTACAAATATTAAAAACTTGAACTCAAAGTTTGGAACAGCATGTAAAGCATTCGCCTGTGCGGCTATTTACTCTTATTATACTCAAAAGCTAATAAGTCCATATTGGTTTCCAATTGAATCTAATGGATCATATAATCTGGACATTAAAACACCAATAGGACAAATAACTAAAAATGCATATAAATGTTTTGAATTTGTCAAAGTATCGACAACAGCTTTATCCGACATAAAATCAACATTAGAAGCAGGTAAACCTATATTAATATGCTGTTCATTAAGCGGTGAAACACATTGGGTAGCAGCCTATGGCTACAAAAATAACTGTGCAAGCAAATCAGATATTTTGGTCGTAGATTCAGTAAATCTTAATAAAAATGTAGAATATGGTACTGCTAAGTATCAAGATGGGGCAACGGATTTGGATTTATCCGAATCAATGAGGATAAATTTAGGAAGCGGTTCCACTTATGCAATACAAAGTGCATGGACAATCAATATAAGGAACAACTAAGTAAAATAAATATCTATTTTATACATCACATCAAGGATTAAATAGCGGTTGAAAATAATAAAATTACAAAAAGCTATGACTATAATTTTAAAGGTATAGTTTTTTGTAATTTTAATAATTTTTTTAGGAGATATGTGTTTTTACAGATAATAATTATTTGTAAATTAATATTTCATATTTCTAAATATAGTGCTAAAATTACCTTATAATTTGTAAGGAGGATGCCATGAAACGATCTAAAATTATTTATGCATTGATTATATTACTTATATCGGCTTTGACAGCTTGCAGTATTAACAATAAAATTAAAGATACTGACAATAATATTGCTGATAATAATGTTGCAGAAGATGACAATACAAACAAAGAGGTTATTACAGATAATGATGATTCTGACGAAAATTCGGAAGGTCCATTTGAGCCTATTGTAATTAACACGGATATTCCCCCAACCTACAGTGTAGTTGAGGATTCAGTGAGAAAATTGGCAGGCAATTCTTATACTTTTTATAGTTTGTGGCCCACTTTGAAATTATCGTCCAATGACGAAATATACCATGCAAATGCCTATTTTATTTCTATTCCTGAATATTTAGAGTTTAATATAGATACT
Organism: Sedimentibacter sp. MB35-C1; assembly: GCF_030913635.1. Taxonomy (NCBI): domain Bacteria; kingdom Bacillati; phylum Bacillota; class Tissierellia; genus Sedimentibacter; species Sedimentibacter sp. MB35-C1. The sequence goes on from NZ_CP133188.1 coordinate 2,145,793, forward strand.
TCGTTTTCAATTATTCCTTGGGGTGATTCCTATAATTTTCCCGAGCTGCCCCCATCTTCCTTTGTAGAATTAGCATTGAAAGCAGGGAAGCTCGGTACCTATGATGCGGAAAATATTATACGAAGTAATGGGAATATTGTATACAAAATATCTGATACGGAATATTTATTTTTAGAAGAGGAAATTTATCCTGATGCTGATTTGGGTTTTTGTGCCGTCTTGGTATTGAGTTTTACTACCATTCCTACTTCCGAAGATTTGGATGTTATGTGTAACAGTTATTTAGCTTCCATTTCAGGAGACAGTTATTTATGGAGAGTGGATTTAGATCGTAATTCTTTATATTATGCTATATATAGTGGGTTAACAGGTTATTATCCAAAAAACTATATTGCAATCTATTGTCCCAGATATCCTTTAGATTCCTGGGATGAATTTAAAATGACTATTACAGATTCTACAGACAATATTTTTGATGATCTAATTACATTAACTGATTTTCCGAAGGTAGATTTCGAGGAATATATTTCAGAAAATGAATATGTACCATATACCTTAAATGAGCGCCGTGTTTATGGAGAAGATGAATATCCACAAATATATAATTACAGGATATATCAGATTGCTGAAAACAGATACCTTCACTTTTACTTTTCTCATTCAAGAGGTGTTGGGGATATGTATAGTCAAGGATATTTAAATAATAAATAAAGACAAGGATTCCAATAATAGGCAAAGGCAAGGAAGGCAGGGGAAGGGATGTCAAGGGGACAGGGTTGTTGACACTACGCCTTTTGAATTACTCCTCTGTTTACCCCTGCTAATCTTCAGATTTGGTTTACAGATAAATTGTGATTTGTTTTTTATATGTTTGTGTTATCCTTTCCTTTCTGACAGAAGAATGGAATGTATGTATTTATACATAAATACTGCATAATTATTACCGAAGATTTATGATTTTAATAAATGGGGTAATTCCAATGAAATTTTAATTATTGAAAAAAGTTTTTTGAAAGCTTTGTCAATATGTTAAACTGAACTTCGGGTTTTTTCAAGAAATAATTTTTGAGAAAATGTATAAAATTATATAAATTTATACATTATTATCTTTTCCGCACATATTTCTGTTAATGAAACATATTGTACCATTATAGGAATGACGCGGGGACGGGGTTGTTGACATCAAAGCAAAGTATAGGTTATACAAGCACAAGTAAGAAGCTATATGATACGGCTTCTTACTTGTGCGCTCAGATTATTTTTGATTTATATATATATTTATATGATTTATTAAGCTTGCCCGTTTATACTTACTGTAATCTGGCGGCTGTATCCCATATCCGAGAATTTGAAAAAGCGTCAAATGTCCGCAGTAAGGAAAGTATTATGTCAGAGCTTATAACTTCAAGGACGGATCAACGAATTTTTACTTACTCATAATAAAATTTAAGCTGAAATAAGTCTCCGGCGCATTCTCTTCGGAAAATAGAAATTGAGATGACCTGTCTTTGTAGCCATAATATTCTGTATCACATGTAAAGGTAATGCCGGCCTCTTTAAAATGAAAATCTTTAAAAGTCCTGCTTTTAATTTGCTCTTCTATTTTATTTGGAATTTTTGAATACAGCTTCATTTCGTCCTGTGCTCCGACAAAAGCAAGGGAAGCGAGAAGCATTTGCGTATCATAAGGACTTAGCACCCCTTCGCTGTTTTTAATTTCAATCGAAAATGAAACCCCCGTAACATATCCGTTTTCTGTTGTAAAATGATATTCGGGCTTTTCTGCATGACCGATTTCAACGTATACAATACCGTCAGAGTAATTTTTCGCCCATTTTCCGTTTTCGTCCAAGTATTCATTGCTATAATCAATATCAAAATATTTCATATAATAATTATAGTTCTCGGCAAATTCCGCTATTGTCAGATCACCTCGGTTGGGAGGCAGCTGCTTTGCGAAGACTATCGTGACAAAAACAGCCAGCATAGCTGCATGGGCTCCGATATAAAATATACTCCGATACCACTTTGTATCCTTGATGGTATAAGATATGGATTCATCCCATGGCTGAACTTCTTTCTCACTGCACAGCTTGTAGCTGTTCCAGAGACGGACAAGATTGTAGATTGGAATATAGTATCCCATTCCGGCGCCTATAAGTCCCCATGTTCGATCCAACCCTTCTTTATAGGAAAGAAGACTGCCATCAGGATTTTCTATCCGTAGCCCTAGGAGTGCCTTTCCCGGCGTAGTTCCAAACAAATGCAGCTAAAGCGGTTCCAAAATCAGCATCACAATAATAACCACAAAAGAATCAAGAATATTTCCCAGATTGCTTCTGGACGTTAAATTCACATGAAAGGTAAATGCAAGAAAAGCAGACCAAAGCAGACGGTATATAGAAAAGTCTAACATTCTGGCAAAATGATATTGCTCAATTTGAAGAAAAAGACACACTGTGGGGACGGACCTTGGAGTGGGTTTTTGCTGTGTTCATTAAACACTTGATGTTAATAACATTGTAACACATAAAATTATGGATACAAATATAAAGGAAAGTGTAGACAATGCTTTTATTACATATATTTCTGGCATTTTTAGCAGATTTGGTTTATATTATTAGTAAGATTTCATGAACTAAAAAGGTGTAGGTAATGATTAAAAATTATTTAGAGTTAAATAAATGTGAGGAAGAGAGATTCCTCCAATTTATAAATAGAAATAAGATAAATAAAATATCTTTTCATGACATGGACAAACAATTAAAATCTGAAGAATTTGATTTTGGTAATGGAGTTATTGTAAAGGTCAAAACTCATTCCGGAGACGGACCTCGGAATGAGTTTTTTACTGAATGTATGATATACCTATGCCTTGAGGAAATGTAAATACATCCAAAGGGTCATGCTTATCCTTTATTTTCTTTAATATATCTGTATGCTTTCCATAATATTCCTCCTTATAACAGTCCAGGCATTTATAGGGGAAATTCACATAAGAGCCATCAGTCATGCATTCAAGCTGAGGGAATTAATTTTTTATCCAGTCTCTGTTGACTTCGGCATATTGCTGCTCTTCCCATGTTGTTTCCAGCCATATGATATATTGGGCATTACGATAAAAAAATGCCGTAGCATCTGTTTCGACTTCCGATACTCTGCCTCCCAGTGCATACATTGATATTCCTGTAAATACAGAACCAGGCGGGCGCTTTGCGATTAATCCTGCAAGCTTTGTAAAGTTATCCCATGTTAAGTCCCTTAAAACAAATCGGCTTGCAGATTGAAATTTTTCATATGGAGGATATGAGCTGCCGATGATAGTAACAGCCTCAAGAAACGTAACATATTCTATATTGAATTTTGCTTTGTTCAGGCGAAGAAAATCGTCGATGATCTCCAGTGCCTCTTCCGGCATGCCCGAAATTATATACCTGATTGTTGGTTACACCGCTTTCAACATGCAAACAGTTTGAATTTTCATCAATATACATGCTGTTCTATGTGATATTGGTTCCTTTATCCTTTATATTGAAACGTTTTTTAGCTGTTTCCAAATCCATATTGTTGTCAACAAATTCGCTTTGCCTGGATGTTAAGCTTCCTATGTTTTCCGCACCGGATCTTACGATAGAAAGCTCCCTGGCAATCTCTGCCTTCATTTGATTCAAGGATTTTTTTGCTTCGGGGGATGCCGTTGTTTTGCTTTTTAAATTATCAGACATTTTATTTTCCTTTCTTAATTAAAATATTTATTTTATTATTGTCTGATTAAGCAAAATTAATCGAAAAATATGAATATTAGAAGATTACTTTTAGATGGCAGCAGCATATCCTTATATCAATAAATCCCTGTGTCACCATTGAGCCCGGAAGATTATTTCCTTTGCTTTGCAGCATGCTTTAATATCATTTATGGTTTGTTTAAACAATTCCATAAATTTCTCATCTGTATTAATTACAATTTCTTTTATTTCTGATTTCATTGACAGAGCATTTTCAGACTTATACTTTCTTGTATTTGCAATAATCTCCTTAAGTTTTTCTCCGAAAAGGATAATATCATTATCAAGAGATTCTTCAGTTTCCCAATACAAGTTGTGTATAGAAATACTGTTCTCATTTTGTCTGAAAAATTCCTGATAAATATATTCGGTTATGTGAGGAACATAAACGGCATACAGTTTTAATGTATTGAGCATGCAATAATACAGGGCATATTGTGCTGAATGCCGTTCTTTATATCCATGTAATTCAGGCTGGTATAAACGTTCTTTAACAATTTCAAGATAATAGTCATATAAATCCATGCAGAAAATCATAGTTTTTCTGCATGGTAATACCTACCTCCTAAAAATTTTAAGAACACAAAATCACAGCTTTGTTCACCAAATTATTTGCTCGCTGTCGCTCACATAAAACTCCGCCCTAAGCTTTTACATTTGCTTAGGGCGGATTGTATGCGTCCGTGGTACCACCTAAATTCAGATGTGAATCTGCACTCTGCCAGTACGGGATAAAATGCGCTATCCGATACTGTTTTCCTTTTAACGGTGGAAATTTCCGTTGAAGTCTACTAAGATTTGGACAATTTCAAAATACATATACTGTTGTATTTAAGTAATGTTGTCCAAGCTTTCCTTATAAAACTTTCCAAAGGCTCCATAAAATTGAACTTTTTTATGATTTAAATCGTCTATATAAATACAGAGTGAACGTCTCATGCTAAATAAACAGAAAGCGATAGTAGCGATATTAAGAAAGAGATAATTTTGTTTACTTCAATTTTTATTTTTAATATGTTAAGTTATTGAAAACAAATTGGCTATTGCAATTTATAAATCCTACAAACAATTAAATTCAAGGAGGAATTGTATGATTCAAAAAGGAGAAGGTAATAGATTGAAATTTAGCATGAAAAAAATATTTACTCTATGCGCTGTCTTGCTTGCGCTTGCATCAAGCGGTTGTGCTGTGAACGAAGAAGCAAATTCTCATGAACTTGCAGAAAAATTTGTATCAGAATTGTATACTGTAAACAAAAAAGAAATTGAAAGTTATAACAATTTATTAAAAGCAAATGCGGAGGATGCTTTAAAAGAGGCTATTGAAGACATATACAAGGATATTAGGATTTTGATGTCAGACGAAGCGTATGAGAAGTTCACTGCAAACAGGACAGGGGTTAGGTTTGCTGAATTCTGCTCTGAAAATAACTGTTACATAGAAATTAAAGAAACGATTCTTTCCGAGAGATCAACTAATGAAAACAATAATGAAAAAGGATATAATTTTGAAGTCAAATTAAATATTGTATCATCTAAGGATGGAGCAGAAGAGGAAGATGTTGCGGAAGGAATAATTCAACTTACAAAAGAAAATGAAGAATGGAAAGTTTCAGGATATAGAGATATCAAATTGCCTGAAGCAATAACAAAAGAATAATGGCATGAGGGTGAGAGGAGGACTGTATGCAGAAATATAAAAAATTTATCGGTACTATAGTATTTGCAATATTTACGCTGCTGTTTGCTTTTTCATTTGAGTTCATAGGCTATGGAAATTCTGCAGAACCGCCGTCGATATTAATTATAGTTCCGAATGCAACCGATGAGATGAGTATAAAATTGAATTTAGAGGATGGCGAACATGAAGCAAGAGTAACGGATAAGGTTATAGAAAAATATTATGCTTTTTATTCAAGTGCTATGTTTAAAAATACAAATGTTTATAGCTTTATTGTCAGTACGGGAGAGGACAGTTTTGAAGTCGAATTGGATAAGCCAATTAAAAACTATAACAATGTTTATACACTGGATTTGAAATCTCACACTTTGACAGAAGGGAAACTGTTGTCCAGATCTGTCATGCTTGTTTCGATGCGGATAGTCTTGACACTTGTCATTGAAGCAGCTGTATTTTGGAGTTTTGGATTCAGGGATAAAAAATCATGGAAAGTTTTTTTAATCATAAATTTTGTAACGCAAGGAGCGTTGAATATCTGGATAAACAGCTTTACGCCAATTACAAGCTATGTTATTTTCACTCTGATATTTGGCGAGTTTTTTGTGTTTATTGCCGAACTTTTTGCATTTTCGCTATTCTGCCGGGAACATGGACGTTTAAGAAAGATACTGTATGTTTCAGTCGCAAATTTTGCAAGTCTGATTTTGGGTGGATACATAATAACAGTGCTGCCTATTTAGACAGAATAATTTTCAATTAACTGCTCAGATTGAATAAAATAAATACTAAGAAAGAATTATATTGTGAATAATGGTTTGATCGATCTTGCAGGTCTGAAATAAAGTTGAAACGGAGGAATGGTATGAAAAAAATAGGTGGTATATTATTAGTGATAGTAGTTACATCCATCTTAACTGGCTGTAGTGCTCCTTTAATGGAAACTGATGCTAAGGAAAATATGTTTATTAAATCAGTTGCTTTATCCGAAGATGAAAGAATCAAAACCCCGATTGTTGGTTTCCTGCCCAAAATATATGAATATTCTGTAGATGAAAGTATCAAAGCTATGATGATTGAAGTAATAGATTATACAGATACATATAATCCAATAGTTGTTAACAGTTATGCTTATAAATTGTATAAAGAATCAACAAAAGGAAGAATTTATATAATTTATTATCCTGATGAAAATGAGTTGAATATTGAAATTAATTCAAAAAAAAGAAAAGATAAAAATTCAAGTGTTCTGTATGTCTATGATAAGAATGATTCATATGCAATGTCTTTCAACAATGAATCAGTTATTAGGAAAGAAGAGGCAATACCCTTGATTGCAATACTATATGCGGATTCTTTTTCGGAGGTAGATAGGTTTTTAAATAATCCCAAAAAATACAGAGGATATTATAGTACTGCATATCAAATTAAAATAACTTTTTTTGATAAGGATTTAAATAGCAATTAAGGGACGCACCTTTAAATAAAATAAAACAGAAGAGCAATTTTTATCAAATAAATAGTAGCAGGTTGCCATGAAAACAAAAAAATTATATTTATTATTAATTATAGTCTTTATACTACTATCATTATTTTTATTTAATAAAGATGTGATTTTTCAGGAGGGTAATCCCATATCGGTATTAAAAGGCATAATTCAGCTTAATGGTACAAGTACATTTGTAAGGATAAAAGACAATCCGATAACTTATGTAACAAAAACAGGTAATAGTGAAGAATTGTTTAATTATATTGAAAAAGAGTATAATGTTGTGTTTAAAGAACAGATGGGTTCCGGGCATACATTTGAAGGTTCAGAAAAAAGTGTGATTCTGACATCCAAACTGTATACCAGGTTCTATCAAATATGGGAGTACTCTGAGCTTAATATTATAAGTCTGAAGTTTTCTGCCATCATGGTTGAGGCTCTCAAAGAAGGACTTCCAAATGAAAATCTGATATATGAAAAAAGCATATCATTGGAGAATTTATTTGACCAAGAAGAAGTTGTAATTGATTTGTATTTTGAAAAATCACAGGAAGAATCAGTTGAACCTAATACAGTATATGCTTTTTTACAATATAATAATAAAGTGTATGAATTAGGTACTGTAAGTAATTATGGATTGGAAGACTTAAAGGTGGAGGCTGTTGACAGAACCTTTGACGGTAAAAATGAAATTGAAATAGTAGGAGAACTGGGAGCCACCTATATTGAAATGAAATTAATCGGGTATAATGAAGAAACAAAGGAGTTAGTAAATCTTCTGACCATGGGGACTCCCGAATACATTGACTTAGATCATGATGGCACAGATGAGCTAATAGGTGTGTCAGCAGGTATTGTCCCCGGATATGTGAATATATACAGATGGAACGGAAAGCATTTTGAAATGGCGGAATATCAAAGGTGACGAAAAGTTTGTATTCAGGTTTAGAAATAAAAACGATACATTGTATATTGTTACCGGAAATTACTATGAAAATAATAAAATGATATTCAGATATTTCATATATAAGAGCGGAAAGATTTTTGAGCAATAAGATTAATTCTTAAAAGAAACGGTAAGTTTCTTGAGTAATTTAAAAAATAAATCTGTAATTGATAATTTGATTTGTTAATTGATTCAGGGCATGTAATGCAGAATCTATATCTAAGCTGCGGAGCCGTAGGCTGCGGAACCTGTGCAATAGCTGCATTTGATCAGAAAGCTGCTGATGATTTTCTCAAGCTTGACGGAAAAGATGAGTTTGTAATATATGCAGCACCTGTCGGCGTTGTGTAATGCTAAGAAAGCTCTTTTAAAATTAAAGATATATATCTTTAACAAATTATAGTATTGAAGGACAGATGAAATTGAAAAAGAAAAATATAAAAAACACTGGCATTTGATAAGGTGGGCATTAGTAATAGATATTCGGCACACGCTGAATATCTGGACATAAGAGATGTTTATTCCGTTGTGAGAGAGTTTTTCGCATATTATAAGTATCTGAATTTAAATGTGTTTGATGACTTATATGGATGAATATGGTATAATAAAAAACAAAATCTAAGGAGGCAGGTCGTCTAATAATGAAAGCCATACAAAACTTTGAAGATTTCCTGGAAAATTTATATTGTGCAGGCATGAGCCTAGGCGGTGAGAACAGCGAAGGAATATTTGCCCTATGTGATTATTTTAAAGACAATGTGCTTTGGCATACCGGAGAACCAGACACCGATCCGTGGGAATGGAGAATGAGAGTTCTGAATGAAAGGAACGACATTGCCTATGGTAAGCTGTTTTTCAAGAAGAGCGGATATATAACGCAGGAATGGTATCCTTATTTTTACGCCGTAAGGCGCGGAAGCAATGAATTGCAGGAAGAGTATGAAGAAGGCAAAATAAGCCATCATGCGAAAAAAATCTATGAATTGCTGTGTGAGTACAAAGAGCTGCCTATTCATCTGATTAAAAGATACGGAGGATTTTCCAAGGAAGATAAGACAAAGTTCGATAATAATGTCATAGAACTGCAGATGAAATTCTATATTTCCATGTGCGGAAGAGCAAGAAAAAAATCTAAGTCGGGAGAAGAATTTGGATGGTCATCAACTGTATTTTGTCTTGCGGAGGATTTTTTTGACGAAGAAGTCATAAGCGCTGCTGATGGAATAAGCTATGAAGAAGCCTACGAAAAAATCGAAAAGAAAATATATGAGCTGAATCCGAAAGCTGATCCGAAAAAGGTAAAAAAATTTATTTTGGGATAGAGCAGAAGCATACGTCAGGAACTGTGTTTTACGGTTCCTGACGCTATTTTTTAAGTGCTTTCAAATTTTATTAAACCGGTATTGAAGAGCCTTTTGAATCTTCTTCAATAACTTTTTTTGTTTCGTCAGTTTGATATATTTCTACAATACGTTTGTGAGTTTCATTATCCTTGTCCTTTGTGCTAACAGCAATTACATTTATATATAGGTTTTCTCCCGGTTTGGATTCTTCCAGAACTATAGCATCCTGTGAAGGAATAAATCCTGCATCGGTGGCCACCCCGGAATTAATTGCTGCCAGTGGAACTTCTTCCAAAGAAGCGGGTATGTTTGTTGCCGCAAATTCTACAATGTTGAAGTTACATCATTGCTCCAGGTTCAGCAACAATTGTTTCTTAGTAATCAAGACCTATTTCCACAAACTGAATGTCATCTCCGAAAATTCTGTAGTCAACTTGATGCGCTCTCTCCATATTATCCCTCCTTGATACACATATAATTATGTATTTAATGTATGTTTGGATAGCAAAATTATTAGTAACATGCAACTGTTGCTATAAATTTTCTTGTGCAGAAATTAGTGCTGATTTGCAAATGATTGAATTTTATCAAAAATAGGACACAGTTTTGCCACAAATTATAAGTATATTTGAATACAAATCTTAATGAGGAGAATAAATTTAATGAAGAAAAAGAATATAAGAAGATTATTGCAAATTTTTTTCTTTGCACTTATTGGCTTGATTGCTATTAACAAAACTTTGGCAGAGTCGGGAATGGCAAGCATTCCATTTTTGTCAGAAGCCTCCCTTCATTCTCTTTGTCCATTTGGGGGAGTAGTAACACTTTATAATTTGTTTACATTGGGGGCGCTTATAAAGAAAATTCATATGTCATCTGTAATACTTATGGGAATAATTTTTGTTTTAGCAATACTTTTTGGACCAGTGTTCTGCGGATGGGTTTGCCCTCTAGGTTCTGTACAAGAATGGATTGGTAACATTGGTAGAAAAATATTTAAGAAAAGATACAATACTTTTGTTCCCCAGGAAATTCATAAAATACTTAGATATTTTAGATACGGTGTTTTAGCATGGGTTGTTTACATTACATCAATATCAGGTTACTTAATATTTGACAGTGTAGATCCATACCATGCGCTATTTACATTTTGGTCAGAAGAAACAGCAGTAACTGCAATTTTGGTGCTTGTTGTAACGCTTGTTATGTCCTTGTTTGTGGAAAGACCTTGGTGCAAGTATGCCTGCCCATATGGAGCTTTGCTTGGAATATTCAATAAGTTTAGAATTTTTAAGATAAGAAGAAACAAAACAACCTGCATTTCATGTAAGAAATGTGACAGTGCATGTCCTATGAATTTGAAAATTTCTGACAAGGAAGTTGTAGATGATTTGCAGTGTATAAGCTGCTATGAATGCACTTCAGAAAGAAGCTGCCCAGTAAGCAATACAGTGAATCTTATGACAAATGCATCAACAGCAGAAAAGGAGGCCAACAGTGAAAATTAGTATGAATAAAATAGCGCTTATAATAATTGTTGTAATATTTGGAGGAATTGCAGCTACTATTTTTGCAGGTGTATGGTCTTCAGAGTCTGAAAAAGTTCCTGCGGTTTACAAAGAAGGGGATTTTCAGGGACAGTACAATCCAGAGGACATAAGAGGTTCATATTATTTTGATGAGGTAGCTGAACTGTTTGAAATTGACAGAGATGTTCTCTATAAAGCATTCGGCCTTGAAAATTTAAGTGACCGTAATATTAAATCAAAAGACCTTGAGTCATTGTACATTAATATGGAAAATGAAATAGGAAACGGTTCAGTACAGCTATTTGTTGCTCTTTACAAAAATCTCCCAATTAGTTTTGAAGATACCTATTTGCCAGAGGCGGCTATTAATATTATACTTGAACACAATGAAAATCTAACAGAAGAAGTTAAAGAATATCTGCGTGAACACTCTGCTAAAATACCAGTTTTAAATGAGGATGACTTAGATGTAACTTTGGAGAGCCAAGAAGATGAAGAACAGGAAGAAGAAATTCTTGTATCTGGCAAAACTACTATTAAAGACATTCAGGATGCAGGAATAACAGATGAAAAGATAAAAGAAATTCTTGGAACTGATATTCCACCATCAAACACAAATATCAGAGATTATTGTCTTGAAAAAGGATTGTCATTTTCAGAAATTAAGGAAAAAATAAATGATCTTGTTCCATAATACATTAAAATAAAATTTATAATAATATTATACAATAAAAAACACATGTACAGGTGTTTTTTATTGTATGATTGAATATGAAAGATATACAAAGAAGAACACGGATATGTTGCAGCAATGCAGGTGGAAATAATAGACATGGCTACAATAGCAGGTGAAAATGAGCTTTTGGATTATTTAAAAGAAGAAGAACTTGCAAATATCCAAGAGTATATGGAGAAAATAAATAAATAATTATATATTAAAACACTGAGGATGGTTTGTAAAAATCTTACACCAACAGATTTTAAAAATATGCAAACATTGGTTTTAATGATTAATAAAGGATACTATTTAATTGAAGAGTAGTATCCTTTATGTTTTTGGGTATAATAATTAGTAATAAATTTATGAGGGAGAGCTAAATATGACTGAATTAAAAAAAACAGCAAATCATTTGATAGATGAAAAAAGCCCTTATCTGCTTCAGCATGCCCACAACCCCGTTGATTGGTATCCATGGGGTGATGAAGCTTTTGAAAAGGCAAAGTCAGAAGATAAGCCCGTTTTTCTTTCCATCGGTTATTCGACTTGTCATTGGTGCCATGTAATGGAGGGTGAATCTTTTGAGGATGAGGAAGTAGCTGAAATTATAAACAAACATTTTGTTCCTATAAAAGTAGACAGGGAGGAGCGTCCGGATATTGATTCTGTTTATATGAATGTGGCTCATAGAATTACCGGAAGCGGAGGATGGCCTCTTACAATAATAATGACACCGCAGCAGAAACCTTTTTTTGCCGGTACATATATTCCGAAAAAAAGCAAGTATGGAATGACAGGACTTATTGAATTGCTTGAAATCGTTGCTGACAGATGGCAACATCAAAAAGATAGGCTGGTGGAGTCAAGCAATGTAATAACCCAAGAGATAAAAAAAATTGAAAATGAAAGTACTTCCGAATTTGTTCTGTCAAAGAAAAATATCAGTGATGCTGCAAACATACTTGAGAGAAATTTTGATGAGGAGTACGGAGGGTTTTCGAAAAGCCCTAAATTTCCTCAACCGAGCTATTTATTATTCCTTTTAAGTTATTATGCACTTGAAGGTGATAATGATGTGCTGTTTATGGTTGAGAAAACTCTTGAAAGCATGTTTGTGGGAGGAATGTTCGATCATGTTGGAAACGGATTTTCAAGATACTCAACAGATAACAGGTGGCTTGTTCCTCACTTTGAAAAAATGCTTTACGACAATGCGCTTCTTGTTACTGCATATTCATACGGCTATGCTGCAACAGGTATAAAACTTTACAAGAGCATAACAGATAAGGTTTTAAAATATGTGCTTAAAGAAATGACTCATGAAAAGGGAGGTTTTTATTCCGCGCAGGATGCTGATAGCGAAGGAGAGGAAGGTAAGTATTATGTTTTTACTCCGGATGAAATAATAAATGTTCTCGGCAGAGAGGATGGAACGTATTTTAATGAGTATTATGGGATTACCCATAATGGGAATTTTGAAGGAAAAAACATACCTAATTTGCTTCAAAGAGAAGACTTTTATGATGTTGATGAAAAAATTGAAGAACTTAATAAAAAGGTTTATGAATACAGAAAGACTAGAACTGTTCTTCACAAGGACGATAAAATTCTTGCTTCATGGAATGGTATGATGATTGCTGCATTTGCTGTTGCTCACAGAGTGTTTGGAGATGAAGACTATATTGATGCAGCTAAAAAGGCAATGAAGTTTGTTGATGAAGAATTAACAAATAATAAGGGATATTTGTGTGCACGATATAAAGACGGCTCCGTTCTTGAAAATGCAACTCTTGAAGATTATGCAATGATTCAGTGGGCTTTAATTGAACTCTATGAATCATCTTTTGAAATAGTATATTTGAAAAAGGCGTTGGACATAAATAAAAAAATGACTGAGTTGTTTTGGGATGAAGAAAATGGAGGCTTTTTTCTTGGAAGCAAGTATGGTGAAAAGCTTATTTATAATCCAAAGGACACTTATGACGGTGCTGTTCCTTCTGGGAATTCAGTTGCGGCATACAATTTGGTAAGGTTATCCAGAATAACAGGAGATAAAAATATAGAGGAGTTGACAAAAAAGCAAATTGATTTTTTATCAGGAAGCATTGTTAAGTATCCTGCAGGCTATACATTTGCACTAATGGCTGCAATGTATGAACTATATCCTTCGGTTGAGGTTGTATGTATAGCAAAAGATGTGGAAGATTTACAAAATACCATTAAAAAATTAAGCGGTCTATCTATGGTGAATACTACTGTGGTTGCATTTGCTTCCCAGGAGTCAGAGAATGTATCAAAGCATATTGGCTATATAAAAAACTATTCAATGAAAAATAACAAAACAACATTTTACATATGCAAGAACAAGAATTGTTCTCTTCCAATTACGGATTTTGATGAAGTAAAAAAAGAGCTTAAAACCAAATAACATCTAAAACTCCCACCAGGGAGTTTTATTATGGAAATATAAAAAGAAATATAACTTTTATTCATACATAACGAGTCAATGATGAAATTATTTAATTTTACATATTATTATTGCTATGATAAACTTTTCTAATGGTATTTAAAGAAATAATGACATTTCCATATGAAAGGAATAGTAGCATATGCTTGTTGATTTGCATGTTCATGAATGCACATTTTCCAAAGACAGTAAAAACAGCTTAGAAGAAATTGTTGAAAGTGCCAAAAGAAAAGGCTTAGATGGCGTCTGTATAACTGATCACGACAGTATGGGGCTTAAGGAAACAGCTGAAAAATATTCTAAGGAAGTTAATTTTCCTATTTTTGTAGGTGTTGAAGTTCTTACAAACCAAGGAGATATTTTAGCATTTGGAATTGACAGAATTCCTGACAAAAAGCTTGATGCACAGCAGTTCATTGATTATGTAAAAGAACTCAACGGTGTTTGCTTCAGTGCTCATCCTTTCAGAAACAACAACAGAGGTTTAGAGGAAAATTTATTGTCTGTTAATGGTTTGGACGGCATTGAGGTGCTAAATGGCAATACAGATTTGCAGGCTAATAAAAAGGCATTGGAGTATTGTAAAATTTTAGGGTTGCAAGCAATAGGTGCAAGTGATTCCCACAGTGAAAAAACACTTGGTAAATATGCAACCAAGCTGCCTAAATGGGCAAATAATCTGGGGGAATTCATTGATGTTTTAAAGCTAGGGCAATGTAAGCCGGCAGTTCTTGAACACAGCGGCTATAGAATTTTAGAGCAATTTTAGTGTTAACTTAGGAGTTGTATTATTATAATTTAACATAACAATTTATGGAGGAAAAAAATGAAAAAAATATTGTCTATTTTACTTTCTGTATTGATGATTTTTTCTTTAATAGGATGTTCTTCAACAGATAACAATGAAGAAATTGAAAAACCAGCAGAAAATAATGAGAGCGAAGCTGTTTCAGCTGACGAAGAAACGTGGAAAGCACATTACGATGAATCAATGAAAGATATAACACTAAATTTGTACGGAGTAACTGACGCTATTATTCCTGTTCTTGATGCATTTACTGCTGACACAGGAATAAAGGTTGAAAATCTTACAATGAAAAACGGCGAAATTCTGCAAAGAATTCAAAACGAAAAAGATTCAGGAGTAGTTGTTGCTGATATCTGGTTTACTGGAGGAGCTGATGCATTTATTAGTGCAGCAGAAAATGGTCTTCTTGAATCATATGTATCAGAAGAATCTAAAAATATTGCTGATGGAATGAAAGATGCTGACGGATATTGGTACGGTACATCTCTTACAGTTGTTAACTGGGTTGTTAACACAGAAATAATAGAAGAGCTTGGATTAGAGATTCCTTCAAAGTGGGACGACCTGCTTCATCCAGAGCTGAATGGATTGGTTTCAATGTCTGATCCTGCATCTTCGGGAACAGCTTACAACACTGTTAGTGCAATTCTTCAAACAAGAGGAGAAGAGGAAGGCTGGAACTATCTTGACAAATTAATAGCTCAGGTACCATTTTTTACAGCAAGAGGAAGCGATCCTGGTAAAAATGTTATTGCAGGTGAAGCAGCTGTAGGAATAAATGCAGGCACTGGCGATAAGAGTTTGGAAGAAAATAACCCTCAGGTTAAAGTAATTTATCCAGAAGACGGTACAGGATGGTGGCCACAGCCTGTTGCAATACTATCAGGATGTAAAAATCCGGAAGCTGCAAAAGTGTTCATAGATTGGCTGTTGTCAACAAAGGGACTTGAAGAAGTAGGTAAGGCCCAGAATGCTTTGCTGGTACGTGATGATGTATCTGCTCCAGAAGGAATTTTAAGCCTTAAAGAAATTGAACTGTTCCCTACAGATTTCAAAGCCAACGCATCTGAACGTGATGAGATTCTTTCAAAGTGGAACGAAAGAGTTAACAAATAGAACTAGATTAATATAATAAACAAGCTGTGCATAGAATTTAAGATTCTTTTTCACAGCTTGTTTATTATTAAAGGAGCAGTGATATTTTGATAAGACATTTTAATTACATTAAATTAATACAGATGCTCTTAATTGTTTTTTTAACTTACTTTTGTTTTTTGCCTATTATAAGTGTAATTATATATGGGATATCAGGTGATTTGTCTTTTTTTGATCAGAAGTTAATAGACAGAGTAATAAAACTTTTAGGAAACAGTTTGTTTGTTTCTTCTGTTGTAACGGCCATTTCGGTTTTTTTTGGAATTATTATAACATTTTGTTTAAGAAGAATGCAATTTAAGGGAATAGGCATATTGAGAGTTCTTATGCTGTTACCTTTGGTGAATCCTGCTTTTGTGGGAGCAATTGCATTTATTATGCTTTTCGGAAGCAGGGGGCTAATAACTTATAAAATACTTCATTTAAGCGTAAGTCCATACGGATGGCAGGGCATTGTTATTTTGCAAGTTCTGTCTTTGGTAACATATGCCTATATTCTTATTTCTAGTTCAATTAAAAATGTAGATACAACAATTGAGCAGGCAGCCAGAAATCTTGGAGCATCTGAAAGTACCATACTATTTAAAATAACTCTCCCAATGATGATTCCTGAAATTACATCTGCAGCGTTGCTTGTTTTTTTATCTTCTATGGCTGATTTTACAACTCCTCTTATGATAGGGGGTAAATTTTCCACCCTTGCATCAGATTTGTATGTGCAGATAACAGGAGTGTACAACATGAAAAGTGCAGCAGTTTCAGGAATAATTTTGTTAATACCATGTGCTGCGGCATTTTTTGCTCAAAGGCATTTCAGCACTAGAAAAAGCTATTTTTCAGATGCATCTAATGAAAGGGATATAGTATACGAAAATGTGAGTAAACCTATAAAAATGGCGCTTATTTTCTGCACCTTGTGCTTTGTGTCATTTTTTATAATTAAATTTGGCTTCATAGTTATTGGAGCATTAACAAAAAATTGGGGATATGATTACACATTGACCTTAGACCATGTGAGAGAAGCGCTTTCTATGAACCTTCGGCCATTTGTTAACAGTGTTAAATTATCCTTTGTTACTGCTTTGACAGCATCATTTATGGGGGTTGTATTATCCTACATAATTAACAGAAAAAAAATAATAGTGCCTGTATTTGTAGATTTTATAGGCGTTTTTCCAGCTGCGGTTCCAGGTATTTTGTTTGGCATAGGCTATCTTGTGACATTCAAGTATCCCATATTCGGAATAGGAAAATATATATTACCAAACTTGTCACCGTGGATTATACTTGGTACAAGTGTTATTATATATCTTATATGTATAGCAAGATCATTAAATGTGGCAATGAAATCAGGATATGCTTTGTTGGAACACATTGACCCTGACCTAGAAGATGCTTCGTATAATCTGGGAGCGGGTAAAATAAAAACATTCAGGCTTGTGCTTATGCCTCTTCTTACGGAAGCTGTCGCTGCATCATATTTAAAAATATTTTCAAGTACAATGACAACTTTAGGTGCCATAATATTTTTAATACTTCCAAAGAACAAAGTTGCAGTACAGGTTATATTTCAATCAATAACTCATTCTGCAATAGGAGTTCCTGCTACATTGGCACTGTTGCTGTCCTTTGTTACATTGGCTTTAATGGGAGTGTTTTATGTTATTCTTAACAGAAAAAGTATTACAGATAAGTTTAAGGGGGTGATTCAGCATGAAAATTAAATTGGAGAACATATGTAAGACTTATGAAAGCACTCAGGTTGTTAAAGATGTTTCTATGGAAATTGAAGACGGAGAAATAATGGTACTACTAGGACCGTCGGGCTGCGGAAAAACAACTTTGTTACGAATGATTGCAGGTCTTATTTCAAGAACCCAAGGAAGAATACTTTTTAATGATGTTGATGTAAGTAGTTTTCCACCGCAAAAAAGAAATACGGCAATGGTTTTTCAAAACTATGCATTATTTCCTCATTTAAATGTTGAAGAGAATATATCTTTTGGATTGAAAGTTAGAAAACTTCCCACTTCTAAAATTAATGAAATGGTAGCAAAAATAATAAAAAGTGTGGAGCTGGAAGGTTTAGAAAAAAGAAAGATACAGGAACTATCAGGAGGTCAAAGACAAAGGGTGGCATTGGCTCGCGCTTTGGTAATAAAGCCTGACATACTATTATTTGATGAACCTCTATCAAATCTTGATGAAAAATTAAGAGTGTCTATGAGGCAAAGCATCAAAAAGCTGCAGCGAGAGCTGGGTATTACAAGTATCTATGTAACCCATGACCAGGAAGAGGCTATGTCCATTGCAGACCGCATTACGGTTATGAACAAAGGAGAAATACAGCAGTGCGCATCACCAAATGAAATTTACAGAAATCCTAAAAATTCCTTTGTAGCAAGTTTTGTTGGTCAGGCAAATTTATTTAACTGTCAAGTACAAAGTGATAGCGATAAGAAATATATAAATGTTCTTAACAAAAAAATAAATATTGAAAATGATATAATTGGTGAAACAGTTACTGCGATGATTCGTCCGGAACATCTTCACATAGACAAAGACGGTATTGAAGGTGTGATTGATTTTAAAGAAGAATTGGGACTTATAACCCGTTGCCAGATAAAAATTGGAGATATGAATATTTCTCTTGATGAGCTTAATGCGTCGGAACATCATACTTTAGGTGTTGGAGAAAAGATATTTGTATCCTTCGGAGAAAATGATGTGGTTATACTAAAAGAGCAGTAAATCTTTTCTACAAGCATTGTTTAGCTATAAATTTTTTGACAAAGCTATTTATATATGCTAAAATTTATATAAGAAATAAGGGGAGCCGTAACAGGCTGAGAGGAAGTATTTATACTTCGACCCTAATAACCTGATTTGGATAATGCCAACGTAGGGATAATGCATTGAGCTTAGATTAATGTGAAATATCGTGTTGGTATTTCGCATTTTTTATTTTTTATAAATTCTTTATTATAGCTTTGAGACAGATTTGTTATCATCAGGCAAAGGGGGAGCGCCCTGGGCCTGAGTCTTTAGAGTTTAAAAATAAACAGCGATGGGAGTCCGTGTACGGACTGAGAGGGAGCAATTGAGCTTCGACCGGCCTGAAATAATTTGCACAGGTTTTAAGTCGCTGTTTTGTCATGCCTAGAACCTTTCATATGTTTCAGAGAATTTTATCTTAAGAGAGGTTTAAAAAATGACAAGAAAATCTTCACTGTTCAAAACTGTAGTCCTTTCCATGCTTGTTGCAATCGGAGTAGTAATTTCACCGATTCTCAGAGTTGAAGGGCTGTGTCCTACTGCTCACCTAATAAATATTGTTTGCTCAGTATTGCTGGGGCCGTGGTATTCACTTCTTTGCGCTGTTATGATAGGAATAATACGTATGATATTTATGGGAATCCCTCCGCTTGCTCTTACAGGCGCAGTATTCGGTGCGTTTCTTTCCGGAATTTTTTATCGAATTTCAAATGGTAAAATAATATTTGCCGTTATAGGTGAAATATTTGGTACAGGTGTTATTGGGGCAATTGTCTCATATCCTGTAATGGCATTGATATGGGGCAGAACAGGCCTTACATGGATGTTTTACGTTCCTTCATTTATAACAGCTACAATAATGGGAGGTATGGCAGCATACATATTGTTGAAGGCTTTAAGTAGGAACGGAATGTTACTGAAATTTCAAAAAAGCTTAGGAGTTAATGTTTATGATAAACCAACTTTTAAAAATAAAGTTACAGATTAAAGTAGACAGTCCTCTGATACATTGTATAACAAATCCCATATCAATCAATGACTGTGCAAATATTGTCTTAGCTGCCGGATCCAAGCCCATAATGGCAGAACATCCTGATGAGGTTGAGGAAATAACGGCGTTATCACAGGCGTTAGCTGTAAACTTAGGCAACATAACAGATGTAAGGATAAAGTCTATGATGCTTTCGGGGAAAGTGGCAGCTATAAGTAAAATTCCTTCAATAATCGATGTTGTGGGAGTAGGGTGCAGCAGCTTGAGGCTTAATTATGCCAAGGAATATATATGTAAGAACAAACCATCTGCAATAAAGGGAAACATGTCAGAAATAAAATCACTTTGCAATATGGATTCGCATTCTGTGGGAATAGATGCCGGAAATGATGACGTAATAAATGCGAATACTTTAGTAAGAAATTCTGAAATTGTCAGAGAGCTGTCATTGGCCACAGGGGCGGTAGTCGTTGCTACCGGAAAAATTGATATAATAAGTGACGGAAGAAAAACATATTCAATTAAAAACGGTATTGAAATTATGTCTCATATAACCGGTACAGGATGTATGCTCAATGTTTTAATTGCAAGCTATATTTCATCCGGTAGGATATTAGAGGGTGTAATATTAGGTACGGCAGCTTTGGGAATTAGCGGCGAATTGTCCAGAGACGTAAAAGGTACCGGAAGTTTTAAAACAGCATTGTTGGATAATCTTTATACTTTGACGGATGAATCTATTAAAGAATCTATTAAATTGGAGGAAGTAACCATATGAAATTTGATACTACATTGTATTTTGTTACGGACAGCACAGGAAAAACAGAGAATGAATTTTTGAATGTTGTTGAAAAAGCCTGCAAAGGTGGGGTAACCCTTATACAGCTGAGAGAAAAAAACTTAACTGGAAGAGATTATTTGAAACTTGCATTGAATGTTAAGATTATTACAGACAAATACAATATACCTCTTATCATAGATGACAGAATTGATGTAGCAATGGCATCAGATGCTTCGGGAGTCCATGTGGGACAAAATGATATTCCCGTGAGCTATGCAAGAAAGCTAATGGGAAAAAATAAAATTATAGGTGCCACGGCCAAAACCGTAGAACAGGCACTTGTGGCATATGAACAGGGAGCAGACTATCTGGGAGTTGGAGCAATATATCCGACTACAACTAAGGTTGCTACACGTATAACAGATGTTAGCACATTGAACGATATTTGCAGAGCAGTACCTATTCCTGTTGTTGCAATTGGCGGTTTGAATATAAATAATATTGATATCCTAAAAGAAAGTCCCATAAAGGGAATTTCTGTAGTTTCAGCTGTTATGAAGTCCATAGATCCGGAAAAATCTGCTATGGATTTAAAGAAAAAAGTTGCTGATATGTTGGATAAATAGTACTTACATATTTTGTTTTGTGGCGTTAATTTAATATAGAAATATTTAAAAATTGGACATCCATTTTATCAACACGGCATTATCAATTAAGCTTGCGTCAAAGCGATAATGAGCTGTTACATCCATTGTTGTCCTATTCAGGTAATTTTCTTCACGTTTAGGCTGCCCGGAGTTATGTATAATATAAGCGTGTCCATTTTTATTGCGCTTGTCGGAAACAATGCCAATGTGTTTATTGTTTCCGAAGATTACTATATCTCCTGGCTGCCATTCTTCAATATTGTTAATATCTGTTGTTAGTGGGACGGCATATTCATCAAAAAATACGCGAAGATTTCCTACGCGGCGAAAATCGATATTGCTGTCTATTCGAGTAATATTGGTGTACGCTTCCGTCCTTTTTTGTATATCTGCATCAACCATGTCTTTCAGGGAGTATCCTGCATTTTTAAATGCCCTCCATACAACATCTGTGCACACTCCGATGTTATCGGGAGGATATCCGCCTGCATGGTAGCTTCCGTCATACTTAGGGTGATTTTCGGCATCTGCTCTGGCTCCAAGGAGAAGGTCCTCATAGTCATCTAAACCGTTTTCATTGAAGTCAATAGAGCTGATAACTGTCTCTATGCCGAAGTCCTCCGCTGTGTAAGATTTTTGCGGAATCAAGTTCCAATAATAGGCTGCAAATAGTACGGATGAAATGATCAATGAAAATATGATAATAAATAAAGTCTTATTTTTGAATTTCATAAGGCTTTCCTTTCTGTTTAAATTTAACAATTTCCTTCATAAACATAACTTAAAGCTTCTCGCGCAATATCAGCAAGCTTGTATACAGAGGATATTTTTGTAGCAGGTGCATCTTTCATTTTATAACAAGGGAAAAAACGTGATATGTGTAAAGGTATGTTTTTATCTATAGAAGCAATAAATTTAGATAAATTTCTCATTTCGTCCTCATTATCGTTTTCTCCTGGAATTATCAAAGTTGTTATTTCTATATGGCTGGTGCTTGCGGCCAATTTAATAAAGTTTTTGACAATTTCGAAGTTTCCTCCTATTTTATTATAGAAATCTTCAGTGAAACCCTTCAAATCAATATTTAATGCATCCATAAGCGGAAGAAGTTCATTTATTGGTTCTCCGAAGAAGCATCCGTTAGTTACCAATACATTTTTTAAATTGTTTTCTTTTGCTAAAATGGCACAATCTCTTACATATTCGTAGCCTACGAGAGGTTCATTGTAAGTGTAGGCAATGCCTATATTTCCTTCAGGTTTTAAATCTACAGCTGCTCTGACTAAGTCTTCAGGCTTTATAAATTGATATTTTATGTCGTTCTTTCCTGACATAGATATTTCATAATTCTGACAGAATGAACACTTCAGGTTGCAGCCGAAGCTGCCCACAGATAAAATGCTGCTGCCGGGAAAGAAATTCCTGAGTGGTTTCTTTTCTATAGGATCTAAAGCAATAGCGGAAACCATTCCGTAATTTATTGGGACAACTTCACCGTTAATATTGCTTCTGGCCTTGCATGCTCCTACTTGATTTTCATCCAGCTTGCAATGATGTGGACATATATTACATTCTACTTTGTTCATTTATGTCTAACCACCTCAAATCTTTCCATTCTATAGTTCTCATTAGAATCAATTCCTGCTTTTTTTAGAGCAATGCTTACTTGTTGCTCCGGTACATCAATTCCTTCTAAATTGGGCAGCAACAATCCACTTTTCCTGCCTTTGGATACAATGACTCCATATTTTTTAGGATCTAATTCATTCATTGAACTAATAGCTTCTTTTTCACCAAGTATGTCAACAGAATATTCAATTTTATTTAATTCCTTTTTTGTTACAGGGCTGAACCTTGGGTCTTCTAACCCTGAACTTATTGCATTCTGGATAATTTCGTTGGCTATACTATCTGTTGTGGGTATAATTGTACCTATACAGCCTCTGAGCTGCCCGTTTAACTTTAATGAAACAAATACACCAGCTTGTTTTTGAGACATTTCTACAGGCAAATCTTCAGGAATGTTAATTTTTTTTTGGTTCAATACATAGTTCTCAAGAGAGCTTCTTGCTAAACGCACATATTCATCTTCATTTGACATAATATGCTTTAAACGTTCTTCTTCTTTTTTATTAAACATATCCGCAAATCCTCTGTTCTCGTCCTCGCCTTTTATTTCAAATGATGCAACAGCATATCCGACTCCAAAGGGTCCCTCATAGGAAAGAAGTTCTGAGGATACAGCCTTTTTGTCTAATGCACCTGCCATAATAATAAAGGAACGGAGCCCGCATTCACCTGCATTTTCGCAAAATTCTTCATCAAAGGTTAAAAGACGGAGAAAATCACCTTTAGATACAGCTGATGTAACATCTTTATCAAACATTGGGCCTTCTTCCGCATATCCATATGGCCCCTCATCCTTAAGCATATGGGATAAATCGCCGCTTGCTATTATTACTGTTTTCTTGCCGGTTTCTTCTGCTGTTTTTGCTATACATTTTCCAAAGTTATAGTGTTCTACAGGAGATAAGCCTGATATTGATATGCGAACGATTTTGTAATCAGTATAGTACTTATTGATAAAATATAAAGGAATCATAGTTCCATGATCTAAGGACTTTCTTTTTTCTCCTAACGTTCCGGCAGGGATTCCTTCAATTTCTGCCGATAAAGATAAATTCTTTATAAAATCTTGGTCATATTCAGCTTCAAAGCTTATATCGGATCTTCCGAATTCTCTAAAGTCACCCTTAGCTTTATTCCCAGGGGAGACATGAATATAGTCAGAATACATTATTGAGTGAGGTGTAGTAATTACAATGGTTTCGGGTTTTATTTTGCCGATTTCTTCAGCTATTTTGTTATATGCCTTGACAGTTTTGGCAATCTTTATTTCTTGCCCGTTTCCAACCTTTGGGATAATTAACGGTGGATGTGGGACAATATATGCATTTACAATTGACATTTTATCACTCCTTTGAATTACTTATCTTTATCATATTATAACATATATTTGATAAATTAGACTCTAAAAAGTAAGATACAGAAGTATAAACAGGCATGTAGTAAATGATGATGCAAAAAAACATAACAGCTCTTTCTAAAATAGTGTCACCAAAGAAAGAGCTGTTACTAAAATATTTTAAGATTTTTTACAACTAGAAATAAATTATCAGCTTATTTTATACACATCGCTGAATAATACATGCTTTATTTTGTGAAGTTCTTTATCTGATAAATTCTGCGGATAATGCATTAGCCTCAGTGCCGGTTTGATATCTGTTTTCCTCAGCGGCGGTTGTACATATTCAATATTGCTTAACGTAAATCCCAAGCGTTTGTAAAATTCTATCCTGCGCTTTGCAATAGGAGTATTATTAGCTTCAACTTCTATAACAACCGGGCCTTTTACAGATTTTAAATAGTTGTGCATTATTTTAGTTCCCATTCCACTTCCCCTTAAATCAGGGGTTACACAAAAATGCTCAATGTAATGAACATACTTAAAAATCCATTCTGCAATAAATGCCTGTACTTCATTGTCTGAGCGAAGAGCCATGACCTTATAATTTTGTTTGTTAAACAAGTCAAGTTCACCGTCAAAGCTACGATATTCCTCAGATGGAAAGGATTCCTGCATTAATCGGTATACATCGTAGAATTCTTTAGGTTTTACTATTTCCATACTTTCTCACCTCTTTCTCATTTAACTAATTGTCATTCAGATGAGGAGGTTGTTAAAAGCATTGCTTATTATGCTGTATTGAAAGAATTGATTTTAAATATTTGTTATATAAAAGGATATGTGTATGCAATTACATTTGAAATGAAAATGTAACTAATTATAATTTTTATGGATTGTATTAAAGATTTACAAAGTGTAGTTCGGATTATCATTAGCAAGAACTGCATAAAGATTATAAATACAATTTTTAAATCGGTATTTTTAGAAAAAACCGGATATGAAATAATATTTATTAAGCTGAAAGCTTTTGGCACGCTAAAATCGCACCTCTCATCTGACAACTATATCTATATATTAATATAAATTTTATCAATTGTCAATACAGGCAGCACATTTGGGACTTTCCACTGCAAAAATAAAGTCCCATTATGTTTATGTGCCAAAAGCTTAAATTTTATTTTATTTCATATATTTTTTGAAGTGAATAAATCGATAAATTTCCGTTGCAGGCATAAGCTACAGTGCACACTATAACAAAGTAAGGCAGATATTCATAGCCAAAGACTTCTGCACCAATTATCATTGGAGCAATCAGTGTGTTAGTAGCGCCGGCAAATACTGCGGAATATCCTAATGCTGCAGCGAAATACACTGGCACATTAAGTATAGAAGCTAAGACTACGCCAAGAGGTGCTCCTATGGAAAACAGTGGAGTAACCTCGCCGCCCTGAAAACCTGCAGCTAAAGTAACTACTGTAAATACTAGCTTCAATGCAAAGTCCCAAGCATATATGCCATTATCGAAGCTCATGGAAATCAAGTTTGTTCCAAGTCCAGAATATCTACCGTTCCATAATAACAGTGAAAAACAGCTCACTGCAACTCCAATAACGAAAATTCGTATAAGCGGATTTTTCATGCGATCGGCAAAAATCTCTTTAAGTTTATGTAAGTACATTGTAAATAGCCTACCAGTAATTCCAAAAGAAATTCCAAGCGCAATAAGCTTCAGCGCTAACAATAGTGAAAAAGTAACATTATCCGATAGCATAAAATAAAACTTTTCCAAGCCGCATATATTTGCAGTAAAGCTTGCAGTAAAAGAAGCTGCTAGCGCAGGAAGCATTGCTTTATTTTCCAAGACACCTGCCGTAAGCACCTCCACAGCAAAGAAAGCTGCTGCAATTGGTGTCCTAAACAGGCCTCCGAAACCTGCGGACATACCTACAATCAATAGTAATTTTCTATCAACATTGGTTAAAATTCGTCTGCCTGCTTCGTAAGATAGTGCTCCACCAACCTGTATGGCAACGCCTTCTCTTCCTGCACTTCCTCCGAACAAATGTGTAAGCCAGGTTCCTACGATGGAAAAGGGGATTAGCCTAAGAGGTATATTGTCACTTGTGCCATGACCTGCCTCAAATATTAAGCTCATGCCCTTTGCGCTGTTTTTGCCGAATTCTTTGTAGCACCAAACAATTAAAATACCGATTATTCCTAGAAACGGAATTAGTTGATAGGGGTGTTCCATCCTAACATTCGTAATCCATATGAGTATACGCCCAAATAAAGCATCAACCAAGCCTACAGCAATTCCCACAGGTATAGCAAATAGCGTAAGCAATACTATATCACTATAATCATTATAACTTTTTGGTGAAATTCTCAATTTAATGTCCTCCAATTATGTTTTATTGTACAGATGTGTTCCAATTATTTTAAATAAATTAAAAACAAAAACTGATGCATCTGTAAAATTACAGAAGTCATCAGCTTAAAAGCGGTTCAGGTTAAAACCTTGGGAGAACATCATTCCCAGCATAAACATAGTAATAGAATTTCATAAAATTTATTATACATTCCTATAAATTATCTTTCAACTGTAAATATATGGATATAAAAAGACGAATAAGCTTTTAGATTATTGTAGAAATACAAATTGGTATTAAATCTATTATTAAGTATAATTTTATTTTATATTAAATAAGTTAATTAAAATTAAAGGTTATTGGACAAGGGAGTGTGTCAATGTGTATAATATGTAAAGGTTTACAGAAAACAAATGAAAGCTGGTGTGCTATTGAAAAGGGACAAGAAAATAGTGCTTGTGTCACACTGTATATTAAATGTTAATGCTAAGGTTTATGGTATTGCTACGGAATCTGCCGGATGCAGTAAAATAGTTTCCGAGCTTTTGAATAAAGGGTATGGAATTATACAGCTACCTTGCGTTGAGCAAAGCTGTTTTGGAATTAGACGTTGGGGACAGGTAAAGGAACAGATGAATTTTCCGGGATTTAGGTCAAAATGTTATGAACTGCTGAATCCTGTTATTGAGCAGGTATCAGATTTTTATAATAACGGATATAACATAGCCGCAGTAATTGGCTTGGATGGAAGTCCTGCATGTGGCGTTAACTATACCTGTACTGGTAATTGGGGCGGTGAAATAGGAGATGGATATGGTTTGCAATCCAAAATTCGTTCTTTGGATAAGCTGCCGGAATATGGTGTCATGATGGAAGTGCTGGCTGAAATGTTAGATGACGCCGGAATAGTTACAAAATTTCTGTCAGTAGACGAAAGCAACCCTGAAGCATCTTTACAGAATCTTATTTCTGAATTAATAGAATAATTTTAAAACCTCAGAGGTTTTAATTATTATAAAATAACACTAGGAGAGGCATAAAGTGAAAAAAACATTTAAACTTTTTTAACAGTTATGGTAATTGTGTTGTCTTTATTTGCGCTGACAGCTTGTGGCACAGATGCAAAAAATGAAGTAAACAATGAAGTAAACAATGATTTGGAAAATAATGAGGCGGCTGATACTTCACTGCAGTCGATAATCGACAGCAAGGTTTTGCGTGTCGGAATGTGTCCGGAATATCCACCCTTTGAAAGCATAAACGAAAATAATGAAATTGTAGGTTTTGATCCGAGCCTTGCAGCTGCAATTGCGGATGAAATAGGGGTTAAGGCTGAATTTGTTAATACTCCATGGGAAGGATTAATTGCAGGAGTAAACAATGGAGATTTTGACATTATAATGTCAGCCATGTCACCGGAAGAAGCAACCTCTGCAACGGATGCGGTTGAACTTAGTGATAATTACTATACACTGGCTGATGTAATAGTAGTTAAGTCCGAAAATGATGAAATTAATAGTAAGGAAGATCTGGCAGGTAAAATAATTGGAATTCAAGACGCGTCATCTGCGGCGCAGGCAGCTGAAAAATTACCTGAAATGGGTATTGAAGTGGCTGAAATTAAGCATTACAACAGAAATGCAGATGCCTATGCAGAGCTTGTAAACGGTAGAATAGACGCAATTGTAGTCGGCGTAACTTATGCTAATGAGCAGGCTAAAAATAATCCGGAGTTCAAGGTCGTGAATGATCCGATTCAGGAGATTGGTATAGCAGTTGTGGCTAAAGATGGATCAGAGGCATTGATTGAAAAGATAGAAGAAGTTATAAGTAAATTAAAAGAAAACGGAACATATGACAATATAGCTGTAGAGTGGCTTGCTGTTGAGTAATATAACGTGAATTTTATAAGCTAACTGCTTAAGCAGTTGGCTTATAGTTTTTAAGGAGTTTATATGCGAAATTTAGATTTTACGGTGATAAAACCTTTTGTGCATCTGTTACCTTCTGCTGTTGCCATTACATTGAAGGTTGGCATAGGTGCATTTTTTTTGACATTGATAATAGCCATAGTTGTGGGAAGCATGCGAACTAGAAAGTTGTACAAGCCTATTCGCTTTCTGCTGGCGGCATACGTTGAATTTTTTAGGGGAACTCCATTACTTATACAGCTTTTTGTTGTATATTACGGTCTGCCGTCTTTTGGAATAAAAATAGGAACTATTCCTGCTTCGATTCTCACCATGGGGCTAAACAGCGGCGCATACTTATCCGAGGTGGTCAGGGCATCAATTCTGTCAATCGACAAAGGACAGTACGAAGCGGCAGCAATGCTTGGGTACAGCAATATTCAAACTACGGTTCACATTATTCTGCCGCAGGCACTTAGAATAGCAGTACCATCATTTATGAACGGTTTTTCATCAATA
Organism: Sedimentibacter sp. MB35-C1; assembly: GCF_030913635.1. NCBI lineage: Bacteria > Bacillati > Bacillota > Tissierellia > Sedimentibacter > Sedimentibacter sp. MB35-C1. The sequence continues at coordinate 2,174,671 of NZ_CP133188.1, forward strand.
ATAAAGGAAACTTCAATTACGTCAGTGCTGCCTATTGTTGAGCTTACAAAGCTGGGGAATCAAATCTATGCAAAAACATACCATCCTTTTGAAATATATATTACTATGGCAGTTATTTATTTTGCTATGACTTATTTTGTAACCTTTTTTGCTAAATGGCTGGAAAGGAGGTTGTCAGTATGGGTAAAAAAATAATAGAAGTTGGTAATTTATCTAAGAGTTACGGAGATACGCAGGTTCTTAAATCATTGAACATGCAGATTGAAACAGGTGAGGTTGTGGCAATAATAGGGTCAAGCGGCAGCGGTAAAAGTACATTAGTGCGTTGTATCGCAGGATTGGAAAAGATTGACGGAGGGGAAATCCTGCTTGGAGGGCAAAGAATAAGCGGAACAAAAAGCACCAACGGTAAAGTAGGAATGGTCTTTCAGAATTTTAATCTGTTTCCTCACTACAGGGTTGGTGAAAATGTGAGTATGCCTCTTAAAACTGTTTTAAAGTACAGTAATGCGGAAGCGGAAGAAAAAAGCAGAATGATGCTTGACAGAGTACACATGTTAGATAAGCTTAAGCAGTATCCCAATAATTTATCAGGGGGTCAGCAGCAAAGAGTTGCAATTGCCAGGGCATTAGCATTAGGACCAGAAGTCATGATTTTCGATGAACCTACTTCGTCATTGGATCCGGAACTTTCGCATGAAGTTTTTGAGACAATAAGCGATTTAGCAAAGGAAGGGCAGACAATGCTTATTGTAACGCATCAAATTAATGCAGTCAGACGTTTTGCAACAAGAATAGTGTTTTTGAGTAAGGGTAAAATTGAAGTGGAGGGAACGCCGGACTATATTTTCAACCAATCAGAAAACTATGATTTAAAGCATTTTCTTAAGCAGGTTTCTTTTGAGGATATATAGTATTAAAATGAAAAACCGGTTTTAACCTTTTGAGGCTAAACCGGTTTATTCCTGCAGCAAATTTTTATTAAGTAAAGTTAAAAAAATAAAGTACTATTTTTAGCATAAACATGATATTATTTTCAGAGTAAGTTCAGTAGTTCATACAGGACGTAAATATGGTTGGAAAATACCGTTATTAATATATATGGAGGAGAATATCGTGAATACTTACAACATTGAAGTTTCGGGAGTAAAAAGGGAACTTAACATAGTTCAAATAAATGATAAATTAAGTATAGCCAGTTTTGTTATTTTGGGCGATACAGAAGTAGTGTGCGCCGCAGCTAAGGATATAGTAAAAAAGCTGCCTCCGGTTGATTATCTTGTGACAGCCGAAGCTAAAGGGATTCCTTTAACGTTTGAAATATCAAGATTATTAAATATGAAAAAATACATCGTAGTGCGTAAGAGCGTAAAGCCTTATATGAACGAGCCCATTATTGACGAAGTAGTTTCTATAACAACCCAGAAAAAGCAGGAGCTGGTATTAGATGAAAAAGACGCTGCTGAAATAAAAGGCAAAAGGGTTGCAATAATAGATGATGTTATCAGTACTGGGGAATCAATAGCAGCAATTGAAAGGCTAGTTAATTCCGTAGGTGGTATTGTAACGGCGAAAGCGGCCATACTTGCGGAAGGAGATGCCTCAAAGCGAGATGATATTGTTTTTTTGGAGGCGTTGCCTGTTTTTAATAGATGATTAATATTGACCAGCCTTTCGATGGGAAATAAGCACGAGAGGCCGGCTGATATTTAGCTAGTTTTTCCGATAATAAGATTTACTTTTGCAGAAAATTCTTCCCATTCCTTTTTTTTATTGTACAAATAAATTCTGCCTTTCTTCGTTATTTTATAGTATCTTCTTATTCGTTTGTTTTCCATGGCATAGATTGAGGATTTTATTAGTTCCTCATTTTCCATGGCATGCAAAATAGGATATAGGGTTCCTTCCTTCAGAACAAACGTACCGTAGGATTTAGCTTCAAGTTCTCTGATAATTTCATATCCATATCTGCTTCCAGATTCTATAATTGCCAGAACGAGCATTCTGGTATTGCCTCTTATGAGGCTGTTGTCTATTTTCATAAAGTATCCTCCAATACATATGTAATCTATGCTTACATAATACATAGTTTACATATGTATGTCAATAGACTAAATATACTTTGTTTCTGTAGAAAACGTATTCTAACTTTATTAACTTACAATAATCACTATGATTAGTTTGATTTTAATCGTTACCATTATTTTGCTTGAATTCCAAACGTTATTTTGATATATTTTTATCAAACATATTTAGCTATTTTAAAGGGGAGAATCATATGAATGAAAAAACAAGAGAATTCATTGATGGTGTTTTAACAAAGTATTGCTGTGATAAAAAAGAAATCATCAACATTATTCAAGAGGTTCAAAATGAATATAATTATTTGCCTGAGGATGTGCTGGTTTATATAGCGAAAAATCTAGATGTAAGCCAATCTAAAGTCTATGGTGTTGCTACATTTTATGAAAATTTCTCTCTTGATGCAAAGGGTAAAAACATTATTAAAATTTGTGACGGAACGGCATGCCATGTCAGAAAATCTGTTCCTATCTTGAATGCGGTGAACAAAGAATTGGGATTATCTGAAAAAAAGAAAACGACGGATGATATGATGTTTACGGTTGAAACTGTATCCTGTCTTGGAGCCTGCGGCCTTGCACCGGTAATGACAGTTAATGGTAACGTACATCCAAAAATGACGCCGGAATCAGCGGTAGAACTGATCAGAAACATTAGAAAGGGGAGTTTGTAAATGTTTATCAAGACGTACGCAGATTTGGAAGCATATGAAGAAATTTTTAAAAAATCTTTATCGAAGCAAAGAATAAAAGTACTGGTATGCGGAGGAACAGGCTGTGTAGCCGGCGGATCCATAGATATTTATAATGAACTGACAAGACTAGTAAATGAAAATGGTAATTTGGCAAGCGTAGATCTTGTAAAAGAGGACGAAGGCATAAGTGTTAAAAAAAGCGGATGCCATGGATTTTGTGAAGCGGGGCCTCTTGTAAGAATTGAGCCGTATAATTATCTGTATTTGAGAGTAAAAACGGAGGATTGTAAAGATATATTTGATGAGACTATCGTTAAGGGAAAGCCTGTTGAAAGATTGATGCATCATGAAAATGGGAGACTGTATAAAACGCAGGAGGACATACCTTTTTATCATAAACAGACAAGACTTGTATTGGAAAATTGCGGTCATATGGATGCTGAGAATATTCAGGAGTGCATAGGAAGAGGCGGATATAAGTCATTGATACAAATTTTCAGCTCAATGCAGCCCAAGGACGTATGCAAAACGATTCAGGATTCCGGGCTCAGAGGACGAGGAGGCGGAGGCTATCCAGTTGGTAAAAAGTGGAGCCAGGTTTTATCACAGGCAAATCCCGTTAAGTATGTAGTCTGCAACGGTGATGAAGGTGACCCAGGGGCTTTCATGGATCGAAGCATAATGGAGGGTGATCCTCACAAAATTATTGAGGGGATGATAATTGCCGGATATGCTGCAGGAGCGCATACAGGATATATTTATGTGAGAGCCGAATATCCTCTTGCAGTTGAAAGGCTTAAAACTGCTATTGAGCAAGCTGAGAAATACGGATTGCTAGGTAAAAACATTTTAAGTTCAGGATTTGATTTTGATCTTCATATTAATAAGGGTGCCGGAGCATTTGTGTGCGGAGAAGGAAGTGCTCTTACAGCATCTATAGAAGGAGAGCGTGGGATGCCGAGAGTTAAGCCTCCTAGGACTGTTGAGCACGGTCTGTTTTCATGTCCAACTGTATTGAATAACGTTGAAACATTTGCAAATGTCCCCTTCATTATTAGCAAGGGTGTTGATGAGTACAGAAAATACGGAACCAAGAACAGTCCCGGAACAAAGGCGTTTGCACTTACAGGTAATGTTGTCAACACGGGACTTATAGAGGTCCCAATGGGAACAACGCTTAGAGAGGTAGTATTTGATATAGGAGGAGGTATTCCTGATGGCAAAAGGTTTAAGGCTGTACAAATCGGCGGACCTTCAGGAGGATGCCTAACCTTTGATGAAAGTCATCTCGATATGTCTTTAAGCTTTGACTCGTTGAAAAAAGCGGGAGCAATGATAGGTTCCGGCGGTTTGGTTGTTATGAATGAGGATACTTGTATGGTTGAGGTTGCAAGATTTTTTATGAGTTTTACACAGCGTGAATCCTGCGGTAAATGTATACCCTGCAGGGAAGGAACTAAAAGAATGCTGGAAATACTTGAAAAAATAATTTCAGGAAGAGGAACATTGGAAGATTTAGAATTATTAAAGGAAATTGCAGACACAGTTAAGCATACTGCGCTGTGCGGCCTTGGAAAAACAGCTGCAAACCCTGTGCTCAGTACACTGGAGTATTTTTATGATGAATATCGGTCGCACGTAGTGGACAAGATATGCCCTTCTAAGCAGTGCAAGAAATTAATGACTATTGAAATAGATTCGAATTTATGCAGGGGATGTTCAAAATGTGCCAGAAACTGTCCGGTTAATGCAATAAGCGGAAAAATCAAAGAAACATTTACAATAGATGCTAAAAAATGTATTAAGTGCGGGGCCTGCATAGAGTCGTGTGCATTTAAAGCAATCAAGGAGGTATAGCTATGGGCGGAATAATGATTATCGACGGAAGAAAAGTGACGTATACTAATCAAAAAAATATTTTGAGTGTAATAAGAGATTCAGGAATTGATTTGCCTACCTTTTGCTATCATTCGGAACTGAGTATATACGGTGCCTGCAGGATGTGCTCTGTTGAAACGTCCAAGGGTGAAATAATAGCATCTTGCTCAGAGCCTCCGAAGGACGGTATGGAAATATATACGAATTCTCCTAGAATACGCAGGTACAGAAAAATGATTTTAGAGCTTTTGCTTTCCAATCATGATAAGGACTGTACAACCTGTGAGCGTACAGGTAAATGCCAGCTTCAAAAATTGTCCAAAAGGTATGGGATGAATCGAAACAGATTCAAGCAACTGTCACAAAATAATCATATAGATAATTCCAGCCCAAGCATTGTAAGAAATCCTAACAAATGCATTAAATGCGGCGATTGCGTGATGGTATGCGAGGAAATTCAGGGGATAGGTGCGCTTGGCTTTGTAAATAGAGGTTCGGATGTAATTATACAGCCTGCATTTAATAAAAAACTTGCGGAGACTAACTGTGTAAACTGCGGACAATGCCGTATCGTTTGTCCTACGGGAGCTATTACAATAAAAAATGAAACAGAAAAATTATGGGATGCTCTGTATGATAAATGTAAAAGAGTCATAGTGCAGATTGCGCCGGCTGTAAGAGTTGCATTAAGTGAAGAATTTGGTCAGAAACCAGGGCATGTATCTACAGGCAAAATTGTAGCACTTCTTAAAAAGCTCGGAGCAGAAGAGGTTTTTGACACCACATTGTCAGCGGATTTAACGGTTATTGAAGAAAGCAACGAATTTCTCGAGAGATATTCAAAAGGGGAAAATCTGCCTCTATTTACTTCCTGCTGTCCCGGGTGGGTAAAATTTGCGGAAAACAGGTATCCAGAGCTTAAAAATAATATTTCCAGCTGTAAATCGCCTCAGCAAATGTTTGGAACTGTTCTTAGGGAATATTACAAATCTAAAGATGCAGAGGATGGTAGAGATACGTTTATTGTATCCATTATGCCGTGTACAGCAAAAAAAGCAGAAGCTGCAAGGCCTGAGTTTTCCCACGACGGTGTTAGGGAGGTTGATCTTGTCATAACAACTCAAGAGCTTGCAATAATGATAAAAGAAATCGGCATTAAGTTTGATGAAATAGAGGAAGAGGCAATGGATATGCCTTTTGGAACAGGCTCTGGTGCAGGAGTTATTTTTGGAACTACAGGGGGTGTAACCGAAGCAGTGTTGCGCAAAGTGCTGAAAAATAAATTCGGCAAAGAAGATTGTGAAATTATTTATGGCAGTGTGCGTGGGCTTGAATCTGTTAAGGAGGCAAATGTAACTGTTGATGGAAACGAGTTTAGTATAGCCGTGGTACATGGATTGAAAAATGCCGACAATCTAATCAAGCAGATTAAAAGCGGTGAAAAACAGTATGATTTGATTGAGATAATGGCTTGCAACGGAGGCTGCATTGCAGGAGGAGGTCAACCTACTCCAAAACTTATAACCAGAGAAACAAGGATTTTGAGAGCTAAAGGTCTCTATAGCATTGATAAAACTAATCTTATTAAAAATTCTGAGGACAATTATATTGCTAAAAATATTTTTGATACTGTTATGAAGGATAAAAGACATATGCTTCACGTAAATAATCACAATTAAAGTATTCCTGCAATAGGCTGATTTTGCAACAAGGTTTTATAAAAAGCGCATTCGGAAGTAGATGCTGATATGGATTAGTTCTTCAAGAAAATAAAAAACGCTGCGGATTGCTAGATGTCCGCAACGTTTTTATTTTACTCTATGTTTTAAGATTTTATTTAGTTATTATTTGACTTGATTTCTGTTATGTCAGGCTTAACAAGCATCGAGTAGTTTGTATCATAAATTACAAAACCCGGTTTTGCATTTGGCGGTTTTTTTACATTTGATTTCTTTGTGTAGTCAATCTCCACGGCTCCGGAGTTTCTTCCTTTGCTATAATAGGCAGCAATTTGGGCAGCTTCAACATATTCGTTGTCAGTAAGCTCGTCTCCATTTGTTTTTATTATTACATGAGAACCGGGCATGTTTTTGGCATGGAACCAGTAATCATCTTTTTTACCTACTTTGAAAGTAAGGGTGTCATTTTGAATGTTGTTTTTTCCAACCAAAATTTCATGTCCGCCTGACGATATATACGCAGTAAATTCAGGTTTATATTCTTTTTGCTTTTTTACTTTTGATTTCTTTTTCATTATTCCTTCAGCAATTAATTCATTATATATCTCATCCAAATCATCGGTTGTTTCGCACGATTCTATGGAATAAAGAATATTTTCAAGGTATCGAATTTCGTTTAAGGATGATTCTATCAGCTTTTGAAGCTCTTCTACAGCATGTTTAAGCTTATTGTAACGCTTGAAAAACTTTTGGCTGTTCATAGATAAATTAAGTTTTGGGTCCAATGGGATAGTAATTTCTCTTTGTTCCGGGTCGTAATAATTTATAACGGTAAGCTTGTTTTTTTCGGGTTTTCTGTGCAGATTTGCCAGTATCAGCTCTCCGTATATTTTATATTTTTCACGATCTTCAGCATTTAATAATTCATTTCTTTGTTTTTCAACCTTTTTTTTGATTCTGTCTATTTTTGTATTCATGCTTTTAATCAAGCTTGAAACTCGCTGGTTAATTTTGTTCTTGTTGTCCTTCTCATAGAAATAGTCGTCCAAAAGGTTTCCGGGATTATCGTAATGCTTTTTATCGCAAGATTTTAAATACTCAACATCCAAGCAATAAAAATAAGTTTGGTTTAAAGACTTATCTAAATAAATGTTAAATGAGAAGTTGTTCGACTTAACTTTGTTTATGATAAAATTAAAAGCATTCCACAGATTTCTTTTCTGATCTGAAGTAAGTTCGCCAATGTAAGTACTTTCATTTAAATTTGCCAAATGACAAACTTCTCTGCTAATGAACGGACTGAGTCCTATAAATGTTTTATAGAAAAAATTATAGATTAACAAACCTGAATTTGATTCGTTCAGCGCATCAGCAAAAGTATCTTCTGAAATTTCCAGGGTAGGTTTTTTATCCTGTTCGGGCGGTATAACGTACTTTATTCCCGGATATATCTGGCGTACCGAGCTTACATTTTCTGCAACTCTTTTTATTGAATCGATTATTAGGGAAGTATCAGAATTTATAAAAATAATATTGCTGTGCTTGCCCATTATTTCAATTATTAAGGATTTATGTACTGTTGTATCAAGTTCATCCTTGCATTCAAAGGTAAGTTCAAGTATTCGGTCAAAATTTATCTGATGCACATTGGTTATGCGGGCTCCAATGAGATGCTTTCTCAATAGCATGCAAAACATTGGAGGCTGGTCAGGATTTTTCCTCGTTATATTAGTAATATGCAGGCGAGGGTTGCTGCTTGCCGATGTCATCAGAAGCTTGTAATTTTCACCGTTGTTTCTTATGTGTATAACTATTTCATTTTTATCAGGCTGGTAGATTTTATCTACACGCCCTCCTATTAGTTTTTTATATAAATCATTTTTTATGCTGTTTAAAAAAATTCCGTCCAGTGACATTTAAAAACCTCCGTTCTATTGTATATTGTACCTTAAAAAACTTTTTATGTCATTGAAATATTTTATTTTTTGTTTACTATTTGATTTTTAATGTTATAATAAATATCATATATTCCAGTTATTTGAAAAACTGCGGCGTATGTTTTAATAAAAGATAATAAATCTTTTGATTTTGCATCATATTGATAAAGTTATTTAATAAAACAGCACATTAAGAAAAAAATTTTGGGAGAAAAAAATGGCGAATATATTAAGCATGACCGGTTATGGCAAAGGCGAGCACAATGATGGGAAACGAGTTATAACGGCGGAAATAAAAACCATAAACAACAGATATTGCGATATCAGCGTCAAAACACCTAGACATTTACGCTTTTTCGAGGATAATATAAGAAAAATCTTGAAAAACAGCATTCAAAGGGGTAGAATAGATGTATATATAAGCATAGACTATTTAAGTGAATCTGATACTGTAATAGTTCCTAACCTTTGTCTTGCCAAGCAATACAAAGATGCTATCGACGAAATAAAGAATGAACTGAATATCAGCAGCAATGTTTCACTGGACACCATTATAAGGTTTCAGGATGTTCTTATGGCAAAAGAAGATACGGATGATGAAGAGGAGCTTAAAACATGTGTTGAAGCGGCGATGAACAATGCAGTGAAAAATCTTATTGCAATGAGAGCTGCCGAAGGCAAGCAGCTTGAAGCCGATATCAGATCAAGCATGGAGAAAATACTTTTGCTAATGGAAGAAATTTCGAAAAATTCTCTGACAGTGGTTGAGGACTACAAAGTTAAATTTGAAGCAAGGATAAAAGAGCTTCTCGGAAATAGCCATGAGCTTGATGAAAACAGGCTTTATAATGAAATCGTAATTTATGCTGACAAAAGTGATATCAATGAAGAAATTGTTAGATTTAAGTCTCATATGTGTCAGCTGGGCGATGTGCTGGAGACCGGCGGAACAATAGGAAGGAAATTGGATTTCATTATTCAGGAGTCAAACAGAGAAATTAACACGATCGGATCTAAAATAGGAAGACTTGAAATAATTCAAATTGTCGTAGAGATAAAAAACCTACTGGAAAAAATCAGAGAGCAAGTACAAAATATAGAATAGGAGAAGTTATATGGCAGGTAACACTATAAACATTGGGTTTGGGAATATAGCATTATCTAATAGAATTATAGCAATTGTAAGTCCCGAATCAGCGCCCATAAAACGTGTCATACAAGAAACAAGAGAAAAGGGAAAGCTTATTGATGCTACATATGGCAGAAAGACAAGAGCAGTTATAATAACCGACTGTGAATACGTAATATTATCGGCTATTCAGCCTGATACGATGGCACAGAGATTTGAACATAACAACCACAATATTAAGTAAAGAGGTGCATGAATGGACAGCGGATTATTAGTGGTAATTTCAGGTCCTTCAGGGGCAGGCAAGGGCACCATATGCAAAAAGCTTAAAGAAGCGATGAAGGATTTAAAAGTCTCGGTGTCGGCCACTACAAGAAAGCCAAGAGAAGGTGAAAAAGAAGGTGTAAGTTATTTTTTTTTGAAAGAGGATGAGTTTGTAAAAAAAATTAATAATGATGAGTTCCTTGAATATGCAAGGGTTTACGGAAATTATTATGGTACACCGAAAAAAGAGGTGTTTAAACAGCTCGAAGAAGGAAATGATATTATACTAGAGATAGATATACAAGGGGCTCTACAGGTCAAAAAAAATTACCCTAGAGGAGTTTTCGTATTTATACTGCCTCCCTCACTAAAAGAACTTAAGCACAGAATTGAAGGAAGAGGTACGGATTCAAAGGAAGTAATATTTAAAAGAATGCAGTGTGCATGTGATGAATTAAATTATGCTTTTGAATATGATTATGTCGTTTTAAATGATGAGGTTGAATCGGCAGTTGACAAAATTAAATGCATCATTAATGCAGAAAAAAATCGAGCTATAAGGAAAAAATCGATTATAAACAAAATCAGAGAGGTATAGTATGAGAAAAATATCAATTGATGAACTGATAGATATGGTGGATAGCAGATATTCTCTTGTTACAATAGTTTCAAAAAGAGCAAGGCAGATTATAGATGGTTCGGAAGCACTGGTAGAAACGAACTCTATAAAGCCGTTGGCTGTTGCAATAGAAGAATTCTATGAGCATAAGTACGATCCGATTTACAATTATGATCAATACATGAAAAATCTTCAGGAATCAAAAGCCAATGAAGAATCTTCAGAAGAATCTGAAGGGCAGTCTGGTGAGGATGATGGAGAGCAGGAAGCTGAAGATGTTCAAGAAACTGAAGAGAATAGGGAAGAACAATAATATAGGCGGACAGCACAAGCTGTCCTTTTTTTTATGCGCGGAGCCATGAAGCATCAAAATCCTATGGCTATTTCCAATTTATTCGTATATAATTAATATATGGAATTTGTATTAATAACAATAGGGAGGCCTTTATGTATAAACGTATTATTTCTTTAATTCTGTGCATGTGTCTGTTGATAACAGCATGCTCCGGGAAAAACAAACCTGTAAATGAACCTGCAGTAGAAAATGGTGAAACACCTGTTGAGTCAACTGAAGATATGTACGAACTGACTGCACTTAAATCTGACGATCAGGGTATCGATACAGAATCGGGGTTTCAACTGACGTCAAAAAAGGACATAAATGAAAAATATATAAAAGAAAACCTTAATATATTGCCTGAAGAAAATTACAAAGTTGATAAGATATCTTCAACAGTATACAACATTCTGCCGTTGTCCAAGCTTGAAAATAACAAGGTGTACCAGGTTAAAATCAGCGATATCGGCTACGATTATTCGTGGGCGTTTCAGACGAAGAAAAAATTTGAGATTGAAAGCACCCTTCCCGAGGATAAAAGTACTTATGTTCCTTTAAACTCAGGGATAGAGCTGTATTTCTCAATGAATAATTTCACAGATATAGAAGATTTTTTTGAAATGAGCCCAAAGGTTGAAGGAAGTTTCATAAAGAATGACAGCTCTATTATATTCGTACCTGAACAGATGGAAAAAAGCACAATTTACACGGTAACTGTTAAAAAAGGATTTGGACTTGCAGACGGAAGCGAGTCTTTGGGTGAGGACTATGTTTTTTCATTTAAAACACAGTCTGACGGAGAACCTCGTTTTTGCTTTGAAAGACCTATTATAAATATTTACAAAGACAACCCTAAAATAATTGATGCATATGTGGGTGATGAAGACAAAGAAAAAGAATTTAATATAAACATATATCAATATAAAGGCGCAGATGAATTTGCAGAAGATGTTTATAGCTTTGCAGAAACGGGAAATTATCCTAAGGACAAATCCGAAAAAAAGATGTCACTGATGCAATCAGTAAAACAGAGTCCTTATATGGTGGATTCGGTGTATTATTACAGAAATGCATTTTTCGAACTGCCTGACGACTTGGAAAAGGGTTACTACCTGCTTGAGTTTAGCTCGGTAGAAGCAGACAGTAAGCAGTATCTTTTCATGCAAATAAACGACATGCTTATTTATAATGCCATATTTAATAATCAATTTATGGTATTTGCCTGCGACGGAAATTCAAGTAAAGAAATCGAGAATGCAAATGTTATATTAAATGGGAAATCTATAGGCATGACTGATGAAAAAGGGGTGCTTGTTTTTGAAACAGATGCTACAAAGCTTAAATCAATGAAGCTCCGAGTAGCATCGAAGGGCTTGAATGACTTTATTTATGCTGAAAGTCTTTTCATTGGCAATTATTATTATAGAAGCATGTATAACCAGAACAAGTATTTTATGTATATGGACACGGACAGAAGTGTGTACATGCCTGATGATACCGTGAATGTATGGGGATTTGCAAAACTGAGAAATAACAAGTCGTTAAATAAAGTAAAGCTTGAATTGGTGGATGAAAGAACTAAATTGGTTTTGGATACCAAGTATGTAAATCTGACAAATATAGGAACTTACGAAGCTAAATTTGACTTAAATAATGTTACTTCTGAATATTTAGTAATAGAAGCATATGACAATAATCAACTGATTTCCAGAGAATATATTTCAGTTCAAAAATATACGAAACCTTTGTACAGATTAAAAGGAATGGTTGACAGGGAATATGCATTTAGCGGAGAAAAGATAAACTATAAAGTAAATGCAGAATTTTTCAACGGTCCGCCAGTACCGAACATAGAGCTTAATTTCAATGCATTTAGATATTATGGATATAAGACTGAATACGAAGGAATGGAACAGATTCTGAAGCTTAATGAAAATGGGGAATGTTCATTTGATGTAAATACGGATGTAAGAAGCAAAAACTGGAGACCGGCTACAATATATTTGGAGAGCTACAATAATGAAGCTGAGGACTCACCAGTGTATTTGAGAGATACTGTTGAAATATTTCCGAAGCATGAGATGCTAGAGGTTGAACAAGATATAAATGATCCTCATTCAGTAGATATATTGCTTCATAAGATGAATATTGAAGGTTACAGCCAAGACAACTACGATTATAAAAGCTTACGTGGAATGCCTTTGGATGGCAGTGTTAATGTAACAGTAACCGAAAGATATTATCAAAAAGTAAAAGTAGGAGAGCAGTATGATTATATTAACAAGGTCAATAAAATAGAATATGATTATAATTTCGTAGAAAATGTTGTGTATTCCGATTATGTGGATGTTCATTCCGGAAAGGCAAATTTTAGAATTCCTGAATTCAAGGAAGATAGGAATTATACTGTAACAGCCTACTATGATGATGTAAATGGTGGGATCGAGGAGGAAGTTTATTTAAGAAGTCAAGGATATCATTATTATGATTATTATGAATTGAGCGGAGATATAGGAGATAAATTTCGACTTAATGATACTGCAAATATTCAACTGACATATGGTAATGAAAATGTTGAGAACATTGAAAAAGATAATTTGTTTGCAGTATTCATGAGAAACGGACTTGTTGATTATTCTGTATCAGAGAATACAGATATGAAAGTTAAATTTGATGAGGATTTTATTCCTAACGTATATATTAACGGTATTTATGTAAAAAATGGATATATGTATCCCATTGCAGATTATGACGTGCTGTATTACGATAACACGGAGAGAGAATTAAAGTTAGATATAAAAACAGATAAGGAAAGATATGAACCCGGCGAGGAGGTTACATTGAAAATAAATGCTTCGGATGAATATGGCAGGCCATGCAGAGCAGATGTGAACATAAGCGTGGTTGATGAAGCATACTTCGCCATGTTTCCTAAGGACGTCTATACTCTTAATGCGTTGTACTCGTATTCTTGGAGCGACGGTCTAATTAGAAGCTATGTTTCAAATATAGATTTGAGCGAAGAAAAACCACAAGCCGAAAAGGGCGGAGGCGGAGGAGAAGACGGTATCTTCCGGGATGAATTTGAAGATACCAACTTTTTTAAGACAGTAACTACGGACAGTAAGGGTAATGCGGAGGTTAAATTCAAACTTGCCGACAATCTGACTTCATGGCGAATTACATATCAGGGAATTTCCGATAAGCTTTATGCCGGAAGTGGTACAAAGAACATAACTGTCAGCCTTCCATTCTATGTTGATATGATAATGGGAAGCGAATATCTTTTGGATGATAAAATCAGCTCGGCTTTTAGAGTGTTCGGTACAGATATCAAGGACGGTGATGAGGTTGAATATGAAATTACCGTTATAGACAAGGATACAAAGAAAGAAACTGCTTATGCGGCAGCAGGATATGCCGGTGATTACACCAGCATTGAGCTTGGCAAGCTTGACGAGGGACAGTATGATATATATGCCAAAGCTAAATGTGGCGGAAACCAGGATGGAATACGCGAGGAATTCAGCGTAGTTGATTCTGCTGTTTACTTTAACAATACCAACTATTACCGCCTCAGTGACAGCACAGTGCTTGATAATGTATATTCGCACGCTGTAATTACTCTGTTCAATGAAAGTACATCAGATTTCTATAATAGCTTGAGAGATATATCATTTTCAGATGGAAATAGAATAGATCAAACAGTGTGCTCAATGCTGGCAACTGAATATATAAACAGATATTTTGATATGGATTTGTACTTCGACGAGGAAAAAATGCTTAATGAAATAAGCAAGTATGAGACGGAATCAGGAGGTATCAAACTGTTTCCATATTCATCTTCTGATGCTCAACTTACAGCAAAGCTGGTTCACACTTTGAATAGTGACTATAAAGAAAGTAAAATGAAGCTGTATTTTAATAATATATTAAAGGAAGAAGAGTACAGCTCAGATACAGCTGCAGCTTTGTGGGGACTGAGTAAGTACAAGGAACCCGTGCTTCTTGCAGTGCGTAGTCTTCTGGAATCAGAAGAGCTTGGAATCAGAGATAAAATTTATCTGTATCTGGCGCTGGCAGAGCTTGGAGATAATGAGACGGCAAAAAAATATTACAGAGAGATAACATTAAATTTAGAAGAATCCGGAGACTACTTGTATTACGGAAACGGTGAAAGTGACCTGGATAATTACGAAATTACCGCACTTCTGGCAGTATTGGGATGCAAGGTTCACGATTACGATACATCAGACAGACTGTTTAAATACATATATAATGAACCGTCAATCTATACCCTTAGCAATATGGAGCAGCTGATATATATAATGGACAGGGATATTGCACAGCTTGACGAAGTGAAGGATTTATTTGGAGAGGTGACTGTCTCTTCAAACGGTGAAAATAAAAAATACAAACTGAAACTGTTTGACAGAGAAAGCTTTGCCGTAAAAAAGGATGATATAGGCGATGTCAGGTTCAGCAATATAAGAGGAAGTATAGCGTGCAAAGTAGATGCTTTGGGGAATATGGATGATCTGGAAAA
Source organism: Sedimentibacter sp. MB35-C1 (assembly GCF_030913635.1). Taxonomy (NCBI): domain Bacteria; kingdom Bacillati; phylum Bacillota; class Tissierellia; genus Sedimentibacter; species Sedimentibacter sp. MB35-C1. The sequence continues at coordinate 2,189,836 of NZ_CP133188.1, forward strand.
GAATAAAACCGATGATTTTTCTATTTCAGTTGATTATACTAATGCGAAAACATATGAAAAGCAGACAGATTTTAATCAATCTGATATAGTAAAAGTAACTATTGCACCGATAATGAGCGCTGATATTGAAAGAGGATATTATGAAATTACATACATCGTTCCTGCCGGATTCAGATATATGGAGGGCTACAAGGACTCATCCTACGGAAATCAAAACGGTCAGAAGCTTACGTTTCAATATTATTACAGCAAAAAATATCATGACAGAGATATAGTGTTCTATATTCAGGCGGTACAAAAGGGAAAGTATACTGTTGATTATGCCGTAATCAAGGAATATCTCGAAAACAGGCTGAATTATATCGAAAAATCATCATTGGCCATTAATTAAGAGGCAGGTATAAAATGCGTGTAAAGAAATGTTTCGCTGTTTCAATAGTATTAATTGTTGCTTTAATAATATTGATTACGGGAAAAATCAACATCGAAGGAAACAATGATAATATTTATTATCGAAGAGCTGAAAATCTGAAGTGCATATATTATGACGAAAAGTACTTCATAAATATAAAGAATTTTGAAACAAAGGTCAATGCTGGCAGTATACGGGGATGTATACTGCCGCACCATTTGACTGCCAAGGATTTAATTCATGAAGTGTTTCAAAATATTGTAAATAACAAATACGAAACTGTGGTTTTAATCGGACCAGACCACGAAAGTGCTGATGCGGGCAAGACTTTTACAACACTAAAAAACTGGCAGACCCCATTTGGAGTTCTTAAAACAGATAAAAAAATTACAGTAGAACTTTTGAAAAATGATTTTATAGAAGAAAATGATTATAAATTAACTTCTGAGCATTCTATTTCCGGTATAATTCCATTTGTGAAATATTACTTAGGAGATGCTCAAGTGGTATCACTTGCCGTAACGAAGCAGATAAAGAAAAAAGATATAGAACGTATGGTTCAGTATATTTGCGAAAATGTTGATATAGACAAGACGATTTTTATTGCATCCGTGGACTTTTCCCATTATCTTGATTTGGATAGTGCAAACAGAATGGATTCAATAACTATGGAGGCCATAGAAAGGCGAGACATTAATAAAATTATGACATTTTCAAATGATAACCTGGATTCACCGCCAAGCATAGCTGTGATTTTGAAAATCATGAACAGTTTAGGAGCAGAAAATACTTGCATGCTTAATCACAGCAATACGGAATTGGTTGTTAAAAAAAGGATGGAAGAGACAACCAGTTACCTGACATACCTATTTTATTGAGCATTCTATTTGTGCAATAAAAACAAATTAAAGGTTTTAAAAGTTAATATATATGATATAATAAAATGCAAAAACAATGATCGGCAGGCTACTTTAAACGACATCGTTAACTAATAACATCTTGGAGTATTTATGTATAACTACTTTGTTCAGGTTATTTTAAACAACAATTCAAAAAGCACCGACAGACTTTTTACCTATGCTGTTCCGGAGAAATATGAAAATATAGTTCAAACAGGAAAGAGGGTAAAGGTAAGTTTCGGAAGAAACAAGCACATGATTGATGCGCTGGTAGTATCAGTGGAAAATTCATGCGATTTACCTGAGGAAAAGCTTAAAGAAATAATGGACGTATTGGACGATGAAGCAGTCGTTAGCGATGAAATGATTAAATTGTCATTTTGGATGAGAGAAAGATATATATGTAAGTACTCTGACAGTATAAGGCTTATGATTCCGTCAATGATACAATATAAGCATAATATCAGGCTCAAGATTATGGACTCATGCCCTGATCAGTCAGAATTAAGTGAAAAAGAGAACGAACTGCTTAAAATAATAAAGTCAGGTGTTTCCGAATTGGACAAATTAAAAAAGGCGTATGGGGGATATGACGTCTATAGCGTGATTGATAGCCTGAAGCAAAAAAATGCAGTTAAGGAAGTAAGCAGCGAGAGAATAGGTGCAAAAAGTGCATATGAAAAGTATGTGTTTCTTGCTGAGGATAAGGAGCTAGAAGAATATAACATAAATAAGACGGAAAATCAGATTAAGGTAATAGAATATCTTAAAAAAAATGATAAAGTCAGTTTTAAGAGGCTATCATCGGAACTTGGCGTATCATCAGCTGTAATTACGAATTTGATTAAGAAAAACATATTGAATGAAGAATTCATACTGTATAATCAGGATAATGACAGAAAGGCCTACAAAGGCTTATGTCTCAATGAAGAGCAGCAAAATGCCTGTGACGAAATTATTTCGTCAGAAGATAAGGTGTTTTTGCTTCACGGTGTAACCGGCAGCGGTAAAACAGAAGTATATATGAATATAATAGAGCATTACATAAATGAAAATAAGCAGTCTATTATGCTGGTCCCGGAAATATCACTTACAGCTCAGACTATTGATAGATTTGAAAAAAGATTTGGAAACAAAATAGCAGTATTTCATTCTAAGCTGACTAAGAAGGAAAAATTCATACAGTGGTATAAGGTATATAACCACGAGGTTGATGTTGTTATAGGGGCACGTTCGGCGATTTTTGCACCCATTAAAAATCTGGGTGTAATAGTAATCGACGAAGAGCATGAAGACAGCTATATTTCATCTACATCACCAAAATATGATACAAAAGAGGTTGCAATAAAAATGTCCCACGAACTGGGAGGAAAAGTAATCCTCGGTTCGGCAACCCCCTCTATAAATACGTACTATATGGCGAGAAAAGGGCAGATTAAAAAAATTGATTTGAAAAAACGTGTAAATAATCAAATGCCTGATATTAAAATTATAGATATGAGCAGTGAACTTGACAAGGGTAACAATACCATAATAAGCGAGGAACTGTATATAAGTATTAAAGAATCCCTCAAAAATCACGAACAGGTAATATTGTTTTTAAACAAGCGTGGATACTCCGGGTTTGTGTCATGCAAGAAGTGCGGCTATGTTGCAAGATGCGACCGCTGTGATGTTTCCATGACCTACCATGTAAGAGGCAATATGCTGAAATGCCATTACTGCGGAAGAACAAAAAAGATGTTATTTAAATGCCCAAAATGCGGCAGTGAAAAAATTGAGCAGTTCAGCGCAGGAACCCAGCATGTAGAGAAGCTGATCAAACAGCTGTTCCCTAAGGCTGTAACTGAACGTATGGACTTTGATTCAATGACAGGCAAAGATTCCTACGAAAATATTTACAGAGAATTTAAAAAAGGAAAGATAGATATTTTAATCGGAACGCAAATGCTTGCAAAAGGTTTTGATTTTCCGGAGGTTACAACGGTTGGAGTTTTGTCTGCCGATGCAATTTTGAACCTACCTTTTTATAATTCCAGCGAGAAGACGTTCCAGCTCATAACCCAGGTCAGCGGAAGAGCTGGAAGAGGAAGCAAAAAAGGAAAAGTATTTGTGCAGACATATGAGCCTGAAAATTACATAATAAATGCGGCAAAGGACAATAACTATGATTTTTTTATAAATCAAGAGCTTAAATTAAGAAAAGAATTTGCATTTCCGCCATTTATTAATATAATAAATATATGCTTGATATCAAAAAATGAAGAGTTGGTTAATAAAACCGCCTTTGAGAAATATGAAGAAATTAAAGAGTCTGTTAAGCATATGGTTGAAGGAAGAAGCCTGCTTTTATACAGACCAGTACCGCATTCGATTTACAAGGTAAACAATGAGTATAGAATAAACCTGTTTATGAAAGCTTCCAATAATGCGCTTCACGAGCTGAGGAAGATACTTCGCAGAGTTTACATGGAAAAGGATATTGAAAATATCAGAGTAAGTATAAATGTAAATACAGATACAATTTAGATAGTAGGAGGATTTATGGCATTAAGAAATTTAAGATATGAAGGCGATGAAATATTAAGAAAGAAAAGCAAGGAGATAGGTGCAGTTGATGACAGAATAAAGACACTTCTTGATGACATGCTGGAAACAATGTATGAAAATGACGGAGTGGGACTTGCAGCGCCTCAGGTTGGAATTTTGAAGCGAGCTGTTGTAATAGATGTAGATGACGGCAATGTATACAAAATGATTAATCCAAAGATAATAAAGAAATCTGGAGAGCAGCTGGGGCAGGAAGGTTGTCTCAGTGTGCCTGAAAAGAAGGGCAATGTGAACAGACCTATGAATGTAACAGTTGAATATACAGATGATAGCGGAAAACCGGTCACATTGAAAGCAGAGGGTATTCTGGCAAGGGCAATATGCCATGAGGTCGATCACTTGGATGGAATATTGTTTATAGACAGAGTAAAAAAATAAATAGGTGGTAAGATGAAAATAATTTTTATGGGAACTCCGGAATTTGCAGTTCCGACGCTAAAACTGCTTTATGAAAAGCATGAGGTAGCTTTGGTTGTAACTCAGCCTGATAAACCATATGGCAGAGGGAAAAAACTAAAAAAATCCGAAGTTAAGGAAGAAGCTGAAAAGTTAGGCTTAGCTGTTTTTCAGCCCAATAAAATCAAAGATAAAGAAAATATTGAAATACTTAAATCACATAATCCGGATGCAATTGTAGTTGTTGCGTACGGACAGATACTAAGCAGGGAGATATTGGAGCTTCCTAAGTACGGATGCATCAACGTTCATGCTTCTCTGCTGCCGAAACTAAGAGGTGCTGCTCCCCTAAATTGGGCTATAATCAACGGAGAAACAAAGACAGGTGTAACCACCATGAAAATGGATATTGGGCTTGATACAGGAGATATGCTGTTAAAAGCGGAAACTCACGTAGATGAAGATATGAATGTGGGTGTTCTTCATGATATTTTAATGCATAAGGGAGCAGATCTTTTAATTGAAACAATAGATAAGCTGGAAAAAAATGATATAATTCCTGAAAAGCAGGACGATTCACTTTCTGATTACGCGCCTATGTTTAACAACGAAAACCGCAGGATAAACTGGAATTCAGGCGCAAAGAATATTCACGATCTTGTAAGAGGACTGTCCCCATGGCCTGCCGCATATTTTACGATGGAAGAAAAGAAGGTAAAGGTATATGAAACAAAATATACCCAAGAAAAATCAAATCATGAACCGGGATATGTAATAAAGTCTGAAAGTGAAGGCATATATGTAGCTACTGCCGACGGGGTTGTAATATTGAAAGAAATACAGATGCCCGGAAAGAAGAAAATGAAAACCGACGCATACTTGAGAGGAAACAAATTTCCAGAGCATGTTGTTCTGAATTGAATATTGTAATGCAAACAGAGAGTAGATGTATTCATTTATTCTCTGTTTTTATAATGAGTCTTATGCTGGGTATTCTTGACAAATTGATGGGATATTGCATAAAAATATGATACAATATAGCAAAGAAATTTGTTTTGAGGGAGCAAATATGAAAATTGCGATTATCGGATACAGCGGATCTGGCAAATCAACTTTAGCAGGATTTTTGGGAAAAGTTTACAGAAGTCCTGTGCTGTACATGGACACTATTCAATTTGAGGCGGGATGGAAAGAACGAGATGAAGAAGCTGCCGTTAAATTGGTTAAGGATTTTTTGGATAGCAATAATAGCTGGATTGTTGACGGAAATTATACGAAGTTATTAAGAGAGCGGAGAATGGAAGAGGCAGATATGATTGTTTACATGAACTTCTCAAGAATCACATGCTTGCTTCAGGCATTTATCAGATACATGAGATACAAGGGAAAAGTAAGAGAAAGCATGGCGGAAGGATGTGACGAAAAGCTCGACTTTGAGTTTTTGAAATGGATTTTGCGTGATGGTAGGTCAAAAGCAAAGAAAAAGCAATATGCCGATACTATTAACAAATACAGACAAAAGGTTGTTATATTAAAAAACAGAAGAGAGACAGAAATTTTTTGTAATAGATTTAAAAAATTACCCGCAGCTTAGCATGCATATATGGCAAATATTATTGGGTATAATAGTTTAATATATGATGGCGAGATATATCTATAATAAAGAAAGCAGGGGATTATATTGACTTCTAAAATAAAAAGAAGAGGATTTGATCCTGAGGATGTTAAGAGCTTTTCGGAAGAAAATGTTGAAAAGCTTAGAACTGCTCAGGAAGAAGTTCAGTGGCTTTTGGAAAGAGGTTATAAAATAAAGCCGGTTATAGGGTTGATAGGAAATCACTATCTCCTTACAGCAAGGGCGAGAACAGCTCTTCAAAGAACTACTTCAACAAGAGCTCAGTATGAAATGAGAAAGTCCTCAATGCTTCCTTGGCGTCAAGCAAGGGATGGCTGCTTATTTATTGACGGGTTTAACCTAATTATAACATTAGAGGTTGCACTGTCTGGAAGCGTTGTACTTCTCGGCAGAGACGGAGTGCTCAGAGATTTGGCAGGATTGAGAGGAACATACAAGGTAATCGACAAGACGGAGAAGGCTTTAGAGCTCATAGGCCGGGAGTTAAATGAACTTGAGGTGCCTGAGGTTAAATTTTATCTGGATTCGCCTGTGTCAAATTCAGGGAGGCTTAAAAGCAGGATTGCGGAGTGTTCTGAATCGTGGAATATGCCTGTTGATATAGAGCTTATACCAAATGTTGACGCAGTTTTATCAAAAATGGGAAGAATAGTGACTGGGGATTCAATTTTATTGGATGAGTGTAAAAGTTGGTTTAACTTATCAAAAAAAATTGTGGACGATTACATAAGAGATGCGTGGATTGTCAACCTGGAATAATAATATGCACAATACGAAGGGAGAAGCATGGACAAGAAAATTGAATTGGGGAAATATAAGAAGCCTTCTAATGAGGAAATAAGGCAAAAACTGACAGATGACCAGTATAATGTAACGCAAAAAAACTACACTGAGCCTCCATTTGACAACGAATATTGGAACAATATGGACAAGGGGATTTATGTAGATGTTGTGACGGGAATACCTCTTTTTATATCCGCAGACAAATTTGAGTCAGGGTGCGGCTGGCCCAGCTTTACAAAGCCAATAGACAAGGAACTGATCGTCTATAAAAGAGACAGGAGTTTTGGAATGGAGAGGACTGAGGTTAGAAGTAGGAACAGTGACTCGCACCTGGGTCATGTATTTAATGACGGACCTATTGAAGACGGAGGATTAAGATATTGTGTTAACAGTGCCGCGCTGAAATTTATACTATTGTCCCAAATGGAAAAGGAGGGCTATGGGGAATTTATTAAATTAATTAAGTGAAATATTGATAATTATGACGTAACATAAAGCATTGAAAATATATAATATAAGCTTATGAAGTACATATTAATTTTTTTAAAGGGGTGAAGTTTTTGAGCGATAAACGAGATAAATACTCAGTACAGTTGAAATAGTCTGCCGGCAGATTGTATTGAGGTTAATTAAGCTATAAAACATGTTGGCAGTTGCAGCTGTACTGAGTTAGTTTGATTTTAAAGATTGATTACACCGTCAAATTAATTAAAAGGAGCACAGTATGCATTGTTATAATAAATATATAAAAACGATTGAAAGACTTGAATTTACAATTACAAACACCTGCACTGGAAAATGCAGACATTGTTCGCAGGGAGATTTGCCTGGGAACAAAAAAATTGATGAAGATAAAGCAGTAGAAGCATTGAAGGATATTGCGTCTTGTTATAATGTTAAGTCAATAATGACATTTGGAGGAGAGGCGTTATTGTATCCTGAAATTGTATGCGCTATTCATAAAAAAGCTAGTGAATATAATATACCTAACCGACAGCTCATTACAAACGGATGTTTTTCAAAAAATGAAGAACGTATTGTTGAAGTTGCAAAAAAATTAAATGATTCCGGTGTCAATGATATTTTATTGTCTGTAGACTGCTTCCACGCTGAATTTCTTCCGCTAAAACTGGTGTACTGTTTTGCGCGGGCATTGTGTGAAAATTATGGTGGAAGATTAAGATTGCAGCCGACATGGGTAAAAGATAAGTCAGATGATAATATTTATAATACTAGGACAAAGGAATGCCTTGCATTTTTTGATGAGCTTCATATTGAAAGAAATGATGGAGACAGCATGTTTCCGTCAGGGAATGCTGTAAAGTATCTTTCGGAATATTTTGATAAGAAGCCGCTGAATATGAATTTTAAATGCGGAGACGAGCTGTATACAACACGTCTCGATATGGTAAGTGAATTGTCGGTTGATTACAACGGAGATGTCTTTGCCTGCAGTTTTCCTATCGGTAATATTATGGACAGCAGTATCCTAGAGATAATTAGTGAATACAATCCATATAAAAATATGTATACAAAGGCATTGCTGGAACGCGGCATATCCGGTATGATTAGGGTCGCAAAAAATAACGGTGTTGCCATTGATGTTTCAGATTATTATTCACCTTGCGAAGTATGCAGGGCTATATCAGGTGCTACAGGGAAAAATTAAAATATAACTAGTTACATACAAAACCCGGAAGTGGTGCTTCCGGGTTTTGTTAATATTTGTTTTATGAAAAAACCTGACATTATATGCTTGTGAATCCTATTATTAAGTAGGCGATTATGGCAATACTGCCGCATATAAGGGCATATGGCAACTGTGTTTTAACATGGTCGATATGATCTGCAGCAGCTCCTGTAGATGCGAGTATGGTAGTATCGGAAAGAGGCGAACAGTGATCGCCGAAAACTCCTCCTCCTGCTACGGCAGCAAAGCATGACATGACTAATACTGTTACTTCTCCTCCCGTGAAATTAAATGCAAGAGGAAGGGCGATAGGCATACATATGGCAAATGTTCCCCAGGAACTTCCCGTTGCAAATGCCATAATAGACGCAATTAAAAATATGATGCAGGGAAGAAGCTGAGGACTTAAGAATCCTTCACTGACAGAAATTATATAGTTTGCGGTTCCCATTGTCTTGCTGAGAGCATTGATGGAATATGCTAAAGCCAGTATAATTATGGCTGGGACAGCACCCTTTATTCCATCTGTAACAGTTCCCATGATGACATTGAACGGAACACCCTGAATAAACATGCTTATTCCCATAAATATCATTACAAACAGAAATGCTTCCATTGTTTTGGCAGATTTCAATTTTATATAGGTACCTATGGCAATTGCCATAATCATTACAACAGGAAGTATAAAATTCAGAAATACTCTTTCCTTTATACCTTCATAGGGTTCCATTTCTGTAAGTTCTCTTCCAATTAGCGGATTGGCGCCGTCTCTTAAGACTTTTCCTTCATTAATTGCCCTTTCTTCAGCCTTTTTCATAGGACCGAAATCTTTAATTATACCTGAGGAAATTAGTCCTACAAATGCTATTGTTATCAGTGCATAAAAGTTAAACGGCATGGCACCGATGAACAGTTCCATGGCATCCTCCTGAGTAGCAATTGCTCCAATACCGATTGCCAGCCCGCTCAAGTAGGCAGCCCATCCGGTTATAGGAACAAGTACACTTACGGGAGCTGCTCCGGAATCGGCAATATAAGACAGCTTTTCTCTGGATATTTTTGCCTTGTCGGAAATGTTTCTCATGGTAGTACCTACAAATAAAGGACTGAAAGAATCGCTGAAATATACGAAGACACCTAATATCCACGCAACAAGTTGAATGGATTTTCTGCTTAAATTTTTATTCTGAATATACTGTGAAAATCCTTGAATAGCACCTGTTTTTCGGAAAAATGCAACCAATATGGCTATAAATGTATTTAAGAGCATAACCCACGAAAAACTGGTTGTTCCTAAACTTGTTTTGAGCAGAGTTGGAAAACCCATAAGCCCCTGGCCTGCAAGCAATACTCCTACAATACATGCAAATGCCAATGAAACGACTGTGTTTCTTGTTGCGAATGACAATACTATTGCCAAAAGCGAGGGTACAATTGATATTATTCCCATGTTTACTACTTCTTCCATATTTACATTAACCTCCTATACTCAATTTATTATTTGATCTTGTAATTGTAGCCGGCGGTGCCGGATCAAGTTTTTCATTTGAAATGTTAAGTACTTCCTCCGGAGATATCCACGGTCTGTTTTGCAGAGCGCTGGTTTCCTCATGAGTAAGGTATCCTTTATAAGTAGTCATGCTTCTTCTAAGAAATCCATCCTTGATACAGGCCTTTTCTATTCCATTATTCAGTATGCTTCTGATATGGGGAAGCACTGAAGCAGCATAAGCAACTGAGGTAGAGTTTGCAATGGCTCCCGGAATATTACTTACACAATAATGTACTACTCCCTCTTCGATATATCTTGGATTTTCGTGAGTCGTTTCTCTAAAGGTTTCTATCACTCCATAGTCATTACTTATATCTACAATAACCGAACCTTTCTGCATAGATTTTACCATTTCTCTGTCAATTAAAAATTCCTTGCTGCCTTTTGGCCATTTAACGCAGTTAATAACAAGGTCCATATCAGGCAGGAGCTTTTTAATATTGTACTTTGTTGATATCTGAGTATTTACCTTTTCGCTGTACATTTTACCTATTTCACGAAGGGTTGCAATATTTACATCCATAACTGTTACCCATGCTCCCAGAGATTGAAGAACCTGAAGCGAATTTTTTCCTACTATACCGCCTCCAAGTATCAGTACCTTTATACCAGGAGCTCCGGCAAGTCCGCTTACAAATTTACCTTTACCTCCGTTAATAGATAAAAGCGATTCGAGTCCCATAAGCGCTCCTTGTTTTCCGGCGGCTTCGCAATTAGGAGAGCCATATCTGTGAGAATCCTCTGCCGTAAACGAGATAACTTTTTTATCAAGCAATGCCTGAACCTCTTCTTTGTGGGCTGCAGGATGTATGCAAGTAAATATTACTTGATTTTCTTTCAAAAGTCCATATTCCATCGGTTCTATTTCTTTAACCTTTGCAACCAAATCGGATTTTTGGTATATTTCCTCCATGGTATCAACCATTTCAGCTCCTACATCTTCATATTCCTCATCACAAAAACCTGCTCCTGTACCTGCGTTTCTCTGCACAAGCACTTTATGTCCGTCTTCAACTATAGTCGCAACCTCTGATGGCGTGGCTATTACTCTGCATTCTCCCTGTTTTATGTCTTTCAATACGCCAAAAATCAAAATTTTTGCCTCCTTAAAAAGTATTTTAATTATTAGTTCAGCAATAAGCATGCCAACAATATAATTATTTAATTTTTTTATAAACTGTTAAATTTCAACGTAAGAAGCTTTTGGGGATTTTAGATAAAAATAATCGCAATAAAAAACGCCCATAAATGAGCGTTGTGCACATCATTTTTGGGCGCTATATAATGCCGTATTTTTTTATTTTTCTTTGCAATGTCTGCCTCGGGACATTTAAAATGCCTGCAGCTTTTGTAATATTAAAGCTTGTGCTTTCCAAAACATTTTCAATTATTGACTTTTCATATTGATTAACCATATCTGTTAGTGGTTCTATTTTTGTATGTTCATTTATATGCAAATTCATAAGCTGATTATATTTAGGTTCTATATCGGCAAATCTCAATGTTTCTTCCGAAGAGTCTACCATGCTGAGGCCATATATAACGATATTCTCCAGTTCTCTAACATTTCCCGGCCACTCATATTCTTCAAGTTTCTTGTACAAATTGTTTGTTACATACTTAATCTTTTTTTTGAAGACACTGTTATATTTTGAAATAATATAATTTGTCAGCAGAGGTATATCATCTTTTCTGTCTTTTAGAGGCGGAATATTGAAGCTTATGGCACTTAGTCTGTAATAAATATCCTTTCTGAGGGAGCCATCCTCAATAGCCTTTGCGGGGTCCTTGTTAATAGCTGCTATAATTTTTATATTCACAGTTTTTTCTTCTTTAGAGCCTATTCTGCGGAATGTTTTGTCCTGCAGTACTCGCAGCAGTTTGGACTGAAGGTGCTGAGGCATAGAGTTTATTTCGTCCAAAAAAATAGTACCTCCATCGGCAAGTTCCAAAAGTCCGGTATTATCAACTGCTCCCGTAAACGCCCCTTTTGCGGTTCCGAACAATATGCTTTCCAAAAGATTATCAGGTATGGCCGCGCAATTCTGAACAATAAAAGGATTATTTTTACGGTCACTTTCATTGTGAATAGCATGGGCAAAAAGTTCTTTTCCAGTTCCAGTTTCACCATATATTAAAGTAGGCAAATTGCATCCGGCAGCTACTTTAATATATCTTTTTAACTCTTTCATTTTTTGATTGTTAGATATTATATCTTCTGTGAAGTGGTATGCTCTGTTGACATGGACTTCCAGCTTGTCAACAGTGTTATTTCCAAATGTAGCGGCATCCATCATTGATTTTTGATGCTTCTCATACATATTCGAATCGATTTCAATATTGTCCCCGTGTTTATCTTCAAATTCGCTTACAGACAGGTCTATCGCACCTACAATCTTGTTACTTGACTTTATTGGAATAGATAGTGAAGTAATCTGTATTGAAGGCATTCCCTTAGCTTTAAGCTGTTGGTTTTCTACATAAAAAGGAACGCCATGAATCATTGACTGATATGTAGAACTGTTGCTTTCATCAAGGCCTTCATAAATATCAAGAAATTTCTTCCCTACAACTTCATAATTTTCATCTGCATCAGAGTTGAGCTTATTATTAAATTTTGCAGTAAAAAGAATCTCCCCATTTAGGTCAATTATTGTTATTCCGTCAATATATCTCCTATTATTAAATATATTTTTCATAAGTTCCATAGTACTACCTCTATACACATTTATATTTATATGAATACAAAAAAATGCTCTATCGGGCTTTTTATTTTCAACAGTTTCATTTTACCTTATTTTTACCTTTTTGTCTGTCTAATTTTTAAATTAACATTATATGGAATAATTTTTTTGATATAAATAAATATTCCATATTGTGCCAGCTTAACATTAGTGTTATAATTAAACAATTTATAATTGAATATTCATAGTAATTATTACTTATGAGGGGGTAAAATTGTGGATTTATTATACACGCGTCCTGGTATGGATGAGGTAAAGACAAGGAAGGATATTGTTTATAAGGGCAGTGACGGAGCAGTTTTAAAATTTGATATCTATTATTCAAATAATTCTAAGATTTCTGATATTCCAACTGTTGCTTTAATTCATGGGAGCTCTTCAATTAAAAGCATTAAGGATGTTCAACTTTTTCAATCATGGGGTAAGGTGTTAGCGGCATCAGGATTTAATGCTGTTGTTTTTAATTGGAGACCAGAAGATAACCCGCAGGATATAAAAGATTTTGTAAATTTTATCAGTAATAATTACAATGATTTGATGCTTAATATCAACAATATAAATTTTCTTGCGTTTTCTTCAGGAGTAGAAATCGGTGTTAAAAACGTTATTGAAATAAATACAGGATTTATAAATAAAATAGTAGTTTATTATGGCAAAATAGATGAGAGCATTATTAAAATTATGGATCCTGAAAGATTACCTAAATTTTTAATTGTAATGGGTTATTTGGATGATATATATAGTCCTAACTGTAATGATTATTTCATTAAAGAAGCGAAAAATTTAGGTTGTGAAGTAGAATTCAACATGCACCCGGAAGGGGAGCACGGGTTTGATGCATTTAACGAAGGAGAAAAAACCAGTAAAATTATTGAAGATACTATTAGATTTATAAGCAAGTAAATATATAAATAATTAAGTAGGTGTTCTTATGGTAGAAATTAAATTTTACGAAGATATTGATGATGAATTATTAAAGTTTGCTGTGATTGTTGCAAGGTACAAAGGTAAATGGATTTTTTGTAAGCACAAGGGCAAGGACACATATGAAGTTGCTGGCGGATACAGAGAAGAAAATGAGGGAATTATGGATACCGCTAAAAGAGAGCTGCTTGAAGAAACAGGAGCAAGTGAATTTGATTTAATACCAGTGTGCGTATATTCTATGACAGGTAAAAATATGTTGAATGACAGCGGTGAAGAAGCCTTCGGGATGCTGTGCTATGCAGATGTAAAATCATTAGAAAGTATTCCAGAATCAGAAATGGAAAAGGTGTGTATGTTTGATAAACTTCCATCAAAATTAACATATCCGAACATTCAGACTCTATTAATTAAAAAAGTAGAGGAAGAGCTGCTAAGCAAAGTTGATAATAATATAATATCTGTTAGTGAAAATCCGTTATAGTGATAAAGCAAAAAACATTAAAACTGTGACAGCAGAGTAGATAGGAGTGAAGAGCATGGTAATATTTATTTGTAATTATGCGGAGGTAGAGAATGAAGTATTTTAAAAAGTTGGAAGGAAGTAAAGTTTATTTATCACCTATAAACATCGATGATGCGGAAATTTATGTTAAGTGGCTTAATGATTTCAATGTAACGGACGGAATAGGAACATCAAGTGCCACTGTTTCCCTTGAAAGTGAGAAGGAATGGTTATCAAAAAACACAAGCGGATATCAGTTTGCAATAATAAGGCTTGAAGATGATAAGCTAATAGGAAACTGTGGGTTTCATGGAATCATGCAGCTTAGGCAATGTGCAGAAGTAGGACTGTTCATAGGAGATGAAGAAAATCGCAGCAAAGGATACGGACAGGATGCGCTTGATTTATTGGTAAGTTACGGATTTGACTACTTAAATTTAAACAATATAATGCTGAAGGTGTTTTCATTTAACGAAAGAGCAATAAGTTGCTATAAGAAAGTAGGGTTTAAAGAAATTGGGCGAAGAAGAGAGTCATATTATTTGAAAGGCAAATTTTATGATGATGTTTATATGGATATATTGAAGAAAGAGTATTGCAAATAAAAATTCTGATTATAACACTATATATTAATATTGTTTGATTGTTCAGCACTGGATATATATAATTAATATGTAAAAATAATACAACTTTTAGAATGAAATGGTTTTGATAATAGTTGTGGGCAGCGGGGTATTATACAGAAGTAGTACATGAAACAGGTAAAATAGCTGATTTCGGAGCTATTATTATAGATTAGGATATGAAATATTTGAATAAAAATATAGGGCAGTTCAGTTGTGCAGGTGTTATTGACACCTTGCCTCTGTCTGCCCTTAGACCGTACCATGCACTGGTAAAGGACGATAAGCTTCAGATAGATGAGCTCAATAACCATCTGAATGATTCCAAGAAGGCAAGAGATCTTTTCTATGATGAGGTTGAAGAATTCAGATCGCTTCCAGATGAAATAAAGCATATATACTTCATATTGCTGGGAGATAAGCAGGAGTTCCGAGATTTCTTCTCATATGTTGAATATAAGTGCGATAAATCATTGGGAGAGATTCGTGGAAAGCAAGTGCTTAATTTTACTAAGGGGATTTAAGCTTTTATTTTCAGAAAGTAACTTGACACTATCAAAACTCAATGATGTTTGGAATGGGTAAATCAGAATAGTTTATAAGATTGAGTGTATCGTCCGGGGAAATAAAAGTGACTTGAATAATTAATTTACCTTTTTATTATACTAAGCTATATAAATTAATTGGAGGTAATTTAATGGGAATTAAAACACTAAAAACTGAAATAAGATCTGCCGGCGGAACATACAAGGTTGAATGTACGGCAAGAAACAAATCATTTATCTTGGATGAACCTGAAGAAATGGGGGGATCAAACGGAGGGATGAATCCAGGAGAAGCGTTGCTGAATGCTTTGGCCGGCTGTAAATATATGGTTGCCAAAATGACCTATGAAAGATGCAATATTCATCTGGGTGACATACAAATAGAAATGGAAGGTGAAATTGACACTGATGCGCTGCAGAACATGATTCAAGGCAATAATGCAAATGTGGATTTAAGAGTCGGATTCAGGAAAATAACTACAAAGTGGTTTATTGATGCAAATAATACAAAAGAAGAGATTGAAAAATTTGTTGATTTTGTAGAAAGCCGCTGTCCGATGAAAGATACAATTGAAAGAACGCCTGAATTAAATGTTGTAATTAACGGAGCTAAAAATCTTACCAGAGTTTAAGAAAAGAAAGCCGGGGGGACGTTTTGCTGAAATGTGATGGAATAAAGAATTGTAATAACAATAAAATTATATAGAAAATGCAGGCGAATGAGTATATACTGTAAATATTACTTGTAAATATTACACGTGGCTCTATGTCAGAACGGGCAAAGCCTTAGTGATAGGATTTCTGTCCGGTATGATCTGATAGAGATATAATTACACAATATATGAAGCGGATATATTGTTTTTGATTTATCTGATTTGCAATTAATTTATAGGGAGAGTATTAGTATATGATTAATGAAAACTTGAAAAAACAATCACCGTCTGTTGACGAATGGCTCAAAGAAGCAAAAAATGATTTGGCGGCTTTACAGGAAGGGATGTTTCTGGTCCATAACGGCGTTGTGCGTCAAACGCCCAAACTCAAGGTGCGACAGGGTGTTGACGACGGGTCATTAGTAAAAGGAATGGAATTTGCATACGATGCGGCAAAGGTTGATGCAGCAATTGCCGAAACCTATAAGATGGAAGGTATCTTTCATATCAGGGTCTGGCTTAATGAAGGACATCTTGAGCTGGGTGATGATATAATGTATGTGCTGATAGGCGGCGACATCAGGACGCATGTTATTGATGCCCTGCAATTTTTGGTAGGAAAAATTAAAAGCGAATGTGTTACTGAAATCGAACAAAAATATTAGGGCATTTAACTCTGAAGATGTTGATTATATTATAAGATATTTGATGAGAAATAATTAAGTTGGGATTAACTAAGGTATTTAAGCAAAAAAGACTATATTATGATTCATATATACAACTATGGTATGCGGTAATGCATTTCTTGCTGAAATATTTGATATATAGTATAAGGAAGATGCGTATAAATACTCTTTACCTATTGAAAATACGCACTTCATGGTATATAATGGATTAAAATGTCAGATAATATGTTTGAAGCGGGTCATAATTATGAGAGCGATTACATTTATAGATGCGGAAGTTGTGCCGGAAACAGGGAAAATAGCTGATTTCGGAGCTATAAGGTCAAGTGGTGAGAGCATGCATGATGCTTCTTTGGATGCTGTCAGAAGATTTCTCAGGGAATCTGATTTTTTGTGCGGACATAATATTATATATCATGATATGAAATATTTAAATAAATATATCGGGCAGTTCAGCTGCATGGGTGTTATTGATACCCTGCATCTCTCTGCCCTTTTATTTCCTCAAAAACCATATCATGCGCTCGTAAAGGATGACAAGCTTCAGACAGATGAGCTTAATAATCCTCTGAACGATTCAAAAAAGGCAAGAGACTTGTTTTATGATGAGGTTGAGGAATTCAGGTCGCTTCCGGATGAAATTAAGCGTATATACTTCATATTGCTGGATGATAAGCAGGAGTTCCGGGATTTCTTCTCATATATCGGATATAAGTGCGATAAATCATTGGGAGAGGTTGAAATAAGAGAGTGTTTTCACGGGAAGATATGCGAGCATGCCGATATTGAGCAGCTTATGCGAGCACATGGTACTGAGCTTGCCTACTGCTTATCTCTCATATATGCAGATGACGAATATTCCATAACCCCTCCGTGGATACTCATGAGGTATCCTTTTGTTGATTCTGTAATGAACAAATTGAGAGGTACAATATGTGCGGAAGGCTGTGTGTTCTGCGATGAAATGATGGATGCTGTCAGAGGGCTCAAGAGATTCTTCGGCTATGATGCTTACAGAAAATTTGACGGTGTTCCTTTGCAGGAGCAGGCTGTGAAAACTGCTGTGGGTGGAGATTCATTGCTTGCGGTTTTTCCTACCGGCGGAGGGAAATCAATTACATTTCAGGTCCCGGCCCTCATGGCAGGAAAGAATACCAAGTCTCTTACAGTGGTAATATCTCCTCTGCAGTCTCTTATGAAGGATCAGGTTGATAACCTGGAAAAGAACAATATCACCGATGCTGTGACAATCAACGGGCTTCTTGACCCTATAGAAAGAATGGAGGCGATCAGGAGGGTTGAAATCGGAGAAGCCCACATACTGTATATTTCGCCGGAATCACTGAGATCAAAATCCATAGAAAAGCTCTTGCAGGACCGTAAAATTGCACGCTTCGTAATAGATGAGGCACATTGTTTTTCGGCATGGGGACAGGATTTCAGGGTAGATTACCTTTATATAGCGGAGTTTATAAAGAAAATCTGCGAAAAGAAAAACCTGGGATATATGATACCGGTTTCCTGTTTTACCGCGACAGCAAAGCAGAATGTAATAGACGACATACGAGAGTATTTCAAGAAAAATCTCAATTTGGAGCTTAAGCTTTTTACCGCGAGCTCCGAAAGGAAAAACCTCACATACAAGGTAATAAAAAAGGAAGAGTCGGAAAAATATGAGGCTGTGAGAAGCCTGCTTGAATATAATAACTGCCCTACGATAATATATGTTTCCAGAACAAAGAAATCCCTGGACCTTGCCCAGAGACTGACTCAGGACGGGTATTCGGCAAGAGCATACAACGGACGTATGGATAAAACAGAAAAAAGCAAAAACCAGGATGACTTTACAAGAGGCGAGGTGGATATAATGGTTGCTACCTCGGCTTTTGGAATGGGTGTGGATAAAAAGGATGTGGGAATGGTAATCCACTACGACATCTCAGATTCACTTGAAAACTATGTCCAGGAAGCAGGCAGGGCAGGCAGAGATCAGAATATAAATGCCCAGTGCTTTGTGTTGTTCAATGACGAGGATTTAAACAAGCATTTTCTGCTTTTAAACCAGACAAAAATAAGTATACAGGAAATTCAGCAGGTGTGGAAGGCCATAAAGGGTGCCACAAGAACAAGGGCGCGCATGTCAAATTCGGCGCTTGAAATAGCTAGGGACGCAGGCTGGGACGACGGTGTAAATGATATTGAAACAAGAGTGAAAACAGCAATTGCTGCGCTGGAAAATGCAGGATATATTAAGCGCGGACAGAATATGCCAAGGGTGTATGCGGACAGCATAATGGCGAGAAATTCTGCAGAGGCTGCGGTAAAAATAAGAAACTCGGGACTTTTTAATGAGAAAGAGGAAGAGCAGGCCATAAGGATAATAAATAAGCTTATTTCTGCAAGAAGCCGCAGCAGGGGTAACGAGCAGGAGGCTGAGGCTCGGGTTGATTATATTTCCGACCGTCTTGGAATAGAAAAGGCCCAGGTGCTTCACATAATACAGCTTATGCGTCAAGCCGGAATTTTATCCGATGCAAAGGACCTTACGGCATATGCGGAGGAAAGCGGCTTCGGAAACAAGCCTGCGGGTATTCTTTTAGGATATATGGAGCTGGAGCGATTCATCCTTTCTCAGATTTCCCAGACACAATCTGTTAAAAACATAAAGGAGTTGAATGAACTTGCAGTAGAAAAAGGTGTGAAGAAGCCTAATACTGATAAAATTAAGACGATATTGAATTTCTGGAATGTGAAAGGGCTCATAAAAAGGAATACATCACCTCGTAACAAAAACTTTATTAAAATTATGCTTACTAAAGAAAATTCAAAGGCTTTAGAGGAATTAGAAGATAGATGGCGTATTGCTGAATTCATATTGAAGTACCTTGACGAAATTAATGCGAAAAAAGAATCAACAGTGGAATTTTCGGTACTTGAGCTTATGGAGGAATACAACTTTCACATGCAGCTTATGAATAAAAGTGCAACTCCGCATCAAATCGAGGATTCTATATACTATCTTTCCAAAATAGGCGCATTAAAGCTGGATGGAGGATTCCTTGTAACATACAACGCCTTCAGCATCGAAAGGCTTGTGAAAGATAACAAAATAAGGTACAAAACAGAGGATTATAAAAATCTCAAGAATTACTACAAGCAAAAAACGGAAATGATACACATAGTCGGTGAGTATGCAAGAAAGATGCTGGAAGACTACAAGGCTGCCTTGCGTTTTGTGGATGACTATTTCCGTCTAGAATACAGTTCATTTCTGAAAAAATATTTCAAAGGGCCCAAGGGCGATGAAATACAGCAAAACATATCACCCGAAAAATTCAGGCAGCTGTTCGGACAGCTTTCACCTGCACAGCTGAGTATCATAAACGACAAGGAGTCAAAATACATAGTGGTAGCTGCAGGACCGGGAAGTGGAAAAACAAGAATACTTGTTCACAAGCTTGCTTCACTTTTGCTCATGGAGGATGTGAAGCATGAGCAGCTTCTGATGATTACATTCTCAAGAGCCGCAGCTACGGAATTCAAAAAAAGATTGACGGAGCTTATAGGAAGCGCAGCAAATTACGTTGAAATAAAAACATTTCATTCCTATTGCTTCGACCTGCTTGGGCAGGTAGGAAATGTGGAAAAGTCCGCTGACATAATAAGTCGGGCAGCCACAGCCATAGAGAGCGGAGAGGTTGAACCTTCAAAAATAACCAAGCTTGTGTTTGTAATAGACGAGGCTCAGGACATGGACAAGAATGAGTACAGGCTTGTAAATGCACTTATAGCAAAAAATGATGACATGAGATTAATAGCAGTCGGAGATGATGATCAGAATATATATTCCTTCAGGGGTTCCGATTCAAAATATATGAGCAATATTTTAAATATGGAAAATTCAAGGCTGTATGAGCTTGTGGAAAATTACAGGAGCAGCAGAAGCATTGTTGATTTCAGTAATGATTTTGTAAGGACTATGGATAACCGTCTCAAAAAAACACCTATTTCAGCCGCTTCAAAGGAAAAGGGAAGTGTTGGGATAGTGCAATATAAGGATGGCAATTTAATTGTGCCCTTGGTAAGCAGGCTTGTGAGTAAAGGAATATACGGATCAACCTGCATTCTTGCAAAAACGAATGAAGAAGCACTTCAGATATTTTCTTTGCTTGATAGAAACGGTATAAAAGCGGGGATGATTCAGCGCGGAGAAAAATATGAGCTAAGAAATCTCATTGAAGTACGAAGTTTTATGGATGAATTAAAATTAACAGGTGAAACACACGTAATAAGGGATGAGGTATGGGAGTATGCCAAAAGAAAGACGTTTGAAAGGTTTAAAATAAGTGAAAATCTTGAGCTCTTAAAGCAAATAATTGAGGATTTTGAATACACCGCTGGCAAAATCAAATACAAGACAGATTTTCTGCTTTTCATTAAGGAGTCTTCTGAAGAAGATTTTTACAGAAATGAGGAAAGAATAACCGTTTCAACAATCCATAAATCCAAGGGCAGGGAATTCGACCATGTAATCATGATGCTGAAGGATATGATTCCTGATTCCGAGGAGGTAAAGAGACAACTTTACGTAGGTATGACAAGAGCAAGAAAGACTCTATCCATTCATTATAACGGAAGCTACCTTGAAAGGAAAACAGGATTTTTAGACATGATTAGGAGAGGATTTACATATGAGCACGATAACAATGAGTATCCGCCCTCTGAGCTTATAGTGCTTCAGCTTAAATACAAGGATGTGTTCCTATCTCATTTTTATAAAACAAGAAGATATGTTGAAGCATTAAACAGCGGAGATGTTATGAAGTTTGATGAAAATGGGTGCATGGATGAAAGAGGAAACAGGGTTATCATTTTCTCCGGAAAATTCAGAGAGGAAATGAGAAAATTCACAGACAGGGGATATAAACCCTTGTCCGCAAAAGTAAACCACATATTATACTGGAAGCAGGAAGACCGCGAGGACGAAACACTGATAGTACTTCCTCAACTTGAGTTTGTTAAGGATAATTTGAATGGAGGGCAAGGTTCTTATTAGAAACATAGATAGGCGATATAGATGTAAGGGCATATTTATATAGGTAGAAAATGATTGTTTTTGCTTATACGATTATATCAAAGATTATTAGAACCGAGTTTGCATTCAGTTGTGCGCAAACCCGGTTTTAATTTAAAATTGGCAGAATAAATTAAATTTAATTGAGACTGTTTTTGATTTTATTTCGTCTTATGTATAGAAGGTCTTCTTAGGTAGGAGGTGCACCAAAATTAAAATAAATGAAAAAGAGTTTGAAACGTTATTTAAGCAATATAAAAATGATATTTACAGGATAGCTTATACCTATGTCAATAACGAGGCCGATGCTTTAGATATAGTGCAGGAGAGTGCATATCAGGCGTACATATCAAAGGATAAAATCAGAGACAAGAACAAATTCAAGTCATGGATATTAAAAATTGCGGTAAATAAATCAAAGGATTTGCTCAGGAAAAATAAATTAATTTCATTAGAAGACTTATCAAATGTGAACACAATGCAAGCCGAGGATAAAGAAAGCGTAAATATTTTCATGGAGAATCTAAAAGTATTATCAATGGATGAAAAGAATGTCATTGTTCTCAAGGTTTATTTTGAATACACATTTGAAATGATTTCCGATGAGTTGAAAATTCCCATAAGTACGGTTAAAAGTAAATACTACAGGGCATTGGAAAAGCTAAAGATAGAGGAGGGGTTAGTATGACAGATAAGCTTGATGGTATGTTGAACAGCATTCCCATCCCTGACGGATTGGATGAAAGCATAGAATTAGGATTTAAAAAGGCTAAAATTCAGCAAAGCTCAAAAAAGATCAGACGCTTAAAATTATTTACAGCAGTTGCAGCCTCTTTGGCTATAATTATAAGCTCAGTAATTATAGTGGGACCAGATAAGGTTGAAGCAGCAATCAAACGGGCATTGCAATACGTTCCCGGATACAATGTCTTGATAGACAAGGAAAAAGGAAGTGTGCTGGCACTTCAGGAGCCGGTATTGTATGAGAAAGGCGATGATTTTGTAGAAATAACGGCAGCTTCCAAAGTAGGTAAGCATTTCAATATTTCGGTTAGGGGTAATTATATATTTAATAAAGGATATGAAGTGCTGTTAAAGGATAAAAAGGGTAATATTATACACACGGGAAATTGGAGCATAGGCAGAGGGTCAGAGCTTTGGCAGGGAGATTATTATTTCGAGGTGGATGGTGAGGAGGAAAAATATTCTCTTCTAATTGGAGACTTGGAAATCCCTTTTACCTTGGAAAAAACAACTGAGGTTGAAGACTTTTTACAGCTTGGCAACCATGCAAGTGATAAGGGAATCGACATAGTGGCTGTCAAAAAACCAATGGAAGATAAGCTGATGATTAGCTTGTTGAATCAATCAGAGGAAAAAACAGTTGAAGAATATTCTTTTGATAAAAGCTTGTTGGAAAGCGTATGGCTTTCAGAACCCAATATAGAGGGAAGCATGTACCTTATTGACAGCATGGGGAACAAAACATATCCAACTCTGCCGTCATCCTATGGTGGCTTAATGTCAGATTTCTATTTTGATACAGCAGATAAGGAAGGATTGAAGCTTGTATTGCCATATGTAAAGGTAAAATACCCAGGCTTAAAAACAAAAAAGGTAAGAATCACTACGCCTCAGGATGGAGAGAAACAAAGTATAGATAAGGCATTAGCCATGGGAGAATTTGAGATAAATGTAGTTGACGTAAGACGTGATGGAAATGAACTATTAATCAATTTAAAAAGCACCTCACCAGAGGATGAATTATTGGACAGTGTGCGTGTGAGAGGGAGTTCAGGTTACGGTATGAGTCAAAACAAGGATACAGGCTATATTGAACTTTCAATAGATGCAGATGATGCAGGCAAAAGATTTTCAATATACTTTGAATCACCAACATCGGTGCTTCTGGGAGATTGGAATATAGAATTAGATTAATATTTGAACAAAGTATAAGATAATTAAGTACCAAGATAATGAAGCCATTGACGATGGAACTGGAGCTTAATATAACAGATAACGGAAATACTATAAACGGAAGCCAAAGGCTTGGAATTGAAAATTTTTTAGAAGATCAAAGCATAGCAATGTATCTTGATATTGAACTTAAATTAAAGAATATTACTAACAATACGGAAACTTTACTTGTAAACACACAAAATCCTGTGAAAATTAAAATTGAAATTCCAAGCAATATGCGTAGAGGAAGAGATTACAAAATAATTCGATTGCACAAAGGTGTTATCGAAATATTAGATACTGTATTGGAAGGTAATTATCTGGTATTTGAGACAGATAGATTTAGTCAATATGCATTATCATATAAAACTTATAATGAAAAAGATGAATCAGATAAAAGTACGAAAGCGCTAGAAAATCATATAGCATATATAAAGGGCTATGAGGATGAAACCTTCAGACCTGAAAATAATATTACCCGAGCAGAGGCAGCCGAAAGCTCAACTAAGTAGTTGTCCAACATGTCCATTCTTCACCGAATGTAGTTTTTCACATGGTGAATCAAGAATCAATGCAAGTGCTTTCTATCCGGCATTTTTCCAAAATCGCCAAAGATATGAAACGCCGCAATACAAGGCAATGGAGAGACCTGCAAAATACGGTTGCTTTTCTGTTTTTAAGCACATTCCCAGTAGTTTTTAGAAAAAAGGGTTGCTATATAAAATTTTCACTCACCTAAAACTGTATTTGTCAACACGTCCAATTTGTTACACTCCCGATTATCTTTTAAAAAGATTTTTTAAATACTTACAGGCTCTACTTAAAACCTCCACTATTTAAAAACTGAGATAGATTTATTGCTTCTTCTCGATTATTGCACGGAGCAACAACTCGCTCAGAAGAACTACTATTTTCTAAAAGAGGGATAAAAGTAATCTTTGATATTTTACCATCAACATAAATTGACCAATAAACTGTATCTCCAAGATGCTCAAACATACCTTCACTGTCATAGAACTTCCATACACTATTTACAGAATGCGCATCTAAAGTCAGCCTGAACGTTCGCGTCACTTTATCAAATTGAATAGGTTGTTCGATTCTAAAAAGACTAGAATTTATAGAAATATCACCAATAAACGTTTTTGGTTTAAGTAGCATATTTTTCGTTACAATACAATCAATGCTTACTGAAACTTTCTCTGATACCTCGGGAATATCCTTATCAATATATAACCCTTCATATACCCTTTCTATTTCTATTGGTCGGTACATAAAGTATAGTAAAATGATTACTATAAGTATAGCTATTGAGAAAAACGTCTTATTTTTCATAATTTACCCTCAAATAATATTTTACTAAAAATATATTATAATTTAATAAAATGTTTTAAAAATAATGTGTAGGTCATACTACGCAATATTTTTAACTTTAGTAAGTTTTTATGACGGAATAAGCAGCTTGGGTTTCTATAAGAGTTCCTGAACTATTGTAAACTTTGCCAGCATATAAATCCTGTGTGTTCCTCTTGAAACTGCTCTATATTGAGTATCTGAGCTTCTCCCTAAACCTTCTTTTGTCTAGGTTGCTATGGTATCCCAGCTTTTATACACGAATGTTTTTAGCGTTTATATTTAAAGCTATTGCTATTTCTTCGTAAGTGACTTCATCATATACATATCTGTAAATCAAGATAGATTTATATGGTTCTGGCATATAATTTAAGGTTTCTTCTATTTCTGAAACTCCAAATTTTTCAGTGAAATCATTTTCTGGGTTGTATAAACTGTACTCCGAAATGCTTTCTAAGTCAATATTTGTTTTTTCTTTATTGATATAATTTTATTTTGTCTTATATAGAAGAAGGTCTTCTTAGGTAGGAGATGCACCAAAATTAAAATAAATGAAAAAGAGTTTGAAACGTTATTTAAACAATATAAAAAAGATATTTACAGGATAGCTTATACCTATGTCAATAACGAGGCCGATGCTTTAGTTATAGTGCAGGAGAGTGCATATCAGGCGTACATATCAAAGGATAAAATCAGAGACAAGAACAAATTCAAGTCATGGATATTAAATATTACGGTAAATAAATCAAAGGATTTGCTGAGGAAAAACAAATTAATTTCATTAGAAGACTTATCAAATGTGAACACAATGCAAGCCGAGAATAAAGAAAGCGTAAATATTTTCATGGAGAATCTAAAAGCATTATCCATGGATGAAAAGAATGTCATTGTTTTCAAGGTTTATGTTGAATCAATCAGAGAAAAAAACAGTGGAAGGATATCCTTTTGGTAAAGGCTTGTTGGAAAGCGCATGGTTTTCAGAACCTGATATAGAGGGAAGCATGTACCTTATTGACAGCATGGGGAACAAAACATATCCAACTCTGCCGTCATCATATGGTGGCTTAATGTCAGATTTCTATTTTGATACAGCGGATAAGGAAGGATTGAAGCTCGTATTGCCATACGTAAAGGTAAAATACCCAGACTTAAAAACAAAAAAGGTAAGAATCACTACGCCTCAGGACGGAGAGAAGCAAAGTATAGATAAGGCATTAACCATGGGAGAATTTGAGATAAATGTAGTTGACATAAGGCGTGCGGGTGATGAAATGATAATCAATTTAAAATGCAGCACACCGGAGGACGAATTATTGGATAGTGTGCGTGTGAGAGGAATTTCAGCCTACAGCATAAGCCCAAACAAGGATACAGGCTATATTGAACTTTCAATAGATGCAGATGATGCAGGCAAAAGATTTTCAATATACTTTGAATCACCAACATCGGTGCTTTTGGGAGATTGGAATATAGAACTGGATTAATCGTAAAGGAGTTTGGAATGACAGAAAACAGGCGATATTTGTATATTCAAAATAATGACAATAAAAGGAAATGTTGACACCGGTATGTATGAATGCTATCATAAATTGGAAGAGTAATAGCTTTTTAAACATATATTATTTTAGACAACTAATCGGGGTATCAAATGAAAAAGAAAATAAAACATTTATCACCGTCTCAGACAATTATGGCTGGATTTGCTCTTATGATACTTATAGGAGCATTTTTGTTGAATTTACCGATTGCAAGCAAATCAGGGAACAGTATAGGATTTATTAATGCTTTATTTACGGCCACTTCCGCAAACTGTGTTACCGGATTAGTAGTGGTGAATACTATGGAGCACTGGACATTATTTGGCAAAGTTGTAATATTAATATTGATTCAGTTTGGTGCTCTTGGATTTATGTCAGTGATGACAGTTGCAATGATTTTAATGAAGCAACAAATATCTTTAAGAAGCAGGCAAGCAATTCAGGCTTCCTTTAATCAGGATAACATCGGCGGAATGGTAAAGCTCGTAAAAAAGGTGGTTGCCGTTACATTTACCATTGAAGTGATAGGAGCAGTGCTTCTTATGATTGCCTTTTACAAAGAAACGCAAATGAAATTATCAGAAGCGGCTTTTCAAGGAATTTTTCATTCAATATCTGCTTTTTGCAATGCAGGATTTGATAATATCGGTAATGACAGCTTCATTCCTTTTCAGTCCAGTGTACCGATAAATTTTATTGTTATGACGATTATTATAGCCGGCGGGCTTGGATTTACAGTATGGCTGGAGATTATTGAGTTGCTGCGAAATAAAGAGAAAAGGTCTCTCCGGTTAAGAATTATACATATGAGCCTTCACAGCAAAATAGTGTTTTCTGTTACAGGCATTCTGATTATAGGAGGAATGCTGCTATTTTTGCTGTTTGAATGGTCAAATCCTGATACTTTTGGTAAATTACACGCTTTAGAAAAGGTTCAGGCTGCATTATTCCAATCTGTAACACTTCGTACAGCCGGTTTTAATACTGTTTCTCAAGGAGCTCTCAGAGAAATTTCAAAGTTTATATCTTGTATATTTATGTTGATAGGAGGCTCTTCTGCCAGTACAGCGGGTGGGATGAAAACAGTAACAATTGGTATAATTATAATTTCCATGGTTTCTGTTCTGAAGGGACGAAATAAGATTGAGGTTTATGGTCGCACATTGCCGTTTGATTTGCTGCAGAAGGCGTTAACTGTTGCTACAACAATGTTGATTGTAGTACTTGTGTCTACAATACTCCTGTATTTTGCTGAATCATCCAATTCATTTCAGCATTCGTTTTTAGACCTGCTGTTTGAGGTGTGCTCAGCTACAGGTACAGTGGGATTAACTACTGGAGTAACTTCGAATATTTCTACGGTTGGGAAAGGCGTCCTCATTTTGTGTATGTACCTGGGACGTTTGAGTCCGGTCACCGTTGTTGTTGCCCTTAATGTAAAATTACATGAGGGCGCAAATGGCATAAACTTTCCGGAAGAACGAATTATTATTGGATAGGAGGATGAAATGATAAAAAAATATAAAAATAAAAGCTTTGCTGTTTTAGGATTAGGGCGTTTTGGAATGAGCATTATTCAAACCCTGTCTGAATATGATGTAAATATTATGGCTTGTGACAATGACAAAGCTAAATTGAAGCTTGCTGAAGAATATGCCACACACGTTGTGAGGGCAGATGCTTCGGATGAAAATGCCCTTAAAAATCTTGGATTGCAAAACTTTGATGTAATTATATTAGCCATGGGCGAAGAATTTGAAGCCTCTCAAATTGCTACAATGATTGCAAAGGAAAGTGGCGCGAAGCATGTTATTGTTAAAGCAAGAAACCTGCGCCAGAAGAAGATATTAGAAAGCATTGGTGCGGATTCGGTTGTTTTGCCTGAACATGAAATGGGTTCGAAGTTAGCGCGAAAAATGGTTGCATCCAACATAATGGATATTCTTGAGGACTCTGAATACTATACCATTACAGAAATAAAGCCTCTTGATGAATGGCTTGACAAATCTTTGCGACAAGCCAATATACGACAGAAGCACAACATAACAATTTTGGCTGTACGGCAAGGAGAAGAATTAATACTGCCTGTATCTCCGGATAGAATAATAAATAAAGAAGATATTTTAATAGCTTTAGAAGAGAAAAATAAATAATAGGGTTGTGACAGTGTCCCGAAGCTCATAATAATATGAGCTTCGGGACATTTTATATATAATAGCCACCTCATGGATTTCTCACCTTACGTTACAATATTTAACCAAATAGAATACTTATAATTAAGTTGGGAAACAATAATGGTGGAGGTGACAACTATGGTATCACGTAAATCGGTAATAACTTTCGGGATGGTGGCCATTCCTATTGCAATGTACACAACCACCCGTGACAATGACATACATTTTAACCAGCTTCATAAGGAAGATAACAGCCGCGTTCGCTACAAGAAAACTTGTGCACACTGCGGTAAGGAGATTACTGCAAAAGACATTGTAAAGGGATTTGAATATGACAAGGACAAGTACGTTGTCATAACAGATGAAGAAATTGAAAAAATAAAAACAGAAAAAGAAAAATCCATCCAGATTCTGCACTTTGCTCAATTAAACCAAATTTCTCCGGTGTATTATGACAGAACCTACCAGGCTGCGCCGGAAACTGGAGGGGAGAAAGCCTTTGAACTGCTGCGCACTGCACTTATGGATGAACAGAAGATAGCTATTGGTAAGACAGTAATGGGCACGAAGGACACGCTTATGGCGATTATTCCTCGGGAGGATGGCATACTTATTTCCACTATGTTTTATGCTGACGATATTAAAGAGCTTCAAAAGCCTTATACTAAGCTTGAAGTATCTGAGCAGGAGTTGAATATGGCGAAAATACTCATTAATTCCATGGATACGCCATTTGATCCTGCTAAATATAAGGATGAATACCAGGCAAGGCTTCGGGGGCTTATTGAGACGAAAATTTCAGGAAAAGAGGTTGTTGCCGCTGAGGCAGAAAATACAGGCAAGGTTATAGATCTTATGGATGCTCTAAAGGCTAGTGTTGAAAATGCTAAAAAAAATAAGGAATCCGCGTAATTTATGTCTGAAAAATTAGGAAATTACAATCAAAAAAGGAATTTTGAAAGGACTATTGAGCCGGAGGGAAAAACTGAAGATTCAGGAGAAGGGCTGAGATTTGTTGTCCAACATCATATGGCGCGAAGAGATCACTACGATTTGCGCCTTGAATGGGAAGGGGTTCTCCTAAGCTGGGCGGTTCCAAAGGGACCGTCCTATGATACTCGTGACAAAAGGTTAGCTGTACATGTAGAGGACCACCCGCTTGAATACAGAAATTTTGAGGGAAACATTCCAAAGGGTGAATACGGCGGCGGTGTGGTTATGCTTTGGGATGAAGGGTTTTGGGAACCTTACGGAGATGCAGCTGAAGGTTTGCTTAAAGGTGATTTGAAATTTATTCTGAAAGGCAGGAGACTTAAAGGAAGGTGGGCCTTGGTTCGCTGGAAAGCTAAATCCGGCGAGGATAAAGATAATTGGCTTTTATTGAAAGAAAAGGACCCTTATGCTAATACAGGTGAAGGCATATCGAAGTATATAACCAGCGTGAGAACGGGTCGCACAATGGAGGAGATTGAGAGCGGAGAAGATGAAAAAATTACAAAAAATCCATTTGACTCTGTTCAGGTCCAGCTTGCTAAGCTAGTTGGTAATGTACCTGAAGGCGAGAACTGGCTATATGAATTGAAATATGACGGTTTTAGGATAGTTGCTTTTGTAGAAGGAAATGGTGTGCGCTTAATAACCAGAAATGGTAATGATTATGCAAAGAGATTTCAAAATGTGGCACATTCTATTATTAATTGGTCTGACGGAAGATCCATGGTGCTTGACGGCGAAATGACTGTTACTGACGAATCGGGCAGAACTGATTTTAATGCTCTTCAAAACTATATGAAAAATCCAAAATTTCAAAATTTGATATATATTGTATTTGACATTTTGGCATTGGATGGGGAAGATCTTCGAGAGCGGCACTTAATCGAAAGAAAAAAAATACTTGAAGACTTAATGAAGGATGCTCCACAAAATCTGTACTATAGCCGTTATGTGACAGGAAGCGGAGTTGAAAGCTTTAATGTTGCCTGCGAAACAGGTATGGAAGGGGTAATCGGAAAGAAAATCGATTCGGTATACAGCGGCACAAGAAATGGTGACTGGATTAAATTAAAATGCGACAAAAGACAGGAATTTGTGATAGGAGGGTACTCTCTCTCTGATAAAAGGATAAGCGGAGTAAGTTCACTTCTTCTTGGCATTTACAAAGGAGATAAATTACTATACACCGGTCGTGCCGGTTCAGGAATAAGTGAATCTGATATGATAATGCTCGAGGAAAAATTTGAAGGGTTGAAAAGGAGTGATTCGCCTTTTATAAATGCTCCTAAAGCCAGGGCGAATGAAAAGGTAACATGGCTTGAGCCTGAGCTTGCAGCTGAAATAAAGTTTGCCGAGTGGACAAAAGACAATATTTTAAGGCAGGCAAGCTTTAAAGGTATTAGGACTGACAAAGAACCTAAGAGCATAAAAATGGAGAAAACGGATGAGGAAATACAGTTTAATCTTCTTGATGAAGCAGATACGGAGAAATTTATGGAAGTAAATTCAAACAGCATTGTTGTTGAAGGGATAAAAATTACCAACCTCAACAAGGTTATATTTGAAGAACCAGATATTACAAAGGAGGATGTAGTTAGATACTATTTAAATGTATCAAAGTACATGCTGCCGTATGTAAGCCGACGGGTGCTCAGTGTAGTGCGCTGTCCTAAAGGAGTTTCAAAGTCCTGCTTTTATAAAAAGCATCCGGAGCAGAACAGCAAAGGAATAATTACAGTGCCGGTTTCAAACGACAGCGGAGAAGAGGAAAATTATTTTTGTATTGAGAATATACAAGGTCTTATATACGAGGCACAGATGGGCACATTGGAATTTCATACATGGGGAAGCTGTGTTGACGAGCTTGAAAAGCCGGATATAATGGTATTTGACCTGGATCCGGATGAGGGAATGGAGTTGAGCAAAGTGCGTCAGGGTGTGAGAGATGTTAAAAGCATTCTTGCCGAACTGTCTTTGAATTCATATCTCAAGACCAGCGGAGGTAAGGGGTACCATGTGGTTGTTCCTCTAAAACCATCTGTTACATGGGAAGTTTTTTATGATTTTTCAAAGAAGGTTGCTGAGGTCATGGAGCAAAAGTGGCCGGACCGCTACACAAGCAATGTGAGAAAAGCTAAGCGCAAGGGCAAAATATTTATTGATTGGATTAGAAACGGAAGAGGCGCAACGAGTGTTGCTCCGTATTCACTGAGGGCCAGAAGTGGAGCCAAGGTATCCATGCCAATTTCATGGGATGAACTTGACACGGTCGATCCCGATGGCATAAATATGTCTGACGTGCTTTTAAGAATTCAAGGAAATGATCCGTGGAAGGATTTTTTTCAGAATAACCAGAGGCTTAAATAATAGTTCAATGTGCAAACATCTTAAGAACATGAGAGTAAAACTTTCACGTTCTTTTTTGATAGAAAAATGTATTTGCTGTAATACTTTACGATTTAATGAACACTTGGTATAATATTAAAAATAGCAAAAAATACCTATTTTGGTATTAGATTATTTGAAAGGAGATTTGATTATGATATATAAGGGATCATGTCTTTGCGGTGAAATTACTTTTGAAATAGAAGGTGACTTTGAAAATTTTTTTCTTTGTCATTGTGAACGATGCCGTAAGGATACAGGCTCAGCTCATGCGTCTAATTTGTTTTCTACTACAGCCAAGTTAAGATGGCTGTCAGGGCAAAATAAGGCTAAGACTTTTAACTATAAGTCGGAAGGGCATATAAAAAGCTTTTGCCCTAATTGTGGGTCAGCACTTCCGAATATTCAGTTTGATGGAAAATTACTAGTTGTTCCTGCAGGGTCTATTGACAGTGTCATACAAATGAAACCGCAAGGCCACATTTACTGCGCGAACAAAGCAAGCTGGGATAATGACTTAGAGAAAGTCCCAAAGTATGAAGAACTGCCAAATTTATAAAAGAAAATAAAGAAATGAAGAACGGCAAAGTTGGGTTTTATTTAGATAAAGTGTATATATAAATGCTTAGATGTATTAAGTGGAAGACGCAATATAGATAGATGAAACAGGCCTAAATAACAAATTACAATATAATTATGGAGAAATTATGAAAGTTGAAAAGGTTAAAAACAGAAATTTTGTATTTACATACAGCGTTCCGGATGGTTGGGATCTGAACTTACATTTGATAAAGGGCAGTAAAAATAACTACGTTATTGATACCGGTCTTGGGTCATTAAGTGTTAAACCAATATTAGAGCATATTAGAGGAGATAATAAGCCGGTTATTGTAATAAACACACATTATCACTGGGACCACGTATGGGGCAACAACAGTTTCCCGGATTCGGTTATAATATCTCACAGCCTGTGCAGGGAAATGATAGATTCAAGCTGGGAAAAAACAATGCAAAGATACAAGGACTTAGTGAGAGGCGAGGTGAAGAAGCTATTGCCCAACATTACATTTGAAAATGAATTGAATTTTCCGGAGGATAAAGTCAGAATTATATATACTCCCGGGCATACTATAGATTCAATAAGCGTTATTGATGAAGAAGACAGGGTTTTAAATGCCGGAGACAATATAGGAGATACGGTTGATGATATAGTTCCTAATTTGGATTGTGAAAGGGAAATATATATAAAAACGCTGAAGAAATATGATTCCATTGATTTTGATGTTTGTATTTCGGGTCATAACGTTATTCTTGGCAGCAGTGTTACGAAAAAAATTATGTCAAAGCTTGATTAATTAATAAAAATGTAGGAGGCAGATGCTTTAAAATTTTAATTTCAGGATATAAGAAAGTAAAGAGGGAGGATTAGCAATGGAAATTACTAAAATGCTGTTTGCGCTAATTGTTTTATTAATTATTCCATTCACTTTGTTTTATGTGGAGTACCGCCTGGCAAAAGCTCAAAGTAAATTAGCTGTAATATTGCCGGTTGTTGTATTATGCTTTTCTGTCATAATGCCTATTGTTGCACTAACCGGAATTATTATGTTTGTAATATATTTTGTTGTGAAGTATTTAGAAAAGGAAAAGAAAAATAAATTATCGGAAATAGATAAAATGAATATTCAGGATTTAGAATGATTCTGTCTAAATAATGCATGAGAGGCATATAATGAATAAAAGATTAAACTTATTATATTTCAGCGCAACAGATACAACTGCTAAGGTAGTTAAGTCATAGACAGAAATTACGCAAAATAAAATAATTATAGCTACGTAGCTTAGTAAATTCTTGCATTATAGAAATTACTAAGCTTAAATTTTTCTTATTAAAAAATTAATAAAATAGAAATATTAATTTAATTGCAAAATTACTTTGTATTTATTTACAATAATGATATAATAAAAAATATTTTGCTGTATAATATAAAATAAGCGCGTGTAAAATAATCAAAGAGGAAATTATGGATAACAACTATAGATCACAGGTCGTTGAGACTTTAAAGAAAATATTTAAGAATAAATCCTATTCAAACATAGTAATTAACAATGATGTGAAAAATATAGACGTCAGATATTTGTCGCTGTACAGAAGAACGGTTCTTGGGGTTGTTGAAAATCTAATATTTATTGACTGGATAATCAATGAGGTTTCAACTGTAAGGACTAAGAAGATGGAGCTGGATGTATTGACAGTTCTAAGAATTGCTGTTTATCAAATATTTTTTATGGACAAATCTCATGAAAATGCAGTGGTAAATGAAAGTGTACAATACATAAAGGATAAGGGAAACATAAGAGCTTCAAAATTTGTAAATGCAGTCTTAAGGAATATATTGCGAAGCAGGGAGAAGCTTATTTGTAAAATGGAAGAGCTTTCTCAGGATGAATATTTAAGCGTCAAATATTCATATCCTATGGAGCTAGTGAAAAGGTGGAAATTACAGTTTGGTAAGGATAATCTTGAGAAGGTATTAGTTGCTAACAATGCTGAAGCACCTTTGGAAATAAGGGTTAATACGTTAAAGATTTCAAGAGATAAGCTTATTGAAATATTTGAAAAAAAGGGAATTAAAGCACACAAATGCAGGTATGCTAACAAGGGTATAGTTGTTGAAAATCCTTTTGAGATGGATAAAACAGAGGAATACAGGTGCGGATTGTTTTCTGTACAAAGCGAAAGTTCTATGCTAGCAGGGCAAATTTTAAATCCTGATGAAAACAGCTTTGTTGTAGACTTGTGTTCTGCCCCGGGAGGGAAATCATTAAACGTTGCAGAAATGATGAACAACAAAGGGAAGATATTAAGCAGAGATATATACGGAGGTAAGTTACCTCTTATAGACAGGGAAACTGAAAGGCTTGGTATCAGTATAATTGAAACCCAGGAGTTTGATGCCATGAAGCTGGATAGCTCATTAATCGGCATGGCTGACTTTGTAATAGCAGATGTGCCGTGCTCCGGCCTGGGGATAATAAGACGAAAGCCTGAAATTAAATATAAGAACATAAAAGAGGATGTCAAAAATATTAGCAAAATTCAGTATAAAATACTGGAAAATGCCTCAAAATATTTGAAAACTAACGGGTGTATGGTTTACTCAACATGTACTACAGAAATAAAAGAAAATATAGAATTGGTAAACAAATTCTTAAATAATAACAAAGAGTTTAAGTTGGTGGATATTTCCGGCAGTATTGATGAATATTTTACTACTGCCAAGAATGGATATATAGAAATATATCCGCATATACACAGTATGGACGGCTTTTTTATTGCGAAAATAGAAAGAGTATGATATAATTTTTCGTGATAATTTAGATTTATACCGTTTTAAAATAAAGAATTATATTGTTTAAAAAACAGGATCTTGGAACAATCTTAATTGTTCATTACTAAATAAATTCAGAAGGTAAATTATGAAAAAAATTGATAATATGAGCTTTGATGAGCTGGAAAGTGCTCTTGTTGAATTAGGCGAGCCGAAATTTAAAGCAAAACAAATTTTTGACTGGATACATAATAAATTGACGGATGATTTTGAAGGCCTGCTGAATGTGTCAAAAAAAACAAGAGAAAAATTAAGAAGTATATTAGAATTTACAGGGGCAGCAATAGAGTTAAAGCTTGAATCAAAGCTTGATGAAACTAAAAAATATGTTATTAAGTTTGAGGACGGCAATGTTGCGGAAAGTGTATTTTTAAAATATAAATTTGGTAATACAGCATGCATTTCATCTGAGGTGGGATGTAAGATGGGCTGTCTTTTTTGTGCATCAACAAAAAATGGTTTTGTAAGAAGTCTGACAACAGCTGAAATGCTGAAGCAAATATATTTAATTCAAAAAGATACAAATGAAAAAATTACAAATGTTGTTATAATGGGTTCAGGTGAACCTCTTGACAATTATGATAATGTTCTTAAATTTATGAGGATTATTAACGATGAAAGAGGACAAAATATTTCCATGCGAAAAATTACTCTTTCTACATGTGGTATAGTTCCTAAAATTTATAACCTTGCAGATGAAGGAATACCGGTAACTCTTGCTATTTCTCTTCATGCTCCAACACAGGAAAAAAGGGAAAAAATACTTCCTATTGCAAAAAAATATAATTTATCCCAGCTGATGAAAGCCTGTGATTATTACGTGGAGAAAACAGGGAGAAGGCTTACGTTCGAATATATTATGATAAGAGGATTCAATGACGGGACGGAGGATGCAGAACTTCTTTCAGGAATGTTAAAGGGAAGGCTAGCAAATGTGAACTTAATTCCCTGCAATTATGTTAAGGAAGCAGATATTATGCCGTCTAAAAATGAGGATATAGAAAGATTCAAAAAAATTCTGTCCGACAGAGGTATTAACGCAACTGTAAGGAGAGAGCTTGGAAGTGACATTAATGCTGCTTGCGGCCAACTTAGAAATAATTATCTAAAAATGTGAGGTGCCTTATGAGGGTATACTGCGAAACAAATAAAGGTTTAATGCGCGAAAATAATGAAGACAATTTAATAGTTGAAGAATCTGACAGGTTTAACCTTTATGCTGTTGCTGACGGAATGGGTGGACATAAAGCTGGTGAAGTTGCAAGTTCCATTGCTATTGATACTATAAGGGAAATATTTAAGAAAAACAACAAAAGGGAAGATTTTAAAGCTCCCTCATTTATTATTCAAAGTATTGATAAGGCTAATGAAAAAATAAGGCAGGAATCCCAATCAAAGGAAGAATGTTCCGGGATGGGTACAACTATTACCATGGTGATTGTAGACCTGTCATTAAATATTGCTTACGTAGGAAATGTGGGCGACAGCAGAGCATATTTAATTAGAAATAATGAAATTATTCAAGTTACTGAGGATCATACGTATGTTCATGAGCTGTTTAAGGATGGAAAGATATCATTTGACGAAGCAAAACATCATCCTAAAAGAAATGTTATTACAAGGGCTGTAGGGAGCGAAGAATATGTACATGCAGATATATTTGAAATAGAGCTCTTTAGTGATGACATAATTTTGCTGTGCACCGACGGCTTGACAACACATTTGACAGATGACAAAATCTTAAGCACTATTAAAGAATTCGGGTGTTCAGAGAGTGTACAAAGATTAATAAAATTTGCCAATGATAATGGAGGAACTGATAATATTACCGTCATTATTGTTGATAATATCACTAGAGGTGAAGGATATGATAGGTAAAGTATTAGGAAATAGATATGAAATAATAGAAAAAATCGGCGGAGGCGGCATGTCTCTGGTTTACAAGGCAAAATGCAGGGTTTTGAATCGTTACGTAGCAATTAAAATATTGAGAGACGAATTGACATCCGACCCCGATTTTGTTTCGAAATTCAAGCAGGAATCATTATCTGCGGCGAGCCTGGCGCATCCTAACATTGTAAATATATATGATACGGGAATTGAAGGAGATATTTATTACATTGTAATGGAATATGTGAAGGGTGAAACTCTTAAAAAATATATAAACAGAAAAGGAAGACTGAGCGAGCAAGAGACAATTAATATTTCCAGACAGGTTGCAGAAGCTCTAAAGCATGCCCATACCAACAATATAGTGCACCGGGATATTAAGCCGCATAACATACTTATAACCGAAGACGGCATTGCTAAGGTAACTGATTTTGGAATTGCAAGGGCAGCTACAAGCTCAACTATCAACAACACCTCAAATGTAATAGGATCGGTTCATTATTTTTCTCCGGAACAGGCAAGAGGCGGGTACGTTGATGAAAAATCAGACATATATTCATTGGGAATCGTTATGTACGAGATGATAACTGGTGTTGTTCCTTTTGACGCGGATAATCACATTTCTGTTGCCATGAAACAGATTCAAGAAAAACCTGTCCCTCCCTCAAAAAAGATAAAAAATCTAAAGATATCAGCCGGTTTTGAAGAAATTATAATGAAATGTCTTGAAAAGCACCAGAGCTTCAGATTTCAAAGTGTTGAAGAACTGATTAAAAAACTGGATTCCATGAATGGTTTTAGCAGTTCCGAAAAAAAGGAAGAAGAATTAATTGATTCCCCTACCATCGTACTTCCTCCTATTAATGATGTAGATGTAAATGATGAACAGAATACTATTGACATTGATATAATTGATGATAATTCCGATAATGCATTTAAAACATTTTTTGGTGAAAATACTGACAAGGAAAAAATAAATGAGGGTACTAATACTAGCAAGAAGAAATTAAGTGATGAAGAAAGAAAAAAGAACAGAAATATAACAATCATTGCCGTGCTCAGCGCTTTGCTTGTTGCAGTTATCGGCGGTGTACTGGCATTTAAGGCTTTCTTATATGTTCCAGAAGTTGAGGTTCCTTACTTAATTGGCAGAGATGAAGAAGAAGCAAGAAAGATAATTGAAGACCTTGGATTAAGCTTTGAGGTTAAGGGAAGAGAATTCAATAATGAGTTTGAAGAAGGTAAAGTAATAGAGCAAAGTGTTGACGAAGGAATTAAGCTGAAGGAAGAGTACCCTGTTGAGGTGTTAATAAGCAAGGGGCAGAAAGAAATAATAGTTCCTGATTTAATAGGGAAATACTCCATAGAGGCAGGCATAATTCTGAAAGAGGAAGGGCTTGAAGAAGGTGATGTTTCTGAACAAAATTCTGATTCGGTGCCTGCTGGTCAGATAATAGACCAGGATCCTGCAGCTAATACTTCTGCAAATGAAAATGATGCAGTTGACTATGTTGTCAGCATAGGACCAAAAATCAGATATGTTAATATGCCAAAAATAGAAGGGCTGCAACTTGAAACTGCTAAGCTTGTTATCAAACAATACGGATTGACAGTGGGTGAAGCAACTGAGGAGCCCAGCGCTGATGTGGAAAAAGGACTTGTTATTAGGCAGAGTGTTGCTGCCGGACAGGAGGTAGCTGAAGGAACGTCCATCTGGATGACTGTTAGCTCAGGTGAGCCTGCTGAAGAAACCCCTTCTGAAGAGCCAAGCGAGGGAGATGGCACTGAACAACCTAGCGAAGAACCGTCTTCTGGTTCGTATCCACTCACCATTGCTTTGCCGAAGGATAAAGACAATGTATCAGTTGTTGTTCAAAAGGTTACTGACGGAGGAAGAGAAATAGTTTATTCTCAAGAAGTTGAAACTTCCCAACAAAGCATAATTATTAATGTTGAAGGAAGCGGAACGGAAGTGTATGAAATATATATTGATAACGAACTTTATGACAGAGTTGAAATAAAATTTTAATTAGGAGCTTATATGATTGAAGGAATCATTATGCGGGGCGTGGGAGGAAACTACTACGTAGATACTGAAGATAATATAGTTGAATGCAGGGCAAGGGGCTTATTCAGACTGAAGAATATAAAGCCTCTTGTAGGTGACAGAGTCTTAATCAGGCTTACTGAAGAGGATGAGAGCCAAGGCTATATCGAGGAGATAAAGGAAAGAACAAATGAAATGATAAGGCCTCCTGTTGCAAATGCAGACCAAATGATTATATTTTTTTCTGTTACAAATCCTGAGCCGAGCTTTCTGCTTCTTGATAAGCTTTTAATTTCGGCGGAGATAAATAATTTGAAACCGATAATATGTTTTAATAAATCCGACCTAACTGATGAAAATATTAAAAGTCAGTTTGAAAATATTTTTGTAAACACAGGCTACAGTGTGATTTTCACAAGCAAGTATGATGACAATTCAATTGAAAAACTAAAGACTATTTTGCGTAATAAGCTGACGGTGTTTTCCGGACCGTCAGGTGTTGGCAAATCTTCGATAATGAATGCTGTTCAGCCTGACTTTGAATTGAGAACAGGTGAGATAAGCGATAAGCTAAAAAGAGGGAGACACACCACAAGGCATGCCGAGATTTATAAACTTGACATAGGCGGATACGTTATAGATACTCCCGGATTCAGCTCATTTAACCTGAATGGAGTAGGCGAATATGATTTGAAAGAATATTATCCTGAAATTAAAAAATTTGATACGGGCTGCAGATTTGCAGATTGCCTGCATAACAAGGAGCCAAACTGTGTAGTAAAGGATGCTTTAAATAACGGTTTGATAAGTAAGACAAGATACAGCAATTATATTAGGCTTTTAGATGAAATACAAAGTATAAAGCCATACTAGCGGAGGAAAAAAATGAACAAATTATCACCTTCTATTCTTTCTGCCGATTTTTCTAAGCTTGGGGAAGATATAAAGCTTGTTGAGAGAGGCGGAGCAGATTATATACATATTGATGTAATGGACGGACATTATGTGCCCAACATTACAATTGGACCTGATGTGGTCAAATCTCTGAGAAAGGTAACAGAGCTTACGTTTGATGTGCATCTTATGATAGAAAATGCTGATGACTATATAGAAGCATTTTATAAAGCCGGCGCAGATATAATTACAGTGCACCAGGAAGCTTGCCGTCATCTTCACAGAACGATACAGAAAATAAAGTCATTGGGGCTTAAGGCCGGTGTTTCGATTAATCCGGCGACACCTGTTTCATTTATCAGGGATATTATAAGAGATGTGGACATGGTTTTGATCATGAGTGTGAATCCCGGATTCGGCGGCCAAAGTTTGATTAAAAATGTAAAATACAAATTTGAAGAATTAAATCAGATAATTAAAGAATTTAATTTGAACATTGATGTTGAAATTGACGGGGGTGTAACGTCTGATAATCTTGAGGAAGTGTTGAGCTGGGGAGCAAATGTAATAGTTGCGGGTTCAGCGATTTACAAGGCTGAGGATGTTGTGGCGGAAACAAAAAAGTTCAAAAAAATTATGGAGAAATAAATGTCTGTTTTAATCATAGGTAATGGCAATGATGTTGAAAAAAATCGTTTGGAAAAATTCGATATAAATTTTGTAATATGTGCTGACGGAGGACTTGAAAAAGCGGAAAAGTTAGGTATTGTTCCTGATATTATTTTAGGAGATTTCGACTCTGTCGATGCAGCTGTTTTAGAAAAGTACAGGCAGATGAAAATAGAAACAGTTACATTTCCATCTGAAAAAGACTACACCGATATGGAACTTTCTATTGAAAATGCAGTAAAAAAAGGGTTCAATCATGTTGTTATGGCCGGGGTAACGGGAACAAGACTGGATCACACTCTGGCTAACATACAACTTCTTGAAAGATATCACAACCGAGGTGTTGATATAGAAATTATTGATAATAATAATCATATAAAAATTATTACAGGCAGTGCCGACATTAAAATTAAGTATGAAAAGGATTGTTATGTGTCATTAGTTCCTGTAACTGAAAGAATCGAGGGCTTGACACTACGGGGGTTTAAATATCCGCTGGATAATGTCATTGTGGAAAGAGGCACAGCTTTTTTAGTAAGCAACGAGATAATAAAAGACGAGGGCAGGATTATACTGAATAAGGGTACTGCATTAGTCTTTGTTTCAAAAGATTAACATATTAGGAGGATTCATGAAAGCAATAGATTTAAGAGATTTATTTAAATCTCCGGAAAAATACGGTGGCAGCGAAGTGGTTGTCGAAGGTTGGATAAGAACAATCAGAGATTCAAAAAATTTTGGATTTATAGAACTAAATGACGGAACATTTATGAAAAATGTTCAGATAGTATTTGAAAATAATCTTGAAAATTTTGATGAAGTAAAAAAATATTCCACGGGAAGTGCCATAAGGGTCAAGGGAAAATTACTGCTTACTCCAGAAGCAAAGCAGCCATTTGAAGTAAAAGCAGAAGAGGTGACGATGGAAGCTGAATCAGATCTAAGCTATCCTCTTCAGAAAAAAAGACATTCACTTGAATATCTCAGAACAATAGCTCATTTAAGACCAAGAACAAATATGTTCTCAGCTGTGTTCAGAGTAAGATCAGTTGCAGCATATGCAATACATAAATTTTTTAATGACAGGGGATTTGTTTATGCACATCCACCGATAATAACTGCCAGCGATGCAGAAGGTGCAGGCGAAATGTTCAGAGTTACGGCACTTGACTTGGATAATATAGAAAAGGTTGACGGAAAGACAGATTATTCAAAGGACTTTTTTGGGAAATCTGCAAACCTTACTGTAAGTGGTCAGCTGGAAGCTGAAATCTTTGCACTTGCATTTAAAAATGTATATACATTTGGGCCGACTTTCAGAGCTGAAAATTCAAATACATCAAGACATGCTGCAGAGTTTTGGATGATTGAGCCGGAAATTGCATTTGCCGATATAAATGATAATATGCAGCTGGCTGAAGATATGGTTAAATATGTGGTAAGCTATGTAATGGAAAATGCAAAAGAAGAAATTGAATTCTTCAATTCATTTGTTGAAAAAGGCCTGACAGATAAATTAAACAATGTTATAAATTCAGAATTTGGAAGAATTGACTATACAGATGCCATTGAAATACTTAAGAAAAACAATAAAAATTTTGATTACCCAGTAGATTGGGGTACGGATATTCAAACAGAACATGAGAGATATCTGTCTGAAAAAATATTTGGCAAGCCTGTTTTTGTAATAAATTATCCAAAAGATATCAAGGCATTCTACATGCGTATGAATAATGACAACAAAACTGTTGCCGCTATGGACCTTCTTGTTCCGGGCATAGGTGAGCTTATAGGCGGAAGCCAGAGGGAAGAAAGGCTTGAAATGCTTGTAAAGCGTATGGATGAAATGGGAGTTGACAAAGAAGAAATGTGGTGGTACCTTGAACTAAGAAAGTATGGAGGAGTTAAGCATGCCGGATATGGACTGGGATTTGAGAGACTTATAATGTACCTTACAGGTATAGGAAACATAAGAGACGTCATTCCGTTCCCAAGAACACCGAAAAATGCAGAATTCTAGTTGTGTATAAAAATATCAAAGATACATTGAATTAAAATTTCAATGTATCTTTTTTGTTCTCTTTGAATAGTATGTATAAAGATTGAGAAGTCCTTAAACAGCGAATGACGGAAATTGCTCAGACATATTTGTATCTATTATTAAATGCTAAGGGGGTTATTATGAAT
The DNA here is from genome assembly GCF_030913635.1 of Sedimentibacter sp. MB35-C1. NCBI lineage: Bacteria > Bacillati > Bacillota > Tissierellia > Sedimentibacter > Sedimentibacter sp. MB35-C1. The sequence continues at coordinate 2,233,049 of NZ_CP133188.1, forward strand.
TATTTTAAACATAGAAAAAAATGCAGCCCGTGTGGCCCTAAAATAAAATTTACCGAAATTGCAGGCATCATGTTAGCTGTTATAGGTGCAATTATCATTGTTCAGATATTACCTCTGAAAATGTGGCTTTTTATTCTCGGAAGCCTTCTGGTTGTACTTGGATGTACCCTTTTTAGATTATTTTGATAATAAATAATGAATTGGCTTAAAAACAAGTCAAAATATTTTTGTGCAAAAAAATAATGGCTTTTAGGCCACTATTTTTAGCTTATATAGCACGCTGCACTTTGTTTGATCTTAAACATCTTGTACAAACGTATTTTTTTGTTTTAGAACCATTTTCTAAAACTGAAACTCTTCTAACATTAGGTTTCCATGTTCTTTTTATTTTTCTATCAGCGTGTGTTATGCTGTTTCCTGATACAGTTCCTTTTCCACATACTTCACAAAATTTTGCCATACTTACACCTCCCATTTATTTAAAAACATCCGTTTTTTATTCTAGTTGATAAACAGTATTCTGCTTAACAAATTTAACTTAATAATGATACCATTAAAATTTAAATATTGCAATATCAAATTTTAATTAGTATAATAAAAAATATTAGCACGACTTTACAGTCGGTAATTTTGTTTGTAAATTTTTATCAAAAAGGTTATAATAAATTTACTTATCAAATAACATATAAAAATCGAAATGTGGGAGGTAGTATATGTCAGTTAACGTGTTAAATGAAAATGGGAATATAATCATAGATGACCAGGTTTTTGCAACTTTAGCCGGACTAGCTGCGATGGAATGCTATGGTGTTGTTGGCATGGCTTCAAGAAACGCAACTCAGGGAATATTTGAGCTGTTAAAGAGAGAACAGCTTACAAAAGGCATAAAGGTTACAACAGTTGACGAAAAAATAAACATAGATTTATATATAGTATTGCAATATGGCGTTAAAATATCTGTTGTTGCAGATAATATTATTTCCAGAATAAAATACAGCGTAGAGACTTTTTCGGGAGTTTCTGTGGAAAATGTTAATATTTTTGTACAAGGTGTCAGAGTACAAAAATAAGAGGAGGCTAAAATGATAGTTAAGTTTATAGATAATGTTGCATTTAAGAAAATGCTTTTAGGAGCCGCTGCCAATTTAGAAAACAATAAGGCAATAGTGGACTCTCTAAATGTATTTCCTGTTCCCGACGGAGATACGGGCACAAACATGAATCTTACTGTGCAGTCTGCAATGAGGGAAATAAATACCCTCCAAGAAAGCACAATTTCACACATGGCTGATGCCGCTGCAAATGGTTCTCTAATGGGAGCGAGAGGAAATTCCGGTGTAATATTATCTCAGCTGTTCAGAGGTATGGCAAAAGGGCTGAAAGGTTCAGGAAAGATTGACTGCAAGGTGATTGCTGATTCCTTTAAGTTTGCTTCTGATACGGCGTACAAGGCAGTTATGAGACCTGTGGAAGGTACAATATTGACAGTTGCAAGAGAAACTGCAGAAAAGGCTATGGAAACATACACCGAATTTGAAGATGCTTCTTTATTTTTGGAAAGTCTTATTGAACAGGCTAAAAGCACACTTGACAGAACACCCGAGATGCTTAAGGTATTAAAGCAGGCAGATGTGGTAGATGCAGGCGGAAAAGGACTTGTTTTCTTGTTAGAAGGCGCGCTGGCTGCATTGAAAGGTGTTGAAATTAAGCAGGAAAGAGTAGAACATCAAGTTGTTGAAACAGAAAAAGAAATTGCCGGATTTTCCAGCGAAAATGAGATAATATTTGCATATTGTACAGAGTTTTTTATTAAAAATCCTACAAAAAGCGCAGAAGAATTTTTGACCAAAATTTATGATAAAGGTGATTCGATTGTTTGTGTAGGAGATGAAAAACTAATAAAAACACATATACATACAAACAACCCGGGCCATATACTTGCAATTGCGGTTAAATACGGGGAACTTATTAAAATCAAAATTGACAATATGAAGGAACAGTTCAGAGAAAGAATAAAAAATTCAAATAAAAAGAATCAAGAAAGAAAAAAATATGGATTTGTTTCCATAGGTATGGGTGAAGGTATACAGAAGGTGTTTTCTGACTTAAATGTGGATATGTTCCTGTCAGGCGGACAGACTATGAATCCAAGTACCGAGGATATTTTGGATGCAGCTGGAAGCATCAATGCTGATCACATAATTATTCTTCCGAACAACGGAAATATAATTTTGGCTGCCACCCAGGCAAAGGAAATATCTGATAAGAATCTTCACATTATTCCCAGCAAGAGCATACCGCAGGGAATTACGGCAATGCTTGCATTCAATGCGGAAAGCAGCCCTGAGGAAAATGTAAGTGCAATGACAGAGGCGGTTTCTGAAGTGAAAACCGGTCAGGTTACCTATGCTGTAAGAGATACCGTAATTAACGATATGGAAATTAAAAAAGACGAAATTATTGCAATAAGTGATGGCAGCATAGTTACGCATGGAGAAAATCCTGAAAACCAAACAATTGAGCTTATCAAAAATATGGTGGACGAAGACAGCTTCCTTATAACATTGTTCTACGGAGAAGATGTTGACAGAAAGGATGCTGAAGGATTAAAAGAAAAAATAGAAGAAATTGCCGAAGAATGTGATGTGGAAGTAATCTACGGCGGCCAGCCGCTTTATTACTATATAATTTCAGTGGAATAAACAAGATGATGTTGTCATATCGAATACAGCCAAGGATCTCATGAACGTGATGAGATCCTTCTCATTCGTATTAAGGGTGCAGGGAGTAATCTATGCTTGAAATGGATGTTCAGTATTTAAAGGGAGTCGGTCCGGGAAGAGCTGCGAAGCTTAATAAATTGAATATATTTACCGTAGAAGATCTAATAAACTATTTTCCGGTTAAGTATGAAGACAGGAGAGCCGTGAGAAATATTAATGAGCTCACAGATAATTTAAAGTGCCTGCTTAGAGTGAAGCTTTTTGAAGGTCCTAAAAAAACAAGAATTAAAAAAAGAATGACTGTTGTAAAAGCTATAGGTAAAGATGATACAGGATTTATAACCATTACTTTTTTTAATCAGAGTTTTATAGCGGAAAAATTAACTGAGGGTGAAAGTTATTATATTTTTGGCACAGCTAAAGCTTCTTACGGTAAATTTGAAATGATAAATCCTGATATAGAGTTATGCAAAAATGACTGGAAATCTAAAAAAATAACTCCCATTTACAGTCTGACTTACGGATTATCTAATAATGAGCTGACAAAAATTATGAAGATGGCGCTGGAAGCATACTATGAAAGAATAGAAAATATACTTTCAGATGACCTTATTGATGAATATAAGCTGCTTCCCAGAAAAAAAGCAATTAAAAATCTTCATTTTCCTCTAAATGGGAGGGCTTATTCAGAAAGTAAAAAAACAATTGCTTTTGAAAAACTGCTAATAATGCAGATGGGATTAACAGCAATTAAAAGTAGCCTAAAAAGTAATTCTCCAGGTAATGTAATTACTCGCTTAAATCTATCGGAAAAACTTGTGGATGCCATACCATACAAACTGACGGATGCACAGCTCAGAGTTATCGAAGAGATAAAAAATGATATGAGTATGGTTAAACCAATGAATCGTTTGGTTCAGGGCGATGTAGGTTCGGGAAAGACAGTCGTTGCCGTATATGCCTTGCTTGCGGCTGTCAGTTCAGGTTATCAGGCATCAATGATGGCTCCTACGGAGATACTTGCTATGCAGCATTATCAAACTATAACAGAATATCTATCAATGGCTGACATTGATATTAGTGTTGCGTTTCTTTCGGGCTCTACAAAGGCAAAGGATAAAAATGAAATAATTAAGAGATTGAAAGACGGAGAAATAAATATAATTATTGGTACACATGCACTTATTGAAGATAATATAGAATTTAAAAATATAGGCCTTGTAGTTACGGATGAACAGCATCGCTTCGGAGTAAGGCAAAGAGGAAAGCTTTCCAACAAAGGAAGCAATCCTGATATACTTGTAATGACGGCGACGCCTATTCCCAGGACGTTGGCATTGATGTTTTACGGAGATCTTGATATTTCTGTTATTGATGAAATGCCCCCCGGCAGGCGTAAAGTCATTACCGAAATTTTTAATGGAAAACAAAAAGAAAAGGCATATGGTTTTATTAGAGAGCAAGTTGACGGAGGGAGACAGGCATACGTAGTTGCTCCGCTGGTTGACGAATCGGAAGGATTGGAACTGGATTCTGCGAAGCAAATATTTGAAGAACTTAATAACACTTATTTTTCAAATTACAGGCTGGGGCTTTTGTACGGCAAAATGAGCAATTCTGAAAAAGAAGATGTAATAGGGAAATTTTATGACGGTAAAATAAATATACTTGTTTCAACAACGGTAATTGAGGTTGGAGTAAACGTCCCTAATGCTTCGGTAATGCTTGTATTAAATGCAGAAAGATTTGGTCTTGCTCAACTTCATCAGCTTAGAGGAAGAGTGGGAAGAGGTAGGTTTCAGTCATACTGCCTTTTGGTAAATGAAAGCAGAACTAAAAAAGCGTCAGAAAGAATGAATATATTAAGAAGTACAAATAATGGATTTGTAATTGCGGAAGAAGATTTAAAGATTAGAGGACCTGGGGATTTTTTTGGAACTCAGCAGCACGGTCTTTCCAGACATGATATTCAAAATATAGTAAATGATACAGAAACAGTACGAAATGTTCAGATTGTTTCAAAAAAAATAATGGCGGATAATCCGAGACTGACCGGTGACGAATATAAGAATTTAAAAAAGGCAATATTAATGTTATTTACGGATGAAAACATCGTATTTAATTGAGGATATTTTGTTTTCCTGCTAATATGCCGGTGACCAAGCCGTAGAAGCTCAAACAATCGGAGGTAAAATTTATGAGGATAATATCCGGAACTAATAAAGGTATGAAGCTGTATGCTCCTGAAGGAACGTCAGTCAGACCTACCAGTGATAAGATTAAGGAAGCTTTATTTAACATAATAGGGCACATAGATGAAGGGGCAGTTGTAATGGATTTATTTTCAGGCTCCGGAAGCGTAGGCATAGAATTTCTGGCGAGAGGCGCAGAGCTATGCTACTTTGTGGACTCATCTCATAAGAGTTTAAGTTATGTAAAAAAGAATCTTGAGCTTTGCAGATTTAAAAACAGGGCAAAAATCATAATGAGTGACTACGAGAAAGCTATTTTGAATTTATCAAAAGAGGGTGTAAAATTCGATTACATATTTGCCGATCCTCCGTATAATTTGAACTGCGGTTTTAAGATATCTGACAAAGTATTCGAAAATAACTTGCTAAAGAAAGACGGAAAGCTTATAATTGAAACAGATAAATTTGAAAAAATAATTGATAACATCAGTACTGACATGATAAAATACAAAGAGAAAATTTATGGCAGAACAAGGATAAGCATAATGACATACACGGAGGAATAATGAAAGTTTTATATACCGGAAGTTTTGACCCGATTACAATGGGCCATATTGACATAATTAATAGAATATCAAACAAATTTGATGAAGTTGTTATAACTGTTTTTAATAATATTGAAAAAAAATATTGGTTTTCTATAGAAGAAAGATGCGAAATGGTTAGACAAGCCACTCTTCATTTAGACAATGTTACTGTCGATTTTACTGAGGGGCTTGTAGTTGACTATTGCGAAAGAAACAATATAAACATAATAGTCAGAGGGTTAAGGGCTGTTTCTGATTATGAATATGAATTGGCTATATCGAGTATAAATAAGCATTTAAATAAAAAATTAGAAACAATTTTTCTGGTTGCATCCTCGGAATACTCTTTCTTAAGCTCAAGCATGGTAAAAGATGTAGCTGAGCATGGAGGAGTTTTCGAAGATTTAGTTCCTGAATATGTAGGTAAGGAAATTCATAAAAAACTTGGGAGGAAGTAGTATGGATATTTTGAATTTGTTGGAGAGAATCGAGGATATTATCGAAGAAGCTTCTAAATTCCCTTTATCTAACAAGGTTATGATAGACAAAGAAGAGGTGTTGGAAGTAATAAATGAAATAAGATTGAAAATGCCGGATGAAATTAACAGGGCATCTTGGGTCGCTAAGGAACGCCAAAGAATATTAAATGAAGCTCAGTCTGAAGCGGATGAGCTTATTGAAAAGGTTAAGGAGCAACAAAGATACTTGGTTGAGGAAAATGAAATAACTAAGCAGTCGAAAAAATATGCCGAACAGTTGATTAAGGATGCCGAAGTGAAGGCAAATGATATGAAAATAGGAGCATATAATTACAGTGACGAAATTTTGTCCAAGCTTCAAGAAAAAATCAGAGAAATCAACGGTATAATAGAACAAAACAGAGATACACTAAAAAATATGTAAAAATTAAATGCTAATTAAGAGCTGTTTTGAATGAAATGTTCAAAGCAGCTCTTAATAAAAAACACTTATATAAGAAAACTCCCCTCAACAGGGGAGTTTATGTTAAGACAATTTTTCTCTGTAGGTATCCATTATTTCGGAGAAAAGATCTCCTGTTGTGGGAGGTGTAAAAGTTATTGTATTTGCTCCGGCTTGAATGGTATTCATAATATTTTCTGGGTTTGGTCCTCCGGTTGCTATAATTGGAAAATACGGATGCTTCTCACGAATTTTTCTGGCTATAGATGCAGTTCTGGTGCCTCCGGAAACATTAAATATAGAAGCTCCTGCTTTTATTCTGGACTCAAAGTCCTCTTTTTCAGATACAATTGTTATTATTATAGGAATATCTAGCCGTTGCTTCATTTCAGAAATTAATTCATTCGGTGTTGGAGCATTCATTACAACGCCGTAAGCACCGTTTAGTTCTGCATTTATAGCGATGTCAATGGATCGTTGACCTGTTGTTATGCCGCCTCCGACGCCTACAAATACAGGTGCGGATGAAACTTCTATTATCGCCTGATTTATTGCAATTTGGGGGGTAAAAGGATATACTGCTATTACTCCGTCGGCGTTGTGATTTTTTATAATTGCAAGGTCGGTTGTAAATATAAGTGATTTTATACGCTTGCCGAATATATTAATGCCGCTTGCCTCGTAGATTTCTGCCGGCATTTGTATAGGCTTTTTCTTAAGTACGGATTCAATAGTAGGTATAAATTTTTTATCTTTTTTTTCTGTACGGTTTTTAACAGCATGGCTGTAATTGTCTTGAATGATATTGTCGATAAACTTGTCCATATAACCTCCCGCATTTATGTTCATTTTTATCTTAATTATACAATTTACGCGAATAAAACACAATCAAATAAATGTAAAATGAACTTAAAAAAACCTATGCAAAATATAACAAAAATTATATAATGATATGTATTTATATAGTTGGGTTATTACATTACAAGTATTGAATAACGAAATATATAATGGAGAAGGTTGACAATGCAGTTATGTTTAAGCAACAGTAAATTAAAGCATAAAGGAACCCTATTGTTGGAAACAGACAGATTTATTTTAAGACAGTTCCAAATAAATGATGTCCATGATGTGTTTGTTAATTGGTCAAGTGATGCTGAATCAGCAAAGTATAATGCATGGAGCGTGCATGAAAGTGAAAATGTAACCAGAGGTTACATGAGTGATTGGATAAATAACTATAAGAGATTAAATTATTATCATTGGGCCATAGAGGATAAGAACAGCGGTGAAGTGGTTGGTTCGATCTCTGTTTCAAATATAAAAGACAGAAAGAAATATTGTGAAATAGGGTATACGGTTGCAAGAAAAAGATGGAATGAAGGAATAGCAACCGAGGTTTTAATGTGTGTTTTAGAATTTCTAACAAATGATGCAGGTTTTGCAACAATACGTGCAATGCATGATGTCAGAAACAAAGCATCCGGAAGAGTAATGGAGAAAGCTGGCATGATTTTTGTCAAAAATCAGATGCAGATTTTTATAGGCGGACACAACCTAATAATGAACTGCAGCATTTATGATTACAGAAAACACTAAAATTATACAATATAATGTAATAAATTATTGATTTTAGAAAGTAGTATGGTATAATAGAATGGTTAAATTGGGGGATTCATTAATTTGAAACAATATTGACTGTTTTACATACAATATAAAATATCTAGGAGGAACAAATGAGTTCAAAAATATTAAAAAAAGAAAAAAACGTGGTTTCAATTGAATTTACGATTGCACCCGAACAATTTGAAGAAGCTGTGAATAAAGCATATTTAAAAGTTAAGAATAACATTAATGTTCAAGGATTCAGAAAAGGTAAAGCTCCAAAACATATAATTGAAAAAAAATATGGCAAGAGCATTTTTTATGATGATGCACTAGATTTTGCTGTGCAGGAAGAATACCCTAAAGCTGTAAAAGATCTTGGTCTTGATATAATAAACAGTCCAAAGATAGATATTGTTACTTTTAACGAGGGAGAAGAAATAGTTTTAAATGCAGATGTTGAAGTTATGCCCGAAGTTGAACTTTCTGAATACAAAGGTGTTGAAGTAGAAAAAACAGAATTTAAAGTAACAGATGAAGATGTTGAAAAGGAACTTAAAAATATTCAAGAAAAGAATGCCAGAATAGTTGAAGTCGAAGATAGACCGGTTCAAAACGGAGACTTTTTGACTATTGATTATGCTGGATTTGTGGGAGAAGAACAGTTTGAAGGCGGTACTGCAGAAAACCAATCACTTGAGATAGGTTCAAACACATTTATCCCCGGCTTCGAAGAGCAATTAATAGGTAAAAATAAAGGGGATGAGGTAAAAGTAAATGTTACATTCCCAGAAGAATATCATTCTGAAGAATTAAAGGGTAAGGACGCTGTTTTCAATGTTACTATCCATGAAATAAAGACAAAAGAACTTCCGGCTATTGACGATGAATTTGCAAAAGATGTAAGTGAGTTTGATACGTTGGAAGAATTTAAGGCTGACACGAAAAAAACTTTAGAGGCAAAAGCTGTTGATCAGACAAAAGTAACAAATGACAACAACGTAATAACTAAAGTAGTAAACGATGCTAAAGTTGAAATTCCTGAAGTGTTAGTGCAAAGAGAAATGGAACACCTTGCAAGAAATTATGAGCAGCAATTCCGTCAGCAGGGATTTACAGGCAAGGAATATGATGACGTAATTAAAAACTTTGTAGATCAATACAAAGAAAGCTCAAAAGGCCAGGCTGAATTTAATGTTAAGGCTGAACTTGTTCTTGAAGCAATCATTAAAAAAGAAAATATAGAAGTAGCTGAAGATGAACTTAAAAAAGAGGTTGATGAGGTTGCTAAACAATACCATGTTGAGGAAGATAGATTAGAAGCATTCAAAGAAAATCTTCTCCAGACAAGCGGAAGCTATATAAAAGAAACTTTACAAAAAAGAAAAGTATTTGAAATGCTTGCTGAAAATGCAGTATTTGTTGAGCCAAAAGAAAAAACTGAAGAACCCGCAGCTAAGGATTCAGACGAGGATTTAAAGAGCGAAGAAAAATAAATTAAGATAAAATTAAGAAAAATAAGTACAATATATATATAGTAAAATATAATAATAGGAGGAAAAGAATATGGCATTGGTACCATATGTAATTGAGCAAACCGGTAGAGGCGAAAGATCTTATGATATTTATTCGAGACTTTTAAAAGATAGGATAATTATTTTGAGTGATGAAGTTAATGATGCAACAGCAAGCTTAATAGTTGCACAGTTGCTGTTCCTGGAATCAGAAGATCCAGATAAAGATATACAATTATATATAAATTCACCAGGAGGATCTATAACTGCAGGTATGGCAATTTATGACACCATGCAGTATATAAAGCCGGATGTTTCAACTATTTGCGTAGGTATGGCAGCTAGCATGGGAGCATTTTTACTGTTGTCAGGTTCGAAAGGCAAAAGATTTGCTCTTCCTAATTCGGAGATTATGATTCATCAGCCGCTTGGAGGAATGAAGGGGCAGGCTTCTGATATTAAAATACATGCAGATAGAATTATAAAAATAAGAGAGACCCTAAATAATATCATAAGTGAAAAAACATCACAGCCTCTAGAGAAAGTTGAACATGATACTGACAGAGATAACTTTATGACAGCGGAAGAAGCGAAAGCCTACGGAATAATAGACGAAATTATTGCCAAAAGAAAATAAGGAGTGTTTCAATGAGCAAAGTCAATGACAAACAAATCAAATGCTCGTTCTGCGGTAAATCTCAAGATCAGGTAAGAAGGCTGATTGCCGGACCTGATGTATATATCTGCGATGAGTGCATTGAATTATGTCATAACATTGTAGATGACGATATAGATATATTTGAAGAGTATGATTTTACGGAACTGCCGAAACCAAAAGAAATTAAGGCTAGGCTTGATGAATATGTTATTCAACAGGAACATGCAAAAAAAGCTCTGGCAGTAGCCGTTTACAATCACTATAAAAGAATAAACTATAAATCCAAGGATGAAGGCGCAGATATCCAGAAGAGCAATATACTTTTACTTGGCCCAACAGGCAGCGGTAAGACGTATCTTGCCCAAACACTGGCTAAACTGCTTAATGTTCCTTTTGCAATAGCAGATGCCACATCTCTGACAGAAGCAGGTTATGTGGGAGAAGATGTTGAGAACATATTGTTGAAGCTCTTACAGGCCGCGGATTTTGATGTTGAGAGAGCAGAGAAGGGAATCATATATGTGGATGAAATTGATAAAATATCAAGACGTTCAGAAAACCCTTCAATTACGAGAGATGTAAGTGGTGAAGGTGTTCAGCAGGCACTTCTTAAAATCCTTGAAGGAACTGTTGCGAATGTTCCGCCTCAGGGAGGGAGGAAGCACCCTCATCAGGAATTCATTCAAATAGACACTACTAATGTATTGTTTATTTTAGGCGGTGCATTTGATGGAATAGAAAAAATAATACAAAAAAGAATCGGTAAAAAGAGTATCGGATTTGGCGCAGATTTGTCAGGCAACAGTTCCATGGATATGGATAAGCTGCTTGGACAGGTTCAATCACAAGATCTTTTAAAATTTGGATTGATTCCTGAATTTGTAGGAAGAATGCCGGTGGTTGTTTCTTTGGAAAAATTAGATAAAAAGGCCCTAATTTCAATTTTGACAGAACCAAAAAATGCATTGGTTAAACAATATAAAGAATTATTTAAAATGGACAATGTGGAATTGGAAATAGAAAAAGAAGCTTTGGAAGCAATTGCTGATAAAGCCTTGGAAATAAATACAGGTGCAAGAGGCTTAAGAGGTATTCTTGAAAGTACGATGATTGACGTAATGTACGAGATACCGTCAAGAAATGACATTAAAAAATGTGTAATTACAAAAGATACCATACTAAATAAAAGTGAACCTAAATTAGTTTTGACAAAAAAGCCTGTGTCTGATAAAAAAGAAAATGCTTCATAACCGATTGCCTGCTTTATGCAGGTAAGCAGGCTGCTGAAAAAATCTATAGTTAAGTTACCGGCCAGGCAGTCAATCACCACGTATATAAATACGTTACGGTTGTCTGTCTTTCGGTGCTTTTCAAGATAGTTTTTTTGGTAACCTGTTATCTTGATGACCTCGTCATCAATCTGCCTGCCTGCTTTTAGCAGGCAGTTTTACTAAGGAGATCATATGATAGAAAATTACAGTGTAGAAAATAAAACCCTTCCTCTAATCCCTATTAGAGGAATCGGAATATTTCCGGATACGGTTATACATTTTGATATAGGAAGAGAAAAATCCGTTAATGCATTAGAAGAAGCAATGCTTGAAGATTCTGATATTTTTCTTACAGTTCAGAAAGAAGCTGATATAGATTCACCTAACGAACAAGATTTTTATGAAGTCGGTGTTATTTGCAAAATTAAGCAAATGATAAAGATGCCGGGTGATAACATAAGAGTCCTGGTTGAAGGAATAAACAGAGCAAGGATTTCGTCTATAACTCAGCAAGATCCGTACTTTCAGGTTATTTTAGAGGAATACATATATAACTATTCCTTGCCGCTGACCGATGACCTTGAAGCGATGGTTAGATTGACTTTGGAAAATTTTGAAGAATATTCTCTGATTTATACTAAGATAGCACCAGATGCATTAGCTTCTCTTAAAGACATTAAAAATCCCGATAAGCTGGCTGATGTGGTTGCTTCATATATATATCTGAAGCAGGAACAAAAACAGGTACTGCTTGAAACTTTTGATCCTTATGAGAGACTTGAAGCGATTAATGCTTTAATCTCAAAAGAGATTAAGGTTTTAGAAATAGAAAACGAAATTAGTGAAATGGTAAAGAAGCAAGTCGGTGAGTTTCAAAAAGATTATTATTTAAAGGAACAACTAAGGGCAATCCAAAAAGAACTTGGTGAAGACGAAGGAGCTGAATTTGAAGTTGAAGAATACATGAACAAGATTTCAAAATCCGGCATGCCTAAGGAAGTCAAAGAAAAAGCGGAAAAAGAAGTAAAGAAGCTTCTTAAAATTTCATCATCTTCACCTGATGCCGGAGTTATAAGAACTTATGCGGATTGGCTCATTGATTTACCATGGAATAAAAAAACTAAAGATAATACAGATTTGAAAAAGGCAAGGGCAATACTTTCTGAAGATCATTATGGTTTGGAGGATGTGAAAGAAAGGATACTTGAATATCTTGCTGTTAAAAATATTAATAAAAATATGAAGGGGCCAATACTGTGCTTTGTTGGGCCTCCGGGGGTAGGAAAAACTTCAATAGCTAAATCTATTGCAAGAGCCATGAACAGAAAATATGTGCGCATATCATTGGGTGGTGTAAGAGATGAGGCTGAAATAAGAGGCCACAGGAGGACATATATCGGAGCAATTCCGGGAAGAATAATATCATCTATTGCAAAGGCTAAAGTTAATAATCCTGTATTCCTTCTTGATGAGATAGATAAGCTGTCTGGAGATTACAAGGGAGATCCGGCTTCTGCACTGTTAGAGGCGCTGGATCCCGAACAAAATAAAACATTTACCGATCATTACATTGAAGCTCCTTTTAGCCTTGAGAATGTAATGTTTATAACAACTGCAAATACAACATCAACGATTCCGGAACCTCTGCTTGACAGAATGGAGGTTATTGAAATTTCTGGGTATACAGATGTGGAAAAAAGAAATATTGCTGAAAAATATTTAATCAAGAAGCAGATTTCTGAACATGGCTTGAAAGAAAAGCAAGTTAAAATTTCGGAGAATGCTGTTAAAGAAATAATAGAGAGATATACCAGGGAGTCAGGAGTAAGAAATCTTGAGAGAAATATAGGAGCTCTGGTGAGAAAAGCTGCCGTTCAAATAGTTGAAAAAAAGAAAAAATCTGTGGTTATAGATTCCAGAACTCTTAAGAATTATCTTGGAATTCCAAAATATGATTATGAAATGGCTTATGAAGAAGATCAGGTAGGAGTTGTTACAGGCCTTGCATGGACCAGAGTTGGTGGGGAGACGCTTTTCATTGAGGTAAATACCATGAAAGGTGAAGGAAAACTTCAGCTTACAGGCAAACTTGGAGATGTAATGAAGGAATCTGCCATGGCTGCTTTAAGTTATATTAAGGCAAATGCAGATAAATTCGGCATAGATTATACTGTTTTTAAGGAAACCGACATTCATATTCATGTTCCGGAAGGCGCAATTCCAAAAGATGGACCTTCAGCCGGCATTACGATGGCAACAGCTGTTATTTCAGCCTTAACTAAGAGGACTGTCAGGAAAGATGTAGCAATGACGGGAGAAATAACAATAACTGGAAGGGTGCTTCCAATAGGAGGTTTAAAGGAAAAACTTCTTGCAGCAAAAAGAGCAGGAATTAAAAAAATTGTACTAAGCACAAGAAATAAACCCGATGTTTCAAAAATAGATACGAAAATTACTCGTTCGCTGGAAATAGTATATGTCGATAGAATAGAAGATGTAATAAGGCATGCCCTAAGAACGGAATAGAGCCTTATTGCTCAACAACAAGAGGTGAACAATTATAACGTATAGACGTAAGATAATTGTTCACCTACATAAAGGAAGGTAAATATGATAATAAGAAAAGCAGAACTTCTTATAACAGCTGCTAAGAAAGAACAATATCCTGAAACTGTTGTTCCCGAAATTGCATTTGCAGGCAAGTCAAATGTAGGTAAATCTTCGATGATTAATGCCCTTTTAAATAGAAGAAGTCTCGCAAGAACAAGTTCTCAGCCCGGAAAGACTCAGACCATAAATTTCTATAATATTAACGATACGATGAATTTTGTGGATTTACCGGGGTATGGGTATGCGAAGGTTTCTAAAACAGAGATTGGTAAGTGGGGAAAGATGATAGATACATACCTGCACAACAGACCGCAGCTCAGGCAGGTTATTTTACTAGTTGATATTAGGCATGAACCTGGGAAGAATGATATACAGATGTATGAATGGATAAAAAGGTGCGGATTTGAAGGATATGTTATAGCTGCAAAAGCAGATAAGCTGTCAAGATCACAACAAATAAAAAGCTTGGCTGCGATTAGAAAAGTACTTAATATTAAGGACAGCAGTATGGTGATTCCGTTCTCAGCCGTATCTAAAGCCGGAGTTGAAGATACATGGAACCTGTTCGCACAATTAGTGGGCTTAGAAAATGAATAAAATCTAGAAAATTTGATAAATTTTCCTTGCTAATTAATATACATATAGTTTAAAGAAATTAAATAGGGGTATATTAATTAATACTGGAGGAATAATGATGATTTATGAATTTGAAACAAAAGTCCACAGTGATATAGGCAGCGTAAAGGGCGTTGTAGAAGAAATTCTTATTAATATCAAGGACAGATTAAACGAAGATATCTTTTTCAATACTAAAATAATTTTAAATGAACTTATAATTAACGGCGTATTACACGGAAATAAACTTGATTTTAACAAGAAAATCAGTATAAATCTTAATATTGATAATTCATGCATTATTATTGATGTTAAAGATGAGGGAGCCGGAATATCTTATAAGCATAAGGCATTTGGAGATTATGATTTTTGCGAATCAGGACGGGGGCTTATGCTTGTGGAAGGATTGTCCGATAAATTTGCAATTGACGGGAACAGGGTCATCTGCGTACAATATCTAAAATGAGCTTTATATTCCATATGTTTTTTGTTATAATAGACACTGTTAAGTGTTTATTTTTTTGTCTTGACTGCACGAGGAGAATATATGGATACCATAAAGCTATCAGTTAGAGAACTGGTTGAATTTGTATACAAAAGCGGAGATATAAATATAAAGGCCATGAGCGCTGATAGAGCACTGGAAGGAATTAAAGCTCATAAAATTCTACAATCCCAAATGGGTGAAAGCTACCAGAAGGAGTTCTATCTGAAAGAAGAGTTTGCGCTTAAAAATATAACATTTGTTATTGAGGGAAGAGCGGATGGCATAATAACAGAAAAAGGCCGCATTACTGTAGATGAAATAAAATCAACGTACACAGATTTAGAACGCATAGATAAAGGTTATAATGCCGCACATCTTGCTCAGGCTAAATGCTATGCATATATTTACGGAAATGAAAAAAGAATCGATGAATTATGCGTTCAGTTAAGATATTATAACTTAGAAACAGGAAAGACAAAAACATTGCTTTATACATATACCATGGACGAACTAGAGCTATTTTTTTATGAAGTCCTAAATATGTACGTAGAATGGGCAGAGACAATTATCAGCCTTAGAAAGGAACGCGAAGAATCAATTGAGGAATTAAAATTTCCTTTTAATGATTACAGAAAAGGACAAAGGAATTTTTCTGTTGCAGTTTTTAGAACAATCAAAGAAGGCAGAAAGCTCTTTGCTCAAGCGCCTACCGGAGTGGGAAAGACTATATCTGTTCTGTTTCCTGCTATAAAATCGCTTAATTATAAAAGTAATTCTAAAATTTATTATCTTACAGCAAAATCCTCAACAAAATCAATAGCATTTGATACTGTAAAATTAATGATTGAAAAAGGACTTAAATTAAGGACAACAGTAATTACGGCCAAAGAAAAAATATGTTTTATGGATGAAACAGACTGCGAACCGGAGTATTGTCCATATGCAAGGGGGTACTATGATAAGTTAAATACTCCTTTGAAAAATTCTATAAAAAATATTTGTTTGTATGATAGAGATTTTATAGAAAAAATTAGCAGAAAATATGAAATCTGTCCGTTTGAATTTAGTCTTGATCTTGCATATATGTCAGATGCGGTAATATGTGACTACAACTATTATTTTGATCCGAGGGTTGCGCTTCAGAGAGATGATGTTTTTAAAAACAGCAATGACATACTTCTCATTGACGAAGCTCACAATCTTGAGGACAGAACAAGAAGCATGTATTCACCTGAGCTTGTTAAAGAGGAATTCTATGCATTATATAAAATAATGAAAAAAACAGATAAAAAAATCAGTAGATGTCTGTCTAATATAAATAAAAAATTTATTGAAATTAAAAAGAAATCAGATGAGCCGTATATATTTGATGAAGATCCATCAGACCTGATTAATCATGTCAGAAAATTTACTGCGCTTGCTGATGACTTCATTAATGATAAGAAAAATGACAATGTTCCTGAAGAGCTTGTTGACATATACTTCAAGGGAATGTTTTTTATGAAAATTTCTGAAATAGCTGATAAAAATTTCTGCTATTTTGCTGATTTTACTTCAAAGCAAACAAAGGTAAAGCTATTTTTAATTGATCCTTCGGATGTTTTAAGGCAGATACTAAAAAAGGCATGGTCATCGGTGTTTTTTTCCGCAACTCTTACACCGCTGAAATATTTCAGGTACATTCTTGGTGGAGACGACAGCGATTATATTATGAGGATAGACTCTCCATTTGAGATTGAAAAATTAAAGCTTATGGTCACTGAAAACATATCTATGAAGTATGCTGTTCGCGATTCAAACATAGATACGGCATGCAAGTATATTTATGAAATAATATCCAATAAAAAAGGAAATTACATGGTGTTTTTCCCATCATACAGCTTTATGGAGAAAGTTTATGATACCTATAGTCAGATATTTGATTGTTCTAATATTATATTTCAAAAACAGGGAATTAATGAGGATGAACAGGTTAAAATTACAGATAGGTTTAGAAATGAAACAGATGTAGTCCTTTTTACAGTTGTAGGAGGAATTTTTTCCGAAGGGATAGATTTGCCGCTTGAAAAATTAATAGGAGCAGTTATAATAGGTACAGGAATACCACAGATATCCTATGAAAGAAATATTATCAGAAATTTCTTTGATATAAAATTTAATTCTGGCTATGATTTTGCGTATAAATATCCTGGATTTAACAAGATACTGCAGTCTGCAGGCAGAGTCATCAGAACAGAAAATGATACTGGAGTAGTATTGCTCATAGATTCAAGGCTGTGTGAAAGAGGATATCTAAATCTCTTTCCAGGGCATTGGAATCATTGTGTTAAAATTAAAAGCACAGAGGAAGCAAAAAATGAAATCAGATCATTCTGGAAAGGAGCAGAAAATGAATATAGTATCTGAAAATAATGTAAGCAACGGTAAAATAATAACTAAGATGCGTCTGGAGGAACTTCTTAATGAGGATAATGCCAAAATATATGAAGTCATAAGAGTTATAAAGCGAAAACCTATATTTCTTAAAGAGCATTATGAACGAATGAAAGAAAGCATTCATTTAAGTAATGTAAGAGGAAATTTGAACTATGATGAGTTTAAAAAATCCATGGAGCTATTGATAAGCGAAAATAGATTCGACAACTGCAATGTAAGAGTGTCATATTATTTTAATAATAAAGAAATAACTTTGTTTTACTTCATTGAAAGCTACTATCCATCAGAAGAGGAATTCCGTATCGGAATACATACTGTAACGGCAAGGGTGCAGAGGAGCAACCCTAATGTTAAGGCATTTCAAAAGGAATATAAAGCAAGGGTTAAGCAAATAGCAGATGAGAATCATGCTTATGAAGTTATTCTTGTAAATGATGACGGAACTGTAAGTGAAGGAAGCAGGTCGAATGTTTTTTTTGTTAAGAATAACACTGTAATAACATCTCCCGACTCGTCAGTTCTATTGGGCGTAACAAGAAACAAGGTTATTGAAATATGTGAAAACAATGGAATAACAGTGGAGAAAAAGTTCGTTTCGACCGAAGAACTAAATTCGTTTGACGGAGCTTTTATAACAGGAACATCTAATGATGTTTTACCCATTCGCTCAATTAACGATTTAATGTTTGAATCTTCAGAAAACGAAACTGTTAAGAAGTTGGGAAGTCTATATATGAATGAAGTAAATAAGGAGCTGGGTAAGTGAGAATGTTAGGGTGAAAAGCCCAATAACACAAAAATGGCCTTGTGGCCATTGTTGTGAAGCATTAATATGCATAAAAGGGGTATTGGGAATATATTTGGTTATCGGGGGGGATAACCATGGACTATTATAACAGAGATAATGCTGATTTGCAAGTTTTTTTTACAAAATTTTTAAGTTATTATAAATTAGTATTTCTAGAAAGAGGTAATCATGAAAACAGTTTATTTAGACAATAGTGCTACAACCAAGGTAAGAAAGAAAGTATTGGAGCAAATCATAGATGTGAACGAAAACTATTACGGAAATCCGTCATCTCTTCACAGAATGGGTCTGCAGATAGAAAAGAAAATAGAAGAATCAAGGAAGAATGTATCAAAGATTATTAATTCAAAAGCAAGCGAAATTTATTTTACCGGTGGAGGGACTGAAAGCAATAATATTGCGATTATAAGCTCCTTGTCAAATTGTGAAAAAAGGCATAATATAGTTACTACCAAAATTGAACATTCATCTGTATATAATACTATCAACCATTTTAAAGACAAGATGGAGATACGATATGTTGAAGTGGACAAAATGGGAAAAGTTGATCAAGATAATCTAAATGAATTGGTTGATCACAACACAATTCTTGTTTCAATCATGCATGTAAACAATGAAGTAGGAATAGTACAGGACTTAAACAGCATAACAAAGATTATCAAAGATAAAAACAAGGATGCAAAAATTCATATTGATGCTGTGCAGTCTTTCGGAAAAATTAAAATTGACACAAACAAGCTTCCTGTTGACACCATTGCATTCAGCAGTCACAAAATTCATGGACCTAAAGGAGTGGGAGGGCTTTTTGTGCGTTCAGGATCTGGTATTAACTGCATAACATTTGGGGGAGGACAGGAAAAGTCAATCAGACCAGGAACAGAAAATACTCCGGGAATTGTAGGATTTGGGGAAGCATGCAGGCTTATTTGCGAAAATTTCAGGGAAGAAACTGAAAAACTGCAAAACTTAAAGTATCTTTATGCAAAAAGGTTGTCAGAAGAGATAAAAGATATTAAAATTAACAGCTCTATGAAAAATGATGGTGCTCCTCACATACTCAGTATTTCATTTAAAAATGTAAAAGCAGAAGTGCTTGTTCATTATCTCGAGCAGCAAGGTATATTTGTTTCAACAGGGTCAGCCTGTTCTTCAAAGGCGAAAACAAACAGGATATTGGAATCAATAAAATTAGACCGTGACTATTTACACGGAACCATACGCATCAGCTTGGGACTTTTAAATACCGAAGATGAAGTGGAATATGCAGTGCACAGCATTAAGCAATCGGTTGAAGATATAAGAAAAATTATGAAATAGGAAGGATAATGTATGTATAATATTGTAGCGGCAAGTTTTGGAGAAATATTTTTAAAAGGAAAGAACAGAGGGAAATTTGAACATCAGTTAATTGAACAGGTTAGATTTGCATTGAAGGATTTCAACAAATTGTCCATATATAAGGATTTAGGCAAAGTTTTTATTGAAACAAGCAATGAAGAGGATATGGATGGAATTATAGAAAAAACAAAAAAGATTTTTGGAATCGTCAGCATTATGCCGTCTATAAGAACAGAAAAGGATCCTGAAACAATAATAAAAAAATCAATAGAACTTTTTGCCTATCTCAAAGAAAAACAGAATATAAAAACATTTAAAATAAAGACAAAAAGAAGTGATAAGGAATTTCCTATAAAATCCATGGAATTCAGTGCCGAAGTAGGTGGCAGGATATTGGAGGCGTTTAATGATGTAACGGTTGATGTGCATAATCCTGATATTGAGATATATATAGACATAAAGAAAAACTGTTACATCTCATCAGAGAAGATTAAAACTGTAGGAGGAATGCCAATAGGATCGTGCGGGCGGGCGCTTTTACTTTTGTCAGGAGGGATTGACAGTCCTGTAGCAGGGTATATGATAGCCAAAAGAGGCGTAGAAATACATGCGCTTTACTTTCATACATATCCTTTTACTTCCGAAAGAGCTAACGAAAAGGTGAAAAAATTAAAAGAATTATTGGAAGAATACTGCGGTAAGATTAAGCTGTTCAGCATAAACATGCTGGAAATACACAAAGCAATCAAAGAATTCTGCAGAGAAGAAGAAACAACTATACTTGCGCGCAGATTCATGATGAGAATTGCAGAAAGAATAGCAAAAGAAAACAAAATGGAAATGCTTATAACAGGAGAAAGTCTGGGACAGGTAGCAAGTCAAACCATGAAGTCAATGACGGTAATTGAAAATGCAATTGAAATGCCTATATTAAAACCTTTAGTAGGAATGGACAAGACAGAAATAATGGAAAGAGCCCGGGAAATAGGAACTTATGAAACATCTATTTTACCATTCGATGACTGCTGCTCTGTTTTTGCACCATCACATCCTTTGATAAACCCTAAACTTGACTCAATATTAAGATCAGAAAGCAGTTTAAACATAGAAGAATTGGTAGATACAGTTTATTCGACATTAGAAATATTATAAAATAAAAATCATTTGATGATGACATTCACAAAAATACGACGCTGACATATATTGAACTATAATCTAAGAGAGGTGAAATATATATGTCAGATGAAATAAAAGCAACAAACTTTGGATGCTGCGGCGGTGGTGTAGGATGCGACAACAATTGGCTTGAATGGATAATAATAATAGCTGTAATTTATTTTCTACTATGCGGTGATGGTTTTTTTGGAAGAGGCTGCTGTAGATAGACTGTACTTACTGGGGTCAAATACAATGTATTTGACCCGAATTTTTTTAAAAAACATATGACTTTGTATTTTTATTCTTGATTTTAACGTGGTGTAGTTGTATACTAAGACTCATAATTTAGATTATGGGAGGTTGCAATTATGTATAAAATAGCGTTATTTAGCAAAATACCAAGTGATGTCATGAATTTGTTTTCTGAAGACAAATATAATATAGTCCGCGAAGAAACCAGTGATGCAGACGGAATAGTTATGCGAAGTATGGACATACATGACATGCAGTTTTCAAGAAAGCTTAAGGCAATAGCAAGGTCAGGTGCAGGTGTAAACAATATTCCGGTAGAAAGGTGCGCAGATGAAGGAATTGTTGTATTTAACGCCCCGGGAGCTAATGCAAATGCAGTATGTGAATTGACATTTCTGGGGCTTTTAGTGTCTTCAAGAAAAGTTGTAGACAGCATTAATTGGACTAAAAGTCTGGATTGTGATGTGGTTGATACTGTTGAGAAAGGTAAATCACAATTTGTCGGTCCCGAAATAAAGGGGAAAACTCTCGGTGTAATAGGACTGGGAAATGTTGGACACAGAGTCGCAAACCTAGGCATAAAATTAGGTATGGAAGTAATAGGATATGACCCTTATATTTCAGTAAAAAACGCGCTCGGGCTCTCTTGGGACGTGCAGTATACAAGTGATATAAATGATTTATACAAAAAAAGTGATTATATTACAATTCACACTCCTTATAACGAAGAAACTAAAAATTATATTAATAAAGAAAATATAAAGTTCATGAAAGACGGAGTAAAGATTTTGAATTTTGCGCGACATGGGGTTGTTAATGAGGATGATTTAGCTGAGGCGCTTGAAAGTGGAAAAGTTGGATACCACGTATCAGATTTGCCTAACGAAAAGCTTCTAAAAACTAAAAATGTAGTCTGCATACCTCATTTAGGCGGTTCAACATATGAGGCTGAAGAAAATTGCGCTGAAATGGCTGTTACCCAGCTTAAAGAGTATCTTGAAAAAGGTAATATTACAAACTCGGTAAACTTTCCCGACTGCTCAATGGAGAGATATCCTGGGACAGACAGAATGGTAGTGCTTAATAAAAATATACCAAATATGATTGGTAAAATGACAACAGCTTTGGCCAGCAGAAATATAAATATCATAGGAATGGTAAACAAGAGCAAGGGAGATTATGCTTGTAATATTATAGATATTGTGGGAGAATTAACAGAAGATATATTAAAGGAGATGGAAGATCATTACGGCATACTGAGAGTTATGCTAATAAAACAAAAGGCGGAAAAATAATGAAGAAAGTCAATATATACTCAGATGGTGCATGCAGCGGAAATCCAGGCCCGGGAGGATACGGTGTCATACTGGAGTATAATGGCAAAGAAATGGAATTGAGCGGGGGAGAAAAGAATACAACAAACAACAGAATGGAGCTTATGGGCGTTATTGTGGGACTTGAGGCATTAAAAGAACCATGTGATGTAACTATTACTACGGATTCAAAGTATGTTACCGATGCTTTCAATAAAGGATGGATTGATTCCTGGCAGAAAAAAAATTGGAAGAAAGCTGACGGAAAAATAGTCCTTAATAAAGAACTGTGGCAGAGGTTGCTAGCTGCAACTCAGGTGCACAGGGTTAAATTTGTCCATGTTCTGGGACATAACGGACATGTTTATAATGAGCGATGTGACAAGCTTGCCGTAAGTCAAAGAGATAAGAATTCTTTCAGCTAAGCATAAAATTTAAGAAACTTTCATCACCTCATGAATATTATAAAATAACAAATTATATTTTATGAGGTGATTCTATAATGATAAATAGACAAAACCAAAACCATGTTGAATGCCCCAATGCAAGTACTATGCCTTATGTTGTACAACCGGGCGATACGTTGAATTCAATTGCAGCCAGATTCGGAACGAATTTAGTGGGCCTGCTTGAATTGAACCCAACATTGAGGCTGAGAACATTGACAGAAGGAATGTCATTGTGCGTTCCAAGGGTACCGGAAAGACCTCCCTGCATTAACGGAGCTTATTATATAATCAGGGAGGGAGAAAGTTTCTACAATATTGCACAAAGATATAATCTACCGCTTAATCTTTTGCTGGAAGCTAACCCTGAGGCTAATCCTTATGATTTAAAGGTTGGGCAGGAAATATGCATACCTAATGTCCCGGAGGGGTGTCCCTTTGGTACAGTTGTTACAATTGCACAGGGAACAAGGCTAAGTGATATTTTGATAGGATACAATTTAAGTTTGAATGAACTTAAGGAAAATAATCCTGATTTTAATCCCAATGTTATAGTCCCAGGATCAGATATATGCATACCTATTGAAACCTTTGCTGCCTGCGGCCCGAATACTACAGAATATATAATTAAAGCTGGTGACAGTCTGGCTACTATTGCAACAGCAAATAATATGACGCCTTCTCAGTTGCTAATTGCTAATCCGAGTCTAAGGCCTGCTAACTTTCTAATAGTAGGAACGAAAATTTGCATACCCAGTACTGCCAACAACACAAGCAGATAAATTCATAGTAGGAGATAATATGAACAAAGGATTAAAAAAAGGAACCGTTTTGGAAGGAGACGGAGACAATAGAGCGTATCAGTCAGGAGTACTGAGAGCTTTAAGAGAACTTGAAATAAACTATGATTGTTTAGTGAGCACATCCATAGGTGCACTGAATGCAGCTTCATTCGTAAAGGGGGATTATGAAAGTAGTTCGAAACTGTAAAGAAAAATAAAATTTTCTGTTGATAACAGCAGTTCGAAAAGTTGTGATGTTATAATACAGCGCGTCTCTGTCACGGAAAATATTATTGCAGAAAATATGATAAAACAATAATAGACATAGCATCTGATAAATTTTTATGCGGTACATTGGAAACCAGCCATGACAAAATTGTCTGGGTGATTGAAAAAGGATATGAAGACGCTATTAGAATACTAACAAATTCAGTGCACCCAATTTAGTTGGGTGCTTTTTATTATAAATTAAACACGGCAATATATTAATACTGCCGTGTTTAACATTTAGTTAAAGAGTTTATATTAATTAGGTTATATCTGCTAGTCAAGAACCAGAGAAGGTGGAGAATAAACTCTTGATGCAAGTTCAGAATTTATCATGTACAGACCCTTAGAATCAGAGCCGAATACTTTATATTTTGTTATTAAATCTTCTGCATTTTTTTCTTCTTCGCCCTGTTCTTTTATAAACCAATCCAAAAATTGCATTGTTCTGTAATCCTTGTTTTGGAATGCTTCATCATATATGTTGTAAATAGAAGCTGTAATAAACTGCTCATGCTTTAATGATTCTTCCAGAGGAACACCAAAATCTGAAAAGCCAATATTTGGAGCTTTTATTTCAGACATGTTTACTTTTTCACCGTTATTCTGAAGATACTGGATAAACAGCATAGCATGGGAAAGTTCTTCTTGGGACTGCACATTGAACCAGTTTCCGAATCCATCCAGACCGTTATCAATATAATAATTAGCCATATCTAAGTATAAATAAGCTGAAAATAATTCTTTGTTTATTTGTTGGTTTAACAAATTAGCAATTTTTTCTTTTAACATATAATCTCCTTATATTTATATTCTTTAATATATTAATACCCATAATTCTCTAATTAAAACAAATTTTATAAATTTTCTCACTTCTTTAAAACTTTTTCATAAACTGTATGGAGGTGATTGCATGGAATATGATGTTAAACTATCAGTGACGGGTACATATAAAGGCAGAGAAATGCTTTTTGTTATGGAGTTAACGGGGGAAGATTATATTTGCAAAAAAGCCATAAATTTGGGCAAGGGAGACAAAGGTGCAATTCACAGCATTATAAATTACGAAAGTTCGGTGTATTTGGCGGATTCATATAATAATAAAATATATAAATACGATTTTGATTTAAATGAATTATCGGAAGCAACTGTAGGAAGAGATCCTCGCCATATGTGCATTGATGAGGAAAATATGTGTATGTATGTTGCGAATTTTGAATCTGATAATGTTTCGGTTATTGACATGTCAGCATTTACTATGATTGAATCAATTCCGGCAGGCATCAAACCTCATGATGTATTATTTAATAAGAATAACAGCCGTTTGTACACATGCTGCTATGAAGAAAATGAGATTATTGAATATTTGGATAGCAGAGAAAAGAATAGGCAGTTCACTTCTGATGGGAAGCCAATGCATATGCTTATATGGGAAGACAGTTTAATTATTATGACCTACTATGTAAACGGAAATGTTCATACAAAAATTAATTTTATAAATCTGGAATCTGGAAATATTGAAGATGTAATAGTTCTGGATGGATTATCATCTGATTTTGATATAAATAATATTAATAAAATGCTCTATTTAATAAATATAGTTGATAAAAGTCTTTATATTATAGATATTGAAAAAAGGAAAACAGCTAAGACTGTTTTTTTGGGAGGATATCCTGAAAGCCTGGCTGTTGGAGAAAAATATGTATATGTGACTAATTCAAAAAAGAATCGGATTTGTGCTATTGACATTG
Source organism: Sedimentibacter sp. MB35-C1 (assembly GCF_030913635.1). Classification (NCBI taxonomy): domain Bacteria; kingdom Bacillati; phylum Bacillota; class Tissierellia; genus Sedimentibacter; species Sedimentibacter sp. MB35-C1. Next base: position 2,258,780 of record NZ_CP133188.1, read on the forward strand.
ATAAAATGGTTGTTTCAAGATATGTAGATCTTGGATTTTCTCCAAGCTGTATTAAAATCATCAATTAATATCAGATGTAAGTGTTTTTAATATGTTCGAAAAGATACCCTCAGGGTTGGAATCCCATTTTTTGCATATATTTTTGGCGAGACTTTCATCAGGCACGTTTATGCTGAGACTGAAAATAGTCGAATCATTTTCCATGACTTGCAGCGAAACGATAAATTCATCATCTGCTCTTTTGTAATAATGGCCTAGAAGGTCTCTGTGCTTTTTTATTTCCATTTTTAAGCTGGAAAAGTTTTTTTCTACCTGCTTAAAAAAATATTCCGGAAGCTTGTCACCAAACATATCCAGGGCTGTTTTCCCTGCTTCAGATATTGAATAATATTCATTGCCTTTCTTAGAAGCTAAGTCAATAAATTTTGAGTCGCATAAATCAGTTAAAAGCTGCTGCAAAGTAAAATAATCCAATATATCATTGTCCAGTATAAAATTAGTTATTTCAATGTTGGTTAAGGGTATATTAATGTAATTCAAAATATACAGCAGTTTTAATTTATCCTGTGCAATTTTATTACCGCTCATTATGGCCTCCGTATATATAGATATATATATTATATCAAATTAATAATTAATAACAACACAATTTTGTAAAATACTTCATATGGACTTTTCGTTCAATATATTATAAAATAAACATAAGAAACTTTAAGGGGATAGAAATGAAGAAAAAATATTTATCAATTATGGCAATTACAATTGCCTTTATTTTGTCTGGCTGTTTTTTCGCCCAAGACGATAAGTCGCCGGAACAAAACGAACCGGATAATCAGGTGTCGGTTGAGCCGAAAGAAGCGGAAGATCCTGAAGAGAAGCCTGAAAAATCAGAAGAAGACCCAATTGAAGAAATTGATTTATCGATACAGCCAAATGAGCTTGGAGAAATTATGATACTTATGTATCACGGAATAGGCGAGGAGGAAATGGACTGGCAGAGAACACCGGACAATTTTCGCAAAGATCTGCAGTACATGTATGACAACAAATATCAAATGATAAGTTTGAATGACTATGCAAAGGGGGAAATTAAAACGAAGGCAGGATATACGCCTATTATTTTGACATTTGATGACGGCAGGCAGAATAATTTTAATTATATAGAGAAAGATGGCGATGTGGTGATTGATTCTGACTGTGCCGTTGGAATTCTAGAAGAATTTAAAAATAAATATCCGGACTTTGACGTAACTGCAAGCTTTTTTTTGAATACGAATCCGTTCGGACAGTCTGAATATACAGAGCAAAAATTGAAATGGCTTGTTGATAACGGGTATGATGTAGGAAACCACACGTATAGCCATTTAGAAATGGAGACATTGGATAGTGAAGAGGACATTCAGGCGGAAATAGGTTCAGTAAACAATATTATAAAATCTTATTTGCCGGATTATGCTGTTGAAACATTGGCGCTTCCCCACGGAAGCAATCCAAAAGATGCGTATGCAGGAAGTGTGATGGAGGGCGAATATGAAGGAAGCAAGTATAAGACTATAGCTATATTGGATGTTGGTTGGAGACCGGCTTACTCTCCATTTGACACATTGACTGATTTTACAAGCCTCTACAGAGTTACTGCAAGTGAAATAAATGTGGATAATTGCGGGATGTACGACTACTTTAAATCATACGAAAATGGTAATAGAGAAAGATTTATTTCAGATGGAAATCCTGATGTGGTTACAATACCGAAAAGGCATGAAGAGTATCTGAACATGGAAATGGTAGGAGAAAAAACAGTTAATATTTATGAAGAGAATTGAAAAGAGATAAAACTCGAGCAGTCTGGAATAATTAACGATTCAGGCTGCTTTTATTTTTGTAAAATAATAATGGAATTACTTGTGAAACTATTTTATAATTGAGTAAAACAATAAAAAATAGAATAGTGGAGAAAACATGACAAATATAATTTTGAGAAAGAATATAAATGAAAAAATTTATCAAGAAATAAAAGGCCTAGAAAAACTTTGCTCCGCAAGAGATAATATTTCATTCAAGCTTGAATTGGAATATAAATTGAATAATTCCGGAACAGAAGACAGTGAAAATACCGATATAAACGAATTTCTATTTTATGATTATGATAATTTGGTGGGGTATGCTGGAATATGTGATTTCGGAGGAGATGCATTAGAAATTAGCGGTATGGTTCATCCTGATTTCAGGAAAAAAGGAATATTTTCAAAACTTTTTTCTTTAGTGTGCCACGAATGCAGGAATAGGAAAAATAATGAAATGTTGTTGCTGTGCGACAATAAATCTATCTCCGGAATGGGATTTATTGGGGGATTGGAAGCTGATTATGACCATTCAGAATATGATATGTTTTTGAGCAGGAATGTTCCTAAAGGAAAAATAGTGCAATCTTTAAGCTTAGGAAAAGCAGAAAACAAAGATATAAAAAAAATAGCTGAAATGGATTCTATTTTTTTTGGAGCTGAGAAGAATTTTGACTTTTACGAAAATGCAAATCAAATAGGCAGCACATTTATGGCGTTTTCGAGAAATAATATTGTAGGAAAGGTGCGCCTTGAATTGGATGAAGGAATAGGCGGAATTTACGGTTTAGGAGTACTGCCTGAATTCAGAAGGAAGGGCCTTGGAAGAGAAATTCTTTTGCTGTCTATTGACAAACTTAAGGCTGCCGGTGCACATGAAATAGTCCTTCAAGTTGAAACAAAAAATAAAAAAGCATTGAATCTCTATAAAAATTGCGGATTTGAAGAAAGTTGTATAATGTTGTATTATAGAATGAAAATAGTATAATGTTTGTGCATTTTAGAGAAAGATTTTTAGCAGGAGGTAAACATGAACAAAGAATTATATGAAATAATTAAGAAAAGCGATAATATAGTATTTTTTGGAGGAGCGGGAGTATCTACTGAAAGTGGAATACCTGATTTCAGAAGTGTGGACGGGCTGTACAACCAAAAGTATAAGTACCCTCCGGAAACTATGATATCTCACAGCTTCTTTAGAAGCAATACAGAAGAGTTTTATGATTTTTATAAGAATAAAATGCTATTTTTAGGCGCGAAACCAAACATGGCTCATATAAGACTTGCAGAGCTTGAAAAGCAAGGTAAATTAAAAGCGGTAATAACTCAAAATATTGACGGACTTCATCAGGCGGCAGGAAGTAAAAACGTGCTTGAACTTCACGGATCTGTTCACAGGAACTATTGCATGGATTGTGGTAAATTTTATGACGTACATGCGATTGCTGAAAGCGCAGGGATACCAAGATGCAGCTGTGGAGGGATTATTAAGCCAGACGTGGTATTGTATGAAGAAAGCTTGAATCAGGATGTTCTGGAAAAATCAGTGGAATACATAGAAGATGCAGATGTTTTAATAATTGCGGGAACGTCGCTTGTTGTATACCCGGCTGCCGGACTTATAAATTATTATAGAGGAAACAAACTGGTTTTAATAAACAAATCGCCCACATCAATGGATAGAAGGGCAAATTTACTGCTCAGCGAAAGTATAGGAAAGGTATTTGAATAGTTAAAAATAGATGAAAAAGAAAGTTATAATTGCGGCATGCTTTATTTTTCTTGTTATGGTCTATATTGTCATAAACAGGAGCAATAAAAAATATCTTACTGACGAAGAAATTAAATGGCTTAAAAGTCAAGATGCGATTATTTATGCAGCTAATGAAAGCGCACCGCCGCTTCGATTCGTAGATGAAATAGACAATCAGTACAAGGGTGTAGTGGTTGATTTTGTCAACCAGTTATCTTTGGAGCTCGGTATTGACATACAAACAGTCCCAATGCGATGGGATGAAGCACTTACTTCGTTAAAGGAAGGCAAAACACAAATATGTGATATGTTTATAAACGAGGAAAGAAGCGGTTACTATCTTTTTACTGATTCAATTTATGATTTAAGAACTGTGTTGCTGACTAGGTATGCAGAAAGTTTTGAGTTAAGGCAAATTAACAAAATGAGAATAGCAACTGAATCAGGAGACTACGCTAACAGCTATTTATCTGAAAATTATCCGGATGCGGAACTTGTATATACAAACAATGTTGAAGAAGGTGTGGAACTTTTTTTGGAAGGGCATGTAGATGCTGTAATAGGCGATGAACCAGTTATAGCATACTTGCTTGCTGAGAGGAAAAAGAACCTTAATGCTGAATATTCAAATATTATATTGTATCAGCAGGAGACTGTTTTGGGTGTTACGAAAAATAAGCCTGAGCTGGTTGCTATACTTAATAAAGCAATAGCTCAGGTTAAAAATAAAGGCCAGTTGGAAAAAATTCAGCAGAAATGGTTCGGTATATCCACACCTCTGATGAGTGAGGAAAATACGGCTGAAATAATAAGGAAAATTGCAATTGTATCTGTATTAGCAGGTGGTATATTTATCATCATAATAATAAGCAACGTATCGCTGCAAAAACAGGTAAAAAAAAGAACAAAGGAATTGGAAAACAGTAAAAACGAGCTTCAGACTATATTTGACGGGATTCTTTATTTTATGCTGGTGGTAGATAAGGAAAAGAAAGTTTTAAAAATTAATAAAAGTTTTTCTGATTATTATAAAATTTCAGTGGATGGTAAACCCGGTTCTGGCTGCAATAGTTATATAGGAAAATTTTGCAACGATTGCAGCAATTGTATAATTGATGAAGTATATGCCCATAATAGAGAAATAATTAAAGAAGGTATGGTTTTAAATGAAATTTATGAAATATGCGGTCAGCCGTTAAAAGATGAAAACAAAACAGTCCTTATTACTATTACAAATATTACAATGGATAAAATAAACCGCAACAAAGTGCTTCAAACTAACAAAATGATTGCGGTTGGACAACTTGCTGCCGGTATGGCTCATGAAATTAGAAATCCTTTGGGAATTATAAGAACTCAAAGTTATTTAATAAGGCTAAATGATAAGGTAGACGGCTCAATTAGAAAATCTTTGGACTTTATAGATTCCGCTGTGAGCAGATCGGGAAAGATAATTGAAAATATATTAAGCTTTTCAAGGCTTTCAAGCAAGGAAATAAAATCTGTCGACATTAACCAAATGGTTCAAAGGTTAGTTGAAATGCATAACGATGCAATGGTTAAAAAAAATATAAAAGTTAGTGTTCAAAGCAACATTGAGAAAGAATTGACTTTAAATTTAGAAAGCTTTGAGCACATTATTTTAAATCTCCTTTCTAATTCTATTGATTCAATAGAGAATGGAGGTCAAATAAGTATAAGCACAATTGTTGAAAATAATATATTTATTTTTACTTGTAAGGATAATGGGAGCGGAATAGCTGAAAGTGACTTGAATAACATTTATAATCCGTTTTTTACAACAAAAGAGCTTGGGAAAGGTACAGGTCTTGGATTATTTATTGTTTATTCTGAGGTGGAAAAATTAAACGGTAAAATTGAAGTGGAAAGTAAATTAGGGGAAGGAACCGTATTTACAATAAACATACCGTTAGAAAGGAAGTCTGATAATGGCAGGTTTGTTTAAAATACTAATTGTTGATGATGATGAGGCTTACAGAGAAACTTACAAAATGCTTCTTACAAAGAAGGGTTACAGCATAGAGGCTGTATCAACTGCTGACGAAGCGTACAGCCTTATTGAAAAAGAATATTTTCCACTTATTATAAGTGACATAATGATGCCCGGAACAAATGGTGTGGAATTTTTAAGTGAATTGAAAAAAAAGTATGATAATATTGAAGTAATTATGGTGACAGGGTACGGAAGTGTGGAAACAGCTGTTCAATCAATGAAAATTGGTGCGTTTGGGTATTTTATCAAGAGCCACAATCCAGAAGAATTAATACTTGAAATTGAAAAAGTCCACAAAATATTTAAGTTGCAAAATATAAACGAAATTAATAAATCAAATAACAAGAGCAAGTATGTCTACACAAGCAGCAATAAGGAAATGCAGAACGTATATAAACTAGTGGAAAGAGTTGCAAAAAGTAATTCAAATGTTTTAATTACCGGAGAATCGGGTGTAGGCAAGGAAATAATAGCACATATGATTCATGACATGAGCAATAGGTCAAACATGCCGTTTATCCCGATTAATTGTCAGTACTACTCTTCAGGATTAATAGAATCAGAGCTGTTCGGACATGAAAAAGGTGCTTTTACTGGTGCGGCTGCAAAGAGAATCGGTCATCTAGAGGAGGCCGACGGAGGTACAATATTTCTTGATGAAATTGGTGACATTGAAGAGGGAACTCAGGTTAAGCTCCTAAGAGTATTAGAAACGAAACAGATTGAAAGAATCGGTTCAAACTGTCCCATAAATGTTGACTTCAGGTTAGTATCGGCCACAAATAAAAATTTGGAAAAGGCAGTTGAAGAAGAAAGGTTTCGTGAAGATTTATTTTTTAGAGTAAATACAATTGAAATAAGAATTCCACCGCTCAGAGAACGTAAAGAAGACATACCTGACTTAATATATTTTTTTATAAATAGGTATAATAGAGAGATGGGAAAAGGCATTAAAGATATAGATGAGGATACAAAGAAACAGCTGCTGAACTACCGTTATCCCGGAAATATCCGTGAACTAAAAAATATTATAGAAAGATTAGTTGTATTGTCATCAGGAAGTATTCTAAAAGGAGATATTTATGACAACAAAAAGTTAGAGATAACTGATGGATATGATGATAGTGAAAAAATTCAGACGTATAAGGAAGCAAAGAGAAACTTTGAAATAGGATATATAACTAAAGTGCTGAAGCAATGTGATAATAATATTACTCACGCAGCTAAAAAAATGAATTTAAGCAGAAGACAGTTGTTTAACAAAATAAGTGAATATGATTTAAAGGAAGTATCAGATTATCCAAGATAGGAAAAATACTGCTAGGAAGAAAATTGCCATGTGCAAATTAGTTCCTAGCTTTTTTTCTGTTTTTGGTATAAAACTAAACTATTTCTCTATTAAAACTATTGGCATGGTTATTGCTTTAAGATATCTATGTTCAATATATTATAAAATGGAGGTTATTATGGAATCAAAAAAGAAGTTGGAATTTTACGGAGGCGAATGGATTTCTTTCGTTCCGTTTATGGTTTTTCTGGCATTAATTATTACTACTACGTTCCATTTCGGATCAATATCTGATGGTGCGTTATGGATACCTGCTTTTATGGCAATTGTTGTGGGTTTCTTTTTTGCAAAAAATAAAAAGGAATATTCTAATGCAATCATTGAAGGTATGGCCAGCAAGGAAGCTATAATTCCTGTTGTATGCTGGTTGTTTGCCGGTGTATTTTCTAGAATTTTAAGAGATTCAGGTTTGGCTTTGGGAATAGCAGGAGTAGCGGCAAATATGGGTGTAGGTAGCACTGCATTTGTAATTATAACATTTATTGCATCTGCTGTTTTTGCTTCTGCAACAGGGACCGGATTCGGTACCATAGCAACAGGGATGGGTGTACTATATCCGGCTGCTGTGGCGTTAGGAGCGTATCCTCCTATTGTGGCAGGTGCCATTATTTCAGGAGGAGCATTTGGTGATAATCTTGCTCCGGTTTCTGATACTACAATTTGTTCTGCTACATCGCAGGGCGTTGATGTGCCGGGTGTAGTTCGTTCTCGATTAAAATATGCCTTTACTGCAGGTGCTATAACAATTATCTGTCTTATAGTTTTCGGGGCAAGTAAAGCAACAGCAGGGGCGGCAGCCGGAACGGTTACTTATAATCCAAATACTTTGTATATGTTCATCCCTGTAATTGTAACAATTATGGTAGCTATAAAGACAGGAGATATAATAATAGCTACTGTTGTTGGATCTGTTGTAGGAGTTATAACAGGAGTGGCGGCAGGTTTGTTTGATTTTGTTCAAATAGATGTAGTTGATGCAGTTAGACCTGCTATATTTACCGTATCCGGAACAGGGCTTGATCGTACAATCGGAGGAGTTATACAGACAGGGTTAAGCAGTATGATTCAGGTTATAGTATTAGCTTTGTTGCTTTTCGGTTCAATTTCTATTATGAGAAACGGACATGGAGATGTTAAGCTGTTAAACGCTTTAAATAGAGTAACTGATACAAGAAAAGGTGCGGAATTAACTATATCAGCCATGGTAATTTCACTTTCGGCATTAATGGGATTAAACGCGCCGGCAGTATTGGCTGTAGGTTCTTCATTTGCTAAGCCTTTAGGTGAAAAGCACGGCATAAGTCCTTACAGAGTTGCAAATCTTTTGGATGCTCAGTCCAATACTTTTGTTTACAGTCTTCCATGGACGCCAGCCGTAATTTATACCCTTGGATTTGCAGCTGACAGCAGTGCACCTTTGGCAGCTGTAGATATTGCGCCATATGTATTTTACGGATATGCTATGCTTGTAGTAATGATTGCTTCAATATTCCTTGGAATAGGTCAAAATGATAACATGGGAAAAATTAAGAAGAATAGGGAAACTGCATAAAAACATGACCACCGGTTCATCCGGTGGTCATGTTTTTTTAACTAAAAAGGTGCGAAGCCTTGTTCAGCCCACCAATCTTCCTTCAATATATCGTATTGCTCTGTGAATTGATTAAGATGTACTTTTTCCCAGCCAATCAGTATATCAAACAAGTCTTTACTTTCTTTTGATGAAACCTTTGACTTAGCATTTTCATAAAACTCTATTGAGCTTTTTTCCATCTGAATTCCAATCCCAAAAACTGACATAGCTACTGATGCATTACTTTTGTCTACCTTTTCCCATTTGTATATTTCTGGTGACGGAACTGCAATGCCGGATTCCAGTATGTCATCAATTGTAAAATTATCGCCATTTGATAGCTTACTCCATAGGGTTTTGAGATAATCGGCATGTTTTAGCTCTTCATTTGCCAGCTCTAAAAATGCTTCCTTTGTTCCTGGTGATGTTGCTTGATTTGCGGCCAGCTTATAAAATTCATAGCCTTCTACTTCGTTAAGAACGGCCTGCGATATGATTGATAATTCTTCCTTATACATTTTTTCCTCCTAAATACTTAAGATATTTATGATATACCATATTTATATATATCTTAAACATTAATTTAAAATATACCCAATTTATTTATATAATATAAATTATAAATTTTTGAAGAAGCTTTAATTATAACAAGTTTTGTGATATCATAAAATAAATGATAATTTTAATAATTCAGAGGTGGAAAATTGTATAAGGATATATCGAGAGAAATGATGAATTTCATTAAAAAAAGCCCTAGTGCATTTCATGCTGTTGAAGAAATAAAGAATGAACTTATTTCTAATGGATTTACTGAATTGAGCGAGGGAAAAAAATGGGATATTGAAAAGGAAAAAAAATATTTTGTTACAAGGAATTTATCCTCGATAATAGCTTTTAAGACAGGTGAGGATTTGGAAGAGTACAGCTTTAATATTGTGGCTTCTCACGGTGATTCACCTAACTTTAAAATTAAGGACAACTATAAGATTGAGACAAAAAATAAATACATACAGCTTAATACTGAAAAATATGGAGGAATGATTTACTCGTCTTGGTTTGACAGACCTCTGTCAGCTGCCGGAAGGATTGTAATAAAAAAAGGAAATAGTATTGAATCAAGGCTTGTTAATATAGATAGAGACTTGGTTATTATTCCTAATGTGGCCATACATATTAACAGAGAAATAAATTCTGCCATGAAATACAACGAACAGGTTGATCTTATGCCTTTGTATGGGTCTTCATGCGCTGGAGAATGCGATTTAATGGATATGGTTGCGGAATTTTCGGATGTACAAAAGGACAATATAATCAGTTCGGATTTGTATCTGTATAACCGAATGGAACCCAGCATATGGGGAGGCGGTTATGAATTTTTGTCATCACCGAGGCTTGATAATCTTCAATGTGCATATGCTACACTGAAAGGTTTCATGCAGGGATATAATTCAAAATCCGTAAGCGTTTACTGCTGTTTCGATAATGAGGAAGTAGGAAGTGGAACAAAGCAGGGAGCAGCATCCACATTTCTGCCGGATGTTTTGAAAAGAATTAATTCCAGCTTGGGAAAGGCTGATGAAGAATATTTGTGTGCCCTTGCTTCTTCATTTATGGTATCTGCTGATAATGCACATGCTGTTCACCCGAACCATCCGGAAAAAAGCGATCCTTCAAATGGCGTATATATGAATGAAGGTGTAGTAATTAAGCATAATGCCAATCAGAAATATACAACGGATTCTGTAAGCTGTGCAGTATTCCAATTGTTGTGTGAGAATGCAGGAGTGAAGTACCAGCATTATTCAAACCGCTCTGATATGCCTGGTGGTAGTACACTTGGCAATATAGCTTCGCTGAATGTAAGCATCAACACGGTTGATGTTGGACTTGCTCAGCTGGCAATGCATTCATCCTATGAAACTGCCGGTATTATGGATACGTACAGCATGGTTTGTGTAATGAAAGAATTTTTCAATTCACACATAGAGCAAACTGATATAGGGAAATTGAATATTGTTAAATGATAAAAATATTTTGCAATTAGAGAGTATTAGTATTATAATATAGTAAAATTAATAATCACAAAGCGGGAGCTTAATAATAGGCTGAGAGGAAACTGAAAGTTTCGACCGTACCTGATTTGGATAATGCCAACGTAGGGAACTGTTTATGTAAGTAAATGGGATATACCGCATGTCGGCATATCCCATTTTTAATGAAAGGAATTATATTATGGAAAGTTACAAAACATCAACATTAAGCAATGGATTACTTTGGTTTGGTGCAGCAATATCCATTGCGGAAATTTACACAGGAACACTATTTGTACCACTGGGGTTTGAAAAAGGTTTTATTGCAATAGTAATAGGTCATATAATCGGATGTATACTATTGTATTATTCAGGGATTATAGGGGCGGAAAGCAAAAAATCTTCTATGGAATCCGTAGGATTTTCATTCGGCGTTCAGGGAAGAAAGTTTTTTGCGTTGCTCAATGTGTTACAGTTGGTCGGTTGGACAGCTGTAATGATAATGCAGGGGTCTAAGGCAATGGGAATAATGCTTAACTCTGGTGCAGGAGCCCAATCCGATATAATCTGGAGCTTTATAATCGGAGCAATAATTTTATTATGGGTTGTGATTGGGTATAAAAATTTGGAGAAGATAAACATCTTTACAATAGGTGGATTGTTTATTCTTACTGTACTTTTAGGCTTTACTGTATTCAGTGGTACAGAACAGGCAGAAGTGGCAGGCAGCATGAGTTTCGGTATGGCAATTGAACTTTCAATAGCTATGCCATTGTCATGGCTTCCTTTAATTTCTGACTATACTAAAAATGCCAAGCATCCTAAAGTGGCTGCACGTGCAAGTGTAATTACGTATTTTATAGGAAGTGTATTTATGTACTCAATAGGCCTTGGAGCAGCGTTATATACTGGCGAAAGTGATATTGCTGCGATGATGCTAAAAGTAGGATTCGGGTTAATGGGAGTGCTGATTATTTTATTTTCAACAGTTACAACAACGTTTCTGGATGTATATTCAGCAGGAGTCAGCTTTAATGCTATCAACAGCAAGCTTCCTGAAAAAACAATGGCCATTGCGGCATGTGTATCCGGAACCTTGCTGGCAGTTTTTACGCCGGTTGAACAATATGAAAACTTCTTATATTTAATAGGATCGGTTTTCGCTCCTATGATTTCTATTTTGATAGCTGATTATTTTATATTAAAAAAGGACAACTTGAAAAAATCAGTTGATGTTACTAATTTCATTATATGGGGGATAGGATTTATATTGTATCGTTTATTTTTAAATACTGATACAATTATAGGAAGTACGTTGCCGGTAATGATTCTTTCGGTTATAATGTGTGTAGCTGCAGACAAATTTAATCTTAAAAAATAAGATGGGAGGATTATGTGAAGAAGTTTAAATACTCAATTTTTGATATGGATGGCACATTGCTTGATTCAATGCCTGCTTGGCATAACATAGGAAAGGAGTATTTGTCTTTTCTTAAGATTACGCCTCCGAAAAACCTGAACGAAATTATTGCACCTATGTCTTTGGAAGAATCAGCAGAGTATTTCATAGAAAGGTTTAAAATGAACTTAAGTGTTGAGGAAATAATATCGGGAGTAAAAAGCCTGATAGAAGATAAGTATAGATATGAGCTGAAGTTAAAACCCTATGTCAAAGAATATCTAGAAAAATTAAAAAAAGAAGGCGTGTTCATGTGTGTTGCAACTGCTTCGCCTTTGAAATTAGCAGCTGCAGCGCTTGAGCGAAATGGTGTTTTAAAGTGTTTTTCCTTTATTGTCAGCTGCGATGAGGTGGGGGTTGGGAAAAACAAACCGGATATATATTACCTGGCGGCAAGCAGGTTAAATGCAGATCCGCAGGAAATAGCGGTCTATGAGGATGCTGATTTTGCATTAATAACAGCAAGAGAAGCAGGATTTTATACAGTAGGGGTATATGATGATTGCTTTAGCCATAAAAGAAAGGACATTGAATTAATAAGTCATTCATATATTGAATCATTTAAAGAGGTTATATAGGGTAAAAACTCTGAAAAAATACATGACTTAATTTAAATTCGGAAGGAGATAATATGTTTTCTGAAATTATAGACAATGTAAAAAATAATGTGCCTCTGGTACATAACATTACAAATTATGTTACAGTAAATGACTGTGCTAATATTCTGCTGGCTTGCGGAGGGTCGCCAATAATGGCTGATGATGTTGATGAGGTTGAAGAAATCACTTCAATTTGCAATGCTCTGGTAATAAATATAGGGACGCTTAATTCAAGGACAATAGAAGCTATGATTAAGGCAGGTAAAAAAGCAAATGAAATAAATATACCTGTTATACTTGACCCTGTTGGAGCCGGAGCATCAAAGTTAAGAACTGAGACTACATTCAGGCTGTTAAGAGAAGTTAAAATTTCTGTAATACGAGGCAACATGTCCGAAATCAAGGTTGTCGGAAGCTCAGAATCAAACGGCGCAAGAGGGGTGGATGCAAATGTTGCAGATACTGTAACAGAAAAAAACTTAGATGAAGCGGTTAATTTCATTAAATGCTTATCCGAGAGTTTATCGTCGATTATAGCCGTTACAGGTGCCATAGATATAGTTGCTGATTCGCATAAGGCTTTTGTAATTAAAAATGGACATCCTTCTATGAGTAAAATAACAGGAACAGGTTGTATGCTTACTTCGATAATCGGAGCTTATTGCGGAGCTAACAGGGATAATATGCTTGAAGCATCTGCAGCAGCGGTGTGTGGAATGGGATTGAGCGGGGAAATGGCTTATAGAAAAACGAAGGAAAATGACGGCGGCACATCGTCTCTGAGAATGCATCTAATTGATTATATAGGAAAAATTAATTCTGAAATTTTGGAGGGAGGCGCTAGATTTGAAATTAGAAAGTAGAGATCTACTTCTTTATGCAATAACTGACAGATCTTGGTTGGGAGAAAAAACTCTGCCTCAGGTTGTAGAAGAGGCAATATTGGGTGGAGCTTCATTTATACAACTAAGAGAAAAAAACTTAAGCTATCAGGATTTTTTGAGAGCCGCAATTGAAGTGAAAGTGGTTACAGATAAGTATAAGATTCCGTTTGTAATAAATGACAATGTTGATATTGCTGCAGAATCGGGAGCAGATGGCGTACATATAGGTCAGAGCGACGAGGGGATTAAGTCGGCCAGAGAAAAGCTAGGCAAAGATAAAATAATAGGATTGTCTGCATGTACGGTTGAAGAGGCTGTTATCGCAGAGAAAGCAGGAGCTGATTATTTGGGAGTGGGAACAATTTTCAATACGCTTACAAAATCAGACGAAAGGACGGTTTCTAAAGAAGAACTGAAAAAAATATGTGATACAGTAAAAATACCGGTCGTTGCAATTGGAGGAATATCAACCGATAATTCACTGGAACTTAAAGGTACAGGTATAGAAGGAATATCAGTAATATCTGCTATATTTGCCAAAAATGACATCAAAAATGCAGCCAGGGAATTATTTTTGTTATCACAACAAATAGTTTAGTAAGGAGATAAATATGAAAAAAGTATTAACAATTGCCGGTTCAGATTCAAGTGGAGGAGCAGGGATTCAAGCAGATCTGAAAACAATGTCCAGCCATAAAATATATGGAATGAGCGTAATAACCGCACTAACTGCTCAAAATACAACAGGCGTGCTTGGAGTTTTAGATTCTTCTCCTGAATTTGTAGAATTGCAGATGGATGCAGTTTTTACCGACATAATACCGGATGCCGTAAAAATAGGGATGGTTTCAAACAAAGAGATAATTTCAGCAATTTCTCGAAAACTTATAGAGTACAATGCTCAAAATATTGTCCTTGATCCAGTCATGGTTTCAACCAGCGGCAGCAGGCTGTTTATGGACGATTCAATCGATATGCTGATAAATAAGCTAATGCCGCTTGCAAAGGTTATAACACCTAATATTCATGAAGCCGAAGTGCTTTGCGGATTTGAAGTCGAAAGCAAAGAAGATATGAAAAATGCAGCTCTTAAAATATCTGAAACATATTCTGGCTGTATTTTGATAAAGGGAGGACATTTAGCAGATTGCAGCGATGATTTACTGTACGCTGATGGTGTGTTTACATGGTATGAGCAGTCAAAAATTGACAACCCTAACACTCACGGAACAGGATGCACTCTATCATCAGCAATTGCATGCAATTTGGCAGAAGGATTCAACGTTGAGAAAAGTATTCTAAATGCAAAGGAATATATTACCGGAGCTTTGAAAGCAAACTTGAACTTGGGAAAAGGCAGCGGTCCGTTAAACCACTTTTGGAACAAAAAATAACAATAGGCGCCATGATAAATAAATCAGGGCGCCTATTGCTTTGCAGAGATATGTAATGAATAATAAAATTGTATAAAAATATAGGAAAAATTTGTATAAAATTCTAGAAAATTATGGTATAATACAGAAAAAAGTGTGGAGGTTTTATGCTTTCCAGAATAAAAACCTGTGTTCTGTATGGTCTTGAAGGATATATCATAGATGTAGAAACAGACCTGTCCGGAGGACTGCCTAATTTCAGTATTGTAGGTCTGCCTGACGTATCTATTAAAGAATCGAGAGAAAGAGTCAGAGCTGCATTAAAGAACAGCGGATTTGCTTTTCCTGTAAGCCGTATTACAGTTAATCTTGCGCCGGCAAATTTAAAAAAAGAGGGAAGCCAGATAGATTTACCTATAGCCTTAGGCATATTATCAGCAAGCAAAGTGATAGAAAAGGCAATAGGTGAATCCACATGCATTATTGGAGAGCTTTCTCTTGACGGAAGGATTACTGCTGTCGAAGGTGCTTTGCCCATGGTGATTTCAATGAGGAATAATAATTTTAAGCGCGTTGTCGTACCGGCTGAAAATAAGGATGAATGTGGAGCAATTGACGGGATTGATGTTATTCCGGTCGAGCACATTTCAGATTTGGTTCGTTATCTTAATGGGCATATTGAAATTGAACCATACAAAGTTATATATGAAAACTGCAGAGAACCTGAAACCACTAAAGAAGATTTCTCGGAAATTAAAGGGCAGGCTGCGATGAAAAGGGCAGTAGAAGTTGCTGCTGCCGGGATGCATAACATATTGCTTCTGGGTTCTCCGGGTTCTGGCAAGACAATGATTGCAAGGCGAATTCCCACAATACTTCCCGACCTTACATTTGAAGAGGCGCTGGAGGTTACCAAAATTTACAGCATATCAGGATTACTTAGCAGCAAAAGGCTTATAAGGAACAGGCCGTTTCGCTCTCCTCACCACACTTCGTCGCGGGTCTCTATGGCAGGAGGCGGTTCAAAACCAAGCCCCGGCGAAGTTTCCCTGGCTCACTACGGGGTGCTTTTTCTTGATGAAATTCCTGAATTTCCTAAAAACGTCATTGAGGTATTGAGGCAACCGATGGAGGATGGTGATATTTCAATTTCGAGAGCAAATGGATCATTTACTTTTCCTGCAAAATTTATGATGGCAGCATCGATGAATCCATGTCCCTGCGGATATCTGGGTGATCCTACCCATGAATGCTCATGCAGTCAAGGACAGATAGACAAATATCTCAGTAAGATTTCAGGGCCGCTTTTGAACAGAATAGACATCCAAGTGGAGGTATCACCGGTAAAATATGAGGACTTAAAAGATGAAAGCACGGAAGAATCATCAAGCGAAATAAAGAAGCGAATAGTTAGGGCAAGAGAGATTCAGCAAAAAAGATATGCTGAGTTGGGAATTATTACAAATTCAGAACTCAGCGGCAAATATGTATCAAAGTACTGCAAGATTGGCAGGGAATCAGAGATGCTGCTCAAGGATGCTTTTGAGAAACTTGGACTAAGTGCAAGGGCATACAATAAAATTCTAAAAGTTGCAAGAACAATTGCAGATTTGGATAAATCCCATAATATAGAGACAAAGCACATTGCGGAAGCTATACAATACAGAAGTCTGGATCGCAAATACTGGAGGTAAAATGGAAAGGCTTGATATCAATCAAAAAACCATCGCGTGGCTTAATTCGGCAAAGGGTATATCCAACAGGTCTATAGAGAAGATTCTTGAATATTTTAATAACAGTCCAAATGATTTATGGGATAATTTTGAAAATGAAAAGAATAATCTTTCATTTATAAAGTATGAAGCTATAAATTCATTGTGTAAGATTAAGGCGCATTTTGAAGAAATGTTGCTCATAAAACTTAAAGAACAAAACATAGGAATAGTTACCGTGTATGATAAATATTATCCTGAAAAACTGCGACATATGGACGGCTCACCATATATATTATACTACAAGGGAAGGTTGGATAGAATTAATGATTTGTCAATAGCCGTTGTTGGATCTCGCAAAGCAACAGCTTACGGGAAGTGGGTTACTGAGAAGCTGACCGGTGAATTATCGGAACTTGGAATAAATATTATCAGCGGACTTGCAATAGGCATAGATTCAATAGCACATAGAACATCTTTGAAATCCAACGCTAATACATTTGGGGTTATAGGGTGCGGCATAGATGTAGTTTATCCAAGAATAAATGAGCGTTTATATTTGGAAATCGCAGAAAAAGGGGGAGCTGTACTGACAGAGTATCCATTGGGTATGCAGCCTCTTCCTAATAATTTTCATGCAAGAAACAGGATTATCAGCGGACTTTCAGACGGTGTGCTTGTTATTGAAGCGCGAGAAAAAAGCGGGACTCTTATAACAGCAGGTCACGCCGCAAACCAAGGGCGGGAAATTTTTGCAGTACCCGGAGGAATAGACAGCCTTTACAGCAAAGGAACAAATGCTCTTATTAAGGATGGAGCCAAAATAACAACTTCAATTGATGATATAATTGAAGAAATACCGGAATTGAGAGAGAGAATAAATAAAAAACAAAGCTGCGATAATTGTCTTAGTTTTACAAGTAATGAGATCACAATTATAAACAGCCTGAAATTAGGAGGCAAGACATTAGATGCCCTAAGCGAAGAAACCCAGATAGGTACCGGAGAACTTTTGGGTCTAATTACCTTACTGGAAATGAAAGGTGCTGTTAGACGAGTTTCAGGAAATAAATTTATTATCAACTAACAGAAATTATTTAACGTTGTATTTCATAATTATTATTCTTCAACGTTTCTGTTCTGGATTTTGTATTCGTCATATTTTTTCTTAAATTCCGAGTTATCTTTTATAAATGAAATAAAAGTCTCAAAGCATTTTTCGGTATACTCACTTATAGTATGCTCTATTTTTTCTGTTTCTTTTAAAAGAATTTCGTCAGGTATGCCTATTGCTCTTAAAAAATTTTCTATTGTATTATGTCTTTTCAGCAAAAGTTCTCCCAAGGTTTTTCCTTCTTCTTTCAATATTATTACTCCGTATTTCTCATATTTCAATAAATTTTCTTTTCCTAACCTTTGTACCATTCGTGTGGCTGAAGGCGGGTGAACGTTTAGAGCATCAGATAATTCATTTATTCTTGTAAATCCGGATTTGGAGCTAAGTCTATAAATCATTTCCAGATAATCTTCCATGGAAGCTGTAAGATGGTTTCCATTTTTTTTCATATATTTACTGAATGTATGATAATCTTTATTTCCCATAAATTTCACCTTCTTTGGGGTTATAGCAATTATTAAAGTATATTCCCACGATGCTAAAAAATTACTGAATAGCAATAATTTTAAAATGGATTCATACAAAATATAAGCTTGATGACTTTGTCATCAAGCTGAATTATACTGTGAAGCCAAGGTATAAAATCAAGAATATTACAGTTTATTTTCCCTGGCTATCCATAACTTGCCTGAAAGTAAGCATTGCTCTCATCATTTTTGGAAAACCGCATGTGGGTGCAACCAGCAGTATTGCATGTTCTATTTCATTCTCTCTGCATCCACTATTGAGAGCTTTTAAAATATGAGTTCTGAGAGAATATTCGTTTTGACATTCAGCTGATAATGATACTTTTATAAGCCACCTCGTTTTTTCTTCTAAAGGACCCCCTTTTTCATGAATCAGTTTTCCGAATTTTTCATAAGCCTCATAAATTTCGCGATGATTATCTGTTAAATATTTGAGGTTCTTTTCTATTACATCGTAATTATCAAAATAGTCATTCATTTTTCATAACCATCCTTTATTAATATTGCAAATATTATTACCAAAATCACTGTATAATAAACTGTTAATTAAATATCTACTGATTAATAATAGACAATTTCCAGATGTTCATTATCTATTGACAAATAAAAAAATGTATTATATGGTATTATGGTATAAGTAGTAGAGACTTGCTTAGAATCAATGTGCTAGCGGTATTGGAGGAAATTAATGAATAATTTGTTAATAGTAGAATCGCCTGCAAAGGCAAAAACAATAGGAAAGTTTTTAGGTAAAAATTATACTGTAAAAGCTTCTGTGGGACATATAAGAGATTTGCCTAAAAGTAAGCTTGGAATAGACATAGAACAAAATTTTGAGCCGAATTATATTACAATAAGAGGCAAGGGAGATGTATTAAAGGAATTAAGGAAGGAAGCAAAGAAAGCTGACAAAATCTATTTGGCAACTGACCCTGACCGAGAGGGAGAAGCTATTTCGTGGCATCTGGCTAAAATTTTGAATTTGGATGAAGACGGGGACATAAGAATTGAATTTAATGAAATTACAAAGGATGCAATCAAAAAGGCAAGCAAAAATCCGAGAAAAATAAATTTGGATCTGGTGGATGCTCAGCAGGCAAGACGAGTTCTTGACAGACTTGTGGGATATAATATAAGTCCTCTTTTATGGAAAAAAATCGAAAAAGGTTTAAGCGCCGGAAGGGTGCAGTCTGTTACCTTAAAGCTTATTATAGATAGAGAAAGAGAAATAATGGAATTCGTTCCTGAAGAATATTGGACTCTTGAGCTGGAAGTTAAAAAGCAGCGTAAGAAATTTGGCGCAAAATATGTAGGTGCTTTAAAAAACAACAAAGTCAGCAAAGTAAAAGTTAAAAATCAGGACGAAATGGATGAAATTCTTAACAGTATTAATAAGGAAAAAATAAATGTATTTAAAATAGATAAAACAAAGAGCTATTCCAGACCAAGCGCTCCATTTACAACCAGTAGCCTTCAGCAAGAGGCAAACAGAAGAATAAATTTCACTGCAAAAAAAACAATGATGGTAGCTCAGCAGTTATATGAAGGCATCAATATAAAAGGTGAGGGCAGCATCGGTTTGGTTACGTATATAAGAACCGACTCTTTCAGATTGTCCGATGAGGCGGTAAACAGTTCTAAAGAATATATAACAAAAAATTACGGAGAGAAGTATTATCAACACAGAGTTTATACAAAACCAAAGAAAAACGGAAACAAGGTACAGGATGCTCACGAGGCAATACGCCCGACATCAGTTTTCAGAAATCCTGATAACATAAAGGACAGCCTTTCTACAGACCAATATAAATTGTACAGCCTTATTTGGAAAAGATTTGTTTCATCTCAAATGGTTGATGCACAGTATGATGTTACAAAGATTTTGTTAAATAATAATGAAAACATGTTTGAGGCCAGCGGCAAGACGCTTGTTTTTGACGGTTATAAATCAGTTTATAAATACAATGATGGATCAGAAAGTAAGCTGCTGCCTGAAATGGAGATAAATGAAATATTAGATATTTTGAAAATTAATCCCGAGCAGCATTTTACTCAGCCTCCGGCACGTTACAGCGAAGCAAGCCTGATAAAGGATCTGGAGGAGAGAGGAATCGGAAGACCCAGCACATATGCTCCTATTATTACAACAATAACCGGAAGAGACTATGTAGTAAAGGAAAAAGGGTCACTTCTTCCTACCGACATGGGATTTTTGGTTACTGAAATGATGGAAAAATATTTTTCGAATATTGTAAATGAAAAATTTACGGCTGAGTTGGAAAATAATTTAGATGAAATTGCATCAGGTAAAAAGGAATGGCATGATGTAATAAGCGAATTTTACGGCGGATTTAAAAAGGAACTTGATATTGCTGAAAAGGAAATGGAAGAAATAGAAATCAAGGAAGAGGTAAGCGACGTAAAATGTGAAAAATGCGGAGAATACATGGTTGTTAAAAAGGGTAGGTATGGAAAATTTCTAGCGTGCCCAAACTATCCTGAATGTAAGAATACTAAGCCATTGAAAGAAAAAGAAGCTGCTGAAGAGACTGATGAAGTATGTGAAGTATGCGGATCGATGATGCTTAAAAGAAAAGGGAGGTACGGAGAGTTCCTTGCGTGCTCAAATTATCCCAAGTGTAAAAACACTAAGCCTATTATAAAGACAATTGATGTAAATTGTCCTCTTTGCGGCGGTAAAATTGCAATTAAGTTTTCAAAAGCAGGCAGAAGGTTCTTTGGATGTTCAAATTATCCTGACTGCAAGTATATGTCATGGCTTGAACCTACAAACGAAAAATGCCCGAAATGTGGAGAGATGATGGTTATTAAGGACAGTAAGCCTACATGCATAAATAAAAACTGCATATAATATGTAAAACTGAATAAAATACGCAAAAATAATGTTGCCAAATAAAAAGGGCTGTGTTATACTTAACATAATTACGCACAGATTTAGATTATGCAAGAGTTGTGCCTAATGGTCTTTTGCATGAAATGATAATTCTGGAGGTAAAACAAAAGGAGGAAAAAAATATGTCTATTATAAGCATGAAAAAATTGCTTGAAGCAGGTGTTCACTTTGGTCATCAAACAAGAAGATGGAACCCTAAAATGGCAGAGTACATTTTTACAGAAAGAAATGGAATCTACATTATTGATTTACAGAAAACGAGTGATAAAGTGGATGAAGCTTACAACTTCGTTAAAGAGATGGTTTCAAACGGAGAGGAACTATTATTCGTAGGAACTAAGAAACAAGCTCAAGAGTCAACAAAATTGGAAGCAGCTAGATGCGGTATGCATTTTGTAAGTCAGAGATGGCTTGGAGGTATGCTTACAAACTACCAGACAATCAGGAAAAGAATTGATAAGTTAAATTCATTAAGAGCAATGGAAGCAGATGGAACATTTGATCTATTAACAAAAAAAGAAGTAATTAAGATCAAAAATGAAACTGAAAAACTTGAAAAATTCTTAGGCGGAATTAAAAATATGGATAAACTTCCGGGAGCATTGTTTGTCGTAGATCCTAGAAAGGAAAAAATTGCTGTAGAAGAAGCAAAGAAATTAGGCATTCCGGTTGTAGCCATAGTTGATACAAACTGTGACCCTGATGAGATTGATTATGTAATACCAGGCAATGATGATGCTATAAGAGCAGTAAAATTATTGACTGCTACTATGGCTGATGCTGTACTTGAAGGGAAACAAGGAGTTCAGATGGAAGAAGAACCTGAAGTCGAAGTAACAGAAGAAGAATTGGAAAAAGTTGAAGAAAAATCTGTAGAAGAATAAAAATAATTTATAATAATAAAGTAAGGGGTTAGGAATTTTTTCCTTACGCCTTGCTTTTTAAATTTTGGAGGGAAAAATGGAAATAACAGCTTCAATGGTAAAAGAACTAAGAGAAAAATCCAATGCAGGCATGATGGACTGCAAAAAAGCATTACAAGAAACAGGCGGGGACATAGACAAGGCAATAGATTATTTAAGAGAAAAAGGGCTTTCTAAGGCTTCTAAAAAAGCTGACAGAATTGCTGCTGAAGGCTTAACTACAGCATTAGTTTCAGAATACGGCAAAAAAGGTGTCCTGGTAGAAGTTAACTCAGAAACTGATTTCGTTGCTAAAAACGAAGAATTTAAGAGTTTTGTACAGATGGTGGCTAAGACCGCTCTGGATACTGAACCTGCTGATATTGAAGCTTTAAATGCGGTAAAAGTTGACGGAGGAAAAACTCTTAAGGAAACATTGACTGACAAAATAGCAAAAATAGGCGAAAATATGTCAATCAGAAGATTTGTTATTGAAAAAGTTAATGAAGGCAGAGTTGTTTCTTATATTCATGCTGGCGGAAAAATATCTGTAATAGTAGCGCTTGAATCTGAAGGCGATACGGAAGCTCTTGAAGTTTTAGGAAAAGACCTGGCAATGCAGGTAGCAGCAATGAATCCAAAATACATATCTACAGATGATGTTGATGCGGAATTTATAGCTCATGAAAAAGAAATATTAATAGCACAGGCATTAAACGAAGGAAAACCTCAAAATATAGTTGAAAAAATGGTTGAAGGAAGACTTCATAAAGAACTTAAAGAAGTATGCTTGTTAGAACAGCCTTTTGTTAAAGACGGAGATATAACTGTTAAAAAATATATCGAAAACACTTCAAAGACTATAGGCAAAGCTATAAAAGTAGCAGCTATACAGAGATTTGAAGTTGGAGAAGGTCTTGAAAAGAAATCAGAAAACTTTGCTGAAGAAGTTGCAAAGCAAATGGGTAAATAGTCCTGAGGAAATAGTACAAAATATAATGGAGAACTACTTAGTTCTCCATTAGTCACAAATTAAGTTAAGTCTTCAGGAGGAAGAGATGAACTGCAAATATAAAAGAATAGTATTAAAAATAAGCGGTGAAGCACTATCAGGAAATATTGGACACGGAATAAATAATGAAATAGTTACAAAAATTTCTATGGTCATAAAAAAACTCAATGAAATGGGAGTTGAGGTTGCTGTTGTTGTGGGAGGAGGAAATTTCTGGAGAGGCGCCAGCGCAAAGGAAATGGATAGAACCACATCTGATTATATGGGTATGCTGGGTACAATAATTAACGGATTAGCTTTACAGGATGCTCTTGAAAAAATAGGTGTTGAAACAAGGCTTCAAACTGCCATTGAAATGAGGCAGATAGCTGAACCGTATATAAGAAGAAGAGCAGTAAGACACTTGGAAAAGAAAAGAGTGGTTATTTTTTCGGGAGGTTCAGGCAACCCGTATTTTTCAACAGATACAACAGCAGCGCTGAGAGCGGCTGAAATAAATGCTGAAATAATCCTTCTTGCAAAGAACGGTGTTGACGGTGTATATAGCGATGATCCGAAGAAAAACCCGGATTCAATAAAGTACCATGAATTGAAATACATAGATGTTCTTAATAAGGGCCTTAAGATTATGGATTCGACTGCAACATCATTATGTATGGACAATAAAATTCCTATATTGGTCTTTGGAATCGATTATCCTGAAAATATTGAAAAAATTGTAATGGGAGACGATATAGGAACTATAATAAAGGAGGTATAAGGTGTATAAAGATTTAATCACAAAATCAGAAGAATCAATGAAAAAATCAATCAATTTTCTGAAGGATGAACTTGCGACAATAAGAGCAGGAAAAGCGAACCCAAAATTAGTTGATAAAATTCAAGTGAGCTACTATGGGGTTATGACTCCAATAAATCAAGTGGCAAATATATCTGTACCAGAGCCAAGATTAATAATTATTCAGCCATGGGATTCAAGCTTGGTGAAGGAAGTAGAGAAAGCTATCCTTGCATCTGATCTTGGAATCAATCCTTCAAGCGACGGAAAGCTTATCAGACTGGTTATTCCGCCACTGACAGAAGAAAGAAGAAAAGATTTAATTAAGAAGGTTAAAAAAGAGGCTGAAAATTCTAAAATTGCTGTTAGAAACATAAGAAGAGATGCAAATGAAGAGTTTAAAAAGTTAGAAAAATCAAGTGAAATAACTAAAGATGATCACAAAAAAGCCGAAGAAGAGATGCAGAAATTAACGGATAAATATGTTAAGTTAATAGATGATATTTACAGAGACAAGGAAAAAGAAATATTAGAGGTTTAATATGAATAATTTAATAGGCTATCCTCTTAAGGATGCCATTGAAATTATTGAAAAGGATGCCAATAAAATTATTAGTATTAAGAAGATAACGGGAACTAACAAAAAGTTCAATAATTTAGAAAAACCGTATGTAATCAGAAGACATGACTATGATAATTATGTCACGCTGTATATTTCGTATTATTAGTTTGTAATGAAGGCTTATGGTATCATAGGCCTGAGTTACGTTTTTGTATGCTGCCGGGGAAGGAGCAAGTAAATTGGTTAGCGAGACTGTGTGTAGAGAGGCCGATATGAAACTAGAAGAAAAGGTGCGTAACGATATTATTCCGGAGCATCTCGCGGTTATTATGGACGGTAACAGAAGATGGGCTAAAATAAGAAACCTCCCGACTAGAGACGGGCATAAAGAAGGTGCCTTGAGGGTTACAGATCTTGTGAGAAACTCTGCGGATCTTGGTATTAAATACCTTTCTGTTTACGCTTTTTCCACTGAAAACTGGAGAAGAGATAAAAAAGAAGTAGATTATCTTATGAATCTGCTGGTTGAATTTGTTACTAAGGAATTGGATTATTTACATAAGAACAACGTTAAAATAACTCTTATGGGCAATATTGACGATTTGCCCGGAAAAACGAAAAGAGAAGTTAAACGTTCAATCGAAATGACAAAAAATAATACTAAGCTCCATTTAAACATCGCATTGAGTTACGGAGCCAGAAATGAAATAATCAATGCGGTTAAAAAAACGATTAACGATTGCGAAAACAACAAAATTGATATTGATGATATAAATGAAGATAGTTTCAAAAAATATTTATTTACCCATGATATGCCTGATCCGGACCTGCTTATAAGAACAAGCGGTGAAATAAGACTAAGTAATTTTTTATTGTATCAACTTGCCTATACTGAGTTATATTTTACTGATGTGTTGTGGCCGGATTTCAAAAAAGAACAATTATTGACGGCTATTGACAGCTTCCAAAACAGGAAGAGGAGATACGGAAACTAGGGCGGTGTTTTTATGAGACAAAGAGTTATTACTGGGGTAGCAGGAGGAGCATTTATTGCTGCTGTAACATATATGGGAGGGCCTGTATATGATTTCGTTTATTTCGGCATAACCTGCATAGCTATCTATGAACTTTCAAAAGTTTTTTTTAATAACGGTTTTGGTTACGAGGCTATTGTAAATTATTTGTTTGCAATTGCATTATTTATTGAAAAGATAACAGAGTATAATCATTATTTCGACTTTTTTCTGTTTTTATACATATCATTAAATTTTCTTATATTTGTATTCAATAAAAAGATTGATGTTAAGAAAATTTCCGAGATAATCTTTATTGGAGTTTATGTAGTATTCTTTATGTACCATATGATGCTTATGAACGGCTCTCCATATGTATGGCTCGTTTACATAATAGCATTCGGCTCTGATACATTTGCCTATTTTTCAGGTAAAATCTTCGGAAGGCATAAACTCTATCCGGAGGTAAGCCCAAATAAAACTATAGAGGGTGCAATCGGTGGAATAATAGGATGTGTAATACTGTCGTTGATTTATTTTAATTATTTAAGAATAAATAAATATATTTACATTATAATATTTAGTGTGAGTGCATCTGTCTTTTCAATGACAGGTGATCTTGCAGCTTCAAAAATTAAAAGGGAAAGCGGAGTAAAGGATTTTGGCAATATGCTGCCCGGACACGGAGGAATATTAGACAGATTTGACAGCGTTCTTTTTGTTGCTCCTATAATTTATTACTTTATTCGCCATTTCCTCTAGATGGAGGTATAATATTGTTGACATTAGTTTCAGCTATTCTTGTATTTTCGGCTATAGTACTTGTTCACGAATTTGGCCATTACAAAGCTGCCAGAAGCGTGGGCATAAAAGTATATGAATTTGCAATAGGAATGGGACCGACTCTTTACAAAAAAGAAAAAAACGGAACAATATATTCAATAAGAGCAATTCCTATAGGTGGATTTGTACAAATGGAAGGCGAAGAGGAAGATGTGAGAACTTCAACAAGTTTCAGCACAAAGACAATCTGGCAAAGATTTAAGGTTATAGCAGCAGGACCTTTGATGAACTTTGTTTTCGCTCTTGCATTATTCATTATTATTGCTCTATCATTTGGAGTATACGGAAATCGCATAGATTATATTGATAAAGATTCAAATGAATACAGTGCTGGTTTAAGAACCGGTGATAAAATTGTATCTATAAACGGAGATAAGGCATATATCTGGGAGGATATCTTCTATGAAATAGCAAATCCGGATCGTGCTTACTATACGGTGGAATATGAAAGAAACGGAGAGGTAAGCCAGGCCAGGATTGAAAATAACTACAGAAAAATAGTAGGTATCAGCACAGATGTAGTTGACGGAAAGGCTACAACGACAGTTTCTCCTACAGATGTAACTTCTCCTGCATATGAAGCGGGGATTCATGACGGGGATAAAGTAACAAAAATAAACGGAATCCCTATTGATACTTGGGAGGAGTTGACAAATCAGGTTGAAAATACACCGGACGGACAGCCGGTAAATGTAACTGTTGAGCGAAACGGAAATACTCTTGATTTCAGCATAACACCTCAGACACAAATTGCCGTTAAGTTTAATACTCAACTTGAGAAATCATTTATTACTGCAATTTCTTCATCGGCTTACAAGACGGTATATTATATAGAGCTTATGTTTAAAACAATCAGCCAGCTTGTAACCGGAAAACTGGGGAGTGATGCATTGGGTGGCCCTGTTATGGTAATATCGATGGTTGGCGAAGCTGCCGAAAGCGGATTGCTTTCACTTTTGAGTTTAGCGGCTTTTATAAGTATAAATCTTGGATTTATGAACCTTTTGCCAATTCCGGCTCTTGATGGAAGCAAGCTTGTGTTTTTAATAATCGAAGCAATAAGAGGAAAGGCTATACCTATTGAAAAGGAAGGGTATATACATTTTATTGGATTTATGGCGCTTATTGCATTCATGGTTTTTATAACATATAAAGATATTTTGAGATTATTGAGGATTTAATTTATAAGAGATAGATGAGCAAAAGATATTTAAGCTCATCTATTGCTTTGTTAACATATTTTGTTGCAATACTATGTAGGAGGATGTATGGGACAGATAATCAGAAGGAAATCAAGAAGTATTATGGTAGGAAATGTGCAGATAGGAGGCGGGGCGAAAATTCCTGTTCAGTCCATGACAAACACATTTACTAAAGATGTGAAGTCTACTGTGAATCAAATTTTGCAGCTTGAAAAAGCAGGATGTGAAATAATCAGAGTTGCTGTTGCGGATAGTGAGGATGCGGAAGCAATAAAAGAGATAAAAAAGCAAATAAATATTCCAATAGTTGCAGATATTCATTTTGATTACAGGCTTGCGTTGAAGTCCATAGAAAACGGAATAGATAAATTAAGAATAAATCCTGGTAATATAGGAAGCACGGACAGGGTAAGAAAAATTGTAGAAATGGCAAAGCCCAGAAATATTCCGATTAGGATAGGTGTTAATGCAGGCAGCATACATAAGGAAATATTAAAGAAGTATGGCAATAAACCGACTTCAGAGGGAATGGTTGAATCTGCCCTTGAGCATGTTAAAATATTAGAAGATTTGGACTATAAAAATATTGTTATTTCAATGAAAGGAACAGATATTAAGATGACAATAGATGCATACAGATCGATGGCTGCAAAGGTTGAATATCCGCTCCATTTGGGCATAACCCACGCAGGAACTTTGTTTGAAGGAAGTATTCGTTCTGCAATTGGAGTAGGTAGCTTGCTGGCAGACGGAATCGGCGACACTTTAAGAATTTCATTGACTGATGACCCAAGGGAAGAAGTTAAGGTTGCCAGGGAAATTTTAAAAAGCCTTAATTTAAGGAATTTTGGAATTAACTATATTACATGCCCTACGTGTGGCAGAACAAAAATAAA
Organism: Sedimentibacter sp. MB35-C1; assembly: GCF_030913635.1. NCBI lineage: Bacteria > Bacillati > Bacillota > Tissierellia > Sedimentibacter > Sedimentibacter sp. MB35-C1. Next base: position 2,287,132 of record NZ_CP133188.1, read on the forward strand.
ATTGATAGATCTTGCACAAAAAATTCAGGAAGGCTTGAAGAACGTAGATAAGCCGATTAGTGTCGCGATCATGGGATGCGCCGTAAATGGGCCTGGTGAAGCAAGACAGTGTGATATAGGCATTGCAGGCGGTGTAGGAGAAGCTCTGTTATTCAAGAAGGGTGAAATAATAAAAAAGCTTAAGGAAGAAGATATCATAGATACATTACTTCTTGAAATTGAAAAAATGTAATAAGATTGACATTTTTGTAAAATATAGTATAATGAGAATATATTAATAAAGTTGGATTTCGTGAAGAGTTCAACTTATTTTTATAACATTTTAAAATAATGTGGGGTGTTATTTACTTTAACATATTAATAAGGAGGATTTACAATGTCAGAATTAGGTGTAATAAAAATTAAGAAAAGAGAAAATACCAATAGCAGAGAAAGTAAGAAGTTGCGTAAGAATGGCTTTGTACCTGCTAGTATATCCTGTAAAGGAAAAGATTCCGTATCGGTTTATTTAAGGACGGACGAATTAAAGAAGAGTGTTAATAAATACGGGAGATATGCGCTTTTTAAACTTTCTATTGAAAACGAAGATACGATAACAGGAATGGTAAAGGATATTCATTATTCGCCAATTAAGGGAGAACTTTTGAATGTTGATTTACAGGAAGTATCTATGAGTGAAGAAATTAAAGCTGATTTGCCAGTTAGACTCAAAGGTGTAGAGAAGCTGGAGTTAAGGAAACTCATGGCACTTTCGCAGCTTGATGTTATTCGTGTAAAGGGTCTGCCGCAGGATATTCCCGATGAAATTACTATTGATGTTTCAAACATTAACGGTATCGAAAATATTAACGTTGCAGATGTGGATTTTCCTAAAGGCATTGTACCTGAAATTAACCTTGAACAATGTGTTATTTCTATTGTTGAAGCAAAAAGACAGGCAAGTGTTGAACCTGAGCCTGATGAAGATACAGAGAGTATTGATGCTTAATAGCATTATATATTATAGTAAAATTGCAATCATTGAGTTGATTGCAATTTTTTGTGTGGAAGAAAGATCAAAGTTCTTCAATATGAATCAAGCCTTCAAATGAACTGAAATTTTGAATTATATCTATATGGTTCATACGTTCATGCGCCTCCAACTGTATAATTGCAATTACAGTAACATCCTTCAGTGTTGGGTCTTTTGTAATTTCAATATCATGGACTTTAAAGTTATTTTCGTAGCAGTAGGTAATAAATCTGTCAAAATGTTCAAGCGTAGAAAAGGATGTATACACGGCTATAGACTTGTTAGTTGAAGTAAGCCATATATCAAATTTTTTTAACAATGTAATTATCAGAAAAACGGCTAAAGCTACGATAATGGCACCGAAATAAAAACCTATTCCTATAGCTAGACCGAGACAAGCTGAAGCCCAGAGACCTGCTGCCGATGTAAGACCTCTTACTTGGCTTCTGCTAGTTACAATTATGGTTCCTGCGCCAAGAAAGCCTATACCGCTGATGACCTGAGCTCCAAGTCTGGCAGGATCACTGCCTTGAAAATTATTATATATAAACTGATTAGTCATCATTATTAAGGAAGAGCTTAAGCAGACAATCATATATGTTCTGAAGCCAGCCGGCCGGTTTTTCCTGCTGCGTTCAAGACCTATGAGACCTCCGAATATAAGTGACAGCAGAATCCTAAGAGTTATTGAATACGCGTTCAGGTTGTATAATATTTCCATAATAATCACCACCTTGAAAATTATATAATACTAATATTATATCTAAAAGGACTACAAAAGTTTCATATATATTATAAAAAAGCGAAATTCTTTTAAAGAACTTCGCTACTTAATTCTTTATATTTTATCAGGGAGCCAAGCTTGTTCATCGGTTACCTTAACGGTTAATATTTTGCCGTTATCTTTCGGATGTTTTGCCTGATGGTATTTAAACAACACTTCATCCTCTCCGATCTGTCCTATTATTTCAATTTTCCCTGTGGGGTGACTCATTGCATATTTAAAGGCCTTGCTTATTCCATTTAACTTTGTTCTTGTTTCATCCATTATTTTTATTGCAGTTTTTATTGGAACCTGAAATTGGTTTTTTACTCCGGAAACCGGCCTGCATTGGAATATGTAGTAAGGAAGTATTCCTATTTCAGTAAGCCCTCTCATGAGAGATGCCAATGTGTCGGAATCATCGTTTATGTCTTTTAGCAGTACTGTCTGATTCCGTACGGCTAAACCGATGTTTCTAAGCATTTCGATTGCCTTAGTAGATTCAGGAGTAATTTCATTAGGGTGATTAAAATGAGTTATAATGTAAATCTGCTTTATTTTGCTGTAGCGTTCCAGAATATCAAGGAGTTCCTTGTCCTCTGTTATCCTCTGGGGAAAGACTACAGGTGTCCTTGTTCCGAAGCGAATAAAGCTTAGATGTTCAATGCTTGAAAATTCGTTAAGTATTCTTTCTATTTTTTCGTTGCTGTTCATGAAGGAATCTCCGCCTGATACCAGCACATTTGTTATTTCTTTATGTTCTTTTATATAATTAACAACTTCATCAAAGTGTTTATTTATTTCATCGTCACTTACTCCTACTAATCTTTTTCTGAAGCAGTGCCTGCAGTACATTGCGCATCTGTTTGTTGATAAATACATTGCTGTCTGTTTATATTTGTGCTGAAGGCCGTTTACTACAGTATTGCTTGCTTCGCCGCTTGTATCAAGACTTCCGCTCATATCAGTTTCAAGTATTGAAGGTACGGAGAGCTTCCTTATTGGATCATTCGGATCATCCTTGTTGATTAAAGATAAGTAATATTCAGGTATTGACATAGGATATCTTTCAATGATGCTTTCAAGTTTTTCTTTATCATTATCTCCAAGTTTCCAGTTCAGTGCTTTGCTGACCTCATCTGCTGTTGTAACATTGTTTTTCAATTGTAATTTCCATTCCATAAATTCAACTCCATTCATTTAATTTTATAACATATTCAACTCCAATTTAAAATTAAATACTAAAAAAATTGAGTTTAATAAAGAGTTTTTATTAACCCGGTATGATTAGTTAAATCATAATTTTATTATTAGTGATTTTTGCGAAATTATTTAACAGTAAAATAAAAGTGGAATGAGATATGACGCTACTATATTTTCCATGAAAAATCTGTATGATATCTTTATATGTTAAGCTTATTTATATATTAGCATAATTTTTGGTAACAGTAAAGCGTTAACAATAAATTTTACGAAATTTTAACGATTGGTTAGCAAACGAAACGTCAAATACATATCAGCTCTTTATTCTGTCTGCTTAAAATAAGATATTGTATGCAGGAAAATCTAAATAATAGTTGCGTCAAAAGATAACGGTTTGCAATATTTGAGTATATAATAAATTTTATTTGATTAATAAAAATTATTGTGATATAATATACAGAAGATAGAAATTTTGACAAAAGAGTGGGGTTACAGCCCACTCTTTCTGATTGTATGTATAAAAGTATTCGTAATGATGGCTAAAAAGGGTAAAGGAGATAATATGAACAAAAAATACATAGAAGAATCAGTGAAGAAAATGGTTGACAGTGTTGTCAAAAATACAGAATTGGAAATGGTTGATATTGAATATGTAAAGGAAGGACCATTCAAATATTTGAGAGTATATCTAGATAAGCCTGGAGGAATAACGGTTGATGATACTGCAGATGTTAGCAGGGCACTTAATAAAAAGCTTGATGAAGCTGATTTAATAAAAGAACAATACTTTCTAGAGGTGTCTTCTCCGGGAATTGAAAGAGCTTTTAAATCAGATGGGGATTATAAAAAAAGCATAGGCGAGAAAGTTGAAGCAAAGTTTTTTAAGGCGATTGATGGCAAAAAATCCATAGAGGGTATTTTAGTTGAGAAGAATGATGACAGTGTAGTTATTTCAAGCAACGATGAAAATATAACTATTAATCTTAAAGATATTTCTAAAATAAATAAATTGTTAGAGGACTTTTAACGGAGGGTATGATGAACAAGGAAATATTAAATGCGTTAAGCGAGCTTGAAAAAGAAAAGGGGATTCGCAAAGATGTTGTGCTTGAAGCTATAAAGGCCGCTTTAGAAACGGGCTATAAAAAGAATTTCAGTAAGGCTACTAATTTCAGCATTGATATTGACGAAGAGAATGGTGAATATAAATTGTTTCAGGATAAGACAGTTGTTGAGGCAGTTGAAAATAAAAATCATGAAATTACATTAGAAGATGCAAGAACAATCGATGCAAAGTATGAGTTGGGAGATATAGTCAAGATTGAAATTAAGCCAAAAAAGGATTTTGGACGCATTGCTGCTCAAACGGCAAGACAGGTTATACTCCAAAAAATACGTGAAGCTGAAAGAGAATCAATTTTCAGCGAATTTTATGGCAGAGAATCCGATATACTAACAGGTGTGGTTCAACGAGAGAGCAAAGGTAACATTTATGTAGATTTAGGAAAAATCGAAGGAATTATAACCACCAGTGAGCAGATACCTGGAGAAGTTTACAATCCTGGAGAAAGAATTAAAACAGTAATAGTAGAAGTGAAAAATTCAGGTAAAGGTGCAAGCATAATGCTTTCAAGAAGCCACCCGAATCTGGTTAAAAGACTTTTTGAACTTGAAGTTCCTGAGATACATGACGGTATAATAGAAATTTTTTCAATAGCGAGAGAAGCAGGTTCAAGAACAAAGATTGCTGTTTTTTCAAATGACTCGAATGTAGAACCTATAGGTTCATGTGTAGGAAATAAAGGAACTAGGGTAAAAAATATAATTGATGAAATATGCCAAGAAAAAATTGATATTATAATATATGATAAAGATCCCGAAAAATTTATTGCAAACAGCCTCGGACCTGCAAAAATAGTGAAGGTTACTGCCAGTGAAAATGAGAAGAGTGCTGTTGCTGTTGTGCCTGATAATCAATTATCTCTTGCAATAGGCAAGGAAGGACAAAATGTAAGGCTGGCAGCAAAACTTACCGGATGGAAAATTGATATAATAAGTGAATCTCAAGAAAAGGAGAATAGCTCCGGGGAGGTACTATGAAGACTCGTAAAATTCCAATGAGGAAATGTATAGGATGTATGGAGAGTTTTCCAAAGAAGGAATTATGCAGAATTGTAAAAAACAAAGATAATGAAATAAACTTTGATTCTACCGGAAAAATGAACGGTAGGGGAACATATATCTGTAAAAAAACCGAATGCTTTGATAAAGCTGTAAAGTCAAAAAGACTGTCTAAATCACTGGAAGCTGAAATACCGAATGAGGTATATGAAGCTATCAAAGCGGAGATTGCTAAGAATGAATAAAATATATTCAATGCTCGGTATTGCCAAAAAGGGAGGTAAACTGTCCATAGGCTATGATGCGGCATGCATTGATATTAAAGGTAATAAAAGCGTGCTGGTTTTAATTGCTACAAATGCATCAGATAAGACAAAGAAAAACATACAATTCATGTGTGAAAAATATAAAGTTAAATATGTTGAATATGGGGAAAAAGAAATCCTGGGAAAAAGTCTCGGGAGAAAGGTGGTGAGTGTTTTGTCAATTAATGATATAAACATAGCATCATATTTATTAAATAATTTATAACCGGAGGTGGCTTAATGAGAATATACGAACTTGCAAAAGAATTAAAAATGAATAGTAAAGACCTTGTTGCTTTGGCAGAACAGGAATTAGGTATTACTATAAAAAATCATATGAGTTCTATTACGGACTTAGAGGTTATTCGGCTTAAAAAAGCACTAAATATTATTAACAGCAATAAAAAGGCAAAGGCTGCAAAGGGAGCAAAAAATGCAGTTATTGACGACGATGAGCCTTTAGTTGATGAAAAAATAGACTTAAATCAGGCTAAATTAAAGAAGGTCGACAAGAAACTAATATCTCCTGTGAAGAAACAGCAGGTACAGCAAAAACCAAGGACAGAAGGCGGAGAAAAAGGATCTTCAAAGGGATCTGCAAAAGGTAAAAATAATTTTAACAAAAAAAATCAAAAAAAGTCAAAGAATAAGCCTCAACAGCCTCAGCAGCAAAAACCTGCTGAACATGAAAGAAAGGAAAACCCTAAAATAAAAAATATAGAAATTGAAGAATCTATAGTAGTAAGAGAATTTGCAGATAAGCTGGGCGTTCCGGTTAATCTTGTTATTTCGAAGCTGATTTTGCTTGGTATAATGGCTAACATGAATCAGGAAATTGATTTTGCTACAGCCCAGCTAATCGGTGAAGAACTGGGAGCTAAGATTACTAAAATTGAAGTTGTAGATGAGCTTCAAAATTTAGAGGACTCACTTGCTCAAGAAGATACAGATGATGAAAAAGATATGCTTCCAAGACCGCCTATAGTTACTGTAATGGGTCACGTTGACCACGGAAAGACATCACTTCTTGACGCAATAAGAAACACGGCAGTGACTGAACATGAAGCTGGAGGAATAACTCAGCACATAGGAGCTTCACAGGTTGAAATAAACGGAAAGAAGATTACCTTCCTGGATACACCGGGACATGAAGCCTTTACTTCAATGAGAGCAAGGGGTGCTAAAGTTACAGATATAGCAATTATAGTTGTTGCTGCAGATGACGGAGTGATGCCTCAGACAATAGAAGCAATCAACCATTCCAAAGCTGCCGGAGTACCTATTATTGTTGCTGTAAATAAAATTGATAAACCTACAGCAAACATGGATAGAGTAAAGCAAGAACTGTCAGAGCAAGGAATAATATCTGAAGACTGGGGCGGAGATACTATATTTGTGCCAGTTTCAGCAAAAAAACGCATGGGAATAGAAGATTTGCTTGAAATGATATTGTTGGTAGCAGAAGTACAAGAATTAAAGGCTAACCCTAACAGAGCTGCAAAGGGAACAATAGTAGAAGCTAAATTGGATAAAGGCAGAGGTCCTGTTGCAACCGTACTTATAGAAAAAGGAACATTGAGCAAGGGAGACATTGTGTTGGTTGGCAGTGCATACGGCAAGGTCAGAGCAATGTTTAATTATAAGGGCAAAAAAATAAACCAGGCTGGACCGTCTGTACCTGTAGAAATTCTTGGACTTTCAGAGACTCCGCAGGCTGGAGATATTCTGGTAGTAATGGAAAATGAAAAAGATGCTAAAAATATAGCTGAAAAGCGCAAGGACAAAAGACATCAGGAAACAATGAATGCTACATCAAAAGTGTCGCTGGATGATTTGTTTGACAGAATACAAAAGGGTGAAGTTAAGGATTTAAATATCATAATTAAAGCAGATGTAAGCGGTTCAATAGAAGCAGTTAAGCAGTCACTGCTTAAACAGAGTATGGATGAAGTTAAGGTTAATCCTATACACGGAGGCGTCGGCGGAATTAACGAAAATGATGTAATGCTTGCTTCAGCATCTAATGCCATTGTAATAGGATTTAATGTAAGGCCTTCTATAGCTGCAATGGAGCTTGCAAAGAAAGAGAATGTAGATGTTCGTACCTACAATATAATTTACAATGCCATAGAAGATATTCAACAGGCAGTAAAGGGTATGCTTGCACCAGTTTACAAGGAAGTTGTGCAGGGAAGGGCCGAAGTTAGACAGACATTCAAAGTTCCAAATGTTGGAATTGTTGCCGGTGTATATGTAACAAGCGGCAAAATAACAAGAAAGTCAAAAATTAGACTGCTTAGAAATGATATAGTAATCCATGAAGGAGAAATATCATCATTAAAGAGATTTAAGGATGATGTATCAGAATTAAATACCGGGTATGAAGGCGGTATTGGTATTGAAAAATATAACAACATTAAAGAAGGCGACTCAATGGAAGCCTATATAATGGAAGAAATTAAAAGATAGTTAACAGAAAAGGGGTATAACATGGCAAATAGAAGAAATAACAGATTGTCGGGCGAAATGAAAAAAGTTATATCTGAAGTAATCAGAAACGAAGTAAAAGACCCAAGAATATCAGACCTAACGAGTGTTACGGATGTTCATGTCACGGAAGATTTAAAATATGCAAAAGTATATATTTCCGTATACGGGGACATTGAACAAACTTTGAAAGCACTAAAGAGTGCAGGAGGTTTTATCAGGCGGGAAGTAGGGAAAAGAGTTAAAATGCGCATAACGCCTGAATTGATATTTGAAAAGGATGATTCAATAGAAAAAGGAATATATATGTCGAGCCTTATAAATAAGGTTATTAAAGATGAAGAAAGCAGGAAGGCTGAAGATGAATCCATTGATGAATGATGTAAAGGAAATATTTAATCTAATAAATAATTCTAAAAAAATCTGCATCGCAGGACATAAAGCCCCTGATGGAGACTGTATAGGGTCAGTTATGGCCCTGTACGAGTTCTTGAAATCTATTAATAAAAAAAACTTAGCAGTGTATATTGATGGCAGCATTCCTTTTAATTATAAACCATTAGTTGATGAAAGTGTAATTTCAACGGAGTATGACGGAGAAGAGTTTGATTTACTGGTGGTTCTTGATTGCAGTGATTTAGGAAGGTTAGGTAAATTTACGGATGTATTCTCTCATTCAAGCAAGACAATATGTATAGACCACCATAAAACCAATGAAGGCTATGCAGACATTAATGTAATAGATCCATCTATGAGCTCTACAGGTGAGCTTCTGTATGACATATTAAAGATATCAGGCTATGAAATTTCTCAGCAGGTTGCAACATTCATTTATGTAGCTATATTGACTGATACAGGAAAGTTTAGCTATTCCAGCACAACAGGAGATACTCACAGAAAAACGGCGGATCTTATGGATCTGGGAGTAGATGCATCTCATGTGGACAACATAGTTTATAATTCTAAGCCTGCAAATGTTGTGAAGGCTTATATTGATTGTATCAGCGGAATAGAGTTGTACTATAAAAATAAATTTGGTATAACTTCCATTACTAGAGATATTTTAGAGAAAAACAATACTGATATGAATGATATTGATGGAGTAGTAGAGTTTATAAGAGGAATAAAAGAAGTTGAAGTGTCTTGTGTACTTAAGGAATATGAAGATTGTAATACAAAGGTAAGTTTGAGATCAAAAAATAATATAGATGTTTCCAAAATATCGGAAAAATTTGGTGGCGGAGGTCACGCTAAAGCTGCAGGATTTGAAATAAACGATACGGTTAAAAACTCTAAGAGTTTATTGGTGGAAACATTTAAAGAATATTTTGGAGAAAAATGAACGGAATATTAAATATTTTGAAGCCCACTGGAATGACATCTCATGATGTTGTAAGTAGAGTCAGAAAAATTTTAAATATGAAAAAAGTTGGCCATGCAGGAACGCTTGATCCAAATGTAGCTGGAGTTATGGCAATATGTGTAGGCAAGGGAACAAAAATAAGCGATTATCTTATGAGCGGTGATAAAGAATATATTTGTGAACTTATACTTGGTCAAAAAACAGATACTCAAGACAGTTATGGCAAGATAGTTGATGAAAAATACAATTTCAGTGTCAGTGTTGAAGAAATTCATGATATTTTGAAGGATTTTGAGGGAGAACAGCTTCAAGTTCCGCCTATGTACTCAGCAGTTAAATTAAATGGAAAAAAATTATATGAATATGCCAGACAGAACATTGAAGTTAATAAACCCGGAAAATTAATAGATATAAAAAAAATAGAGTTTATAAAATTTGAAAACAACAGAGTTCTCATGAGAGTTAAATGTTCTAAGGGAACATATATGAGAACATTGTGCAATGATATAGGAGAAAAACTTGGAACATTTGGACATATGGGCATACTTGTAAGAACAGAGGCAAAAGGTTTACATATTGAAAATTCTGTAACTTTAGATGAGCTGGAATATTTATTTGCTTTCAATAAATTAAATGAATGCCTTATTTCCATTGATGAGATGTATCCTTTAGAAAAAATTATCGTTGATGAACGGTATTATGACAGACTGGCTGCAGGCAACGAGGTTTTTGCCGAGGCTGATGTTTGTAACGGCAGTGAATTTTACGTTTACTGCAGAAACAAACTTGTAGGAATAGGGAAAAAAATCGGAAATAATTCAGTTAAAATAGAAAAAATGCTTATATGAGCTATAGGTGGTACTAATGAAAAACATAAACGGATCGTGTGTTGCCATCGGTAATTTTGATGGTATTCATACAGGTCATGACGTGCTTATAAGACGTATGATTGAATTAAGTCATGAAAAAAATCAGGACAGCATAATAATTACTTTCAAGTTTATAAAAAAAGATTTAAGAAAATCAAATTGTAACATCAAGTACATAAATTCAGGAAACATAAAGCTGGAGCTTTTAAAATCCTATAGTGTGACAGAGGTAGAGGAAATACTGCTTGACGAGGTTGTTTCAAAATATTCTCCGGAACAGTTTATTCGTGAAATTCTCATAGATAGGCACAATGCAAAAAATATCGTAGTAGGGTACAATTTTACATTTGGGTACAAAGCCGAAGGAAATATAAATACGCTGAAAAAGTTTCATGATAAGTACGGTTACAGCGTAGAAGAAATACATCCGGTAAAATATAACGGAATAGTTGTAAGCAGCACTCTGGTGCGAAATTTGTTAAATGAAGGCAAAATTCGCGAAGCAAATAATCTTTTAATAGATAATTATACTATATTTAACGAGGAAATTAATATAGATACTAATAAAAATGCTGCTTTTGTGAATAATAAAAGCAGTATCATAGTGCCTCCCGACGGCAGATATAAGATAAAGATGGGAAATAGGGAAATGATACTTAAGATTGTATCTAACAGGTATGGTTCTGTCTTGACTTTTGGTGAAAAGATTGAAAATGGCAATGATATAATATTTTTAGACAAAGTTGAAAGCTGATAATTTTGCATTAAAAAATTAAATTTAGGTTTACAAAAAACAAGTAGTATGGTAAAATTTATTGTATTTCCATAATCTAAGTTTTTCGAATCCTCAACGTATTGCTTGGATTATTGGTGAAATAAAAATTATTATTGGAGGACAATATGACTAAGGAACAAAAAACACAAATTATTGAACAGTACAGAATCAATGAAAAGGATACGGGATCTCCGGAAGTTCAGATAGCGTTGCTGACTCACAGAATCAACAATTTAACTGAACACTTGAAAGACAACAAAAAAGATCATCACTCAAGAAGAGGTCTTTTGCAAATGGTTGGTCAAAGAAGAGGATTTCTTAACTACTTAAAAGAAAATGACATCGAAAGATACAGAAGTATTGTTGCAAAATTAGGATTAAGAAGATAATTAAGGAGCGGGGAAAATCCCGCTCTTATTTATCATTCAAAAGATTTCAAACTATTAGAAGGAGGTACAAATGGAAGAAAAAGTTTTTAAATATACGCTCGCAGGAAGAGAATTAAAAGTTACTACCGGCAAAATAGCAGAGCTTACAAACGGCTCTTGCATCGTACAATACGGAGATACGGTAATAATGGCTAATGTTGCGGCATCAAAAGAGCCAAGACAGGGTATAGACTTTTTTCCGTTGAGCGTTGATTTTGAGGAGAAGCTTTATTCTGTGGGAAAAATTCCCGGAGGATTTATTAAAAGAGAAGGCAAACCGGGAGAAAAGGCAATACTAACGTCAAGACTAATAGACAGACCGTTGAGACCGCTGTTTCCGAAAGGATACAGAAATGATGTTTCGGTAACTGTTACTGTATTGTCAGTGGATCAGGATTGTTCGCCTGAAATAGCTGGGATGATAGGTTCTTCAATTGCATTGACCATATCAGATATTCCCTTTGACGGGCCGACAGGTTCTGTAAACATAGGTCTTATTAATGATGAATTTATTGTAAACCCAAGCAGCAAGGAAAGAGAAGCTACGGCTTTGAACTTAACTGTTTCTGGTACAAAAGAAGCCATAATGATGGTTGAAGCTGGTGCAGATGAAATAAGCGAAGCTAAAATGCTTGAAGCAATATTGTTTGCTCACGAAGAAATTAAGAAAATATGTGACTTTATTAGTGAGATAAAAGCAGAAGTAGGAAAAGAAAAATCAGACTATCTAAAATTTGTATGTGATGAATCGATTGAACAAGAAATCAGAGAATATGCCGCACCTATAATAAATGAGGCTATAATAGTTAAAGATAAGCTTGAGAGACAAGACAGAATCGATAGTTTCAAAGCGCAGACAAAGGAAGTATTCTTGGAAAAGTATCCTGAAAATGAAGCTGATATTGATGATGCTCTTTATACTATAATTAAGGAAAAGGTAAGGGAAAATATTCTTGTAAGAGGTATAAGACCTGACAACAGACAAATTGATGAAATAAGAAAAATTTCATGCGAAGTTGGAATGCTTCCTAGAACTCATGGATCTGCAATATTTACTAGAGGCCAGACTCAGGTTCTTACAGTAACGACTTTGGGCGTTTCAAGTGATGAACAGACACTGGACGGTATATCTGAGGAAACATCTAAAAGATATATGCATCATTACAACTTCCCATCTTATTCAGTAGGAGAAACCAGACCTTCAAGAGGACCTGGCAGAAGAGAAATCGGACACGGAGCATTAGCAGAACGTGCATTGGAGCCTGTTATTCCATCGGTGGATGTATTCCCTTACACAATAAGACTTGTTTCTGAAGTTCTTAGTTCAAACGGTTCAACTTCACAGGCTTCTGTATGCGGCAGTACATTGTCTTTAATGGATGCCGGAGTTCCTATTAAATCACCTGTAGCAGGAGTGGCAATGGGATTAATGAAACAAGATGACAATGTTGTAGTGCTTACTGACATACAGGGAATGGAAGACTTTTTGGGAGATATGGACTTCAAGGTAGCCGGAACAAAAGACGGTATAACTGCAATCCAGATGGATATAAAAGTTCATGGAATCGACAGAAATGTTTTAACAAATGCATTAGAAAAGGCTCGCGTTGGAAGACTGTTTATATTGGATAAAATGCTTGCATGCATTGATAAACCAAGAGATGAAATAAGTAAGTACGCACCTAAGATAATAAGCATGACAATTAATCCTGATAAGATAAGAGATGTTATAGGAGCAGGCGGTAAGGTTATCAATAAGATAATCGAAGAAACAGGAGTAAAAATTGACATTGAAGATGACGGTTCAGTACTCATAGCTGCCGAAAATGTTGAGAGTGCTTATAAAGCTAAAGAAATAATTGAAGGCATTATTAAGGAAATAGAAGTAGGAGAAATAATGCTCGGCAAGGTTGTAAGAATTGTTACATTTGGAGCGTTTGTTGAACTTACAAATAACAAAGACGGACTTTTGCATATATCTCAGATATCCGACAAAAGAGTTGCAAAAGTAGAGGACGTTTTAAGCGTAGGCGATGAAATACTTGTTAAAGTAATAGAAATCGACAATCAAGGAAAAATAAAACTTTCAAGAAAAGAAGCTATAAAAGAAACCGAAAATAAATAATATATCGGTAATAATAAATGCTTTAAGATAATAAGATAACAATATCAAGGTAAGACCGAGATTTTGTTATTTTTTATTTTCTGATTTTTGAAACAAGAGTTATTACAATTTACTCATATGGAAAGTTATGAAAGGATATAGCATAAAAATATGGTGATTTTTGAAATTGATGTTATTACTATGATATTTATACCTTTATATCCTGTTAGTGAGTGTTGATGCTTATATTAAAAAGATATATAATTTATATATATTAAACATATATTAAGGGGGGATATGATGAAAAAAGTATTGATTTTATCATTGATAACATTGATGATTTTGTCTGTCAATATTGGAGCGAATGCTGACGAAGTCGGTATACAACAATACAACTTACCGAATTTAGGACATGCACAATATTCTGTAGAAAAAGCACTGGATTTATCAGTGTATGCGTCAGAACCTGTCGAAGAACAGGCACTTGCTGATGAAGAACAGGCGCTTATTAATCCGGAGCAGCAGGATACAAGTGAATTGGATTATGACAAGCCAGTAGTTGCTTTGACATTTGATGACGGTCCATCCAAATATACTCCTGAAATACTTGAAGTATTGCGGGAAAATAATTCTAAAGCGACATTTTTCGTGGTGGGGTCAAGCGTTGATAATTATAAGGATACATTAAATCAAATAATAAACGAAGGAAATGAGATAGGAAATCATACCTATAACCATAAAGACTTAACCACTGTTACGAATGAAGAGTTATACAAGCAGGTTAAAGGTACGGATGATTTGATTTATAGTGCTACGGGGTACACTCCGGCAATAATGAGACCACCTTATGGTGCAAGTGATGATGAATTGAACAAAAAAATCTTAAAACCAGTTATTAAATGGTCTGTTGATACACGTGACTGGGAGAATAGAAATACAGAAATGATTGTAAATGAAATTTTGGAAAATGTACAGGACGGAGACATAGTTCTTATGCATGATTTATATGAAAGCACTGCCGAAGCAGCAAAGATAGTTATTCCGGAACTTGTGGAAAGAGGATATCAACTTGTTACGGTAAGCGAAATGTCTGAGTACAGAGGTATTTCATTGACTGAAGGAGAGCAGTTCTACAATATGTATATAAATTAGGTATAAAAGGGCGTAATTCTAATCAATTATGCCCTTTATAATTAAAGTATTGTAATTTATGTAAAATTCTGATAATATTAATTCATAATAATTTTTTAATAAAATCATAAATAGACCCTTTAAATAATACATTTAATTATGAGGGGGATTTTTATGAAATTTTTTTGCAATAACTTAGAATTTATAAGAAAACTCATAATAATAATTTTGACTTTGGTTATTATTATACTGCTTATAACAGGCAGATGCAGTACCGGGAGATACATAATGTTATGGTAATGTAAGTTTGCCTGCAAGATTAGCATATATGGAGGAGAAATGATAAAAAAGCATACTTTAGATAACGGTATAAGAGTGGTAATGGAAAAAATAGACTATGTAAAATCGGCATCAATAGGAATTTGGGTCAATGTTGGCTCCAGCAACGAGACAGAAGAAACAAACGGAATGTCTCATTTTATTGAACACATGCTTTTTAAAGGAACATCTAACAGAAAAGCAAATGAAATAGCTGAGGATATGGATAATTTGGGCGGCCAGATGAATGCATTTACAAGCAAGGAATGCACCTGTTTCTATGTTAAGGTTCTGGATGAAAACATTGAGGAAGCCACTGATATACTTTCAGATATGTTTTTTAACTCATTGTTTTTGCAGGAGGAAATTGATAAGGAAATTTCTGTTGTTATAGAAGAAATAAAGATGTATGAGGACTCTCCGGAGGACATTGTTCACGATAAACTTACGGAAATAGTTTTTAATGACAGCCCTATGGCATATAATATACTTGGTACGGAAAAAAATTTAAAGACATTTACGACACAGAGTGTATTGAAATACATGAAAGAAAAATATTCTCCTCACAATACTGTGATAGCAATTGCTGGAAGCTTTGATGAGGATAAATTTGTTAACATGATCAAGAATAAATTCAGCCACTGGCAGAATGGTTGTGTTGAACACATTGATAAACCTGGAGAATATAAGCGCAGAGTTGTAGGAATAAATAAGGACCTGGAGCAGCTCCATATGTGTATAGGAAATAAGACAATCGGGAGACATGACAAAAAATACTATCCATTGCTGGTTTTAAACAACATATTTGGTGGAACTATGAGTTCTAGAATTTTTCAGGAAGTAAGAGAAAAGAAGGGCCTGGTTTATTCGATTTATTCATTCGTATCTAATTATAAGTGCACTGGAATATTCAGTATATATGCAGGAATGTCATATGAACAGACGGAAGAAGCGCTAAGGACAGTATTAAAAGTAATGTCCGGCATGAAAAACGGAGATATAACAGAAAAAGAATTTAACAGAGCAAAACAGCAGATAAAGGGGAATTTTATACTTGGACTTGAAAGTACATCCAGCCGTATGTCGGCAATCGGAAGAAGAGAGTTGTTGTACAATGAAATCCAAAATCCAAATGAGATTATAGATCGCATCAATGACGTTAAATTGGAAGATGTATTGAAAGTATCTCAGGAACTGTTTGATATAGATAAGCTAAGTATCACTTTTACAGGTAATTTTAATAAGCATAAAGACATTGAAAAGATTATAAATAAAGTACTTGGAGAAGAATATGAAAGTTAAAATAGTAAAGAAAAATCCTTTTGAGCTCCCTACTTATGAAACAAAGGGCTCAGCAGGAGTAGATTTAAAAGCATATGTGGATGCAACGATAACATTAAAACCTATGGAAAGGGCATTGGTTCCAACCGGAATACATATAGAGATTCCTATGGGATACGAAGCCCAGGTAAGAGCAAGAAGCGGACTGGCAATTAAGCACGGTATAAGTTTGGTAAACGGAATCGGAACCATTGATTCAGATTATCGCGGTGAAGTAAAAGTAATACTGATTAATTTAGGCGACAAAGAGTTTGTAATCAATAATGGCGACAGAATTGCACAGATGGTTTTTATTAAGCATGAGCAGGCTGATTTTGAACTGGTTGAAGAGCTGGGTAATACGGAAAGAGGCGAAGGAGGCTTCGGGCATACGGGAATTTAAATTATAAAAGGGGGATTGTATGATGAAATTAAGCGAATTGTACAGCAAAGAAATAATCAATATTGATACAGGCGAAAACTTGGGAATATTTGGTGACTGTGATTTGGTTATTGAAGAAAAAACCGGAGAAATTATAAGCTTTATTTCCGGTAATAACTCACATTTTAATATTTTTAAAGAACCGAAGAAAAAAGAAGTATTGTGGAAGAATATTAAAAAAATAGGCAGCGATATGATAATAATTGAAAATGATTAATTGCTTATTATGTATAAAAAAAGCAAAACTCCAAAGAATAATCAGGAATATAACCTGATTATTTTTATGTGGAGGCTCAAATGGAAAATAACAATCAGAATATTAATAATATGCTTCAGCAGTCATTTAATAACATAGACACAAAAAGAGTTAATAAAAACAGTCAAAACAATAATATGCCAGAGATTCGTATGAATGGGAATAATGAGAAACAGAACTTTAGCAGCGATTCTGAACCGATTAATCCGTTTCTTTTTAGCGGAAATGAAAATAATAAAAATGAAGATAATTCTGATCAGCCCATAGAAAACGTAAAGCAAGTTGGCAGCATAACAGATATCAGCCCAGTTAAGGACATTTGCTTCATAAGCATAATCGGAGAGATTGAGGGGCATACATCTCTTCCGCCTCAAAGCAAGACTACTAAGTATGAACATATAATTCCTATGATTATAGGAGCGGAAATGGATCCTCAAATTAAAGGGGTGCTGATGCTGATTAATACGATGGGAGGAGATGTTGAGGCAGGCTTGGCTATTTCAGAACTGGTATCAAGCATAACAAAACCGACAGTATCACTCGTCCTTGGAGGCGGCCATTCAATAGGTACGGCACTTGCTGTATCAACTAATTATTCATTTATTGCTCCTACAGGAACTATGACAATACATCCTATAAGAACAAATGGATTTGTGATAGGCGTTCCACAGACATTTAGATATTTTCAAAAAATGCAGGAAAGGATTACAAACTTTATAGTTAATAATTCAAATGTAGACAGAAAGGCACTTTTGGATTGTATGTATGATACCGACGAAATTGCTAATGATGTAGGTACAGTTCTCAATGCTGAAGAGGTTTGTCAGATAGGGTTGATAGACGAGATAGGAGGATTCAGTTCCTCTATGAATAAGCTGAGAGACTTGATAGGAAATATGAATAATAACGACCAGGATTGTTCATAATTAAATAAAAGATTGCAGTTAAACAATATATTATGATATAATAAAATTTAGAAAAAACAGGGGGACGCTGTATTAAAATGGCAAAGATACAAAGTGAAAATAAAACAAAAAAAGCAACTCCAAGGAAAAAGAGTACAAGCTCAAATACAAAATCAAAAAAAAGCAGTAACAACAGCAATGAGCTGTTAAAAAAAGAAATAACAGCAATTTTTACAGTTGCATTTGCTGTGTTTTTAATAGTGGTTACCATAAAAGAAAATCAGACAGGGATAATAGGAAAATCAATTAATACCTTCATTCATTCAGCTTTTGGAAAAGGAGCTGACGTATTGCCGTATTTTATATTGGTAATCGGTATGATGAGACTTTTGAATATAATCGTATTCGGAAACAGCAACCAAGTAGCGGCTATAATCGGGTTTTTTATATGCTTAATTATGTATTCGGCTTTGCAGGATATAGAAACATTAAAAGAAAGTGATTCTATAAGAAGCTTAATAAAAGTATCTTCTGAAACAGGCCTTTTGAAACAAGGCGGTGGAATTATAGGAAATATTCTTACATACATATTTTTAAAACTTGTTGGAAGAAACGGGACATACATAGTGCTAGGAGCTTTAGTGTTCTCTAATTTTATTCTTCTTACTAATCAGAGCGTTATTGGGATATGCAAAATAATTACAGATTATTTTAAAAGGTTTTTTAAGGCTATACATAATTTTATATTTATTACTGAGCCGCAAGACGACCCTAAATCCAAGGCCAGAATTCCGGAGCCTCATGATGGATCGGAAGAAAATATAAAAATATTCGATTATATGAATCCTCATGAAAACAATAAAAAAGCTGAAATTACACAACTGAAGATAGACGATGTCAAAAAAGCTGAAATGCCAGCTAAGGAGAATGTAAAAGAAAAAGAAAAAATTGAGCATGATGATGCTAAAGATAAAGAAGTAAAAAGAGGAAAGAATAATTCTAAATTTGAATCTAAAGAAATTACAGATGATATAATTAATATTGCAGGTATAAAGGCTGACAATTATAAACAACCGTCAACAACGCTTTTAGATTCTGTCCCTCAGCATTCAAGAGGGTACAAAGATGACTTGAAAAAAGACGGAGAAAAACTTATTGAAACATTGAGCAACTTTAATATTCCGTGCAACATTCTTCAAATCAATAAAGGGCCTACCATTACAAGGTATGAAATTCAGCCGGCTCCAGGTATTAAAGTAAGCCGCATAACGGGGCTGTCAAATGACATAGCACTGGCTCTTGCCACGTCTGATATTCGTATGGAAGCTCCAATACCAGGTAAATCTGCAATAGGAATAGAAGTGCCCAATAAAAGCAAGACAAGTGTGTATTTGAGAAGCTTAATAGAATCCAAAGAATATAAATCTATTGGTACAAATATTCCGTTCGCATTGGGAAAGGATATTGCAGGCAAGAATATAATTGCGTCCATTGATAAAATGCCTCACCTTTTGATTGCAGGAGCTACAGGTTCAGGAAAAAGTGTATGCATCAATTCTCTCATTATGAGTATACTTTTCAGGGCAAAACCTGATGAAGTCAAACTTATACTTGTTGACCCGAAGGTTGTGGAGCTGAGCATTTACAACGGTTTGCCGCATCTTCTTATTCCGGTTGTTACCGATCCGAGAAAAGCTGCAAACGCGCTGAACTGGGCTGTATCAGAAATGACAAATAGATACAAGATTTTTGCACAAAACAGTGTGAGAGATCTCGAGTCATATAATGAAAAGATGGTCAAGGAAGATAATGAAAAAATGCCTCAAATAGTAATTATTATCGACGAACTTGCAGATCTTATGACAGTTGCTTCATCTGAGGTTGAAGAATATATTACACGTATTGCTCAGCTTGCAAGAGCATGCGGCATGCACTTGGTAATTGCAACTCAGAGACCGTCTGTGGATGTTATCACAGGTGTAATAAAAGCAAATATTCCTTCAAGGATAGCATTTGCCGTTTCTTCGCATATAGATTCAAGAACAATATTGGATACCGGAGGTGCTGAGAAACTTTTAGGAAAAGGAGATATGCTTTATCATCCTATAGGCCTTCCAAAACCTATACGAATCCAAGGAACTTTTATTTCTGATGACGAAATAAAAAGAGTGGTAGATGATATCAAGGCTCAGCAGATTCAAATTAAAACAGGAAAACAAAATGAGATAATAAATGAAATAGAAAAAACACCGGAACAGGATGAGGACGTAGATGAACTTTTAGAGCAGGCAGTGGAGTTGGTCGTAAATGATGGCCAGGCTTCAGCTTCATATATACAAAGAAAATTCAAAGTAGGCTATGCCAGAGCTGCAAGAATAATTGATCAGCTTGAACAAAGAGGTATAGTTGGACCTCATGAAGGCAGCAAGCCAAGAAAAGTGCTTGTAACAGTAGAAGAACTAGAAGAAATGAGAGGAAATTAATGAAAAAAATATACATGCATTCCCTTGGATGTTCCAAAAATCTTGTTGATTCGGAACACATGATAGGAATATTAAAAAATAAAGGGTTTGAGACAACAGATTATGCTGACAAAGCCGATTACATCATAATAAATACATGTTCGTTTATAGAGGACGCTCAGCAGGAATCGGTGGATGCTATTCTTTCAGCTGCGGAAATTAAAAACAGTTGTAATAAAAAACCAAAGATTATAGTAACAGGATGTCTGGCTCAAAGATTTGGAAGCGAGCTTGCAGATGAAATGCCGGAAGTCGATATTATTATCGGGACATCAGGTTTTGAAAAGATAAATGATTATATTGAAAAATATGAAAGCAGCAATAGAACTGTGGTTGATACTGAAATGCGCCAGGTTGACGATGAAAATCTCCCTAGGAATACTTTGACAGAGAGTTGGTATGCATACCTGAAAATTGCAGAGGGTTGCAGCAACCATTGCACATATTGTATTATTCCAAAATTAAGAGGACCATATAAGAGCAGGAAGATAGAAAAAATTGTCGAGGATGCAAGCCAATTGGCAAAGAACGGAGCAAAAGAAATAATAATAATTGCTCAGGATACCAGCAAGTATGGAATTGATCTTTACGGAGAAAGAAAGCTTCATGAGGTAGTGCAAAAAGTTTCGGAATTGGAAGGTGTGGAATGGGTAAGAATACATTATCTGTACCCTGAAGATATATATGATGAGCTTATAAATGAATTTAAACACAATGACAAGCTGCTAAAATATTTTGACATACCACTGCAACACATAGATGATAGAATATTAAAGAGAATGAACCGAAACACAAATGAAAAGCAAATAACAGATTTGATTAAAAAAATCAGAAGAGAAGTTCCAGGAGCTGTAATAAGGACATCGCTAATAACAGGATTCCCCGGTGAGACACAGCAAGAGCATGAAAAATTGATGAAATTCCTGAATGAATACAAGCTTGATCGTGTGGGAATATTTAAGTATTCTAGAGAAGAAGACACTCCGTCATACAAGTTGCCAGATCAGATCGATGAGGAAGTCAAAGAACAAAGATATAATGAGTTAATGGAATTACAGCAAGGAATTTCTTATGAAAACAACCTGGAGAAAATAGGCGGCGTTTATGATGTTCTTATAGAAGAGAAGGATGCTGAAAACATATGGGTCGGAAGGACATACATGGATTCAATAGATATAGACGGCTGTGTCTACGTGACATCTGATAAGGATTTGGAAGTGGGAAGTATTTATAAAGTAAAAATAAATGATGTGTTAGAATATGATATGATGGGAGATGTTGTATATGAATTGGTTTAGACAAATGAACCTTCCGAATAAGCTTACTGTTATAAGAGTATTGGCAATTCCATTGTTTTTAATATTTTTATATATAAGCAAAGGAATATTCAGGTTTTTGCCGCTTTTAATTTTTGTTGCTGCGGCAATAACAGATGCTGTTGACGGGTATATAGCAAGGAGGGATAATCTGGTTACAGATTTTGGTAAATTTATGGACCCTCTTGCCGATAAGCTTCTCACTGCTTCTGCATTTATAGCTTTTGTTCAAATTGATTATTTAAGCGCATGGGTTGTTGTTATAATTATTTCGAGAGAATTTTTAATATCCGGATTTCGAACTTTGGCGGCTTCAAAAGGAATAACAATTGCGGCAAATCCATGGGGTAAAATTAAAACGGTATTCCAAATGGTACTTATCGTAGTAATATTGCTGAATTATACGGGATATGCAGGGTTTACATCACCATGGATAACACCTCTTGTGGTCATAGTAGTTCTTTTGACCGTAGTATCAGGAGCAACATATATTTATGAGAATATTGAAGCATTAAAATAATTGAAGTATTAAAATAAAACCTGTTTTCAGAAATTGAAGGCAGGTTTTTTATTATGCTGAGTAACGCTTTAAATAAAAAAATTTTCATTTAATTTTGTTATTTTATAAATTATTTTCATATGTACACTTATTTTCAAATTAAATAAATTTATCTGAATTGTCTTATTTCTATCAGCAAGTTAAAATAATATCAATTAAAAGAAAAGGAGCTACGATATGGATTACTTAAAAATGGCCAATAGCCTTCCGATGTGGATTGCTGCCGGCATTGCTGTGCTTTTGGTATTAATACAATCGATAATATTTGCTACTAAATCTTTTGCAACCGGAAAAGAAATAGGAATTTCGGAAAGTGCAATGAAGGATGCTATGAAAAGCAGCTTCATCACTTCAATAGGACCGTCTATGGTAATTCTCACGGGGTTGTTATCTTTACTGGTAACAGTTGGAGGCCCGATGGCATGGATGAGACTGTCTTTCATAGGCTCGGTAATGTTTGAGCTAATGGCAGCAGGTTTCGGAACACAAGCTGCAGGAGTTGAAATGGGTGTAGATGCAATGACTGATGTTGCTTTTGCAAACGCTGTTTGGACAATGATTTTAGGTTCAATAGGATGGATTGTTTTTTCAACGTTTACTGCAAATAAAATGGACAAAGTACAGCAGAAATTTTCAAAGGGCGACAAAGGCCTTATTACGATTGCATCTACAGCGGCAATGCTTGGAGCTTTTGCATCGTTGAGCTCAAGTCATCTTGTGGCCATGAACAAAAATACCATTGCGTGCATAGCCGGAGGGCTCATAATGGCAATAATAGGGCCGCTTGGTGATAAGAAGAATATAAAATGGCTTAAAGAATGGACTTTGGCAATAGCGTTATTTGGCGGAATGATTGTGGCCGCAGTTATTTAAAGGAGGTATGAAATGGAAGAGACAAATAAAAGCAATGTATATGAAGGAAGTTATATAGCATATATAAACAAGTGGGGTAAAATAACAAATTGCCTGGGAATATTATTTTCGTTCGGGCCGGCGTTTGTATTAGCAGTTATATTTGATATAATGCCGCCTTCGAGTGCTATCATGACGGGATTTATATCAATAGCAGGTGCTGTAGGTGTACTTTGGTTTGTTGAGCCCGTTTCCTATTTTCCAATAATAGGTGTGGCGGGGACATACATGGCATTTATGTCAGGAAATATTTCAAATCTTAGAATCCCATGCGCCGCTATAGCTCAAAAAATTGCAAATGTAGAACCGGGTACAAATGAAGGAGCAATTGTTGCAACGCTTGGGATGAGTGTATCTATAATTGTTAACATTGTTATTCTAGCTGTTGGTGTGTTTGCCGGAAGCGCAATAATGACTGTTCTCCCCGAGTCGATAATAAATGCTTTGAACTATCTTCTGCCGTCTTTATTTGGAGCGATATTTGTGCAGTTTGCAATTAAAAAAATTAAACTTGCTCCTATCGCTATGGCATTAGGACTTGGGCTTACTTTGTCGGTTAATGCCGGGGTGTTTAGTTTTATCCCGGGAGGAAAACCCACATATCTTGTTACTCTTGGCTCGGTTTTCGGAACAATAATAATTGCATCGCTGCTATACAAAAAGAAATTAATATAAGGAGTCTATAATGAATAAACAAGAATTAATTGCAGAGGTAGAAAAGTTAAAGGATGTTATTACAGACGCAAGTATAAGCATTTGGAATAATCCTGAAATATCCGGAGAAGAAAAGTTTTCATCTGAACTTATAAAAAATATATTAAAAAATAATGAATTTAAAATTTATGATATAAACAACGTAGAGTATGCTTTTTATGCCGAGTATGGCCAAGGAAGCCCCGTAATAGCAATTATGGGAGAGTATGATGCATTGCCTGGTATGTCTCAGAAAAAAGATATTAAGCATAATCCTGTAATTGAAGGAGGCAACGGACATGGGTGCGGCCATAATCTTTTGGGAAGCGCTGCTATGGGAGCTGCACTAGCGCTAAAAAATTATATAAAGCAAGATAATGTTAAAGGTACAATAAGATTCTATGGCTGTCCTGCTGAAGAAACATTGAATGGAAAAGTGGAAATGATACGAGAGAACGCATTTGACGGATGTGATGTGGCATTAAGCTGGCATCCTATGAATGTAAATACTCCAATTTATAATTCATATCTTGCTAATAACTCTATAAAATTTAAATTCAATGGAATATCGGCACATGCAGCAGCGGTTCCTCATCTTGGAAGAAGTGCTCTGGATGCTGTTGAGCTTATGAATACGGGTGCAAATTATATGAGGGAACATGTAATTGATAAGGCAAGAATACATTACACCATTACTGATGCCGGAGGACCTCCTAATATAGTTCCGAAGGAAGCAGAATCATGGTATTTCATCAGAGCCCCACATAGAAAGGATGTTACTGAAATCACCGATAGGCTTATAAAAATTTCTGAAGGAGCTGCTCTTATGACTGAAACAGAGGTAAGCCATAAATATGTTGCAGGATGTTATGAAATGATGCCAAACAAGGTTTTGTTCGATCTTACGTATAAAAACATGCAAGAGATTTCGGGACCGGATTTTACTTTAGAAGAACTGCAGTTTGCTGATGAAATTCAAAAAACTGTAAGTGAGCACCAGGTTGAGGATGATCTAAACAACTACAAAATATTTAAAAAATATTCGATGCATAAGCATGTTGTTTCTAAAGAGGTAGCACAGGAGACGTATTTAACAGGTTCTTCAGACTCAGGGGATGTAAGCTGGATACTACCTATGAATTGCTTTCTGACAGCATGCTGGCCTTTGGGAATAAATCCTCATACGTGGCAGGCAACATCAATGGCGGGATCAGAGGTTGCGCAGAAAGGAATGTTGTACGCTTCAAAAGTCTTTGTGTCAATTGCATACGATCTGTTAAATGATAGCAGTCTTGTGGAAAGTGCGAAAAAAGAATTTTCTGACAAAACTAAAAATAATAAATATGTTCTGCCTTTAAAATAATTTTATGAAAAGATGTTTCATTATGCGATGCGGTCTGTTTGCAGCATTCAATATTGAAACATCTTTTTATATTTGATTTTATTATAAAAAAAATATATAATTTATATATATTTTAGAGGCGGTGATATTTTGGGATAACAGTTAGAGAAATGATGAAAGCAGAATTTTTTAAAGACTATAAGGTAATAGCGGGACATGGCGGATTAGATAACCAAATCCAAGGTGTGACTGTATTGGATGCCCCTGACGGCTTCAAATGGACGATGGGCAAGGAGTTTGTAATAACTTCGGGATATATATTTTCAAGAGATTTTAATTATCTGAACGAATATATATGTTCGGATGAACTAAGGAAAAATGCTGCATTGGGAATAAAATTTGTCAGATATCTAAAGCGTACTCCTGAAAATCTAATTGAGGCCTGTAATAAATGCAACGTTCCGCTGATAGATATACCTGATAAAGATCCTTTTATGGGAATATTTAATGCAGTTAATGTAATTGTTATGAATAAAAATATTCGGCAGTTCAATATAGGCAGAATAAATCCCAAAAGCTTTACGGATCTTACATACCAGGAAATGAAAATTAAAAAAATATTGAATAGCCTTGAATATGAGATGGAATTTCCGGCAATGCTTTACGATTTAATTGACGATAAGGCATATTATAGTTCAAACAAGTTTAAAGAGCTGTCAGTTGGTTTCAGCAAATATGACTTTTGGAATCCATCCTTTAGCCATAGCGTGGAAGTTATGTGCGACAATTTAAAAATGATAAGATACAGATTTTATGACGACAAGTATGACAAGCCATACAGTTGGATAACTGTTCCCATAAGCGTAAAAAACAAAGTTAGGGCGTACTTTGTTGTCATGGAGGCAACAGAACTTTTAGACTATTTCGATCAATTTGCTCTTCGAATAGGCTTTGTGCAAATTCAAGCGATGTTTGAGCAAATACTTGTAGCACAAAGCTCTGGCGATAGAGGGTTTGCATCTGTAGTTAAGAATATTATTAATAAAAGATATGATAAAAAAGAAATTATTGAAAAAGCCCTTGAATACGATCTTGATGTAGACAGAAAAAGTTGCATGTTTGTAATTGAACAAAAAAATAAAGGTATTCTTATTTCAGGATACAGCGATATTATCAATAGTGATAAAAGGCAGGTTTTTGGTTTAAATACATGTCAAATGGCATTAATGGGAGATAACAGATGCCTTTTTATGTATAATTTTACTGAAAGGGAAAAAACAGATAAAGAATATGAAGCGATGCTCAATAAAGTCTGCAATTTAAAAAAACGTCTGGAATTAGATATAGAAGGTTCAGAATTTATAATTGGGATTTCCGATGTGTCTGATTATATTTTTAACGCAGGTAGAAATTATGATAGATGCCTAAAGTCAATATGCATGGGTTCACATATTTATCCCGGCCTAGATATAATAGAATATTCCCGGCTGGGAGTGTTTGCATGGGTAGATATAAAAGAGGACGAGATCGATGTAATGAAAAAAGGAATTGAAGTTTTATATACAGACGAAGCAAATAGTGAGCTTTTGGAAACATTAAAGGTTTATCTTGAAAACAAAATGAATTTTAGCCTTACAGCTGAGAAATTGTTCGTGCATATTAATACTGTGAGAAAACGAATTGAAAAGATAAGCGACATGATAAGCATAGATCTCAATGATGAAATGAATCGCATCAAGCTTGAACTTCTTCTTAAAATAATATAATTAACGTTGACAAATAACTGAATAACAGATATAATTAAAAGAACAAATGTTCTAAAAAGGAGTGTATAATGGAGAAAGATAAGGCGCTTGAGCTTGCTATTGCTCAAATAGAAAAACAATTCGGCAAGGGATCTATAATGAAGCTTGGAGAAAATGCGAAGCTTAATATAGAATCGATACCGACCGGTGCCCTGCCGCTTGATATTGCTACCGGTATAGGCGGAGTTCCAAAAGGAAGAATAATAGAGATTTTTGGACCTGAATCATCAGGAAAGACTACCGTTGCATTACATATAGTTGCAGAAGCACAAAAAAGAGGAGGTATTGCTGCTTTCATAGATGCTGAGCATGCACTTGATCCTGCATATGCTAAAAAACTTGGAGTATCAAATGAAGACCTTATTATTTCTCAGCCAGATACAGGCGAACAGGCCTTAGAAATAGCGGAAGCATTGGTCAGGAGCGGAGCCGTTGATATAGTGGTAATAGATTCTGTTGCCGCACTTGTTCCTAAGGCAGAAATTGATGGAGAGATGGGTGATTCTCATGTAGGACTTCAGGCCAGACTTATGTCTCAAGCTTTGCGAAAGTTGGCAGGAGCAATTAATAAATCCAATACAGTGGCTATTTTCATCAACCAGCTTCGTGAAAAAGTTGGTGTTATGTTTGGAAACCCTGAAACTACCACAGGCGGACGAGCTCTTAAGTTCTATGCATCAATGAGGTTTGATGTCAGAAGGATAGAATCCCTTAAAAAAGGGGACAATGTCTATGGAAATAGAACAAGAGTCAAGGTTGTTAAAAACAAGGTTGCACCTCCGTTTAAACAGGCAGAATTTGATATTATATACGGTAAAGGAATATCAAAGGAAGGCTGCATACTTGATATGGCAGTTGAGGCCGGTGTTGTTAATAAAGCCGGAGCATGGTATTCATATGAAACCGGTAGAATCGGACAGGGAAGAGAAAATTCAAAGGAATATTTGCTTTCAAACCCTGAGCTTATGGCTGAAATTGAAAAGAAAGTAAGAGAAAAATACGATCTTGGAGATGTGAAGGAAAGCTATGATGATTCAGATAAATCTGCTAAGTCAGCTAAATCGGCGGATTCAGATAAATAATAAAGAGGCTGTTGCATATAGTTTTTATACGAAGCAACAGCCTCTTTATTATCTATTTTTGATCTATTTCTAATTGCCATCCCAAGAGTGTGTTTATCAACAGCAAGGCTCCTTGTAATACCTCCCTAAAGATTTTTCAAGGCAAAAAATAAATTTGACAGAAAAATAATTATGTAAATATTAAACGAAATACGCTTGAAGTTTCCGAATATTGAACATATTGTCTTGACATAAAGCGCAAAAAATTATAAAATATTATATATTCAAGTATTTAGAAATAAATTTGATATTTCAAATATATGATAGAAAATTAGCATTTTTTATATTTAGCATATAGCGTAATGTAAATAAATGTAGATATTTCGCAGCTTGAAAATTTAATAACGGGAGGTGCTGAATTGTTCAATGAAATAATAGTAGGTATTATCTGCGCATTAATAGGTATAATAGTGGGAATTATAATTCGTAAAAATATATCTGAGAGCAAAATAGGTAGTGCTGAAGAAGAAGCTAAAAGGATTATTGGTGATGCTGTTAAAGAAGCCGAAACAAGTAAAAAAGAAATTCTTGTTGAAGCAAAAGATGAAGCTCACAAAATGAGAAATGAATATGAAAGAGAAAACAAGGAAAGAAGAAACGAATTACAAAGATCCGAAAAAAGACTAATCAAAAAAGAAGAAATGCTTGACTCAAAGAGTATGCAGGTTGAAAAGAAAGAAGAGATGCTCCAAAGGAAGCTTAAAGATATTGAGAATAGGCAAAATAAACTGGAAGCAATTCATGACAGGCAAATTCAAGAACTCGAAAGAATTTCTGGGCTTTCAACTGACGAAGCAAAAAATATGTTGATTGACAACATAAAAAGAGAAGCTGAGCAAGAGGCTTCAATTGCTGTTAAAGAAATTGAGAGAGAAGCAAAGGATACTGCGGAAAGAAAGGCACGTGAAATTATTACATATGCAATTCAAAAATGTTCTGCAGATCATGTAGCGGAAACAACTGTATCTGTTGTAGACTTGCCTAATGATGAAATGAAGGGCAGGATTATTGGAAGAGAAGGAAGAAACATCAGAGCTCTTGAACAATTAACAGGTATAGATATTATAATAGATGATACACCGGAAGCAGTAGTTATTTCCGGATTTGATCCTATTAGAAGAGAAGTTGCAAGATTAGCCCTTGAAAAATTAATTTCAGACGGAAGAATTCATCCGGCAAGAATAGAGGAAATGGTTGAAAAGGCTAAGAAAGAAGTTGAGCAACAGATTAAAGATGAAGGTGAACAGGCAACACTTGATACCGGTATACATGGACTTCATCCGGAGCTGGTAAGGCTATTGGGCAGACTGAAGTTCAGAACAAGCTATGGCCAAAACGTACTGAAGCATTCTATAGAGGTTTCATACCTTGCTGGAATTATGGCGGCAGAGCTGGGTGCGGATGTTAAAATAGCAAAAAGAGCCGGATTATTGCATGATATAGGAAAAGCAGTAGACCACGAAGTAGAGGGGCCGCATGTAACTATCGGTGAAGATCTCGCTAGAAAATATAAAGAGAGCAAAGCAATTGTTCATGCAATAGCAGCCCATCACGGTGATATTGAACCTCAGACCGTAGAGGCGGTACTGGTTCAGGCAGCTGATGCAATATCAGCAGCAAGACCGGGAGCTAGAAGGGAAACACTTGAAACTTATATTAAGAGATTAGAGAAACTAGAAGAAATTTCAAATTCATTTGAAGGCGTAGAAAAATCTTTTGCTATACAGGCAGGAAGAGAAATACGCATCATTGTTAAACCTGAAGTTACGAGCGATTCAAGTATTATATTGATTGCAAAGGATATTGTCAAAAAGATAGAAGAAGAAATGGAATATCCGGGACAGATAAAAGTAAATGTAATCAGAGAAACACGAGCAACAGAATATGCAAAGTAATTAAATAAGAAATATATGGAAGTAAACAAATTTATTGTTTACTTCTTTTTAATTTCAAGATAGAATAAAAATAAGAATATACATATAAGAAGAAATAATTGACAGATAAATTGCTGTTTAACTTGTCAATGTATTAATAAATTTAGAAAGAGGTATGAAATGTCTAGAGATACTTATGAAAACCCGTTAATATCAAGATACGCAAGCAAGGAAATGAGCTATATTTTTTCTGATGAAAGCAAATTTTCCACATGGAGAAAACTTTGGGTTGCATTAGCTGAAGCAGAAAAGGAATTAGGATTAAACATTGATGACGAGCAGATATCTGAAATGAGAGCTAACATTTATAATATAGACTATAAAATGGCTGCACTGAAGGAGAAAGAGTTCAGGCACGATGTTATGGCTCACGTTCACACGTTTGGTGCTGCATGCCCTAAAGCAATGCCTATAATTCATCTTGGTGCCACAAGTATGTATGTAGTGGATAATACGGACGCCATATTGATGAAACAGGCACTTTTACTAGTAAAAAAGAAACTTGTAAATGCAATAAGCTCATTGTCAGAATTCTGCATGAAGTATAAGGATATGCCTACATTGGGATATACCCATTATCAGCCGGCTCAGCTTACAACCGTAGGGAAGAGAGCTGCTCTTTGGCTTCAGGACCTTGTGCTTGATTACGAGGAAATAAATCATGCGCTTTCATTGGTTAAACTAAGAGGCGTAAAAGGTACAACAGGTACGCAGGCAAGTTTTATGAATTTGTTTGAAAATGATAGCGAAAAAGTGAAAAAGCTTGAAAAACTGGTAGTTGAAAAAATGGGATTTCATGACTCGTTTAAACTGACAGGCCAGACATATACGAGAAAGGTTGACTACTATGTGCTTTCTGCCTTAAGCGGCATTGCACAGACATTGCACAAGGCGACGAATGATATAAGAATACTGCAAAGCCAAAAAGAAATTGAAGAACCTTTTGAAAAGAATCAAATTGGATCATCTGCAATGGCATACAAGAGAAATCCAATGAGAAGTGAGAGAATTGCATCATTATCGAGATTTATAATGTCAAACGAAGCCAACATGGCAAATACCCAGGCGACGCAGTGGCTTGAAAGGACACTGGACGATTCTGCAATTAAGAGGCTTGCCATTCCTCAAGGGTTCTTAGCTGCAGATGCTGTACTTGGAATTGCAATAAATGTATTTACAGGGTTGGTGGTAAACGAAAAGGTTATAGAAAAGCATATAGGTGAAGAGCTTCCGTTTATGGCAACAGAGAATATTATAATGGAAGCAGTTAAGAGAGGCGGTAACAGACAGGAATTGCATGAAGAGATTAGGGTGTTGTCTATGCAGGCAGCAGAGCAGGTCAAGAAATTCGGGAACAGGAATGACTTGATTGAAAGAATGTCTGAAAGCAAAGTAATAAATATGTCAAAAGAAGAAATCCTAGAAACTGTAAATCCTGTAAACTATGTGGGCAGGGCTCCGCAGCAGGTTGAAGAGTTCTACAATGATACAGTTAAGGATATCCTTGAGGAAAACAAGGAACTTCTTGGTGTTAACGTGGAATTAAGAGTGTAGCGCACTTGAATTTTATATAAATAGCTGCAAGCTAAGTGGGGATTTAATATGAATATAACAGTGATTTATGGAACTGAGCATAAAGGCAGTACTTATAGCATCGCTCAGCTATTTTTAAAAAAATTAAGGAACGAAAATTCTGAAATAAGAGAAGTCTTTTTGCCTAGAGATGTCCCTAATTATTGCAGGGGGTGTGCACAATGCTTTGAAAAAGGAGAAGAGCACTGCCCGGATTATGAGAAAGTTAACAGAATAAAGAAAGATATAGAAAAGGCTGATTTACTGATTTTTACCAGCCCGGTCTATGTATATCACACAACGGGACAAATGAAGACGCTTCTTGATCATTTCGGGTATCAGTGGATTGTTCACCGCCCAAATAAATTAATGTTCAATAAGATGGCTCTTATAATCTCAACAGCAGCAGGAGGCGGAATGAAGTCAACAATTAAGGATATTGCTGACAGCTTAACATTTTGGGGAGTTGCAAGGATTTTTAAGTACGGAAAAGGAGTCGCTGCAATAAACTGGAACGGTGTAAGTGACAAGAAAAAGCTTTCTATATACAAGGACGTTGACAGAATATCATCTAAAATTATAGCGACACAGGGAAATGTTAAGCCCAGTTTCAAAGTTAAGGCAATTTTTAATGTAATGAGGCTGGTTCAAAAAAAAGGAGGCTTCAATAAAGCTGACCATGATTATTGGAAGGAGCATGGGTGGCTCCATAATAAGAGACCATGGCAGTAGAGCGAAAATGTAATTGTTATATTTATAAGAACATTAATTAAGAAATATAATGATGAATATTGGGAGGAAGAATGAACTTTAATCCGGAAGAATACAAATATCCGTCCAAAAGAAATGTGGTGTACGGCCATAAAGGAATGGTTGCCACATCTCAGCCTTTGGCGTCGCAGGCAGGTCTTGAAATTTTAAAGGCAGGCGGAAATGCGGTAGATGCGGCTATAGCAACAGCCGCATGTCTAACCGTTGTTGAACCGACGTCAAACGGTCTGGGAAGTGATGCCTTTGCGTTGGTATGGATAAATAATAAATTACATGGGTTAAATGCCAGCGGATATTCACCATACAGTATTTCCATAGAAAAACTGAAAGACAGGGGTTACAGCGAAATACCAAAATACGGTGTTATACCTGTTATGGTACCCGGTGCGCCTGCTGCTTGGGCAGAACTATCAAACAAGTTTGGAAAACTACCACTTTTAGATGTCCTAAAACCGGCAATTGATTACGCAAGAAACGGATTTGCTGTTTCAGTAAATGTTAAAAGCGCATGGGATGCTGCATGCCATATATATAGAAGTGAACAAAAAGAGGAGTTTAACGGATGGTTTTCTACGTTTACTAAAAACGGCAGAACACCTAAATTCGGTGAAATATGGAAACTCCCACACCATGGAGATACTCTTGAGAAAATAGGAAGAACCTATGCGGAGGATTATTACAAAGGTGATATAGCAGATAAAATTGATTCTTTTTTTAAAAAATATAAAGGGTATTTAACAAAGGAAGATTTAAGGGGTTATAAACCTGAGTGGGTTGAGCCTATCAGAACTGATTACAGAGGCTATGATGTGTGCGAAATACCTCCAAACGGTCAGGGCCTTGTTGCGCTGATGGCTCTACAAATATTAAATGGATTTAGTTTTACAGAGAAAGATAGCAGTGAGACATACCATAAGCAGATTGAGGCAATGAAACTTGCATTTGCAGATGGTCAAAAATATATAACAGACCCGGAACATATGAAGGCTGATGTAAGCAGGCTGTTGTCGGAAGAATATGCTGAAGCAAGGAGAAATTTAATTACTGATACAGCATTGTTTCCTACAGAGGGAGATCCTAACAGCAGAGGGACAGTATATCTTTGTACTGCTGATTCAGAAGGAAATATGGTTTCATACATACAAAGCAACTATATGGGGTTCGGATCGGGAATTGTTATTCCTGAAACAGGGATAGCCCTTCATAATAGATTACATAATTTTAGTTATGACAACCAACATAATAATTGTCTAATGCCGCATAAAAAAACATATCATACAATAATTCCCGGATTTTTGATGAAGAACGGAAAGGCAGTAGGTCCGTTCGGAGTTATGGGAGCATTTATGCAACCGCAGGGTCATGTCCAGGTAATCGCAAACCTCATAGATTTTCACATGAATCCACAAGAGGCGCTGGATGCACCCAGGTGGCAATGGATAAAAGATAAAAAAATAGAAGTTGAACCAGGGGTTCCGCTGCATATTGTGAAAGATTTGATGCGACGAGGACATGATGTTAAAATTCAGCCCAATGCATCTTCTTTTGGCAGAGGTCAGATAATTTTGCGTACAGATGAAGGGACGCTCTGCGGTGGAACTGAGCCAAGGACAGACGGACAAATTGCAGTTTGGTAAGTAATTAATTTTAGCTGTATGATGTAAATTAGTTTTGGTAATAACTAAGTATATATAAATTCGGAGGTTATTATGAAAACTGATTTAATGTATACAACGCAGGATATTAAAGGACAGACACAGACGGAACCGGGGAAAGAAAGTGAAATGAATCCCAGACCCATATACGATGATGTGAATTGCAGAGGATATGGCAGATTAAAAGGAAAGGTTGCAATTATCACCGGAGGGGACAGCGGAATAGGCAGAGCTGTTGCCGTTGCTTATGCAAAAGAAGGGTGCAATGTTGCCATAGTATACAATATTGCTGACGACGATGCAAACGAAACAAAGATGGCTGTTGAGAGCTATGGAGGCACGGCATATTTAATCAAAGGAAACTTGAGAGATTCAAATTTCTGTAATGAAGCAGTAGAGAAAACTATAAGTCAATTCGGAAGCTTGGATATTTTAGTAAACAATGCAGCAATACAGCATCCGCAGACTAACTTTGAGGATATAACAGACGAACAGCTGGATGACACCTTCAGAACAAACATATACTCAATGTTTTATCTTACAAGATCAGCCTTAAAGTATTTGAAAGAAGGAAGCAGCATCATAAATACAAGTTCAGTAGTTGCGTTCAGGGGCAGCAAGGATCTAATTGATTATTCAGCGGCTAAGGGTGCGGTAACATCATTTACAAGATCTTTATCACAAAATCTAGCAGGCAGGAATATACGAGTTAACCAAGTGGCTCCGGGGCCTATATGGACACCGCTGATACCTTCTACATTTGATAAGTCAAAGGTTGGTGTTTTTGGCAAGGACACTCCGATGAAAAGGCCGGGACAGCCGGCGGAGCTGGCTGAAGCATATGTATATCTAGCGACAGACTGCTCTTCGTATATGACCGGACAGACAATGCACATAAACGGCGGGGACATAGTAAACAGTTAAATATCAAAGCGCTTCTGATAATAGCGGAAATAAATATAATTACTTAGGAAATAGAGGAGATTTGACAAAATGCGCAAATCTTTTCTTTTTTTCTTATAGATGCAGTCATTACTGTATGTAACAATTTTTTTGAAATATGAAACAAATTTTATAAATTTTTCGTCTAATAAGTATAAAAAAACGTTAGTATAATTTCATCTGTGGATGTAATAGTTGCGGCTCTTATTTGTTATCATGCTAATATACGCGTTAATACCAAATATTGAATTTAAGAAAAAGGATTAATCATATTTAGGAGGGAAATATGTATAGCGAATTAAATGAAAAAATGGAAAAGGCCCAAAAAGGTATGAACAGGCTAAAAAAAATAGATTCAATGTTAAAAGAGTTAAAAGATGAACGTAACCAACTTAAAAAAAAGGAAACCGAATTAAAAAGCATATTAGTAAAAGAAAATGATGATGTAGAAAAATTAAATAAAAAAGGACTTGCTTCTATTTTCTATTCCGTGGTAGGTAAATTGGATGATAAACTTGAAGAAGAGCAAAGAGAAGCGATTGCAGCGAAATTAAAACATAATCAGGCATTGACGGATTTAGAAAATGTTGAGTATGAAATTTCCAAGCTTTCTCAGGAAAGAACGGAGTACATGGATTGTAAAAGCCAGTATAACTCTCTGTATGAACAGAAAAAAGAGATGTTATTAAGATCTGACGAGAACACAGCTAAAAGTATACTTGATATATCTAGCCGCCTGAATGATTCAAGGAACAGGCTTGCAGAGCTTAAGGAAGCTGTAGACGCCGGAAATAATGCTATAAGATGTCTCGATAAGGCGCTTAGCAGCTTGCGAAGTGCAGAGGGATGGGGAACATGGGATTTATTAGGCGGAGGGTTGATTGCGGATTTAGCAAAGCATTCAAAACTGGATGATACTAAAAGAGAAGTTGAGGAAGCTCAAGTACAGCTTAGAAAATTTAAAACTGAGCTTACAGATGTAAAAATAAATTCAGATATTCATATAGATACAGATGGTTTTGCTAAATTTGCGGATTTCTTTTTTGACGGCTTGATTTCAGATTGGTTTATGCAGTCAAAAATAAGGAATTCCTATGAAAGTGTATCAGCAGTAAAAAATCATGCTGAGGATATTGTTATTAAGCTTAAAAAAATAGAATTGTCGGAAAAAGAGTTGATTAATAGTCTAAATGTTGAATTAGAAAATCTGATTATGAAACCATAAGAAGATTGCTAATAATAATTATATGTCGAAAATTAGCATAAAGGTATAGAGGAAATAATATATTGTGCTATTTTAGAATAAGTGGTATATTATTAACTGTGTCTAACAATAGCGTGACATCAGGAGGATGAATTTGTAAATGTTATTTTCTAGTTTGGTTTTTTTATATTTGTTTTTTCCGCTAAATTTATTGTTTTATTTTATAAGCAAAAATAATGTCTACAGAAATATAGTATTACTCGGATTTTCTTTGTTTTTCTATGCATGGGGCGAGCCGGTTTTTTTATTTGCTTTGCTTATGAGCGCTGTAGTTAATTATTTTTTTGCACTAATGATTGATAAAAACAAGGGGACATATAAAAGCAAGGTTGCATTGTATCTGGCGGTTATTATTGATTTATCTATGATAGGCGTATTTAAATATTATAATTTCTTTGTCAGCAATATAAACTTTTTACTAAAAACCAGTATAGGTTTTAGCTCCATAGGGCTGCCTATAGGGATTTCATTTTATACGTTTCAAATTATTTCATACGTAGTTGATGTTTACAGGCAGGAAGTACCAGCTCAGAATAAATTTTACAAGCTTCTTTTATATATGTCTATGTATCATCAATTGATTGCGGGTCCAATAGTCAGGTATAAGGATATAGCAAATGAAATAGACAATCGTATAATAACACCGACTAACTTCAGTTATGGAATTAATAGATTTATTATAGGATTATTAAAAAAGATAATAATTGCTAATTCTGCAGGCGAAGTAGCGACTATGTTTCTCGATGGAAATATAAACGAAGTATCTATTATGGGTGCATGGTTTGGAATAATTATGTATACTATTCAAATTTACTTTGATTTTTCTGGATATTCCGATATGGCAATAGGCCTTGGAAGAATGTTTGGATTTACCTACAAGGAGAATTTCAATTATCCATATATAGCAAAAAGCGTACAAGATTTCTGGAGAAGATGGCATATATCATTAAGCTCATTTTTCAGGGATTATGTTTATATACCTCTTGGAGGAAACAGAAAATACTTCATCCGGAACGTAATTATTGTCTGGATGCTTACAGGATTTTGGCACGGAGCTAGCTGGAATTTTATTATGTGGGGAATATATTATGGATTTTTCTTATTATTGGAAAGAAAATTCTTGTATAAAGTTTTGAATAAAATTCCTACATTTCTATCACATATTTATTTGATGCTCATTGTCATTATAGGATGGGTATTCTTCTATTTTATAGATATAACAAGAGCAATACAGTTTATTGGGGTTCTATTTGGTTACGGCAATAATCCGTTGTACGATGTTAAATTTGAAATGGAATTTTTCAATAACATAGTATTTTTAATATTTGCGATAATATTAAGCACACCTGCATTTAGCAAATTATTTAAAAGGATTTGTGATATGCTCGCAATAAATAATTACAACCCTTCAAAATTAATGGTTGTTGCATTTAATGCACTAATTTTGATCGTAAGCACCATATTACTTATTGGACAAACATATAATCCGTTTTTATATTTCAGGTTTTAAAAAGAGGTAATTATGAACAGAAATAATAATATGTCATATATAAATATAATTATTTTTATATCCTTAATTTATGTGATTTCCATATTAAACATTACATCTCCGAAGGATGCTGCTGTTTCTCAGACAGAAAATAGGACTTTGGCTCAAAGACCAGATTTTAACACCACGGATCTTTTCTCTGGAAAATATTTTAGCGATTTTGAAAAATATTTTGCTGATCATTTTTATCACAGGGAGCAATTGGTACAGATAAATAATGATTTATCATATTTAAAGGGAATTAAAAGAAATGAAGAGGCTTCAATAGTAGCTTTTGACGGTCAAAATGTAGGTGGCAATGAAACTTCGGACAATAATAATGTTGAAGCGTCTACTAAGGGAAATCTTCTGATACTTAATGATACTGTTATGGAGTTATATAAATTTAATGAAGATAAAAGCAAATCTTATGCAGATATGATTGCAACAGTTAGCAACAAACTGGGCAAAGATGTGAAGGTTTATTCTCTGCTGGCTCCCATACAGGTTGAGTTTTTAAAAAATGAAAAATATAAAAATTTATCCGATTCTCAGATAGATGCAATCGAATTTGTAAATAGCAATTTACAGGATGGAATTATTCCTGTGGACGCATATCATCCAATAAAGGAGCACATTGACGAATATGTATATTTCCGTACTGATCATCATTGGACAGCCCTTGGTGCATACTATGGATATACAGGATTTGCAAAAGCAGCAGGATTAGAAGCAGTATCACTAAAAGACTATCAGGTTGGAGAAGCTTCGGGCTACCTGGGACATATATCAACTGTCAACCCTTCTGAAACTGTAAACAGCAACCCGGATGACGTGGTTTATTACGAACCACCTGTTGATACTGATATGACTGTGTATTACTATGATAAAGATACAGGTGAAAAAAAGTCCTACAAAGGCAAGGTTATAAATAAGTCATATGCGAAATTAGACCAGAAGTATGGTGTATTTATAGGAGGAGATTTTCCCCTTGGGGTCATAAAAACCAGTGCTAAGTCGGATAAAAAAATCATGGTTATTAAAGACTCATATGGAAATGCATTTATCCCTTTTCTTACACCTCATTACAGTGAAATTTATGTAATTGATCCGAGACATTACAAGGAAAGCATAGTTGATTTGGTTGAAGAAAACAACATTGGAGAGGTTCTGTTTTTAAATTATGTATTAACGACTAATTTTGAAAATTTCATAGACAGCGTTTTAAACTTAACAGAATAAGTTTTACGATTTTATATTCAACTAATTGCGGCTGCTCAGTATAGGCCGCTTTTTATATGCATAATTTACGAAGTAGACTTTGTTGCATTTATCTTCTGTGAATGCTAAAATAGAAATTGAGTTTAAATGAGAGAAAATAAAACATAAGGAGCATACTATGTATCGTGTTGGAATAGATATAGGTTCTGCTGCTGCAAAAGTGATTGTAATGCCTGAAAATGGAAGCGGAATACTGTATAATTTGCTCATGCCTACAGGGTGGAGCAGCAAGGAAACTGCATTAAACATTAAAAACTGGCTTGAGGAAAGAAACGTAACATCAGATAATTCTCATATAACAGCTACAGGATACGGAAGGGTATCGGTGCCATTTGCCAATAAGGTAGTAACTGAAATAACCTGCCACGGCAGAGGAGCCTATTATTTAAACGGAAAGGACTGTACTGTGATAGATATAGGCGGACAGGATACAAAGATAATTGCTGTTAAAGACGGAATGGTGACGAATTTTATTATGAACGATAAATGTTCTGCAGGTACAGGCAGGTTCTTGGAAATAATGGCTAATACACTTGGGGTTACACTTACGGAAATTTTTGATCTGGCAGAGAAGGGCAGCGAAGTTTCTATAAGCTCAATGTGTACGGTATTTGCAGAGTCAGAGGTTATAAGCCTTATAGGAAATGGAAGGCCTAAAGAGGATATAGCTTGGGGCGTAGTTAATTCAATTGTAAATAAGGTATATACTTTAAGCACAAAATTGAATTCAGATAATGACAGCTTCTTTTTGACAGGAGGTTTCTGTGAGAGCGGTTATATGTGCGATCAGCTAGGGAAAAAACTTAAAAAAGTTGTTAGTTCTAACAATATGGCGCGTTATGCCGGAGCTGTAGGCGCAGCACTTTCAAAATAGGTGGCATTGTAATGAGTGATAATTTGCGCTTTCAATTGGAAGAATTCAAAGATATGAGGCATAATGCTTTTATAGCTGCCCTTGAGCTTAAAAATGCAGGAAAAAACATTGCAGGAATTTATGGTGTTAATGTGCCGAGAGAACTGCTATGGGCAATGGATATTATTCCTATAAACATTTTTGGAATTGACGGGTCAAATATTAAAGCGGCAGAAAAAGTTCTTGATAAGAACTTATGTTCTGTTATAAAATCAAGCTATGGATATGTAATTACTGATAAGTGTCCATTTTCTCATTTTGCTGATATTGTAGTAGGCACTAATTATTGTCCTGATAAAGAATCCATGCTGCACATGCTTGAAGATATTAAACCTGTGTACATAATAAAAGAGAAAAAAGATGTAGGTGATTTAGCTCTTGAATATAAAAAATTCGGAAATTATTTGCAGCAAAAATTTAACACTGCGATTAATAAAGACAAGTTCCTATATGTAATAAATAAAACTAATGAAATAAGTAAACTTATTATTGAGATTACAAATATTTATATGACACACCCGAACATATTGTCAGCAGGTGATTTAATAAGCATAGTCTACGGAAGTCAGTTTATTTTTAATTTGGACGAGCGCTTAAATAAGCTCTACAATTTAAAGAAAAGCCTCATTGAATTTGCAGTTGAACAGGAAACGGTAAATGCATCTAAAGTATTAATAACAGGAGCACCAATGGCTCCGTTAAATGAAGAAATATTTGAACCAATGAGAGCTCTTAAAAATGCCATAGTTGTATTTTCACAATGCGAAGGTGAGAACTACTGCATTGCTGATTATGACAAAAATATTTATTATACTCTTGCCAAGAAATATTTATTTGAAAACAGCTTGGAATACACGAAAAAAATCATTGAAAAATACAATATAGCTGTATTGGTAGAAGCCGCTGCAAGGGGATGCTACGTTCATAATGAATGCTGTGAGGCTTCGGGTCTCCCTTGCCTGAAAATTACCGTTGATTATGACAAAACTGAAGAAGACAATATTATAAGACTTAAGGAATTTATATCAGATCATAACAATATTGACTGAATTATAACTGCATTGAATGATTTTTAAAAAACAATAAAACTTTTTTATAGGTAAGCGTATTTGTATAAGTTTGTGTTTCTTGTAATTACAAGAAACTTGAACTATAATTTAATTGGATTGTTAAAAAAATAATTATACTATATGGAGGTTTTATAATGGCAGATTATAAAGAAATGTGGAAGAACCTGGATATGAACCTGGAATTGCATGATCAGTTGTGTGAAGTGTTACCGGTTGCATTTGGAGATGTTTACTTAACTCAGGAAAACCGACCGGAATCTATGGATTATTATAACTTAGTAGTGTCCGAAATTCATGGAATCCGTCCTGCAGAGCTTATTGAACACCAGAAAAAGGGTGGAAAAGTCCTAGGAACATTCTGTGTATACGTTCCGGATGAAATCGTTTTTGCTGCAGACGCCATAGCTACAGGATTATGCGGAGGATCTCAGTTTTGGGTTCCTGGAGGAGAGAAAGTATTGCCTACAAGCACATGTCCTTTGATAAAAGCATCGGTAGGTGCACGCCTTGATAAAACATGTCCATTCTTTAGAATAGCAGATATGTATGTAGGGGAAACAACCTGTGACGGAAAGAAAAAAGCATGGGAAATACTTGCAGAAGATGTTCCTATTCATGTGATGGATCTGCCTCAAATGAAACGTCCAAAAGATATAGCTGCTTGGGCGGATGAAATAAAAGTATTTTTAGATAAGGTTGAAGAAATTACAGGCAACAAAGTAACTCCTGAAAAACTGGCTGCGGCAATAAAACTTATCAATGATAAGAGACGAGCATTGGAGAGATTGTATGCTTGCAGAAAAAATGAAAATCTACCTATAAGCGGCAAGGATGTTCTTTTAATATCGCAAATAGCATTCTATGATGATCCAACACGTTTCACAACAATGACAAACAAGCTTTGCGATGAATTGGATAAAAGGGTTGCCGAAAACGTTAGTGTATTTCCGGCAGGAACAAAGAGAATAATGCTTACCGGAACACCGTTGGCAATTCCTAACTGGAAACTGCACCACATAGTAGAAACAAGCGGAGCTTCTGTTGTAGTTGAAGAAATGTGTACAGGCACTAGATACTTTGAAAACCTTGTAGACGAAACAAAATCTACGCTTGATGAACAAATATCAGCATTAGCTGACAGATACATGGGAATTAACTGCGCATGCTTCACTCCAAATGAAGGAAGAGTAAAAGATATACTTCGACTTGCTGAGGAATATGATGTTGACGGAATAATAGATGTTAATCTGAAATTCTGCAGTCTGTATGACACAGAAGGGTACAAGGTAGAAAGAGCAATAAAAGAAGCAGGAATTCCTGTTCTCGGAATAGAAACAGATTATACAGATCAGGATGCAGAACAGTTAAAAACAAGAATAGGTGCTTTCATAGAAATGCTGGGAAGCAGGCAGAATGCATAAAAGGAGGAACAATGACGGCAGAAATTGAATATTATGTGATTTTTCCAAATGTTGATAACGGGCTTAAGCTTAACGAACTGTTGAAGGCTGAAAAAATTTCTGTCACAATAGCTCCGACACCTAGAGAAGCTACCAAGTGTTGCGGTATTTCTCTGCTTATCAAGAATAAAAATGATATACCGACTGTGAAAAAAATAATAGAGGATAATAATGTAGAAATTTTAAAAATTTTTGAAACAGTCAATAGAAGAGATCCCATGAGAAATAAATTTTGCTAGGCAATAGTGATTGTTTAGAACCTTAATATTAATTTTGCAGCAGCTGTGCTTAGAACAGGAATAAGAGCAGCTGCTTATTTTATTGTACAAAGTAAAATTGAAAAATGTAACAAAATGAAATTAAAATTATTTAATTGAGAAAATATATATGAGCAACTTCTATATAATAACAAAAAACCTTTCATATATAATTGCATTCATCCCTATAATTGCATATAATGCATAATGAAAGCAATATCAAAGATTTGTGTGGGAGGAGTATTAATTGAGTTCATATAAAATTAAAAAATATTATAATAAAAATAGAACACACAGAAATTTCGATACGCATAAAGATGCGCACAAAAATGAAGTTCCTGTTAACCGTGAATTTGGATACATTGAAATTTATATAACTAAGAATCTTGGTACAGAAGCTGCTACTGATTCGGAATTAACAATTTATGTAACTAATAATGGAGATAAGATTCCGGTAACTGTTTTGTCACCTACACAAAACCCAACATTAATTAAACTTCCGATTGCACACCCATCTGGAGCGCTAGTTGAGGGGCCAGAATATTTGTTCACTCCATATAATTTAACAATAGAAAGCGAAGGGTATTATAGAGTTATAACACAAAATATCCGCCTGTTTCCGAATATAAAATCTACTTTTTTTTATAACCTGAATGAAATTGTGGCAGGTGAACCCAATCGTGAAGAGATAACAGTAATACCTGCACATCCCAGGGATATAGTACCATAACACAAAAAAATGACACCTTTGATGAGTTTTGTCATCAAGGTGCCGGCATTTATTAAGAAGAAAAATTTTGAGATTTAGTAATGAAAAATAAAGTTTTTTCATATTTATTAAATTATTAAAAAACTGATTCATTTGAAGAATTCATTTCTTTTGTAACATTAATCATTTGCTCAAGTATTTCAATAATTTTATCTGAAAGTTCTTCCGCTTTTAGAACGGAGGAATCAGCTCCGGTTTGATCATTATTATTAATATAGCTGATAACAGAGTCGCCTGTCTTATGAAGGTCATGATGTAGAAGCTCAATTCTTTCCCATAATTCTGACAGCTTTTCTGATGAAGGCTTGACAGAATAATAAAAATGTCCAAAACCACATTTGTGCTCATCTGTTTGAATTGGAATAATTTGCATTTTGTCTGCCATCTTTTTAACATTAACTATCCAAGCTTTATGAGCATTTATTGCATTTCTTACTGTTTCAATAAAGTCTTCATTTGAAAGGCCGCAAATTTTACTGTTAACCATCTCGCCGGAAGTTAATGCAAGCTCGCTAACAGTATTTTCAATTTTTAGCATGGAAGCCGAGACTTCGTTTATGGAATTGCTTATAATATTAAGTTCTTCTGCAGATTCAGAAAGGTTTTGTATATCATTGTTTATAGACTCTAAAGCTGAAGATGACTCCTGGAGAGAAGAATTAATATTATTACTGGTTTGGGCTATATCAGAAATTCGATTTGCGATTTGCCCTGTAGAACGTGTGCTTTCATCCATGGATGCGGAGACTGTATCTATGCTTCCGCTTACTTTGCCGATAGAATTAAGAGTTTTTGAAACACTGTCGTTGCTTCTGTTTGAAGCGTTATTTACTTCCACAAGCAATTCATCTATGTTTGATGTAAGTTTTCTTGTTGTCTCAGAAAGCATTCTGATTTCTTCTGCTACAACAGCAAATCCTTTACCTGCTTCTCCTGCTCTTGCAGCTTCTATCGACGCATTCAGTGATAAAAGATTTGTATGATCTGATATATCGTTTATACTTCTCACAGATTCGTTAATTTTACTTATAACATTTAAAAGGTCATGTACACTTTGTTCCATATCTTTGGAGAAAGCCAT
This sequence comes from Sedimentibacter sp. MB35-C1, assembly GCF_030913635.1. NCBI lineage: Bacteria > Bacillati > Bacillota > Tissierellia > Sedimentibacter > Sedimentibacter sp. MB35-C1. Next base: position 2,331,701 of record NZ_CP133188.1, read on the forward strand.
CATTTCAACATTTTCTGCTTTTATACTGTCAAGAATTTCATTGCTTTTTATAGTTGTTTGATTCAGAGACACTATATCTTCTGAAATCTGGCCTATAGTTTGAGACAGCTCCGTATTTGCATCTATAATTTGAGCTGTGGAAGTTGAAATTTCTTCAGAAGAAGAAGCAACTTTTGAGAACATTTCGCTTAATTTGTCAGATGAATTTTTAATCTTATTGCCAAAAAAAGAAAGCCGAAGATCAAAATCACTTATCATAGTTGCAATATTAAAAACTCCTTTAAACACATAGGCGGCCTTTTTATTTGAGCTTAGCTCAGTTGAGCCTTTGGTTGATTTATCCTGCTTATTTTTCAGGTTCGATTTTCCTGAATTAATTGTATTATCCTTTAATATTCCTTTAAAAAATGACATTAATTCATCTCCTTTATGTATGTAATAAAATAGCAAGTCTAGCACTATATGGCCATTACTAATATATCATTGCTGCATGAAAGTTACAACAATTTTTGACAAAAAATTTATTTTTGATTTTTCGGTTAAATTAATATTAGAATATTGTTGGTATAAGTAATGGAAGATTATAGTAGTAATTCTGTTAGTAATATAATATAATACAAATTAAGAAATTAAGTATTTCGATAAAGGAGAATGATTAAATTGGATAATAAAAAATGCATTATTTGCGAAAAGTATAATAAGGGTGTTGACATAGTTTACCAAGATTCTTCGGTATCAATAAGTCATATGGTAAGACACACAGATAAATCGGATAATTATTAGGTTATTACATGGTAGAGAGTAAAATCTTTTGATTTTATTATGGGAAAATATTATATTTCAGTATATAATAGTAATACTAGACAAACTATAAAAGATTTGTTTGAATATGCACAGAATCCTAAAGTAGGTCCTAATGCAGGATGGGCACGACGTCATAAAGCTTATGCATGCATAATAGTGTTTCAAAACAGTCGGGTTGAAAAATTGCATAAAAGTTTTAAAAATTTATAATTGTAAATTAACACCTGCAATATTTGGGGGTTGAGTCCCAAAAACCAACCTTTATCTATTGCAGTTAAATAAACACTTTAAGAGTTTCTAAAGTACTAATAATAAAAAGGGAGGGGAGGTGGTAATCGTGTTTAAGAAAAGTTTAATAATCGTATCGTCACTCTTAATATTTGTAGTTTTGTTTGGTTGCTCTACAAAGGGAAAAAATGATAATGCACAACCTGATGAACTGCAAAAAGTTGCAACAACAGAAAATGATAGTGCTAAATATACTGTTGATGAATTATCAAATGCAATATTATCAAATGATACGGAAAAAGTCAGTAAGATTATTCAAAGCAAAACTGTTGATATTAATCAAAAAAATTCTGATGGTAAATATCCAATAGAAATAGTGTTTGTTATGAATAACTGTGAAATGGCTGAAAAGCTATTAGATGCAGGTGCAAACCCGCAAGTTGTTACATCAAACGGTGAAACGGTATATGACATAGCAGTGAATAAGGGCAATAAGACATTAAAGGCAATATTTGAAAAATATAAATAGCCTATTGTGAGAAGTTAAGGAAATCGTAAGTATTATAATGGATACAATTATGAAGATAACAGCGGTGGAATATTTAAATCTAACATTGACGATACTAATAAGCAGCAAATTTAAAGAGTATTACGAGAGTAGAAGATAGCAATGAATCAATATAGTTAAAGAAAAATTAATTTAAAGATTTCCAAAGGTGGATTGAAACTGTCCATTTAAAAGCATATAATCAAAAGAAAAAAATCTTTTTGAACAACTTATTCTAAAAGATGCTTAAATGTGTTAAAATGCAAATTATGCCTTGTAAATGAATTTGATTATTTTTTTAAATTATTTATTTGGTTTTAGCATGTTTTTATTAAAATGTAATTGCGTATATTAAAAAGTAGAAATCAAAATAGACTATAATAATTAATGAGTAATAGAATATGCTATAATTGTAGATTATTTTGCAAAAATCCGTGCATAAGCTAAATTATTATAGAAAGATAGTGGAATTTTATGTCGCAAAATATCTATTTTGCGACATAAAGTATTTTTTGAACAGAGGGGAGGCCTTAAAAACACTGATTTTGATTATGAATTCAATTTTTTAATTTATTTTTCATTATAACTTTTTTAGCTATGCACATTTTAATTTTGATACTAATTTAATTTTCATATTGGCATAAATAAGTTTGGCGGTAGATTATTTTATAAGTTTTGGTATTAAATTGATTATTATTGATTATTATTGCAATTTACAACATCGATAGAAATTTTGCGGCATATTCTTTTATCGATAAATTTCACCTCCAAAAACAAGGCTTTAAATTGCGTTTTAACGAAAGTTATTTTTATTATTGACTATTTATACCTGCGAATTTTTGCATTTATTTTAATATTATGAAATCTCATTTTTTTATTTATATGGACTACTTATTTTATATGAACTACTGTCAATATTATTGCTTGCTGTTAAATTTCAAATGATAAATTAAAATATGGAATTGTGTCTATTGTAGGTTATTTTAATAGTGACTATTGCAGGTTGCCATAATGTGCAATAATGGCTCTTGTATTTTTCTCTATTTAACTATATAATAGTTTTGCGACATTTTATATATTTGTGTATACTCCTCTATCTAGTGCTTAATATATTTAATAAAGAAAGAGAGATTTGAATGATTTATAATATTAAAAATAAAACTAAAAAAATATTAATCTCTAAATTATTACAGCAGAATAATATTAACTTTCCTCTACCCTGCGGCGGTAATCATACCTGCGGTAAATGTAAGATTAAGGTTAATGGTGAGCTCTCCTCTATTTCTGATTCTGAAAGAAAACTTTTAACTAAAGAAGAAGTTGAAACCGGAATAAGATTAGCCTGTATGACAACTGCCTATTCTGATATTGAAGTTGATATTGATGATTTGAAATCCTTTAAGATTTTAGATTATGGAATTGCGGATAACTTTATAGCTGATTCTTTTCTTTCAAATTCAGAATATGGTCTAGCAATAGATATAGGAACAACCACTGTAGTTGCCTGCTTGTTAAAAGGAAGTAAAAATGAATTTCTTTCTGTAAAAAGTGAATTAAATATGCAGAGTATCTATGGTGCAGACGTTATTTCCAGGATAACATATTTAATCAACCATTCTAATTTAGAAGTAACTCAAACTATAGTATCGCAAATCAATAAAATGATTGAAACATTAACAAAAGAAAATAGCATTGGAACTAAGGATATAAAGTACGTTACAATAACGGGGAATACTGCTATGATGCATTTTTTTACAGGCATGAACCCTAAGGGTATTGCTTATTATCCTTTTACCCCTGAAAGTTTATTTGGAGATTACATAGATAATGATTTCGGACTTAATTTGCCGAATGAATGTAAAATTTATATACCGTACTGCATTAGTGCGTATATTGGCGCGGATTTAATGTGTTGTATTCTTTCAAGCAATGTTATTGACCATATGGATACTTACTTTATTGTAGATATAGGGACAAACGGTGAAATGGCGCTTTATAGAGATGGGACAATCAGTTGCTGCTCAACTGCCGCCGGTCCTGCTTTTGAAGGTGCAAATATTAAATTCGGTATGACAGCTTCAGATGGTGCTATATTTAAGGTATATTATGAACGGCGTTATGATTCAATACAGTTTGAAACAATTAATAATGTTCAGGCAGAAGGAATCTGCGGTTCAGGCATAGTAGATGCGTTGGCTGTTTTTTTAGATTTAAATATAATTGACTATACCGGAAGAATTTTAGCTGACGGCCACAGATTTACAAAAAATATTATTTATAATAATGATGAGATTTGTTTTAAATTTGATGATGCTGATGTTTATATAACTCAGAATGACGTAAGGCAGATGCAGCTGGCAAAAGGTGCCATAGCGGCGGGCATTGAAACTTTACTTTTTGAGAATAATGTTAAAGAAAATGATGTTAAAAGATTTTTCATTTGTGGAGGATTCGGAACATATTTAGACTTAAATTCTTCTGTAAAAATAGGGCTTTTGCCAAAACGTGTTATTGACAGAGCTATGTTATTGGGAAATGGGGCCTTAGCAGGGGCTGCACGCATAATTCTGGACAAAAGCAGCATTGAGAAAATCAACTTTATTAAAAACATGTGCAGTCATATTGAGTTGTCGTCAAATGAAGCTTTTATGAATAAATATATAAATCATATGAATTTTCATCAGTGGTAACTTACGTATTTTTATAAAAATTAAATTCACATAAATACTATTTTAATTGGAGGAAATATGTATATAGATTACAGCAGGCTGTGCCCTGCTCCCATGAGCGATTTTTTAGAGTACATGCTGTCTATTAAAGGAAGATCTGAAAAGACGGTAAGTGAATATTTTCTGGATCTCAGAACTTTTTATCGCTTCATGGCGTTACGGTACAAATTATGCTCTGAAAGCGATGAGTTTAATGATATAGATATTAATGTTATAACACTTGATGTTTTGAAAAAAATAAGCATCATGGATTTGCACGCTTTTGTGGGTTTCATAGACAGAGAGAGAAACAATTCAAATAGGACAAAGGCAAGGAAAATAGCGTGCCTCAGATCTTTTTTTAAATATTTATATTCCATAGTTAAACTTATTCCTTCGAATCCTGCAGTAGATTTGGAGACTCCTAAAAAAAATAGCAGGCTTCCTGTAGCTCTTACATTGGACGAATCAAAAAGCATGCTATCATCTATTAAGGGATCAAATGAAAAACGAGATTATGCGATAATAATTTTATTTTTAAACTGTGGATTGCGTCTTTCAGAGCTTATCGGCATAAATATTGATAAAATTAAGGGAGATACGCTGACTGTGGTTGGAAAAGGAAACAAGGAACGAACAATATATTTGAATGACATTTGTATAAAAGCAATTGAAGATTATCTTGCTGTCCGTCCTGACGCAAAGCCTGGGCACGAAAATGCTTTATTTATAAGCAACCGCAGAACTAGGTTCACTCAAAGAGGCGTGCAACATATGGTTGAAAAATATTTAGCAGAGTCAGGGTTGTCAGGTATGCATTATTCTCCGCATAAGTTGCGCCATACTGCAGCAACACTAATGTACCAATATGGTCATGTTGACATTCGTACTCTTCAAGAACTCCTTGGACACGAAAGTGTCTCCACAACTCAGATTTATACTCATATTGATAAAAAACAACTTCGCGATGCCGTTAAAATTAATCCTTTGAATGATGAAACTACATAGTTAATTTATCATAACATTAAATAATAAATGCACCATTAAGGTGCATTTATTATGATAAAAACACTAAGATTGGAGTAACTGGCATTTTGCCAGCATTACCTGCTTAGAGGGATTTTTATTATGTCGCCGGGATATATGGAGGCATTTTCAATATTATTAACTTTTGATATTTCATAAATAACCTGCCTTATTTCTTTATTATCGGCGTAATTAGATGCTATGGACCAAAGTGTATCTCCATTTGTAATCTCTATGTAATCATATTGAGGTATATCTTTTGAATATGCATTTAACGTAGCGCATGATGCAAAAACTAAGATGCTTATAAATAATATTGATATGAACATAAATCTTTTGAATTTTTTTATATCGGTTACCTTGTATTTATTTAATATTATCATAGTTCACCTCGAACATATTTTCTATTTACATTTTAGCAGAACATAAGTTCGATGTCAACATATATTTTGCCATTCTCAAACAAATGTTTGATTTATTTGGTATTGTATGTTAAAATGTATAAAAACAAAGAGGTGAAGCTATGAATTTTGAAGGCTTAAGTGATAAGCAAATTAAAATATTAAAATACATAAAAAATGAACTGAACCTGAGGGGCTATCCTCCATCCATACGTGAAATATGTAAAGCTGTAGGTTTGAGTTCCACTTCTTCCGTGCACGCACATCTTAATACATTAGAAGAAAAAGGATATATAAAAAAAGGAAATAATAAGCGAAGAGCTTTAGAGCTGATAGACGTTGATGATATATGCTCCAACATGCCTAAAAAAGAAGTAATAAATGTTCCTATAATAGGAACCGTAACAGCAGGACAACCTATACTTGCCGTTGAAAATGTTGATGACTCCCTACCTATTTCGATTGATTTTGTTGGCAACAAAGAATCTTTTGTATTAAAGGTGAAGGGTGAAAGTATGATTGAAGCTGGAATATTAAACGGCGATTTTGTTGTAGTTAATTCTCAAAATGTTGCAAATAACGGAGAGATTGTTGTTGCTCTCATTGATGATGAGGCAACTGTAAAAACATTTTATAAAGAAAAGGATCATATAAGACTTCAGCCACAAAACAGTCTGATGGATCCAATATTAGTTAAAGAAGCTCATATTCTTGGGGTTGTTAAGGCAGTAGTAAGAAAATACTAATAAATAAAGAAGATAAGCTGCAAAAAAGCTTATCTTTTTTTAAAATAACATAAACAATCTTTTCATAATTTCATTCATTTTAAATTGACATAAATTCACCTGCCTTTAAGTAATTTTAGTTTAAAATTTGTATATAAAATAGCAAAGGCGCATAAGTATTAAACTTATAGCGCCTTTGCTATTTTATATTTTCATATAATAATGCATAAAATTATATTTGTCAATAGATTTTAGAAATTTTATTTTAAGTTTTTATAAATTTGCAGTTATTTTTTCCTTAATATCTTCATATTCCATAAGTTTTTGGAGACATATCATTGCTCCAAGCTTTGCGTGGTCATAAAACAGGCCTCCCTGAATATAAACAATATATGGCGGCCTTATGGGCGCGTCTGCGCTCAATTCAATTGATGAGCCTGACACAAAAGCACCGGATGCCATTATAACCTTGTTCGTATATCCGGGCATATCCCATGGAACCGGTGATACGTGAGAATCAACAGGAGATGCAGCTTGTATCGCTTCGCAAATTTTTACTACCATGTCTTCATTATTAAACTTAATTGCTTGAATTATATCGCTTCTGCTATCATCTCGGGATGGTGTAACTTCAAACCCCAATGAGCTGAATAATTCGCCAAAAAGCACAGCACCTTTCAAGGCTTCTGATACTATGTGCGGTGCGAAAAAAAGCCCCTGTAGAGTATTTCTGGTTGTTCCATATGTAAGACCTATTTCCCTACCGACTCCCGGCGCTGTCAAACGATTTGCAATCCTATCGATTACAGTCTTTTTGCCGACTACATACCCACCGGACAAAGCAATGCCTCCTCCCGGATTTTTAATCAGCGAACCTACTACTACGTCTGCACCAATATCTGACGGTTCAATTTTGTCAATAAATTCACCATAGCAGTTATCTACCATAATTAAAATATCTGGATAAACATTTCTTATTTGTTCTATGGCATTTTTAATCTTTTCCAGTGAAAGAGCCGGTCTAAAACTGTATCCTGTTGATCTTTGAATCATTAAAAGTTTTGTTTTCAGGCTTATTTCTTTTAGTGTACCTTCCCAATCTATATCATTGTTATAGAGAGGAACTTCTTTATAGATAACACCTGCCTCCTTCAAATTACAAGGCTCGTTTCCTTCTTCTCCAAGCACTGTAAGCATTGTGTCATATGGGCGCCCTGATATTGCTATTACTTCGTCTCCAAAGCCCAGCAATGACGAAAGTGTCAGATACAAAGCATGGGTTCCGGATGCAATTGACGGCCTTACCAGCGCATCTTCTGTGTTAAAAACAGATGCAAATATTTTTTCTGCCTTTTCCCTGCCCGGGTCATCATAACCATAGCCTGTATTCCAATAGAAGTTAGTGTAGTCAAGCTTATGCTCCTGCATTGCGCTGATTACTTTGTACTGGTTGTATTCTCTTGTTTGTTCAATTTTTTCAAAATATTGTTTTTTAACTACTTGTTCAATTTTCTCAACATAGTCAAAAACAGGTTTGCTTACGCCAAATTGTTTACATAATATATTTTCTGTCAACATTTTACTCCTCTATTGTCTCATTACTAAATAATCTAACCTTTTTAAAAGGCAGTATAGATGTTATTGAATGCTTATAAACAAGCTGCTGTCCTTTTTCAGTCTCAACAAATACAACATAATTGTCAAAGCCTATAACTGTTCCGATAAGTTTATATCCGTTGTTTAAAAAAATTGTAATGGTTATTTTTTCTTTTCTCACATTGTTTAAAAACGAATCCTGTAAATTAATAGTGTTCATTTTATCCTCCTAATATTAAAGGTTTTATATGTTCAAAAATATCATTTATAGTCATGTCTATTTCATCAGCATCGGCAATGTCAAACCATTTTACATTGCTGTCTCTTAAAAACCAGGTGTATTGCCTTTTAGCAAACCTTCTGGTGTTTCGTTTAAGTATATTTAACGCTTCATCTAAATTTGAATTTCCGTCAAGATAGTCTATTATTTCCTTATATCCTATTCCCCGCATGGATACTAGGTTTTTATGGTATCCCTTGCTCAGCAAATCTATAACCTCATCAATTAATCCTTGTGCAATCATTTTATCTACACGATGATTTATTCTATCATACAGAATTTTTCTATCCATACTCAGTCCAACAAGAATACATTCATACTTGCTGCTGGGTTTTCTTATATCAGTATTAAGTTCTGAGAATTTAGTACCAGTTAAATCATAGACTTCTAGAGCTCTTATAACCCTTTTTACATTATTTTTATGTATTTTTGCTGCTGCCTCCGGATCAATTTTCTGAAGCTTTTCATATAGGGCTTCCTGTCCATGCTCCATGTGATAATAGTTATAGTAATCTCTCAATTTCTTATTAGATTTTGCATTTCCGAAATCCAAGTCATATATAAGAGAATTAACATACAATCCGCTTCCGCCTACTATGATAGGCATCTTGCTGTTTAAATGCATCTCATCGATTATTTTTTCTGAATCCGTTTTAAAATCAGATACTGAATAGTTTACATCAGGTGTCACAATGTCAATCATGTGATGTTTTATTCCCTGCATCTCACTCACATTGATTTTAGCTGTACCTATGTCCATTCCTTTGTAAATCTGCATTGAATCGGCGGATACTATTTCAGCATCTAATCTTTTTGCCAGTTCAATAGATACATATGTTTTCCCTACAGCAGTAGGTCCTACAATAACTATTATTTTATTATCCATTTATTTAGCTTTCCTTTATTAATTTTGTATTCTTTCAAATAATTTTTCTATTTCATACTTGGTCATTTTTATTATTACGGGACGCCCGTGAGGGCATGTGTAAGGATTTTCGGTCTTATTCAGTTCATTCATAAGAGCATTTACTTCTTGAATATGAAGTTTATCACCTGCTTTCACCGATTTAACACATGCATTTTTTATGATTTTATCCAGTTCAAGATCCACTTTTGTATGGTTAACATTTTTTAGTGAATCCAGTATTGTATAGAAAATTTCTCTTATATTTGTATCCTTAAATATAATCGGTATGTTATTTATAATTACAGAATTAGCGCCAAAATTTTCTACGGAAAAACCAAGTTTTTTAAATGTTTCGTTATTATTTGCCGCAATATGATAGTCTTCATATGACAAATTAATTACTTCAGGTATCAGCATTTCCTGTTTTAAAATTTTTTGTGAATTAAATTGATTTAAAAATTTTTCGTAATTGATTCTTTCATGAGCTGCATGCTGGTCTATCATATACATTTCTGTTTTTTCGTAATTTTCACATATTATGTATGTATTCATTAAAATACCTACGATTGTCAGCTCTGGAAATTTGCGCCCGTCTTTTTTTATTTCAATGAAGCTTTGCTGTACAGGTTCCTGGGTTTCTTCGTTATTATCTGTGGAAGTTTCTTTATCGTCAAGGGTTTCTCCTAAACTGTTAGGAATTTTCTTTTTTTCCTCTGATGTTTCAATTTCTATTGCCTCTTCAAATATGTTTGAAGAATTGCCTTCATTAAGGTTTATTTCAGTAAGTTTTATATTACTGTAATCCTCGGAACTTATTTTTTCAGGAAAATCACTCTTATTATGGTTAGCAGAATAATCATTCTTATTTTCAAATATTGAAGAATGAGATTTATAGTCATTGTTTGACGTATAATCACGCACTATTGTTTCCATTTTAACTTCTTTAATTATATTATTTGAATGAAGGGTTCCGAATATTGCTCTTTTTAGCTCATTTAGTGTAAAATCTTCATTACGAAATCTAATTTCTGTCTTTGCCGGATGAACATTAACGTCAACCATTTCAGGGTCTATTTCTATGTTTAAAAAACATGCAGGATATTTATTTTTTGGAAGAAGCGTGTTGTAGGCAGCTTCTATAAAATAACTCATTCTTTTATGCTTTATATATCTTCCGTTCACAAATACTATCTGTAGTTTTCTGTTGCCTCTGTAATAATTCAGATTTGTTGTAAAACCTGTAATTTTAAGTGTGCTGCTCTCATATTCTACCTTAAGAAGAGAAGTGTATAAATCTCTTTCATACAGGCTCGATATTGTATTTAAAAAATTATCGGTTTTTGGTGTCCTAAAGGCAACATTATTATTGTTAATGTACTTAAAAGAAATATTTTTTTTGCTTAATGCAAGAGACACGACTATTTCATTTATTTTTGAGCTTTCTGCCGCGTCGCTCTTTAAAAACTTTTTCCTTGCGGGAATATTATAAAAAAGTTCTTTTACTGTAATTGTTGTGCCAACCGGGCATCCTATATCCTCTTTTGATATAATATTTCCACCATCAATTGTTATTTTTGTTCCAAGCAAGTCATCAGCCGTTCGGGTAATCATCTCAACAATCGATACAGCCGCAATGCTTGCTAAAGCTTCGCCGCGGAATCCTAATGTGTTAAGGGTGTTTAAATCATCTGAAGAGATAATTTTACTTGTACAATGCCTTTTAAAAGCAACTTCAACTTGCTTATTTTCTATTCCTTTTCCGTTATCTGTTACTCGTATCAGACTTTTACCGCCGTTTTTTACTTCAACTATTACTTCGTCAGCTCCGGCATCTATGGAATTTTCAACTAATTCTTTAACTATTGATCTAGGACTTTCAATAACTTCACCAGCAGCTATTTTATTTATTGTTTCATTATCCAATAAATGAATTTCAGACATATGGCACCTCCTTAAATGTGTTTGGCTTTTTCAATCAGCTCGTTTAAAAGAGTAAAAGCCTTTACAGGAGTTATGTTGTTAATATCAATATTCTTGATAGTTTCCGTCAAATCCTTGTATTCTTTATTTAGGCTTTTTTCAATAGGATCGGCCTGAAACATGGAAACCTGAAAATTATCTGTAATACGGTTTTTTTTCTTTTTTGTAAATGGTTTATTAATATCACTGTCGTCAAGCTGTGCTAATATTTCTTTTGCTCTTACAACAACTTCATCCGGAAGTCCCGCAAGATTTGCAACCTGTATACCATAGCTTCGATCTACGCTTCCTTCTGCTATTTTTCTCAAAAATATTATTTTGTCATCAGCTTCCTTTATGAGAATTCTATAATTCTTAACACTTTTTAATTTGCTTTCCAGTTCAGAAAGTTCATGATAATGTGTGGCAAACAATGTTTTTGCCTTGATTTTTTTCGTTATGTATTCCACAACGCTCCATGCGATGCTCAATCCGTCATAGGTGCTTGTGCCTCTTCCTATTTCGTCTAAAATAAGGAGGCTGTTTTCCGATGCATTGTTCAGTATGTTAGAAACTTCGCTCATTTCTACCATAAACGTACTTTGTCCCTGTGATAAATCATCCGATGCGCCCACGCGGGTAAATATCTTGTCTAGTATGCATATTTCCGCTTTTTTAGCAGGAACAAAGCTTCCTATGTGGGATAGAAGTGCAATCAGTGCTACCTGTCTCATATAAGTTGATTTTCCTGCCATGTTAGGCCCTGTAATGATGGACATTCTGTGCTCGCTTCCATCAATATAAGTATCATTAGGAACAAACATCTCATTTTTCATAATTTTTTCAATTACAGGATGTCTTCCGTCAGTTATTTTTATGTAGCCTTTACTATTCATCTCCGGCCTGATGTAGTTATTTTTAACTGCTGATATAGATAGGGAATTTAAAGTATCAATAACGGCAATGCTGTAAGCAGTCTGCTGTATTCTGACTACATGTTCCTTTACGTGCTGCCTTATTTGTAAAAACAGCTCATATTCAAGCTTCATCATCTGTTCGTCAGCATTCAGAACCTTAGCTTCCATTTCTTTAAGTTCCGGTGTAACGTATCTTTCACAGTTAGACAGTGTCTGCTTTCTTATATAATTGTCTGGAACAAGGTTCAAATATGATTTTGTTACCTCCAGGTAGTAGCCGAATACCTTTGTATAACCTATCTTTAAATTTTTGATACCAGTGTCTTCTCTTTCTCTGTTTTGTAGTTCAGAAATCCAGTTCTTGCCGTTTACAGTTACTTCGCGTATTTCATCAAGCTCAGCATTATATCCTGTTTTAATAATACTGCCTTCCTTTACTGACAGAGGTGGGTCATCAACTATTGATTTGTCAATTAACTGGTATAGTTCCTCCAAGGTGTCGAAACCTTCATGAATATCTTTAAACATTTTTGATTTTAGAACTGATATTTCTTGTTTAAGATCCGGAAGGTTTGAAATAGATTGTTTCAGAGCGTTTAAATCTCTGCCGTTGCAGTTTCCATACACTATTCTGCTTATGAGCCTTTCGATATCATAAATTGTTTTCAAATATTCTTTAATGTTATTGGATACCATTACATTGTTATAGAGCTCTTCCACAGCATCTAGTCTGTTATTTATTATATTAATATTCTTAAGAGGCTCTTCAATCCATTTTTTCAGCTGTCGTCCGCCCATTGCAGTACTTGTATAGTCAAGCACATTATAAAGAGTACCTGGCCCTTTTTTCCCTCTAACTGTTTCAGTAAGCTCAAGATTTTTTCGAGTGCTTGAATCAAGGTACAAATATTCTCCTACACTATAAAAATGAAGCTTATTCAATTGCTCCAGAGAAGTTTTTTGTGTTTTGTACAAATAGCTGATAAGCATTCCAAGAGCCATAACTGCATAATCATTGTCAGAAAGGCCGAAAGAGTCCAAAGATATTACATTAAAATGATTTAATATGACTGACTTATATTCGTTGTAGCTCAACATTTCTGTGCAACTCAACATCGAATCTATTGAATCAATGCCTGTAAATTTATTTGAGACTATTTCTGAAGGGTTAATCTTAAGTATTTCTTCTTTTAGTAAATTGTATCTTTTATTGCTGTCTATATCAAAATCATTCAAGCTTATGTTTTCAGTTACATATAAATCGCCGGTAGAAATATCTGCATAGCACATACCGAAGCCCTTATCTATGTATGTGCAACAAAGATAATTATTGCTTTTTTCATCAAGCATGTTCTGATCTATTATTGTTCCAGGAGTAATTATTCTGACAACATCTCTTTTTACAATTCCTTTTGCTTGGGAGGGATCTTCCATCTGTTCACATATAGCAACTTTGTATCCGCTTTCAATCAGCTTTGGAATGTAGCTGTCTACTGCATGGTGAGGCACTCCGCACATTGGAGCTCGCTCCTTCTGTCCGCATTCACGCCCTGTGAGTGCAATCTCCAAAACCTTGGATGCAGTCAATGCATCATCAAAGAACATCTCATAAAAATCACCGAGCCTGTACAAAAGTATGCAATCAGGATATTGCTCCTTAATGCTCAAATACTGTTCCATCATTGGTGTATATTTTGCCATAATACTGCTCCCTTATTTATACAGGATTTGTGCTATAGCACAAATCCCGCAAGCTTTAATCCGATATTTCGCCTTCCATATGGAAGGTCTTTACGTTTGTAATTTTTACGTTAACTATTTGACCAATCAAATTATTATTGCCTTTAAAATGAACCAATCTAAAATGCTCGGTTCTGCCGGTAAGAAAATTTTCACTGTTTTTGCTGACAGATTCAACTAAAACGGGATAAATTTTTCCTATGCATTGAGAATTTTTTTCAAGCACAATAGGATAAAGTGTATCCAGCAGCTTGTTAAAGCGTTGGTGTTTTATGCTGTCAGGTATCTGGTCATTCATTTCGGCAGCCTTAGTCCCTTCTCTTACAGAATATAGGAATGTAAATGCCGAATCATACTGTACTTTCCTAACAACATCAACAGTTTCTTCAAAATCCTGTTCAGTTTCTCCGGGGAAGCCTACAATTATATCGGTAGTAATTGCAACGTCAGGAATTTCCGTTTTTAGCTTTTCTACAAGGTTTAAATAATGTTCTTTAGTATATTTGCGGTTCATCCTTTTCAAAACTACGTTGCTTCCGGATTGTATTGGTAGATGTACATGGTTACAAATTTTCTTGCATTCCTTTATGACTTTTATTAAATCATCTGTCAAATCCTTTGGATGAGAGGTCATAAATCGAATTCTTTCTATGCCGTCAATATTGTTTAATTCATATAGAAGTTCTGCAAATGTAAAAGGATTATCAAGGGTAAGCCCGTAAGAATTAACATTTTGACCGAGAAGTGTAATTTCCTTACAGCCATCTGCTGCTAAGGTCTTAACTTCATTAATAATTTCTCCAGGTTCCCGGCTTTTTTCCCTGCCTCGAACATACGGCACTACGCAGTAGGTACAAAAATTATTGCAGCCATAAGTTATGTTAACCAGAGCCTTGTACTTAAATTTTCTTGTTTTTGGCATGTTTTCATATATTAAATCAGAATTTTCTATAATGTCAACACTTTTTTTCTTATTTATCTCAGCGTCATAAATCAATATAGGAAGCTCCTGAATCGTATTAGTGCCAAATATAATATCAACAAATGAAAATTGTTTTAGGAGTTTCTGTCGTATCTCTTCTTTTTGCATCATGCAGCCGCATACTGCAACAAGCATGTTTTCTCTATTCCTTTTTAATCCCTTTATTTCTCCCAGCTTGCCAAAAACTTTCAGTTCAGCGTTTTCTCTTATAAGACATGTATTTAATATAACCAGATCAGCATTTTTCTCATCAGACGTTTCTTCATATCCGATTGAAGTTAGCATACCTGCTATTTTTTCTGAATCATGCTCATTCATCTGGCATCCATAGGTTAAAATATTATATGTTTTTTTCTTTCCGTTCATAATAAAGAACTGCTCATTGTTATTTCTCAGTTCAATTATTCTATCGCTTGAAAGCTTTGTATCTTCGGTATTTACTGCATCTATATTATTTTTCCTCATGTTCCTCCAACTTTCTGTTTTAACATTGTTATATCTTGAGTATTATATCATTTTACTGCTTTTTGTTCAATAAAAAAAATGGTACTGCAAATATTTGTTCGAAAAATTGAGCAAATAAAGTATATGTAAAGAAAATAAAAGCAGCAAATAAAGGTAATTTTATAAGCTGCTTTAAGGTTGGTTATAATTAGTTAAATTGATTATTTATCATATTATGCAATAAGCATCCCCAAATTGTATATTAAGAACGCTGCAACATATGCTGTAAGCATTTGTATACCAACAGCCGCTCCTGTTGCTTTCCAAGTTTTCAGTTCTCTTTTCATAGCTCCTACCGCTGCAAAACATGGCATGCACAGGAGGTTAAATACCATGTACGCATATGCTGCAGCATCCGTTTTAATATCATTCTTCATAGATACAAGAGCATTTTCATCTGCTCCTTCAAATAATATTACTTCAGAGTAAATGTCAAAAGCTGCTTCTGGATCGTATTCTCCGCCTTCAAAACCCAATTCTTCCAATTCATCACTGCTGTAATGCGAGAAATATTCTTCCAAGTATTCAGGAGTTACATCATCATCATACAACTGTGCAAATGTAACGACAACCATTTCTTTTGCAATCCAACCAGTTACAACGCCAACCGTCGGTCGCCATTCGCCGAATCCCAGTGGTTTGAAAATTGGGGCAATGGCGCCACCGGCAGATGCAAGAAAGCTTTCATCCATTTCTGCCATAACACTTTGATCTCTATTGTTTTCAGCATTAACACCGTTAAATGAATTTGCGTTAAAGTTGCTTAATGCCCATATGAATATGGTTGATATGAAAATAACGGTTCCTGCCTTTATTGCAAATCCTTTAACTTTTTCCCATCCATGGATTGCAATACTTTTTAGGGTTGGAAATCTGTACTTTGGCAGCTCCATAACAAAATTTGAAGCAGAAGATTTATAAACAAGTTTATTTATTATAAGAGATACAATAATAGCAACCACTATACTGAGCATGTAAAGAGAGTAAGTTATTAGGGTTTTATTTCCTCCTACAAAGAAAGTAGAAACAAACATTGCAAAAATCGGAAGTTTTGCTCCGCAAGGCATAAATCCCGTAATAATAGTTGTGATTTTTCTGTCCTTTTCAGTGTCCAGCGTTCTTGTTGCCATAATTGCGGGAACACCACATCCAAATCCCATCAAAAGGGGGATGAAAGATCTTCCTGAGAGCCCGAATTTACGAAAAATTCTATCCATTACGAATGCAATTCTGGCCATGTATCCGCAGTCTTCAAGAAAGGAAATCAATATATAAAGCACCAGTACCAAAGGAATAAAACCTACGATGGCACCAAGCCCTTCTACTATACCATCCATTACGAGAGAATAAACCCAAGGTGAGGCATTTGATACCAGCACATCCATACCCGCTGCAACATATCCCCATAATGTTTCCGCAACTCCTGCCAGCCAAATTCCGGGGCTTGGCAATCCCTCAACAAATAAAAAGCTTTCACTGAATGTTGTTGCGAACATTAAGTACATAACAACCGCAAATATTGGGAGCGCCAGGAATCGGTTTGTTAATATCTTATCTAGTTTGTCTGATTTTGTTTCCACATGGTAAGACTTTGATTTTATAACAGTTTCTTTTACAACTTTGGTAATATACTTATATCTTAAGTCTGCTATTTTTGCTTCCGTATCTCCATCCGCATATTGTTCTGCTTCTTTTAAAATTACCTCTACTGCAGGTTTTTGAACTTCTGTAAGCTCATCTGTTACAATTTCATCATTTTCAACAATTTTTATGGCTTTCCAATATGTTTGAGTGTTTTTTTCTATAGCATCAGCTGGTTTTTCAATCCCTTCAGAATCGTAAAGTATTTCATAAACAGCATCTATTGCCGAATTTATATTATCATCGAATAATTTTAAATCATTTGCAGAAATATTGTCTTTCGCCACTGAAATTGCTGCTTTCATCAAAGCATCTATACCTTTTCCTTTTTTTGCAACTATAGGAATTACAGGTACTCCAAAGATTTCTGAAAGCTTTTTACAATCTATCTTCATTCCGATTGCATCAACTTCATCCATCATATTCATTGCAATAACCATTGGTATTTTGGTTTCGATTATCTGCATTGTAAGGTAGAGATTTCTCTCGATATTTGTGCCATCCACTATGTTAATTACTGCATCAGGTTTATTTTTAACAATGTAGTCTCGGGCTATAATTTCTTCAGCCGAATAGGGCGATAAAGAATAGGTACCCGGCAAATCAAGAATATTTATTTCCTTTCTTTTTTTGTATGTACCTTCTTTTTTGTCAACTGTTACACCCGGCCAGTTTCCCACATGCTGCTTTGAACCGGTGAGCTCATTAAAAAGAGTGGTCTTTCCGCTGTTTGGGTTACCGGCAAGCGCTATTGTATAATTCATAACGTCCTCCTTGTTTATTAAGTAACATTTATTTGCAAAATACTCCTGTTAAATTTCAACAAGTATATTTTGCGCTTCGTTCTTTCTTAAGCTTAACTCGTATCCCCGTATATTTATTTCTATTGGATCTCCCAAAGGTGCAACCTTAATTACTTTTATTGACGTGCCGGGAGTCACTCCCATATCCATTAGCCTTTTTCTCATAGGTCCTTTCTCACCTATACTTTTGACAGTACCAATTTGGCCTGGCTTTAAATCTCTTAATGTCATTTTTCCCTCCTTATTTAACCATAATTAATGAAGCTAAACCCTTGTTGAGAGCAACCTTTACTCCCTTTACTAATAAGATCAGCCCGCCTTGATTTTCTCCAATCACTTGAATCCTTTCGCCTTTAACAAGCCCCATATCCTGCAGGCGTCGTTTCATATCATCTTTTCCTCTGTAACCGAGCACTTCTATGGTGTCCCCTAATGCAACCATGGCTAACGACATAACTACCTCCTAAAGTAAATGATAATGATTATCAATCTCTCAGTTAGTATAATCTAACCTCGTACTGTTGTCAATAGTATAATTGATAATCATTATCAATTATTTTGTTTTTTTATATAACATATAAAGAACAATAAAAATATATTGTCATATTATAGTAATAGGAATAAATTCCTCCTTAAAAATCAAAGGATAAACAAACTAAAATTATAAGGGAGTTTGATTTATATGCTTTTTAATAGAAATTGCAGATGTGGAGAAGAAATTATTCAGCACGTACACGATGCGCAAGGATATACGAATTTGGCAGGGCAAAGAGGATGCTGCCACAAACATTGTTTTAATGCTTCAACAGGACTAGCAATTCCCTGCGGGAACAGCCATGTGCATGAAGTTTACTTTGTTACGGATATAGTAGAATGCCATTGTCATAAAATTTGCGGAAAAACCGGGCCTGCGATTCAAACAGGATGTGGCAACCACATACATCTTATAGAGGGGTGCACGACAACTAACGACTGTCACAGACATGGAGTTGAGGTTGCAACATGCATTGAAGAAAATATAGAGTGTTAAAACGAGCGGAAAGCGTTGCTTTCCGCTTTATATATAAAAAAAACTTTATATTTTTGCCTAAATGATGTAAAATAACTAGAAGATTAGAAATTAGGAAGGAACATGAATGAATAATATAGATTTAATTAATAAAAGAAGAATTTTTGGAATCATTTCTCACCCTGATGCAGGTAAAACAACATTGACGGAAAAATTGCTGCTTCACGGAGGCGCTATTCGTGAGGCGGGCACTGTTAGAGCGAGAAAAAATTCTAAATTTGCAAAATCTGATTGGATGGAGATTGAAAAACAGAGAGGTATCTCTGTTACATCTTCTGTAATGCAGTTTGAATATAATGATAAAGTTATTTCAATAATGGACACTCCGGGGCATAATGATTTTGGAGAAGACACTTACCGAATATTGACTTCAGTTGACAGCGCAGTTATGGTTATAGATGCTGCTAAAGGTATAGAGACTCAGACAAAAAAACTGTTCCAGGTTTGTAGCATGAGAGGAATTCCTATTTTTACGTTTATTAATAAGCTTGATCGAGAATCTAAAGACCCTTTAGAACTGATGCAGGAGCTTGAAGACGTTTTAGGGCTTCTTTCAGTGGCAGTTACATGGCCCATAGGTTGTGGAAAGGAATTTGAAGGAGTATATGACAGATTAAGAAATTCTGTCTATCTTTTCAGAAAGAAAGAAATAATCCATCTAGATGAAGATGGAGTCAATTCAAGTAAGCTTGAAGGGTATATAAGTCCTTCTAATCTTGAAAATCTGAGATATGCAATAGAGCTTCTTGACGGAGCTGGTAATGAATTTAATATTGAACAAGTTCAGAGCGGAAAACTTTCTCCCGTATTTTTTGGTTCTGCTCTTGCAGATTTTGGAGTAACAGAGTTTTTGGAGCACTTTCTTCAAATGTCGCCTCCACCGTCGTCAAGAAAAACAACAAACGGTATTATTAAGCCTACCGATGAGGTTTTTACAGGATTTGTATTTAAAATTCAAGCAAATATGGACCCAAATCATCGCGATCGTCTCGCCTTTCTCAGAATATGCTCTGGAACATTTGTGAGAGGAATGAATATAACTCTTACAAGGACAGGAAAGCAAATGAAACTTAGTCAGTCTACCCATTTAATGGCTAATGAGAGAGAAACAGTTGACACTGCTTATGCCGGAGACGTTATAGGAATATATGATTCGGGCAATTTCCAAATTGGAGATACCTTAACAAATGGAAAGGAAAAAATATTATTTGAGCCGCTTCCTACATTTCCTCCAGAATTTTTCTGCAGAGTAAGCGCCAAAAATTCTCTTAAGGGAAAGAATTTTCAGAAGGGAGTAGACCAATTGGCTCAGGAAGGCGCAATCCAAGTTTACAGAAATGAATATAACGAAGTAATAATAGGTGCTGTTGGAGTCCTTCAGTTCGATGTTTTTCAATACAGGCTGACTAACGAGTACAATACTGAAATTCGTATGGAAAATATAGAATTTTCTGTTGCAAGATGGGTTAAGACAGATAATTCGGACACCCTAAAAAAATATCAGAATACAAGATGCATGCTTGTATTTGATCACTATGACAGACCTGTTCTCCTATTTACAAATCAATATGCTTTGAGAAGTTTTCAAGATAGAAATGAAGATGTTGAGTTAATTGAAGCTCTTGATATAATTGATGAAATAGGTAATCAGTAATAGAAGATTAGATATAAAATAACAGACAATTTGTGCAATATAAAACCAGAGATCGATCTCTGGTTTTATATTTTGTTCTATGCAAGAAGATCTTTTGAAGTATGCTGAAGTTTGTTGCACCATTTGCCGCATCTATCACCAAAATACCCTATTATGTTATTGTTTTCAAATATTTTCACTACTTCACAACTGTTTGAACATCCTTCACATTCCATGCTTCTTGAAAAAATATTTTTATCTGCAAGCTCAAATCCTCTGAAATTTGTTTTGCCTGATTTTTCTACGGCGAACTTTGCCATGATGGCGGCACCGATAGCTCCCATCATGTTGTAATGCTCGGGAACAAAAATCTCAAATCCTAAAGCATTTTCGAAGGATGCCTTCATTCCTCTGTTAGCGGCTACCCCTCCTTGAAACAGAACTTTTGGAAATATTGCTTTTCCTTTTGCTATGTTATTCAAATAATTTCTCACAAGAGCATCGCACAATCCTCTTATTATCTCCGGCTGATTGTAACCTAGCTGCTGTTTATGTATCATATCTGACTCTGCAAATACAGCGCATCTCCCCGCTATCCTCACAGAGGAAGTTGCTCTTAAAGCATATTCTCCGAATTCTTCTATATTTATATCCAGCCTTTCGGCTTGCCGGTCAAGGAACGATCCTGTTCCTGCTGCGCATACCGTGTTCATAGCAAAATCAGAAATAATACCGTTATTGAGAAGTATTATTTTTGAATCCTGTCCACCTATTTCAATTATAGTTCTAACATTTTTATGAGTTTCCAAGGCGGCAGTTGCATGAGCTGTAATTTCATTTTTAGCTGCATCGGCTCCTATTATGGAAGCTGCAATTGCTCTGCCGCTGCCTGTTGTTCCTGCTGCGGCTATATCTCCTTTATGATATTTATTTTTTAATATTTTAAATCCATCCTGAATTGCTTTAATAGGGTTGCCTTTTGTTCTAAGATATATTTTTTCTGTTACGTTAAGGTTCTCATCCATCATAACGAGATCGGTACTTACTGATCCGACATCAACACCCAGATAGTGCATTTTTTCTTCTCCTTTCAAGTAAATCTATAAAAGCCTCCATTCTTGTTATATAACCTGCTTCTCCGTCCATGTCATCTACGATCAAGGACATTACAGGAAAATCCAAATCTTTTGAAATTGTTGGAAGAACTGCTTTGCTGACAATTTCCGGCATGCAGCCCATGGGTAAAATTTGTATTGCCCCATCAAATCCATTTTTGCTGGCGGTTACGGCTTCACCTATACATTCAACTGCATGTCCGCCGATGCCTATAGGTATATATTTCTTGGCATTTTTACGTATTTTTAACGAGTTTATTTTTAAAGGACTAAGAGCAGCATTTTTAACCCACCAGCTTGGAGTAAGCTTTCTGCTCGAGGAAACCCCGTAATCCATAAGTTTTTCTTCTATATAAAAATTTGAATAAGGTTCAATTATGGTGTAAATTTCTCCGATAATTGCTATTTTTAAAGGATTTTTATTTATATCGACGGATAAGTGATTTAATTTTTGATTATATTGATTCATAATTTTTATCATACTGTAAGCATTATCACATTCCAATGTATCTTTTTTGCATTCAATAAGAAGGTTTTTGCATTCTCCTTTGTTTCTTTCAAATCCAGCATACATATGGGCTGTTTCCTCAATTTCATCCATTAAATTTAATACCTTTAATGCATTTAATAAGGCATTTATTTTTTGAATAGTATTTTTTTTGCTTTCAGATGATATTTTATGGATTCTTCTATAGAGTTCCATCATTCCTATATCTTTTGGATAATCAATAACAATAAAATTCATATTATAGCCCATACTTTTCAATAAATTCATTTGGAGCTCACAATATTCTCCGAACCTGCATGGCCCGCAGCTTCCTGCCAAAATTATGGTATCAGCTCCCTTTTCAATAGCATGGATATAATTACCTATCATTAGCTTAAAAGGCAGGCATATTTCTTCGGGTGAATGAAGTGAACCTATATCCAAGTCTGTTTTGCTGCATTTTGGAGGAATAACATATTCTATCCCTAAACCTTCAAACAGAGCCTTGGCTGCAATATATATATTACCCATTTGTGGGAATGTTGCTTTCATGTTTGGTTCTCCTTTCGAGCATATCGCTGAATGCTTCTATTCTTGTATCAATGCCTGCTTCCCCTGTGTGCTCGTCAAGCTTTAATATCAGCAGAGGAAAGTTCCCTATTTTATCCTTTATGAGTTCTATAATTATAGAATCTATTCCACAATTAAAAGACGATATATATATTATCCCGTCAAACCTTTTTTCTTTGACTGCATTTATGGCAAAGCCATAGTTTTCCCTTGCGTAGGTCCAAAAAGGTCTTTTATATAAATTATTGATTTCCATATTTATCAAAAAATCATTAGTAAATTCCATGGTTTCTACGGAAATTCCAAGCTTGTCAAGTTTAGCTGCCAAATTCATATTGCTGAAATTATCATAAACATTGTAAGGGTGGCCTACAAGTGCTATTTTAATATCATGTTGATTACTGTTTATTCCCGTTCTGTGTTGACTTTGAACTTCATACGCGCATTTAAAAGCACGCCTTATTTTGAAAATATCTGAAGTTACATACTTGCCGGCAGTTTTAGCCCATTTATACAAAGAATTTTTTGAATAAGCATAAATCGGCTCTGTTATTGCCGGAGGCATACCAGCAATGCTATTGAGCACCATTTCCGGAAGGCCGCAGAATTTTGGACAGATATATTCGTTTTTTTCAAGTTGCATAACTCTTGGTATAACCATTAATTCACATTTGTTTTTAATAGATGCTACATGGCCATGAAATATTTTAATGGGAAGACAAGCCTCATCTACGCAGTGTTTTACTCCTAGATCTAAAATGTTCTTGTTGGTGTCTTCTGAAACGACTACATTTGCTCCAAGCTCAGTGAAGAATGTAAATAAAAAAGGATTATATTTGTAATATAACAACCCCTTGGGAATTCCTACTATCATATTACCTCCAAATAAAAAAATATCACAAATTACAGTATTTCCATAATTTGTGATATTATTCTTATTATTAATATGTTATTCTTCTACGCTTACTTCGCCTATAACTGTGTCTGGATCATCTGCTAATTTGTATACAAACACGCCTAAGAATCCAAATATAATAACTACGATTGGCATCATATAATTAAATACTGCATAAGGAGCATATTCTACTGCAGAAACCCCTAATACACTATACAGGAATGCAGCGCATGTATTCCATGGTATAAGTGATGAAGTGACAGTTCCGCCGCCTTCCAGTGTACTTGAAAGCATTTTAGGATGAAGTCCTTTTTTCATATAAGCCTGATGGTACATTCTGCCCGGTAAAACTACTGAAATATATTGCTCAGGCATAGTTGCATTGGAACCTATGCAGGTTAATACTGTTGTTGCAATTAGTCCGCCTGTTGATTTAACCTTTTCTAATATTTTATTAACGATAACTTCCAACTGGTTGGTTTTTTCCATTATTCCGCCGAACATCATAGCTATTATGGTAAGAGAAATAGAATACATCATTCCGCTTAATCCTCCGGCAGTAAGAAGTTCATCAATTATTTCAACACCTGTTTCTGAAGTAAACCCATCGTAAGCTGCAGTTAAAATTGCACCAAAGTCTGCTCCTTGGAATATAACTCCTTCAATTCCCCCTATAATAATACCGATTACTATACCCGGAATTGCCGGCAATTTAAATGCCATTGCAAGGATAACCGCAAGAGGAGGAAGTAAAAGCAGCGGTGAAATGTTAAAGCTTGATGATAAACCGTCACGTATTGCTGTTATGGACGTAACATCTGAAGATGTACCAGAATATTGAAATCCTAAAATCAAAAATGTTACAAGAGCAATTACATATGCTGTTACAGTTGTGGGAAGCATTGCCTTTACGTGAGTAAATACGTCAGTTCCTGAAACTGCAGGAGCAAGGTTTGTAGTATCTGACAGTGGTGACATTTTGTCGCCGAAATATGCTCCGGAAATTATTGCTCCGGCAGCTACGGGAGCAGGTATTCCCAATCCCTTTGATATTCCCATCAGTGCTATTCCTATAGTGCCTGCTGTACCCCAGCTTGTACCTGTTGCCAGTGATGTAATTGAACATATAATAACAGTGGCAACCAGGAAAATGCTCGGTTTTAAAATGGCAAGCCCGTAATAAATCATGCTTGGAACAACACCTGCTAACAACCATGTACCTATAAGAACGCCTATGATGGCCAGTATAATTATGGCTTGCAGAGCTTTATAAATACCGTCAAACATTGACTTTTCAATTTCATTCCATGAATAGCCCAATCTGAATGCTATTAATACAGAAAACAAAGTTCCTATCAACATTGGGATGTGGGGATTAGCTTCGTATTTAGCTATGCCTATTCCCATTACAATAATTAAAAATCCAAAAGAAAGCAAAGCTTCCCATAAGTAAGGTTTTCTTACAACCTTTTCTTGTTTCATTAATATACCTCCAAGTATTTAATAAATTATTTCACATATAACATTCAGCAATTACCATGCCAGTTTTAGACAAAATTCGCTAAGTTAACGTATACCCGACTTGTAGCAACGCTTTCATAAAATTAAAATAACTTGAAATATTTAAAAAAATATTTCAAGTTATTAATTTGGGCAATTTTTTTCCATGCGAGTGAAATTTTTTGCCTACTTTATTATTTTAGGCCGTATTCTGCAATTTTATTAAAAAGTTGTCTTCTGCTTATGTCCATCATTTCTGCTGCCTTAGTTATATTACCGTTGCACTTTTCAAGAATGTACTTAATATACTTAGTTTCTGCAATTTGTCTTACATCTTTCAGTGTCTTTACTTCGAGGTTTTCATCTCGAAAAATTCTTAAATCAGGAAGGTCAGCTTTTCTGATAGTACCGTTTTCGCTTAATACAACAAGTCTTTCAATAATGTTTTTCAATTCTCTTATGTTTCCGGGAAAATCGTAAATAATTAATGATTCTATTAAACCATCTTCTATTCTACTTATTTTCTTTTTCATTTCTTTTTGTGCTTGATTAAGAAAAAAACGAATTAATTCAGGTATATCCTCTTTTCTTTCTCTAAGAGGAGGCACCTCTATGGTAATAGTATTTATACGGTAAAATAAATCTTCACGAAATTTACCGTCCTTGATTTCTTCGGACAGCTTTTTATTTGTCGCACTTACGAGGCGAATATCTGCATAAATACTTTTGTTGCTTCCTATTCGTTCAAATGTCCTGCTTTCCAAGACTCTTAAAAGCTTTACTTGTGTATTCAGCGAAAGTTCTCCTATTTCATCCAGGAAAAGAGTACCGTTATCGGCTTCCTCAAATCTTCCCACACGTTTTTCTATTGCTCCTGTGAAGGCGCCTTTTTCATGTCCAAATAATTCTGATTCCAAAACACCTTCTGAAAAAACTTGACAGTTTACAGCAATAAAATTTTCATTCTTTCTTCCGCTCGTCTGATGTATATACTTAGCAATAACTTCTTTTCCCGTTCCGGACTCTCCAAGTATAAGAATGTTGGAATTGCTTGCAGCAGCTTTCTCTGCTATTTTAAGCATGTTCTTAAATTTAGCATTATTGGAATCAATTAGATAATCAAAATTATTAAGTTTCGCGCGTATTGCCCTATTGCTGTTTTCCAGAGTTTTAATTTTTACGAGCTTCTCTATTTCTTTGAGTATTACTTCGGGGTCACTTCCTTTTATGAAATAGCTGAATGCTCCAAGTTTCATGGCGTTTACGGCAGAATCAATCGTACCAAAGCCTGTTACTATTATTACTTCTGATGGTATATTGCTTTCTTTTAAATATTTTAAAAGCTCAATTCCATCCATACCGGGCATTTTCAAATCGGTAATAATCAGATCAAAGCTTTGCTCCTTAACTATTGATAAGCACTCTTCAGCAGATATTGCTACATATGTTTCGTATCCTTTATCTTCAAATATAATTTTATAAACATCTCTGAAGTCTTCTTCGTCATCGACAACCAATATTCTAAAATCAACCATTTTATTTTTCCTCTAATTTAAATTTTAATTTAAACTCTGTTCCTTCGCCTGCTCTGCTTTCAACACTTATTTCTCCGTTTATTTTTGAAAGCTCATTGTAGACTATGAACAAACCCAATCCTGTTCCATTACCGACATTCTTTGTGGTAAAAAACGGGTTAAATATGTGTTCTAAATTATGTTTTTCAATTCCTTGTCCGTCATCTTTAAAAATTATATATAAATAATTTCTGCATGTACTGCAGCTGATTGTTATAGTTCCTCCATATGATACGGCATCAATTCCATTTGACAAAAGGTTTAATATTATATGCGTAAGAGATTCCAGCCTTGTGTAAAATTCTATACTGTCATCACATATAACAGTGACGTTAACATTTTTAGCTGTTATGGATTCTTTTTCCAATGCAATAATGTCATTAATTGTTTTCTTTAGTGGTATACACTTAATATCATCATTTTTTCTTGAAAAATTAAGGAGGTTTTCAACCATCTTACTTGCGCGAAGAACTGCGGATTCAATGCTTGTTAAAGCCTTATCCATCAATTCATCTCTATAAGGCATCCTGCTTTTAAGTACATATGAATAGTTTCTAATTATTCCTAAAGGATTTCTAATTTCATGAGCTAAACCTGATGCCAGCTGGCCGACAGCTATCATTTTATTTTGCTGCAGCAATTGTGTTCTGCTTATTATTTCGTTTGTATTATCTTCTATCGATATAAGAAGTCTGTTTTTTTCGGATTCAAGAACAGTAATATAGTAATTATAGTGCCTGCCGTTAAACACTGTTTCACTTACCTTATTAATCAGTTTTATATCAATTGTATCAAGAAGCGGAATATTATTGTAGCTGCATCCTATAAGATCATATTTGTTTTTATGAAGCATATCAGTAAATGATTTATTTATGTATTCAATGCGTCCGTATTTATCCAAAACAATTAAAAAATCAGACAATGCATCGAAAGTTAGTTGAAGGTCGTTCTTGCTTTTCGTAAGCTCAATGGTTCTTTTTTTTACCTGCTTTTTTAAAAAATAGGTCCATATAGAAATCCATCCCGCTATAGCTGCAAGAAATAACAATACTATTATCAGTAGAAACATAACCTGAGCATTTAATCTGTCTTTATGCACCGGTGTTGAAAGGCCAAACCATTTTTGCTGAATTTTAGGCGCGAAATCACTCTTTTTTAAATCAAGTATGGCTTTATTAAGAATGTTCACCAGTTCGGGCTTTGACTTGGTTACCCCTATGCATATATCCAATTCATACAGTGGTTCGCTCAATATATTAATTTTATCTTCTATGCTTAAATCACCCATAAAATATATAATTATGGGTTCATCACCGATTATTGCATCAACTTCTCCTCTAAGGAGTTTATTAATGGCTTCAAGATAATCAACGGTAGTGATGATTTCAGCATCCGGCATGTTATTTGCCGTATAACTGGCGGCATAATCACCGGCTTCTATTGCGATTTTGTGTCCGTTTATATCTGATATATTTGTGATTTCATTGTTATCACTTCTGGTTATAACTATTGCTCTGAGCTTGTATATACTTTTTGTAAATGACAGATATTCTTCCCTTTCTTTACTTTTAAATAATTCTATCATATCGGATTCGCCGGACACAACACTTTGCACTGCTTCTTCCCAAATTTTCGGAACAAATTCGATCTGAGTATTTAACTCGATGGACAATGCTGACACATAGTCCAGTATGAATCCTTTATACCTGCCGGTATATTTATCTTGGAACGAAAACGGAGGTGCATTATTATCAGTACAATAATATAATACACCTTTTTCATCCAGATACTCAGTTTCCTCTGTTGAAAAGTCCTGCGAGTATTTTATATATTCATAAATATTTAAGTCATAGACAGTTTTAATAAATTGATTAACTGCAAAAGTAATTACAGAAGAAGAAATCAATATCATTAAAAAAATCCATTGTTTTTTTGAATTATGCATGATATCCTCGGAAACTAAAAAATTATTATTTACTTATTATTACCATTATTAAAAATTATACCACATATGTGAGAGCCGCAACAGTATATTCAAGATTAATATATTCTTATTATTTCTGCGTTTTTCCTGTAACATGATCTATGCTTATTTTATAAACTTTTGCTGAGTTTTTTGCTTTATCTATGTACTCCAGTCCCTTATCAAGATAGTCACCAGAATATTTTTTAATTAATTCCACAAGCGCATTATATTTTTCTTCTTCGCAGGCTTCAGAGGCTTTTCCGAACAAAATTACACTTTTGTAATTAGTATCAAATTTTTCAGGCAGTAATTCAACATCATGATATACGCAAAATGAAACTTTGCTGCTATTTTTTATGTTACTAAGCTTTTGTCCGTCCTTTGCACAGTGAAAATAAATGCTGTTGTTTAAATAAACGTAGTTTAAAGGTACTCCATATGGATATCCATTTTCACATATTGTAGATAGTATTCCTACTTCGCCCCTTTTTAATATTTCTATACTTTCTTCAGCAGACATTTGCTTGTCTTTTCTTCTCATTTTATGAAACATATCGTTTTCCTCCAAAAATATAATTTAACTTTTTTTTACTGACAAAACATTAAACCATTTATTCATTGTAAGCAACATAACCGCAAAAGCTGCAGAGCTAACTATAAAAGGAAGAGCTATATTATTTTGAAAAAGTAGTCCTGCTGCAACAGGTCCGATAATTGTTCCTATGTTTCCCGCCATTGTGTATTTACCGATTGCTGTACCTCGTGATTCCATAATATCAGATGAAAACATTCCTTTTAATGAAATATCAAGCAAGACTACGGCTATGCAATAAACTGTCCAGAAAATGCCAAATGTGTAGATATTCTTAATAGCTGTAAGAACAATTAAACATAAAACAAGCATAATAAGTGATGTTTTAACTGCTCTATACCTACCGATTGTATCACTGATTTTTCCGAGCTTTTCATAAGCAAATGCAATTACAACTGCCGGAATTAAAAAAGCAATTCCTGTTTCCAGCAAATCCGAATTAAATTTATTGGCTATGTACAAAACAAATATTGATGAAACAATACTTGTAAAAATCTTAATTATTAAATTTAATATTAATATATTTTGCTTTAAAAAATTAAAATTAAATTTCGTATTAGTATAATCATATTTTACATTTTTAATAAAAATAATTGAATATATTGTTGAAATGAGTGCGGCTGCCGAACAAATTTTAAAGATATAAGACCAACCATCCATGAAATCAGAGTAATTAAATATAATGAAGCAAAGGGCCACACCTACAAGGCCTCCTTTTTCTTCATATCCGCCGATTTTTCCATAATTATGTCCCAGGTTGTTGTTCAGGTCAGCCACCATACTGAAGCATGATATACTGAGGCATACACCTGCTATAGATTGAAAAACGCGTGCTGTGTAAAGATGACCTATATCTTTGGAATAGGAATATAGCAAATATGATAATGCATATAGCAGCAGCCCTGCTATAAGTACGGTCTTCCTTCCATACCTATCTGATATTCTTCCTACATAAAGCCTCATTAAAACTAAAAAAAATGAAAAAATGGAAAAGAGCCCTGTAATTTGTACTGGTGTATATCCAAGACTCATTGTATACATTGGAAGAAGCAAATCCATGAATGTCAAAGGTAATGACACTAAAATTAATGGAATTGCCAGTCTGTCTATCGATCCATTAGTGTTGTTCATAAATACCCCCGAAACCTTAAATTATAATTAAAATAATAGTTTTCCCATTAAATATTCGTTGCAGTATTTTTTGTCTATTAATATAGACATTTCTTTTGTACCTTCAAGTTTAAAACCTAACTTATTGTACAATGAAAGGGCTCTCTTATTGTGGCTTACAACCGTAAGTTCAAGCCTTTTTACATCGTTTTCTGATGCCCACAGAAATACTTGATGAAATAATTCACTGCCTATTCCCCTTCCGCAATATTTCTCAAGAATTCCTACAACTATGACGGCAGAATGCTTAGTCCTGATAAATTTTTCTCTTACAGCAATAATAAACCCTATTATGCTTCCGTTAATTAAAGCAACATAACATGCATCCTTATTGTTTATAATACTTTGGATATTATTTCTTACAAGATCCAGATCTAGTATTCGTTCCCCTTTCTCATACAGCATATATCTGGCTTCATTATCAAGAGTATTAAGAAAGCGGCAAAATTCTTGCGTATCTTCAACAGTTCTTTCCCGTATTTCTACATTTGTCATAGCATCCTACCTTTGTTTTTAATCTATAAGCATGCCCATAAGCAAGGAATCATAAAATTTTCCGCTAATACATATATCCCTCTTTATAATTCCTTCCTCGGTAAAACCAAGTTTTTTATATAATTTTATTGCGCGTTCATTGTCGCTTCTGGTTCTTAAATTAATTTTTCTGATTATTCCCGAGCCCTTGCTCCAGTTTATCATATATTTAATAAACTCTTCACCTATACCGTATCCCCAGTAAGCTTTTGAAACGCTTATGCCAAATTCTCCTGTATGCTCTGTTCTTTGTCTGTTCCCTGCATTGAAAGTCAAGTTTCCTACAACTTTTCCGTTTACTTCCGCAATAATGGACAGGGCATTATTTTTTTTTAATACTGTTTCAATATATTCTTCTTCCTGCTCTGCACTCATGCCGAACTGTCCTGCACCAAACGATAAAAAGTCAGACTCACTGCCTATGTAGTTCATGTATTCTACCAACGCTTTTGCATCTGATTTGTCAGTCTTTCTGATTACTACTTTTTCGTTATTAATGTTTAACTCTTTCATTATGTGTAACCTCCTTATTATAATTACAACATTCTATAATTTAGGTTAATCTAAATTCCAGTTGGCAGTCAAATGGTTCATTTTCAACCATTTTTTTGTTATATTCCTCAGCTTCCCTGCATCCAAGTGATTTGTAAAATGTTTGCGTTTCTTGTGAAGAATGTGCAGATATATAAAGCTTTTTTGCCCCCATCTCCTTTGCGTTTTTACAGGACAAGGAAAATAATTTTTTACCGATTCCTATCCCCCTTTTATCAAATGATACGTGAATGCTTGAAAGCTGCAAGTATTCATTTTGCCCACCGAACAAATTATTTTCAACAGATGCAAATCCTGCAAGCAAATTATTGCAAAATGCACCGATAACTCTGCCTCCTGTAGCTATTGTATTCTGAAGACATTTGACTAGATACTCATATTCCTCAGAAGTCCACTGCTCAACAAAAGCAATATCCTTTAACTGCCATTTGCCGTTTTCTTTGCGCCAGCATTTTTTTACATCTTGATATCTGTTAAAATTTGCGAATAAATGAGTAGTTATTTCATTTATATTTAATTCTCTAATAGTTATATTCAATATTGTACTCCCAGTATAATTTTAAATCTAAAAATTATGAATTTCAGCTGCTATTATAGCATTGCGGCTATATTGAGAGCTGTACGAAGATATGCATCATATGTGTCCGAAGGCACTTTTCCCATTGTTCTTGAGTCCCAGCATATGCCGTCCAAGGTATCTTCCGCGTAAAGAAACTGGAAGACATCGACGTTTCTGAATTGTCCGACTGCCATAACAGATGCACATTCCATATCAACGGCAAGACATCCTTCTGATTTCCTTTTTTCCATGTTACCTCTTGTTTCTCGGTACAGAGCATCCGTAGTCCATGTTTTTGTTATAATATTGGGAAGTTTCAATTCCTCAAAAATTTCTGAAATTTTGCTGGCAGTTTTAACATTTATATAATCCCCTTCAGGAGCATAATGGTAGCTGGTTCCCTCATCTCTGTAAGCATCTGAAGGAATTATAAAATGACCTGGAGCAATATTTTTATCAAGAGTACCGCAGGAACCAAAAAAAATAAATTTTTCTCCGCCTCTTGCAATTACTTCTTCCATGCATGCAGCCGATCCGGCACCTCCCAGCAGAGTGTTGTATACGGCTATGCTTTTACCTTTATAGGTGACTTCATATATAGGAATCGTATAGCCCATGTTCATTTCACCTATGCACTTTGAACCGTTCATTTCTTTTACAAGTTCAAGCACCTTATCTTTAAATGTCACTACAACAGTTTTCGGAAATCTGTCTGATTTTTTTACTACGTCAGTTGCCTTTAACACTTCCTCTGAATTTATATCAAATGAACTAACTATGCTCATAAATCCCCCTTATATTATTTATAAAGTTAACATCATTTCATATTGTCCGATGTGGTGTTCGAAGCCCATCTCATATAAAAAACTAATCAGCGAACTGCATTCTGAATCTACGTTTAGTATGGCAATTTTATCTGATTCAGTATTGTTTAATAAATCTGCGATAATACTGGCTGCAATTCCTTTGCGCCTGAAATTTTTATTTACCGCTATCTGAGCTATATCTCCTGTTTTTCTTTCTATAATTCCGTAACCGGCTAATGTATTGTCTATATATACGACGGAATAGCAGAATAAGTCATGAACTGCATTGATTGAATCTGCAGAATTTTGCCAAGAGGGATTAAAATCCCAAAATTCACAAAATTCTTTCCAATCGCTTTGGCGTATTTCATCGATATGCTTAACATCGTATATTTGAGAAGCGGTAAAACTGCTCTTGTCCAATTTAAAGCATTCAAGTTCACGCACTATTTCAAATTTTGACTTTTTATATAATTCGAATGCCGAAGTATTTGTTTTAATAACTTCCAGCTGATATTGAGAAACTTCGGATTCTATTAAAAGTGCCTTAATTTGTTTGATTAAATTGCTTGTTATTCCCTGTTTTCTATAACTGCCTGCTACGCCGGTTCCTACATCATAGGCTGTAAGCTTTCCGTTATAGTTTCGCAACCCGTTTAGAACAAATCCAACCAATTCGTTATTATCAAATGCACCCATTGAAATTTTAGGGTTGTATCCCCTTCTTGTAAGCATATTCTGAAATTTAACCAAAGGTAAATCAATTTTAACCTGATAGTCGGAGAATGCATTTACAAATGCATTATGTAAGGTTTTAATTTCAACATTTTTTAATAAATTATAATCAATCATTTTTCCAGTTTCCTTTCAATATAATTTTTATGCTTACTTTAAATCACAGTTTACTGTTCTTTCTTATTGTTTGTGCTGCACCAATCCGGAAGTGAGCCTTTTATTGCCCACCATGACTTTAAGTGGTTATCCGAAAATCCTAATTTTCTGTAAATGTTTGCAGCTTCCGGGTTATTAGTGTATAAATAGATAAAGCAATCACTATAATGTAAAATAATCTTATTTATTACAGCCATGCCGTAACCTTTGCGTCTTTCCGAAGGTGTAGTATAAACGTTGGATATGTAAACAGTATTATGATATTTTTCAGCCAGTGCCATGCTTACAGGTTTTCCTAGTACATTATATGCAAAAAACATTTTATTTCCGGCAGAAATCTGTTTGTTCAGAAGAATAATACCGTATGTTTTACCGTTATCTTGCTCAATTGCAAGATTAAATTCCTGATCTTTCAAAATATTTCCTGTCATTTTTATATCATATTTACTGATATAATGCGGTTTGATGCAATGTGTATCCAATATCATTAAATCTATATCAAATTTTCTTATTGAATAACAATATTTTTGAAAATAGTCTTTTAAAGCTTCTAGTTTTAATCACTCTGAACGGCACAGTAAGTGCCGTTCCAGCTATACTTTGATTACTATTTTGATGCTGTGGCACTAACTAGTTTAATACATTCAAGTACGTCTGATTTATTGAAAATCTCTCCGGAAGAATGCAGATTTCTGGTTGGAATTGAAATAACACCGCTTGGGATTCCTTCTCTTGTTGTGTGTATTGGACCTGCATCTGTTCCTCCAAATTCAAGAACTTCATACTGATATTTTATACTGTGTTCCTCTGCAAGACCTGTAAGGAGAGTTTTTACTTCCGGATGAGTTATCATTGATTTATCCATTAGTTTAATGGCAGCACCTTCTCCAAGTTTAACATCCATTTTTATTCCATTTTTTGAGTCGCCTGTTGCGGTAACATCAAGAGCTATAGCTAAATCTGGATTTATGCTGTATCCTGCAGTCTTTGCTCCTCTGCATCCAACCTCCTCTTGAACTGAAAATACATAGTATACGTCATTATCTGTTTTAGAATGGTTTTTCAATGCTTCTATCAATATGTAACATCCTATTCTGTCATCTGCCGCCTTGCATATTACACAATCTTCAGTCTCATAATAATGGGATTGGAAAACGCACATGTCTCCTATCTTGAAGTTGGATTTTACGAAATCCTTTGAAGTTGAAGCAACGTCCAGAAATAGATTGCTCATCTCAACTTGCTCTTTTTCTTTTACTTTTTCCGAACACACTACACCTTCCATACCGTTGTCAAAGATCATTCTGAGGCCTATTATATCTTTTGCATGAATTCCTCCGACATTAGAGAATCTAAGAAATCCTTTTTCATCAACGTGTGTAATAATCAAACCTATTTGATCCATATGTGCGGAAAATAATACTTTTTTGCCGTTTCCTTTTTTTCTTGCAATTACATTTCCAAGCACATCAACCTTTATTTCGTCTGCATAATCTTTTATTTCATTTAAAATAAATTCTCGAACGTTTTTTTCTCGCCCCGAAGGTGAAAAACAATCTGATAGTTTTTTCATTAACTCGCTGTTAAAATTCATTTTATTCCCCTTTCTGATTCTCTAAGATTAGTGCCTTTGTAAGGCTTACAACACTGTTATAATCATTTATACTGGCAACACTTGCAGGCGAATGAATGTACCTGCACGGTATTGAAACTGCAACTGCTTTTGCTCCTTCTTTTGTTTTATGTATTGGTCCGGCGTCATTTCCTCCGGCAGATGATGTTCTGAACTGGTATGAAATATTGTTTTTCAAAGCAATATTTTCTACTCTTCGCACTTCTTCGATATCATAAAGCGTTGAATTGTCCATTAATGATAAAGCAGCTCCCATGCCTATACGAGTTACTTTGGAATAGTCTTTTATCTCAGGCATGTCGGCACATACAGTCCCTTCAAGAACTATGCCATAATCCGGCTCCAGAGCAAAAGCTGCAGTCTGTGCTCCTCTGCACCCCACTTCTTCCATTACAGTAAATACACCATAAAAGTCAGCATCAAGTTTCATACTTAAAACTTCAAGTAAAGCGCTGCAGCCTGCCCGGTCGTCCAATGCTTTTGCTTTTATGAGTCCATCGCCAAATTCTACATAATCGCTTTTGAAAACAATATAATCTCCTATGCTTACAAGCTTTTCTGTTTCTGATTTTGAATATGTTCCAATGTCTATATAAAGCTTATCTATTGGCAGTGATGTCCCTCTTTCCTCGGAACTCATCAAATGAACAGCTTTTGATCCTATTACTCCGGGAATTTTATTATCTCCTACCAATACTATCTTTGAGTTTAGAATTCTCTGGTCTATTCCTCCCACAGCCTGAAACTTAATGAAACCGTCAGAATCTATATGAGAAACAATTAACCCTACTTCGTCCATATGTGCGGCAATCATAATGGTCTTATTTTTTTTACCTTTGTTATGTGCAATAATATTTCCCAGCTTATCAACGTAGTGTTCGCAGCCAATATCATTTAACTTATTTTTTATATAATTTCTCACTTCATATTCACAACCTGATACGCCGGAAAGTTCAGTTAATTCTTTTAAAAACATAATATTTCCTCCAAATCAGAATTATCCAGCTCATTTATGAAACGAGCTATTGCCTTGCCAGTTGTCTCAACATCTTTTATATCTATTGTTTCCACAGATGTATGCATGTATCGCAGAGGAATGGATAATAGTATGCATGGGACACCCTCTCTGTTTATTTGAACTGCCTCGGTGTCAGTTCCTGTTTTTCCAGGAGATGCCTCATATTGCATAGGATAATTGTATGTTTTGCAGACATCAATAAATTTTTTTGTCAATTTCGGATTCAATCTTCCTCCAAAAGCAACTATGGGCCCTTTGCCTAACTTACATGTTTCTGGGGGCATGCCTGGAGCCATTCCAAAATCAACGTCAAGAACAATCCCTATGTCAGGGTTTATTTTATAGCTGGCTGTTGTTGATCCCCTGTAACCAGTTTCTTCCTGTGCCGTTGCAGCATAATATATGTTGCTTTTATGTGAAAGTTTTCTTAATTCTTTTGCTGTTTCAAGCATTACCGCTACACATGCTCGGTCATCCAGCGCTTTTGCTGAGACTATGCTTCCCTGAAGTGATACCGGTTCTCTTTTAACAACAGCTATATCTCCTATACTTACCAATTTCTTAAGTTTATCATTTGAATATCCGGTATCTATGTATAAATCCTTCAATTCCAGCGGCTTTTTTCTTTCCTCTGCAGAAGTGACGTGAGGAGGTTTGATCCCTATCACTCCAAAGACAGTTTCCTTTCCGTATACTGTTATCTCCTGGGCAACCAGAGATGCTGGATTGATACCCCCTATTGATGTGAAGCTTAAAAAACCGTTGTCAAGTATTTTTGTTACCATCAGCCCAATTTCATCAATGTGTGCTGCTAGCATTATTCTTGTTTCCTTCATACCATCTTGTTTAAATATACAACTGCCCATTTTATCATTTTCGCAGGAGTCTGTATATGGTTCGAAATATTCTTTCAGCATTTCGGTGCTTGAATGCTCAAATCCGGAAACAAATTGATTAGAGCATGCTTCAATTAAAAATTGTTTTAACATGTTACCTCCTTTGTAACTAAATTAATAAAAGCTAGCTGTCATTATTACTAATAAATGTAAAAAATAGCAATTGAGTAGCGATTGTTTAACCAATCGCTTAATCAATTGCCATTCAATTGTTTATCAATCGTTATTGCATTTTATTATTTTAATAAATCTTCAAGTGCAGACCCTATAGATTCACCTATTGTAAAGTTTGCTTCTTCCTGCTTGTATGAAGCATCTTCAGTTGCAAAATCATCGCTTTTATTTTCTAGTATTAATGTTAGATTAAGGTTTTTACCTTTCATATCTACGCCAAGCACTTTTGCGTCTTTTACTTCACCAACTTTGACTACTTGAGCGGGAGTTCTTAGTTTTTCGTTTGAAACTTTCGCAATAGGTATAAAGCAGTCTATGTTTCCGTTAGCGCTGACATGGATTCCGTCAAGGAGTATACGAGTAACTTCTACAGGAATTATATCATCTTTTTTAAGGTCTTTAGCATATTTATCAAAAGGATGTTCAACAAGTTGCTTAAGTCCGAGGCCAACTTTTCTGTCTTTTCTAGTTATATTTAATATCTTAGCTGTAACTTCCTGACCTTCTTGCAGTACATCTGTAACTTTTTCAGTTCTTGCCCAGTCAAGGTCTTTAATATGAAGCAGGCATTCAATTCCATCTACTTCAACAAAAGCACCAAAATCAACAATTCTTGTAACTTTACCTGTTACTACATCTCCTTTTTGGTGTTTATCAAGGAAAATCGCCCAAGGACTTTTTATTGTTGCTTTGTAGCTTAAGGACATTCTTTTGTTTTCTTTATCTACATTTTTAACTTTTACACTTATCTTATCGCCTGTTTTTAATACATCAGAAGGATGTTTTATCCTTGTCCAAGCAATTTCATTAATGTGAAGGAGTCCGTCAATTCCATTTATTTCAACAAATGCGCCGTAGTCCTGTAAATTTTTAACTGTTCCTTCGTATATTTCGCCTTCTTTGATAGTTTCCCAAGCTTCAGCTTCTCTTGCATCTTTTTCTCTTTTTTCAACTGCTCTTGATGTTAAGACCAGCTGTCTTCTTCCTTTTTTATTCTTAGTCTCTAATATCTGAACCTTAAGAACTTTTCCCACGTATCCGGAAGTATCTACATTCCTTGTAACGGAAATTTGGTTTCTTGGAATAAAACCTTTAATTCCTTTTACCTTTCCGTAAATTCCGTATTGAGAAGCTTCAATAATAGTAGTCTCTATTTCTGTTCCCTCGGATCTCATTTCTTCTAGCTCTTCCCAAATCTTTCGTTCTTCAAGAGGTCTTCTAGTTAAAACAACATTTCCATCCTGGTCAGAAATTTTTAATACTTGAGCTTCTATTTCATCTCCCTCTTTTACAACCTGAGTTAAATCTTGTACTTCTGCAAGGGAAAATTCATCTTTTGTAATTATTCCGTCTGATTTATATTTGATGTTTAATGAAATGGAATCAGGGCTTACATATATAACAGTACCTTTAACTATTTCACCTGTTCTGATATAAGATAATCCACCATAATTTTCAAGCAAATCATGCATTGTACCTTGTTCTGTTTGTTCTGCCTGTTCTTTCTTTTCAACCTGTTCATTCATGTTGTTATTTAGGTTTTCCAACATATTAATAACCTCCTCAATTATCCAGTCAGGTGCTGATGCTCCTGCGGACACTCCCACAATAGTATTTTTATCAATATAGTTATAAGGTATATCCTTATAATTTTCAATTAAGAATGTTTTATGGCAGACTTCCTTGCTAAGTTCATATAATTTTTTTGTATTTGAACTATTTTTTCCGCCTATTATTAACATTACATTACATCTAGAAGCAAGTTCAACACATGCTTCCTGTCGTTTAGAAGTAGCATTGCAAATTGTGTTATGAATTTCAATATTTGAAAAATTATTTTCGATTATTTTATCTGATATTTTTCTGAATGTATCTGTGTTAAATGTTGTCTGTGATACAAGACAGTATTTTTTATCCGGAGAAATATTTATATTTAAAAGCTGTTCGGGTTTATCTATGACGTAAGCTTCATTTTTACACCATCCTAGAATACCCAGAACCTCAGGATGGTTTTTATCTCCGGTTATAATTATATCATAACCGTTATTTTTGTATTCTTCAACTATTTTATGTATTTTTTTAACTTTTACACAAGTTGCGTCAATGACTTCTAAGCTATTTTCTTCCATTTTATCGAAAATATCTTTTCCTACACCATGTGCTCGTATTAATAGTTTTGCATCAGTACTTGGTGGAATATCATCAACTACTACTAAGCCTTTGCTTTTCAATTTGTCTACGACGTATTTATTATGTATTATTTCTCCGTAGCTGTAAAGCTTTTTTTCATTGTCAAGTATTTTGTCGGCTTTGTCAACAGCTATTTTAACTCCAGAGCAAAATCCGTTAAACTTTGATATCTCAATTTTCATAATTGTACCTGCCGCTCAGACCGTATATATCCTGCAATATTTTTTTGCCTATTTTCGAATAAGTTTCAGAATTTATTTTACCTTCAATATTTTCAAAATAATTTTTTTCTTCTCCAAAAAATATTTCAATTTTCCCTCTGAATTTATACGATCCCTTTATATAAAAAGGAATAATATTAGATTTGGCTTTATTGGCTATTAGCCCAATTCCTGGTTTAGCATTGTTCTCGTCATAATTTTTTACTCTTGTACCTTCAGGAAATATTCCTAGAACTTCATTGCTTTTTAAGACAGATAAGGAACTTTTAATAGCAGACATTGAAACTCCTCCTCTATCAACTGGAAATGCTCCAAGTTTCTTAAACAAAAATCCAAGAATTTTATTATCGAACAATTCCTTTTTCCCCATAAAATGAATCTGTCTTTTAGATGATACTGCTAGAATAACAGGATCTATCATTGAAATATGATTGCCGCACGCAATTAATGCTCCGTTTGTGTTATCTATTCTGTCTTTATTATGTATTTCCAAATCAAAAGCAATAAATACCAAGAACTTTAATATTGTAACAATAATCCTATAAAACATTGCTTCCTCCAATGATGTCGACAATAGCTTTTACTACATCATCCAAATTCATATTTGTTGTATCTATTAAAATTGCATCATCTGCTTTTACCAAGGGAGAAATCGATCTTGTTCTGTCATTTATATCGCGTTTTTTAAGATCTCTAAGTACATTTTCGAAATTAACATTATTTCCACCTTCAACAATTTGATTGTATCTCCTTTTGGCTCGTGTGGTTTCAGATGCGGTAATAAAAAACTTAAAGTCTGCATTGGGAAAAACTTTAGTTCCTATATCTCTTCCATCCATAACTACGTTCTTATGGCCAGCTATTTTTCTTTGAAGTTCTACCATTTTAATGCGTACATTTTTCAGTGTGGAAATTTTAGATGCGCCAATTGATATATTTTCATCTCTTATTAAATTTTCTACATTTTTATTGTCTAGATATATACTGTTATTGTTGTAGTCAATTGTTGTGTTTTCAAGCATTTTGTCAATTAAATTTTCGTTGGATTTATTGATTTCATAATTGCACTCACAAGCTTTTAGCGCAAGAGCTCTATACATTGCTCCAGTATCTACATACTCAAAGCCTAATTTTTGGCTCAACAATTTTGCAACAGTGCTTTTACCTGCTCCTGAAGGACCGTCTATGGCGATTATCATATGGTATTCCTTTCATGATAATTTAATAAATACTTAACTATTATATTACAATTTTAAAAATATAACAACAAATTTTTTAGTTAAAAAACAATGGCAAATTTTTGGGGACGGTTCTTTCGGAGACTGATTTCAGCCTTAAAAGAACCGTCCCCATAGGGTGTCCACTAATGCTATTCGTTTTGGTAAATGCTGTGATTGTCCCAAAGTTGTTCTAATTTATCGTAATACTCTACAATATCGTCTTTTTCCTTTAAGCTGATATTTGTAATTAGATTATTTATCATACAAAGAGGAACCACCAACGAATCTATAAAAGATACAATGTTGCTTTTTGCCAGCAGCGATACATCTGACATATTGTACACAGGTGAAGCTTCTGTATCTGTGACGGCAACTATCTTTGCCTTTCTTTCTTTCACAAATTTCGTAGCGTCCACTGTTATTTTTGAATACCTTGGATAGCTGATTACTATAAGTACATCGGATTCTTTAATTCTTATAATTTCTTCGTATAATGAATTAACTCCGCTGTTGTTAAGTATTTTTACATTGTCTAGTATAACGTCAAGGTAGAACCCAAGGTAATTAGACAGTGTTGATGATGTTCTCAGCCCAAGTATGTAGACTTTATCTGCATTCATTATAAGTTCAGTTGCTTTGTCTAAAGCCTTAGTATCAATATTTTCGTACAAACTTCTCATACTGTTCATTTCATTTTTAATGATCTTTTTGTGAAGTTTATCTATATCGTTTATAATGTCATCATCCAGCCCTATTCTTTGTACCGTAGTCAGTTTATTTTTTATCAATACCTGCAATGCTTTCTGTAACTCCGGAAAACCTGAGTAACCTATGGAACTGGCAAAACGAACTACTGTAGATTCACTTACATCTACAGTTTCTCCTATTTTTGCCGCAGTCATAAACGCAGCTTTGTCATAGTGGTCAATAATAAACTGTGCTATTTGTTTCTGACCTTTGCTGAATTTATAGTAATTACTTTTTATATTGTGTAGTAAATCATTGTTATTGCTCATAATCAACCTCTGATAAGTTTAATACCTTCTTCAAAAGCGCATAAGTTTTTTTCAACCGTAACAGGCGGAACCCTGTTAGATATTGAGCGAACCATAACATCCCTACTGATCACTTCTTCGCCAATCAAACCGTAGAGTGCTCCTACAGAAATAATATTTGCTACCAAGTGAGTACCCAGTTTATTTTGAGCTGTGTCCAATATTGGCAGCTTAAATATTTTAAAGGGTGCGTTCATATCAACATTAACACTTTCGTCGACTACTAGTATACCATCTTTACTCAAAGATGCAACATATTTATCATATGAATTTTGCGTTAAGGCCAATAAAATGTTACATTCTGTAACTTTAGGAAATTTTATTTCATCGATGCTTATAATAACTTCAGCTTTGCTGGCACCGCCTCTTGCCTCCGGTCCATAGGACTGAGTTTGAATTGCATTTTTCCCCTCTTCAATTGCAGCATCTGCTAAAATTATTGCTGCTAGAATTACTCCCTGACCCCCTGAACCACTGAGTCTTAATTCTATTTTTTGAAACATTTACATTTCCCCCAACTTCTGAAATTTATCAATAATAACCTGATAACCTTCTGTATATTCTATCTTCGGATTATTATAAAATTCTCCTATAAGAATTTTATTCTTGCCTTTTTCAGGATCTTTGTCGACAACCCTTTTGTCTACGCAGTTGTCTTTCAAGAATTCATGCATTTTCAATGCATTTCCCTTTTTATTTTTTCGACCGTAATATGTAGGACATAAACTTAATCCTTCAATAAATGAAAAGCCTTTATTCTGCAGTCCTTTTTCGATGAGTTTCTGCATAAGCAAGGCATGGTATGCAGTTCCTCTTCCTACAAACGTTGCTCCGGCTCCCTGTGCCAGGTTACATAGGTCAAACGGTTTATCTATGTTACCGAAAGGAGCAGTTGTCGCAAAATCTCCGTGAGGTGTAGTAGGAGAAAATTGGCCTCCAGTCATACCATATATATTATTGTTAAATACTATTGTAGTAATATCTATATTTCGTCTTGCCGCGTGAATTAAGTGGTTACCGCCTATTGCCGAACTATCTCCATCTCCCATTATTACGATAACATGAAGCTTTGGGTTTGCGAGTTTGATACCTGTGGCAAATGCAAGCGCACGTCCGTGTGTTGTATGGAGAGTGTTAAAATCTAAGTACCCAGGTGCTCGTGATGAGCATCCTATACCTGAAACAACTACTACCTCATCTTTGTTTAACCCCAGCTTGTCTATTGCCCTGACAACAGTGTTCATCAAAGTTCCGTGACCGCAGCCTGGGCACCATATATGAGGCAATCTTTCGATTCTATAATATTTTTTTGTTATATCACTGCAATTTGTGCAACCCATTATAAGCGACCTCCTGTTACTGCGTATGTAATTTCCTCAGGAGTAATTAACTCACCTGATATTTTATTTATTTTTTTGACAGGACATTTTTTTCCAGCTACTCTATCAACTTCCAGAAAATATTGTCCTAAGTTCATTTCTGCAACATATATTTCCTTTGCCTTATCAGCAATCTGGTTTATTTGTTTATCCAAAAAAGGCCAGATTGTTATTGGTCTGAACATGCCTACCTTTATATTATTTTCGCGCATATGATCAATAGCACTTTTTGTTGCTCTGGAAACTCCTCCAAAGGCAATTATAACTATATCGGCATCATCCATTTTGTATTCTTCATAATATGTTATGTCATCTATATTTTTTTCTATCTTATCAACCAGTCTTTGAACCAGTTCTCCTGAAATTATGTTGCTGTTAGTAGGAAATCCGGTTTCATCATGAGTCAGGCCGGTTACGTGATATCTATAACCATTACCAAACGGGGCAAAAGGAGGTATCATATCTTCATCCGGTCTGTAAGCCTTATATTCTTCAGGTTTGCATGTTGGTTTCTTCCTGTTTACTGCTTCTATTTCTGAAGAGCTTTTTACTTTCAACTTTTCTCTCATGTGACCAACTGTTTCATCCATCAAAAGGACAACAGGTGTTCTGTATTTTTCGGCTATATCAAATGCTTTTATAGTATATTCATAAGTTTCCTGTACTGAGTTAGGAGTCAGTGCAACTGCCGGGTGGTCACCGTGTGTTCCCCATTTTGCCTGCATTACATCTCCCTGCGACGGTGATGTCGGCATTCCGGTACTTGGGCCTCCTCTTTGAACATTGACAACTACACAAGGAATTTCAGCAATTGCTGCATATCCGATATTTTCCTGCATTAATGAAAATCCGGGGCCACTTGTTGCAGTCATTGATTTAAGGCCTGTCAGAGAACCGCCTATGATTGCT
Organism: Sedimentibacter sp. MB35-C1; assembly: GCF_030913635.1. Taxonomy (NCBI): domain Bacteria; kingdom Bacillati; phylum Bacillota; class Tissierellia; genus Sedimentibacter; species Sedimentibacter sp. MB35-C1. The sequence continues at coordinate 2,376,077 of NZ_CP133188.1, forward strand.
GCCATACTTGCTAACTCATCTTCCATCTGTATGAATTTTCCACCTACCTGAGGTAATTTTTGAGCAGAGATTTCTGCTATTTCAGTAGAAGGTGTGATTGGATATCCGGCATAAAACCTCATGCCGGCAGCCAGAGCTCCCTCAACGCATGCTTCATTGCCTTGAACTAACTTATATCCGTCTTTGCTACTCATTTTTACTACCTCCTACAATATAAATAGCATTATCTGGGCACCTAAGCTCACATTGACCACAGAAAATACATTTTTCAGGATAAGCTATTACACATTTTTCATTTTCAATTTTTAGAATTTGCTTCGGACAAAACCCTACACATATGCCGCATCCTTTGCACCAGTCTATGTTTTGCAGAAGCTTTTTATTATCAGCCATTTTTTTATAACATCCTCCTATTTCCTATCCTTAAGTCTATGATAGCACAAATATATAAATTTGCAAGAAAAATTTCAAAAATATGCAGATTTGCAAGTAAAGATTCATTAAATGCAAAATCAATGTTTTAAGTAGAAACAAATCCATAAAAAATTATTTATGCTATAAGTAAAATAACATATTATATTCTTTTATGAACCTGTATATATTGAGAATAGCCGCTTTTGATAAAAAAAGTTTATTATACGCTTATGCATAAAATATAAAAAATGCATGAAGGCTTTTTTGCCTATCATGCATTTTTTTCTATAATAAACAGTTCCGGCGGAGTATTTTCCTTGTTTATGAGGTTGATGTGAAGCACATTGTATTCTGTTTTGTCAAGAGAGCGTAGATAAAATAAGATATCTTTCATTTCTTCTCCTGTATCATGAGTTATGTAAGTTGTTATAAAAATTCTGCCGTTCTTTTTTAGCAGCGGAAGCATATTTTGCACAGCTCGTATGGTTGTCTCACCATTGGTGGTAACTGTTTTGTCCGAATAAGGAAGATACCCAAGATTAAAAACAGCCGCATCGATGCTGTGGTTGATATACTTGCAAATATACTCGTGAGAATCATGAATAAGCTCATAATTAACGTATTCCATGTTGGAATTTAAAAGATCTTTTGTTCTTGCTATGGCCTGCTCCTGTATATCAAATGAAGTTACATGACCATTCTGTCCGGCAACCTTGCATAAGAAAAGTGTATCAAATCCGTTTCCGCATGTTGCATCAATAAACCTTAGATTTTCTGTTTCGCAGTAACTTTGTTTAATGAGAGAATGCACAAAGTTCACAAGCTTTCCGTACTTACTGTCTTCCATTTAGCCCTCCTGATTGTTTTTCAAAAATTGTATTTCTTCGTTATTCAAATATTTCCAGCAGCCGGGATTTAAATCTCCCAAATTGATTTTGCCTAAGGACGTTCTTTTTAGTTCCGTAACATTATGTCCAACAGCTTCAAACATTTTTCTGACTTGCCTGTTTTTCCCTTCATGAATACTAATCTGTACAATAGAGCTGTATTGTTTATATTTTATAAGCTTAACTCTTGCAGGTGCTGTCTTGTAGTTTTCAATTACCACACCTGTTCTAAGTATATTCATGGAGTCTTCAGTTATTCTTCCTTTAGCTTCAGCTATGTAGGTCTTATAAATATTATATTTCGGATGCATGAGCTTGTTTGCCAAGTCTCCGTCATTTGTAAGCAGCAGCAGACCGGATGTGTTGTAGTCGAGCCTTCCTACGGGGTATACCCTCTCTTTCGCGTTAATCAAATCCATGACTGTCTTTCTGTTGAATTGATCCTTTACAGTTGTTACGTATCCTTCAGGTTTATATAATTTTATGTATACGTGGTTTTTCACCTCAAATATTTTTTGGTTATTGACCAATACGATGTCACTTTCAGGATCTACTTTTGTTCCAAGTTCAGTTACAGTTTTTTCGTTAACCTTAACTTTGCCGGAAAGTATAAGTTCTTCTGCTTTACGTCTTGATGTAACACCGCTGCGGGCAATGTATTTTTGCAATCTTTCTGACTTCATGTGTTTCCGCCTTTTTTGATTAAACATTATTTTATCTCTATTATATCATTATAACGGCAATGTAACAACTTTAAAATATACCGCAAAAAAGGCAGCTTTTTATAATTAGCTGCCCGATTTTACATTATTTATTTTCAGTTACAAGACTCCCTGTGTGAATCAATTCATTATTCAGGTATATATTGTATTCTCCGCAAATCGCTTTGTTGTCTTTGTTCAAAATATGGGGAGCCGTAATATTTAATTCATAACGTATATTTTCTGTTTCATCTTCTGACAGCAGGTAACTGAAACTGTCCGATATGAAAACAGGATTTCCGCTTGACATTCTGCCCGCAAACTGCCCTTCTTCAACAATCTGATAACTTTTATAATTTTCGAAAGCCCAGTCAAACAAATTGTAGCTGTCAGAAAACCAGTTGCTGTCGTTTAAAACTACCACTATAATCTCAGTTCCGTCTTTTTCAGCTGATGCAACTAAGCATCTGCCTGCGGCTTTCGTGTAACCAATTTTTATACCGTTGCCGTACTCATAATCATGAACAACCTTGTTTTTATTATAAAATATAGTATTAACACTTTCTGCTTTATACTTTTCAGCAGAAGATATAGTCTTAAATGTATCATTTTTCATGGCATGACGGCTGATTAGAGCCAGGTCATATGCTGTGGAATAGTGGTTATCATTATGAAGACCGTGAGGATTTTCAAAATTAGTGTTGAAAGCCCCAAGTTCATACGCTTTTTCGTTCATCATTTCCACAAATTTGTCCTCTGATGTTCTTCCTGCATAAAGAGCTAGTGCGCTTGCAGCATCATTGCCTGAGCGGAGCATAGTCCCATACAGCAAGTCCTTTATAGAAACTTTTTGTTTAGGCCTCAAATATATGCTGGAGCCTTCAATGCCTGTGCATGATGCCGGAACTTCAATTTTTTTATCTATGTCATCTATGTTCTCAATAGCTAAAATTGTTGTTATAATCTTTGTAGTACTTGCTATGGGTAATTTTTCATTTGGATTCCTTGAACATAGTATTCTTCCTGAATCAGAATCCACTACTATATAAGCTTGAGCAGATACTTCGGGTATAGCTTTGGCAATATTGTAATTTAGGCTACAGATTAACATAAGAGCCGTGAAAAATAAAATTTTTATATTTTTAATACTCACAATCCTTTTTCTCCCTCACTTCTTTTATGAATGACATTATGTTTAGAATAGATGATGTCAGGTCGCCGGCAGTTGTTTCGTTATTAATGTTAATAGTCCTTACATCTTTGTTGATGGTTTCATAAATAAGTATTTGAGGATTAAGCTGTAAATTAACATAAGCAGCTCCTGCAAACGGCTTAAGGTCAACACTTCTGATTTTTTTATCTATATCGCTTCCTCCAATGACAAAATTCATGTTCAATTTGGAAATCGCAAGATAATTTGTGTTATCATAGGAAATTTTGCTGCTTATAAGTTTTTCATTTTCAGTCAGATTATTTATATTTTCCAAGGTTGTTTTAATAATACTTTGTATATCATTACTCATAATATCCCCTTTCAAAATGTATTTTAAATACAGTATGCCCTGAAAAAGGAGAAATATAACCGATTCTTATTTTCTTAGAATCGGTCTTTTTATAACATTATTTACAATCATAAATTCAAATGCAAATGATGAAACGTCATCAATACATTCAGGATAAAAATATATATTTTTTACTATAAAAAGCCTTGCAGCTTTTTTTAGATGTTTTAAATAAGGATAAATTTTTTTCGATTTTATGCTGCTATATCGTTTTGCTGTTTTCCTGAAGAAATCTACATAATAAATTTTTTTGTTCTGTACGTATTCTTTTTTTAATATCCTGTAGCTGATTTTAATTTTAATAAATGATATAGATATATTGCATTTAAGCCATATCTTAAAATTAAAATACACGAACAGCAGTCCCCCGACTAATACAAATACAATCCAAATCACCATATTGTAAAATAAAAGCAACGCTTGTTCCTACGTTGCTTTTTTTCCCTCCTCAAATTCTATTTTCAATGCAGGAAGTTCATCGATGGAATTAAGACCGAAGTGCTTTAAAAATCCATCAGTTGTTGCATATAGAGATGGTCTTCCCGGTTTATCCAGCTTACCAACCTCTTTAATAAGTCCCTTTTCTACAAGACCTTTAACTACGTTTGAGCACTTAACTCCTCTTATTAGTTCTATTTCAACTTTTGTAACAGGCTGTTTGTATGCTATTATAGATAATGTCTCCATTGAAGCGGTAGACAAGCTTCTATTTACAGTTGTTTGCAGCAGATTTTGAATAAATTCAAAATTTGCTTTTTTTGTTGTTAATTGATAAGAACTGCCAAACTTCTGGAGAATAAGACCTCTGTCAGTATCCATAGAAAATTGATCTGCCATTTCATCCAAGGCAGAAGTAACTTTGTGAGCAGGCATATTCAATAATTTTGATATTTCATTTACATTTAGAGGTTCTCCCCAAGCAAAAAGTAAGCTTTCAAGTACACTTTTTAAATTCATATACACTCCTATGCAGCAATTATAATTATATCGCTGTATGTATCAGTTTGATAAATTTTTATATCCTGTTTGTTTGATACTTCTAGAACAGCAAGAAATGCAGTAATTACATACTCTTTTGTTATTTTGTCCTTCTCTCTGAACGTTTCAAACAATGAAACACGACCTGATATTTTTATTTTTTTTAAAAGTTCTTCCGTACAATCCTTGACGCTGTAATTTTCTCTGTATACCTTTAGCTTTTCTTCGCCTGCTATTTTCAAATTATGATTTTTCAGCAATGAAATAAACACATTGTATAACTCGTATATATTTATTTCGTTAAGCGAAAGCTGTTCAGTTTTTGAATCGGAAGTAACTGCTATTTCTTCCTTGGGTTTTGAAAAGTAATAGCTGTTTTCATCCTCATATTTTTTCAGTGTTTCAGATATTTCCTTAAACAATTTATATTCCAGAAGTTTGCTGACCAATTCTTGTCTTGGATCTTCTTCTTTTTCCTTCTGGGGCAGCAGCATTTGTGATTTTATTTCAATGAGTGTTGAAGCCATTAAAATAAATTCGCTGGCAACATTCATGTTAAACTGCATCATTTGATTAATATATTCAAGATATTGGTCTGTTATTTCTGCAATAGGAATATCATAAATATCTATTTCTTTTTTTTCAATCAGGTGGTACAGCAAATCAAATGGTCCCTGAAATATGCTTAAACTCACGGAATAATCCATTGTTCATCCTCTTATTTCATTATAGTATTCAGTATATTATTAAGATAAAATTTAAAAAGTCCTTCCTTATCAATATCCTTTTCAGGATAAAGATCGTACTCTCCAAGGACTTGACCGTTCCTTGAAAGAATAGCCTTTCCTATTGCAACATCTTTGCTTAAAGGTGCTTTTAAATTTTCATCTATTAAATATTCTAAATTAAAATCTTCAATTTTACAATTACTTTCTGTAAAATAAAAAATATTTTCTTTACTTACAACATTGAAGTTTTCTTCCTTTCCGCAGTACACAGGTGAAGAGGAAATTGCTTCGCCTTTTTTATGAAATACAAGATTTTTATAATTAGCAAAGCCTTCGTTTAGCAGTTTTGTAATTTCATTAAAACGAATTTTTGTAGTGTCGCATCCCAGCACAACTGCTATTAATGTAGTATCATTCCTTTTGGCCGCAGCTGACAGGCAATACTTTGCATCTGTTGTATATCCGGTCTTGCCTCCCAAAAGTCCTTCGTAGTTGTTTATCAATCTGTTTGTATTTACAAGTACCTGCTCAGAGTCTTTCTCTTTGCCAACCCACACAGAATCCATCCAAGTAAGCATATATTCGTTAACATAATTATATTTAAGTAACTCTTTTGTCATTATTGCAATGTCGTTAGCTGTTGTTAAGTGTTCAGGTTCCGGAAGTCCTGTAACATTTACAAAATTAGTATTGTTCATGCCCAGTTCTTTTGCCCGGTCATTCATTGCCTTAACGCAGCCTTCTTCTGAGCCGTACATAAATTCAGCCATTGCAACTGAAGCATCATTTGCGGAACGCATTGATATGGCCTTCAGCATACTTTCAACATTTTGAGTTTCATTAGCTTCGAGATATATTTGACTTCCGCCCATTCCGGCGGCATACTCTGAAATTGTCATCTCCTGATCGAGTTTTATTTCCCCTCTATCCATCTTTTCTGAAATCAGCAATAAAAGCATAATTTTTGTTATACTTGCCGGCGGCATTTTATCATTGCTGTTTTTTTCAAAAAGTACCTGACCGTCATCACCGTTTATCAGTATTACTGCGTTTGACACTAAAGCATCAGGCTCAATTCCAAATGCGGGAATGGCAGTCAAATTTGCGATTAGTAACATCAAAAAAAACATGGCTATGTATTTCTTCATAAAAATTACCTCCTTTTTATGAATTAGAATAACCATATTTTGTTGATATATACAGTTGTCTTACATTTCGTGAGTTTTTTCATGAAATGTACAAAAACCGTTGAGGTATGAATATAATCGTATTATGCTTAACGGATGATTTCACGCAAAGTTTTATCTATAAAATACATAAATCAGAGTTTTTTCAAGATATACTCTGATTTATGTATTATTTCATATGTTTTTATGTCGAATTATTCAATATTTGGTCTATTTCCTGAAAAATTATTTAAGTATATTTCCCAGCACGCTTGTTCCTTCGATGTGGTTTTCTATATTAAACATGTTAAGAATTGTCTTGCCTATGGATGCATAGGTATCTAGGATGCCTAAATTGTTATTTCCTTGAATGTTTTTTCCGTATAAAATTAAAGGAATATACTCTCTTGAATGATCGGTACTTTCAGTTGTAGGATCGCACCCATGATCTGCAGTAATTATGAGTACATCATCTTCCTTAAGGTTATCAATTATTTCCGGAAGCTTGTCATCAAAGTATTTCAAAGCATCGGCATAACCCTGCACGTTGTTTCTGTGACCATATACCATGTCAAAGTCAACAAGATTAGTAAAAATTAAGCCTTTAAAATCTTCTTTCATTGCATTCAATGTTGCTTCAATGCCTTCTTTGTTGTTGTGGGTATGGTTAGATTTCGTCATTCCCTTATTAGCAAATATATCTTCAATTTTTCCTATGGCGAATACTTCCATACCGTTATTTTTAATATAGTCTAACATAGTGTCTTCAGGAGGAAGCAATGAAAAGTCTCTTCTGTTTTCTGTTCTTGTGTAATTTCCATCTTTGCCGATAAACGGCCTTGCTATAACCCTGCCTACACCGTGCTCTCCCTTAAGCATTTCTCTGGCAGTTGCACAGATTTTGTAAAGTTCATTTAGCTGTACAACCTCTTCATGAGCTGCTATTTGAAATACAGAATCTGCAGATGTATATACGATAAGATTTCCTGTTTCAATGTGCTCATTGCCTAATTCTTTGATAATCTCTGTTCCTGAAGCAGGATAGTTTCCAATTGTTTTTCTCCCTACTTTTTTTTCAAATTCATCTATGAAATCTTTTGGGAACCCTTTTGGGTACGTTGGAAATGGCTTTTCAAGCACCAGGCCGCTTATTTCCCAATGGCCGGTTGTGGTATCCTTACCTTTTGATTTTTCAGTACACTTGGCAACAGTACCGGTATAACTGTCGGATTTTTTTATATCCTCAAATCCATCAATATTTAAAAGACCTAATTTTTCTAAATTAGGCAGTGAAAAATCATCTATATTTTTATATATATTTTTTACTGTATTGCTACCGATATCTCCGTAATCTGCAGCATCTGGAAGTTCACCAACTCCCACGCTGTCCAATACTATTAAAACTGCTCTGTTTATCATAATGCCTCCCTAATTCTTATATCATAAACTTACACTAGTGCAAGTAAGTTAGTATACATATATTATACTCTTGGAAATGTCTTTTTAAACACTTCCAATGATTTAAATTCAACGCTACATAAATAGTTCTGAGCTGCAGCAAGGCTGCTAAGTCCCATCAACTCCTGAACGGTTCCGAGATCTGCTCCGTTAGAAAGCAAATGAACCGCAAATGAATTTCTTAATATCTGGGGCGACAATTCCTTGCCTAATTTCATTTTTTTCTCGTAAAACTTTAATATTTTCCAAATCCCCTGCCTTGAAATTGATTCGCCGGTAATATTGATAAATAGGAATTCATTGTCTTCTTTACATTTCTTATCCCTGAAGTTATTCATGTAATTGTAGATTGAATTGTTTGCATGTTTACTTAATGGAACTATTCGTTCTTTCTGTCCTGATATGTTAATTATGCCGGTATTAAGATTAATGTCACTTTTTTTGATGTTTATCAGCTCAGTCACTTTAATTCCGGAAGAATACAATAATTCCAGTATTGCTGAATCTCTGCTTCCTTTGAATGTGTCTGTATCCGGCTGTTTCATCAAAAGGGTTACTTCATTCTCGGAAAGTACCGCAGGAGATTTTTTAATTTGTTTAGGGCTGTGTATGCTTATTGCAGGATTGTTATCTACAAGCTTGTCTTTTTTTAGAAATTCAAAAAAATTCTTAAGTGCTGAGATAGTTCTTGATATAGTTGAAGAACTTTTACCCTGTTTTTGAAGGTTCACAAGATACGTAAGTATGTGAGCTTTTTTGGTTTTAACTAATCCAAGCTCATAATTATTGTAAAGATATTCTTTAAAGCTGTTTACGTCATAAATATACGAACTTATGGTATTATCGCTTAATTTTTTTGAAATAAGATACAACTTATAGTTAACTATATTTTTATCCATTATCTCACCAACAATCTGCTTAATATTAGTATATAATAGCTGTATAAAAAGCTGTAGCCTGCCACAATTAACAAATATACCAGAGACAGCTTTATGTAGCTCGATATAATTATATCAAATTTATGCGAAATAGTCTCTATGTTTTTTGTTTTTTTGGTATATTTTGAAATAGTTCCTGATATAAAAGTAAAATAGAACAATAAAGGAAAAAATACAAAATAATCGGTGAACGTCATGAAAAAGTATTGGCTGTCCATTCCGAGCGTTCTTATTAAAAAAATGACTGAAAGGCCATAATAAACCGATACAAACACAAACAGAGCAGTTATTATGTTTCCGTACCCTAATATTGTCAGCACAATGACAGCTGCAAAATATATTAAATTTCTTTTTAGTGTTGCTGCAAATATCTCTGAGACTTTCATAGTGCTTATGCTTTCATAATTGATGTTTGTCAGGCTTGTCTCTCCGGCACCAATGTAAATAAGCGCTGACAGCATTAGAGAGAATATAAATACAGCTAATAAAAATAAAAATCTTTTATTTTCTGACTGTATCAATTTCTTTAGTACATTGTTCATAAAAAAACCTCCTGAAAAGCTTTATACAATATATGCTTGATCAGAAGGTTTAATTCTATTTATGATTTATCAAAATTAAGAATTCAGCCAGTGTATGATTGCTATCAATGTCTTACTGTCTAAAATCTTTCCTGTTTCCAGCATTTTCTTTACTTCTTCTTTGCTGACTGAAATGCTTTCTATGAATTCATCTTCATCAAAATTTGTGGAAGTAAATGTCAGCTCTTCAGCTTTAAATAAAAATAATTTTTCGTTTGAAAACCCTGGTGAAGTATAGAATTCGAATAATTTTTTAATTTTTTTAGCTTCAAAACCTGTTTCTTCCTTTAACTCTCGCAAAGCACATTCAATAGGTTCTTCAGCTATATTTATTATTCCTGCTGGAACCTCATACAGAAAATCCTCTACAGCCTTTCTATATTGTTTTACAAGCAGCATTTCATTTTTTTCGTTTACTGCCAAGATGGCAGAAGCATCTTTATGTTCTACTATTTCTCTTTTAGTATATTTTTTGTCTTCAAGCTCAACTGTATCTACTCTTAAATTTATTATTTTACCTTCAAAAATTTTTTCACTTTTAACGGTTATTTCAGTATTCAAAATTGCCTCCTCATTATTGCAATTTTTATATTCATTGTATTTTGTATATCCGCTTTATTGTAATAATAATAAATGTTTTTGTCAAGCTTATTATTAATATCACTAGATTGTTACAAAAATGCAATATACCGATACTATCAGTATATTGCATTAAATAAATAATTATGATACCTTTTGTTCTAGCCTAAGCTTATCAGCTATCATTGCAATAAATTCTGAATTAGTCGGCTTACCTTTATTATTATGTATAGTATAACCGAATATATTGTTAATAGTTTCTATTTTTCCTCTGGTCCATGCAACTTCAATTGCATGCCGGATTGCTCTTTCAACTCTGCTTGGAGTGGTACTGTATTTTGAAGCTATCATTGGATACAATTCCTTAGTAATAGCTCCAAGAAGTTCAATATTATTTACCACATCTATTATTGAAGTTCTTAAGTATTGATACCCTTTTATGTGTGCCGGTACTCCGACTTCATGAAGAATTTCAGTTATTTTAACTTCAAGACTTAATTCTGCATTTACTTTTTCGTTATATACAATTTCTCTGCTCTTATTTTGAGCTCTTGAAGTTTCAATATCCGACAATTGAATTAGTCTGTCCGCAAACGATTCAAAATTAAATGGTTTAACTATGTAGTAATCCACACCCATATTAATTGCTCTTTGAGTGACTTTATCATGGCCGACAGCTGATAAAATAATAACTTTAGGAAATTTTTTAAGTTCCTTTTTGTGTAGTTTTTCCATTACCCCTAAGCCATCCAGATGCGGCATGATTATATCCAATATTAATATGTCAGGCTCATGCTTCTCGACTGCTTCCAGCGCCTTTATCCCATCATCGGCGACATCCACAACGTCAAATATGTTCTTACTTAGCAAAAAATCCTTAAGAATAAGCCGAAATTCCTTGTTGTCATCAGCAATAACTACTTTAACCTTTTTTTTCATTTTGATTCCCCCATTGTTAATATTTTTATCTATAAGATATATACGCAGAATTTTCAAAAAAACCTTTTTTTTCCTAAAAATATTTTTTATTTTTTTAAAATATTTTTTTTTTCTTCTGCTTAATTCTATATATATTATGATTTTACAATATTATACTAAAATTTTCAGTAATCTATAAAAAATATGAATAGGAGCGGCATTTTGCCGTCCCTAACTGTTGGAATTACTGTAAATTTGATCAAAAATCCATTCAATATATATTCCGTATCCCTTTGTGGGATCGTTCATGAACACATGTGTAACGGCACCTACAATTTTATTGTTTTGAATTACAGGGCAACCGCTCATGCCTTGTATTATACCGTTTGTAAGATTAAGTAAATCATTGTCAACAATTTTGATTACAAAACTTTTTTCACCCGGTTTGTTTTGATAAAACATTTTTGTTATTTCTACATCATAAACCTGTATTTCATTGTTAACACAAGAAAAAATTTGTGCCGGACCTATGCGCATTTCTTCCTTTTTACCAACTTCAATTAAATTACTGCTGAAATAACCCAGACTAGCCTTATTTATATTTCCATAAATACCGAAGTTAGTGTTATTCTCAACTGTACCCAGACTGTTTTCATCCCTTATAATATATCCTATAATTTCACCAGGTTCACCCTTTTTTCCCGATTTTATGCTTGTAATGTTTGCTTTTGATATGGTTCCTGCTTCAATATCTATTAGGGAGCCTGTTTCCGAATCTGAAATGCCATGCCCGATGGCACTGAATTTACCTGTATCAGGATCAATAAAAGTCACTGTTCCTATTCCCGCAATATTTTCTCTGGCCCAGAAGCCAAACTTTATTTCATCACTTTCATAAATTTTAACAGGCGTAAAATTTAAATCAATAATGCTTCCATGTCTTTCTATGGTGAAGTTATAGTTCTTAATTCCATGTTCTTCTGTGTACTTCAAAATATCATCAGTTGTTTCAATAACAATTTCATCAATTTTAAGTATTTTATCTCCAATTTGCATTCCTGCTGCTTTAGCAGGAGATAGTGATAATTTATCGGTACCTATTATATCAGCCAATCCTACTACCAATATTCCTGCAGTTTTCAATTCCACGCCTATGGTCTGCCCTCCGGGTATTATGTACTTACCTTCGGATTCCATTACCTCATTATCTAATTGTGTTAAGACATAGGGATTTGTTTTAAGATCATAGCCAAAATAAACCGCCGCCAGTAAAATTGCAATAAAAAAAATAAAGAATAAAACTCTTTTAGCGAAATTTTTCATTATGCTCTCCTTCAAGTTTTATCTTTAATTTCTCCACTAGGCACTTTATTATTCGTGTGTCCTGCTTACTTAGCAGCCTTTTTTTCGAAAATCTAGAACTTATGTTACTGAATTTACAGATTTATGCAGTAATACTTGATTCAATTAAATCTTTTGCGTTATTTAAAGATTTTTCGGTAATTTTCATGCCGCTCAGTAATCTTGCAACTTCGTAAATTTTGCTTTCTTTATCAAGTTTTTTTACAGTGCTGTAAGTATTTCCATTAACAACTTTTTTTTCAATTAAAAAATGATTTTTAGAAATTGATGCAATTTGAGGGGAATGTGTTACACAAATCACCTGGTGTTTATCTGAAATATAGTTCATTTTTATTCCTGCCATTTGAGCTGTCTTCCCGCTTATACCTGAATCAATTTCATCAAATACCATGGTTGTCTGGGAACTTTCAATGTCTGAACTAATTTTTTTAAATGCAAGCATAATTCGGGAGGCTTCTCCTCCCGATACCACTTTTTGCACAGAATTCAAATCACTTCCGGCATTGGTTGCTATAAGAAATTCCACATCATCAATACCGTCCGGCGAATAATTGCTTTTTCTTTTAATGTTCACCTTGAAACTGATGTTTTTCATATTAAGATCGTTTAGTTCTTTAAGCAGCTTTGTTTCAAGCATTTTTGCAGCACTTTTTCTTTTGCTTGATATTCTTTCAGAATAACTTACCAGCTTGCTGAATATTTTATTTTTTTCTTCTGTCAGTTTATTCATTTTATATTCTGCTTCTTTTAATAAATTTAATTCATTTTCTGAAGCATTTCTATAGTCACTTATTTTCTCAATTGTAAATCCGTATTTTCTCTTTAACCTGTTGATGAGAGACATTCTGCATTCTATTTTATCTAGTTCATTTTCATTAAACTCCGTTTTTTCGGAATAATCTCTTAAATCATAGTTTAAGTATTGTATTTCTTCAAGCAATATATCAAGCCTTTTTATAAAAGCTTCCAAATTTTCGTCATACGTTTTTATTCTATTCAGAATTGTGTAAACGTTATTCAGACTACTGTCCAGACTCAGTAAATTATTGGCTTCATACAATGAACTTTGAATCTCTTTGATATTTGAAAGCTTTTTAATTTCTTTAAGCAGTTCCTCTTCTTCAGATTCTTTTAAGTCAGCTTCGTCAATTTCATCAATTTCATATTGAAGTTGTTCTATTTTAGTATTTTTGTCAATGAGTTTTTTCTTAAGAAAGTCTATTTCACTTAACTTGCTGCTGTATTCTGCATATATTTTAGAATACTCTGATAAGTCTTTATCCATATCTTTTTGGATAAGGCTGTCCAACAAAGCAATATGCCTTTCTTTTTTAAACAGGCTCTCGTGTCCGAATTGCCCGTAAATATCAATTAAATAGCTGCTTACTTCTTTTAGTGAGCTTAATGGTATAGTTCTGCCGTTTATTTTGCTTATACTTTTTCCGCTGTCCAGGATTTCTCTTGATATTATAAGATAATCTTCTGAATCGATTTCAATATTTATTTCATTCAGTATGTTTTGAACTGCTTTAAAGTCTTCAATATCAAAAACAGCTTCAAGAAATGCACTATTCTTACCTTTTCTTATTAAATCTTTTGAAGCTCTTTCACCAAGAATCAGTGACAACGCTTCAATCAATATTGACTTACCGGACCCTGTTTCTCCGGTAAAAACATTAAATCCTTTATTAAATTTAATAGATTCTTCTTCAAATACAGCAAAATTGCGTATACTTAAGTTAAGCAGCATGCTATCACCACTATCTAATATTCTTTTTAAATTCTTCTAAAACATATTCTACATTATCCATAGATCTTATTGCTACAAACACGGTATCATCTCCTGCAAGAGTTCCTACTATATCATCTACTCCCATGAAGTCAATCGCTGATGCACATATCTGAGCTGCTCCTGGTATCGTCTTAAGAACAATAATGTTAAGAGCATTGTCAATGGAAACAACGGAATTTTCAAATATTTTATACAACCTGTCTGTGATTCCTTCCTGACTTTGCCCTATTGTAGCATATTTGTATTTCCCACTTTTAGCCATAACCTTTACAAGCCTAAGCTCTTTAATGTCTCTTGAAATGGTAGCCTGAGTAACGTCGATTCCCATAGCTTTCAAGCCATCAGCAAGCTCTTCCTGAGTTTCTACTTCTTTTTTTGAAATAAGCTCAAGAATTTTTGTTTGTCTTGTATACTTTTTCATTAGTCACCTCATAAAATTCAATTTTTTTTATAATAATCAAAGGCTGTATTTATTAAGCCCTTGAAATTTGATTCAGAAATAACCGAGATTTGACCGGATTCTTTTCTGATGTATCCAAGGTATTCAATGTTGCCGTCGCCGCCCTTTACCGGAGAAAATGTCGCTTCCTTTAAACAAAGTCCGCTCTCAGCACAATAAATCTGAATATTATTCAAAACATCCAGATGAGTTTTTTTGTCTTTGATGATACCGTTTTTCCCTACACTATGTCTTCCAGCTTCAAACTGAGGTTTAATAAGTACGATTATATCTGTTGATTCATTGCTTATATCGTAGATCTTTGGAAAAATTAGTTTCAGAGAAATAAATGACACATCTGCAGTAATGATATTGATATCCTCTTTAAAAACAGCGGTGTCTATATATCTGAAGTTTGTTCCTTCAATATTTATTACGAGTGCATTTTTTTTTAAAGATTCGTGAAGCTGGCCATGTCCAACATCCACAGCATATACCATCTTTGCCTGGTTTTTAACAAGATAATCTGTAAAACCTCCGGTAGAAGCACCTATATCCACCGCTGTTTTATTTTTTATATCTATATTAAAATGTTTAACGGCTTTTTCTAGTTTTGATGCACCGCGTCCAACATATTCAAAATTATTTGTTATTTTTATTTCATCCAAATCAGTTACTCTACCAGATGGCTTAGTCTGTAATCTGTCATTAACATATACGCTGCCTCCGATAATTAATTGTTTGGCTTTCGCTCTGCTCTCAGTCAAACCTTTTGTTTGAAGATATACATCGAGCCTATATTCTTGCATTAAATACCCTTTCATAACTTTACATAATTATTCTGTTCAGGATGAAAACATTTGAACAATTCAATAGAATTATAGCATAAAAATTTATAAATATCAATTGTATTTTTTTATTTTATTAGAAATTAAATACTTAAAATGAATAAATATTTTGTTTATTCAATATGGAGCGTGTACGCATACTGCACACATTACAACTATTTAAACGTTTCGTCAATTACCTTGATTTTTCTTTGTGTGTCTTCAAGTTTTTTAGCACAATAAGAATATGCTTTCATTCCTTCTTCATAATTTTCCAGCAGCTGGTCTAAAGACAAGCTGTCACTTGTTTCAAAATCCTGGACTATTTTTTTTAAGTTTTCTAATGCACTTTCAAAGCTGTTATATTCCATTATTCCACCTCTTCAATTTTAATTGCCTCTGCCGTAATTTTAAAATCTTTATATGTTATGTTAATTAAATCATTCTCCTCAACTTGGCTGGGTTTTTTTATAATCTTCCCTCTATTATCTGTTACAAGAGCAAATCCTTTTTCCAAAAGCTTTTTATAATTGTAGCTGTTAAGCTTTTCGTTAAGGATTTCCAGACAGTTGGACCGACCATTGATTTCTGCGGTTACATGGCTTGTTATAGCATTCTTGCAGTTTTCAACTTGACTTTTAAGCCTATATATATCATCAATAGGAAGATAGCTTTTCAAAATATACTTTGATGATTTGATTTCTGCCTGCTTAATTGTAATTATATTATGTGTCATATGTTTAAGTGCATATACATATCGTTCCAGCTTTTCTTCAACATCTTTATATCCTCTGATAATTCTTTCTGCCGCTGCTGTAGGTGTATGACAATATATATCTGCTACGTAATCAGTCAGGGTTCGATCTGTTTCATGACCTATTCCGGTTACTACGGGAATACTTGATTTATATACTTCCTCGGCAACTTTTAAGTCATTAAAAACATTCAAATCCTCAAAACTTCCACCTCCTCTGGAAATAAGTATAACATCTGCATTGTTTTCATTAAAAAAATTGACCCCGCTGATTATGCTGTCTATTGATTTTTCTCCCTGTACTAAAGTGTTGTAAATTATTACCTCAAAATCTGCCCTTACGCTTTCAAATGTCTTTAATATATCTTTAATTGCTGCACCGGACTTTGAAGTTACTATTCCTATTTTGGAAGGGTATTCCGGCAGCTCCATATGTCTGTCAAACATTCCCTGAGACTTTAGCTTTTCCTTTAGTGATTCAAGATCGGATAATATTTTACCTAACCCTATTCTTTCTATGTTTCTTACTGTTAGCTGGTAGACTCCTTTTACCTCATATAAGGAAATTTCTCCGTCAGCGATAATTCTATCTCCGTTTTTTGAAATGTTGTCAGCAAAAAAAGCAACGCAATTAATACATGACGCTCCGTCGCACAAGGAAAAGTATGTGTAACCGGTCTTACTTAACCGGATATTTGAAATTTCTCCTTCTACTCTGAGGTTGTTTAAAATTGAGTTGCTCATTAAATATTTTTTTATATATTGATTTAAAACTGATACCTTAATTGGTTTTATCTTCATTATACCACCTGTCCATTATGGGCATCAACGAAACTCCCACGGCATTATCAGATGAATTTTCTTTTGTCGGAAAGATTATATTAAAATCATTTTTTAACTTATCAAAAACTGCATTTCTTATTATAACGTTTGAAGCTACTCCTCCTGCAATTATTATAGTATCAAAATAATTGTTTTCTTTGATATAATTAATAATATGCACAATACAGTCAGCAACATATCCAAATATGGAGTTAATTATTGATTCTCTGCTATATTTATCGGCAAGAATTAGATTTTTATAATAGTTCTCCATACCTGAAATATTTATATAAGAATCTCCGCTGATTGCAGGGAGCTTGATCTTTGCAAATTCATTAATTTTTACCATACAATTTTCCATATGCATTCCGCATGGAAACGGAAAACCCATAAAAGTTCCTAACCTGTCAATAAGCTGTCCGAAGGTTATATCTTTGCTTCCGCCTTTAACGAGGGCTTTATAACCTTTTTTAACTTTTCTTACGTCTAAAAATTCCGTTGTGCCGCCTGAAATATGTATTGCTAATATATTAGATGTATGTTCTTGGTATTGTTCTATCAATGAAGCCGCTATATGGTTCTCCTGGTGAGAATATTCAGTATAATCACAGTTCAAAGTTTTTGCGATTGCTTTACCATAATTTTGTCCTACCGTAAAAACCGGCATATATGATCCTTCCACATTTCTCGGCTTTGAACTGACGCTTACTATTTTTATGTTTTTTAAATCTTCTGTTAGCTGACCGTACAAAGTATTAAAATTTTTTAGATGTTGAAAAACAGCATCCTGCTGCCTCAATCCTTTCTGTCCTATAGGAACATTCAGAATAATTCTATTATTGAATTTTATTTCTCCGGTTCTTAAATCGGCCAGTGCAATTGAAGTTGTATATGCGCTTGTATCTATGCCGAGTACATACTCTGTCATTGTTCAACACGCCTTACGACTGTTCCCAATATTCCGTTAATGAATTTATGTGAATCTTCGTTCGAATATTTTTTGCTTATCTCAACAGCTTCGTTTATTGAAACAGATGCCGGTATTGAATCATTATATAAGATTTCTGACAGAGCAATCCTGAGCACAGCCAGATCAACCTTTGCAATTCTGTTTATTTTCCAGTCTTTTGAGTTTTCTGTAATACACTTGTCAATTTTGTCAATATTATCAATCATATCATCCAGTGTCTTGTTCAGATATTCGATATCAACACCCTCTATTTCAAAGTGGTTAATGTACTTGCAAGGAAGAGATTTATCAAATTCTTTGTTTACATCCATGCAATATGCGATTTTAACTGCTTCTTCTCTTGTTTCTTTTCGTTTCATGCTTCCTCCGTTTGCAGGTATACAACTATCGGCTGTTTTCTTTATCCCGCTTGTGAAAATAATTATAGATTGACAACAGGAAAATGTCAATCTATAATAGCTTTTTATATTTTATTCGATTATTCAACTATCTCCGTTTCAATAACATCTTTATCTTTATCTTTTTCTTGGATTATGTTAAGTACATGAACGTTAACGGCAGCTACAATCATGTCTGTCATCGTTTCTATTTCTTTTTTGACAGCGGCCTGAACTTCTTTTGCTACTTCGCTTATTTTATAGCCATATTCAACATTAATAAAAATGTCTAAAACAACCGTGTTTTCATTTATTTCAACCTTTATTCCTTTAGAATAATTATTTTTCGAGAATAGGTTTGAAATTCCCTCAGCCATGCCTGTTCGTGTTGTGCTTACGCCTTTTACACCGCTGGTTGCTATGCCAGCTATTATAATAACTACATCATCAGATATTTTCACCTGGCCGAATTCTAAATTTTCGTTATCCATCTTAGCACCTCCTCAAATGATTATATCAGAAGTTGTAAATTTTTACAAATCAATATTATCAAATTTAACTATTTTTATTTGCTCAGGTTCATAGCTTGTTTCTGATACAATTACATCCAATATTTTTGTTGCATCCGCTTGCTCGATCTTATCATTTGTCACTACCTTAACAGTATCGGAATCAACTATTACAGCAGTTTCGTTGTATCCTTTAGATTGAAGCATGAGCTCAATGTTGTTTTCTTTTTCTACAAAGTCATTTTTGTTTAGCAAAAGAGCCTCGAATTGACTTTTTGTTTCGGCAGAGATGGATTCATTGCTTATGCTTTCTTCGAGATGGTCAATTACATCCATATTTTTCTTATCCTTGTTTAATTTAAAATTAGCAAAGCTTGAATTAAGCATATCAAAGATACCTTCAGACGAAGCCGTCACTGCATCATCATCCAACAATATATCTGTTATATCACCAAGTATTACATAATCTGATTCTTCCTCAAGTATCTCAGCAATAGATGCTTCTGTGTCTGATTCGGAAGGTACTTCCGGTTCTTCAGTTTCACCAGAATTAACAGCTATATCTGTTGTATCTGTCTGTTCCATTACTTCTACAAGCTCAGCCCCACTTATTTCCTCACTACTGTTTTCCAAAATCTGAGACAAATCACTGCTTGAATCTTCAGAACTAATTTCGTCCTGCAATTGTGCATAATCTTCTTCACTAAATATGTTCTCCGGCGTCATGGTCATATTTATATAACCAATGATAAATATTATTGCCAAAGAAGTTAAAAATACCAATGTTTCCTTTCTCATAATCATAATTACCCCCTGAGTTAAATTCAAAAACTGCTTCGTAGATATCCAAACCGATAAAGTTAAACAAAAATTATCTGTTGGAAACTACTATTTCAATATCGTTTAAGTTAATATCTAATAAAGTTTTTACACAGTTCATGAGAACCGGGTAAATATCTTTATTGCCGCTGTATTTAACTACTACAAGTACACCTGAGATTTCAGGATATTCGTAGTATTTTGGTACAACTTGGTTATTGTTTCCAAGAACCATCTGATTTTGCTTTGTCTCTCTTTTTACCTCTCTTTTAGTACCGTCACCGCCCACTTCAACATTTGTTTCATTGCTTGTATTTTCATCATAAACAGGTTTCATTTCCGGAGTGTTTTTAGTATAAATCATAACATCCGCACTATTTACGCTTTCAATTTTTTCCAGTATTTGTTCTAATCTTTTTTCCAATGAATATACATAATTTTCTGTTGTCAAATCCGGGCTTTCATCGTTGCTCAAGGTAACATCAGAAGTTTTGGTACCTATTATACTGGAGGTATCAAGCTTGAGTATCAATGAAATAATAACCAGCAATATAAATATATTTACTGCGTACTTTAGGTTTTTATTGTCCTTGAACATATTAAAAAAATTATTCATATGTGCCCCCATTATTTTATTCATTTAATGCAAAAGTTTCTGACACTTCATTTAAACGTAACAGTGAAACGAAGTCTATTGTATATATATGTTATCTGAACTTGTTTGCAAGATTTCAGCCATATCAGTTTTTAATCTGTTTACTTCATCCATACTGAGCAATTTGTTTAATGTAACTACTGCTTTTATATCCATGTCATCGTTAAAATTCATCGTTATATCCCTTACTACATCATCTCCTTCAAATATTTTTTCATTTATTGAGTCAATAAAATTCTGATCAAAGTTTTGTATACTTACTTCTCTTTCATAAGCATAATCTTCAGGTTTGATATTATTTAATATATTTAAATCTATTCTTCCATTTAAAAATATATTATCCAGAATATAAATCATGATAAATATTTTAATAGTTATTCTGGAGAATTTTTGCGTTTTTCCTTCCGGAAAAATTATCATTATAATGTTAAACATAAGAATTAAAATTAGTATGTTAATTATTGTATTTTTCATAAGCTACCCAAAAATATTATTTATATAATTCAGTAAAATTGAATAGTAAACAGTCACGATTATAATAGGAGTCATAAGACATATTAAATATACGTAAAACATATCGGCCATCTCATAAATAAGCTTGGATATATTTTCATTGAGCGGCTCCGTCAACACTCCCACTGTCTTGTACAGCACCAGAGCAAGTGATATTTTAATAAGAGATCCTCCGAATGCCGAAAACATAAATATTATTATCACAATTCCCAGAACATCCTTTATCATTAGAATACTTTTTAAAAATACTCCGAAAAATTTACTCACCGCATTTCCGATTATGGGTACGGCAGAAGGAGATAATGCTTTTATGGAATTAATAAAAATATTATCTGTCTTGTATAATATATATCCTTGTACAGAAAAATTTATGACTACAATAATCATGTAACCTGACAAAAATAATAATGTTGCCTTTTTCAGAAACTTATACATTAATTTGGCATTTATCAGCTTGCTCATATTGTTTATCAATATAACCGTAATGAGAACAACAGTCATAACGTCGGTAAAGGAATAAATAAAACTTGTAGTTATACCTATAACATAATTCAATGACGTATAAAAAAACTGAAGTATGCTTAATTTGCCGAATGTAAGCATTGCAGCCATGAATACAGCGTTTATTTCTTCTGTTATTATTTTAAACTTAGCAAAGTCTGCCTTCATTATGTTTTTTATGCTCAAGACATCCTTTAAAACTATTGTAAATATTATCATAACCGAAAACAGAACAACTATATCGGAAACGCTGTGACTGGAAAATTCATCAGAAAAATACTTAATTATTGTTAAAATCATGCAGATTATCAATATATAGGTGCCGGTACTTACAATCTCTTTTATAAAATTTTTCTCGTTTTCGATCTCATACAGAAAATAATCCTTTATGCTGATATCCAGCCTGCCCTTAAACGCATTTCCTATAATTTCTCTTATATTTATATTGTTGTCACTAAAATAAGAGTTGTTACTATTTATATATTCCTCTAGATTTCCAATGGGTATCTGGTCAATTGCCTCATCTGTTACAGCTGCAAACGCATTTGTAGATATTGATAATATTATAAAAAACATTATTATTATTTTTTTCATTTTATCACCCGTTAACCAGCAGCATTATTTGATCAAGAAATATCTTTATTACATCAATTGAATAAATAAGTATAATAAGCTTACCTGCTATTTCAACCTTCTTGCCTATTGATTCATAATTTAAATCTTTACAAAGGAGAGAAATAAAATCACAAATATACGCTATTCCAACGATTTTAAGTATAGTAGAAAAATACTCCGATTTTATGTTATACCTTACAAACAGATTTACGAATTCCTGTATATATCCCTTAAGCTCTCTGAAAAGTATGAGCATAATCAGTATGCCGAAAATAACCGTAATATGGACTTTGAATTCTTTATTGAAGTTTGAAATTGTAATTCCGAGAATAACAGTGATTAAAGCAATAAATATTATTTTTGCCAGCAACATATCATTCCTTTCATCAATACAAGTTAAATACTGATTTTACCTCCATAAATAAATCATTCATCATTCCCACAATGAGAGCCATAACAACTATAACTCCGGTAAGAGTAACAAACATAGCCTGCTCGTCTCTTCCTGTTTTAGATAAAATCTGATTAAATACAGCCACAACTATTCCTATAGCACCAACCTTAAAAATTAAATCAATATCCATAATTTCCTCCTAAATCAAAATAACCGCTGCTAAGCACCCCACCAATATAGAAATTCTGTTGTTAAGATTTTTTTTCTCAGTGTGTGACCTCACAAAGCCTTTCATTGAATTCTCCATTTCCCTGATTGTAAAAAGAAGTTTTTTATTCAGCACATCTGAATAGGCACTTCCGTAATAATCAACAATATCTGAAAAATATTTGTTAAAGTCATCCGGTGTGTGTATTAGCTCCTTCATGAAATTTTCCAGCTCATATTTA
The DNA here is from genome assembly GCF_030913635.1 of Sedimentibacter sp. MB35-C1. Classification (NCBI taxonomy): domain Bacteria; kingdom Bacillati; phylum Bacillota; class Tissierellia; genus Sedimentibacter; species Sedimentibacter sp. MB35-C1. Next base: position 2,398,785 of record NZ_CP133188.1, read on the forward strand.
TTTTTTTTATGTATCAGGTGTTCTTGAAGTTTATTGCAGATTTTTTTGGTTTCATCATTTTTGTAATTGTATTTCAGGTATATTTCTTCATATGACAGCTTCATATCACATGAATATGTTCTTAAATAGTCCGTGAAATTCAAAAGTTCTTCCATGCTTGCTATACATTTGTCTCCGTAATCATTTATGAATTTAAAAATTAGTTTTACGGTTACTATAGTCAGGACGAACAACATCGATTTAATCCAAATCATTAAATATCACCCTATTCTTTTCAAAATCGTAAACCTCTTTGACAATGCAGGGTTTTTTGTTATTTTTTAAAATTATTGCTCTGTCAAAAAGCTTATTATCAATTATCGGCTTCATATATATGTTTTTTTTCAAGTCTTCCAGGCCGAAGCCGTGGGCAGTTGCTATTATATTTACACCACTTTTAATTGCATATTGAATAATTTCGAAATCTTCCTTTGAACCCAATTCATCAGATATTATTATTTTTGGAGAGAGTGCACGTATTCCCATTATAAATCCTTCTTTTTTCATGCAATATGAAAGAACATCCGTACGTCTCCCCACATGCATTTGAGGTGTACCATTGTATACCGCCGATATTTCTCCCCTTTCATCTATAAGAGTAATATCGCAGCCTTTATAATACGGTTTTGACGTTCCATCGCTGAGGTTTGCACATACATCCCTGATAAATGTCGTTTTACCAGACAGAGGGGGGCCAATTATTAAAGTATTGTAGATATTTTTGCTGGAGCTTATAAAATATTTTATATATTTTTCTGCACATCCGGGATATTCCCTCGCTATTCTTATATTTAATGAAGTGATATTTTTAAAACCTTTAAAGTGCTCACCTTCATATATGCAATCACCTCCAAGTCCTACCCTGTGACCACCTTCGACGGTTATGTATCCGTTTCTTATTTCCTTTTCAAATGCATGAATTGAATTTCTTGTAAGATTTGAGATGGTATCATCTATATCTTTTTTGCTGATTATGTAGTTAAAATTCAAGAAATCGTCTAATTTTATTCTTTTTATCATTATGGGAAAATTAATCCTGAGTCTTACTTCAACAGTATCTCTGCCAATCAGATCTGACTGCTTGGACATAACATTCCTTACACCGCTGCTTAAGAATTTTAAGATATCATTCATTTTTCCTCCTAAGTACTAAATCTTGTCCCCTTAATCTATAATATTATGAATATATAAAATTATGATAATTTGTATATATAATTTTATATAGATAAATCGCAGATGACACGTAAATAACAGCAGGAATGTAAACTCTTTAAATGGAATCGTCGAAGTTTTAAACTGAAATCTAACTGTGCCTTTTAAATTTAAAGAGACAGAATTTAATTTTTCAAATAGATAGATAAAAAATTATCAAATTATTTTTAAAATGGTATTTACAAATATAAAAAAGATGGTATAATTACAGTGTAAATATCTTCAGGGCAGGGTGTAATTCCCGACCGGCGGTAAAGTCCGCGAACCGAAAGGTTGAATTGGTGAAATTCCAATACCGACAGTAGAGTCTGGATGGTAGAAGAGATTACTTGCCTAAAAGTGAGCAGAAATTTCTATCGAAATAAGCCTCTGAAGATCTCAGAGGTTTTTTGTATGCCCTAACCCCATTTTTTATAAAAAAATGGTTGGTAGGTCAACCGCAACGAATTCTCAAATTGTGTGAGCGATAGCGAGCAAAAAATTTGTTGAATGAGACTGTGATATTTTTAAATGGTCTTAGTCCTCTGATATCTTTATAATTCTAGGAGGGAAATATGAAAAGTATGATTTCAGCGAATCAAAGAAACAATGCAAAGGTAGTATCAAAAGTAGGTGTGTTGTCAGCGGTAGCGACAGTTCTGATGCTGTTTGAATTTCCGCTGTGGTTTGCGCCGAACTTTTACCAGCTGGATTTCAGCGAGGTTCCTGTACTTTTGGGCACGTTTGCTCTAGGCCCTGTAGCGGGAGTAGCAATTGAATTTGTAAAAATATTAATAAATTTTGTATTAAACGGAACAGATACAGGAGGAATAGGCGAATTAGCAAACTTTATAGTAGGATGCTCCTTTATAATTCCTGCCGGCTGTATATACAAACATAAAAAGTCCTTTGGGACAGCTATTATAGCAATGCTTGCCGGAACATTAACTCTGGCTGCTGTCGGTTCATTAATAAACTATTATGTACTTCTTCCCGTATATGCAAAAATATATGGAGCACCTATACAGGCTTTCGTAAATATGGGAAATTTATTGAATCCTGCCATTACGGATTTAAAAACTCTTGTGTTGTACGCAGTTGTACCGTTCAATATATTTAAGGGTGTAGTCATTTCATCAATTACATTGCTGATTTACAAAAAAGTGTCACCTATTCTTCATAAATAATTTTATATATTGCTGAGTTTAAGGCTCGTACTCTACTTTAGACTATGATCATGTCATTGAAACAACATGATATTTTAAGTCCAGGGTTTGAGTATGTGCCTTTTATTTTGTTTCTCTTGACTGAAAAATACATTGTGTATTATAATGAATAACGTTAACAAGAAAATTATACCAATTTTAGAAAGGAATTATAAATGAAACTCAAAATTTATTCTTTAATCCTTTTTCTCAATTATTACCTTACTGGACTTATTACTCCGGTACTAAGTTTGCTTCTCCTTGATAAAGGAGCAACCATCTTCAATCTTTCTATTTTACTAGGAATCTATGCGTTAACAGTTGTGGTGTTGGAGGTTCCAACCGGAATTATTGCAGATGTTTTCGGCAGAAAAAAAACATTTTGCTTTTCTTTAATTATGTCAGCGCTGAGTTTTTTTGTGATTTTAGTCGGAAAAGGTTTTATTTTTTTATGTTTTGGAATGATAATTTACGGATTCAGCAGAGCTTTGGCTTCAGGTTCATTTGACGCAATTTTTATTGATTATTACATTGATAACTTCGGCAAGGACAAGCTTCACAACATTACTTCAAGGCTTGCAGTTCTTGAAGCGCTGGGATTATCTGCAGGCGCCTTATCCGGAGGTGTGTTTCCCAAAATTTCTAGCACATACTTTTTATCAATAGGAAATTATGATTTAAATGTTATAATGAGGATAGCTCTTGCAATTGTAGTTACTATACTATCTGTTACATTTATACAGGATACTGGAAGCGCGGAAAATAAAGAACGCATAAGTATAAAGCAACACATCAAAAACAGTTCAGCAATTATTTCCAAAAACAATACAATAATATGCATTTTTATTTCTGTATTTTCAACAGGCTTTTTACTCAGTAGCCTTGAAACCTACTGGCAGCCACACTTTATGACTCTTCTCTCAAGAAATGATTCTACAGAACTTTTGGGAGTTATGGCGTTTTTATATTTTGCCGCTGCTACTCTAGGGAGCATTTCATCAAACAAATTGATTAAGAAATATAAATTTAATCCAAACAGAATGTACATAATATTCAGAATACTGATGGCTGTATCTTTAATTTTAACTGCTCTTCAATCAAGTGTTCCTGTTTTTATTGTTTTGTATTCTTCTATTTATCTGCTATTTGGAATTGCAACCGTGCCGGAAGGAGTTATTTTAAACAGCGAGATTCCAAAAGAGATACGAGCCTCGGTATTGTCTGTAAATTCATTAGCCATCCAAATAGGAGGTCTGTCCGGTTCTTTCATGTACAGTATACTGATACGTTATATAAGTATTCCAAGTATATGGATTTTAGCCGCATCGGTTGTATTGCTGGCAGTTGCAATAATAGCAAAAAAATTACTTATAAAACCGGCTTTATATGCACCGAAAAACTAGAACATAAAAAAAAGACGCATAAAGCGTCTTTTTTTAGCACCTTCTTCTACGGCGCGAACATTTTCCATATCCTATTCCAAGAATAAACCATGGCAGCCAGCACATAAAATCACCCCTTATAACAGCTTGTCTTATACTATTCATGTTTTAGCTAATGTTGACATATTTTAAGAAACACAGGTTTTTTTAATATTACCGTAAATTCTCTGTTTATTGAATGTTAAAATTAAATTGTGGCATAATAAATGCACCTGAAATATAAGGAGAATAAAGTATGGGAGCTAAAAATTATAATGAGAAAAGAGAAAAGATAAACAAAAAGAAAAACGATATTGAAAATGCAGAATTCAATTACAGACAAACTGAAAAAATGATGAGTACAATTGATGACGAGGCTTTTAAAACAGAGCTTCAGATTAAAAACATGCGAAGAGAACAGTCTCTTAAAAGCATGAAAAAAGATATAAAAAATGAATATGACAAGGAAAATAATTTTAAAAACAACATGAAATAAAGAGTAATAATAATATAAAAAATAACTGTCTTATTGGCAGTTATTTTTATATTTAAATTTAAAAGTTATTAAATTTATGTAGCGAGTAAATATATAAGCCGAGTTTTGTATTAAACAGTCATCTATCTACGCCGGCTGTTACCAGCAGGCTCTAGCAACCTACCATTTGGACTGTGACGAGCAGCCACTCTGCGGTCCGTTCTTGGTCTTGCTCCGGGTGGGGTTTACATAGCCAACCAGTCGCCTGATTGCTGGTGAGCTCTTACCTCACCTTTCCATCCTTGCCGATTGCTCGGCGGTTTATTTCTGTTGCACTATCCTTGAGGTCACCCTCACCGGGTATTACCCGGCACCCTGCTCTTCGGAGCTCGGACTTTCCTCATGCCTAAGCATGCGACTGTACAATTTACTCTTGTTCTATATTACATGAATTAACACAGAAAGTCAAATGAAGTATTATCCATTTTTAAAGCATTTTTACTGTAAGTCTTCCAGCTGTTTCATCCACAGCGAGTATGATGCATCACTTGGCATTCTCCAGTCCCCTCTTGGAGATAAAGAAACAGAACCAACCTTTACCCCGTCAGGTAGGCATGATCTTTTAAATTGCTGGGTAAAAAACCTTCTGTAAAATTTTTTGAGAGTTTCAAGTATAGTTTCATCTGTAAATTTACCCTTAAAGGCTATTTTTGCAAGAAAATATATTTTTGCAGGCTCATAACAGTTTCGAAGCATGTTGTAAAGGAAGAAATCATTTAAATCATACGAACCCACAGCTTTTTCCGTAAACTGAGCTATATTTCCTTCCTTATCAGGTGGAAGCAGCTCCGGACTTACCGGTGTATCTACAACATCAAGCAATGCTTTTTGGATTTCTCCGCATGTTGCTTCCTCTGCATACCATTTTACGAGATATTTCACAAGTGTCTTTGGAATACTTGCGTTAACGCCGTACATAGACATATGGTCTCCGTTATAGGTAGCCCATCCCAAAGCCAGTTCGGAAAGGTCTCCTGTTCCTACAACAATGGCGTTTTCTTTATTTGAAATATCCATAAGTATCTGTGTTCGCTCTCTGGCTTGAGAGTTTTCATATGTAATGTTGTGCACATTCATATCATGGTCGATATCTTTAAAATGCTGAATACATGCCTCTTTTATGGAAATTTCCATCATTGTAACGCCTAATTCTTTCATAAGAATAAGCGCATTGTTGTACGTTCTTGATGTTGTTCCGAATCCTGGCATAGTTATAGCAACTATATTATTCATAGGCAACTTAAGTTTTTTAAACGCTTCTACGGTCACCAGCAGTGCCAATGTGCTGTCAAGCCCACCGGATATTCCTACTACAGCCTTTTTCAAACCTATTTTATTTAATCTTTGATAAAGTCCAGTGGCTTGAATGTTTATAATTTCCTGGCATCGTTTGTTTCTTTCATCAATATTTGAAGGAACAAACGGCATGGGGTTAACTTCTCTTTCCAGTTCACCTATCTCCGATAGCCCAAGTTCAAAATCCACGTATTGATATGCTAATTTTTCAGATTTGTTCATATAAGTGTTAAATTTAGCTCTGTCGTTAGAAATTTTCTCTAAATCTATATCGCTGTATATAATATTAGATTCTGGAGAAAATCTGTTTTCGTTGAGTATAATTCCATTTTCTGCAATCATAGAATGTCCTGGAAATACTACATCCGTCGTGCTTTCTGTTTGACCTGCAGATGAGTAGACATATGCTGTTATACATTTGGCAGACTGAACTTTTACTATTTCTCTTCTGTATTCAGGTTTTCCTATTGTTTCATTGCTTGCAGACAAATTTAAAATTAAATTTGCACCGTACAACGTGTGGTAAGAGCTTGGAGGAATGTTAACCCACAAGTCTTCGCATACATCAATTCCTATGCATAGGGATGAAAGAGAATCACTGAACAGCAATCTTTCGCTGAACGAAACTTCCTGTCCGCATAACTTAATCTTATCGCTAATCCTTGCGGTTGATGAAGCAAACCATCGCTTTTCATAAAATTCATTGTAGTTTGGAACATATGTTTTCGGAACTGCTCCAAGTATTTTTCCTTCTTTGAAAACCACTGCGCAATTGAACAGCTGATTGTCTGCTCTTATAGGCATTCCTACAGATACGAGAATGTTTAAGCTTTCTGTTTTTTTCAGAATCATGCCAAGAGCTTCTTCTGCTCCTCTTATAAGTGCTTTTTGATTAAATAAGTCTGCGCATGTGTAGCCGGTTATACACAGCTCAGGAAACAATATTACTTTTGCATTTTTTGTTTCTGATGCAGTTAGAATCATTGAAGATATTTCATCTGCATTAAACATTGGATCTGCTACCTTTATTATGGGAACGGCAGAAGCAACTCTTACGTATTCAAAATTATCCATAATCAGCCCTCTAAATTATCTGTTCCTTTACAGTATTTTTTGTTAACATCTTTACCTTTAATTGTTCTTCCTTAAGTAATGCTTTTTTTATATTTTCCATTGATAAATATTCTGTGTAATAATGGCCTGCATCAATAATGCACAGATTATTTCGCAATGCACTTTGAGCCTGATGGTACTTTATATCGCCAGTTATGTACACATCAGCTTCTTTTTCAATTGCATTATCAATAAAGTCGCTTCCGCTTCCTCCGCAAAAGGCAACTCTTTCAATTACTCTTTCACTACTGTTACAGTAAAGTTTTACATGATCTGCACCGAGTTTGTTTTTTACTTGGTCGGCATATTCAATTATATTGACAGGAGCAATATTTCCAACGCCTCCATATCCGCTTAAGTCACTGCCTGAAACATGGAGCACATCATAATCCTTTATGCTTAACAATTCAGAAAGCTTCTTGTTAACTCCAACATCAGCCATGTCAAAGCTTGTATGAAGACTGTAGAGATTAATATTATTTTTAATGAGCTTTTGAATAATTTTACCTTCATAACTTGCTAAATCAATTGATTTAATCGGCGAAAAGAAAAAAGGATGGTGTGTTATAATTAACTCAATATTATTGTCTGCCGCGTAGTTAACAGCTTCTAAATCGGCATCTAAGGTTAACATAATATTATTTATGTCTTTTTCCATACTACCAATTTGCAGCCCGCTGTTGTCCCATGGTTCCTGAGCTTTTATTTTTAGCTCGTCTTCCAATAGTTTTATAATTTTATCAATATTAATTTTTCATCAGCTCCCTTATTCTTTTGTTTTTATATATCAAAGCTTCTATTTTTTTATTATAATCATTATTACTGTTCTTTTCAAGGTTTCTGATTATATTTTCATTTATGTTCAGTGCTTTGTTCATGTACTCATGCATTAACGTTTCTTTTTTATCAATAAGTATTCTGCTGAATTCATAATAAAATTCATCATCTTCTTCCACCGTGCCTGGCACAGCTTTAATAACGAAATAGTAATGGTGGAGCTCTTTAACAATATTTTCATCTAAAATTTTAAAATTATTTTTAAACAAATAATGCCTCAATTTGTCTGCTGTTGTCATAGGCTGCAAGATAAGCTCTTTTGTATGTATTGCTATATTTTTTGAAGTTTCAATAATATCAGATATAAGTTCTCCTCCCATGCCTGCAATTATAACAGCATCCGCCTCTCCTTCATTGAGTACGGTCAATCCGCTGCCAAGCCTAAAATTACACTTATCTGCAAGATTAATAGATGTTAAGTGCTCAACAGCTCTGCTTAAAGGTCCTTCATTCAAATCTGTTGCAATTACTTTCTGGCATATGCTGTCCTTTAAAAGCATTTCTGCAACATAACCGTGGTCGGTTCCTATATCTGCCGCCACACTGCATTTTGATACCATTGATTTTATGCATTCTAAACGGTTCATTTTCCCACCTATATTTAAAAATTTATTGATTAAATAAAAACGGGAGGGCATTATTCCCTCCCAGCAACGGAACGGCTTTTGCCGACCGTGTATTTATGATTGTCAATTTTATTCCAGATAATCTTTCAATTTTTTGCTTCTGCTTGGGTGTCTGAGCTTTCTCAGAGCCTTTGCTTCAATCTGTCTTATTCTTTCTCTTGTTACATCAAACTCTTTTCCTACCTCTTCCAACGTTCTTGCTCTTCCGTCATCAAGTCCGAATCTCAATCTAAGAACTTTCTGTTCTCTGTCGGTCAAAGTATGAAGTACCGATGAAAGTTGTTCCTTAAGAAGAGTGAATGTTGCAACATCAGAAGGTGCTTGCACCTCATCATCAGGAATGAAGTCTCCCAAATGGCTGTCTTCTTCTTCACCTATAGGAGTTTCAAGTGAAACAGGCTCCTGAGCAATTTTTAATATCTCTCTTACCTTATCCGGTTCCATTTCCATTTCGAGAGCTATTTCCTCAGGGGTAGCATCTCTTCCCAATTCCTGAAGCAGCTGTCTTTTTATTCTTATGAGCTTATTAATTGTCTCTACCATATGAACCGGTATTCTTATTGTTCTTGCTTGGTCTGCAATAGCTCTGGTAATTGCCTGTCTTATCCACCATGTAGCGTATGTGCTGAACTTGAAACCTTTTGTGTAATCAAATTTTTCAACAGCCTTGATAAGTCCAAGATTTCCCTCCTGAATAAGGTCAAGAAACAGCATTCCTCTCCCTACATATCGCTTTGCTATGCTTACAACGAGTCTTAAGTTAGCTTCAGCCAGTCTTTTTTTGGCTTCCTCATCGCCATCCTGCATTCTTTTTGCCAGATCTATTTCTTCACTTGCGGTTAAAAGCGGCACTTTTCCGATTTCCTTTAGGTACATTCTCACAGGGTCATCAATATTTACACCCTTTAGTATATCATCATCCGTTTGGCTTACAAAAAAATCTGCATCTTCTTCCTTTGTTTCAGCGCCATCACCGTCATCAACTTTTTCAGGAATCATATCATCTTGGAACCCTAGTATTTCAAGGTCATTATCTTCTGCTTGCTTGTAAAAATCATCAATAAATTCAGGATTAATATCCAATTTTTCAAATGATCTCAACACTTCTTTATATGTTATGAATCCGTTTTTTTTGCCTTTTTCTATTAATTTATTTTTAATGGAATCTATTTTTTGAAGCATTTCAGCGTTTTTTTCAGACTCATCTTTGGAATTCACATTTTTAGTTTCACCCATGGGCTAATTAACCTCCTCCTTAGTTGATTTAATTTTTTTAGCGAGGCTAAAAATTTCATTCATAATTTCACCACTTTTTGATGTATTCTCAGATTGTGACAAAGCTTCCGTAAGCAAAGTTTTCTTATTTTCATAATATTTAATTTTTAATCTTTTAATACAATCTTTGAATAAAGCCTCTAAATTATCATAATCAACATCGTCATACTGCAATAAAACTTTAACATCTTCCTTATTTTTTATAATATTATTCAAGCTTTCCTCATCTATACTCATATCATTGATTCTGTATTCATACATTTCTCTAAAAATATTATAGTATTCCAAGTCCGTAAATGTGGCTTCATTGACTATCTCTTTTAACTGCAATGCAAAGTCATTGTTTAAGAGTATAAGTTTGATAAGCTTCTCTTCATGGGATGTTGTAATTTTATTTACCTGAGGCAAGTGCCTTGCAGGCTGTGCAGCTTTAACAAAAGTTTCTTTTCTGTTATTTTTTTTATTAAATTCTTTTATTATAGACTCTTTGGAAACACCCACTTTTCTAGATAATTTTTCAAATATTAATTCTTTTTCAATTTCACTGTTCACATATACTATATTGTCAAAAAATTTGTTTATATATTCAACTTTGTTAGAATTTTCAAAAACTTCTTTATAATGTAATTCTAAAAAGCTATAATAATCAAGAGAATTTTCCAGTAATTTGTCAAATTTTATTTTTCCAAATTTGTTTAGATACTCGTCAGGGTCTTTGGCATCCTGCATTATTACAACCTTGGCATCAAGATTGTTTTGCTTGAACATATTCATAGCCTTCAGTGCTGCCTTTTGACCGGCACTATCGGAATCAAAAGTAACATAAAAATTTTTAGAATATCTTTTCATCAATTTAATTTGGTTGTTCGTTAATGATGTTCCCAAAGCTGCTACGGTGTTATTGTATCCGTATGAATGCATTTTGATTACATCCATGTATCCTTCAACCAAAATGAAATGTTTATCTCTTACATTACCGCGAGCCAAATTTAATCCGTATAAATTGTAGCCCTTATTAAAAATCTGTGTTTCGGGAGAATTTAAATATTTTGGAAGTGAATCATCCAGAACTCTACCTCCAAAACCTATTATTCTGTCTTTCAAATCAAAAATTGGGAACATTACTCTGTTTCTGAACCGGTCATAATAAGAATTGTAGTTCTTGCTCTTTATTATAAGTCCTGTCTTTAAAATTTCTTCTTCTATATAACCTTTATGTGTCAAATATTTTAGCAAATTATCCCATTGGTTTATAGCATATCCAATTCCAAATTTTTTTATTACAGGAACGTCAATTTTTCTGGATTTTAAGTACTTTATAACCTGTGGGCTGCTTTTCATGTTTTCAAAAAAATACAGTGCAGCATCACGGTTAATCTTATAAAGCCTCTCTGCAAGTTGGCGGCTTTCATTATTCTTTGAATACGAGTTTGTTTCCTCCAAAACTATTCCGGCTTTTCGCGCCAAGTACTCGGCTGCTTCTACAAATGTAAAGTTTTTATACTTTGTAAGGAAGCTTATACTGTCACCACTTTCACCGCAGCCGAAGCAGTGAAACATTTGTTTCTCCGGAGAAACAATAAATGAAGGAGTTTTTTCCTTGTGAAAGGGGCAATTAGTGTTGTAATTACTGCCTGCCTTTTTTAGCGGCAAAAATTCTTCTATTACATCTACTATATTGTTTTCATCCAGAATTCTTTTTATTACATCAGAATCCAATTTATAGGGCATACTATCACCATTATGTTCACGTTGAAACTAAATTATATTACAACAAAATAAGCTTGTCAACAATTTTTTTATTGTCGCCAAGGCTTTGGTATATACAATTCTTCAAATATCTTCATTGCATAGCGGTCTGTCATTCCCGCAATATAATCTTTAATTATCTCACTTTTGCTGAAATTATTATTGTTATATATTTTTATATAAAAATCCGGGAGAGCTTCAAAATGCTTCGCGTAATATTCAAATATTTTACTTATTATAAAAATAGACTTATCTTCTTCACTTTTAGCTATCTTATTGTAATAGACGTTTTTAAACAGAAAATCTCTGAGCTTAAGAGTGTAATTATTTATTTCATCGCTCATGGATATAATATTTTTATCCATGCTGTTACTGATTATGTCTGTAATCATGGTATTGATTCTTTGACCGTGGGTAAAACCCAGGACGCTGAGATATATTTCCGGTATGTCACTGTGCTTTATAATCCCGGCTCTTACCGCATCATCTATATCGTGGTTAATATAAGCTATTTTATCAGAGATTCTTACAATTTGCCCTTCTAATGTTTCAGGGCTGCCACCGAGGGGATGATTGAGAATTCCATCCTTCACTTCATATGTAAGATTAAGTCCATAATTTTCGTTTCTTAACTCCAAAAGTTCGACAACCCTCAGGCTTTGTTCATTATGCCTGAATCCTGTCTCGCACAACTTGTTTAATATTCTTTCACCTGTGTGACCGAATGGAGTATGCCCCAGATCGTGCCCCAGAGCTATTGCTTCTGTAAGATCCTCATTCAGGCCCAGACTTCTTGCAATTGTCCTGGAAATCTGTGATACTTCAAGTGTGTGAGTAAGCCGTGTTCTGTAATGGTCTCCTTCCGGCGACAAAAAAACCTGAGTTTTATGCTTAAGTCTTCTAAAAGCCTTAGAATGCAAAATTCTGTCTCTGTCCCTCTGGTATTCAGTCCTTATATCACATTTCGGCTCCTCATCTTTTCTGCCGCGGGAATATCTGCTTTTGGCAGCTAACGGAGATAAATGTTCAATTTCAAACTGTTCGCATTTTTCTCTTATATTCATCCGCACCACTTTCCTTACTTGTTGTTTTCAGAAATATAATCAAGTATAATCGATGCCGTTTCCTCCACAGCTTTGTCTGTAGTGTCAATAACCTTGCACTTCAGACTTTTCATTACTCTTACGGCATATTCAAGTTCTTCGAAAATTCTCTCCATGTTAGCATAGTTTGCTGTATCTTTAAGTCCCATTGCCTTAAGTCGCTCTCGTCTTATTTTATTGAGATTTTCTATATTTAACGTTAATCCGATTATTTTTTTTGGCGATATAAGCTTAAGTTCATCAGGAAGGCTTACCTCCGGAACAAGGGGTATGTTTGCGACTTTCAGGTTTTTATGTGCAAGGTACATTGATAGAGGTGTTTTTGAGGTTCTAGATACTCCCACAAGAACAATGTCTGCCAGAAGAATTCCTCGCGTATCTTTTCCGTCATCATATTTAACGGCAAACTCAACCGCTTCAACCTTTTTAAAATATTTTTCGTCCAGTTTTCTCAAAAGACCGGGTTCCTGCTTCGGAGAAACTCCCAGCTGTTTAACGAGCGGCAAAAGAACAGGTGTCATAATATCCACCGCACCTATATTATGCTCGAACGCCCTTTGCATCAAATAATCTCTAAGATCTTCAACTACAAGCGTAAAAACAATAAACGAATTTTCTTTGGATGCTTTATCGATTAAATTATCAATTGCTTCCTTGTCATTGATATATGAAACTCTTTTTATATCAAAATCTGCTATATCAAACTGCCTTATAACAGCTTTAGAAACTTGTTCGGCAGTTTCTCCCAGTGAGTCTGAAACTGCATAAATATTTATTTTTTCCATAGCTACCTCTTACTTGGATATTTCCAAAAGAACTTTTGTTATATTTGTCTTTGATATACGACCAAAGGCTTTGATTTTACCGTTTGGCATATTTGTAATTATCGGAACACAGTCTACCTCATTTTCAATTATTTTTTCTGCCGCATCTATTATCGAATCGTCCTCTGTGCAATATACAATTTTAGGCATCCTCGTCATGATTACGCCAACCGGTATACTGGTTAAATCTTTCCCTCCCATTGCTGATTTCAGCAAGTCTTTCCTTGATATTACTCCCTTGAGAGCATCATCTTCTACAACAAAAAGCGTGCCGACATTCTCAAGAAACAAAGTAACAATCGCATCATAAACACTTGTGTTCTCAGATACGTTTATGGGAAGTGATTTTATTTCCGATACTTTAATTGCAGATAGTTTTTCTATTATATCTTTGTTATTTTTTTTATTAGATATATAGTATCCTACTTTAGGCTTTGCATCAATCAAGCCGCACATTGAGAGAACTGCCAAGTCCGGTCTGAGGGTCGCTCTTGTAAGGCCAATCTTTTCAGCAATAGACTCTCCGGTTATTGGCTGATGCTTTTCAATTATTTCAACAATTTTGTTTTGTCTATCTGATAATTTAATAGGAATCTCCCCTTTCGCGACATCTGTCGAATAACAGAAAACTTATTTTCTATCCTTCGACAGATGCACACTATGTTATCATTTATCTAAAAAGCTATTTTTTCATTTATAAACTGTACTAAATCAGTTATTTTTACCCTTACCTGTTCCATAGTATCTCGATCTCTTACTGTTACAGATCCCTGCTCCATGGATTCGAAGTCATACGTTATGCAATAAGGAGTGCCGATTTCATCGTGTCTTCTGTATCTTTTACCGATGCTTCCCGCATCATCATAATCCACATTAAAATGTTTTTGAAGCGTATGGTACAGCTCAGTTGCAGGCTCGCTAAGCTTCTTTGTCAGAGGGAATATTGCTGCCTTATACGGAGCTAATGCAGGGTGAAGTTTCAGCATTGACCTTTCTGTTCCGTCTTCTAAAGTTTCTTCCTTGTACGCATCCAGTAATAATGCAAGCATTACTCTGTCAGCACCCAATGATGGTTCAATACAGTATGGTACGTATTTTTCATTGGTAACAGGATCCTGATAAGATAAATCTTCTCCTGAAGTACTCATGTGAGCCTTTAAGTCAAAATCTGTTCTGTCCGCAACTCCCCAAAGCTCTCCCCAACCAAACGGATACAGATATTCAATATCAGATGTTGCATTGCTGTAGTGAGATAATTCAGCCTGCTCATGATCTCTGAATCGAACATTTTCTTTCGTCATTCCAAGACTGAGCAACCAGTTCATGCAGAATTCTTTCCAATAATAGAACCACTCTAGGTCTTCTCCGGGCTTGCAGAAAAATTCAAGTTCCATCTGTTCAAATTCTCTGGTTCTAAATGTAAAATTGCCGGGAGTAATTTCATTTCTAAATGATTTTCCTATTTGACCTATACCGAAAGGTATTTTTTTTCTTGTAGAACGTGCAACATTTTTGAAATTTACAAATATGCCCTGTGCTGTTTCAGGTCTCAAATATATCTCCGACTGAGAATCTTCAGTTACACCCTGAAACGTTTTAAACATAAGATTGAATTTTCTTATAGCAGTAAAGTTTGTTGACTTGCATTCCGGACATTTAATATTATTTTCTGCAATGTATTCTTCCATTTGATTATTTGTCCATCCGTCAACCACTTGAAATTCATTTTTTTCATGCATATAGTCTTCAATCAATTTATCAGCTCTAAATCTGGATTTACAGTCTTTGCAGTCCATAAGAGGATCGCTGAATCCTCCAACGTGCCCTGAAGCTACCCAAGTTGTAGGGTTCATCAGTATTGCTGCATCCAGTCCTACATTGTGCGGACTTTCCTGGATAAATTTCTTCCACCATGCTTTTTTAACATTGTTTTTTATTTCAACGCCCAAAGGGCCATAATCCCATGTATTTGCCAATCCCCCGTAAATTTCTGATCCCGGGAATATAATACCCCTTGATTTAGATAGTGAAACAAGTTTTTCTAATTTGTTCTTTTCTTTTTTTGCCATGACAGCCTCCATTTAATGTGATATTTTCTAAGGATAAAAAATTTTCGGTGACAAGCCAATTTAACGATCTAATTATGTAAACACAAAAAATCTTTCATCCCATATAGGGACGAAAGATTAATTCCGCGGTTCCACCCTATTTGACAAAGCAATCGCTTTGTCCTCTTTAAACAAAGGACTCAAAAGCTCCCTTCACCTATGCGTTAATATCAGCTTTCACCTAATCTGACTCTCTAAGAATTTCTGCATAGATTACTCTTCTTTATCACAGTCTCAACATTAACTATAATGTAACAAAATTACGTTTTTATGTCAAGAACAATTTAGAGTTCATCT